>JAFXHX010000001.1 GCA_017536205.1 Clostridia bacterium | reverse complement strand
CTTGCATGTATTAAGCACACCGCCAGCGTTCGTCCTGAGCCAGAATCAAACTCTTAAGTTTAATTTCTTAAAGCTGAACTTTCGTTCAACTGCTCTAACGTTTTTATTGTCTTTTGCTGACTGTTTTTTGGTACATAATATACTCAATTAATTTTGACAGAAACTTTTTTATTACAAAAAATATCTTGTAACTCAATTCATTTCCTTCTATTCAATTTTTAATCTACTTAATGAAGAACGACAGTTCTTCGAGTGCTGTTTCGCAATCGACAGCCTAACTATAATAACATAAGCAAAAATGTTTGTCAACTGATTTTTCACAGTATTTTTAATTTTTTTAAAATTATTTTTGCCCATTTTTGCGAAAGATTTAAGCGCTTTTAAATAAAAACACAAAAACCTTATTTAACGCGTCGATGCTCACTTATTAAACTATATTTTAAAAAAAATGTCAATTATTTTTTCGCAATTTTTTAAAATATTTTTTTCGACACTATATATTGTGTTTTAAAAATTAAAAAGTGAAACTTTTATACAACCCCACTTTTTTTCAAACTAAAAACCCACCGAAAACGGTAGGCCTTCTATCTATATATAATAATATATATAATATAATAGTATATTATTCGGTTTTAAACGCCTTTTCTATAACGCCACCGCCTAAACACCTTTTATCGTCGTATAAAACGCAGTACTGTCCTTCGGTTATAGCGCGTTGTGGTTTATCAAACAAAACTTTAACGTTTCCATCACCGAGATTATAAACGGTAACGCCCTGCTCGTCTTGACGGTAACGGAACTTCGCCGTGCACTTAAACGACGTTTCGCTAGGAGTTCCGGGCATAAAATTAAAGCCCGACGCATAAAGCCCGTTAGTAAAGAGTTTATCTTCTTCACCGTGAGCAACGTATAAAACGTTATTTTTCAAATCTTTTTCAATAACGAACCATCTACCGTCGTCACCCTTTTGCCCGCCTATGTCAAGCCCACGGCGTTGACCTATGGTATAGTACATAAGCCCGTAGTGCTTGCCAAGTGTTCTACCATCGTAAGTTTTAATATCGCCCTCGTTGGCGGGAATATAATTCATTAAAAACTGACGGAAGTTCCTTTCGCCTATAAAGCAAATGCCCGTGCTATCTTTCTTTTCGGCGGTGACCAAACCGTTCTCTTCGGCAATTTTTCTAACTTCACTCTTTTCAAGGTCTTGAAGTGGGAAAAGCACCCCGTCTAACTGCTCTTGCGAAACTTGGTTTAAAAAGTAAGTTTGGTCTTTATTTTTATCTTTAGCCTTTAAAAGATAGTGAACGCCGTTTTCGTGCGAAATGCCACAGTAATGCCCCGTTGCAATATAGTCGGCCCCAAGGCTTTTTGCATAGTCCTTAAAAGGCCCGAACTTAATTTCACGGTTACACAAAACGTCTGGATTAGGGGTTCTACCTTTAGAATACTCGTCTATAAAATACTTGAACACCCTATCCATATACTCTTTTGAAAAATCTACGGTATAGTACGGTATGCCAAGCGTTGCCGAAACCCTGCGAACGTCGCTAAAATCGGTTTCTGCAGTGCAAACCCCGTCGTCTTCTTCGTTCCAGTTTTTCATAAACAAGCCTATTACGTTGTAACCTTGACGTTTTAAAAGGAGTGCGGCAACCGAACTATCAACACCGCCACTCATTCCAACGACTACTGTTTTCTTATCCATATATAACATTATATATATATTGAGTTTTAATGTCAAGAAACGCAAACACGGTTTACTATTTAAAAAAAATGTGTTACAATACTAAAAAGGAGTTCGCAATGATTAAAAAGTTCTTTAATAAAAAACGCATTGTATTTTGCTTTATAGCCTATATTTTAATTACTGCGTTCATACTTTCGCAATCGCTACTTTCTAGTGAGCAAAGCACGCAATCTAGCAACTTTGTAGGAACTACTATTTCTAAAATTATATCGTTTATAACGGGCGATAAAATCGACCTTGAAAACGACGATAAAACGGAAGGGCTTTACCCGCAAAGCATAACTTTAACGGGCGTTCCTGCAAGGCTGGTTATAGGAAAAACTTATGCGCTACACGCAACGCTTAACCCACTTGGCGATTACCCCCTTTCAAAACTTTCTTATTCATCTTCTAACCAAAACGTTTTAAAGGTTAACTCGAAAGGCGAAATTACCCCCGTTTCATCAGGCTCGGCAACCGTTACCGTTACCGACACTCTATCAAAGGTTAGTTCAAGCAAAAGTTTTTTTGTAACTAATGAAGTTTACACGCCAACCATTACGTTTTTGGGCGTTGCAGGCGACCAAAACGTAGACGCTAACGGTTACGTTTATTATTCCCCTTCTACTTCAACGGGCATTATGTACGTTTTAGGTTACCAAAGCGACCTTGAAAGCATTAATGCTACCGTAGTTGAAGGCGAAGCAGATATTTTGTTAACTACCAGTAAAGTGTGGTTCGTTACCAAAAAGGTTGGAACTTTAAAAATTAAACTTTACGGCAACTATAAAAACTCTAACGGCGACCAAACTATTGAACAAACTTACGAGATTAACGTTAGAGAAGGAACTTTTAACCCTTATACTTGCAACTTTACTTTCGTTAACCCACCCGAAACTTTAGAACTTGAACTTGGCGAAAGCGCAAGCGTACTTACTAATTCTAGCAATTATTTCGAAGGCGTTGAAGATGTGCAAAAAGCGCTTTACCCTGCGTATAACAAAAATATTATAGGTGTTACGGCATCAAACCAAAGCCTTATATTAACGGCAAAACAAGCAGGTGAAACGACTTTAAACGTTTATTCGGCGGGGACTAACGGCTTAACGGTGACTTCGCTTAACGTAGTCGTTAAAAAACCACATCCTACTACGGCGCAAATAGTAACGCCTAGCACTTACATTAAAAACGGCGTTGCTACTAGAATTACCGTTATAGGTGACGGGGTTACTTACTCTGCTTCAGAGTTTAACTGGACAGTTGAAGGAACTAGCGATTATTCGTTTAGCGGTGAAAACGTTACCGTTAACGAAAACGGAACTATAACCTTAAAAGGCGAGCATAAAACCATTTCGGGCTTTACGGTTGAACGCGTTATCGAAGTTAAAAACTCTTACTCGCAAAACGTTAGAAAAATAGTGGGGCATTTCTTACTATTTCTTACCCTTTCGCTATTTGCATACTGGGTATATAAGCGCCTAGCCGAACTAACAACCCCCAAAAAAGCCGTGGTATTTACCGTTGTGTTTACGCTTGTTGCAGGGCTTTTAACCGCAGGCGTTTCTGAACTTTTGCAACTTGAAGTATTTTCTTTCCAACGCGGTGCAAGTTTTATAGACGTTTTAATTGACTTTGGCGGGTTTTTACTAGGCACTGCAATTTGCTTTATAATTGATATTATTAAAAGAAAAAGGGCTAAATAAGCCCTTTATCTACCCGTAGCCCAGCTGGATAGAGCGTGAGACTCCGACTCTCAAGGTCACAAGTTCAAATCTTGTCGGGTAGACCAAAAAATACCAAGTAGTCTTGGTATTTTTTAGTTTGTGGCAATAGCCACAACTTAGTTTAGCAGTTATGCTAACACAGTTTAACCGTAAGGTTAACACAGTTTATAAAAACAAAAAAAGCACCGAAACGGTGCTTTTTTATTACTTTATTATTCAGCAACTTCCTCAGCAGGTGCTTCTTCAGCAACTTCAACGGGTGCTTCTTTAGCAGCGGCTTCATCGGCTTCAATTGCTTTTTTAACGTTTTTATTAACGATATTACCACAAATAGAAACGATAATAATGTAAACAAGAGGAACAAGGCCAGAAGCCATATTTTTGATATCGTCTGCGTCGGGAGCGCCACTGGGTGCAGTTGCCATAAAAATGTAGAACGCAAACCAAATGCAGGTAATAATTGCAAAAGAACAGAACACTTTGCCAAGTTTTTGTAAAAGTTTAGCGCCTAAATTATTTTTTAAAACGCCAACTGCCTTTAAAATACCAAATACTGCGCCAACCGTGCTTACAAGAGCAAATAATAAGCCAAATAACCCAAACCATACAACTGATGCAGTAAAGGGGAATGCTATTAAATATTGGAAGAAGTATTGAGAGAATACTACGCTTAAAACCCCAGTATTATTAAGGGTTAACCAAAGTGCGATTGTGAATAATGCATATATAATGCTACCCACGAGTAATTTTACGTTAACTTTTTTCATAATTATACCTTCTTTATTTATATTTAACACCTTAGGTGTTATTAACAGTATCATTTGTTAAAGATATTTGTTTGCTACGCATATAGCAAACGCCCCTGCAGGGGCGATAAAACCTGCAAAAGATATTAACGTTTTTGTAAGCAAGCAGTTACTTTACTTTATTATTATATAATAGCGAAAATGCAAAGTCAATACCTTTTTTGCATTTTTAATACTTTTGCCAAACAGAAAGCGCCTTTTTAACCGTTTTTCTTGCCTAGGCGAGCAAACCACTTAAACGTTAACGGCCAAACTACACCGCCAACCACAACCATTAAAAAGTAGCGAATAGTTCTTCCTATAATATGACCACTACAAATAAAATCAATGGGAAAACGAAGAACTTCTTTAACGAGCAATACGCACGCAAGCCCACCTATAACCTTTAAAATCTGCGCCCACCAAACGGCTTTAACTTCAAACTTAACGTAGTTAGTGTCAACGAAATAAACGACTAAAAAGCCAAGCATACAACCAAGCAAGGTGTGTGCGTTTTTTACTGCGCTTTGAAGGTTTATAACGTTTTCGGGAAGATAAACGCTATCTGGAAAGGGGTATAAATAAACGTAAAGCATAAACGCCACGACTAAAACGCCAAGCGCAGTTATTATGCCGTACATTACCTTGGGGCTTTTTTCCGCCTTTTTAAAGAGTGGATAGAACGCAAAAACCATAATAAGCGCAATGGCTACCGAAACGCCAACGTCAAGCGGGGTGTGAACGCCTAAATACATTCTTGAAAGGGGAACTAACACGCAAAGCGCTATGCTTACTATTTTTAAAACTTTGTTTTTGTTAGCGCGCGCAACACCACCGAAAAGCCCTACCGAAGTTTGAGTATGTCCACTAGGGAACGAAAACCCACCCGCCCCGTCTTTAGCGTTTCCAACCACGGTAAAGTTAGGGTCTTTAACCCAAGGGCGTGGAATACGGAAAATAAGTTTTAAAAACTGGTTGATAACGGTGCCGAAAAAGCCCGTTATTAAAAGGTAATAGCCAGTAAACTTGTTAACGCACCAAAAAAATATCATTCCAACAACCATAAAAAGCGTTTCATCGCCAAACTCGGTTATAAAGGAAAAGAAAGCGTCGCACAAGGGATTTCTAATGCTTTCAAAAAAGTATAGAAGTTGCATAAATTACTCCTTAATTTTAGAAGGCTTTTTCTTGAATATTTTACTTCTAAATAACAAAACGTTCATTGCTATAAAAAAGACAATAAGTATTATAAGGGTTAAAATAGGCTCTTTTGGCGCAAACGTTGCAAGTAACATCATAGGAAAGCCGAAAACTATTGCAGGTAACGTTTGATAAACCAAGTTGTCTGCCGCGGGAGTTTCAAAGTTGCCGTCAACTTCGCGAAGAAGTATTATGCCCGTTGACGCCGTGCCCGTAAGCATACCGTACATAACCAAAAACTGTTCTTCGGGATATTCTTTAAATAGAGTTTTTGCTACTATTCGGTTGTAAACGTAAGTAATTACAAGCCCAACTGCACCTAAAATTAAAAGTATTCCTAAATAGCGCTCTAAAATATCAACGCTAATAGCGGCAATACCCGCCACCACCATTATATCGAAAAAGAAGTTAGAAGTTCTAGTCATTAAAAAGTCGTTTATATAATCTCTTTTAATGATTTTTGCTTTCTTTAAAAGGTTTAAAACGACTTTAATAAGGCTTGCCGAAATTACGCCAATAAGAAAGTTAAACCCAAAAATAGTTGACTTCATACTTGGAATTAACGCACCAAGCCCTTGCATTATTAAATACGCAATAAAGTAAGCAACTGCAATTAAAGCCACTTGAATAGTGAGTTTATCTATGCTTTCTTGCATAGGTATTTCGTTAGCAGACTCTATATCGTACGCCTTTAAAACTGCGTTATTTGCGTGGCGCTTATTTAAAACGCCCTTTTTCTTTTGAATATTAAGGTGAATAACGCCACCTATACTTGCGCTTAAAAAGCCGAGCGCCGCAACTGCTAAACCAAAACTTTTACCACCACTAAAACCGTATTCGGTTTCGTAAATACCACCGTAGTTCATTGCTTGACCGGTGCCTTGACCGTAGCCGAACGGCAAAAGTATTCCCGCAGCGCTAAAAAAGTTAGGAATAATAAGTGCCGCAATAAGCGTTATTGAAAGCCCGAAAATTGCCTGTAATAAATAAGTTGAAACGGTTGTAACGCCACTATCGAAAATCTCGCGAGCACGCTTTCCCGTAAACTTTTCTTTGGTTGGTTTAAATGTTGACGCTATAAATCCAAGCGCCAACGCATGATAGGTTATAATTTCTAAAGTAGCCATACCTTTGCCTGCAAAAAGTGGCGAATCGAACATAGTTTCGCCCGTAACCCACCTAAATATTGCAGATATTAAAAGCAAGATAAGCCCACCGAGTACCGAAGTTGGAATAAGTGATTCTCTTAAAAACGGAATAGCCCTTTTAAGCACGTTTCCCACTAGTAAACTACCAAGCAAAACGACCACTAAAATTAAAATGCCCCATACGTTAGAGTCCCAAAAATTGCTCATTATCGTTCTCCTTTAAAATGTTTTTGTAGTGGTAGAAAAAGTTAAGGTATTTAACGCCGTTAAAGCGCTTATTTCCTTTAATTTGATAAACTTTTTCTCCAAGGTAAAAGTTTATTTTGTTTCTGCCAAGAACGGTAAAGGCTAAAATATCGCTAAATGCGTAAGCCGTTTCGTTAATTTCAACGCGATTGCCGTAAAGAGTTACGGTTGCGTTTTTATAAAGCAGTTTTTTGCTTTTGTAAATGAAAGTGTTATAAACACTGACAACGTCTTTATAAGCGGGAACGTTATTATACCTAGAAAGATCTAGTTTTTTAATGAACTCTTCTTGATAATCGCTCCACTCTCCCACGTTTTTAAAATTAAAATCGCCACTGAACGTTTTATTAGAGTGATAAATTGCCGTTTTTCCACACTTTTTACACGTTAATTTATCGTTTTTACTCTCGAACGAAGAAAGCCCACAGTAAGGGCAAACGTAAACTAATCTTTCTAAATATTCCGCCGATTTTTTAGAAACAAACTCACCGCCTGAAACGTTTTCATCTTGACTTAAAAGGTTTACGACTTTACTATAAAGTTCGTTATTAGATAAGTTTTTATAACTTTCAGGCTCTAAAACGGTGGTTACTTTGCAGTTTATTTTACCACGCCTTACAACGTTGCTCCACCTAGGCTGAACGCCGTAACCCCCTTCAATTTTAAAAATTGCAACGGGCAGGTTAAGTTTTTTAATAAGTGGCGCAATAGACGGGGCGATATAACACGTTCTTCCGTTATACGTTCTGTTGCCTTCGGGGGCTATTGCAATAGTTCCACCCTCGTTTTTAACCTTAATCATATTCATAACCGAGCGCACGTCGCTCGAGTTCTTTTTTATAGGAATAGGCGCAACTACTAGGTTTATTATTCTAGATATAAAGCCTTTTGACAAAACGTCTTCACTAGAAACGTAATAAGTAACCCCTTTTATAGCAAGCCCCACGAAAAACTGGTCGAACGGCGTTTGGTGGTTATAAAGCACTAAATATTGCCTACCGTTTTGCTCTTTAAACTTTTCCACCGTTGCGCGATATTTGAGTTTAATAAACGGATATACGAAAAACGCAACTAGCGCTTTACCAAACTTATGAATAGGCTTTACCCATTTTTTAGCATTATCTTTTCTAGCCATATATTATTTAAAAATCTTTGCAAATAACCCTTTCTTTAAAGTTTCTTCTTTTTTAACGCTTAAAACTTCAAAACCTGCGTTTAAAATTGCGCTTTCAAGTTCGCTTTCAAGCCCGTTTTTAGCGCTTTCTACTTCACATATTCCCGTTTGAGCGCTTGCAAAAACTTTTACGCCCTTTACGGCGTTTTCTATTGCCTTAGTAACGTGTTTTTCGCACGTTTTGCACATCATTCCTTTAATATTTATAACGTATTTATACATAATTCACCTATTTTTGTTAACTGTGTTAACAAAACTTTTTATATAGCACGGAAAAAACGGCAGAGGTTTTCTGCCGTTTAGTTTTTTAACTTATGTAACTACCTATAAGGTCTACAACTTCGTTCATAAGCGCCGTTACGGTAAGCCCCGTCCAGTATGCGTGCGACTCGGTAGTCGACGTGAACACAGGAGCACCGTCTTCCTTTTTAGTAAGGAATAATTTATCAAGCGTTGCTTCGTTGTTTACCGCCGAAATAATTCCGTAAGTTACAAGTTCGAAATAAGTTGCCTTGTTAATACCGCTAGTCAACGCGCCTGAAAGTTTAGAAACGGGTATATCTGCAACGCTATCGTAACCCGTGCAGTCAATAAGCGCAAACGCACCGCTTGAAAGCGCCGACTCGTCTAACACGTCGCCAAGAACGAAGGTAAGACTTTCAATTCCACCGCTTGATAAATCGCTTACTTTAAGCCCTGCGAGTTTACCTTCAATTCCACTAACTTTATCGCCCAAACCGTCTACCCAGTAGCCTTTATCAGCATCGTATTCGTAGCCCATCATTTTGCCTATTTCAAGGGTGTTAATTGCGTTAGGAAGTTCGTTAACCTTTGTTCCTATAAGGGCGTAAAGCACTTTGTTTGAAGGGTTAATGGTTAATACGTCTTGTATTTCCATACCGTCTACTGCGCTAGCAAGACCACCAACCGTAGTGTTAGTGTTTATAAGGTAGGTAAGTATTTTATTTCCCTTAGCGTCTATTAAATCGCCAAGTTTTAAGCCGTTGATTTTTGAAGTTAAATTAAGGTTACCTTCTAAAATGTCGCCAATGGTAATTTCGGCAAGCATTTTTTGAACTTCGCCTATCTCTACGCCGTTATTTTTCCAAACGCCACCATCGAGTTTGTAACCCATAAGTTCGCCAACGTAAAGCCCCGATATCGAACCTTCTATATCAACGGTGCCGTTTATAAGGCCCGACATAGAAATATTAGAAAGCGTGTTGTATAACGCGTCTACTTCGGTAGTGCCATTATACCATTTGCCGTTACATTCGTTTGCGCCGTGAACGGGGCAAGTAGAAGTTTGGGTGCACTTCGTGTAGCCTAAAAGTTCACCGAGCACGATGCCGTCTAAAAGTTCGGCAAGGTTAAGCCCAGAAGATAAATCGTTAACGGTTTTACCGTATAAAGCGTATAACACTTTATCTGAAACGGTAACTTTGCTTACGGGAGTTCCTTCAGCCGTTTCCCAACGAGCGTCAACGTCGTCGTAAACGTAGCCGAATATGTCGCCTATTTTAGTGGTGTTAATTATGCCGTTTATGTCAAGCGTTCCGTTAATAACGCCCTTTAAACTTTGGTTAGCAAGTTTATTGTAAAGTTCGCCAACGAACTCACCATCTGCATTTATCCAGTAGAAATTATGGTCGTGTTCGGTAGCGCAACCGTCTACGCAGTAGCCCGATTTAGCGCCGATTTCATAACCGAACGTTTCGCCAAGATAAGCGTCTTCTAAAAGCGAGCCAACGTCAAGCCCAGAAGATAAGTCTTCAATAGTTTTGCCGTATAATGCGTATAAAATCTTATCGCTAATTTCTTCGTTAGGAACGGCAGTTCCGTCACTAGTTTCCCAACGGGCGTCAACTTCGTCGTAAACGTAACCGAATATATCGCCAATTTTCGTGGTGTTTACAATACCTTCAAGGTTTAAGTCGCCCGTAATTACGCCTGAAAGTGCAACGTTTGCAAGTTTGTTATAAAGTTCGCCAACAAACTTACCACTACCGTCTACCCAGTAGAAATTGTGGTCGTGTTCGGTAGCGCAACCGTCTACGCAGTAGCCCGATTTAGCGCCGATTTCATAACCGAGTGCTTCGCCAAGGTAAACGCCTTGTAAAAGTTCGGCAAGGTCAAGACCAGAAGAAAGGTCGTTAATAGTTTTGCCGTATAAGCCGTATAAAATCTTATCGTTAATAGTGTCGTTAGGAACGGGAGCGCCGTCACTAGTTTCCCAACGAGAGTTAGTTTCGCTATAAACGTAGCCGAATATATCGCCTATTTTGGTGGTGTTAATTATTCCGTTAATATCTAAATTGCCAGAAATTACACCCGTTAAACTTACGTTAGCAAGTTTATTGAAAAGTTCGCCAACGAACTTATCTTCGCTATCTACCCAGTAGAAAGCGTGGTCGTGTTCGGTAGCACAGTCTTCGTTACAATAACCGCCGTTAGTGCCTATTTGATAACCGAACGCTTTACCAAGGTAAACTCCGTCGATTAAAGCGTCGAGTGAAAAACCACCTGCGATAAGCGACATAATGGGCATAGTCACTATATTTTTCATAACGTCGCCTTCAATGCCCGGCATTTCGGCAACGTTGCCTTCGTTATCGTAAAGTTCGCCGTTACAATCGTTAACGTCGGTATGTACTTTACAATCTTCGTCTTCTGAGCAAAGAGTTAAACCCATAAGCGAGCCAACGGTAAAGCTATTCATAACTCCTTCCATATTGAACACGAACTTGCTATTTTCTTCGTCGTAAACGTAAAGGTCTTTAACGAGCATATCGCCAAGCGCCGACAACCCGTCGTATGCGTTTTGATAGGTTTCATCATCGGTTGCGCTGAAAGACGCAATAACTTCACGAAGTTGTTTTTCGCCTATTTCTTTAAGTTCGCCGTTTATTAAAAGGTTAGCAAGGTCAAAGGGCGTTCCTTCAATAACGTCGGTAATAACGGAAAGTTTAACGTTACCTAAAAGGTTTAAACCCTTGTGAGTTGATTCGTAAACGTAACTTGCGCCTTGCAAGGTTTCGGTATAAGCGTCGGGAAGTAAACTACCAACGGGAAGTTGGCGAAGAATGCTTAATATTCTTGGCTTACCCGTTATGGGGTCGCTATTTAAAATATCGCTAACCGTATACGTTCTTAAAAGTTGGCGCGCGCCTTCACTAAACACAACGGGGTTGCCCGTTTCTTGATTGTTAGGAATAAACGGGAGCACTGCGCCGAGCGAAACGTTTGAAAAATCGCCACCCATTAAGGTTATAACCGAAACGTTTTTAAGCGAAGCAACGTCTTTTGGGTTTGCAGTTTCAAGGTCAACGCCCATAGATGCAAACATACCGTTAAGGTCAAGGCCGTTGTCTTCAAGCGTTTTTAAGGTAAAGCCTTCGGGGTTAGTTGAAGCGTTTGCAATAGTTGCATACCAGTCTTCAATAGTCCACGAGCCAAGTTCGCCAAAATCGCCTTCTTCAGGAAGAACGCCCACCTTTTCAAGCGTTAAGTTTTTAAACGCCCAGTAAGCACCGCCGGCAACACCGCCAACTAGCACCACGAGCATAAATATCATACCGAGAATAAAGGATATCGTTCTTTTGAAAAAATTACCCATAATATCTCCTTTTAAATACCTTTAAAGATTTATCTTTAATTTTATTATATTACCACTTTTCTTAATTGTCAACCACGCTTTTTACAAACTCGCGTATTTTATCGGTTGCGTCGATAAGCGATTTCATAGAATAAGCGTATGAACAGCGAATAAAATACTTTCCGCTTTCACCGAACGCGTCGCCCGGAACTACCGCCACTCGCTTTTCTTTTAAAAGGCGTTCGGCAAACTGCTCGCCCGTAAGCCCCGTTATTTTAACGCACGGGAAAACGTAAAACGCACCTTTTGGCTCAAAGCAAGTAAGCCCCATTTCATTAAACGCACTTATCATAAACTTACGGCGCCTGTCGTATTCGTTGCGCATAGTTTCTACAACGGAATAATCGTCGTTTTTTGAAACGATTAACCCTTCAAGCGCAGCGTACTGCGAAAAGATAGGGGCGCAAATAAGCGAATATTGATGTATTTTAAGCATTGCGCTCAGCACGGGGTTTTTTGCGCAAACGTAACCTATGCGCCAACCCGTCATCGCAAACGCCTTTGAAAAACCACTTATATATACCGTGCGTTCTGCCATTCCCGGCATGCTCGCTATTGAAAAATGGTTTTGCCCGTAAGTAAGTTCGCTATAAATCTCGTCACTAATAACTAAAAGGTCGTGCTTTTCAATTATAGGAACGAGTTTTTCAACGTATTCTTTTTCCATAATAGCACCCGTTGGGTTGTTGGGGAACGGAAAAATTAAAGCCTTGGTTTTTGGAGTTATAACGCTTTCTAGTAATTCCGGCGTTAGTTTAAACCCGTTTTCAGCCGTGCAGGGAACGCCCACTGCAACGCCACCACAAAGTTCAACGCAAGGCGCGTAAGAAACGTAACTAGGAAGTGGAACTAAAACCTCGTCGCCCTCGTCGATAGTAGCACGAAGCGCAACGTCGATTGCCTCGCTTGCGCCAACGGTAACCATAATTTCTTCTTTATCGTAGCAAACCGAGTATCTGTTTTTAAGGTAAAGCGAAATCTCTTCGCGAAGCGATTCTAAACCCTTGTTAGACGTGTATTGCGTTTTGCCCGCCTTAATCGTTTTAATGCCCGCATCGCTAATTTGCCACGGGGTTATAAAGTCGGGCTCGCCAACGCCAAGCGAAATAATGTCTTTCGAGCCTTGGCAAAGGTCGAAAAACTTTCTTATTCCACTAGGTTTTAAATCGCGTGCTTTTTTGCTAACGAAATCTCTCATAAAACGATTTGTCTGTCACTCGACGGCGACGTAGTTGCCTGACCTTCTATTTTATATTTCTTTAAAATAAAGTGGCTAGATACGCTAATAACACCGTCAATACCCGAAAGTTTTTCGGAAACGAAACGTGCAACCGACGCTAAATCTTTTGCCTTAACTATAACGCAAAGGTCGAAACCACCACTTATAAGATATAAACTTTGAACTTCTTCAAAAGCGCAAAGTTCTTCGGCAAGCGCGTCAAACCCCTTTAATTTTTGTGGCTTTACCGAAACTTGAATAAGCGCGTCGACACTGCCCGATTCGTATTTATCGGTATTAACTACGGTTGAATATTTTAAAATAACCTTTTCGCTTTCAAGTTCTTTAATTGCCGTTTCAACCTGCTCACTAGTAGCGCCCGTCATCATAGCAAGTTGCTTGTACGTATATCTACTATCTTCAGAAAGGTAGTTTATAAGTTGCTTTTTTAATTCGTTCATAACTTCACCTTAAATAATTTTATTATTTAATATTTTACCATACGAATAAAAAGTTGTCAAAGTAATTACGAACGTAATTAAAAAAAGCACCAAACGGTGCTTTTTAGTCTAACATCTTTTGTTTAAAACTTCCACAAAAGGTAAAATCGTGGTGGTCTTTTGTAATTTTAACGCCACCAAGCGTGCATTCTTTTCCAAGTTTGTTAAACATGCAGTCGGTAACGTCGCAGTCTATACAGTTTTTCATTTTAACCCCCTTTCGCTAAAAGTATAGGCTTTTTGGGGCAATTTATGCGTTGACAAACTTACATATTTGTTGTATCATAAAGTTAAGGAGAATTATTATGAAAGTTATTTTACTTAAAGACGTTAAAGGAACGGGTAAAGCCGGCGAAATTAAAGAAGTTGCAGATGGTTACGCTAGAAACTGCCTTATTAAAAAAGGGCTTGCAGAAGAAGCAACTTCGGTTAAAGTAAACAGTTTAAATATTAAAAAAGACGCGCAAACTTTCCACAAACAAGAAGAAATTAAGGCGCTTAAAGAACTTGCTAAAAACATAAACGGCACGCAAGTTGAAATTAAAATAAAAACGGGCGATAACGGCAAGATTTTCGGCTCGGTAACTAGTAAGGAAATTAACGAAAAACTTCTAGAAAAAGGCTTTGAAATTGATAGAAAGAATATACTTTTAAAAGAGCCTATTAAATCGCTTGGTAGCACCCAAGTTGAAGTTAAACTTTTACCCGATGCAATAGCAAAAATTACCGTTTTAGTAACGGCGTTATAATAAAAAAGCAGTTAACGCACTATCGCGACGCTTATAACGAAATAAAAAACACGGCGAAATGCCGTGTTTTTTATGTACTTAAAATTATTCTGCTTGAGCTGCGTGAGTTGCTTCGTAAAGTTTAAGTTTATTAATGTGCGAGTTAGCAACTGCACCAGAAATAATACTGAATAAACCTACGAAGAAGGTTAATACGAACATAATTTCGATTACGCCAAAAACAATAAGGGTAACGTTTGCACCTTTTTTGGTGTTGAATACTACGCAAAGAGCAGTGATTATTGCAGTTACGATAACAAAGCCTTTAAGAACTTGGAAGCCTAAAATCATAATTTCTTCTACATCACCGGGAACTTCGTCGAGAATGTACTCTAACATTGCGTCTGATGGCATAGATAATAAAGCGGCAATAATAGCAATAACACCTAAAACGATAGCAGCAACTGACCTTTTCTTCATATAATTATTCCTCCCATAATAAGTATTTCACTCGACTATCAAAAGGTGATAATCATATGAAACCATAACGTAATTATATTCTTTTAATTTTATTTTGTCAATATTATTACAAAAATTGTGAAATTATTTTTCACACTTTTATAACTTTACCCCGTTTTGCAGTAAAAACCGATTTAATAGGGCTCCCGAAAATATTTTGCTTGCAAAAGATTTTTGGGAAAAAGAAGCAAGCGAGAGAAGGTTTAGTTTGCCGTAGAAAATAATTTTAAGACGTTAGAAACGTGTTTTAGAAGGCTCGTGAGTTTGGCGGTGGCACAACTAACCTTTTTGGTTGTAGAAAGTGGCATTTTAAGACGTTAGAGCCAAGCAAGACAAGGCTCGACGGCAAGGCGTTGGGCGTAATTAGCCTTTTGGTTGTTGTAGCAAGTGATATTTTTAAGCCCGCAGAAACAAGCACAAGTAGGCTCGACAACAAGGGGCAGACACAACTAACCTTTTTGGTTGTTGGGGTTGCAACTTGTTGGCAGTAAACGAACTTGTGCGAAGTTTATACGGGAATAAAAAACGCACCGAAACGGTGCATTTTTTGTGTCTTAAAAAATTATTCGCCCTTAAAAGGAAGTAAGTCTGCAATTCTTGCTCTCTTAACGGCTTTAGCGAGTGCACGTTGGTGTTGTGCGCAAACGCCGGTCATACGACGGGGAAGGATTTTACCTTTCTCGGTAACGTATTTTTTAAGTTTTGCAATATCTTTATAATCGATGGTTTCAACCTTATCAACGCAGAAAGCGCAAACTTTTCTTCTGGGCGCTTTTTTGAAAGGTTTTTTAACCGCAACTGTGGTTTTTTCTTCCATAATTTATCTCCTTATTAAAACGGTAAGTCTGCATCGTTGTCAACTTCTTCGAGTTGAACTGCTTTTTTAACAGGTCTAACTTCTTCACCGTCTTCATCACCACGGTTGTTGGGCGATAAAAACTCGAACTCTGAAAGAACAACGTCGGTAACCGTTCTCTTTACGCCTTCTTTATCTTCGTAAGAACGGTTTTGTAAACTACCGATAACGGCAATTTTACTTCCTTTTTTAAGGAATCTACCACAAGTTTCGGCTTGACCTCTCCACGCAATTACGTTGAAAAAGTCTGCTTCTCTAGTACCGTCTGCATTAGCGTAGTTACGGTTTACCGCAACTGAAAAACGGCAGTAAGCAACGCCACTGTTGGTTTCCGAAAGTTCGGGGTCACGAGTTAAGTTTCCTATTAAATATACTTTATTCATAATTTTCTCCTACTTATGCTTTGGTTATTAATCTTCTTATAACACCGTCGGTAATGCCGGCAACTCTCTTAAGTTCCGCAACAACGTTAACGTCACTTTCAAAAGTCATAAGAACGTAGTAACCCTCTGTTTTGTAGTTGATAGGGTAAACGAGTTTTTTAAGACCCCATTTGTCAACCTTCTCAACGTTACCACCACTTGATTTAACAACGTTTTCGAATTTTGCAATTATTGCTTCTTTCTCTTCGTCAGTTAAAGTAGCGGTAAGAATGTAGAGCATTTCGTACTTTCTCATATTTTTTAACCTCCTGGACTTATTGGAATACGGCTGACCTCGTATTCAAGGTTTGGGTGCAACGCACCAAAAAAATACTTTGATATCAAAGTTCTATTATTATATACGATAATTAACCCCTTGTCAATCGTTTTAAAAAAGAAATTAACAACTTTTACACACGCCGATTTACAAATAAGGCCTTAAATATTCCCTTAAAGTAAGCCCGTTTAAAAACCTAACGTCTTTTTTAACGACTACGGGATGTTCGCCACCGTAAAGCGAAATTAGTTTTTCAACCAAGTAATCGGGGCGAAGCGTAACGTTGCCAAACTTTAATTCGGCGTAAAGTTTATCGCCTAAAAAGTGAAGGTTTACAATTTTATCTAAAACGTCTTTTTCAGTGCCCGAACGCTTATCGAAAACGGTGAACGACGGCGCTTTGAGAATATCGTCAACGTTGAACTTATTTATATTTTGTATTTCGTAAATTGCCGAAGTAACGTCTGCAACCACTTTAATTTTTTTATCTACGTTATAGGCTTCTAAACAGCGAATACCCTTTGGCGAGTTGGCGTTAAAAAGCGCTTTAAACTCCAAGGCGTTTGCATCGCTATCGAAAAGGCAAAGTTCACACTCGCTCTTTAACCCGAGCGCAATAGGCGAACTCATAAAAATGAGCATATGCGGGTTAAAACCCTGCGAGTATTTTATGTCAACCCCCGTGCGCCTTACGGTTTTGCCTAGGTGGCGCAAAGTATCTAAATGCGGAATAAACTCGGCGCCCTGCGTTTTTGAATATTTGATAAGTATCATACTAGCGTGCACCTGCCTTGTAACCCACAGTTTTTGCAACCCGTTTGGCAACCACCCGTAACGGTTTCTGCCTTAGCCCTTTCGTACTCTTTAAGCAAGAACTTCTTGCTAACGCCAACGTTTATAAAATCCCACGGGAGTATGCTTGCCGTGTCGATTTCCGCCTTATAGGCTTGTTTTTCAACACTTGCTTTTTCAAACGCAACGTCCCAAACGCTAGGCTTGAAGAACTCGCCCCAACTATCGTAAACGGCGCCACTCTCGTAGGCTAAAAGTATTGCCTTTGAAAGTTTTCTATCGCCCCTTGCAAGCACGGCTTCAAGTTCGCTAACTTCATAGTCGTTCCAACTATAAGTAACGCCTTTTACGGCAAGTTTTTTCTTTAGAAGGTTAAACTTATATTCAAACTCTTCACGACTTATAAACTTTGCCCAAGCAAACGGGGTAAACGGCTTTGGAACGAAAGTTGAAACGCTAACGTTAATTCTAAGCCCCCTTAAACGCTTGGGGTTTTCGGCGTAAACGCCTTGGATTAGTTTAACAACGTTTAAAATACCTTCTAAATCTTCGTCGGTTTCGGTGGGTAGCCCCATCATAAAATATAGTTTTATAAGCGAATAACCAAGGTTGAACGCCTTTTTAGCACCCGTTATAATATCTTCTTCGCTAATATCTTTATTTATAACGTTTCTTAACCTTTGCGTGCCTGCCTCGGGCGCAAAAGTAAGGCTGTTTTTGCGCGCTTCTTCGGCGTAATACTCTTCAAAACTATCAATGCGTAGCGACGGGAGCGACACGGTGGTGTATTTAGGTAGGCTTTGTTTTAAAGAACTTAAAAGTTCTTTAAGGTGTGGGTAATCGCTAGTTGATAAACTGTTCATAGAAAGGTTGTCAAACCCCGTTGAACGAATTAAATCGCACGCCGTTTGGGTTAGGTTACCTACCGACCTTGGGCGCACGGGTCTATAAATAAACCCTGCTTGACAAAAACGGCAACCACGGTAGCAACCACGCATAACTTCAATAACCGCCCTATCGTGAACGGCTTCAACGTTGCCAACCGTTTGGGTGTGTGGAAATACGGCGTTATCTAAATCTAAACAAAATGCTTTTTCCACTTTTTCCCCGGAAAAGTCCACTATTTTACCCGAATTATCGTAAACGGGCTTGGTGAGCGAAGGAACGTAAACGCCCCTAATTTTAGTTGCCTTTTTCAAAAACTCTTGCTTTGAAGAGCACTTAAGTTTTAACTCGGCAAGTTCACGCATACTATCTTCCCCGTCGCCTATAACGAAAAGGTCGAAAAAGTCGGCAATAGGCTCTGGGTTAACGGCGCAAGGCCCACCACCCTGAATAATGGGATATTCTTCGCCACGCTCGCTTGCAAGTAGTGGAATACCCGCTAAATCGAGCATATATAAAATGGTGGTGTAAGAAAGTTCGTATTGAAGCGAAAACCCGAGCATATCAAAGTTTTTAAGTGGCATTTTAAGACCGAGCGAATAAAGCGGAATACCATTTTCTTTTAGCGCAGAGCCAAAATCGGGCCAAGGCGCAAAACACCTATCTGCCATAGCGCCGTCTACACGGTTGATAACTTCTTGCACTATTCTAATGCCAAGGTTACTCATAGCAACTTCGTAAACGTCGGGAAAGCAAATGCAGTAATTAAACTTTTCGGGCTTTATGGTAGGCTCGCCACACTCACCGCCTATATAGCGAGAAGGGCGTTCTACCGTTAAAAGTATTTCATCTAAAGTTTTCATATAAATCCTTGTAATGACGTAATATTTACATTTTACCACGCTTTTCATTTTTTGGCAATAAAAAAGCCGTTTTCACGGTGGAAAACGGCTAAAAGGTTACGTTAGTTTCTGCGATTTGCCCTATCTCTATCTTTTCTATCGGTAATATTATCGTAAGCAATGGTAAGCGCAATTGCAATGGGTGCGTTTACTTCTTCAAAAACTTCAAGTTCAAAAGTATCGGCAACTTTGAAATACTCCCTTTTCATAGTGGCGAAATGCTCTTCATTTTTATAAAACTTAATAACACCCGACTCTCTAATCAACTTAAAAGTGTCGGCAAAATCAACCGAAGTAAAGTTATCAACAAGCGTTAAATTATCTTTAAGATGAGCGATTTTTTCGCCGTTTTCATCAAAGATAAAGGCGCTATAAACTAAAACCTTAAAATATTTATTTCTAACGGTGTATAAAACCTTGCCATCTAGCGAAGTTACGAACTTTTTATTAGTAAAAGAAAAGGCTTTACCCTTAACGCGATAAACTTCTTTGCCTTCTTCGTTTAAAACTGTTGACGCACCGCCTATAGACATAATTTTGTTTTTAACGGTTAATTTCATAGTAGAACTCTCCTTTTTCTTTATTATAACCTTATTTTTTCAAATTGTAAATACGATTTTTAATTTTTTTCGCCACGAAAACGTCTTTCAAAAAAATTGAAAAAAGTTTTATAAAACAGTTGACAAACAAAAATAGCAGTGCTAAAATTGCAGTAACTTAATAGCCAAATGGCAACCATTTAACAACTGTGACGAAGACTGGCTAAATATAAGTTTGCAGAGAGTCGGCGCTTGGTGTAAGCCGATAACGAGTATTTACAACCTATCCCTTCCGAGTTGGAGGCTCGAAGTTTAGTAGCGCCTTCCGTGATTTCTGCGTTAACGAATAGGAATTGTTAGATTCTAAAGTGGCAACGAAAGTTGCAATTTGAGTGGTACCGCGAGTATATTATACCCGTCTCAAAGTAAGAGACGGGGTTTTTTATTTTTTAAAGCGATTTGCGATTCATTATTTTAAAAGGAGGTCATCAGTTATGAACACAAACAACACTTTAAGTCAGTTATCGGAGATAGCAACTAGAATTAAGGAGTTGCGCGAAATTATGAACTTTTCCGCCAGCGAAATGGCAGAAAAAGCAGGCGTAACCGAAGAGCAGTACACCCTATACGAGAGTGGCAAAGTAGATATTCCCTTTTCATTTATTCATAAGTGCGCGCTAGCGTTCGGCGTTCAAATGACCGACCTTTTAGAAGGTAGTTCGGCAAAACTTTCAACCTATACCGTAACTAGAAAAGGTCACGGCCAAGAAACGGCTAAAGAAGACGGTATAGATATTGCTAACCTTGCGCCCAAGTTTAAAGATAAACTTGCCGAGCCCTATTACGTTAAGTACGAATATTCGCAAAGCCAACAAAATAAACCCATAAACTTAACCACCCACTCCGGTCAAGAATTCGACCTTGTTTTAAGTGGTAAACTTAAAGTTCAAGTAGGCAATCACGTTGAAGTTTTAGAAGAAGGCGACAGTATTTATTACAATTCTTCTATCCCACACGGTATGATTGCCGTTGACGGTAAAGACTGCGTGTTCTGCGCGGTGGTTATGTCGGGTGAACACACCGACGAGCCCGTGGTTAGAAAAAGCGTTATGGCTGCTAAAAATAGCGCGAAACTCGTTTGCGAAAAGTTCGTTGAAACTAAAGAAGACGCTAACGGCAAACTTGAATCTATCAAGTTTAAAAATACCGACACCTTTAACTTCGGTTTTGATATAGTTGACGGAATTGCCGAAAAATACCCCGATAAACTTGCAATGATTCACGTTGCAAAAGATAAAACCGAGCGCCGTTTTACCTTTAAAGATATGAAAAGGGCTTCAAACCAAGTGGCAAACTACTTTACTTCGCTTGGCATTAAGCGTGGCGACAAGGTAATGCTCGTTTTAAAACGCCACTATCAGTTCTGGTTCTGTATGGTTGCCCTTCACAAACTCGGCGCAGTTGCAATACCTGCAACCAACCAACTTAAAGAGCACGATTTTGAATATAGATATAACTCCGCAGGAGTTAAGGCAATAGTTTGTACTGCCGACGGCGACACTTATCAGTACGCCGAAAGCGCCGCTAAAAAATGCCCGCAAGTTGAAAAACTTATAATGGTTGGGGGCGCAAAAGAAGGCTGGCTTGACTTCGATAAAGAATACGCGTTATTTTCTAGAAAATACGTTCGCCCCGAAAACTGTTCGGCAGGCGAAGATACGGCGCTTATGTTCTTTACTTCGGGAACGACTGGAAACCCCAAAATGACAGCTCACAAACACACCTATGCGCTTGGCCACTTCGTAACGGCAAAGTACTGGCACTGCTGTGAAAGAGAAGGCTTACACCTTACCATTTCAGACACGGGCTGGGGCAAATCGCTTTGGGGCAAGTTATACGGACAATGGCTTTGCGAAGGCGCAGTGTTCGTTTACGACTTTGATAGGTTTGACGAAAACGACGTTCTTCCTATGTTTGCAAAGTACAACATTACTACGTTCTGCGCTCCCCCTACTATGCTCCGTATGCTTATAAGGGCAGACCTTTCTAAGTTCGACCTTTCTTCTATCCACCATATGACTACGGCTGGCGAAGCGTTAAACCCCGAAGTGTTTAACAAGTTCAAAGAAGCAACGGGCCTTGAAATAATGGAAGGCTTTGGTCAAACGGAAACTACGCTTGCGATAGCAAACCTTTTTGGAACTACGCCTAAAATCGGCGCTATGGGTAAAGCAAACCCACAATACGACGTTGACGTTGTTGACGCAGACGGTAATAGCCTTCCCGCAGGTGAAGTTGGCGAAATCGTTATTCGTACCGATAAAGGCGTTCCTTGCGGTTTGTTTAAAGAATATTACCGTGACGCCGAAAAAACTAACGACGCTTGGCACAACGGTTTATACCACACCGGCGACACTGCTTGGCGCGACGAAGACGGTTACTTCTGGTACGTTGGTAGGGTTGACGACGTTATTAAGTCGTCAGGTTACAGAATAGGACCTTTTGAAATTGAATCGGTAATAATGGAACTTCCCTACGTACTCGAGTGTGGCGTTTCTGCTGCGCCCGACGAAGTTCGCGGTCAGGTAGTTAAGGCAAGCGTAGTACTCGTTAAAGGCACCGAGCCAACCGAAGAACTTAAAAAAGAAATACAAAATTACGTTAAGGCTAACACAGCGCCTTATAAATACCCGAGAATTGTGGTGTTTAAAGACGAACTTCCTAAAACCATAAGCGGTAAAATACAGAGAAATAAACTTTAAACCCCGTTAAAATCGTTGACAAGATTAAAAAGTAGTGGTAAATTATTTATAATTTAATTAACGACTATGACGAAAAGTCGCTTAAAAACCTTCACCATACAGAGAACGGCGTTTGGTGAGAGCCGAAGTTGAAGATTTAAGCGTGTAATTTCCGAGTTGGGAGAAAGAAAGTTTATAAAACAAGTAGAATCTCTCCGTATAACTGCGTTAAAGTGTTTAAGTGGCAACTACGGTTGCAATTTGAGTGGTACCGCGGGAATCCTCGTCTCAACTATTTTGGGGCGAGGTTTTTAATTCCTTGTCCTACGGGAGAAAAGCATGGAAGAATTAAACCTTAAAATTCGTGAAATGGCCGAAAGAATTAGAGAACTACGCGAAATCGTAGGTCTTTCTACTGCCGAAATGGCAAACTTTACGGGCGTTAGCGAAGAAGAATACATAAATTGTGAAAACGGCAAAAGCGACCTTAACTTCGCTTTCATTTACCGTTGCGCAAACGCTTTAAAAGTTAACGTTACCGATATTATCGAGGGTTATAGCCCCAACCTTAAATCGTACGACGTTACTAGAAACGGCAACGCACAAATGGTAGGTCAAGCGCACGGTATGACGTATTATAACTTAGCAAGTTCGTTTAAATCGAGAATTGCAGAGCCTTTATACGTCGTTAGCAAGTATAGCGAAGAAGCGCAAGATAAACCCTTAGAACTTACCACGCACGATGGGCAAGAGTGCGACATTATTATAGACGGCCAACTTTTAGTTCAAGTGGGAAACCACAAAGAAATACTCGGCCCTGGCGACAGTATTTATTACAACTCTAACGCACCGCACGGTTTAAGGGCTATAGGTGGAAAGGACTGTGTTTTTTACGCAATAGTTTTAAACCCCTCGGGCGAGCACTCTTCTGCGCTTGACGCGCACAAGATAATTCCCGCCACCCCCATAAAAGCAGATGCGGGCGCTAAAAAGCGCATTTATAAAAAGTTTATTGAAACTACTCTCAACGAAAACGGCACTCCCACTAAAATTACCTTTAAAAACGAAGAAAAGTTCAACTTTGCTTTTGACGTTATGGATGCTATTGCAGACAAAGACCCCGACAAAGTTGCAATGCTTCACGTTTCAAAAGATAAAACCGAACGCCGTTTCACCTTTAAAGATATTAAAAAGGAGAGCAACCGCGTTGCCAACTACTTAAAGTCACTCGGCGTTAAGAAAGGCGACAGAGTTTTATTAGTTTTAAAAAGGCATTATCAATACTGGTTTACGATGCTTGCACTTAACAAACTCGGCGCAATAGCAATACCTGCAACCAACCAACTTAAAGAGCACGACTTTGAATATCGCTTTAACGCTGCGGGCGTTTCTACCGTTATTGCAACGAGCGACGATAAAGTTCCAGATAATATAGAAGCAGTGCTTAACGCCTGCCCCACCGTAAAAACTAAAATTATAGTAAACGGCGAGCGTGAAGGTTGGCACAATTTTAACGAAGAATATACCCTTTATTCAACCCACTTTAACCGCACTGAAGACACTGCTTGTGGCGACGACCTTATGCTTATGTTCTTTACTTCTGGAACAACGGGTTACCCCAAAATTGCGGCGCACTCGTTCACCTACCCCTTAGGTCACTTCCACACGGCAAAGTACTGGCATAACGTTGACCCGAACGGGCTTCACTTCACTATTTCAGACACGGGCTGGGCTAAATCAATGTGGGGTAAACTTTACGGTCAATGGCTTTGCGAAGCGGCAATTTTCGTTTACGACTTCGACAGGTTCGATGCAAGCGAAATACTTCCTATGTTTGCAAAGTACCAAATTACCACTTTCTGCGCTCCACCAACTATGCTTAGAATGCTCGTTAAAGAAGATATTTCTAAATACGACCTTTCTTCAATTAAGCATATGACTACGGCTGGCGAAGCGTTAAACCCCGAAGTTTACCGTCAGTTTGAAAAGGCAACGGGCCTACATATTATGGAAGGCTTTGGTCAAACGGAAAGCACTATGATTATAGGTAATATGACGGGTGCTCCACACAAAATAGGCAGTATGGGTAAACCCGCACCTATTTACGACGTTTCTATCGTTGACCAAGACGGCAATAGCGTTGAAGACGGTGAAACGGGCGAAATCGTTATTAAAATAGGCGATAAAGCGCCCTGTGGTTTATTCAAAGGCTATTATAAAGACGAGGAAAAAACTCGTGAAGTTTGGCACGACGGCTATTATCACACGGGCGACACTGCTTGGCGTGATGAAGACGGATTTTATTGGTACGTTGGTAGGGTTGACGACGTTATTAAGTCGTCTGGTTACAGAATAGGACCTTTCGAGATAGAGTCGGTTATTATGGAACTTCCATACGTACTTGAGTGTGGCGTTTCAGCAGAGCCAGACGAAGTTCGTGGTCAAGTAGTTAAAGCAAGCATAGTTCTAGTTAAAGGCACCCAGCCGAGCGAAGAACTTAAAAAAGAAATACAAAACTACGTTAAAACTAACACCGCACCTTATAAGTACCCGAGAATAGTAGTGTTTAAAGACGAACTTCCAAAAACCATAAGCGGTAAAATACAGAGAAACAAACTATAATGTTAAGCGATAAAAGAATTATAATTTTAAGCGGACATTACGGCAGTGGTAAAACTAACGTTGCGGTTAATTTATCGCTTTCGGCAAAAAAGGACTATGAAAAAGTCACTCTTGCCGACCTTGATATAGTTAACCCCTACTTTCGCTCGAAAGATAGCGAGTTAGAACTTGAAAAAAACGGCGTTAGGCTTATATGCTCGCCTTACGCTAATAGCAACGTTGATATTCCCGCCCTTCCGCAAGAGATTTACGCAGTTACAGACGATAAAACTAGTAAAACTTTCGTTGACGTTGGCGGTGACGACCGTGGTGCTTTGGCGCTTGGTAGGCTCACCCCCGAAATACTTAAAGAAAACAGTTACGAAATGCTACTTGTAGTTAACAGTTTTCGCCCGCTAACCCCAACGCCCGAAAGCGCTGTTGAAGTTGCGCGCGAGATAGAAAACGCTTGTAAGTTAAAGTTTACGGGCGTTATAAACAATTCAAACCTTGGCGAGTTCACCACCGAAGCAGACGTTTTAGGCTCGGTTGACTATGCAAGCGGCGTTGCTAGAATATTAGGCGTTCCCGTAGTACTTACAACGGTTAGTAGCAAACTTTACGGCGCACTTAAAGATAAAATTGAAAACTTGTACCCACTCGTTTTGCAGAAAAAGATTTAAAGGAGAATAACTATGGCAAAACTTACCATCAATGCAGACAACTGTAAAGGCTGTGGTCTTTGCATTAACGTTTGCCCAAAGAAAGTGCTTGAACTTTCAAGCGACAAAATCAATAAAAAAGGACATAAACCCGTTACTGCGGTTAGAGAACAAGACTGCATAGGCTGTGCTTTCTGCGCAACTATGTGCCCCGACTGCATTATTAAGGTTGAAAGGTGATACTATGGCAAATAAAGTTTTAATGAAAGGTAACGAAGCGATAGCCGAAGCGGCAATCAAAGCAGGTTGCATGCACTATTTCGGCTACCCTATCACTCCACAAACGGAAATTGCCGCTTACATGGCAAAACGCATGCCTAAAATAGGCGGTACTTTCTTACAAGCAGAAAGCGAAGTTGCAGCCATCAATATGGTTTACGGCGTTTCATCAGCAGGCTACCGTGTTATGACTAGTTCATCAAGCCCCGGAATATCGCTTAAAAGCGAAGGTATTTCTTATTTAGCAGGCGCAGACCTTCCCGCCGTTATCATTAACGTTCAACGTGGTGGCCCAGGTCTTGGTGGTATTCAACCTAGCCAAGCCGACTATAACCAAGCAACTAAAGGTGGCGGTCACGGCGACTTCCATATGATAGTTCTTGCTCCCGGTAGCGTTCAAGAAATGGCGTCGCTTACCATTAAAGGTTTTGAACTTGCAGATAAGTATAGAATGACTTCTATGATTCTTGCAGACGGTACTATGGGTCAAATGATGGAGCCTGTAGAACTCGATTTAGAAGTTAGCCCTGCACCCGAAAAACCTTGGGCGACTAACGGAACTAAAATGCAAAGAAAACACAACGTTGTTAACTCGCTTTCACTCGTTCCTGAAGAACTTGAAAAGTTAAACTTCGCTCGCTACGAAAGATATAAACAAGTTGAAGAAAACGAAGTTATGTACGAAGAGTATTTAACTGAAGATGCCGACATCGTAGTTACCGCTTACGGTATTGCGTCAAGGGTTGCTAAAAACGCCGTTGACGAAGCGCGTGCTAACGGTATTAAAGCGGGCTTAATTAGACCTATTACCGTTTGGCCGTTCCCAAAAGCGCCCTATAAGGCGATTGCGAACAAAGCAAAACACGTTATTTGTGTTGAACTTTCTATGGGCCAAATGATAGACGACGTGCGCTTGGCACTTGAATGCAAAGTTCCCGTAACGCTTTGCAATCGCGCTGGTGGTATGATACCTTCAGTTGACCAAGTTCGCACTGAAATTGAAAAATACGCAAAGGAGATAAATTAATATGGTAGTATTTGAAAAACCAAAGGCTCTTGCCGATTTATCGTTCCACTATTGCCCCGGCTGTACCCACGGCATAGTACACCGCCTCGTTGCCGAAGTTATTGACGAACTTGGCATTGAAGGTAGAACCATAGGTATTGCACCCGTAGGTTGCTCGGTTATGGCATACGACTACTTTAACTGCGATATGATTGAAGCCGCACACGGCCGTGCTCCTGCCGTTGCAACGGGCGTTAAAAGGGCTAACCCCCAAGAACATATCGTGTTCACTTACCAAGGCGACGGCGACCTTGCATCAATCGGTATGGCAGAAACGGTGCACGCCGCTGCAAGAAACGAAAACATTACAATTATCTTTATAAACAACGCAATTTACGGTATGACGGGTGGTCAAATGGCACCCACTTCGCTTGAAGGTCAAGTTACCCAAACTTCACCCTACGGACGTGACGTTAAAGCGTGTGGTTACCCCATTAGAGTTTGCGAAATGCTTGCAACGCTCGAAGGTCCAGAATACCTTGAACGCGTTACCGTTAACAGCGTAAAAGCAGTTAAAAACGCTAAAAAGGCAATTAAAAAAGCCTTCCAAAACCAAATTGACGGAAAAGGCTTCTCGCTTATTGAAGTATTATCGTCTTGCCCAACTAACTGGGGTATGACTCCTGAAAAAGCGCTTAAATGGATTGACGAGAAAATGATTCCTTTCTACCCACTTGGCGTTTATAAAGACAGAAGCAATACGGAGGGTAAATAATATGGCAACTACTAAATATTTATTTTCCGGCTTTGGTGGCCAAGGCATACTTTTCTCGGGCAAGTTCCTTGCCTATAAAGGTTTAGTTGAAGGCAAAAACGTAAGTTGGCTTCCTTCTTACGGCCCCGAAATGCGTGGTGGTACGGCAAGTTGTTCGGTAATTTTATCAGACGGTGCTATCGGCTCGCCTATTATCGACACGCCCGACGTTTTAGTTGCAATGAACCTTCCCTCGCTTGATAAGTTTGAAAAAACCGTAAAAGCAGGTGGTACTATCATTTTAGACAGTTCGCTCATAGAAAGAAAGGTTGAACGCCAAGACGTTAACGTTTATTACGTTCCCGCAACCCGTTTAGCACAAGAAAACGGATTCCCCACCCTTGCAAATATGATTATTGTTGGTAAACTTTTATCGCTTTCGGGTGACGATAGCGAAGAAGCCCTTATGGGTGCGCTTAACAAAGTAATTTCTGCAAAGCACGCAGATATGCTTGAAGTTAACCTTAAAGCAATGAAACTCGGCGCAGAGTTTTAAGGAGTTTAATATGGAAATTAAGTTTATTGAAAACGTTAATAAAAAAGTTAAGCCCGAAGCATCAACTTTAGGCTTCGGCAAGTTCTTTACCGACCATATGGCACAAATTACTTGGTCGCAAGAAAAAGGTTGGCATAACCCAAGAATAGTTCCCTTTGAAAACCTTTCTATCCACCCTGCAAGCACCGTTTTACACTACGGCGCAGAGATTTTTGAGGGTTTAAAAGCGTATAGAAGAAAAGACGGTGGCGTTCAACTTTTTAGACCTATGGAAAATATTAAAAGGCTTAACGCTTCGGCAGAAAGACTTTGCCTTCCCACTATCAACGAAGATTTAGCGCTTGAACTTTTAACGGAGTTTGTAAAAGTTGAACAAGCCTGGACTCCCTATCAAGAAGGCACTTCACTTTATTTAAGGCCTTTCTTATTCGGTAACGACGAAACTCTTGGCGTTCACTCTGTTCACAACGCAGAACTTATTATTATTGCTTCACCCGTAGGAAGTTACTACAAAGAAGGCATTAACCCCGTTAAAATTATGATTGAAGACGAAGACGTTCGCGCCGTTCGCGGTGGTACGGGCTTTGCTAAATGCGGTGGTAACTACGCTGCATCTACTCGCGCTGGTAAACGTGCTGAAGATAAGGGCTACGCTCAAGTTTTATGGCTCGACGGCGTTGAAAGAAAGTATATTGAAGAAGTTGGCGCTATGAACGTTATGTTTAAAATTAACGGAACTATAGTAACTCCTATGCTTTCTGGCTCGATACTTCCTGGTATTACAAGAAAGTCGTGTATCGAAGTTTTAAAATCGAAAGGCTTTAAGGTTGAAGAACGCTTACTTTCAATTGATGAACTTAAAAACGCTATGGCTTCAGGCGCACTTGAAGAAGCGTTTGGTTGCGGTACTGCAGCCGTTGTTTCGCCCATAGGCGAACTTTGCTACCAAGGCGTTAAGTACGAAGTTGGCGGTGGCAAAATAGGCGAAGTAACTCAAATGCTTTACGACACCTTAACAGGTATTCAATGGGGTAAAGTTGAAGATACGTTCGGCTGGACTTACAAAATATAATCTATATAAAAATAAAAACGGTGGAAAAATCCACCGTTTTTTTAATGTTTATTTAAGCCCCAGCACTTCATCTGCCGAAATGCCTAAAACTTCACAAATATTAGCAAAAGTATCAATTGCAGGGTATTTATCTTGCTTTAAATACTTACTAACCGTTGAAGGGTTTATACCCACCCTTTTTGCTATTTCTTTTTGCGTTAAGCCACTATTTTTAATTTCTTCACGCAATCTTTTTTGTATATCTTTAATATCTATCATATCAAAATAATATCACAACGTGCAATTTATGTTTGACAAAAGGCACACTGTGCCATTATAATTATATGCAACGGAGTTTTACTTATGAATATAGATAGAAAGCAAAAGTTAATAAGTTATTTATACCCTAATGAAAAAATAGCAGAGTTTATGATTTTTGACTTTTACGTTGAACTTTCAAATTATCTTCCTAAAAAAATATGTTTTTCAGTTGATAACCTAAATAGCGATAAGCGAAATGCTAATTTTATTAAAGCAACTAAAATTGTTAAATTGTTTTTAGAAAATAACTACGTTTACAAAAACAAATTAAACGAGTTTTTTCCTAACATTAGTTTAAGCGTTTTAGTTACTAATATTATATACGGCTACGTTTTATATTTAACGCCACATATAAATAAAGGCTCGGGGGCAGACGTTTTTAGAGATAAGCGTTGCGTATCTTATTCGCCTTTTTCTATAATTGATGCCATATAAAAACTTTTGTAAAAAATTATTTTACGCCTTAAAAATCGTTTGACAAGTAAAAAAAGTATTGCTATAATAATTCCATTATAAACGCAATGAAGCGGAATAGTAAGTAAAAAGTTTTACCTTTAGAGAGGCGCCGTTTGGTGCAAGGCGCTGGAAAAGTTTTACCGAACTCGCCGTAGAGCGGTTACCATGAAAACAAGTAGTGGTAAACGGGAACTCCCGTAACAGAGTTATAACGTGTTGGCGTTAAAAGTGCATCCTTACGGGTGAAAAAGAGTGGTACCGCGGAAACTGTTAACTAACGTTTTCGTCTCTTTAAACAAAGAGATGGAAACGTTTTTTTGTTGTTAAAACCGCAATTAAGTATATATATTAAAGGAGATTATTAAAATGAGAAAAATCGAAATTGCAGACGTTACGCTTAAAACACTTTCAAACGAGCGCGAAGTTTCGCTACTTTTCCGTGAAAAATCCGCTATAGCAAGCACCGCAGACGCACTTGGTGCCGACGTTATAGAACTTCCTCCCGTTAAAAATCAACGTGAAGACGCTATTATATATAAAACCATTTCGCAAAACGTTAAAAACGCAATTCTTGCTATTCCCGTAGGGTTTACCGCAGAAAGCGTTCAAACCGCTTGGGAGTCAATTAAAAACGCAAGCAAAGCAAGGCTTCAAGTTGAACTTCCCGTATCGACTATTCAAATGGAATATACCTATCACGTTAAGCAAGAAAAAATGCTTGTTAAAATAGGCGAACTCGTAAAGCAAGCAAAATCTTACTGTAACGACGTAGAGTTTATAGCAGTTGACGCAACTAGGGCTGATTTAGACTTTGTTATTAGCGCAGTAAAAGTAGCAGTTGATAACGGCGCTAACCTTATTACCGTTTGCGATACGGCAGGCGTTTCTACCCCCGAAGATATTGCTAATTTAGTTAAAGAAGTTAGTAGCGCCGTTTCAGTTCCCGTTTACGTTCAAGTTTCTAACCTTATAAATATGGGCGTTGCATCTGCTTTTTCTGCAATTAAGAGTGGTGCTAACGGCTTAAAATGCGCTATGGTAGGAAATAGCAACCTTTTAGCGGGCGAATTAAGCGACGCTATTAAGGTTTGTGGCGATAAAATAGGCGCAAAACTTGAACTTAAAGGCACTAAAATACACGCAAGCATTGACGATTTACTTTCTAAAATAAACCATAAAGAATACGAAACTTCAGTAGCAAACGAAAAGAGTAACATTTTACTTGATAGCGACTCTACTTTATTCGACGTTAGCGAGTCGGCAATTAAGTTGGGTTACGACCTTTCTGAATCAGATTGTGGCAACGTTTATAAAGCGCTTAAAAACGTTTGCGAGAAAAGGGGTTCGGTTGGCGCGAAAGAGTTTGAAGCGCTTATTGCAAGTAACGCTATGCAAGCGCCGTCAACTTACCACTTTGAAAGTTACACCACAACTAGTAGCAACGTTTCAAAATCAATGTCGCAAGTAACCTTAAAAGTTGAAGGCGAAATTATTTGTGGCGTTAGCGCAGGAAACGGCCCTATAGACTCTGCTTTTAGAGCAATCGAACAATGTTTAGGCCATCACTACGAACTTGATAACTTTGAAGTTCAATCGGTTACCGAAGGTAAAGAAGCGTTAGGCTCGGTTACCGTAAGGCTTAGAAATAACGGAAAACTTTACTCTGGCAACGGCACTTCAACCGACATAGTTGCAGCAAGTATAAGAGCGTACGTTAACGCACTTAACAAAATAGTAGCCGAGGAGGCGTAATATGAAAATTGTATTTTCAACCAAAAACGTAAGCCGTCCGTCTTTTTTAGACACCTGTAATTACGCTTACGATTACGGGTTTGAAGGCTTTGAAATATACGACGCTATTAAAGAGCGTAGCGCCCATTACGACAGTATTTTAAGGCGTGACCGAGTTGCCGATTCTAAACGAAAACTCGTAAACAGAAATCTTACCGTTTCGGCGCTTAGGCTTCCCACCTTTATTGAAAGCGACGAAACTACCCCCGAAACCATTGAAAAATACGTTGATATGGCTCGATTAGTGGGCATTGAAAACGTTATTGTTGCAACACAAGAAAAAACTTCGTTTAGCGTGCTTGATTATAAACTTGCAAGCGCTATAAAAAAGGCGGAAAACGCCGACGTTAACGTACTTTTTGAAACGGTAGGCTACCTTGCAAATACCGAAAACGTTATAGAAATAATCAACCATTTTTCTTCTCAAGCAGTTGGCGTTTCGTGGAACGTAAGGGGCACTTACTTCTCTGCAGGCGAATCGGCTGAATCGACAATTAAAACCTTGGGCGCTTACATCAAATACGTTAGACTTGGCGATATGAAAGACGGTAAAACCGTTTTAATAGGCGAAGGCGACCTTGAAGTTACTAAACTTTTAAACGCCCTTTCTTCGCTTAACTACGAAGGCTTTATTTGCGCCGCTTGGAACGACGAGATTAACGACGCCGATATCGTTCTTACTCACTTTGCAGGCTACGTTGCATCGCTTAACCGTAAAAAAGACGTTTGCCAAGGCGAATATTACAACAGGGCAAAAACCGGCACTTTCGTTTGGAAAAAATACGACATTATAGACGCTACTTTTTCTAGTGTATTAGACGCTATGGTAGAAAACTACCCCGACCAGTACGCCTTTAAGTTTCCAACGCTCGACTACACTAGAACTTACGAAGAGTTCCGCCGTGACGTTGACGAGTGCGCTGCCGCACTTATTTCGTTGGGCGTTAAAGCGGGCGACCACGTTGCAGTTTGGGCAACTAACGTTCCCGAGTGGTATATAACTTTCTGGGCAACCACTAAAATAGGCGCAGTACTCGTTACCGTAAACACCGCCTATAAAATACACGAAATTGAATATTTGTTAAAGCAGTCTGACACGCACACGCTCGTTATGATTGAGTACTGCAAAGACATTAACTATAAAGAAATTATAGAAGAACTTTGCCCCGAACTTAAAACGCTTGAAGCAGGTAAACCCTTATACTCTAAAAACTTGCCCTTTTTACGCAACGTTGTAACGGTTGGCTTTGATATGGACGGCTGTCTTACCTGGGAGCAAATGCTTTCACGTTCTTCGCTTATTCCTAAAGAAGAAGTTAAAAGGCGTGCTTCACTCGTTAAACCCGACGACGTTTGCAATATGCAATACACGTCTGGAACGACTGGTTTCCCAAAAGGCGTTATGCTTACCCATCGCAACATTGTAAACAACGGTAAAACGATAGGCGATAGAATGGATTTATCTACTGCCGACCGTATGATGATTCAAGTTCCTATGTTCCACTGCTTTGGAATGGTGCTTTCAATGACTTCTATGATGACTCACGGCGGAACGCTTTGTCCTATTCCCTACTTCTCGCCAAAGTCGTCGCTTGCGTGCGTTAACGATGAAAAAATAACTTGCTTTAACGGCGTTCCCACAATGTTTATTGCAATGTTTAACCACCCCGACTTTGCTAAAACGGACTTTTCATATATGAGAACGGGTATTATGGCAGGCGCAAACTGCCCCGCCGATTTAATGCGCCGTGCGTCAGTTGAAATGAATATGCGTGAAATTATTTCCGTTTACGGTCAAACTGAAGCGTCGCCAGGGTGTACGATGGGCGAAGTTAACGAAGACCTTGACCACAGAGTTGAAACGGTTGGTAGCGCTTTCCCCGGCGTTGAATGTAAAATTATCGACCCCGAAACGGGCCTAGAACTTCCCGACGGTCAAAGTGGCGAGTTCGTTGCTCGTGGCTTTAACATTATGAAAGGCTACTACAAAATGCCCGAAGCAACGGCGCAAGCCATTGATAAAGACGGGTGGCTTCACTCGGGCGATATTTGTATGAGAACGCCTGACGGTTATTATAAGGTTACGGGTCGCTTAAAAGATATGATAATTCGCGGTGGCGAAAACCTTTACCCCCGTGAGATTGAAGAGTTCTATTTAACCAACCCCAAAGTTCGCGATATTCAAGTTGTTGGCGTTCCCGATGAAAAATACGGCGAAGAATGTTGCGCTTGGATTATTCTTCACAACGGCGAAACTACTACCGAAAACGAAATGCGCGAGTACGGAAACGCATCGATTGCAAGGCATAAAGTTCCAAGGTATTTCGTGTTTGTTAACGAGTTTCCCATGAACGCAGCCGGCAAGATTTTAAAGTATAAAATGCGTGAACAATCGATTGAAATGTTAGGACTTAAAAAATAATTAACGCTTTATTTGGTTATGAAAAACGGTTACGAAATAATTGATGCGCATTGCCATATATATCCAGAAAAAATAGCCTATAAGGCGGTTAAAGGCACCGATACCTTTTACGGCATAACTTCAAAACACCTTGGAACGGCAAGCGACTTAATAAAACAAAAAGAACTTAGCGGTATTGATAAGTTTATAGTTCAGTCTGTTGCAACAACCCCGCACCAAGTTAAAAGCATTAACGAATTCGTTGCAAGCGAAGTTAGTTTGTTTGGCAATTTTATGGTGGGGCTTGGCACTTTGCACCAAAACAGCGAAACTATGGAAGAAGACGTTCTTCATTTACTTGAACTAGGGCTTAAAGGCGTTAAACTTCACCCCGATATTCAAAACTTTAAAATTAACGAAGAACGCTACTTTATAATTTACGAACTGTGCGAAAAGTATAACCTGCCCATTTTAATGCACACGGGCGATTATAGGTACGATAACTCTAACCCAAACAGGCTTATTCCTATATTAGAAACGTTTAAAAACTTAACTATTATAGGTGCGCACTTTGGCGGTTGGTCTATATACGATAAGGCAAGCAAACAACTTTGTGGCTATGAAAACTTTTACGTTGACTGCAGTTCAAGTTTTTACTGCCTTGAAAAAGATACTGCCAAAACGATTATAAATAGATACGGCACCGATAGAGTTTTGTTTGGCACAGATTATCCTATGTGGAACGCTAAAACCGAACTTGATTATTTTTTCTCGCTTAACCTTACACGCGAAGAAAACGAAAAAATACTATCTAAAAACGCTAAAAAACTTTTAAACATTTAAACGAAAACCCCAAGAAACCTTGGGGTTTTTTAATTTGTTAATTCAAAATGCGATATAATAGGGCTCCCGAAAATATTTTGCTTGCAAAAGATTTTTGGGAAAAAGGAGCAAGTTGCCTTAAGGTTTTGCCTTTAACACTTTAAAGGCTAACTTTTTTTGCAAGTTGCGACGCAAGGCGTTGGGCGTAATTGACCTTTTTATCAAGTTGTATAAAGTGGTGTTTTTAAGCCGTTAGAAGCGTGTTTTAGAAGGCTCGTGAGTTTGGCTAGACACAACTAAACTTTGTAGTCATTAAGTTGTATTAACCGAGAGATTTTATTTGCCGTAGAATGCTCATTTTTAAGGCGTTAGTTGCTAGCCCCATAGGCTCGACACGACGGCAAGGATTAAATAGACCTTTTTGGTCATCAAGTTGTATAAAGTGGTGTTTTTAAGCCGTTAGGAGCGTGTTTTAGAAGGCTCGTGAGTTTGGCGGTGGCACAACTAACCTTTTTGGTTGTTGGGGTTAGACAAACGAAACAGTAAACGCACTAAAACACGACTTATAACGAAATAAAAAGCACCCGTCTGGGTGCTTTTTATTGTTCTTAAAATTAAGGCGTTAGAAACAAGTTAGGCAAGGCTCGCAAGGGATTGCGGAATTGATTGACCTTTGTGGTCATCAAGGTCGCAATACCGAAGCAGAAACGATGCATAACGCCGTTTATAACGAATTAAAAATTGAAGTAGGTCTTAGCGTTTTCGTACGCTATGCCTTTAACTATTTTTTCTAAAAGGTCGTAATCTTCGGGGAACTCGCCGTCTTCTACCCAAGAGCCGATAAGGTTGCACATAATTCTTCTAAAATATTCGTGACGGGTGTAAGACACGAAACTACGGCTATCGGTAAGCATTCCAACGAACCTTGCAAGCATACCAAGGTTTGCTAGGCTTTGCATTTGGTTTACCATACCATCGCGCTGGTCGTTAAACCACCACCCCGAGCCAAACTGTATTTTACCGGGGATACCGCCACCTTGGAAGTTTCCAAGCATAGTTCCTAAAACGTAATTGTCTTTGGGGTTAAGGGTGTAAAGAATAGTTTTTGGCAAAACGTTATCTTTTTCAAGGCTATTTAAAAACTTTGAAAGTGGCTCGGCAATGCAAAGGTCGTTAATACTATCAAAACCCGTGTCTGCACCGAGTTTAGCATACATTTTACTATTGTTGTTTCTAAGCGCACCTATATGAACTTGCATAGCCCAACCGAGTTTAGTATATTCTTTAGCGCAAACTTTAAGTATAGAACACTTAAAACTATCAATTTCTTCTTTGGTAAGCGTATCGCCGTTTAACTTTTTATTAAAAGCAACTTCGGGGTTGCCTTCTGCGTAGGGAACGTATTCTAAGGCGTGGTCTGAAAGTTTACAGCCGTGCTCGTTAAAGAAATATATTCTTTCTACCATAAACTCTTTAAGTTCTTCATAAGTTTTAACGCCTATGCTTTCAATATACGGTAAAAACGTTTCTTTGTTAATATCAACGGCTTTGTCGGGACGGAAGGTAGGAAGTATTTTTACTGGGAAATCTTTAAGTTTTTCGTGATACTCTAAACTATCGGCAGGGTCGTCGGTAGTGCAAAGGGTTTCTACGTTAGAACGCTTAATAAGTTCTTGCGCCCTAAACTCGTCTTTTTCAAGGCAAGCGTTAACCTTATTCCATACTTCTTCAGCATTTTTTTCGCTAAGCGTTTCGTTAATGCCAAAATAACGGCTAAGTTCTAAATGCGTCCAGTGATATAAGGGGTTGCCGATTAAAAGCGGTAAGGTTTTAGCAAAACTTAAAAACTTTTCATAGTCGCTTTTATCGCCCGTGATATACTCTTCACTAACGCCGTTAGTGCGCATTTGGCGCCATTTATAGTGGTCGCCACCCAAAAACAAGTCGTAAGCGTTTTTAAACTTGTAGTTTTCGGCAATCATTTTGGGGCTTAAGTGGCAGTGATAATCAATAATAGGTAAGTTTTCAACCATTTTATAAAGCCTTTTTGCCGTGGTCGTTTTAAGCATAAAATCGTTATTTATAAAATACATAACCATGCTCCGTAAAAGTTATTTTATTATTCTTTATTATATAATTAAAGGGCTTTTTAGTCAATACGTTGCTTGAAAATAACAATTTTTTAAATATTATAGTTATTTTTAAAAAAAGTCTTTTACAATTTTAATATTTATGTTATAATTAGCAACGTGGGTTTTACCCGTAATAATTTACAAAAGGAGTTTATGTATGAGCAAAGCATGGTTATTCGTAATGCTTGCCATCTGCGTTATTGCGCTTGCATACGTTATTTATAACTACGTCGTTATAAAAAAGATGCAAGAAGGCACCGAACGCATGGTAAAAATGAGCGCTATTATTCGTGAAGGCGCAGGGGTTTTCCTTAAAAAGGAGTTTACGACGATAGGTATTGTAGTTTTAGTAATTGCAGTGTTACTTTCGTTGTTTATTGAAACGTATAGTGGTATTACTTACGTTTTAGGCGCGTTAATGAGTAGCGTTGTTTGTATTTTAGGTATGAAAAGCGCAACGTACGCTAACGTTAGAACTGCAAACGTTGCAAGAGAAAGCCTTTCTATCGGTAAAACGGTAAAAGTTGCGTTAGCAGGTGGCTCGGTTAGTGGTCTTTCTGTTCAAGCGCTTGGTCTTCTCGGCTTTTTATTAGTAGTTCTTATTAGTGGCGTTGGCCCTCAAGAAGAAATTGCTGGTATCACCACTTTATCTGGCGGTGGCATTCAAGCGTATAAAGGTTGCGGTATCGTGTTTATCGATGCGTTACTTACAAACTCTTCTATAATGAGAATTACCGCTTATTCTTTAGGTTGCTCAACCGTTGCAATGTTCAATCGTGTTGCAGGTGGTAACTTTACTAAAGCGGCAGACATTTCTGCAGACATTTTAGGTAAAATCCGTAATGACTTGCCCGAAGACGATAGCCGTGTTCCCAACGTTATTGCAGACTTTATAGGCGACAACGTTAACGACATTGCAGGTAACTGTTCAGACCTTTTAGAAAGTTTTGTTGCAACTATTTCGGCATCAATCGTTGTTTCTATCGGTTTATTATCTTCACAAAGTTCTGGCGCAATATTCACGTCAACTTACGTGTTCCCCCTCGTAGTTGCAGGCGGTGGCTTACTTGGTTGTATTATCGGCCTTGCATACGCTCAACTTAAAAAGATGGGTGATAACCCTTCAAAAGAACTTAACCTTGCAACGTACATATCGGCAGGTTTTTCAATATTAGCGTGTGGTGTTGCGGCGCTTATAGCGTTTGGCAAAGTTGACGCTACCGTTCTTAAAGACGTTTTAGGCTTTAAAGTAGGTTGGGCATCTCCTTGGATTTGCGCAGTGCTTGGTATTATTAGTGGCGTTGCAATCGGCGCTATTACCGAATATTACACTAGCGATGCGTTCAAACCCACCAAACAAATTGCAGAATATGCAGTTGAAGGTGAAGCTTTCTTAGTTACTAAAGGTGACGCTGTTGGTTCACGTTCTTGCTTATTCCCCATTGTTATTATTGCCGTTTCGTTACTTATTTCTGGTATTCTTTGCGGAACTTACGGTATTGCAATTGCATCGCTTGGTATGTTATCGTTCGTAGGTACTACCGTTTCTATCGACGCTTTCGGTCCTATTGCAGACAATGCTGGCGGCTTAGCAGAATCGTGTCACTTAGCGCCCGAAGTTCGCGTTATTACCGATAAGTTAGACTCTGTTGGTAACACTACCGCCGCTATCGGTAAAGGCTTTGCAATCGGCTCTGCTGCCTTTGCAACCGTTTCGCTTATAGTTGCGTTTATTGGTAACTACGCTAGCTCAGGAATTGAAGCGCCCAGCTTTACTGGTATGAGTTTAATCCCCGTTGTTGCAGGCTTAATTATAGGTGGCGCTCTTATCGAATTCTTCTCGGCAATACTTACCGATAACACTATTCAATCTGCAAAAGAACTTGCAAACGTTGGTGATAGGCAACTTTCTGATTCTGCAATTTTAGCAGGCGAAAAAGACCCTGACTATAACGAACTCGTTCGCCTTGCAACTGCTTCGGCTCTTAAGAGAATGTTATTCCCATCAATTATTGCATTAGCAGTTCCACTCGTTGGTGGCGCAGTATTCGGCGTTAACTTCGTTTTAGGCGTATTGCTCGGTGCAACGGTCGTTGCTATTCCCCGCGCAATATTCATGGGCAACTCTGGCGGTGCGTTCGACAATGCAAAAAAATATATTGAACAAGGTAAACTTCTTGGCCACGGCAAAGGCTCGCCTGCGCACAAAGCAGCCGTTACCGGCGACACTATTGGCGACACTCGTAAAGACGTTGTTGGCGTTGCGCTTGATATCTTTATTAAAATGATGTCTACCGTAGCAACTACTCTCTTCGTTCTTATTGCAATGCTTAGCAAGTTTATAGGTTTATTGTAATATTCGTTCATAACAAAAAGGCGGGCTTTTACCGCCTTTTATTTTTACAAAAATTGCGTATTGACTTTAATTTAATATAATGTTAAAATAAAAATGTGTTGGGCTAAAATATTATAAATCATAACACAAAAGGTGAATTGTGAAAAGAATTAACGTAAAAATGTGAAACATATTCTTTCCCCTTCTTGGCGACGTTATTGCCATATTCTTCTCGGCGGCGTTTGCTATAATTGCAGAAGGCGGACATATAGGCCTTACTTACCCCGTCGTCGTGTGGACGCTACTTAACGTGGTTATATTAACTTGCGCCTTTTATTTCCTTGGCAATTATTCTATTATTTTTAGAATGATAAGCGTGCGCGAAGTTGGACTAATACTTCTTGCCGTGCTTGTTGACGGGCTGTTTAACGCACTCTTCGTGCTACTTTCTAGCGAAAGCGTTATAACCTATAAAGAACTTTTATGCTTTTTAATTTTTGCTTTCGTTTCAACTTCTGTGTTAATGCTTGCAAGAAAAACGCTTTCAATAATAAGGCACTCTATTTTAAATAAGAAAGACAAGCGCACCCACGTTATGATTGTTGGTGGCGGTGGCGCAGGTATTCAACTTATTAAAGAAATGAATACCCTTGATAATATTCAATATATTCCCGTTTGTGTTGCCGACGACGACCCTAAAAAGCAAGGCGAATATATAGGTGGCGTTAAAGTTGCAGGAACAACGCATCAGGTTGAAGAACTCGTAAACAAATATAGCGTTGAAGAAATATTTATAACTATGCCTTCTATATCTAAAAAAATTGTAGGCGAAATAGTTAAGCGTTGTAAAAAAACGGGTTGCGTTGTTAAAACCCTTCCCGACGTTTATCAACTTGCAAACGGCAAGGTTACAATGAAAAACCTTCGTCAAGTTGACGTGAAAGACCTTTTAGGCAGAGAACAAAGCGATATTAACGACCAAGAAATTGCAGGCTACATTGAAAACAAAGTGGTACTCGTTACGGGTGGCGGTGGCTCGATAGGCAGTGAACTTTGCCGTCAAATAGCGTCGTTTAAGCCAAGGCAACTTATAATTCTTGACTGCTACGAAAATAACGCTTACGAAATACAACAAGAGTTAAAGCGTTATTATAAAGAACTTGACCTTGTAACTTTAATAGCAAACGTTCGCGAAAGCGAAAAAGTTAAAAAGGTGTTTGGAGAATATAAACCACAAATAGTTTTCCACGCAGCGGCGCACAAACACGTTCCGCTTATGGAAAAAAGCCCTAACGAAGCCGTTAAAAACAACGTTTTTGGAACGCTTAACGTTGCAAAGCGTGCAGACGAGTTTGGGGTTGAAACTTTCGTTTTAATATCAACCGATAAAGCCGTTAACCCAACCAACATTATGGGCGCAACAAAGCGCATTTGCGAAATGATTATTCAAGCGATTGGCCGTCATAGCAAAACTAACTTCGTTGCCGTAAGGTTTGGTAACGTTTTAGGCTCGAACGGCTCGGTAATTCCCCTATTTAAAAAGCAAATAGCAGAAGGTGGCCCCGTTACCGTAACTCATAAAGATATGGTTAGATATTTTATGACCATACCAGAAGCAGTTTCGCTAGTTCTTCAAGCGGGCGCATACGCTAAATCGGGGCAAATATTTGTGTTAGATATGGGCGAGCCGGTTAGGATTTACGAACTTGCAGTTAACCTTATAAAAATGTCGGGCTACGAGCCTGGCGTTGATATCGATATCGTTTGCACGGGCCTTCGCCCAGGCGAAAAACTTTACGAAGAACGCCTTATGGATGAAGAAGGCTTGCAAAAAACGGCAAACGGTCAAATTAGTATTGCAAAACCCATTGATTTTGACGAGCAAACCTTTTGGACCACGCTCGATAAACTTTACGCCGAGGCATACGGCGAGTGTAATGGTATGAAATATTCGGTTAAAGAACTCGTTGATACCTACACTATAGATGAAAGATAAATAGTAGAAAAAGGCTAACTTTTAAGTTAGCCTTTTTTTATTTACTAATAAACTCTAAAATATCTAATATAACTTGTTCTTTGCAAAAATCGTTAAGTATTTCGTGGCGAGCGCCTTCGTAAAGTTTTAAACTTGCGTTTTTGCCGTAACTTTTAAGCGTTTCGTAAACCCAAGTAACGGCCTTTCCGTTTTCGCCAACGGGGTCTAGCGTGCCTGAAACTAAAAATATAGGCAATTTATCGCTAACGCTTTCAAACCACGGTTTTAGGTTGCAGTTTTTGTTCATCGTTATAAGGTCGTGCATAGCAGACAAGGTGAAACGGTAATTGCAAAAGGGGTCGGCATCGTATTTAGCCCAAATATCTTTATCGCTCGTTAGCCAACTTCTTTTGTGGTTTTCGCTTTTAAAAGCGTTGTTATACGAGCCGAACGCCATTTTATCAATGAGTTTAGAAACGTGTTTTTCTCCACAAAAAACTTTTAAAACTTTAATAACTGAAAGCCCAACGTTTGCAAGTGGGTTTTTGCCACCCGTTCCCATAATAATTGCCTTGGTTGGCATAACGCTTTTTGTAATTGCAAGCCTAACTATAAAACTACCCATACTATGCCCCATAAGGTAATAGGGGTGGTCGCCGTATTCTTCATAAACGGCGTTATAAAATGCGCCAACGTCGTTTACTAAGTAGTTATAACCGTCTTTTTTAGCGATATAGCCAAGTTCTTCTTTACAGGTAGCAGTATTTCCATGCCCAAGGTTATCGTAAGCAAAAGAAAGATAGCCGTTCTCGGCTAAAACGGTTAAAAAGTTATCATATCTACCTATGTGCTCGGTCATGCCGTGAACAACGTGAAAATAGCCTTTAATATCGCCGTCGGGAACGTATAGTTTACCTTTTAAATAGTGTATTTTATCTGTGGAAAGTACGCTTTTTTCTATAATTTTCATATTAACTCCTTACTTTACACGGCACGCTCTAACGGCACGTTGCCAACCTTTTAAAAGTTCATTTCTTTTATTTTCATCAATATTAGAAACGTAAGTTGCGCCCGTTTTAATAAGCGTTAAAAGTTGGGCTTTACTTTCAAACACGCCCGTTGCAAGACCTGCAAGCATAGCCGTGCCAAGCGCAGTTGCTTCGGAGTTTTCGGGTTTTAATACGGTTACTGATGAAACGTCGGCTTGAAATTGCATTAAAAAGCCGTTGTTTGATGCGCCACCGTCAACCCTTAATTCAGTTAAGTTATAGCCCTGCTCTTTGTTAATTGCTTCTATTAAATCGTTGGTTTGGTACGCTATCGACTCAACCCCCGCCCTTATTATATGCGCCCTTGAAGTTCCACGAGTAATTCCCGTTATAGTACCACGCGCTTCCATATCCCAGTAAGGTGCGCCAAGCCCTGAAAATGCGGGGACGACGTAAACCCCACCCGTATCGCTAACCTTGGTTGCGTAATATTCGCTATCTCGACTGTCGCTTATAATTCTAAGTTCATCTCTAAGCCATTTAATAACTGCACCACCCACGAACACCGAGCCTTCAAGCGCATACTCTATAGGCTCGCCTTTAACGTTGGCGGTAATGGTGGTTATAAGCCCGTTTTTACTGTCAATTTTATCGCTACCTGTGTTGGCAAGTAAAAAACATCCTGTGCCGTAAGTAGATTTTGCCGTGCCTTTAAAAAAGCAACCTTGACCAAATAGCGCAGACTGTTGGTCGCCAACAATCGAAGCGATAGGCACGTTTTCGCCCATAACGTTTACGGTGGCGTAAATCTCGCTACTTGAAGTTACTTTGGGTAGCATTGACTTTGGAATATTTAAAATGGAAAGCAGTTTATCGTCCCATACCCCACTATTTATGTTAAAAAGCATAGTGCGTGATGCGTTAGAATAATCGGTAACGTGAACTTTACCGCCCGTAAGTTTATAAACTAGCCAAGTATCAACCGTGCCGAATAAAAGTTCGCCACGCTCTGCTTTTTCCCTTGCCCCGTCAACGTTATCTAAAATCCACTTGATTTTGGTTGCGCTAAAATATGCGTCTAACTCTAAACCCGTGGTAGTTTTAATATAGTCTTTATACGGCAAAAGTTCTTTGCAAATATCGGCAGTTCTTCTACATTGCCAAACTATTGCGTTATATATAGGGCTACCCGTTGCCTTATCCCAAACGATAGTAGTTTCACGTTGGTTGGTTATTCCTATCGCCTTAACGTCGCTTATAGAAACGCCACTTTTTGCAAGGCATTCCATCATACACGCATACTGGTTTGCGTAAATATCAACGGGGTTTTGCTCAACCCAACCCGGTTTTGGATAATAACAGGCAAGTTCGCTACCCGAAACGGCAACTGCGTTAAGCGTTTCGTCAAACAAAATGGCTCTACACGAAGTCGTTCCTTCATCAAGCGCTAAAACGTACTTTTTCATAATTACTCCTTTTATATAATATACCATAATTTTAAGCCGTTTTCAATAGCAAACTTTTATGCAGTTTTACTTTTGAGTTATTAAAGCAACCTTGTTGCTCTTTTTTAATTTTAGTGTTATAATTTTTATATGGAATACGTTGTTGTTACAGGCGCATACGGTGGTATGGGCAGGGCTACTTGTAAATTGCTTGCAAGCCGTGGTTATACGGTGTTTGCGCTCGATAAAAAAGTTTTTGATAAAGAAGACGGAATAATACCTATTGAAGTTGACGTTACTAGCGAGCAAAGCGTTTTAAACGCCACTAGCGAAATTGAGAAAATAACGCCCGTTATAAAGGCCGTTATTCACTACGCTGGCGTTTACGTTTTAGATTCGCTTGTTGAAATGAGCGAGCAACGATTTATAAGTGCCTTTAACGTTAACCTTTTTGGCGTTTACAGGCTTAACAAGGCGCTTATTCCCCTACTTAAAGGCGGTAAAATAATAATTACCACAAGCGAACTTGCGCCCCTTGACCCTTTGCCTTTTACGGGCGTTTACGCAATAACCAAGTCGGCACTAGATAAATACGCTTATTCACTAAGAATGGAAGTGCAACTGCTTGATATAAGCGTTTCGGTAATAAGGGCAGGCGCAGTAGAAACGGGGCTTTTAAACGTTTCTACCACCGAACTAGATAAGTTTATTAGCGAAACTAAATTATATACTTGCAACGCCGAAAGATTTAAAAAGGTTGTTACTAGCGTTGAAGCAAAAAGCGTTAAGCCTGAAAAGATTGCTAGCGTTTCGCTAAAAATAGTTAATTCAAAGCGACCACGCTACGTTTATAACGTTAATAGAAACGGGCTTTTGCTACTTTTAAACGCCCTTCCTAAAAAACTTCAAACGTTTATAATTAAAAAAATATTAAAATAAAAAGCGCCGTTTGGTGCTTTTTTAGTTTTAACGCTAATAATACTATTAAAGTGGCGTTTGACACCAGCCACCTTTTATGCTAGACTATATTATGGTTATGGATTTTATTGAAGTTTTAAAAATTATATTTTTAGGTATTATTGAAGGGGTTACGGAGTGGCTTCCCGTTTCAAGCACGGGGCATATGCTACTCGTTGACCAGTTTATTCACCTAAAAGGTAGCGAAGCGTTTAAAGAAACCTTTTTTATAGTTATTCAACTTGGGGCAATACTTGCAGTTATAGTTGCGTTTTTTAATAAAATGGTGCCTATTAAAGTTGAAAACGGCAAACCACTTTGGAAAAAAGAAACGCTTAACGTGTGGCTAAAAGTAATTGTGGCGTGTATTCCAGGCGTTATAGCCGTACTCTTTGACGACGTGGTTGAAAGTTATTTGCACGGCCCTTACGTTATAGCAACGGCGCTTATAGTTTACGGCGTGCTATTTATTATAATTGAAAAAACGAATAAAACTAAAACTCCAAAAATAACGTCGCTTGAAAGCCTTTCATTTAAAACTGCTTTTTTAATAGGACTTTTTCAAGTTCTTGCAATAATTCCAGGAACTTCACGCTCGGGCGCAACTATAATAGGTGCGCTAATCTTGGGCGTTTCAAGAACGACGGCTGCAGAGTTTACGTTCTTTTTAGCAGTTCCCGTAATGCTTGGTTATAGTCTACTTAAAATTGTTAAGTTTTTGCTAGCCGGTGGAACGCTACTTGGCGTTGAAACGCTTGCAATAGTAATAGGCTCGGTGGTTGCCTTTTTAGTTTCGCTACTAGTTGTAAAACTTCTTATGGCGTTCGTTAAGAAAAACACCTTTATTCCGTTTGGCGTTTACCGAATTATTTTAGGCGCAGTTGTTGTAATTTACTTTTTATGCATATAAAAACCCCCACTTTTCGTGGGAGTTTTTTTATTTTATAAAACATATTCTATTAGTTTAACCGCCGTTACTTTATTAAGTTTAAGTGCTTTGCCGTTTTGGGTTTTTAACGGGTATTGAAGGTATTTAAAATCGCTATCAAAGTGCGGATAGATCTTAAACGACAAACCTTCTTTGCCGTGATGAGAAAGACCAACCTTAAACGGAACGCCCGTATAGAAGTGGTCGTTTACCTTTTTTCCGTTTGCAAAAAGGTCTAAACTATCGCCTGCGTAATCAATTGTAATAAATGCGCTATTATCACCTAAAACGTTAAGGCTATACTCTAAAAACTCGCTAGTTTCGGCTACCTTTTCAGCGCTTATTTCTAAACTGAAATTATCGTTTCTTGAATAAACTTCAAAGCCTTGTTCTTCGCCTATTTTAGTAAAGCCGTTAGGGGCTTTATCAAGCGCGGGGTAAACCTTTAAATACGGAACGCTAGTTGCTTGCAAAACAAGTTCGCCGTTACGCTCAAAAATCTCTGCGTTCGTTATTATAAGCCTTTCTTTGCCTTGATAATTAAACTTAAACGCGTTAAGCGCATCGTTACGGCTAATAAGAATAATATTTTTGTTAAAGCCCTGTAAATCTTCGGCGTCTGCCACAAAATACGGCTCGTTATTAACGGCGTAAAAAACGTAATCGCCGTTAACTTTCATAAGGGGGCAAGTGTTAGTAAACCTAATAACTCCGCCACCATCGAGATTAAAGTTTATAGGAAACCAACCGTAATCGCCGTTTTTTAGCGATAAAGTTTGGGTTTTTCCGTTATCGAGCGTTACTTTAAACTCACGGCTTGGAAGATTATAACGGCGCACGAAGTTATTAAAGAATAAGAACTTTCCACCACTAGTTAGTTCCCTATACGAATAGCGTGGGCTAGTAAGGTCGAGTGGAGATACGGCGTTATCGCTATTTATTACGGTTTTAGAAGTGCATAACTTAGTTTCAAACTCCTTAACGAAAGTGTTAATAAGTTTTAAATCTTTATAGCCAACGCCGTAACTACCGTACTGCGATAACGGAGCTTGAAAGTCGTAGTTAATTTCGGGAAGGTCGCAACAAAACCCCGAAACAATCGGTTCTTCTACCCTATATTCTTGAAAGGTTGAAAGTTTGCCAACGGGGTTAAAACCACCACCGAAAACGTAATAGCCAAGCGAGCCTGCGCCACTAGCAAGTTTAGAAAGGGCTACCGCGCCTATTTCCTTGCCGTTTTCAACAACGGGGCGCCTAACCTTTGTAACTTGTATGCCACCGCCTAGTTCTACGGTAGAAAAGGGGTAAGGATAATCTCTAACGTCTTCGGCTATGTTTTTAGTTCCGGTGTCTGAACCGATATGAGCGTCGTTAGGGTTAAACGAAATAACGTATGCACCCATAGGCTCTAACTCGCCGTTATCGTGCTCCCACGGGGCTTCGGGGTAGCCACCCCAAACGGAAAGCGCCTTGCCAACTGCCGCTTTTCCCCAACCCGTTGCGTAATAAACGGGAACTTTATAGCCTATTTGGTTTAGCATATCTATAAGTTTGTTTATGTGAACGTCGCCAACCGTTTCGGACTGAAAGCCCCATTGACTATATTCGTTTTCAACTTGAATTGAAAATATAGGGCCACCGTCTTCATAAAAAAGACCTTCACACTCTTTATAAAGCCTTTTAAAATAACGCTCAACGTAATATAAATATTTTTCGTCGTTAGAACGCAAAACGCAGTTTTTAGTGTAAATCCAGTCGGGGAACCCACCGTTTCTAACTTCGCCGTGTATCCAAGGCCCTATTCTTAAACAAAAAAGCATACCTTGCTTTTTTACTTCTTTAATAAAGTCGCGTAAAGAATGGTTGCCGTCGAACTTAAACACGCCTTCAATTTCTTCGTGATGAAGCCAAATAACGTAAGAAGCAACAACGTCAACCCCACACGCTTTCATTTTTGAAAGCCCGTCACTCCAAAAGCGTTTATCTTGGCGAGAGTACTGATATTCGCCCATTATAGGAAACCAAGCCTTGCCGTCTTTTATATAATGTTGTTTATTATATGAAATCATAAATTACTCCTAAAAAACCACACTTTTCGTGTGGTTTTTTTATTATAAATAATAAACGGGAATATCGTCGCCTATAGAAAAGAAGTTTGATTTAAGTGCTTTTTTGCTAGGTTTTTTAGCAGGCGCTTTTTTGGTTTTTGGCGTGGGCGCAACTTCTTTTTCGGGTACGCTAACTGCGTTTTCAACCATTTTTATAACTTCGGGGCTAGTTGCGCCTATAACGGTGCTGTTAACCATATCGGGCGCAGTTGTTTTTACGTTAGAATAACCGTTGTTTTCTACCCTTTTTATTGCGTTTTTACCTATCGACATAACTTAAAATCTCCTTTGCAAGATTTGTATATTCTAAAGCGCTTCTGCTATTTTTCTTAAATGCAACTACGGGCATAGAATTGTCTTGCGACCACTCTACTGCGCTATCTACCCTTATATAGTTTTCAAATAGCCTAACGCCTTCCATATCTTTAAGCGTTTCAAGCGTTTGTTTAAAGTATTTTTTGCGCTCGTCGGCTTTGGTTACTGCAATTCCCATAATTTGAAGATTTGGCGAAATGCTTTTAACCTTGGCGCAAAAATCAAACATATTTGCAAGGCCGAATAAGCCCCAAGGGCTTGCTTCAACGGGAATTATAACGTAGTCGCTTGCAACTAAAACGTTCATTACCCAACCACCAAGCGTGGGTGGAGCGTCTATTAAAATATAATCGTAATAGCCTTTTGCCTTTACGGGTTCAAGGCATTTTTTAAGTACAAACTCACGTTGCCACTTGGTAAAAAGTTCAAACTCAATTTCACTCATAAGCGACGACGAAGGCACTAAATCAAGCCCTTTGGTTTTTGTTTCTACTATAAAATTAGAAAGGTCTCGTTCTTGTTTAATCGCCGTATAGACCGTTTTTTCTGCTTCTGCAAACGATAAAGCGCTTTCTTCGTCGAAGTAAGAAATGGTAAGGTTAAGTTGCATATCGCCGTCTATCATAAGCACTTTTTTGCCCATCATAGAAAGCGCGCAAGCAACGTTAGAACACGTTGTGGTCTTACCCGAGCCACCTTTATTGTTGGCAAACGCTATAACCTTAGTTTTGCTCACTATTTTTCTCCTTTTCGTCTTCTTTTAAAAAGTCAACGAGTTCTTTAACGCCCTCGCCCGTAATTGCGCTAACGGGGAATATTTTTTTGCACCCTGCAAGCGTAAGCCACCTAGCAACTCTTTCAACGTTGGCGTCTTGTTTATCAATTCCCGTTATAATTCCTATGCACTCTCTGTTAACCATACTAGTTAAACAAGGCGAAAAAATTGAATACGGCTCGTTTGCAGATAATACGAGCCCCACGACGTCTGCTTCGTAAGCGTAAAGCGCAAGCGCACCGCCCGTTTCACGGCGTTCGGTATATTCGCCGGGGGTATCTATAATGGTATCTAAATAATTAACGTATTGCGTTTTAAAATACTTTATTTCTTCACCGCGCAAAGCCTGCGTAAGCGTTGTTTTGCCTGCGCCGACTCTACCGAATAACATTAACTTTTTCATTAGGTTTTAGTAAGTTCGCAACAAGTATAGTTAAGCTTAGAAATAAAGTATTCCCTAATAGCGGTAAACGCCGCCTCAACCGAAGAAACGCTACCCGTTATTATTAAAGTTCCCGTAAATCTATCAACGAAGCCAACGTCTGCCCCTGAAGATTTCATTGCAATATCGGCGGCAATTACTGCGCTTTCGTAAGGAATAACCGTTAAAACGCCTATCGCCCCGCGTGAATAGTCAACTTTCGGGTCTAAACCAAGTTTGTAGTAAAGAGTTTCGCCGGGGTTTGCTATAATGTGGCAAAGCGTTATTTGTTTACCGGGAACGAACTCTTGTATAATTGTCATTTTATCTTTAAGTTCCATATTAACCGCCTATTTGTACTTGTAAACCACACTCTTTGGCAACGCTTTTAAGGCGTTCCATCTTTTCGTCTGTAGGTGGCTCTATGCCACTTAGCGTGTAGTTTCTTGAAAGCCCTTTATATTTATCTTGACCAAGCCTATGGTAAGGAAGAAGGTGATGCTCTTTTACCCCACTTAAACTCGAAGCAAACTTTGCTATTTCCCTAATTTCGTCGGGCGTGTCGTTAAAAGTGGGAATAACGGGCGTTCTTATAATAAGTTCAACGCCCCAACTTGCTATTTTTTTAGCGTTACTAAGTATTTGCTCGTTTGGCGCAGTTGTAAACTGCTTGTGCTTTTGCGAGTTCATATGTTTTATATCTAAGAGATATAAATCAAGGTAAGGAAGTATTTTTTCAATAACTTCCCAAGGTGCGTTTGCAGTAGATTCTATTGCCGTGTGAAGACCGTTAAGTTTACACTCTTTAAGTAGTTCCCTTGCAAAATCGGGTTGTGCAAGTACTTCGCCACCTGATAAGGTTACCCCACCGCCACTTCTTCTAAAGTAAGGAAGGTCGGCAAGAATCTCGGGCATAATTTCAGAAACGGTAACGTCTTTTCCAACGATTTTAGGTTTACCGTTTTCTATAAGAGTTTGTATTTTATATTCTTGCGATTCGGGGTTACAACACCATGCGCAACGCATAAAGCACCCTTTGAAAAACACGATTGTTCTAATGCCGGGGCCGTCGTGTATAGAATAGCGCTGAATATTAAATATACGTCCCTTACAGGTGCTTGTTTGTTGCATTTTTACTTTCCTTTTTTAAAAACCTTGCTCCGTTCTAGCGATAATGTCGTCTTGAAGCGAGCGAGAAAGAGTGGTAAATAGCGCACTGTAACCTGCAACCCTTACGACTAAAGTCTTGTAGTTTTCGGGGTTGTTTTGCGCATCGATAAGCGTTTCTTTGGTAACTACGTTAAACTGAACGTGCATACCCTTTTGGTCGAAGTACGAGCGAATAAGCGCAACGAACTTTGATAGACCTGACATACCTTTAAGCGCAGACGGGTGGAACTTTTGGTTAAGAAGCGTTCCGTTACTTGCAACGCCTTGTTCAAGTTTTGCAACCGAGTTAGCAGTTGCAGTCGGTCCTTTTTTATCTCTGCCACTTGCGGGGCCTATACCGTCTGCAATAGGGGTAAAGGCAAGCCTACCGTCTGGCGTAGCGCCCGTTTGCGAGCCGAGTGGAACGTTTGCCGAAACGGGATATAAACCTGCTTGGAAAACGCCACCGCGTGGGTTTTTATATTTTTCAACTTCTTTGGTGTAGGTGTTAGCAACGTCTCTTGCGAACATATCAACGTCGTAAATGTCGTTGCCGTATTTGGGGCAAGTTTCATCGATAAGGTCTTTAATTTCACGAAGCCTTGCCGAGTTTTTCGAGCCAAGTTCGCCAGAAACCACGTTTTTGTAAACCGTTTTAATAATTTCGCTAGTTACGTCAACTCCGTTTTTAGCAAGTTCAATTGCTATTTCGGTTGTTAATTTTACTGCGTTATCGCCAGAGTAACCGTAACCGAAGTTACTATCAATTGCTTCTTTAAACTCGCGCATTGAAACGGTTTTATCATCGAACACGAGTTTTTTAATTGCCAAAAGCCCGTCGGTATTATTTGCAATACCAAAGCCTTGTGGACCAGAGAAGTTATATACAGCGCCACCTTCTTGTAAGGGCTTACCCCTGCCTATGCAGTCTTCAACCATACAAGATTCAAACGGGAGCGGACACCTTTCGGCGTGAGCAAGGTCAACTGCGTTTATAGAGTTAACCATAAGTTTTATAAAGTACGACTGTTGCGTTTTATACGCGCTATAAAACTCTTCAAACGAAGTCATATCTAAAACGTTTTTGGTAACGGGACCTATTTGAACGCCCTTTGATACGCCCCTTGAAAATACGAGTTCCATCGGGCGACACATATTGTAGAACGCAGCGTCGTGCCAACCGTCCGTTTTACCGCCTTTTTGGGGCTCAACGCAACCTATAATAGCGTAATCTCTAGCGTCTTCAAGCGTAACGCCACGCGACATAATTGAAGGAATAATAATTTCGTCGTTATAATACGCGGGAAGACCCGTGCCAAGCCTTGTTAAAGCGCTCGCCTTAATTAAAAGGTCGTCTGGCGAGCCGTTCCACACTCTTATAGAGAGCGAAGGTTGTGGAAGTGGAACGTGCATAGCTGCTTCTAAACACATAAAAGATAAGTCGTTAGTAGCGTCTAAGCCGTGAACGTTTTGTCCACCGACTATAAGGTTTTGGAAAACGCCGTAGCCTGCAAAGCCGTCTGCCGATAAAGCGTCGCGCACTTTGTTTATATCGTTAAGTTTTACCCAAATGCAGTCGATAAGTTCTTGTGCCTGTTCACGGGTAATTTTACCACTTTCTAAATCTTTTTTATAGTAGGGGTACATATACTGGTCAAATCTACCTGGCGATATAGAGTGGCCGTTTGATTCAACCTGTAATAAAAGTTGTATAAACCAGAACGCTTGGCACGCTTCATAGAACGAAGTTGCGCCGTTTTCGGGAACGCGTTCGCAGTTTTTAGCAATTTGTAAAAGTTCGTTGCGCCTTGTGCTATCGCTTTCTTTCTCTGCCATTTCTTTTGCTAAAGTAGCGTAGCGCTTTGCGTATAAAATTACTGCTTCGCAAGACTCTATAACAGAGTCAAGGAAGTGTTTTCTCTTAATGTAGTCGGGCTCGTACGCTTCAAGTTTTGAAATGGCGTTTTTAGTTTCTTCAATAATGCCTTTATAGCCTATTTTTAAAACTTTGCCGTAGTTTACCGAAATGTGACCTATGCCGTTATAGAAATAGTTACCTGGCGTATAAACTGCGTGAGTTACGAACGCTTCGTACGCTTCTTTGGTCATATTTTCTTTGGCAAGGTCGCTAGTAGTTCTACCCTTCCAGTACTTAAACGCTTGAGAAAGCGCCTTTTTGTTTTCATCGCTAATATAGAACTGGTCTGCAGAACGAGTTGATATAGTTTCAAACTCCGATTCAAGCCACTCGAACGAAAACTCTGGAAAAACTTGGCAGGCGCGTGGTTTAATAGTTGCACTGCCAACTACGAGTTCGTTAGGGCGAATTACTATAGGAATATTTTTTAATATGTGTGAAAAAGCGGCGCTTCGCCTATTGTATATAGGCAAACTTTCCGTTTGCTTATAACTTTCGGTTATAAGTAACGCACGGTGTGGCTCTATTTCGGGCATACCTGCGCTATATAAACCGTCTATAAGTTTATCTATTCTTGCGCTTTTTTCTATAACAAACTTAATGTTTTCCATAATTTACCTAAAAATTAAAGTTGTTCCCAAAGGTTTTGGTGTGGTGATGCTATAACGCTAGTTGACGAAAGTTGACCTATTTGTTTAGCGTATTCTGCGCCTGCTTCTACTGCCGCAGTAACGTCGCCAACGTCGCCCGTTATCATAACGACGCCCTTTCCGCCAAGTCCCCTTGAAACTCTTAAATCATAAATGTCGATTTTAGCGGTTTTAACGGCTATATCGGCAGCCTTTATAATAGTTGCCGCAGAGAACGTTTCTATAAGACCGAGCGAGCCTTTTTTAACGCCCGTGTGAGCGCCGAATAAAGCGGTTATAACTTGCTGGTCAATTCTACCCATAACAGAAGAGTCTACAACGTATCCGTCAAAACGTTGATTAACGTGGTTAATTGCAGCGGTTACGTTCGATATAGAACCCGTTAAAATAATTTCGTATTTGCCAGGGCAAGATGGGTGCGACGACACCATTTCAATTCCTGCGCTTTTAAGCGCGGCGTCTGCCGCTTCAACGCCCTTGGGCACGTTTTTAATTTCAATCACGCCGATTGAGTTGTACATTTTTCTTATTACCTATCTATCGTTATTTTTAAGTTGTCGTAAACCGTAACCACGCCAGATATTGAAGCGTGTTGCGGAAGTGAAAGCCCGTCTTGCGCGGTTGCTATAACGTCGCCAACGCTAACTCTGTCGCCCGTTTTAACTACGGGAACTGACGGAGCGCCTATGTGTTGGCGAAGCATAATTTCAACGCTATCTGCGTTTATTTCGCCTGCGTATTCGCAAACTTTATCAAACTTTTTAACGCCGAGTACCGACTCCCAACGGAGAGAAGGTATCATGCGGTATTCTCTTTCTTTTGATGGTGAAACGTCGTCTTTAGAAACGTATCTTAATTTTTCTTTGCCGAGCATTAACTTATATTCGTTAATAACTGCTTTTGGCGATATACCTTGGCAACAAGCAAGCGTTTCGCATATTCCACAACCACAACAAAGGGTTGCGGGTAAAACTAAATCGGGCGAAAACTTAACTGCGCTTTTTGCCGTTCTTACAAGTTTATGCGGCTCGATGGGATAACCTAGTAAATGCCTTGGGCAAATATCGGTGCATCGAGTACATTGACAGCACGCCGTTTCAGCCCTTGCAATCGACTTTTCGCCGTCTATAAACTTTGATTCGATTGCAGGAATATTTTTAGGAAGAACAAGCAAACTTTTGGTCGTTTTAGTTACTACTGCGTTTTCGTAGTTTATAACCTTGCCCATTGAAGGACCGCCGTCTATTACGACGTGAGTTTCTAAAACGTTAACGTTAAGCGCTTTGAAAAGGTCGAAAACCTTTGTTCCTACGGGAACTTTAACAACCCTAGGATTACTAATATCGCCACCAACGGTAAGCCATTTTTTAGTAACGGGCTCGCCTTTAACTACTGCGCTTGCAATATTTAAGCACGTTTCAACGTTATAAACTATAACGCCTGCGCTTATAGGCAAGTTGCCAGGCTTTACAACCCTACCCGTAGCCTGATAAATAAGGCTAATTTCATCACCCATAGGGTAAACGTCGGGAAGTATTTTGTAAAACACGCCTTCACTTATTCTATCGCCGTCTTTTATATTTAATTTTTTTGCCGTATGGTCTTTAACGCAAAGTAACGCCTTTTCAACGTTTAAGTGCTTTAAAACTAGCGTTATTCCCGCCACGACCATGGCAAGTTCTCTTTTTAAGAGAATATAGTCGGTATAGAGAAGGGGCTCGCATTCGGCGCCGTTTATAACTAAAACGTCGGCACCATCGGCAAGTTTGGCGTAAGAGGGAAATCCCGCACCGCCAGCGCCTACTATGCCCGCATCCTTCATCTTTATTTTTAAATCCATATTAAGCCTTTAAAATTAGTCAACGATACCTACGATAACGGCATCGCAGGGATAATTTTGATTTTTCATGGCAACTCTTGCGGAACTGCCTGTGGTAACTAGTACCGTTTCGCCTATACCAGCGCCAACGGAATCAACTGCAACGACGTACTTATCGGTAACGTTGCCGTTTTCAATAATTTGAACTTCCATAAACTTTGCGCCGACTAAAGCGTCTTGCTTTCTGGTGGAAACTATGTTTCCCCTAATAATACCTTTTAACATTATTACTCCTTAACGATGGTAACTTTTGCACCGTTTCCTATTCCAGATGCGTTACTATCGTCTGTGTCAATATGCATTTCAAGTCTGAAATCTTTATGAACTCTTATTTGAACGTCGTACCAACGAGTGTGTTTTTTACCAACGACGTCAACAGTTACGTAATCGTTATCCTTAACGCCAAACCACTCTGCGTCAAGGGGTGACATATGAATATGTCTATTTGCTATAATGCAACCTTCTTTAAGTTGCACTGCGCCTTTAGGGCCGATAATGGCAATTCCCGCCGAACCTTCCGTTTTTCCAGACTCCCTAATGGGTGGCTTGTTTTTAAGAACGAAACTGTCCGTCATGGATACTTCTACTTGCGATTTACTTCTTAACGGCCCGAGCACGCGCACGTTTTCAATGGGTCTAAGAGATGGCCCAACGATAGTAAGCGTTTCCTTGCACGCATACTGTCCGGGTTGTGACAAATCTTTAAGTGGGGTTAGTTCGTAACCAACACCAAATAGCGTTTCAAGGTCTTGCCTATTAAGATGTATGTGTCTGTTTGAAACACCTATAGGGATTTCGTTAGCTTTCAAAGAGGTGTTGTCGGCAACCAGTCCGTCAACTATTTGCTTTACGATAGCCCTTATTTGAGATTTGGTAAACTCCATAATGCCTTTCTCTCTGTAACGCAAAATGCGTGATTCACGGGGGTGTGGGGTGTGTTCAAAAAACTTCCGTAACGCCCAACGCCCGTTTGGGCGTTACGGTTTTTCCGTACAAAGCAAAAATTACTTAATAGCGGGAAGAAGTTTTTCGACGTCTGCGTGGGGTCTTGGGATAACGTGAGTTGCGATAACTTCGCCAAGAGCAGTAGCAGCAGCAGAACCTGCTTCAACAGCCGCTTTAACAGCGCCAACGTCACCGCGAACCATTACGCTTACAAGGCCACTACCGATTTTTTCGCTGCCGATTAAAACAACGTTAGCCGCTTTTACCATAGCATCAGCCGCTTCGATAGCTGCAACAAGACCTCTGGTTTCAACCATACCTAATGCTTCCATCATAGTTTCTATCTCCTTTTTTAGATTTATTATTAGGGCTAAACCCTTATAACTTTATTAACCCGTCGTTAAAAAACGCATAACGTCGGGGTGTGGGCGTGCAATTACTTCACGCACCTTTACTTCGCCAACTTCCGCCGCGGCTAAAGCGCCTGCATCAAGCGCCGCCGTTACTGCGGAAACTTCGCCTTCGACGACAACCGTTACCAGCATACCGCCAAGACGTTTTTCAACGTGAATAAGTTTTACGTCAGCAGTTTTTACCATAGCGTCTAGCCCTGCAATAGCAGCGACCATAGCCTGTACTTCAAGTAACGCAATTGCTTTCATAATCTTTCCTTAAAATGTATTTATCGCCTTATAGCCTTGTTTTTACTTAATTGCAGGAAGAAGTTTTTCAACGTCGTTATGAGGACGAGGAATAACGTGAGTAGCAATAACTTCGCCAAGTGCGGTTGCTGCTTGACAGCCTGCTTCAACAGCCGCTTTAACTGCGCCAACGTCACCGCGTACCATAACGCTTACAAGTCCGCTACCGATTTTTTCGCTACCGATTAAAACTACGTTTGCTGCTTTTACCATTGCATCAGCGGCTTCAATCGCTGCTACAAGACCTCTGGTTTCAACCATGCCTAATGCTTCTTTCATTGTTTTTCTCCTTTATAAACAATTTTATTATCTTAATTTATCTTTGCCAAGCGCCGATAAGTGAGCAAACCACTCAATATCTGGGCTTTGCCTTGCAATAACTTTATGCGTAACGTAAAGTCCACGAAGCTGGGCCTCTTGCTTGCCGACCTCTACTGCCGACTGTACTGCCGATGCATCGCCTTCAACTTTAATAGCCATTACCAAGGGAACGTTAGTGTTTGCGTTACCCGCAGGCTTATTTTTGTCGATAGCAACGACTTTTACGTTAGCCGACTTTGCCATTTTATCTGCAACAACTATTGCAGTTGCAAAGCCGTAAACTTCAATCATACCAAGTGCCATAAAAAGTCTCCTATAATTATATATAGATTAGGCTTAATCGGGAACGTAGCAGATTTTTATGCCTTGTTGAGCAACGTTAACTTCCATTGCTTCGTTAAGTTTATCAAGCGGGAAAGTGTGAGTAATAAGTTCTTTAATGGGAATATTCATTTCGCGTGCTTGACGAAGGAACGCCATAGTGGTGGGGTAATCGTCTGCACTGTAATCCCAAGAACCTACAAGGTTAATTTCTTTGTTACACATTGCAAAGTGTGGGTTAACGCTATATTCGCCGTTGTTAACGAAGAAGCCCATTTCGCAAAGCCCGCCACCACGACGGATATATTCGTAAATATCTTTTGCAGCCATAGGTGCGCCCGTGCATTGAAAAGCAAAGTCAACGCCAACGCCGTTTGCAAGTTGTTTAACCATTCTAACTCTTTCTTCTAAACTAGAAACGTCTTTAAAACTAATAACCGATTTAACACCGAGTTTTTTAGCCATTTCTAAACGCTTGGGAGTTCCGTCTATTGCAATAATGTGGTTAACGCCCGCTGCGCGAAGTACGCTACACATTACTAAACCTACGGGGCCAAGACCTTGAATTAAAACTTTAGAATTAAAGTTAATAAGCCCCGTTGACTGCGCCCTTTTAAGCGCGTGAACGCAAACGCAAGCAAGTTCAAGTAGCATTCTTTCTTGAAGGTCAAGGTCGTTAACAACGAAATAAGTTGCGCTCTTGCCCCTTATTAAAAGGTGTGTTGAAAACCAACCGGTAAAGGGGTTTTTATCGTCGTGCGGAATAAGACCGAAAACGCCTTGCTTGTCGCAAAGGTTAGTGTTTGCGGGGTGGTTACGGCAAATATGGCACTCACCGCAACTAATAACGCTAGTAACTACCTTGTCGCCAACCTTAATGGGCTTGCCTGCGGTATCGAACTTAATATTTTTACCAAGTGCGATAATTTCGCCGGTGCCTTCGTGGCCGAGCGTTACGGGAATAATTCCAAACGGGTCGCCTTTCCACTCGTGAACGTCTGTTCCACAAACGCCACAACCTTCAACTTTAACTAAAATATCGTCGTCTTGAAGTTCGGGAATTGCAAACTCTTTAACTTCTATTTTCTTGGTGGCAGTAAGCATTGCAACCTTACCCGTTTTGGGTATAGCACCGTTTGATTTACGGGCAGGTGCGCTTTCGCCAAGTTCACCAAGGATTTTTCTTACTATGCTCTCTACTTGAGAAGAAGTGTAATCCATTTCCTTTCTCCTTATATAATTCTAAAATTGTCGCTCATAACGCAACGGCGATATCTTGTAAAACTTCTTGCACTCGTTAAACCTTCGCCCGTAGGTCCTGCGATAGTAAAGGTGGTGTGACCTTCTCCGCCAAAACCTATACCTGCGTATGAAGGAGCGTTTTTAACGAATATAGTCGTTTCAACAGCCCTTGCAAAACGGGTAAGATTATCTATATTTTTAGAGTGCATATGCGCCGTGTGCCTATTTCCGTGTTCTGCTTTAACGGCAAGGTCTATTGCTTCGTCTACGTTTTTGCACCTTACTATAGGAAGTATAGGCATCATAAGTTCGTGTTGAACGAAAGGATGCTCAAAATCGGTTTCGCAAATAATGCAACGAACGCTTTCGGGTGCTTTAACGCCTATTTTTGAAAGAAGAACTTTAGCGTCTCTACCAACGCAGTCACGGCTAACGGTTTTTTTGATAATTCCCGTTTTGGGGTTTTTAGTATCAACTAAAACCATTTTTGAAAGTTCTTCTGCTTGTTCTAAGGTGATTTTATAAGCACCGCTATTTAGCATTGACCTTATAAGTTCATCTGCAATAGAGTTAACTGCAAACACTTCTTTTTCGGCAATACAAGGAAGGTTATTATCGAACGTGCAACCGTCTATAATATCTTTACCCGCCTTTACAACGTCTGCAGTTTCGTCAACTACTACGGGGGGATTGCCTGCGCCTGCGCCTATTGCTTTTTTACCGCTTGAAAGAACGGATTTTACTACGCCGGGACCACCCGTGCAAACTAAAAGCCTAATAGACGGGTGTTTGTACATCGTTTGAGCAGTATCGAGCGTGGGCTTTACAACCGATGCAACGAGTACTTCAGGACCACCTGCTTTTTTACAAGCACGGTTTACAAGGTCAACTGCGTAGTTAGAAGTTGCTATTGCGTTGGGGTGTGGGTTAAACACAACGCCGTTGCCCGCCGCTATCATACCTATACTGTTGCAAATTACGGTTTCCGACGGGTTCGTGCTAGGGGTTATACTACCAACCACGCCGAACGGAGCCATTTCGGTAAGGGTTAAACCGTAGTCGCCCGTTTTTACTTGCGAAACGATATCTTGCGTGCCGGGTGTTTTGTCTGCAACTAAAACGTGTTTTGCCGTTTTGTGAGCAACGTTACCCATTTTAGTTTCCGAAACGCCAAGCCCTGCCATAATAGTTGCTTCTTTACGGCAAAGTTCCCTTATTTCGGTAATAATTTTTTCACGCTCTTCAACTCGCATTGAACGAATTGCCTTGTAGCCTTGCTCGGCTGCAGATATGGCGTCGTTCATATCGTCGTATATGCCTATAAGTTTTCGGCCTTCGTAAAACTTCGAGCAGTAATTATCTTTTTCCACTCTCTTTTCGGTGCCGAGTTCTTTAATAACGGCGTTTACGACTTGCTCTATTTGAGCGTCAGTCCAGTTAATAGCCATTTTGTCTCCTTATTTGTTAAGGGCTTCAAGTACCTTTTTTGTTATAGTGTCAACGAGATTATCTTTATCGGCGGTAACTACGTTGTTATCTTCTTCGTAGTCGATACCGGGGTGACGTCCAGGAAGATTCATCTTCTTTCTTAAATCCATAAGTTTTTTAAGTTGATGGTTGGGTATTTCGTGAACGGCACCAAGTTCCATTGCGTGCTTGCAAATTACGGCGTTGAATTCAACTTCTTCCATAACGAAGAACGCTTTGGTAAGGTCGCAACCAACGGTAAGTGCGCCGTGGTTACGAAGAAGGAACGCATCGTGGTTTTGAATGTACGGGTCGAGCGAATCGGGTATTTCCATAGTAGAAGGAGTACCGTAATCGCAGGTGGGAACGTCGCCGATAGTTAAAACTGCTTCGGGTAAAATGTATTGGTCAAGGTCGATATCTGCAACGGTGAACGCAGTTGATACGGGAGGGTGAGCGTGAACTACGGCGGTAACGTCGGGGCGCTCTGCATAAACTCTCATATGCATTTTAATTTCGCTTGAAGGATTGAGTTTGCCTTCTAACTTTTTACCGTTTTTGTCAACCTTAATAATCATATCGGGGGTAAGCGAACCTTTCGAAACACCCGTTGGAGTGCAGTAATATTCGTTTTCGTTAAGTTTTACCGATATATTACCGTCGTTTGCAGCAACGAAACCTTTAAGCCATAACTTGTGGCCAACTTCACAAATCTCTTTTTTAATTTCAAATGGTGATTTCATAACTTTTAATTCCTTTTATTATTTTTATTTAGTGAGTGCTTGTGTATCAAGCGCTATCATATATTCTTCGTTGGTGGGTATTACGAAAACTTTTACTTTCGAGCCTTTTTTCGTAATGTCGGCAAAGCCCTTAACGTTGTCGTTTGCTTCTTTGTCGAACTCAATTCCCAAATACTCCATATCGGTAAGCACTTCTTCACGGAGTGCTTTGTCGTTTTCGCCTATGCCGGCTGTGAATACGAGCGCGTCAACGCCGTTCATTTCCGCTATATACGAGCCGATAATCTTTTTAATGTTGTGATAAAGTATTTTAATTGCAAGTTTAGCCCTTTCGTTTCCTTCCCTTGCCGCCGCCCTAATGTCGCGACAGTCGCTTGAAACGCCCGAAACGCCAAGTAAACCACCTTTTGAGTTGATAATTTTTTCGGCTTCTTCGGGTGAAACGTTTTCGGTCTTCATAATATAGGTAACGATAGTTGGGTCGATAGCACCGCTTCTAGTTCCCATAGGCACGCCGTCTTGTGGGGTAAAGCCCATTGAAGTGTCGATTGCCTTGCCGTTTACGGTTGCCGTGATTGACGAGCCGTTTCCAAGGTGGCAGGTAATTATTTTAGCGTTTTCGTTGCCTAAAAGTTTCATTGCCTCGCCTGCAACGTACCTGTGCGAAGTGCCGTGGAAACCGTACCTTCTAATTTTGTACTTTTCGTAATATTCGTAAGGTATGGGGTAAACGTAAGCGTGTTTTTCAACCGACGAATAGTAAGAAGTATCGAACACGCCAACGTGGTTAGCATTTGGCATAACTTCTTTGCACGCCATAAAACCGCTAAGCGCCGGTGGACCGTGCAAGGGGTTGATATCAACAATGCTTTGAAGGTATTTAACTTCGTCTTCACCGAGCACCGAAGATTTTTTAATTTCGCCACCGTGAGCAAAACGGTGACCAACCGCCTTAATTTCGTCTATCGATTCTATAACGCCGAGTTCTTTGTCGGTAAGAAGTGATAAAACGAGTTTAATTGCCGCGCGATGGTCGGGAAAGTCCGCGTTAATTTTATAATCGGGCTTGCCGGGGCATTTGTGAGTTATGAGTCCGTCAATTCCTATGCGTTCGCAGTTGCCTTTTGCAAGAACCGACTTATCGCTCATATCGAAAAGTTGGTATTTAAGTGACGAACTGCCCGCGTTTACAACGAGTATTTTCATTGTTTGCCTCCTAATAATTCGTGCGTGCGTAAGTAAACAAACACGCTCTCTGCACATATAGTATCATTTATTTTTATTTTTGTCCATATTTGTTCATTATGTTGACAAAAAAACATTTTAATGCTATAATATGAGCAAATGTGAACACAAATGAACATTTTTGAGTGCATTTTTGCAAAAAATTCGTTAAAGGAGGTGTTTTATGGCGCTAAATGAAAGGCAAGACGGCATAATGGGCATATTAAAAGAACAAAAAAGTGCCACCGTTGAAGAACTTGCCGGAATATTTTTCGTAAGTGAAGCCACCATAAGACGCGACCTTAACGAAATGAAAACGCTCGGGCTTGTTGAAAGAAGCCACGGCGGTGCGTTTTTACCAGAAAACTCTGAAGAGATTTCGCTATTTTTCCGTATGGAGCGAAACGCCAAAGAAAAAGAGCGTGCAGCAACCAAAGCGCTTCCTTACATACCCCCTTTTAAGTCTGTGTTTATAGATAGTTCGTCAACGGCGCTAGCCCTTGCCGAGCGCATGGACTTTTCGTTTAAAACGGTTGTTACGAACAACTTGCAAACGGCAATATCGCTTTCTAAAAAACCCAACGTTACGCTAATACTACTTGGTGGAACGCTTCAGTATAACAACAACGCAACTTCGGGCAGTTGGACTGCACGCCAACTTCAAGATTTTTCGTTCGACCTTATGCTTTGTTCTTGCGCTTCCGTCATAGACGGAACTGCCCACGAACGCTCGCTTGAACAAAAGGAAATTAAAAGGGTTGCGTTCGAGCGCTCGCAAAAGAGAGTGCTTATTATAGACCATACAAAGTTTGGTAACCACGGAACTTATAAAACTCACGGGCTTACCGAGTTCGACATCGTAGCAACGGACTCGTTCCCGCCACCAGAACTCGACGACGGGTCGATAAAATTCGTATATTAAGGTGACTTATGATACAAGATTTACACGTTCATACTTATTATTCGTTTTGTTCAACCGATAAACCCGAAAAAGTGGTTGAAACGGCAATAGCAGGGGGCATTCAAATGCTCGGCTTTTGCGACCACAGTTACGGGGTTGGTTGCGCCCGTAAAGAGTTTTGCTACGATAGACTCTACAACCCCCGTGAAGATTACGGCTTAACGCTCCAACGTTATTACGACCACTTATCGCTTATAAGAGAAAAATATCGCAACCGTATAAAAATACTTTGTGGCATAGAAGTTTCAACGCTACTTGGGCGCGACGCTTACGCCCTTCCTGAAAACGTAGACGTTTCGTTTTTTGATTTTGCGCTTGTTGAAAACCTTGCCGACGTTAACCGTTCAACTGCAAAAGGCGATATATTTAGCCTTGCAAAAAAACTTAAATGCCCCGTTGGCATAGCGCATACCGATATGTTCCGTTTTATAGACCACTTAGGCGAAGACCCCTTGCGCTATTTTAGAAAAATGGCAGAAGCAGGCATTTTTTGGGAAATTAACGTTAACTACGATAGCCTGCACTCCTTTAAAACGCACGACTACGTTACAGAGTTTTTCAAATCTAAATACCAACAAGATATTATTAAAAAATCGGGCGTAAGATTAAGCGTTGGTTTCGACGGGCACAACGTTCGCGAATATAAAGCCCCACGCATTAAAAACGCCTGCAATATGATTAAAAATATGGGCATTAAACTCGCCTTTGAAAATAGGATTATATAAACAAATAATAAAACCCCACGGAAATCCGTGGGGTTTTAACGTGGCTATTAAATTGCGTTAATTAAAAACCAAAAAACACAAATTGCAAGGGGTGTTATATTATTATGCAAAAAATGTAATGTTTTTATCAAAAATTGCAATATTATTGACTTTAAATGGTGCTATAATTAAACTATCAAAACGCATAAAGGAGTTTTTATGAAGGAGTTTTTAAGAAGGATTAACCTTGTTGTTAGCCCTAATTACGTTCCCCATACTTCGTGCATAGAGTGTGCAGACAAAATATTAAACCACGAATTAAGCGTTCTTGGCTCTCAACCTGCAATTATTCATTACGGTATGGACTGCAAGGGTTTTGAAGGCGTAAAACATTCTAACCCCAACCACTCGTATGAAGAAACGAAGAAAAAAGCGTATGAAGTTGCACCTTCTTACGTTGAGTTTATGAAAAAGGCTGAAAGCCTTTCAAGAGAGATTTCGCCTGACTATAAGCCTATTCCTTGGCACTTAGATATTATAACGGGCTACGTTTACGATTTAGTGTGGCACACCGAAGTTCCCGTTGCAAAGTTTGAAGGCGTTGACGCAAAAACCCCTTCCGACTTTTCTAGAATGCACTATATTTTAACGCTTGCGCACGCTTACCGTTTAACTAAAAACGTTAAGTACAGAAACGAGGCTATGGCGCAACTTCTTGACTGGGTTGCCGTTAACCCACCTTACTACGGACCTGCTTGGCGTAACGGTATGAACGTTTCTATTCGTGCAACGAATATTATTTGCACCGTTTCTATGCTTGATATCAGCCTTGACTGCGAAGTTGATAAAAAGTTTTTAGAAATAATTTACGAACTTATTTTACTTCACACCAAGTTTATAACTTTAACTATGGAATATCGCAGTGAGCACAACCACATGGTTGCAGAAGCGTGTGCGCTTACTCTTACCACTTCGCTTTACGAAAACGAATATTCAACCGAAGATATTCCCGTATATAACGCTGGGCTTGATAGAAACAGTTGGCACCTTATAACCAAGCAAATTGCACGCCAAATTAACGAAGACGGGTTCGACTTTGAAAACACGACTTCTTACCACGCTTACGTTTTAGAAATGTTTTTATACCCCACCTTGCACGCTTTAAGAGTTAAAGGCTGTAAAAACGCCAAAGACTTTTTAGAATATGCAAGAAAGCACAACCTTCTTACCGAAGAAAGCATTGAAAGGTTAAGAAGTTCGGCAAGGGCGTTATGTATGCTTACCCAACCCGACGGTAATATTCCTTACATTAGCGATAACGACGCCGGCAGATATATCGAGTGGGAAGCAAGAGATAAGCACAACGCCGATATGCGCTCGCTTGCATCAACAGTTGCAGTACTTTTCAGCGACAGTTCAATAGTGCCCGCATCCGCTAGAGACGTTGACTTTATTGCGTCTAGCGCATACTTTGACGACGCTAAACCTATTAAATCTACCTTTGAGTATAGCGCGCAAGTTTACCACCACATAGGCTTTACAATTATTGCAAACAACGATTTCCACTGCGTGTTTAGTTCGGGTGGCAACCCAGAAATTGCTAAGCCTTCTCACTACGGCCACTCGCATAACGACCAACTATCTTTTACCTTATGCGCTAAAAACAAGCCGTTTATTATAGACTCTGGCACTTACACCTACACTGGCAACAAGGCGTGGAGAAGAAAAACTAGAAGCGTAATGGCACACAACACCGTTGTTATAGACGGTATTGAAACGGACGAGAGAATTGCTAGCGCGCAATTTGGCGAAACGGCAGGCGAAACGGCTTTAACGCTAGTTGGCTTGAAAAAGAAAATTACTTCGCTAGTTAACTTTGAAAAAACCGAAAGCAAAGTGGTTTGCACGGGCGAACACGTTGGCTACACCGTTTTACCCGATAAAATTACCGTTCAAAGAACGCTTGAATATAACTACGGCAATAAACTTTTAATAAAAGATAACTTTATTCGCCAAGAAAAACCCGTTTTAAACGGTGAAATTACCGAAAGGTTTAACCTTCATAGCGATTGTAAAGTTACTATAAACGATAACGTTGCAGTTATTGAAAATAACGGCGATATTATTGAAATATCTACCGAAAAAGGCTATTTTAGAACCGAACAAGCCTTCCACGCAGTTAACTACGGAACTAAAAAAGATTCGACTGCCGTCGTTATAGTTCTTCCAAGGGACAGTGATAGCAACTCTATCAATATTAGATGGTAAAAAATAAAGGAGTTTATTTATGAATAAAGAAATTAAAATGCACGTTTTTGACAGTCAGTTCCCTGAATCTGACTCGAACTTCAACTCGCTTTCGATAGTAGACGATTACATCTACTATACGCTTTGCACTCACGACATCGATTTCCCAGGTAAAGCATATCGCTTAAAAATCGGTTCAAACACCCCCGAACTTGTTGGCGATTTAGGCGTTATTTGCGATGAAACCGACGTTAAGCGTATTCCACAAGGCAAATCGCACACTCCGTTTTATAAATACAATGGTAAAATATGGTTTGCAACGCACTGCAGTTTCTACGGTGGTAACACCCCCGACGGTAAAGAAAACCCTGCACCCCCACCAGAAGGTTACCTTGGCTATGCAGGTGGTAGAATAGTTTCTATCGACGAAAACGGCAAAACTGAAGTTGTTGCTAAATCGGTAGAAGGCGAAGGCATTATTACAATGACTATGGATACCGACCGTGGTATTTGCTACTGCTTAACTTGGCCTAGCGCACTCCTTTTAATTTATAACGTTAACACTAACGAACTTATCAACGCAGGTAAAGTTGCGCTTGACGGTGAAATCGGCGCTGGCGACAGATATTCTTGCATTTGCCGTATTTTCGCAGTTGAACCCACAACGGGCCTTGCTTACTTTACCTTATCTAACGGCGAGATTTACGAAACCGACGCAAAAGGTAACGTTAAACTCGTTGACTGGTGCAACTTAAAACGCGATATATTCGGCGTTTGGGACCCCACTAAAGGTGGTCACCAAGGCTATAACTGGCGCTATCTCGTTTACAACAAAACTTATAAAAAGTTCTACGGAATCCAGCCCAAAACCGGTCACTTATACTCGTTTGACCCCGTTAATAAAGAGTTTAAAGTTATAAGAAGAATTGCAAGCCAAGTTTGCCTTGAAAGGGGCTCGTTTGAAGATTTTAGATACGGTTATATGACACTTGCTAAAGCACCTAATAACGACGATATGCTCTACTATATTTCAGGCTACACCGCAGAAGACGGCACTGCAAGATTAACTGCAGTTACCTACTCTATTTCTAAAGACGAATATAAAGACCACGGCGTAATCGTTCTTCCTAACGGCGATTATCCAAAGAATATTCAAACCTTGGCAGTTACCGACTGTGGAAAATGGTATTGCTGTCCTTGGATTAAAACGGACAAATTAACCAAAAAAGGCGAAACTTTCTACGCTTCTGACCTTGCCGTATTTACCGTTTAATTTTTAGGGAGAAAAGTGGTGAAAAATTATTACGAACAATATTTAAACACCTTAAATAACGAAGTTATGCCGTACTGGCTTAAATATTCTAAAGACGAAAGCGGTGCTATTAACAACTGCTTAAAAGAAGATGGCACCGTTATGTCTAAAGATAGGTTTATTTGGTCGCAAGGTCGCGCACTTTGGACTTTCTCTTGTATGTATAACGAAATAGAGAAAAACCCCGAATATTTAGAAAGAGCGCACGGACTTTTCAACTACTTACTTACCGTTCGCCCCAAAAAAGGCGAGTCGTGGAACTATCTTTACGACGAGTTTGGCAATTTAAAGGCGGGCGCAGATAGTATTTACGTTGACGGTTTCGTGCTTGCTGGTATGACCGAGTACTATAAAATTACTAAAAACCCCATCGCAAAAGAAATTGCTTTAGAGATTTACGAGCATACCCTTGACCTTATAAACCACCCGGGTAGTTACGGCGTTGCACCTAGAACTATTCCCGAAGGTATGGAAATACACGGCGTTTATATGGTATTTTCGTTCTTTTACTTCCACCTTGCAAAAGTGGTTGGTAGTAGCAAAATTGCAAGCACGGCGCTCGCTTTTGCAAACAAGGTTTTAGATAGGTTCTATAACCCCGAAAAAGACGCCGTTATCGAGTTTATTAGGGTTGACGGAACTAGGCAAGACACCCCTGCCGAAAGGCTTTGTATGCCCGGCCACACCCTTGAAACGCTTTGGTTTATTATGACCATATTTGAAGATAACGGTGAAATGGATAAAGTTTTAGAGTGTTGCAGGCTCGTTAAGCGCCACTTTGAACTTGGCTGGGAAAACGGAAGTATGTGCCTTGCTATCGATATAGACGGCAAAAAGCCCGTGTTTAGAGATAAGGCAGATTTTAGAGCGTGGTGGGTGCATTGTGAAGCACTCGTTGCAACGGCTTACGCTTATAAGTACACTAAAAACGAAGAGTTTCTTGAAATGCACGAAAAAGTTAATAATTTTGCTTTTTCACACTACCCCAACGGCTATGGCGACTGGATAAACTGGCTTGATAGCAACTTGCAAGTTGCCCCGTCTGCCGCACTTCCCGTAAAAGACCCGTTCCACTTACCAAGAGCGCTTATTTACTTAACCAAAGTATTTAAAGACCTTAAATAATTTATAAAAAAGAACTGCTTTTTGCAGTTCTTTTTCGTTTTATTTAATTTCTATCGACTCGTAAACTTCAAGTTTAGGAAGTGTAAAGTGTGCATAGCCGTCTTTTACGGTAAACGGAAGTTCTTTATTACCGTAAACCGTTTTAATTGAAGTTATTTCACTATCTAACCTAACTTTAAACTCCGTTTCGTAAAGTGGGGCAACCTTGTCTATCATAACGCTTCTTTCGTGCATAGGGCCTGTAATATTTACAAGGTGCAAATACCTAACCCCTTTAGCGTCTTCAACGTAGAAACAAGGAACTGCGCCCGGCGTTGTATATTTTACTACCGAGCCGTTACAAGCCATATCGCAAAGCGACGATATAAGTTCTTTAACGTCTAGCATACCCTTTACCATATAGTTAACGCCCGCTTTAAAGCCAACCCAATAAACGTAACCTTTTCCGTACTTTTTACGGGTTATTGCAGGGGGATTTCCCTCGGGGAACTCTAAATCTTCACCCCTTTCACCACCTGCGGGAAGGTAAAACTCTGCTAAAACTTCAGTTCCTTCTTGCGCTTTTGCCTTAACGTAATACATATCTACTGGCCTACCTATTCTAACCACTTGGTCAGATATGGGAATTAAAGGCGTTTCGCTTGCGTTTAAATCGGGTAAATCTTTAACTAGTTTAACGTACGCTTCGGGAACAGCCGCATAAGAGTAAACTTTAGCAGACTCTCTATATTCTCTAACGTGCTTGTCAATTTCAGTTCTATCGTTAATAGCAACGAAGTTAACGCCAAGAAAATCGCCAAGCAAATATTCGTTTACAAACTCGTTTTTACTGTTACAGCGTGAAAACTCCGGTCCACAAATAACGCTACCACCGTTTTCAACGAACTCTTTAAGCGTTTTTTCGGTATGCTCGTTAACGTATCTTGCGTTTGGAAGATATAACGCCCTGTAACCTTTTAATCGTTCGCTAGAAAGTTGTTCGTCAAAGGTGCAGTCAAAGTGCCTGCCTTGTTTAGAAAGCATTTCTACAACGCCTTCTGCGTCTTTTGTAAGGTTTGCGCTTTCTTCGCCCGAAACGTTTACCATAGTAGTTGCCGAAATTACAACCGACAAATCTCTTACGGGCTGAGTGCGATAATACATATGAGCGTGGTTTTTAATATTTTCGCAAACTATTTTAAGTTTATCGCCACCCGTCGTGTCGAACAGGTAACTTGTTGCCGACTCTAAAAACGGGGTAGTTCCAAACATCGCCTCGCCCATGCCAGACACAAGCGCTTCGTCTGTGCCGTGGCTTCTCATATTGTAATATGGGCCTATAGGGCAGTAAGCGTAAGATATTCCCTTTTCACTTTCGCCGTAGCGCCATAGGTTAGACATATGCCAAATGGTCGCCTTCGGCCTATAACCCTCGCCTGAATTAGTGCCTTCGGCGTGTAAAAGATTTAACTCTTTATTGCCCATGCGCGCTTCGTAAGTCCTTTGACCACGAGAGTTTATAATAAGTGGAATATTGTGTTTTTGAGTTATTTCGTGAACTGATTTTACAATGTTGTAAATGCGCTTTTCTCTTAAAGCGTTAAACTTCTCGAACGCTTCACTAGTTTTCGGCTCGATGGCGGGCATTTCTTCGCCGTATTCTTCACGCCATTTTTGCTTGCAGTTTTCGCAGTAGCAAACGCCAACGTACCAACAAGGCGCGTCTAAATAAACGGCGTCGGTTGGGTATAACGAGCACTCTTCTTCAATGCCCACGAGCATTGCGTTAACAAGCCCGTCAGAGTTTAAACAGCCAAGGTAGTGCATATCGTTCCACATATAGGGCTTGCCGTCTTTGTCAATATGTAGCCAGTCTGGGTGCAAGTCACCAACGTCGCCGTAAACAACGCCACCAAAGTGGTTGTAAGCGCAAACCATACCGCCTTTTTCGTGGAAATAGTTGCACACGTCGCCGTAAAAGTCTTCTTCTCTGCTCATACCCTTGTATTTAGGTAGTGCTTTCGATTCTTTAAAGAAATGCGCCGCCCAACCAATTGCGGGGTATCTAACGAAGTTAGTGCCCATACTAGTTACTGCTTTATATAACTGCTCGGGCGTTTTCCACTGTGGCATTTCGTTTTCTTCAACTATTGCAAGTGGAGTTTCTCTAAACTTTTGGTACCAAGGAAGTTCATCGGTTGGTCGCCAATTTTTTCTAATTCGTTCTATTTCTTGTTGAGTTATAGGGTCGTTGCTAATTTTCATACGCTTTTCTCCCAATGTTGTTAGTTATATTGTAACATACATATACTGCGTTTACATTGTTATTTTTGCAAAAAACATTACATTTATTGCAATATAAAGGTTTAGTTTATTCAAACTTTTTAGGCGTTTCGTTTGGATTATAGCCAAACTTTTGTTTATACGCTCTATAAAAGGTTGGGTAGTTCGTGTAGCCACAGTCTAAATATATCTTGGTTGGCTTTTCGCCTTTTTCTATTAAGCCTTTTGCTAAAATTAAGCGTTGCGAACTTATAAAGTTCATAGGCGTCATTTTAAGGTTATTGCAAAACAAGTGGTAAAACTGGCGTTTCGATATAAAAATATGCTCGCAAATCTCGTCAACCGAAGTTATGGTGGTTAGGTTTTCTTTAATGTAAATTAGGGCTTTTTCAATAAGCAAGTTTTGGGTGTTTGGGTAAACGGAAACGCCTTCTTTGCTTTTTAGGTATATTAGGTAAAACAGTTCAATCGCTAGGTTTTTGTAAAGGTTTTTAAGGTCGTCGTTATTAAAGTTTTTATAGTACTTGTCAAACTTAATAAACGTTTCTAAAATATCGTCGTCTATCGCCTGAAAAGTGGTGAACGACTTTGGAAGTTTTTGAAGTAAGCCTTGCGGAAGAACTTTGTCTTTAACGTGCAAACTATACCTTTCGTATGGCACGTCTTTTTCTATTTGAAGGTAGTGTTTTTCATAGGGCCTTGTAATTAAAACGTCGTGTGGTTTAAGTTTTATTTCTTGACCTTCTAAATAACACGTTACGTCGCCCCTTAAAAAGTATAAAACTTCAATGTAGTCGTGCTGATGCTTTGGAAACACCGTATCGCTCGGCTTATTGTTAATTATGTGGTTATACATAATTTTACTGCTGTAATACTTTGAAATAATAGTTCGCTTCATAAGTTCCCCTCACTGTGGTTTAGCCTTATATAGTTATTGTATCATTGTTTACAAAAATTGCAATATCTATTTCACTTTTTGCAATAAAAAACGCCTACTATCTCGTAGGCGTTTTTTATTTACTCTTTAAGTAATTGCGTTATTTTTTCAGTTACACTATCGGTAAAGCGCAACGTTAACCGTTCGTTCCATCTATAAACGACCATTTCGTTTTTATTTATCGCACGGGGGTTATATCTTATAGTTAACTTTACGCCTTCTATAATTGTTTCGTAATCCCCTTTTATTTCTCCATACCGCAGGTGTAGCATTGTTTGGATAGCATTTCTTCGTTTTTGATACTGCTATATAATCTAAAACCACCTGCAAAGTTGTAGGCATCAAAGCCGTTTTGCATTAAAATGCGTGTTGCAAGATAACTGCGCAAGCCACTTTGGCACATGACGTAGATTTTTTTAGACTTGTCAAGTTCGCCTAAACGCTCTCTTAAATCATCAAGTGGAATATGGATAAAACCATCAGCGTGTCCACGCATATATTCAAAAGGTGTGCGAGTATCAAGCAAAATCACGTCATCTCTTTTTCTTAAAGACGGAATATCTTCATAATAAAACTGTTTCACTATGCCGTTTTTGATATTTTCTACAACAAAACCTGCCATATTTACAGGGTCTTTTGCAGAAGAATACGGCGGAGCGTAAGCAAGGTCTAAATCTTTTAGTTCATCGGCTTTCATACCTGCCCTAACCCACGTTGCAATAACGTCAATTCGTTTATCAACTCCGTCATATCCAACGATTTGCGCACCTAAAATCTTATAGGTTGCCTTTTCAAAAATGAGTTTAACGGTCATTGCCGTTGCCCCTGGATAATAGCCAGCGTGTGAGTTTTGCGTTAAAATAACCTTTTCGTATTCTATGCCGTTTGCTTTAACTTGCTGTTCGTTAATTCCAGTAGTAGCAACAGTCATATCAAAGAGTTTAACAACCGAAGAGCCTTGCGTGCCTTTATATTCACTATTTAATCCACAAATATTATCGGCAACTATTCGTCCTTGCTTGTTGGCTGGCCCTGCAAGTGAAATT
>JAFXHX010000002.1 GCA_017536205.1 Clostridia bacterium | reverse complement strand
TAGGTCACCCGGTTTCGGGTCTACAACGTGATACTTAGCGCTCTTTTCAAACTCGCTTTCGCTTCGGCTCCGAGACTTTATCTCTTAACCTGGCATCACATCGTAACTCGCCGGCCCGTTCTACAAAAAGTACGACACCACCCTTTCGGGCTATGTCTGCTTGTAAGCATACGGTTTCAGGTTCTTTTTCACTCCCCTCCCGGGGTTCTTTTCACCGTTCCCTCACGGTACTATACTCTATCGGTCACATGGTCGTATTTAGCCTTCGGAGATGGTCCTCCGTCCTTCCGTCAAGATTCCTCGTGTCTCGACGTACTCTGGGTCCCACTAAGCTTTAACGTCTTTTTGAATACGGGGCTTTTACCCTCTTCGGCCTACCTTTCTAGATATGTTCTTCTAAGTCGTCTTCTTGCTATGTCGTGGCCCGTACCTCTTAAGTATTTCTACCTAAGATTTAGGCTGTTCCAATTTCGCTCGCCACTACTTTCGGAATCGATTGCTTTCTTTCTTTTCCTCTGGGTAATTAGATGTTTCAGTTCCCCAGGTTCCCTCACTCATAACTATGTGTTCATTATGGTGTAATACAACATTACTTGTATTGAGTTCCCTCATTCGGAGATCTACGGATCAACGTTCATTTGCAACTCCCCGTAGCTTTTCGCAGCTTGTCACGTCCTTCTTCGGCGCCATGTACCAAGGCATCCTCCTGTATGCTCTTTGTAGCTTATTCTTTTAAAATACATAAATAGTATTTTCCGTCTTATTTAAGTTCTTTCTCAAAAAAAACTCAAAACGAACTTCTTAATCGTTTCATACTCTCGTATTAACTCTTGAATATTTTTTTCGTTTTTGCCTTCTGTACTTTGTTTTTCTCGTCTATTTACATCTCTGTAAATATACTTTACTATGCAGTTGTCAATTTACGCGGTGCAAAAAAAATTGCACGCCACCTTGTGGGCAGCCTATAAATAATATCATTTTACAATATATAAGTCAAGCAATTTTTACCGATTTTTAGTAATTTTTTAAAAATTATTTTTCCTTAAAATATGCGTTAAAATAGCGTTTTTCCGAAATTAAAAACCCACCCGTTTGGGTGGGATTTTGTTAAAATCTTATTTGCTCGCTAGGCGTAAACTTTATATTTTGAAAATACGTTTCGCTAATTTCGGGAATAGTTTGCCAGTAGTTAACGCCAAGAGTAAGTTCGGTTGTGGTGTACGGGCATTTTCCATACTTATAAACGCAGTTAGGAGTAATATCGTAGATGTAGTTATACGAAATATCAACGGTTACGTCGTATAATTCGTTTGCTAGGTAAGCGTTAAAGTTAAATAGTCTTGCGCCGTAATCTTTAAAGTGGTTATTCTTTATAATTACCGTACCGCCAAGCCTATGGTTTATTTGCAACACGTCGTAATCGATATCTTCAAACAAACAACCCGTAACCGTAAGGTTTTCAACGCCGTTAATTGCAACGGAACTTGCAAGGCTTGAGTTTATTCCCTTAAACACGCAGTTTTCTAGTTTAAGATTTTCAATTACATACTCACCGTCGTGGTTAGCGTTTTCGCCGTTTGAATAGTTATCTGCACGGAATTGCGAATATATATCGACAAACGAGCAACCTAAAACGTTAACGTTTTTAAAGGCGCTTAACATTCCCGACCAACCTTTAAAATATATGCCGTCGCATATAATTTTACCTTTAAGGGTAAGGTTTTTAAAGGTAATACCGTCAATTTCAATATTAACTTCTTCGCTTGCAATAGTTGCTATGCGCTTAATGTAAGCGTCGTCTGTGCCGACGATGGTAATATTTTCATAGTAAACAAACTGTTCGCCGTTAGCGCCTATAAACAAGTCGTTACTATAATTACCTGAAGAAAAAATAATTTTAGCGTTATCGGTTAAAGCGTTAAGGGTATCTTGCGCAGTTTCGGGCGTAACGATAGTAAAGCCTTCAGTTAGCGTTGGCGTTCCCGTTTTTTCGCCACAAGAACACTTGTTTTGAACGTAAACGTTACCATCAACTATCGTATACGTTTCCATATTATATACGCACACGTGTGGGGAAGGCTCTTGGCGCGAGCACCATTTGCAAACGCCGTTTACGTACGAGCAGTTCGGCTCTTTAGTTCCTTCTTTTTCAACGGTTTTAGTTTCGTTACAATGTTCGCATTTCGAAGTTTGGGTGCCGTTTTGCTCGCAAGTTGCATTGTCATCGTAGGTGTATCTAATAAAAACGTGACCTTCTGCGTTACAATCGTGTTTAGGCGCATTATTACAGCCAAACATCCCAAGGGCAAGAACTAACGTTAAAACTATCGCCGTTATAATCTTTTTCATTTGAAATCTCCTATTTTAAAAGGTTAGAAAAACCGTTTATTAGTTTGTTTACAAGTTCGGTAGCGCTTTCAGCGTCGCTTGCAGTTACAGAGTAATAAACTTTAAGTTTTGGCTCGGTACCAGACGGTCTTAAACAAATAAAACCACCCTTTTCTAGTTCGTAATAAATGCAGTTAACACCACTGATATCGAGTTTTTCGGTTTCTTTAGACGATAGAGTTCTAACGCCCGACAAATAGTCTCTTACAGCCGATATTTTTTCGCCTTCAACTTCTTTAAGGCTAGTGTTGCGCATTTTTTCAACAACGCTTGCCATATCTTTCATTGCAGATAAACCTTTAAATGCAATAGAAACGGTTTTATCAAGCACGAAACCGTGTTTTTTATAAAGATTTTGAAGAACTTTATAAACGGTTGTATTAGTATATTCGTAATAGCAAACCATTTCGGCAAAAAGCATACTTGCAACAACGGCGTCTTTATCTCTTGCGTGAGTGCCACGAAGATAACCGCAACTTTCTTCAAAGCCGAAAAGATAAGTTTTTTCAAGCGTTTTTTCGTAAAGTTTAATTTTTTCGCCTATGTACTTAAAGCCAACGGGAACTTCAACGAGCGAAACGCCGTATTCTTCGCACACGGGCTTTACCATACCCGTTGAAACGAAACTTTTAACTATAACGCCGTTTTTGGGAAGGGCGTTTTCTTGTTTAAGCCTTTTTAAAACGTAATCGGCTAGTAGAACGCCAACTTGGTTACCCGTTAAGTTGATAAACTCGCCCAAATCGTTTCTAATTGCAACGCCAAGCCTATCGCTATCGGGGTCGGTGCCAAACACAACGTCTGCCCCTATATCGTTTGCAAGTTTTACACCAAGCGTCATCGCTTCGGTATTTTCGGGGTTAGGAACTTCAACAGTAGAAAAACTAGGGTCTTCTTTAACCTGCTCTTTAACAACCGAAACGTTAATTCCAAGTTTTTTAAGCACTTTCATAACGGGAATATAGCCCGTGCCGTGAAGTGGCGTGTAAACTATTTTGAGTTTTTCACCAAACTCTTTAACTGCCTTTTGTGAAAGCGAAAGTTTAGTTAACGCACTAACGTATTTATCGGTAAAATCTTCACCTAAAACGGTTAAGCCGTTAGTTTTGGCAATTTTTTCTAAAATAGGTGCGCTTACTGATAAATAATCGGTAATTTCGCTTATGTATTTAACTACTTCGCTAGTTGCTTCGGGCGACATTTGAGCGCCGTCTTCCCCGTAAACCTTATAGCCGTTATATTCTTTGGGGTTGTGGCTAGCAGTTATCATAACGCCCGCCACCGCGCCCGTTTCTCTTACTGCGTAAGAAAGCATAGGAACGGGGCTTGCTTTTTCAAATATGGTAACTTTTATGCCGTTACTGAGTAACACGCCGGCAGTTGCCCTAGCGAAAAGTTCGCTATTAAGCCTTGTGTCGTATGAAACTGCAACACCCCTTTCCATAGCGGACTTGCCTAAACTTTTAATATAGGTTGCTAGACCTTGCGATGCGCGCTTAACGGTGTAAACGTTCATCATATTAGTGCCGTAGCCAAGTATCCCACGCATACCAGCCGTGCCGAATTCAAGTTCGGCGCCAAAGCGATATTCTATATCTTTTTCATCGGTTAAGGCTTGAAGTTCAAGTTTTGCTTCGTTTATAAGCCTTTCGTCTTTTAACCAAGAGTTATAAAGTTGTTTATAATTCATAATTAAGCCTCTATCTTTTCAAAATCTTGCTTGGGGTGGTTGCAAAGCGGGCAAAGGAAATCATCGGGAAGTTCGTCTACTTCTTCTTCGTAACCACAAATAGAGCATCTCCAAACGGTCTTTTTAGGTTTTTGCGCTTGTGGCTTGGGTTTAATGTTAGAAAAATAATATTCGTAAGTTGCCGATTTATCGTCGTTTAAAAGAAAACTATCGGTAACTTCGGCAATATAAAGAACGTGCGAAGAAAGTTCAACCGAGTTTATAACTTTACAAGTTAAAACTGCGTTAGTACCTTCGGTTATATAAGTTATTCCGTTATCGGCAACCTTATACGCCGAAAATCCTTCAAACTTATTAGTATCTTTACCACTAGCAAAGCCAAAGCGCTTAAAAAGGTCGAACTTTGCCTTTTCGCTAATAATTGAAACGTTAAACTCTTTTTCTTCGCCTATTAAACCACAACTATAACTTGCCTTGTTAACTGCCATTGCTATAACGTTTGGCGTGGTAGTTACTTGAATTGCAGTGTTGGTTATAAGACCGTTGTTTTTGCCACCGTTTTTGGTGGTTACAACGAATAATCCGTACGAAAGTTTTTTCATTGCCATAATATCACCTTACGCCTTATAAATAACGTTGCCGTTCTTAACGGTTAAATATACTTTGAACGTTTCTTTATCAATTACTGCAAAGTTAGCCCTTTTGCCAACTTCGATAGAGCCTAAAGTATCGAACACGCCAAGGTTTTTAGCAGGGTTTTCAGTTGCAAACTTAATTGCAGTTTCAAACGGAACGGAGCAGTTTTTAACGACGTTTTTAATAGCGTCGTTCATTTTTAAAACGCTACCTGCCAAAGTTCCGTCAACAAGCCTTGCCTCGCCGTTTTTAACTATAACAAGTTGACCGCCAAGTTCACTTTCACCGTCGGGCATATGTTTTGCACGCATACTGTCGGTAATTAAAACGACTTTATCTTCGGGCTTGTTTTTAACAACGAGTTTAATTGCGGGAACTGAAACGTGAATAAGGTCGCAAATAAGTTCGCAAGCAAGTTCATCCATTAAAAGCGCCGAGCCTACTACGCCTGCATCACGGTGATGAAGCCCCGTTTGTGCGTTATATGTATGAGTAACCGATTTAACGCCCCAACTAACTGCCTTTTCACAGTCGTTATATTTAGCGCCGGTGTGTGCGATTGACGGGGTTATGCCCTTTTCGCATAGATATTTAACAAGTTCTTCTGCACCTTCTTGTTCAGGGGCAAGCGAAACTATTTTAATATTGTTTCCAGATGCCGTAACGTAGCCTTGCATAGTTTGGCTTGACGGCTTTGCAACGTATTCAAGGGGTTGCGCACCTATGTGTTTTGGCGAAATGAACGGACCTTCAAGGTGAACGCCTAATACTTCTGCACCCTCAACTTCGTTTGAGTTAATATATTCGTTTACTGCGTTTAAGGCGTTAGTTATGTTTTCGGGGCTTTGCGTCATTGTGGTTGCTAAAAACGAAGTAGTACCTTCGCTAGCAATTGCAGTTGCTATTTTTTTAAGCGCTTGGGTAGAGCCGTCCATAGCGTCGCACCCTGCTGCGCCGTGAGTGTGCTCGTCGATAAAGCCGGGAACTACGACTGCGCTTTCGGGAACTTTGTAAAGTTCTTCTACGCTTAAATTACCTATCTCTTTAATAGTTTTATCAAAGCCGATATCTGTTTTTACAATTTTGCCGTTAATTAAAACGTTTGCGTTTTTAAATCCTTTCATAATTGCTCCTTATCTTTTAACGTTTTTAAATATTTTAGTATTTTTAAGCATTTCCTGCTCGGTTATTTCTTGCATAATCGATTTGTAACGCTTAATTTTCTTATTTATTAAAGGTCTACCTATAAAAAACCAACCTATTAAAAGTAAAACCATAACTCCGTCGACTATTAAAAAGGCTATGAATTCGCCCGTTAATTTAAAGTCGCCGTCAAATAAAACGTAAACGAGTATTGCAGTTGCTGCTAACGCCATTACCGCTATTACTAGTAGCGAAAAGTTAAAGGTTTTTACTAGCGACGTTAAACTCATTATTTCGCTAGAGAAATACGCCCTTTCGCCCTTTTCTTTTACGCCTTTTAATTCTTTGGGGGTTAGCCCCATTTCGTTTTTTAAAAACTCGTCTCTAATCATTTGCAAGCACCTTTTTTAGGAATATTCCAGTGTAACTGTTTTCGTTTTTAGCAACTTCTTCGGGCGAGCCTTGACAAACTACCGTTCCACCTGCGTTTCCACCTTCGGGCCCTAAATCAATAACGTAGTCGGCAGTTTTAATAACGTCGAGATTATGCTCGATAACTATAACGGTGTTTCCTGCACGCCTAAGTTCTGCCATAATGTTTATAAGTTTTTGAACGTCGTACGAGTGAAGCCCCGTGGTTGGCTCGTCTAAAATATATAGCGTTTTGCCCGTTGAACGCTTTGATAGTTCCGTTGCAAGTTTTACTCTTTGCGCTTCGCCTCCTGACAAGGTGGTTGCAGGTTGACCTAGTTTTATATAGCCAAGCCCCACGTCTTGAAGGGTTTTAATTTTTGAATATATTCTTGGAACGCTTTCAAAAAACTCGGTTGCTTCGTCAACGGTCATTTCTAAAACGTCTGATATAGATTTTCCTTTATATTTAACTTCTAAAGTTTCGCGATTGTAGCGTTTTCCCTTACACACTTCGCACGGAACGTAAACGTCGGGCAAGAAGTGCATTGATATAGTAATAATACCGTCGCCCGAGCAGTTTTCGCACCTACCGCCTTGAACGTTAAAACTAAAACGGCCTGCCGTATAGCCACGCTCTTTCGCGTCGAGCGTTGATGCAAATATTTCGCGAATATAGGTAAACACGCCCGTGTACGTTGCAGGGTTACTTCTTGGCGTTCTGCCTATGGGCGACTGGTCTATTTGAATTACTTTGTCAAAGTAATCCATACCCAAAACGTCGTCAAAGTTGCCAAGACGCATTTTTGCGCCGTTTAGTACCGTTGAAGTTACGGGGTATAAAACTTCGTTTACAAGCGAACTTTTACCACTTCCCGAAACGCCCGTTACGGCAGTAATTAAACCTACTGGGAAAGAAACGTTTATATTTTTAAGGTTGTTTTGCCTAGCGCCCATAACCGTTAAAAATCTTCCGTCGGGCTTATATCTTACTTTGGGAACTTCAATTTTCCTTCTTCCCGCTAAATAGTCGCCCGTTATAGAAAGTGGCTCGTTCATAACGTCTGTTATGCTACCTGCAACCACCACTTCGCCACCGTGAACGCCCGCTTTCGGGCCTATATCGACTATAAAGTCTGCCGAGCGCATTGTATCTTCATCGTGCTCGACTACTATTAAGGTGTTTTCTAAATCGCGAAGTTTTTTAAGCGATTCTATAAGTTTAGCGTTATCGCGTTGGTGAAGGCCTATGCTCGGCTCGTCTAAAATATATAAAACGCCCGTTAGTCCGCTACCTATTTGGGTTGCAAGCCTTATTCGTTGCGCTTCGCCACCCGATAGCGAGCCTGCGTTTCTTGATAGCGTTAAATAGCCTAGCCCTACTTCTTTTAAAAAGTCTAGCCTTGCCTTTATTTCTTTAAGAATTGATTTTGCTATGATTGACTGCGTTTTGGTAAGTTCGAGCGAACTTAAAAGGTCGAAAACTTCGCTAACGCTCATATCGGCAATTTCGTCTATCGACTTACCGCCTACTTTAACGGCAAGCGCTTCTTTTTTTAACCTTTTGCCGTTACACGTTTTACAGGGGAGCGTAACCATATATTTTTCAATTTCGCTCTTGGTGTAATCGGAAGTAGTTTCACGGTGACGGCGTTCAAGGTTTGGTATAACGCCTTCAAAACTACTGTTAAAACTACCGCTAAACGTGCGAGTTGCATACTTCATTTCAATTTTTTCGCCACCGTTGCCGTAAAGCAAAATATTCAAAACGTCTTTAGGTAGGTCTTTAATGGGGGTATCCATTGAAAAACCGTAATACTTGGCAAGCGAATTAAAATACATTTGCGCCATTCTGCCCGTATCGAGATTCCAGCCTGTTATAGTTAATGCGCCTTGGTTAAGCGAACGGTTTGGGTCGCCTATAACAAGTTTTTCATCAACCGCCATTTTAAAGCCCAAACCCTTACAGTCGGGGCAAGCCCCAAACGGGTTGTTAAACGAAAAAAGCCTTGGCTCTATTTCGGGAAGTGAAACGCCACAGTCGGGGCAAGCGTATTTAGTTGAATAAAGCGTGTCCACGCCGTTTGCTTCTATTAAAACAAGCCCGTCGGCAAGTTTAATTGCGTTCTCTAAACTGTCGGAAAGGCGTTTTGATATGCCGTTTTTAACTATAAGCCTATCAATAACTACGCTTATATCGTGTTTTATATTCTTTTCAAGTTTAATTTTTTCTTGAAGGTCGCGCATTTCGCCGTCTATATTAACGCGAACGTAACCTTGCTTTTTATAGCCTTCGAGTTGTTTTTCAAACTCCCCTTTTCTACCCCTTACTACGGGTGCTTTTACTATAATTTTAGTGCCTTCTTCAAGTTCTAAAACCCTATCGGCAATTTCGTCTATCGTTTGCCTGCGTATTTCCTTACCACATTCAGGGCAGTGCGGAACGCCTACTTTTGCAAACAAAAGCCTTAAATAATCGTAAATCTCGGTTACCGTACCAACCGTTGAACGGGGGTTGTTTGAAGTGGTTTTTTGGTCGATTGATATTGCGGGCGACAAGCCTTCTATACTATCGACGTCGGGCTTTTCCATTTGCCCTAAAAATTGGCGCGCGTAACTTGAAAGGCTTTCCATATACTTTCTTTGCCCTTCTGCAAAAATGGTATCGAACGCAAGCGTTGATTTGCCTGAACCCGAAAGACCCGTAAACACTACTAGTTTGTTACGGGGTATTTCAACGTTTACGTTTTTTAAGTTGTTTTGCTTTGCGCCTTTAATTACTATTTTTCGCTCTATCATCGCTTTATAAGTTTCTTTTTAAGTTCGGTAATAGTATCTCTTATTTCAATGCACCTTTCAAAATCTAAACTTTGCGACGCTATTTTCATAAGCGCTTTTAGTTTTTCAATTTCTTCGGGAATATCTTGAAGTTTAATATCTTTTGTTTTATCTATTTTCTTGGTTATTTCAATAGTGTTTTTAACGTCTTTTATAATGGTTTTGGGGGTTATACCGTGCTTTTTGTTGTATTCGGTTTGTATTTGACGGCGCCTATCAGTTTCGTTAATAGCGCGCTTCATACTGCCCGTTATTACGTCGGCGTACATTATAACTCTACCTTCGGCGTTTCTAGCAGTTCTGCCTATCGTTTGAATAAGCGCAGTATCGCTACGCAAAAAGCCTTCTTTATCGGCGTCGAGTATAGCAACTAGTTTTACTTCGGGAATATCAAGACCTTCTCTTAAAAGGTTAATACCCACCAAAACGTCTATTTCACCACGGCGAAGTTCGGTTATTATGTCTATTCTTTCAAGCGTGTCTATATCGCTGTGCATATACCTAGTTTTAATAGAACGCTCTTTTAAAAACGCCGTTAAACTCTCGGCAGTTTTTTTGGTTAGAGTGGTAACGAGAACTCGCCCACCCGATTTTATAACCTTTATAATTTCACTTTCAAGGTCGTCGATTTGACCTTTAGTTTTTCTTACTTCAACAATGGGGTCGACAAGCCCCGTCGGGCGAATAATTTGCTCGGCAAACTCGTCGGCTCGCTCGGTTTCGTAAGGGCCTGGCGTTGCCGAAACGCATATAACTTGGTTTATTCTTTGTTCAAACTCTTCAAAGCGAAGGGGTCTATTATCGTAGGCGGAATTAAGCCTAAATCCGTAATCGACAAGGTTTTGTTTTCTTGACCTATCGCCGTTGTACATTGCCCTTAACTGTGGAATAGTCATATGGCTTTCATCAATAAAAAGCAAGAAGTTTTTAGGGAAATAATCAAGCAAGGTAAAGGGTGGCTCGCCGGGACTTCTTCCGTCAAAGTAACGGCTATAATTTTCAACGCCACTGCAATAACCTATTTCGCTCATCATTTCAATATCGTATTGAGTTCTTTGTTTTAAGCGTTGCGCTTCTATAATTTTGCCCTGCTCGTTAAGCGCTTTAACTTCATCATCTAAATCGCAAGTAATCATTTTAAGGGCAGACTGCATCGTTTCACTGCCAACTGCGTAGTGGCTAGCGGGGAAAATTACGGCGTGCTTTAATTCGCTGATAGGCTCGCCCGTTAAAAACTGTATTTCGGTAATACGGTCTATTTCATCGCCGAAAAACTCTACCCTTATAGCCGTTTCGGTGTTAGATGCAGGGAAAATATCAACAACGTCGCCCCTAACTCTAAACGAGCCACGCTGAAAATCAATATCTTTTCGCTCGTAGTGAATAGAAACGAGTTTGCGCATAAGTTCGTCACGGTCGTACTCTTCACCCTTACGAAGTGAAACTGCTAGCCTATAATATTCTTCTGGCGCACCAAGCCCGTAAATACAACTAACGGAAGCAACCACCAAAACGTCGCTACGTTCGCCGAGTGCGCTAGTTGCGCTATGGCGAAGTTTATCTATTTCGTCGTTAATAGAAAGGTCTTTTTCAATATAAGTATCGCTTGCGGGAAGGTACGATTCGGGTTGATAATAATCGTAATAAGAAACGAAGTATTCAACGGCGTTTTCGGGAAAGAACTCTCTAAACTCGTTGCAAAGTTGCGCTGCAAGCGTTTTGTTGTGAGCAATAACCAACGTTGGGCGTTGAACGTTAGCGATAACGTTAGCCATAGTAAAGGTTTTACCAGAGCCCGTAACGCCAACGAGCACTTGGGTTTTAAGCCCGTCTAAAACGCCTTCGGTTAATTTTTGAATAGCCTCGGGTTGGTCGCCCGTTGGTTTATAGGCGCTTTTAAGTACAAACTTTTTATCTAATTTACGTTTAAACACTTATAGCGCCCCCATTTTATAATTACTTTGTAGTAATTATACCACAACCCAAAAAGAAAATAAATAGTTTTTTAAATATATCTTTGCTATTTTAGGTGAAAATTATACGAAAAAGTCAATAAAAAAGCCACCCTACTGGGTGGCTTAAATTAAACTTATGCGTTTTCTTTTTCAACTTTGTATTGATGCGACATTGCAAATATACCGACAATAAGACCGATAACTGCAAATACGCCAATTACTATAATGGTGGTAGTGAAGTCGATTTCAACTGGGTTACCTAATTTTAATTCGCTTAAAATTGCAGGTATTTGTTTGAAATCGAAACCAACGTATAATCCAAGCACTGAACTAATGCTAGTGCAAAGAACGAGCGAGGGAATAATAATCATAACGTGCTTAAAGAGCGATACGAAAAGTATTGCAAGTATAAGCGCGCCAACGCCACCGAATATGTATACGGCATATTCTTGTTGGAAGAACTCTGCAGTAGAGCCACTAGAAACGATACTTGCTAAAATTGAAAGACCGATAGTCCAACCTACCCAACCACCGATAGCGAAGATGCCAACCATGTAAAGGAAGTAACCAACGAGTGCACCGATACCAGCGCAAGCAAGAGCGATAACAGCACCAAGGTTAACACCAGGTAACACGCCTTCAAGTGGAAGAAGGGGTACAAGGAACGTGTAGCCGGCGTAAGCACCACCAACTGCACCTGCTATACCGATTAAAAGCTTGAACATTTTGTAAGAGTTAAATGCAAGAATTAACACTAAGATTGCAACTGCAATAATTGCAAGGAAAGTATATGGAGCATTAACAAAACCTTCAATACTTGCTAACATTTCATCCGTAATGCTTTCGAGCATTTCGGGTTTAATCATTTCATTTAAATTAAAATTCATAATATTCTCCTTTGTTAAAGGTTATTTTTGGTAATTTGATTTTAACATATATGTTAACGCTTTGCAAGCGTTTGTGAATATATTTTTCACATATTTTTTACTAAATTAAAATAATCGCCTTATAGGCTCGTTTTCGTAAAAATACTTTTTTAGCGTAGCGCTTCGTTTCCCCGTATGGAATATCGTTTATTTGCCCGTTTTTAAGCCAAGAAGTAACCCTGCCTTCGCCTGCGTTGTAAGCAATAACGGCAACGCGCTCGCTTCCAAACTTTTCTATTAGATATTTTAGATATAAAGTTCCTACTTTTACGTTAAAGTTTGCAACTAGTAGGCTTTCGTTTTCAATTCCGTATTTTTCGCAAATAAACTCGCACGTTGACGGCAGTATTTGCATAAGCCCTACGGCGCCTTTATTTGAAATTGCCGTTTCATTAAAACTACTTTCCGTTTTAATTACGGCAAGAATAAGATAAATTGAAACGCCGTATTTTTGGGAACACTCTTTTACTATATTTATATGCTTTTTGTAGCCACCTATTAAATAATACGCAAGCGACCACAAAAATATTATTGTAATTAGTAAAACGAATAATCTTTTACAAAATCTCATTAAGCACGCTTTCCACTTTTTTTGCAAGCGACTCTACGCTAGAATCGTTTACGATAATAGTATGCTTAACTTTATTTAATTTTTCGTAATCGAACTGATTTTTTATTCGATTTTTAACTTCTTCTTCGGTAATACCACTTCTTACGCTAACTGCTTTTATGCGCTCTTGTTCAGGGCGAACTACAACTATAACGGCGTTATAATACTTTTCGTAACCACCTTCAAAGAGTAAGGGAACTTCGTTAAAAACAACGCCTTTTCCGCTACTTTTTTTAAGAAGTTCTTTCATAATTTTGGGGTGAGTTACTTCGTTAAGCGCCTTTAATTTTTCTGGGCTAGAAAACACGGCGGAAGATACTGCTTTTCTATCAAGCCCACTACACTTTGGCGTTACGCCGACTGCACGGTGTATATCGTTAACGAACTCGTTGCACACCAAAAGTTCGGCGTAAGTTTCATCTGCCGAATATACGGTATAGCCAAGGTCTTTTAGTATTTTTGATACCGTTGATTTGCCACTGCCTATACCGCCCGTTATTGCAATTAACAGGTTTCTATTTTGCGTCATACCAAGTTTTTCCCTCACTTGAGTCAACCGTAAGTGGAACGCTTAATTTTACGGCGTTTTCCATTTCTTCAACTAAAATGCGCTTTGCTAAATCTTTATGTTCTTCGCTTGCGTCTAAAATAAGTTCGTCGTGAACTTGAAGTATAAGTTTTGCGTTTACGTTTTCGCGTTTTAAACGGTTGTAAACGTTAACCATTGCAAGTTTAATAATATCGGCGCTACTGCCTTGAAGTGGCATATTCATAGCGGCGCGCTCGCCAAAACTGCGAACGTTGAAGTTTGGAGAGTTAATTTCACGAATATATCTTCTTCTGCCTAATAATGTGGAAACGTAGCCGTTTTCACGGGCAAAAGCAACGTTTTTATCCATATATTCTTTAACTTCGGGGTACGTTTCAAAATAACGCTTAATGTAAGCGCTTGCTTCTCTTGGCGATATTTTAAGGTTTTTAGAAAGCCCGTATTCGCTAATTCCGTAAATAATGCCAAAGTTAACGGCTTTTGCGCTACGGCGCATTTGCGAAGTTACTTCTTCTTTATTAACGCCGAATACTTGGCTTGCCGTTTGGGTGTGAATATCTTCACCGTCGTTATACGCCTTAACTAGTTTTTTAGTGCCCGAAAAATGCGCTAGTAACCTTAATTCAATTTGCGAATAGTCTGCGCCTATTAAAACTCTGTTTTCGGCGCTTGGAATAAAGAACTTTCTTAGTTTATTGCCTTCTTCGTCGCGCACGGGTATGTTTTGAAGGTTTGGCTCTTTTGAAGAAAGCCTGCCCGTTTGCGTTAGAGTTTGGTTAAAGCAAGTGTGAACGAGCCCCGTTTGCTTATCGACAAGTGGCTTAAACCCGTCTATATACGTTGAAACGAGTTTTTGAAGGTGGCGATAACGAAGAATTAACGGAATTATGGGGTGCTCGTTTTCAAGTTCTTCTAAAATGTTGGCGTTTGTTGAATAACTGCCGTTTTTGTTTTTCTTGCCCGCCTTTAAGCCGAGTTTTTCAAACAAAACGTGTTGAAGTTGCTTTGGCGAGTTGGGGTTAAACTCCTCGCCTGCTTCACGGTAAATATTTTCTAGTAAAACTGCAATTTCTTGCTTATATTCGTTGCCCACTAATTCGAGCGCAGAAATATCGAGTTTAAAACCCGTTCTTTCCATATCTAATAGTATTTTAGAAAGTGGAAGTTCAACTTCATAATAAAGTTTATCAAGTCCTTGCTTAAAAAGGCTTTCTTTTAACTTTAAAAACAATAAATACTGCGAAAAAGCGGGGGTTTTCTTATCTAACCCGTAGGTGTATAAAACGTTTTCAAGCGTTTCTTCACTGCCTGAAAAATCAACTAAATACTTTAAGATGTCAACGTCTTCAACCTTTGAGTTAAAGTTAACGCCATAATCTAAAAGTTGGTCTGCTATTTTTTTAGTTGAATATGCTATAACGGTTTTTTCGTTACTTTCTAAAACAGGGGCTAAAAGTTTAACCGAGTCGCTAAAATCAAAGCCGTCGTCAAAAAACGTTTCTTTAATTTTAAAGGTGTATTCGGTGTTTTCGCTTGGAAGATATACGCTTACGCTTTCGCCCATTACTATAGAAAGTTCGCTTGCGCCGTAAACGGGTTTAAGGTCGCTTTCAGTTTCAATTATAACTTGTTTAGAAAGAGTTTTTTCTTCGTTTAAGGCTTGCTCTTCGCCTTCTTCAAAAAGTTCGGTGCGCTTTAAAAAGCCACGAAACTCTAATTCTGAAAACAAGCGTTTTACTTCACTTGAAAAGGGGAACTTATAAGTTGCTTCGCTAAACTCGAAAGGAATATCAACGTTGGTGTTTATAGTTGCCAAAGTGCGCGATAAAAACGCCGACTCTTTGCCGTTAACTATTTTTTCTAAAAGTTTACCTTTAAAGTCTTGAAGGTTTGCGTAAAGATTTTCAAGCGAGCCGTAAGTGGTTACTAAATTAAGCGCAGTTTTTTCGCCAACGCCTGGAATGCCGGGAATATTATCGCTACCATCGCCCATAAGCGCTTTAAGTTCAATAACTTGGTTGGGTTTAATTCCCGTTTTTTCGGTAAAGTTTGCTAAATCTAAAACGTCAACGTCGGTAATTCCACGCTTGGTAAAATAAACTGAAGTTGATTCGTCAACGAGTTGGAAACTATCTTTATCGCCCGTAATTATTACGGTTGAACAACTGCACCTTTTTGCAAGCGTTCCTATAAGGTCGTCGGCTTCAAAGCCTGCAAGTTCAACGATTTTTATGCCCATAACTGAAAGAACTTTTTTCAAAAGTGGTATTTGTGGGCGCAAATCTTCGGGCATAGGCTTTCTAGTTCCCTTATATTCGCTATATAAGCCGTGCCTAAAAGTTGGAGCGTGAACGTCAAACGCAACGGTAACGTATTCGGGTTTAAGGTCGCCTATCATTTTAATAAGCATATTTATAAAACCGTAAACGGCGTTTGTGGGAGTGCCGTTTTTATCGGAAAGTGGTGGCGTTGCGTAAAACGCACGGTTTATTAAACTGTTGCCGTCTATTAAAACGAGTTTGCTCATAAAATCACCTTAAACCTAAAAAAGTATTTGCATTTTTATAAATACTGTGTTATTATAATCGTGCTACTTAATATATTAAGTATATACAAAAAACGCCAAAAATGCAACACTTATTTGCCGGTGTGATGGAATTGGCAGACGTGACGGACTCAAAATCCGTTGGTAGCGATATCGTGTCGGTTCGAGTCCGACCACCGGCACCAAAAAAAGAGAAGTCGAATTGACTTCTCTTTTTTTACGTCAAACTCGCAAGAGTTTGATTATAATGACACGAAGTGTTTATAATTCGAGCCGTTAGGCGAGTTTTAATAGCAATGCGAGTTTGAATTATAACTCACTGTCGCTCGAATTATAGTTCGCTTTGCTCACATTATAGCAACTGCGTTGCATTTTTTTATTGCGTGTTGTTACTCGAACTTGAAAATTACTTTTAGTATTTTTTAAACACCTTTTTTGTAAAGGATAAAAGAGTAAATTAGTGGGGCAATTGCCATAATTAGTAATACTACAAGTAAAATCCACCAAGTGTTTAAAAAACTGGTTAGCATAATTATAAAACCGCATATAGTCCACACCCAACCTGCAAAACGGTGGGTTTTATTCCAGTTTTCTTCACTATTAAGCGTATACGCTATTTTAATACCGATAGTATAATTTTGTTTGCATTTTGGCAAATAGTTTCCTAAAACAAGGAATATAAACCCCAAAAACAGCGGCATAATAATTCCCATCTCAACACCTATTCCTAGCGTCGTAAAATAGGTTATTGTTGATAGAACCAAGTTAATTAACGGAATAAGCCAAAACACTAAAACTAGCATTTTATCTTGGTGATTTTGGTTCTTTGGGTCTAACGTAGTAACCACCACACAAAACCAATGCATAGCAAGAAATATTAACGGCATAAAAAATACAAAAAAAGTTTTACTTGCATATCTATCAACTTCGTTATTAATATTCCAGTGTATGGGAACTTTATCAGGAAGTTTATTCCATAACACAACACCAGCAATTATAGGTAACAAAATTACAATTGAAGTAATTATTAAAATCTTAATATTCTTTTTAATCATTTTTATCTCCTTTTATAGCAGTTAACCATAATAAAACTTCTTCAAGGACGGAAGTGTTAAGTTCATAATATATATATTTACCTTGCTTGCTATCTCTTATTAACCCTGCTTCTTTTAAAACGGCAAGGTGTTTAGATATTCCAGCGCCACTAATATTAAACTTTTCTACAATTTCGCCAGCCGATAACCTACCCCGTTTTAAATATTCTAAAATATTACGGCGAATAGGGTCGGAAAGTGCTTTTATCGTTAATTGTATAGCCATAATTTACCCCTATCATTTAACCATTTGGTTAAGAATACTTTATCATATAATATGCTAATTGTCAAGCAATATTTAACTATTTGGTTAAATAATAAAAATTAAAAAACTTATAAAAAATAGTTGACAAATGGTTTTGTATTGTGTATTATTGTGTTAGTCAAGTAATACAGTTGGAGAAGTTATGGGGTTTAATTTTAAAAACGACACGCCTATTTATTTGCAAATTATAGAAGAGATTAAAAAACTTATTATAACGGGCAAATATTTGCCAGAGCAAAAACTTCCTTCGGTAAGAGATTTTTCGGCTAGTTTTTGCGTTAATCCTAACACCGTGCAAAAGGCGCTTTTAGAACTTGAGAGCGATGGGCTTATATATACTGAACGCACTTCGGGCAAGTTTGTAACTAACGATTTAACCGTGATAGAAAACGCCAAAAACGAAGCAATAGTTAAGTTAACGCTTAACTTTTTAAATGAGGCGCAAACGCTTGGCATAACTAAACAAATAATAATTGATATTATAGAGAGTGAGAGTGATTTATGAACGTTTTACAAATAAACAATTTAAATAAAAGTTTTCAAAACAAACAGGTTTTAAAAGATATTAGTTTTACTATTAAGCCAAACAGAATTGTTGGGCTTTTAGGCAAAAACGGCTGTGGCAAAACCACCATTTTAAAAATTGTTAACGACCTTCTTACAAAAGATAGTGGTAGCGTATTAGTAATGGGAAATCCTATATCGGTTGAAACTAAAAAGTTAATTTCTTATCTTCCTGAAAGAAGTTATTTAGATAGCGATAGTAAGGTTATTGAAGTTATTAAGTTTTTTGAAACTTTTTATAGCGATTTTAATAAAGATAAAGCAAGAAAACTTCTTAAAGAACTTGGGCTTGACGAAAACGCTCGCCTTGCTAAAATGAGCAAGGGTATGAAGGAAAAAGTTGGGCTTGTGTTAGTTATGAGTAGAAGCGCAAAACTTTACGTTTTAGACGAGCCACTCGGTGGTGTTGACCCCGCCACCCGCGACGTTGTTTTAAAAACTATTCTTTCTAATTTCGACGACGGAGCAAGTATGCTTATAACCACGCATATTATAAGCGACGTTGAAAGTATTTTAGACGACGTTATTTTCATAAACGACGGGAAAATTATTCTTCAAGGTGAGGCGGAAACGCTCCGTGAAGAACACGGCGCGTCGATTGACGAAATATTTAGGAGACTTTTAAAATGATTTTAAACCTTTATAAACACGACTATAAAAAAATGAGCAAAATACTTAATTATATGTACGTTATAACTTTGGCGTTTGCTCTTGTTACACGCATAGTTTCCATTTGGGAAAACGTTAAACTTATTTTTATTATCAAGCAAGTTCTTGCAGGGTTTACTATTGCAGGCGCAGTAAATATTATAGTTAACACTTTCGTTCATATATTAAAAAACGTAATAACTAGTTTTTATAAAGACGAAAGTTATTTAACGCATACCCTACCCGTTTCTAAAACGCAACTTTTAGTTTCTAAATACTTATCGGCAATAACGCTAGTTGTAGTTAGCGTGCTAGTTTGCTTTATAAGTTTAGTTACAGTTTATTACAGCCCCGAAACGATTACTATGCTAAAAACCTTAATTTCTGCAACGCTTTTAGAGTTTAATATGTCGGTAGAAGCGTTTATCGTTATGGTAGTTTTGTTACTTTTATTTCAAACGCTTGCGCTCACCACACTTTCGTTCGTTGCCATAATTAAGGGCTATTCTTACAACGAAAAAAGAATACTTTTCGGGCTAATTTGGTTTTTTGTAATATATATAGTATCGGGAATTGTAATGCTTATAGTTAGCGCAATTATTCTTGCTTTGCAAGGTAATGCGCACGAACTTTTAAGCGAAACTATTTCGCAACAAACCTTTAAAACCATTGTTATAGTTGCAACCGTATGTTACGCTTTATATTCGGTAGTTTATTTCTTTACAGCAAACAAGCTTTTTAACAAAGGCGTTAACGTAGATTAAAAAAAGAAGGCTTTTAAGCCTTCTTTTTTACGTTTACTGCTATTATTCCCGATAGTGCGCCTATTACCAACCCTAAAAGTATTTCCCACAAAAACCTTAAAGTAAAGGTTAAACTTCCACCTATAAGCGAAAACAGCAGGTAATTTAAAACGACTATCAAAGCGCCCGTTAACGCGCCTTTTAACAAGCCTTTTTCGCCTGAAACGGAAATTACAGTGCCTATGAAAACTGCTAGTATTTTAATTATTGTGTTAACGGGAAGTATTACCTTTTCGCCAAAACTAAATATTGCGCTTAGCATTGCAAAGATTAAAACGCAAACGAGCGAAAATGCTAGCGAACTTAAAACGCCTTTTAATAATGATGAACTTTTAAACATAAAAAACCCCTTACAATACTATGCAAGGGGGTTTTTGTTTATTCTTTAATTATTTTGTTTCTTTAACTTCTTCTACTTCTTCTTTTGCTGATTCGGGAAGAGTCATTTGATAAATTGCACGCTTATCAAACTTCATTAAAGTGCCTTGAGTGTTTAAAACGAACGAGTTTTCGTCGTTATTTACTTCGGTTACAACACCCATAACGCCACCGATTGTAATAACGGTAGTGCCTGCGCAAAGTTTATCTTTCTTTGCTTGTTCTTCAGCCATTTGCTTTTTTTGCTTTTTGTTTTGAATAACGCTCATTATAATAAACGCAACGAAAATTACGCCTAAAATTATAAGCATCATGGGTGAATTAGTGTTATTGCCACCACCATCAGGGGTAGCACCACCGTTAGCGCCTGCTTCTTCTGCTAAAACTTTGAAAAAATCAAACATATATAAATACTCCTTTTTTGCTAAATTGATTATACCCGTTTTTTATTTTATTTGCAAGCAATTATTTTAAATTAACGGGTATTTCACAATATTCCCCGTATTTTTCATAAAACTCACGCCTAAAATCTAAAAAGTCGCCGTTTATTATTGCCGTTCTCATACCTTTCATAAGGTTTGTTAAGAAGGTTATGTTGTGAAGGCTAAGTAGCATACCACCCATCATTTCACCAACGTTTATCATATGGCGAAGGTACGCTTTTGAGTAGTTACGGCAACAGTAGCAGTTGCACTCGCTATCAAGCGGGGTAAAATCGTCTTTATATTTTCCGTTTCTTACAACCACTTTGCCACGGCTTGTAAGCGCAGTTCCGTTTCTTGCTATTCTAGTTGCCAAAACACAGTCGAACATATCAACGCCACGAGCAACGCCTTCGATTAAACAGTCGGGACTGCCAACGCCCATTAAATACCTTGGAACGTTAGTTGGAAGCTCAGGGTACATTGCTTCAAGCATTTCGTACATAACGCTTTTAGGCTCGCCTACCGATAAACCACCTATTCCTAAACCGTATTTGGCAAAGGGTTTTACTGCGTTAAGACTTTCAAGCCTTAAATCTTTAAACATATTGCCTTGAACTATGGGAAAAAGCGCTTGATTTTCTACTTTATGATAATTATAACACCTTTCAAGCCAGTTATGAGTGCGATTCATGGCTTTTTTTGCACGATTATAGTCAACGCCGTAAGCCGAGCACTCATCAAACGCCATAATAATGTCTGCGCCTAAATTGTTTTCAATTTCAATGGCTTTTTCGGGGGTAATAAAGTGTTTAGAGCCATCTACGTTACTGTGAAAGGTAACGCCGTCTTCTTTAATATCGTTAAGTTTTGCAAGCGAAAACACTTGAAAGCCACCACTATCGGTTAAAATGGGCTTGTGGTAATTCATAAACTTATGAAGTCCACCCGCTTGCTTTACAATTTGGTCGCCAGGGCGCATATAAAGGTGGTAAGTGTTTGCAAGTATTATTTGAGCGCCTGCATCGTCAAGGTCTTTTGGGTAAACGCCTTTTACGGTTGCTTGAGTGCCAACGGGCATATAAACAGGCGTTTCTATATCGCCGTGGGGGGTGTGAAGTATACCCGCCCTTGCGCCCGTGTGCTTATCGGTTGCAACGGTTTCGTAATAAAAGTTTTTCATAAATCTCCCGTTTCACGAAAGTAGTCGTGTGTCTTAATATTAGAAAAATTGTTTTTTATTTTATTGTATTTTGTTTATTGGTTGCTCTATTGTATGTTTTTAGAAGCAAGTTGGGCTAGGCTCGTGAGTTTGGCGGTGACACAACTAACCTTTTTGGTCATTCCGTGCTCTATTGTTTAACTCTAGAAACGAGTTAGGCTAGGCTCGTGAGTTTGGCGGTGGCACAACTAACCTTTTTGGTCATTCCGTGCTCTATTGTATGTTTTTAGAAGCAAGTTGGGCTAGGCTCGACACGATGGGGAGGACACGATTGACCTTGCTCGGTCATCGGGGTCTTAACAGCGTGGCAGAAACAACGCCCAACGACGCTTATAAAATCATACAAGCGTCGCCAAACGAAAAAAAACGATAGTTATTATCAACTGCATGCTTATACATAGCAAGTGTTTTTTCACGGGTTAGAAAAGCAGAAACAAGCATTATTAGAGTGCTTTCGGGCAAGTGAAAGTTGGTTATTAAACCGTTAACACACTTAAAAGTATAAGGTGGGTATATAAAGATATTCGTATCGCCACTTTGCGCTTTTACAAAACCGTTACTATCGGCAACGGTTTCTAGTGTACGAACTGAAGTTGTTCCAACTGCAATAACCCTTCTGCCTTCACGCTTTGCTTTGTTTATAATCTCGGCGTTTTCTTCGGTTATTTCATACCACTCGGTATGCATAACGTGGTTAGTTAAATCATCTTCTTTAACGGGGCGGAAAGTTCCAAGCCCTACTTTAAGTTCAACGGTTGCAAACTCAACGCCTTTATCTTTAAGTTTTTGTATAAGTTCGGTTGTAAAGTGCAAGCCCGCAGTAGGAGCGGCGGACGAGCCCGGGTTTTTAGCGTAAACCGTTTGGTAACGGCTTTGGTCTTTAAGTTTTTCTTTAATATACGGGGGAAGTGGCATTTCGCCAACCCTTGATATAACGTCTTCAAACACGCCGTTATATTTAAAATCAACAATTCTACCACCACTTTCGGTGCGTGATTTTACGGTTAAAGAAAGTTCTTCGTTTATAGTTAAAGTAACGCCTTCTTTGGCTTTTTTGCCAGGTTTTACCATAACTTCCCACTCGGTAAGCGAAAAGCGTTTAAGCAAAAGTATTTCAACCTTGCCACCGTTTGGTGTGTAAGAAAACATTCTTGCAGGCAACACTTTGGTGTTGTTTATAACTAGCAAATCACCTGCTTTTAAAAGGTTTAAAATATCGGTAAAAACACCGTCGGTTATGGCGTTCGTACTTTTATCGTATATTAAAAGCCTGCTACTATCACGGGGATAAACGGGAGTTTGCGCTATTAAGTTTTCGGGTAAATCGTAATAAAAATCGGACCTTTTTAGCATTTTAATCGAATAAAGTTGGTTGTTCGGCTAAATCTTTAGGAACTTTATAGCCAAGGTGCTCGTAAGCCTTTTTAAGGCATACCCTACCCCTTGTAGTTCTAGCAATAAAGCCAAGTTGAAGTAGATACGGCTCGTAAACGTCTTCAAGCGTGTTAGCGTCTTCATTAACGGTGGCTGCAAGCGTTTCAAGCCCAACGGGGCCACCTTTAAACCTTTCTATCATAGAAGATAAGAGTTTTTTATCGGTTGTGTCAAGCCCTAAATCGTCGATATCTAAACGATTTAAGGCAAGTTTAGCATCGTCAAGCGTAATTGTTTCGTGGCCGAGCACAGAAGAAAAGTCCCTTACACGCTTTAAAAGCCTGTTAACTATTCTTGGCGTGCCACGGCTACGCTTTGCTATTTCAAGAGCGGCGTCTTTATCAATTTCTGCGCCTAGGGTTTTGCTTGAACGCATTGCTATTTCTTGAAGTTCTTCGATTTTATAAAGTTCTAAACGAAGTAGAACGCCAAACCTATCGCGAAGTGGTGAAGAAAGCATACCCGCTTTGGTGGTTGCGCCTATAAGCGTGAACTTTTTAAGGGGTATTTGAACGGTGCGCGCAGAAGGACCTTTGCCCAAAATTAAATCGAGAGAAAAGTCTTCCATAGCGGGATACAAAACTTCTTCGATATTGTGGCGCAAACGGTGTATTTCGTCAATAAACAAAACGTCGCCGTCGTTAAGGTTAGAAAGTATTGCGGCAAGGTCGCCCGTCTTTTCAATGGCGGGGCCTGACGTAACCTTAATTTGCGTGCCCATTTCGCTTGCGATAATGTGGGCAAGCGTGGTTTTACCAAGACCTGGGGGGCCGTAAAGTAAAACGTGGTCAAGCGATTCGCCTCGAAGTTTTGCAGCGTGCATAAATACGGTTAAGTTATCTTTAACCTTTTCTTGACCAACGTAGCCTTCCATTGACTTTGGGCGAAGTATATTTTCAACGTCGTCGTACGTTTGACGTTCAACGTCAACAACGCGCGTTTCATAATCGTATTCAATAATTTGCTCGTCTATCATAAAACTCCTTAACGTATGGTTTGAAGGGCAACGGTAATTATAGTTTCAATAGTATCTGCGCCCCTTTCCATAGCACTAGCAACTGCCTTTTCACTTTCACTTCTTGTAAAACCAAGGCTCATAAGCGCAATAACGGCGTCACCGTTAACGGTTGATTCTTGTTGTTTTGCAGGCTTTTTACCTTCGGGAAGGTCGAGCGCAGATATATTTTCACGAAGTTCAAGTATAATTCTTTCGGCAGTTTTTTTGCCAAGACCTTTTACTTTTGAAAGGGCTTTTACGTCTTGCGATGCAATTATAAAAGCAAGGTCGTTAAGTGGCATACTTGAAAGTATGCTAACTGCAGTTTTAGGGCCTACTGAAGAAACCGATTTGAGTTTTAAAAACATACTTTTTTCTTCAAGCGATATAAAGCCGTATAAATAAAACCCGTCTTCTCTAACGTTTAAGTAAGTGTAAAGCGCGCCACTACCTTTGTTTACGATATATTCGTAGGCTTCTGAAGAACAAATAACTTCATAGCCTATTCCACCCGTTTCAAGTATAACGGTGCCATTTGAGTGCGATATTAAATTGCCTTTTATATAACCTATCATAATTACCTTATTTTAAACTGTGAACTTAACCTAGACGTTTGCGAGTGCGTAAGCGCTACTGCAAGCGCATCGGCGGCGTCGTCCGGCTTAGGGATTTTTGCTAGCCCTAAAAAAGTTTTAGTCATTTCTTGTATTTGGCGTTTTTCTGCCCTACCGTAACCTGTTAGGGCTTGTTTTATTTGAAGTGGCGTATATTCGTAAAGCCTTCCTTCAACGCTTTTAACGGCAGTTAAAAGAATAACTCCCCTTGCTTGCGCAACGTTTATACCCGTTGTTATGTTGGTGTTGAAAAAAAGTTCTTCAAGCGCAATTTCATCGGGCTTAAACTTTTCAATTATACACTTTAAATCTTCTTCGATAATGGTAAGCCTTTCGGGTAACCTTTTGTCTTTAGGGGTTGATATAACGCCGTAAGAAACCACTTTGGGTTTTTGGTTTATCATATCTATAACGCCCCAACCAACGGTTGCAAGCCCCGGGTCTATGCCTAATATTCTCATAATACACCTACTTTATATATTTTAATATATAAATGCAAATTAGTCAATACAAATATGCGTTAAAAAACCACGAGCAGTTATGCCCGTGGCATTTTTAATTAAGTTCTTCTCCGATTAAGCCGATTGTTACTTTTGCCCTATACTGCATATTTGACTGCGCGTTAAAGGTAAACTTTGTTTTTCCACTTTGTACGGTGGGAAGTTCACCTATTATTGTTGGGCGAGATAAAACGTTAAACTTCGCATCTATTACCCTAGCCGTTCCGTTAGGCTCAATTTCAAGCGTTTCGCCTGCTTTTAGCGTGCAATTAGCAGTTATAACGCTATTTCCCACGGTAAAGGTTGGGTTTTTAATTTCAACTTCTAACGCCTTAACGAACTTACTTGGCTTTACTTCAACCGTGCCTTTACCTTGATAAGAATATTCGAGCGCTTCAATTTCTTTATAATCTAAAACGCCAAAGTAATACGAATAAAACTTTTGAAGCGTAGTATAAGTTGAATTGTCCATTTCCATAAGCGGAACTTCTTTATTTTCGCCCGTTTGAACTTCAACTTCTCTAAAATATTTCCAACCTATAAAGTCGTTTTTAATATAGTAGTTTTGGGCTTTTGGGCTATTTCCCGCATACGTTCTTGGAGCAACGCGCAAAATACCGCCACCCCCGTCGCCTTTAACCCAAACGCCAAGCCCACGCTTACTTTCAACGTTTACAGGCTCATTAAATCTAAAAACATATTCGCTACCGTTTGTTAAAACGGAGTTTTCGCCGACTATTACGCCGTCTGCTTCGTAATCGTCTGCAACGTAAAGATTTTCAAGGCGAATAAAGGGTTTTTGCGCTAAAAACTCGTTTTCTATATAATTTATTTTATCTTCGTGCTCGAAGCGATATATATCGTAACTTGCCTTTTTAAGCGAGCCGTTATCTATAACGCAATACGACCTTTGACTTTCAAAATAGTTTATAGAGTCGCTTGAAAGTTTGTGGGTTTTTCGGTAGTTTTGATATTCCCTAACAGTTTTCCAGTGCTCTTTTATTATAGGAAGTTCGCGCTTATCTTTTAAGCACTCTAAATAAGTTACGCAAGCGCCCGTTGCCATTGCCTTACCGTAAACGTATGAAACGTCTTCTTTTCTAACGGGAATATGTTGAAAATAAAAACCGTTTTCCCCGGGGTATGGGTAAAGGTCGAGCCAACCGAGTTCTTCGTTAACGCCCATGCGCCTTGCAACCTTTTTGTTATATAGAAGGTGTGCGTCTTTATACTCGGCGTAAGATGCTTTCGGCCTATCAAGCGCACCGTAACGAGAACGCCCAAACCACGTTGACGTGTATTGCATATTGTGGCAACAGTTAAACACTGGGTCGTGGTCGATATTATTCCAAAACTCTCTAATAAAATCAACGGCGTAATACCAAACGTAATCTTCGCCTTCTAAACACGAAGCGCCGTCGAGCGCATCGAAATAAATGCTATCAAACCCAACTTCGTTATAAAACTTTGCAGTATTTTTAGCAACTTGGTAAAATAACGGACTACCCGCCTTTGCCATAAAGTGATAAAAATACTCTTTATACTGGCTAATTTTATCGCCCTTTTTATGCTCTTCAATTTTAGTTCCGTATGCGCCACGAACAAGGTTTAAAAGCCTGCCGTTACTATCAACGCCGTTAAAAAGCATAAGTTCGTTGCCTATTCTTATGGTGTTTGAGTTGTTAACGACGTAATAAGTCTTTTCACTAACGCCGTCAAGGCGCTCTACCGTTTTAAGTTCGGTGTCAGCAAGCGATAAATCGCAATCAAGGGTAAAAACGTTTAAAACGTCGATATCATCGTGTGGAACGGGAGTAACGAAAGCGTCGGTTTTTGATAAAAAGAAAACGTAGCAATGTAGCCCTACTTCAAACCCGTCTTGATGGAGCCTTTTTACAATGTTTTTATATTCTTCAAGCCCACCTTTATAGTATTTTGGGTTAACGGTAAACGTGCCTTGCGAATACTGCTCCATAAAGTGAAGGTTTATTTGTTCAAGCCCTGCTTCTTTAAAATAAGAAACGGTTTCTTCATAATTATCGTTTGTTATGGGCGTCCAGTGTAAAGTATAGGTTTTTTGACAACTTTCCCTAGCGTTTTTTGCGTTAGGGCCACCAAGCGTGCTTTTAATAAGTTCGCCGTTTGGAACTAAATTAAGCACGTTATTTTGAACGGTTGAAAGGTTTTTATTTTTGCATAGAATAACGGCGCACTTTGCATTATATGGGCTTCTATCGTTTCCGAAAAGACCTATCTTCGTGTAGGCAGACGCTATTAGTTTTTCGTTTTTACCACTGTGCTCTGCCATGCGAGTTGCTAAGGTCATACTCATTAAACACAAACTGTATGCGTTTAAATCTTTTTCTAATAAATCGTAGTTTATATTAGACTTTATATTTACAAAATCAACGTATAAAAAATTATGATTTGACGCACTTTGTAAAGTAAAAGTTAAAAAGTCGTTATACCCGTTTACCGAAACGGTTATTTGAGTGCATTCAAAATTAACGGTTATAAGGTTATTGTTTAGCGTTGCGCTTACGGGGTAAAGTTTAGTTCTATCGTTTAAAACAAGCGCCATCATAGGCGTTTTTTCTATATAGTTAACGCCACTATCGTTAGTTAGCGAAACGTAATAACCTAAACTGTTAAACGTTAAGGAAAAGTTATTTGATTTTACAGTAAATAATTCCATAAATATCTCCTTTAATTTATTATAACTAAAATTAAGCGCATTTTCTATAATTATTTTAACTTTTACTTGTATTTTTTCACTCAAAATAAAAACGGAGCGTTGCTCCGTTTATTATATTTTTTTAACGTTTTATTTAGTCAAGTGGCTCGTCCTTTCTGCGAATAAACATTAAGCCGTAACCTGCAAGCCACGGGCCGTTGTGACAACCAGACACGGGCGACATAATAACGTCTTCGTGGTTTGTTTTAATGCCGTAACTCTTTTCAATTTCTAAAAGGTTGTTAAGAAGCGACGTGCCCGTGTAGATATGCCATAAAATATAGTCGTTCTCGTTACGGTCGCCTATAATGTTTTTAAGTTCTTCACACGTTGCCATAAGTGCTTTTTTAGGCGTTCTTATGCTTTTAAGGGGAACTATTTCGCCTTCTTTGCTAAAATGTATAAGTGGGCATATTTGAAGCATTTTACCCATAAGCGCTTTACCGCCTTTGAGCCTGCCGTTATAAATAAGGTAATCGAGTTTGCCATCAACACCCAAAAACTCTTGGTGAGCCATCATCCACTTAATTTCTTTTAAAATGGTTTCGGTGGGAACGCCTTCGTTTACGAGTTGTTGCGCTTTAATAGCCAAAAGCCCCTCGCCAAAGCAAGTGATTTTACTATCTATAACGTGAACTTTAATTTTATCTTCGTATTCTTTGCCTATAAGTTTAATTAGGTTATAAGTACCACCGAGCGCCGAACTGATTGCAACGATTATAACTTCTTCATAGCCGTTTTCAATGGCTTTTTTATAAAAATTATGAAGTTCTTCGGTGGTGGGCATACCCGTGTATGGTAAATTGTTTTTAGGGTCTTCGAGTTGTTCGAGTTCTTTATAAAAATCAACGGGGTCTAAATCTAAACCCTCAAGGTACTCTTTGCCCTTAAAAAACATATGTATTCTAATAATTTCTATGCCTAAATTGCGATAGCGTTCGGGTGCGTATTCAATGCAACCCGTTGACGTGCAAGCAACTAATCTTTTCATAACTATCTCCTATTCAATACAAATTAAGAAACTATAAACTTCTTGACCACCTTCGTAAACAACGAGTTCATGGTCGGGGAACGCATTTTCAACTTCTTCTTGGAAGTTTTCTTTTTCGGTTTCGGTTACGTCTTTACCGATAAATACCGTTATAATTTCTTTCAAATCGATATCGGGGGCGTTTTTTATTGCCAAAACGGCAGTTTTAACCTTATCTTTATCGGTTGATAAAATATCGCTTGAAGAAATTGCCATATAATCGCCTTTTAAAATGGTTTTTCCGTTAATGCTTGCGTTTCTAACTGCGTAAGTAACGTCGATTGAAGTAACTTCTAAAAGCGATTCTTTAATCTCTTCAACGTGAGCGCTTAAATCGTCAAGCGAAGTGTTTATAAGCGAAAGCGAAACGTAGCCTTGCTGTATTGTTTTAGTGGGTATAACCATAACGTTTGCGCTTTCAAACATTTTACTTGCTTGGCAAGCTGAAAGTATTACGTTTGAGTTGTTTGGAAGAACTATAATGTTTTCGGCGTTAACTTCATTAAACGCCTTTATAAAGTCGCTAGCAGAGGGGTTTGAAGTTTGACCACCTTCAACAATAGCGTCTGCCCCAAGCTCTAAAAACAAGTCTTTAACGCCGTTACCGTTTGCAACTGCAACTACTGCAACGCGCTTTTTGGGTGCGCTAGTTTTAGTTTCGTTGTGTTGTAACGTCATATTTTCAATTTTAAGCGTTAAAAACTCGCCGTATTCTTGGCATTTTGAAAGTACTAACCCAGGCGTAAACGTGTGAACGTGCACCTTTACGGCATCGCCTGATTTAACGCAAACAATACTGTCGCCACCTATTTCTTTAAAATAATCAATGAGCGTTTGAACGTTAAAACTATCAACGTTTGTTTTTAATGTTTGAAGCCTTAAAATAAACTCGGTGCAATAACCGTATTCCATAACGCTATCACGAGTGAAAAGCGAAAGGTCAATTTCTTCGGTTTCTTCGTGTAAATCGCCTAAAGTATAGGCAATTTCTTCACCCGTTAAAGCCTTTATAAAACCTTCTAAAATATAAACGTAACCTGCACCGCCACTATCTACAACGTCGGCTTCGGTAAGAGCAGGAAGCATATATTTGGTTTTTGCAAGCGTTTTATTTGCGCTTTCAAGTAAAATACCAAGATAACCGTCTATCCCAACGTCTTCGGGGGCGTTTTCGTTAGCGTAAGTAGCCGAGTCTTTAAAAACGGTTAAAATTGTACCTTCAACAGGTTTTTCAACAGCCGAATAAGCATATTCAACCGCAGTTTGAAGCGCCGATTTTAAGTCGCTAACAGAAAGTTCTACAACGCCTTCTAAACCTTTTGCTAAACCTTTAAAGAACATTGATAGTATTACGCCAGAGTTACCCCTTGCGCCGAGTAACGAACCCTCTGCAAAAGCGCTAATTACGCGTGATATAGTTTGGTCTTGAAGGTTAACGATTTTTTTAATACCACCTTCAAGCGTTTTAAGCATATTGTAGCCCGTATCGCCATCGGGAACGGGGAAAACGTTCAATTCGTTTACAACGTTAACGTTTTCGGTAAGCGCTTGAGCACCACCAGCAAGCATATTTTTAAAATAATTGCCGTTAATTGATAAATAAGCCATAATACTCCTTATTGTACCTTAATATTAAAACATTTTAAAGTTAACTTTAAGTTAATTTTATAGTAATTTCGGCAATTTTCGACTTTTTTGCAAATAAAAAAAGCCTAGATAAAATCTAGACTTTTTTATAATTTAGTTATTTCTATTATTTAACGATAGTAGAAACAGCACCCGAACCAACGGTTCTGCCACCTTCACGAATAGCGAAGCGGAGACCTTCTTCCATAGCAACGGGAGTGATAAGGGTTACAGCGATGGTAACGTGGTCGCCAGGCATAACCATTTCAACGCCTTCAGGAAGTTTGATGGTACCGGTAACGTCGGTAGTTCTGAAGTAGAATTGAGGACGGTAGTTGTTGAAGAAAGGAGTATGTCTACCACCTTCTTCTTTGGTAAGAACGTATACTTGACCGGTGAATTCAGTGTGAGGTTGAACGGTGCCGGGTTTGCATACTACTTGACCTCTTTCGATACCAGTTCTATCAATACCTCTTAAAAGTGCACCAACGTTGTCACCAGCGTATGCTTCATCAAGAGATTTTCTGAACATTTCAAGACCGGTAATAACCGAAGTGCTCTTTTCAGGACGAATACCGATAATATCAACGGGGTCGCCAACTTTTGCAATACCTCTTTCTACTCTACCAGTAGCAACGGTACCACGACCAGAAATGGTGAATACGTCTTCTACAGGAAGAAGGAAAGGTTTGTCTTCTTCACGAGCAGGAGTAGGAATGTATGAGTCAATAGCAGCCATGAGTTCCATGATGCAGTTGCAAGCAGGGTCGTCTGCATTGTCGTTAGCAGCAGCTTCAAGAGCCTTGAACGCAGAACCTTTGATGATAGGAGTATCGTCGCCAGGGAAGCCATATTCAGAAAGGATTTCTCTAACTTCCATTTCAACGAGTTCTAAAAGTTCTTCGTCGTCTACTTGGTCGCACTTGTTAAGGAATACTACGATATAGGGAACGCCTACCTGACGAGCAAGAAGGATGTGTTCTCTAGTTTGAGGCATTGGACCGTCGGTTGCAGCAACTACTAAGATTGCGCCGTCCATTTGATCGGCACCGGTAATCATGTTCTTAACGTAGTCAGCGTGGCCGGGGCAGTCAACGTGAGCGTAGTGACGTGCTTCAGTTTGGTATTCAACGTGCGAGGTGTTAATCGTAATACCTCTTGCCTTTTCTTCGGGTGCTTTGTCGATTTGGTCGTAACGCATTTTTTCAGCGCCACCCTTTGCAGCAAGAACCATCGTGATAGCAGCGGTAAGAGTAGTTTTACCGTGGTCAACGTGGCCGATAGTACCGATATTTACGTGCGGTTTACTTCTGTCAAATTTTTGCTTTGCCATAGTTGTTTGTTTCCTCCAAAAAATTGTTTGTTTTTATTTTTATTTTAAATTACTTAAAGTATATAATAATGCGTCGAAAGTGTCAAGCGTTAAAACAAAAATACTATATTTAGTATGTTTTTTAACGCCTTTACACCACTATTTACTATTAGTCGTTGTTTCTCGACGCTCTTTCACCGATGATTTTTTCGGCTACTGACCTAGGTACTTCTTCGTAGTGGTCAAATTGCATAGTATATTGACCACGACCTTGAGTACGTGAACGAAGGTCGGTTGCGTAACCAAACATTTCCGATAATGGGATTTGCGCGTCAATAACCTTCGAGCCGTTTCTATCTTCAGTGCCTTGGATAGTACCACGGCGTGAAGAAACGTTACCCATAAGGTCACCGAAGTAATCTTCGGGAGTTACGATTTCTACCTTCATGATAGGCTCTAAAATTACGGGGTTAGCCGTTTTCATAGCCTCTTTAAATGCAAGTGAACCTGCAATCTTAAACGCCATTTCAGACGAGTCAACGTCGTGGTACGAACCGTCGTAAACGGTTGCTTTAAAGTCAACCACTTCGTAACCTGCTAAAGTACCGTTCTTAGATGCTTCTTCAATACCCTTTCTAATAGGTTCGATATATTCTTTGGGAATTGAGCCACCAACGGTGATATCTTCAAATTCAAAGCCTTGACCGGGTTCAAGCGGAGTAAAGGTAACTTTACAGTCACCGTATTGACCCTTACCACCCGATTGACGTTTGTAAAGACCTTGTGCTTGAACTTCACGGCGGAAGGTTTCGCGGTATGCAACTTGAGGCTTACCAACGGTTGCTTCTACTTTGAATTCGCGTAAAAGTCTGTCAACGATAATTTCAAGGTGAAGTTCGCCCATACCTGCAATAATAGTTTGTCCCGTTTCTTTATCGGTATAGAACTTAAAAGAGGGGTCTTCTTCTGCAAGTTTGATGAGCGCAAGCGTCATCTTTTCTTGACCTTGTTTAGTTTTGGGTTCGATTGCTACTTTAATAACGGGTTCGGGGAACTCCATTCTTTCTAAGATAACGGGGTGTGCTTCATCGCAGAGCGTATCGCCCGTAGTAGTATCTTTAAGACCTACGATTGCGCATATGTCACCCGAGTAAATCTTTTCGAGTTCTTCACGGTGGTTAGCGTGCATAAGCACGAGTCTACCAACCCTTTCCTTTTTGCCTTTCGTACTGTTGTATACGTAAGAGCCCGATTCTAAAGTACCCGAATATACTCTGAAGAAAGCAAGTTTACCAACGAACGGGTCGGCAACGATTTTGAACGCCAAGCCTGCGAAAGGTTCTTCGTCGCTTGATTTTCTAATTTCTTCTGCTTCGGTTTTGGGGTTAACACCCTTAACTTCTTCAACGTCAAGGGGGCTAGGAAGATAGTCAACGATAGCGTCGATAAGGTGTTGAACACCTCTGTTTTTGTACGACGAACCGCAAAGTACGGGAGTAATTTGCATTTTAATCGTTGCTTTTCTTAAAGCCCTTTTCATTTCTTCAACGGTAAGTTCGCCCGTTTCGAAATATTTTTCCATGAGTTCGTCTTCTTGCTCTGCGCATGTTTCCATAAGTTGCATACGAAGTTCTTCTACAGTATCAGCATAATCTGCGGGAACTGCAACGATTTCAAAATCTTTACCCGTATCATCCTTATATATAATAGCGTTGTTTTCAACGAGGTCGATAATACCGGTGAAGGTATCTTCTTTACCTATAGGAAGGCAAATGGGAACCGCGTTGGTGTGAAGACGTTCTTTCATCATTTCAACTGCGCCAAAGAAGTTTGCGCCGTTGATATCCATTTTATTAACGTATGCTATTCTGGGAACTTTATATTTGTCAGCCTGACGCCATACGGTTTCAGACTGGGGCTCAACGCCACCCTTTGCACAGAAAGTTGCAACCGCGCCGTCAAGTACGCGGAGCGAACGCTCAACTTCGATAGTGAAGTCAACGTGACCTGGTGTGTCGATAATGTTTATTCTGTTGCCGTTCCAGTAACAGGTAGTTGCAGCAGACGCAATGGTAATACCACGTTCTTTTTCTTGCTCCATGAAGTCCATGGTTGCTTCACCGTCGTGAGTTTCACCGAGTTTGTGCGTTTTACCCGTATAGAATAAGATACGTTCGGTAGTGGTGGTTTTACCGGCGTCGATATGCGCCATAATACCGATGTTTCTGGTGTGTAAAAGGTCGTATTGTCTAGCCATAACCTACTCCTACCAACGATAGTGTGCAAACGCTTTGTTAGCCTCTGCCATTCTGTGAGTATCGTCTTTCTTCTTAACTGCGCCACCAGTGTTGTTCATGGCGTCGAGTAATTCGTTAGCAAGCCTGTCGCACATTTCTCTTTCACTTCTCTTTCTTGCGTTAAGAACAATCCAGCGAATTGCAAGAGTTTGTCTTCTTTCAGGCCTAATTTCGATGGGAACTTGATAGTTAGAACCACCTACTCTTCTTGCTTTAACTTCTAATACCGGCATAACGTTAGCCATTGCTTGATTAAAGCATTCCATAGCGTCTTGACCGGTTTTTTCTTGCATTTTTGCAAAAGCATCGTAAACAATGCTTTGTGCTATTCCCTTTTTACCGTCTAACATAATCTGATTTACGAGTTTGGTTACAACCTTGCTACCGTAAATAGGGTCTGGTAAAACGTCTCTCTTGGGAACGTTGCCTCTTCTTGGCATAATAAATCCTCCTTTAAATATTTAAGGGTAATACCCTTGTACAGCTATCACACGCTAAATAGCGGTGAACCTTCTACAAGCAAATGCTTGTATACTGCCTACAAAATCGGGCTTAAAATACTTTCCGACAAGTAGGTAATGTTGTTTGGTGTTATTATTTAGGTCTCTTAGCGCCGTATTTACTTCTAGATTGTTTGCGCTTTGCAACGCCTGCAGTATCTAAAGTGCCACGGATGATATGATAACGAACACCGGGAAGGTCTCTAACCCTTCCACCGCGGATAAGTACGGAACTATGCTCTTGAAGGTTGTGACCTTCGCCAGGAATATAAACCATACCTTCCTGCTTGTTAGTCAAACGAACTCTCGCAATTTTACGAAGTGCTGAGTTAGGCTTTTTGGGAGTAGTGGTGGTTACCGTAAGGCAAACGCCTCTTCTCTGTGGGCAACTGTCAAGAATAGGAGCTTTGCTCTTTTCTTTACCGATTGACCTGCCTTGTTTGATAAGCTGGTTAATTGTTGGCATACTTTTACCTCCTTGTTTTTTTCGGAAAATATCTTAAAGCGTACCCGCTTAAAGAAGTTTAATTTAGTAGTTAAAACTGTGTTTTACGCATTTTTGCGCCCTATTTGGCGAAAAACGCGTAATTTAACAGCCCAACTTTATAATTTTAACATTTTTGCTTGATTATGTCAAACAATTTCGCCCTCTACGCCGATATTTTGAAGCGTAGTTGCCGTTTGGGGAAGAAGGTTTTTATACTCTTTTGCACCCGTGCCGGCAGGGATAAGTTTACCGATAATAATGTTTTCTTTAAGACCAACGAGTTTGTCGATTTTATTCTTAATAGCCGCATCGGTAAGCACTCTGGTGGTTTCTTGGAACGACGCTGCCGATAAGAAACTTTCGGTAGCGAGCGACGCTTTCGTAATACCGAGAAGCACTCTTTCAACCATTGCGGGAGCGCCACCGTTTTCGATTACGCGCTTGTTTTCTTCAACAACCCTGTATTCGTCAACGTATTCACCGGGAAGGAACGACGTGTCGCCACTTGCTTGAATGAGAACTTTTCTAAGCATTTGACGAACGATAATTTCAACGTGTTTATCGTTAATTTCAACGCCTTGCGAACGGTAAACTTTTTGAACTTCGCTTAAAATGTAGTCTTGAACGCCCTTTACACCACGAGTTTTTAAAATTGCTTGTGGGTAAACCGAACCACTCGTTAATACGGTGCCTGGAACAACTTCGTCGCCGTCTTTAACTTTGAGTTCTGCATTATAAGGAATAGGATAGTCTTTTTCCTTATCGCTTTGCGCGTTTTTAACTTTAACGTGACGGAGACCGTCGATTTCTTCAATAGAAACGATACCTTGGTGTTCGCAAAGAACTGCTCTACCTGCGGGATTTCTCGCTTCGAAAAGTTCTTCAATTCTGGGAAGACCCATAGTGATGTCGCCCGTAGACGCTATACCACCTGTGTGGAACGTACGCATGGTAAGTTGTGTACCGGGTTCGCCGATTGATTGAGCGGCGATAGTACCAACTGCTTCGCCCACTTGAACGGGAGCAAGGTTCGACATGTTTTTACCGTAACACTTAGCGCAAACGCCGATTTTGCTACGGCAAGTAAATGCAGTTCTAATTACAACCGACTTAATGCCTGCTTTTTCGATTTCTTCTGCTTTTTCTTCAGAAATCATAGTGTCGGCAGGAACGATAACTTCGCCCGTTGCAGGGTTAATAACGTCTTTAACGCTAAATCTACCAGAAAGCCTGTCTGCAAGCGTTTCAACGGGTTTAGTTTGACCTTCAACGTAAATTGCCGAAACTTCAAGACCCTTTGGACTTTCGCCAAGCGAAGCAAAACAGTCTTCTTCTTTAACGATAACAGAGTGCGATACGTCAACTAAACGACGAGTTAAGTAACCCGAGTCAGCCGTTTTAAGTGCGGTATCGGCAAGACCCTTTCTACCACCGTGTGACGACGTGAAGTATTCAAGAACTGTAAGACCTTCACGGAAGCACGATTTAACGGGGATTTCAAGCGTTTCACCGTTGGGGTTGGTCATAAGACCACGCATACCTGAAAGTTGCTTAATTTGGTCGATAGAACCACGCGCGCCAGAGTCCGCCATCATCCAGATGGGGTTGAACTTTTCAAGCGTTTTCTTAAGTTCTTCGGTAACGTCTTCGGTTGCTTGTTTCCATACCGATACAACCGCATTGTATCTTTCTTCATCGGTAATAAAACCACGGTTGAACTTCTTTTCGATTTTTAATACTTCGTTCGAAGCACTGTCAAGAATAGACTTCTTCGCTTCGGGAACTTGCATATCGAAAATAGAAGTGGTTATAGCGCCGATAGTAGAGTACTTGTAACCAAGTTCTTTAATGTAGTCGAGAGTGTCGGCAGCGCATTTAGCAGACTTGAACTTAAAGCATCTTTCAACAATCTTTTTAAGTTCGCCTTTCTTAACGAGCATACCAACTTCGTATTCAAGGTAATCTTCTGCCTTTTCGCGTTTAACAAAGCCAAGGTCTTGCGGGATTTTTTCGTTGAAAATAATTTTACCGCAAGTAGTTTTTACCCTACCCGTAACGGTTTCTCCGTTAGGAGTGGTAACCGTTCTTCTAACGTATAGTTCGTCTTGAAGGTGAAGGTATTTGGTTTGATAAGCAAGAATTGCTTCTTCTTCGCTTGTATAGTACGAAGGAACGTGCTTTTCAACGTTATAAACGCTACCCGTAACTTTTCCTTTAAGTTCGCACTTTAAAATAGTGCCGTCTGCGCCGTTGATTGAAGAAAGCACTTCGCACTCTTCGTCATAAGTAACTTTTTGTTCTTTCTTATCGTATTTATAGTTCTTATAGAACTTGCCTTCGCTTTCGGTGAACTCGATATGAGCGTTTTCGCCGTAGAACTTACCTTCTGCCTTTCTAACGATGGTAAGGTAGTAACAACCAAGTACCATGTCTTGAGAAGGCGACATAACGGGCTTGCCGTCTGAAAGTTTTAAAATATTGTTAGAAGAAAGCATTAAAAACCTTGCTTCTGCTTGCGCTTCAACCGAAAGGGGAACGTGAACTGCCATTTGGTCACCGTCGAAGTCGGCGTTGAACGCACCACATACGAGCGGGTGGAGTTTAATTGCCCTACCCTCGATAAGCACGGGCTCGAACGCTTGAATAGAAAGTCTGTGAAGCGTGGGAGCACGGTTTAAAAGAACGGGGTGGTCTTTTATAATTTCTTCTAAAATATCCCAAACGCAAGGTTTCATTCTTTCAACGGTGCGTTTAGCGTTTTTAATGTTGTGGCAAGTGTTGTTTTCCACAAGTTTCTTCATTACGAAGGGCTTGAAAAGTTCAATAGCCATTTCCTTGGGAAGACCGCATTGATATATTTTAAGTTCGGGACCTACTACGATAACCGAACGGCCAGAATAGTCAACGCGCTTACCTAAAGGTTCATACGGAAACGGCCTTGTTTACCACGAAGGAACGCAGAGAGTGATTTAAGGTCGCGACCGCCAACGCCGGTAACTGCTTTACCGCGTTTACCGTTATCGATAAGTGCGTCAACCGCTTCTTGAAGCATTCTCTTTTCGTTTCTTATAATGATTTCGGGCGAGCCGATTTCCATATGGCGTTTAAGACGGTTATTTCTATTGATAACGCGCCTGTAAAGGTCGTTTAAGTCGCTAGTAGCAAACCTACCGCCGTCAAGTTGAACCATAGGTCTTAAATCGGGGGGCATAACGGGAATAACGTCGAGTATCATCCATTCGGGACGAGCGCCACCCGTTCTAAACGCTTCAATTACTTCAAGGCGTTTGATAGCCTTAACCTTTTTCTGGCTCGATTGATTTTCGTTAATAATTTGTTTAAGTTCTGCCGCTTCTTTTTCAAGGTCGATAGCCATTAAAAGTTCTTTAACGGCTTCTGCGCCCATACCTGCTTTAAACGAGTTCTCACCGTATTTTTCAAGGTATTCGTTATACGTTTTATCGCTTATTACTTGTTTGTATTGAAGGTCGGTAGTACCTGGGTCTAAAACGATATAATATACGAAGTATAAAACTTGTTCAAGCGACTTTGGCGGAACGTCTAAAATAAGACCTATTTTAGAAGGAACGCCTTTAAAATACCAAATGTGAGATACGGGTGCGGCAAGTTCGATGTGACCCATTCTTTCACGACGTACTTTAGACTTCGTTACTTCAACGCCACATTTGTCGCACACCATACCTGCGTATCTAACCCTTTTGTATTTACCACAGTGACATTCGTAATCTTTGGTAGGTCCAAATATTCTTTCGCAGTAAAGCCCGTCTTTTTCGGGTTTTTGGTTTCTGTAGTTAATAGTTTCGGCTTTGGTTACTTCACCGTAAGACCATTGTCTTATTTTTTCGGGAGATGCAACGCCTATTTGTATAGCATCAAAATTGTTAAGTTCAAACATATTTACACCTCCTATTATTCTTCGTCAAAACCGAAGTCGTCAAAAGATTCAAAATCGTCGACTGCTTCTTTAGAACTGAACGAGAAGTCGTCGTCAAGACCGAAGTTATCGTCGTCACTAAAGATGTCGTCGTCAACCATATCGTCGTCGCCAAACGTCTTATCGAAGTCGATTTCAACTTCTTCTTGTTGCGCTTTATCAGCACCTTCAAGAGGTTGAACTTCTTCGTTTTCTTCGGTAAGGTCACGAAGCGATATTTCTTCGTTGTTTTCGGTGAGAACTTTAATATCTAAAGCGCACGCTTGAAGTTCTTTAAGAAGAACTTTAAACGATTCGGGAATACCCGGTTCGCTGATATGTTCGCCGTTAACGATTGAATCGTAAGTTTTAAGTCTGCCCACAACGTCGTCTGACTTAACGGTAAGCATTTCTTGTAAGATATGCGCCGCGCCGTACGCTTCGAGTGCCCAAACTTCCATTTCACCAAATCTTTGTCCACCAAACTGCGCCTTACCGCCAAGGGGTTGTTGAGTTACGAGTGAATAAGGACCGGTTGAACGCGCGTGAATCTTATCGTCAACAAGGTGGTGAAGTTTAATCATATACATTGAACCAACCGTTACCCTGTTTTCAAAAGGCTCGCCCGTACGTCCGTCGTAAAGTTGTATTTTACCGTCAACTTCCCCTTCGGGGTTAACGATATTGTTTTCTTGTAAAAGTTCTCTAATGTCTTTTTCGCTAGCACCGTCGAATACGGGAGTCATAACCTTCCAACCGAGTTGCTTGCATACAAGACCAAGGTGAACTTCAAGTACTTGACCGATGTTCATACGAGAGGGAACGCCGAGTGGGTTAAGAACGATTTGAAGTGGAGTACCGTCGGCAAGGAAAGGCATATCGCTTTCAGGAAGTATTCTTGAAATAACGCCCTTGTTACCGTAACGACCGGCCATCTTGTCGCCTACTGAAATCTTTCTCTTTTGAGCGATGTAAACTCTAACGAGTTTAGTTACGCCCGGGTCGAGTTCGTCTTTGTTCTCTCTTGTAAAGATTTTAACGTCAACTACTATACCGCCTTCGCCGTGAGGAACTTTAAGCGACGTGTCTTTTACGTCTCTTGCCTTGTCGCCGAAAATTGCTCTTAAAAGTCTTTCTTCGGGCGAAAGTTCAACTTCGCTCTTTGGCGAAACTTTACCAACTAATATATCACCGCTCGTTACTTCGGCGCCTATTCTTACTATACCGTCTTGGTCAAGGTCTTTAAGCGCTTCTTCACCAAGGTTGGGAATATCTCTAGTAATTTCTTCGGGGCCGAGTTGTTTAATAATGCGTGCTTCAACTTCGTATTCTTCAATGTGGATTGAAGTGAACACGTCGTTTTGAACGAGTTTTTCTGATAAAAGTATAGCGTCTTCGTAGTTGTAGCCTTCCCACGTCATATAGCCGATGAGAATATTTCTACCAAGCGCAAGTTCGCCGTTTGCAGTTGCGGGACCGTCTGCCAAGATTGCGCCTTTTTCAACTTTATCGCCAACCGAAACGATGGGCTTTTGGTTAAGGCAGGTGCCTTGGTTAGAACGCTCGAACTTTTTAAGGGTGTAAACTCTTTCGTTTCCACCGTCTTCCACTACGACGATTTCTTTTGCAGAAACGGCTTTTACGGTACCTGCTTCTTTAGCAATTACCATAACGCCCGAGTCGTATGCGATTTTACCTTCGATACCAGTTGCAACTATTGCGTTTTCAGGCTTAATAAGGGGAACTGCTTGACGTTGCATGTTCGAACCCATAAGCGCACGGTTGGTATCGCTGTTTTCAAGGAAGGGAATAAGCGCAGTTGCTACCGAAACGAGTTGCTTTGGAGAAACGTCCATATAGTCGATTTCTTCTTTGGGCATTTCGGTAATTTCTTCAAGGCGACGGCACACTACCCTGTCGTTTACGAAACGGCCTTCTTCATCGAGTGGCTCGTTCGCTTGCGCAACGATGTATTTATCTTCTTCGTCTGCAGTAAGATAGTCAACCTGGTCGGTAACTACGCCGGTTGCCTTGTCAATTTTTCTATACGCCGATTCAATAAAGCCGAATTCGTTTACTTTTGCGTAAGACGAAAGCGACGTGATAAGACCTATGTTTTGACCTTCTGGCGTTTCGATAGGACATAAGCGACCGTAGTGAGTGTAGTGAACGTCACGAACTTCGAACGACGCTCTTTCTCTATTAAGACCGCCTGGGCCTAACGCCGAAAGTTTTCTCTTGTGAGTAAGTTCTGCAATGGGGTTAGTTTGGTCCATGAACTGCGAAAGTTGCGAAGAACCGAAGAACTCTTTAATAGCCGAACTTACGGGGCGAACGTTGATAAGACCTTTGGGGTTTATATCCTTTGCGTCTTGAGTGCTCATACGTTCTTTAATAACTCTTTCAAGTCTTGCAATACCGATACGGAATTGATTTTGTAAGAGTTCGCCTACGCTTCTTACACGACGGTTGCCCAAGTGGTCGATATTATCGAGCGAGCCGATGCCGTAGTTAAGGTCACAGTTGAGCGAGATAGACGCATAAATGTCGTCAACGGTAATATGTTTGTGGTTAAGTTTTTCAATAAGGGGCTTAACCGTCTTTTTCTGTTCAGGAGAAAGTTTAGCGGGAATATTTCCACTTTCAATAATGTCGTAAAACTCTTTGCAGGCTTCAACGAACTTTCTTCTAATTTCTTTTCTAATTTCTTCGTTTTTCTTATCTTCTGGCTTGCCTTCTGCAATGCGTTCGGGAGTAAGGTCTTCAACGTAGTAAAGGTCGTTGATTTGAGTTCTTACTGCTTCGGCAACGTCGTCGATTGCCATAGTCTTACACATATCGGCAATTTGCCTTGCAAAACGAACGTTAGGATAGTAAACCGTTTCTAAAAGACCGAACGGTTTTGCCTTAACGCCTAAAACTGCCTCGAAGTTAACTACTCTGTTAGAAATAACCCTTCTCTTAGTTCCGTCGGGCGCAATAACGTTAACAACGTCGATACCGCTGTTTTGAACGGCAATCGCTTGGTCTTCGCTAATAATATCGCCTTTGGTTACTAAAACTTCACCGTCTTCGTTGATAATGTCTTCAAAAGCAACGAGACCGGTAATACGGTTAGCAATGCAAAGCCTTTTGTTGAACTTATATCTACCAACTCTTGCTAAATCGTATCTTCTAGTGTCGAAGAAGTAGTTTTTAAGTTGTTGTCTAACAGCGTCTTCAGTGGGAAGTTCGCCTGGTCTTAATCTTCTATAAAGTTCGAAAAGACCTTCGCTCTCACTCTTAGCGGTATCTTTTTCAAGAGTTGCTAAAATAGTCGGGTCGTCGCCGAAAATCTCTTTAATAGAAGAATCACTGCCACAGCCGAGCGCACGGATAAGCGTGGTAGCAGCAACTTTACGGGTTCTATCTACCTTTACCCATAAAACGCCTTGCGAGTCTTGCTCGAATTCAAGCCAAGCACCGCGGTTGGGCATTACGGTGGTTAAGTAGAGTTTTTTACCCGACTTGTCCTGCACGAACTTGTTATAAACGCCGGGTGAACGAACGAGTTGTGAAACGACAACGCGCTCTGCACCGTTAATGATGAAAGAACCACTATCGGTCATTTTGGGTAGGTCACCCATGAAAACGTCGCTATCGACGATTTCGCCCGTTACCTTGTTGTTGAGCCTTACCTTAACTTCAAGGGGAACGGCATAGGTCGCGTCTCTGTCACGGCACTCTTTTTCGCTGTACTTAGGTTTACCGTTAAGGTTGTAGTCTAAAAAGTACAGTTCATAGTGGTCGGCAAAGTCGGTTATAGGAGAAAAGTCTTCTAAAACTTCACCAATTCCTTCAGTAATAAACTGCTCGTACGAATCTTTTTGTGCTTCTACGAGATACGGAATAGGTTGAACTTCTTTAATCTTTGCGAAAGACTTTCTTTCAACGTTGCCGCATTTGACTGTTTGCATATTACGCATTTTGTGCACTCCTTTATAAAAATTGTAAAACTTCTTGATTATTTTCGTGGGTTGAGTTATAATAACAACTGTAATTTTCGGGAATAAATCTTCCCTGCTATTTATAAATGTAATTTATACCCCACGTTTTTGCGCCTTTGAAAAAGCAAAAAATGCAAAAAAGACGCTATTATTACATTTTAGCATTTATCTATTATAGTTTAATGTCAAATCGTTGTCAACCGTTTGGCGTTAAATATTTAAAAGTTTTTTAATTTTTTTTAAGGATTTTTTATGAGAATCGACAAATATTTAAAGGTTTCGCGCATTCTAAAACGCCGAAGTTTATCTAAAGAAGCGTGCGACGGCGATAGGGTTTTCGTTAACGGAAAGCAAGTTAAGCCGTCTTATAAACTTTCGGTAGGTGACGTTATTGAAGTTGCCTTTGGTAGCGGTACGCTTAAAATTAGAGTGTTAAGCCTTAAAGAACAAGTTAAAAAAGACGAGGTTTCTTCTCTTTACGAGATTTTGGGAGAGTAATATGAAAGTAGTTGCAATTATTGCTTGCGCAGGTAAAGGCGCGCGTGCACGGCAGTCGCAAAACAAAATATTTTCAAAGCGTTTCGGCGTGCCCGTTATTTACGAAACCGTTTCAAAGTTTGCAAGCGTTAAGAAAATTGACGAAATAATTATTATTCACGCCGAGGGCGAAGACGTAATTATTAAAGATATTTTAAAGGGTATAGACACGCCTATTAGATACGTTTTAGGTGGCGAAACTCGCTTTATTTCCGTTAAAAACGCGCTTTCTACGCTTGGTGGCGACGAAGCCGTGCTTATTCACGACGGCGCTAGGCCCGACGTTTCGGTTTTAGATATTTCTGCGTGCATAAAAACTGTACTTTCAAGTGGAACTGCCGTGCTTGCAAAACGCCCCGTTGACACCGTTATGACTACCGACGGGAAAGACGCTATATTTAGTTCTTCTCGCAAAGACAAACTGCTTGCACTCACCCCACAGTGCTTTATTGCTAGTAATATAAAGAACGCGTACGCACACGCAAGCGAAGACGACGGGTTTACCGACGACGCTGGCGTTTACACCGCCTTTATAGGAAAGTGCAAAGCAGTTATTACTGAAAGCGACAATAAAAAACTCACCTACCCCGAAGATTTTTGCCAAACTTCCGCCACGAGATGTGGAACGGGGTTTGACCTTCATAAACTCGATTACGGCAGAAAATTAGTGCTTGGCGGGGTTAATATTAGCCACGAAAAAGGGCTTGTTGGCCACAGCGATGCCGACGTTCTTACTCACGCCGTTATGGACGCGCTTTTATCTTCTGCGTCGCTTCAAGATATAGGCTATCATTTTAGCGATAAAGACCCTGCTTATAAAGACGCCGACAGTATGGTTTTGCTTGAAAAAGTTATTAAAATGCTTAAAGAAAAGGGGCTTAAACCACTCTATCTTTCGGCAGTAGTTATGGCAGAAAAACCCAAACTTTCGCCTTACCGTGAAGTTATAACTAAAAGTTTAGCAAACGCCCTTTCACTACCCGTTTCAAGCGTTGGAATTACCTTTACCACCCTTGAAGGCATAGGCACAGTTGGGCGTGAAGAAGGAATTGCTTCGCAAGCGTTTGTGCTTGTAAAGGGGGAATAATGGCTAAAATATCATCAAAGTTCGTTTGCCAAGAGTGTGGAACGGTTAGCCCACAATGGCTAGGAAAATGCCCCGGTTGTGGTAAGTTCGGCACGCTAGTTGAAGAAACCGACGCCCCCGAAGAAGTGGTTGGAAGTATTGCCGTTCCCACAAGCAAGCCAACTGCGCTTAAAGACATTGAAAACGTTAAATACGCCCGTATTTCAACGGGCATAAAAGAACTTGACACCGTACTTGGCGGTGGCGTTGTTCCCTACTCTATAGTTTTAATAGGCGGTGACCCAGGAATAGGCAAGTCGACAATTCTTACCCAAGTTTCGGGCGAAATTGCTAAAACCCAAAGGGTTTTATACGTTTCGGCAGAAGAAAGTTTAAGCCACGTTAAATTAAGGTGCGAAAGACTTTCTATAACGGCAGAAAACCTTATGGTACTTAACGAGTGCAGGCTTGAACATATTGAAAAGGTTGCCGAAGATTACGACTTTATTGTTATAGACAGTATTCAGGCAATTTACCTTTCTTCGCTTTCGGGCTCGGCAGGCTCGGTTGGGCAAGTTAAAGAGTGCGCTTCAAGGCTTATGCGCCTTGCAAAATCTAAACACAAAACGGTGTTCGTGATAGGCCACGTTACCAAAGACGGTGGGCTTGCAGGCCCCAAAGTTTTAGAGCATATCGTAGACACGGTTTTATACTTTGAAGGCGAACCGCAAGACAGTTTAAAACTTCTTAGAGCAGTTAAAAATAGGTTTGGCTCGGCGCAAGAAGTTGGCGTTTTTGAAATGACCGACGTTGGAATTAAAGAAGTTAGCGACTTTTCGGGCGTGTTTATGAGCGAAAACCGTGGAGCGCAAGCAGGTAGCGTGGTAACTCAATCGGTAAGCGGAAACAGAGTCGTTCCCGTTGAAGTTCAGTCGCTTATATCTAAAACTGTTTTCGGTATGCCAAGACGTATGCCCATAGGCGTTGACTATAACCGTATGGTTTTAATACTTGCCGTTCTTGAACGAAGGGCTTACCTACCCTTTTTTAATCAAGACGTTTACGTTAACGCAATGGGTGGAATTAAACTTACCGAGCCATCAAGCGACCTTGCAGTTTGCTTATCGCTTGCAAGTGCAGTAAAAAACACCCCGATAGAAAAAACTACCACGGCGTTTGGCGAAGTGGGTTTAACGGGCGAAGTTAGGGCTGTTTCGTTTGCTGAAAAGCGAGTGCAAAACGCCATTAAACTTGGCTTTAAAAAAGTTATAATTCCAAAGCGCAATTACGAAAACGTTAAAAAGTACGCCGATAAAATTACTATCGTTCCCGTTTCGTTCGTGTCGCAGGCAATTAAAGAAGGCCTGCCAAACGCAACTAACGAGTGAACGTGCGTTACTTATGTGCATATTTAGCGCATATAAAGGAGCAAAATGTATAACCAAAACTTACATACTCACGGCAATTTAGCCGACGGGGTTGACAGTTACGAAAGCATTGTAGAGCGTGCAATAGAACTTGGCTTTAACAGCATAGGTTTTTCTGAACACGCCTATATGTTTTATAGCGACTATGCTAAAATAACACCCCAAACAATACCAACCTATAAGGCGGAAATTAACCGTTTAAAACAAAAATATAACGGAATTATTCCCATTTATTTAGGGCTTGAATTCGACCAGTATTCTACCGAGCCAACTAGTGGTTTTGAATATATAATAGCATCTAATCACTACTTGAAAAAGGGCGATATATATATTAGTTTTGATAGAGATTTTAACACCGTTAAAAACCTAATTGACAACTATTTTAACGGCAATTCAATTGACTTTGCTTGCGAATATTATAAGCAGTTTTCTACAATTTGCAACTACGTTAAACCCGATATTATAGGGCATTTTGATATTATTACAAAGCATAATAGCGCCCACCCTTTTATTGATACCACTTCAAAAAAATATCGTGAAAGCGCAATTGACTGCTTAAGAGAACTAGCCAAAAAAGTTGACGTTTTTGAAGTTAACACCGGCGCTATGACAAGATACGCTAAACAAGCGCCCTACCCCGAAAAGTTTATACTTAAAGAACTATTAAATCTTAAAAAGCAAGTTATAATTTCTAGTGATTGCCACGATAAAAGGTATTTAAACGCTAATTTTATAGATGCCGAAAATCTACTTAAAGAAGTAGGCTTTAAAAACACCGTTATATTTAACGGCAAAACATTTATAGAAAAACCATTATAAAAAAAGCAAGGCAAGCGCCTTGCTTTTTTGCTTAAAGTTTATACCAGTAATAACCAGAGTAAGTCGAGTTAAAATAATCGTCGTTTGACGTTGGAATAGTTACATCCGTTTCAGTTCCACCCTTTATACATATCCAATCCCAAAAGTCTGTTGTTCTATACCAAGTTGAAGTATCGTTAAAGGTTATACTTGTTAACTTATCGCAAGACTTGAACGCATATTCACCTATACTTGTCACACTATTTGGTATTACAATGCTCGTAAGTGAAGTGCAATCAGAAAACGCAGCAGAGCCTATACTTGTTACGCCATTTTCTATTGTTACACTTTGAAGTGAACTGCAATTACAGAACGCACAAGTACCCACTCTTGTTACGTTATTTGGTATGGTTATACTTTGAAGCAAATCGCAATGAGAAAACGCATAATCACCTATACTTGTTACACTGTTACCTATAATTATGATTTTAAGTGCAGTACAATTATAAAATGCTCTATCACCTATACTTGTTACACTATTTGGTATTACAATGCTTGTGAGTTTAGAGCAACTATAGAACGCATAATCACCTATACTTGTTACGTTATTCGGTATATTAAACAACGTTGTAGTTTTCCCTATTGCGTATTGAATTAAAGTTTTTCCGTCTTTACTATATAAATTACCATCTATTGATTTATAATTTAAGTTTTCACTTCCGACTTGTATACTTTTAAGTGAAGTGCAACAAAAGAATGCTTCTTCACCTATACTTGTTACGCTATTTGGTATTTCTATACTTTCAAGTGAAGTGCAATCTACAAACGCACCATAACCTATACTTGTTACGTTATCACCTATGGTTACGCTTTGAAGTGAACTGCAAGCACAAAACGCAAATTCACCTATACTTGTTACACTATTTGGTATTTCAACACTCGTAAGTGAACTACAACCTCTAAACGCTTTTTCACCTATACTCGTTACGTAATTTGGCACTTCTATGCTTTGAAGTGAACTGCAACCATAGAACGCATAATCACCTATACTTGTTACGCTATTTGGTATTTCTATGCTTGTAAGTTTACTGCAACCCCTAAACGCACTATAACCTATACTTGTTACGCTGTTTGGTATTTCTATACTTGTAAGTTTACTGCAACCCCTAAACGCAGAATCATCTATACTCGTTACAGGCTTTTCGTTATACATAGTATGTATGATAATATTAACGTCTTTGCACGAACCCAAACCACTAACTGCATATTCGGTATCGTTGTTGATTAATCTATATGCTAACCCTTTAGATGGCTTTGACTCTTTATTACCACCACACGCCGTTAGCGAAAACGCAAGCGTGCAACTTGCAAATACTGCTATTAAAATTGATATAATTTTCTTTTTCATATTAGTGCCCTATTGTTGCGCAACAAGATTTTAAAGGTATTATATCACTTTTAAAAAAGTTTGTAAACATATTAACAATATGTTTTTAGCCCCATAAAGAGCAAAAAAAGAGTGGCGACTGCCACTCTTTTTAATTTTCAATATCGCCAAAGGCGTTAACTACCGATTTAGCATCGTCGTAAGAAAAGCCTTTTGATAAAAGGTATTTATAGCATTTTAGTAGGTTTTGCCTGTTAATTTCTTTGTTTTTTAGGTATTTTTCGGCAACTTGTTTTGCGCTTTCTAACTGCCCTTCAATGCTAGATACGGCACTTTCTAGCGCATCGCCCGTAACGCCCTTTTTAATAAGTTCAAGTTTAATAAGTTTTTTGCCTTTACCCGATACGGAGTTAACGTAGCGCTTGGCGTAGTCTTCATCGTTAACGTAGCCGTATTCTTTAAGTTTTTGAATAACTTTTAAAACTATTTCTTCAAGATAACCCTTTTTTAAAAGTTTATCTTTAACCTGCTTTTCGGTTTTATAGGCTTTAGATACTAGCGTTAAAGCGCTATCTAGCGCAGAGCGATATTCGGCTTCGTACTGAATATTTATAAGTTCTTCTTCAGTAATTTGCGAGCCTACTTTTAGCCTATATTTAACCGTGGTTAAAAGGTCAAGCCCACAATAATATGCGCCGTTTAAATAAATAGAAACACGCTTTGCGTTATTTTTTTGCTGAATTATATCGGTTATTATTTTCATTATATATCGTATTCAAAATACCCGTCTTTTTCAAACAAAACGGTGGACTTTCCTAGCGAAAAATCAACAATTTTATCTTGAACTAACGCCCTAGCATCACTAGGCACTGCAAACGAAAGTTCAACGCCTGAAGAAAGATAATTAGTGCTTATAACTTTACCGTTAAACCCTTCAATAATTTTTATAAGTTTAGGGTGCAACGTGTATGCTATTTCGGTTTTTAAAAAACTTGACCAAAGAGCGCTCTTTACGCCTGCTTTTTCAACTGCTTTCTTAACACAGTCGGCATACGCTCTTGCAAGCCCGCCCGTGCCGAGTTTAACACCACCAAAATACCTTGTTACAACTACTGCAACTTGTTTTAGCCCTTTTGCTTTAAGCGTTTCAAGCATAGGTAGCCCCGCCGTGCCTTGTGGCTCGCCGTCGTCACTAAACTTAACGTAAAAACCACCGTTATCGGCAATATAAGCGTAACAGTTGTGCGTTGCGTCGGGGTAAGTAGATTTTATACTTTGAACAAACTTTTTTGCGCTATCTTCGCCGTCTACCCTATTTATAGTTGTTATAAAGCGTGACTTTTCAATTATAATTTCGTTTTGAACGTTTTTTGAAACGGTTAAAAAGTCTTTCATTTTAAAATTATTTTATAGTGAACTTTTTTGCCTTTGTGTAAAATAAACTCGCCTGCCGATTTAACTTCATTAGAAAGCGCAAAATCGCTAGCAGTAAGTTTTTTATCGTTAATAGAAACACCGCCACCTTCAATTAAGCGCCTTGCTTCGCCCTTCGATTTAGTAAGACCCGTAAGCACCATAACGTCTAAAACGTTATCGACCGAGCCGTCAATTTCCTTAACGGGCATATCGCTTTCGTCGCCACCACCGAACGCCGCTTTGGTTTGCTTTTCGGCAAGAAGCGCTTCTTCTTCGCCGTGAACGAGTTTGGTAAGTTCAAAAGCAAGTATTTCTTTTGCACGGTTGAGTTCTGCGCCTTGCCATGTTTCCATTTTCTTAATTTCTTCAACGGGAAGGAAAGTAAGCATTTTAATGCACTTAATAACGTCTTGGTCGGAAACGTTGCGCCAGTATTGATAGAACTCGAACGGGGGAGTTTTGTTGGGGTCAAGCCAAACTGCGCCCTTTGCAGTTTTACCCATTTTCTTGCCTTCGCTATTCATTAAAAGGGTAATAGTCATAGCGTAAGCGTCTTTACCGAGTTTTTTGCGAATAAGTTCAGTTCCACCAAGCATATTAGACCACTGGTCGTCGCCACCGAACTGCATATTGCAACCGTATTTTTGGAATAAATAGTAAAAGTCGTAAGACTGCATTATCATATAGTTGAACTCTAAAAACGATAAACCTTTTTCCATACGTTGTTTATAGCACTCTGCACGGAGCATATTGTTTACCGAGAAACAAGCGCCCACTTCGCGAAGAACTTCAACGTAGTTAAGGTCTAATAGCCAGTCTGCATTATTAACGACTATTGCAGAGTTTTCGCCTTCAAAGCGAATAAACTTTGACATTTGCTTTTTAAAGCACTCTACGTTGTGGTTAATGGTTTCTTTGGTCATCATAGAACGCATATCAGTTCTACCAGACGGGTCGCCTATCATAGCAGTACCGCCACCTATTAAAACTACGGGGCGATTGCCTGCAAGTTGAAGCCTTTTCATTAAGCAAAGCGCCATAAAATGCCCAACGTGCAAACTGTCTGCAGTGGGGTCGAAACCTATATAAAAGGTTGCCTTACCGTTATTTATAAGGTCTTTAATTTCGCTTTCGTCGGTTACTTGAGCAATAAGTCCACGCTCAATAAGTTCTTCGTAAATGTTCATAAACTCTCCTTTTACGGCAAAGCCGTAATAAATAAAAAACTCCGTAACGCAAAAAGCGTTACAGAGGGCAATTTGACTTGCGTTACCACCTCAGTTCAGTTAAGCGTTACCACTTAACCCTTACGGCGCTAGAAAATTAGCGCGCTTGCTATAACGGGCAACACCCGTTGCCCCCTACGTTATCGAAGGCACCGCTAAAAAGTGTATTCACTAGGGGTTTTTGCACGCTTTTACACCAACCAAGCGCTCTCTTAGCCTAAAAACCGAAAGTTACTTCTCTTTCTCACTGCGTTTAGTAAAACGATTATAACATTACTAATTTTTATTGTCAAGTTAAAAAAAGGCTAATTAAGTTTTAAAATTATTTAAAAATAATTGCAAAAAATCTTTTATGGTGCTATACTTATTATAATTTTTGAAGAAATAACTTTTGGAGGAACAATTAATGCAATATTCACACGAAGTAGAACAGATGCTTTGCGTTAACAAAGGCCCTAAACACGGTCCTGCTCCCATTCCCGAAGAAGGTAAATGGATTCAGGCTAAAGAAATTAAAGACGTTTCGGGTTTCACTCACGGCATCGGCTGGTGCGCTCCCCAACAAGGTGCGTGCAAACTTTCGCTCAACGTAAAAGACGGCGTTATTCAAGAAGCGCTCGTTGAAACCATAGGTTGCTCGGGTATGACTCACTCGGCTGCTATGGCTTCTGAAATCTTACCTGGTAAGACTATTTTAGAAGCACTTAACACCGACCTTGTTTGCGATGCGATTAACACTGCTATGAGAGAACTTTTCTTACAAATCGTTTACGGCAGAACTCAATCTGCTTACAGTGACGACGGTCTTGTTATAGGCGCAGGTCTTGAAGACCTTGGTAAAGGTTTACGCTCGCAAGTTGGTACTATGTACGGCACTATGGCTAAAGGTACTAGATATCTTGAAATGGCAGAAGGCTACGTTACTAGAATGGCTCTTGACGAAGATATGCAAGTTATAGGCTACGAATTCGTTTCACTTGGCAAAATGACCGACTTTATTAAGAAAGGTATTGAACCCAACGAAGCGTACAAGAAGGCAATGGGTACTTACGGCAGATTTGACGGCGCGTTTAAGTACATTGACCCACGCAAAGAGTAAGGAGAAACTACTATGGCATTATTTGAAGGCTATTCAAGAAGAATTGATAAAATCAACGCCGTTTTAAAAGAATACGGCATTAACTCCATTGAAGAATGTAAAGAAATCTGCCTTGCTAAAGGCGTTGACTGTGACGAAATCGTTAGAAGCACTCAACCTATCTGCTTTGAAAACGCAGTTTGGGCTTATACCGTTGGCGCTGCAATCGCTATTAAGAAAGGTTGCGTAAAAGCATCGAAAGCCGCTGAAGCAATAGGTATAGGTTTACAATCGTTCTGTATTCCCGGCTCGGTTGCAGATAACCGTCAAGTTGGTCTTGGTCACGGTAACCTTGCAGCAATGTTACTTGACGACGCTACCGATTGTTTCTGCTTCTTAGCAGGCCACGAATCGTTCGCCGCTGCAGAAGGCGCTATTAAAATTGCGCTTAACGCTAACACCGTTCGCTCTAAAGATTTAAGGGTTATTTTAAATGGTCTTGGTAAAGACGCTGCTATGATTATTTCAAGAATTAACGGCTTTACCTACGTTGAAACCGAATTCGACCCATATAGCGAAACCGTTAAAGTGGTTTATGAAAAACCATATTCTAACGGCCCACGCGCAAAAGTTAAATGCTACGGTGCAGATAACGTTCCCGAAGGCGTTGCTATTATGAAACTTGAAAACGTTTCAGTTTCTATTACCGGTAACTCTACTAACCCCACTCGTTTCCAACACCCCGTTGCAGGTACCTACAAAAAATGGTGCGTTGAAAACGGCAAATCGTACTTCTCAGTTGCATCAGGTGGCGGTACGGGTAGAACCTTACACCCAGACAACATGGCGGCAGGCCCTTCTTCTTACGGCATGACCGACACTATGGGTCGTATGCACTCAGACGCTCAATTTGCAGGTTCTTCTTCAGTTCCTGCTCACGTTGAAATGATGGGCCTTATCGGTATGGGTAACAACCCAATGGTAGGCGCAACCGTTGCAGTAGCTGTTGCTATTGAAAAAGCAATGAAATAATTTTAAAAAAATTAGAAAGGTTTGAACCCTCGTTCAAACCTTTTTTATTACTAATTTAGCGATATTGTTGCATTAACTTATATAAAGTGATAAAATAATAGAAAACATTTGTTTTAGCTGCTTGAAAGGAAACATGAAATATTCAAAGCTAATTTAAATAAATGATATAATTTAAAAACTATAAAAGGAAGTATAGTATGACATTCAAAGTCTTTTGGAGAATAATTGTACGATTTTTAAATAGAAATCGTTATAATTATCTAACATCATGTCCCATTGAACGTGGTCGAGTTAATTTGCACTGGTGGAAAATGCATAATTCTACACAAAATATTGGCGACTCACTTTCCCCCATCATTGTAGAATATATGAAGAAAGAAAAAGGTATCAACAAGGACATCGCTGCATTACGCACAACTAATCTTTTAGCTGTTGGTTCTATAATTGGCGCCACCTATCAAAACTCAGTTGTTTGGGGAACCGGCTTACTGAAAGGCAATCGAAAATATTGGTGGCGTTCTGTTAGAAAACTTGATATAAGAGCCGTGCGTGGTCCGGAAACGCGAGATACGTTAATTAAAAATGGTTATAATTGCCCTGAAGTTTACGGTGACCCAGCCATTATTTTGCCGTTAATATACACACCAAAAGATACTGAAAAGGAATACGATTATAAAGTAGTTCCTAATTATATCTTTTTAGACGGGCAGGATTGCATTTTAAGCCCACTAACAAATGACTGGAAGTCTTTTGTTGATGAACTTGTTAAATGTAAACTTGTTATTAGCAGTTCTCTTCACGGCATAATTCTAGCAGAGTCTTATGGAATACCTGCAATTATGCTTAAAAGTTCGCTAGACACATTTAAGTTTCGTGATTACTACTATTCTACGGGGCGATTTGATATTCCTATTGCAAACTCGGTAGAAGAAGCGTTGAGCATGAAAATACCCGAAGTTCCAGACCTTACTGGTCTTCGACAGGGACTAATTGACGCTTTCCCATATGATATATGGAAACATTAATAAAACTTCTATCGAAAAAGCAATGAAATAATTTTAAAAAACCAAAAAGAGTGGCTTTTCGCCACTCTTTTTTAATATTATACAACAATTTCTTCTAACGTGTATGCTTTAACTGACGTGAACTTAGCAGTTCTTATACTACGGAAAACTGCTTCATCAACCCTAATGACAATTTTGGGGTTTTTACTTGCTGTTCCGTAATGTATGTCTTTTTCAAACTCAATTACAGTTTCGCCACTTGCGTTAACAAGCGCCCCAACTGCTTCAATTTTAATTACGTCATAATTAGAAGTAAACGTTAACATTATTCCAACTTTACCGTCTTGAATTACGTTACCGTGAATAATAGACGTAAACTCTATGCTTTCTTGTGGAACTTCGTTATATTTAGGCTTGCTATTATCTTCAAATAATGAACAAGAAGTTAAAGTAAATATTGAAACCATTAACGTTAATAGTGCTATAATTCTTTTCATTTTTATCCTTAATTATAATTTTTAGTTATATTTTACCGTGCCCGAATCTACTCGAACTATAAAACTTGAAACGGTATCAAGGTCTTCAGGGCGCATACCACTTTGGTCTAACGTATATTCATATTTATTACCGGGAACAACCTTTCCAACGTAAAGTTCATCAGTCTTTAACACCCTGCCCGACGAGTTGCGAAAATCAATTTCCAAAGATAGATTAGTTATTTCTTCTTGCGCTTGCAAAGTCATATGATAAGTATCGTAGTTAAAAATCATACCTGGTATTAAAGTAAAGTTAATAACTAAATCTGACCTTGTTGCCTTACGGGTTGTTCCTAAACCACCACCCGAGCCGTAACCTAAAAAACAACCGCTTAATTGAGTGAAAATTATAAAAATACTAAAAATTACTAATAAACGCCTTTTCATAAAAACTCCTTTTGTGAATAATACTTAAATTATAGTATAGAATATTCTATATGTCAACTAAAATAATAGAATATTCTATATAATAATATTATGAACGTTGAATTCAAAGACATATTAAAAGAGTTTTTAAAAATTAACAATTTATCGCAAGTTGCCTTTGCAAAAGCAATAGGAGTAAAGCAAAGCCAGGTTAGCGAGTGGTTAAAAGGCAAGGCTAAACCAGGGTATGATATTTTAAAAAGTATGGCTACTTCATTTGACGTATCGGCAGACTATTTTTTAGGAATTAAAGATGAATTTTAAAACGTCACCTATTAGGTGGCGTTTTTTAATTGCTAGTAATTCTTACAAGTAATTTAAGTAATAATTAAAAAAGGTAAGGCGTGTGCCCTACCTTTTTGATTAAAGTTCGAATTCGTTTTTACGGCGAATCCATTTGCCGTTAGTAAAGTCTGGGAAATAAACGGTGCTACCCGTTGCAATTGATTCTTCTGCAAGGGGCGCAATAGCCATCCAAGTTGCCATATCGTAAATGTCGATAGGCATAGGCTTATTTTCTTTAAGCGCATCAAAGAACGCCGATAAAACTAGATAGTCCATACCACCGTGCCCGTCGTTTTCGTCGGGATTGTAGTTAGCCCATATTCTGTGGTCGTAATCTTTTTGATACTTTTCAACGTTGTTAAAGTTTTTGTCCCAGTGAACTTCTTCATAAGGCGTGTAGGTATTATCAAGGAATAACGAATTGTTTTCTTCGTTTAAAAACGCTTTCGTTCCGTGAACGGCAAACCTTCTTGAATAGTTTCTAGGAAGACAAGTATCAAGGTGAATAATAATATTTTCACCGTTTTGGCAACCTATAACGGTGGTTATAATATCGCCTTGCAAAAACTTGGTGCCTGCAAGCGATTCGGCGTTAGCATCTCTCTCTTCTTCGGTAAACTCTTTGCTTGTAAAGTGCTTATAGCCCTTGTCTTTAATATAACTTTCCATACCAACCGACTTGGTTGCAAACGAGTGAAGATAGGTAAACTTATTACCACAGTTTATATCTAAAAGTTTGGCTATAGGGCCGATTTCGTGGGTTGGGTAGTTTTCGGTGTTGCGATGTTTATACTCTTCTAAACGGTAGTGAGTTAAGTTTTTAGCCGTGCCGTGAAGAACAACTTCGTAGCGAAGGTCGTGACAGTATGCGCCTTCACATTGAACTATTTCGCCAAACACGCCAAGGCGTTTCATATTGAGCGCCATAAGTTCAAGCCTACCATAGCAGCAGTTTTCAAGTAGCATAACGGGAGTTTCGTATTTTTCTTGAGCGTTAACAAGTTCCCAAAGTTGATTTATGCTATACGCACCGCCAACTTCGCAACCAACGGGTATTTTTCTTTCAATAGCGTAAAGCGAAACTTTAGTGTGCGCTTCCCAAGCGGTTGAAACGATAACTGCATCTAACTTATTTTCGTCAATACACTTTTTATAGTCGGTGTAAATTGCAGGCTTGTTAAAACCTTTTTTAACGTATAACTCAGATGCGTGCTCTGCAAAATCTAAACGCATATCGCATACGGCAACGCATTCGATGCCTTCAATGGTCATCATAGTGTCCATAAGTTGTTTGCCACGGTTACCAACGCCGATTATGGCGTATTTAATTGTTTTCATATTTGGTTTTACCCCTTATTTTTTAGTTATTGTTATTGTATTACAATAAAGTTAAATAGTCAAGTGGGGCGCAAAAAATATATACTTTTTTGCACAAATTAAAAGCGTTGGCAAGTTGCCAACGCTTTTAAATTAGAAGTAATTTTCCATTATATAATCTTTAATTCCTGGCATTAAGCCGTTTTCGTTTATAAAGGTTAAAATAGTGTATCTATCGCGAACGGTGTGTGCTTTTTCAAGCATTTCTTCCATAACTTCACGCCTTACGCCAACTTCAGAAAATCTTACGGGGCAACCCATTTCTTTAAGCATAGTTTTAACTCTTTCAACGGGTGGAAGTTTGGCTACTATTTTTGCAATTTGTTCTTTACGCTCAATATTGCAAGTTATAACATAGTTATAAAGTTCAATAGATATAAGCGCGCCTATTGCAACTTTTACGCCGTGAAGCGGAACTCTTTCACCCCTTTTAACAAAGTCCATTTCTAAAAAGTGTGATTGATGGTGTTCGCTACCGCTTGCAGGGCGAGAGTTTCCGCAAATTGCCATTGAAACGCCTGCGGTGATAAGCGCATCGGTAAGTTTTGCAACTGCTTCGGGCTTATATTCTTTAAGGTCGTTAAATAGCGAAACGCAATTAGAAAGCGCCTTTTCCATAAGTTCAAACGCTTCTTTATTTATTTCTTCACCGTTTACGATATTTGAAAGTTGCCAGTCGCTTAAACAAGTATATTTACCTATAATGTCGCCAAAGCCAGCCGCCGTCATAAGACTTGGGGCGTTTCTTATAATTTCAAGGTCGACAAGAATATCGGTTGGAACGTGAACGGGGTAAGTTACCTTAACGCCGTTTACCATAATAGCCGAGCCTTTTGAAACGTAACCGTCCATACTAGCGGCGGTTATTAAAACGCCACAGGGAATATCAAGCGTTGTTGAAACGTATTTGCACATATCGTTAAGCGAACCGCTACCAACTGCCAAGATATAATCGGTTTTATTTGCAAGGCACTTAAGTTCCGTGCACTTTTCTTCGGTGGGAATAAGGTCTTCGTCGTCAAAATAGCAAACTTTAACGTCTGCCCCGTTTTTAATTAAGGCGTTTTCAATATCGTCTGCAAAAGGTTTCGTGTTTTTATCGCAAGCAATAGTTACTAGTTTTGACTTTACACTTTCAAAAAACTTAGGGTATAAACTACCCGAAACTTTATATTCTACGTTCATAATTTCTCCTTTTTAGGTATTCTATCACAACCCCGTTTTTTTTGCAAGCAGTTTTTTAAAATACGTTTTGCATAATTTTTGCATAATTTAATACTTTTATGTATTTTATGCATTTTTTGCTTAATATTATTCAAAAATATTTTTTATTTTTTTAAAAATATGCATAAAAACATTTGACAATCTTTTCCTTTATATATATAATATCAATATTATTTATTTTTTATATATTACGGAGACGATTATGGATAAATCACAAATTAAAAAAGTTGTTCTTGCATACTCGGGCGGTCTTGACACGTCTATTATAATTCCTTGGCTTAAAGAAAACTACAACAACTGTGAAGTAATTGCAGTTGCCGGTAACGTTGGCCAAGCAGACGAACTTGAAGGCTTAGAAGAAAAGGCTCTTAAAACGGGTGCTTCAAAACTTTACTGCTTAGACCTTACCGACGATTACGTTGATAATTATATTATTCCCACTATGAAAGCAGGCGCTACTTACGAAGAATATCTTTTAGGTACTAGCCACGCTCGCCCCTGCATAGCAAAGGCGCTCGTTGAAGTTGCACTTAAAGAAAATGCAGACGCTATTGCTCACGGTTGCACGGGTAAAGGTAACGACCAAGTTCGTTTTGAACTTGCAATTAAGGCTTTTGCGCCCGATATGCCCATTATTGCTCCTTGGAGAGAATGGTCTATAAAATCGCGTGAAGAAGAAATTGATTACGCTGAAGCGCACAACGTTCCCCTTAAAATTAACCGTGAAACCAACTATTCAAAAGACAAAAACCTTTGGCACTTATCGCACGAAGGTTTAGACCTTGAAGATACGGGTAACGAACCCACTTACGAAAAGAAAGGCTTTTTAGAAATGGGCGTTTCGCCTATCAACGCACCAGACGTTCCCACCTACGTTGAAATTGATTTTGAAAAGGGTATTCCCGTTGCGCTTGACGGCGTTAAGATGAGCGCTAAAAACGTTATTTTAAAACTCAACGAACTCGGTGGCAAAAACGGCATAGGTATTTTAGACATAGTTGAAAACCGTTTAGTTGGTATGAAATGCCGTGGCGTTTACGAAACCCCAGGTGGCGCAATCTTATACAAAGCGCACTCTGTTCTTGAAACGCTTTGCCTTGACAAGTACACCATGCACGAAAAGCAAAAACTTGCTATTACCTTTGGTGAACTCGTATATAACGGTCAATGGTTTACCCCTTTACGCGAAGCGCTTTCTGCTTTTGTTGACAAAACTCAAGAAACCGTTACGGGTAAAGTAAGGCTTAAACTTTACAAAGGCAATATGATTAACGCCGGCGTATGGAGTGAAAACTCGCTTTACAGTGAAGAAATTGCTACCTTTGGCGAAAGCGATTACAACCAAGCCGACGCAGGTGGATTTATTGAACTTTTCGGCCTTCCCATTAAAGTTCAAGCAACCGTTAACAATAAGAAAAAATAATAAAAATTATATCCTGCAAACACGCTTTGCAGGATTAACTGTTTAAGGAAATATTATGGCAAAGATGTGGACGGGTGTAACCGACGGTGTTACCCATAAAATAGCCGACGATTTTAATAGTTCTATATCGTTTGACAGTAAAATGTTCAAGCAAGATATTGAAGGTAGTATTGCGCACGCAATGATGCTTGGCTATAAAAACGTAATATCAAAAGAAGAAGAGCAAAAACTCGTTGAAGGGCTTACTTCAATACTTGAAGACCTTTTATCTGGCGCGCTTAAAATTGACGAAAATGCCGAAGATATTCATATGTTCGTTGAAGAAGTTTTAACTAAAAGGCTTGGTGAAGTTGGCAAAAAACTTCACACTGCTCGCAGTAGGAACGACCAAGTTGCCCTTGATTTTAGAATGTTCGTTAAAGACGAAGCGTTAAGCGTTATAACTTTAATAAAGAGTTTAATTACGGCTTTAACAAATCAAGCCGAGAAAAACTACGACGTTATAATGCCCGGCTACACTCACCTTCAACGCGCCCAACCCATAACTATGGGGCATCACCTTATGGCGTATGCGTTTATGCTTATTCGCGACCTAGAAAGGTTTAGCGCAGTTATTAACTCGGCAAGCGTTAGCCCTATAGGCAGTTGCGCGTTAGCAGGCACTACCTACGATACCGACAGGTTTTTTGAAGCCGAAAAACTCGGTTTTAAAGAAGTTTGCAAAAATAGCCTTGACGGCGTTTCGGATAGGGACTTTGCAATAGAGTTTATTTCGGCTTGTAGCATTTTAATGATGCATTTATCAAGGCTTTCTGAAGAGATTATTCTTTGGTCTAGTTGGGAGTTTAAGTTTATTGAACTTTCTTCTTCGTTTACAACGGGCTCGTCGATAATGCCACAAAAAAGAAACCCCGATATGGCAGAACTCGTTCGTGGTAAAACGGGTAGAGTTTACGGCGACCTTATGGCGCTACTTACCACGCTTAAAGGTATTCCCCTTGCGTATAATAAAGATATGCAAGAAGATAAAGAAGCGTTATTTGATGCGTGCGACACGGTAAAGGCTTGCCTTGAAGTGTTTGCACCTATGATAGAAACTATGGCTGTTTTACCCGCCAACACTCTCTTAGCGGCGCAAAAAGGTTTTATAAACGCAACCGACCTTGCCGATTATTTAGTTAAAAAGGGCTTGCCGTTTAGGTCGGCTTACAAGATTTCGGGCGAGATTGTTAAAGAGTGTTTAGATAAGGGTTTAGTTCTTGAAACCCTTTCGCTTGAAGAATATAAAAAGCACAGTGATTTGTTCGAAACCGACCTATACGACGATATTTCGCTTAAAACTTGCGTTGAAAAGCGCATTTCTTACGGTGGAACTTCACCAAAGAGCGTGCTTGAACAAATTAAATACGTTAGGAAATATTTAAATGATTAAAGTTTTTATAGACGGTAATCAAGGCACTACCGGTCTTAAAATATACGATAGGCTTTCAGGTAGAAGCGACGTTTCGCTTATAACCCTACCCGACCATTTAAGAAAAGATATAAGCGCTAAAAGCGACGCTATAAACGAAAGTGACGTTTGCTTTTTATGCCTTCCAGACGACGCTAGCAGAGAATCGGTTTCGCTTGTTAAAAACGACAAGACTATCGTTATAGACACGTCGACTGCGCATAGGGTAAACCCACAGTTTACTTACGGATTCCCCGAACTTAAAGGCTTGCGAGAAAAAATTAAAACTTCAAAGCGCATTGCTAACCCAGGTTGCCACGCATCTGGATTTATTGCGCTAGTTAGGCCTTTAATCGACTGTGGTTTACTTGATAGTAGCGTTAAACTTTCGTGCTACTCGCTAACCGGTTACACGGGCGGTGGCAAAAAAATGATAGCCGAGTACGAAAACCCGGAAAGGTCTACTTTACTAAACGCTCCAAGGCAATACGCTCTTTCTGGAAATCACAAACACCTTCCTGAAATGGCAAGCGTATCGGGGCTTATTAACCCACCTTGCTTTATGCCCGTTGTGTGCGACTTTGCGCGTGGCATGCAAGTTACCGTTCCCCTATTTGCTAAACAACTTGGCGTTACGGTAGATAAAATAAAAAGCGTTTACAAAAATTATTACCAAGGCAAAGTAGTTTATTTTAGCGAAAGCGAAGAAAACGGCTTTATTGCGTCTAACGCATTTAGTGGGCGTGACGATATGAGCGTTTCGGTTTTTGGTAACGATGAAAATATTTTCCTTGTTTCAAGGTTTGATAATCTTGGAAAGGGAGCGTCGGGCGCGGCAATACAAAATATGAACGTTGCGCTCGGTTTAGACGAAACTTACGGACTTAATTTATAGGAGTTATTATGAAATACGTAAATGGTGGCATTTGCGCACCCAAAGGTTTTAAGGCAAACGGCGTGCATTGCGGAATTAGAAAAAATCGCTTAAAGCGTGATTTGTCGCTAATATATAGCGAAAAGTTATGCTCGGCATCGGCAGTTTACACCACTAACCTTGTTAAAGGCGCACCCCTTATTCTCAATAAAAAATATCTTGAAAACGGCTATGCTCAAGCAATTATTTGCAATAGCGGAAACGCTAACACTTGCAACGCAAACGGGCTTGAAATTGCCGAAACTACTTCTAAACTTTTGGCAAGCGAGTTAAACCTTAACCCATCAGACGTTTTAGTTGCTTCAACGGGCGTTATAGGTCAACCACTTGATATCGAGCCTATTAAAAAAGGTATTCCCGAACTTGTTAGTGGTTTATCAACAAGTGGAAGTGATTTTGCCGCAGAAGGCATTATGACTACCGACACCGTTAAAAAAGAAGTGGCAGTTGAGTTTACCGTTGGCAATAAAACTTGCACTATTGCAGGTATTGCAAAGGGTAGTGGTATGATTCACCCGAATATGGCAACAATGCTAGTGTTTATTACTACCGACGCTAATATTTCGCCAAAAATGCTTGACGTTGCGCTTAAAACGGATATTCAAAACACCTTTAATATGCTTTCTGTTGACGGCGACACTTCTACTAACGATATGGTTACCGTTTTGGCAAACGGTATGGCTGACAACGATTTGATTGACGATTACGGTGAAGATTTTAACGCCTTTATGAAGGCGCTTAACACCGTTAACGTTTACCTTTCACGCCAAATAGTTGGCGACGGTGAAGGCGCAACCAAACTTTTAGAGTGTGTGGTTACTGGCGCAAAAACGCTTGAAGATGCTAAAAAGTCGGCAAAGAGCGTTATTTGTTCAAGCCTTTTTAAAGCCGCTATGTTCGGCGCAGACGCAAACTGGGGCAGAGTTTTATGCGCAATAGGTTATAGCGGAGCAAACGTTGACGTTTCTAAAATAGACGTTTCTTTTAAATCGAAAAAGGGCACGATTAACGTTTGCAAAAACGGAAGTAGCGTTCCTTTTAGCGAAGAAATTGCAAAAGAAATACTTTTAGCAAACGAAATTGATATTTTAGTTGACCTTAACGACGGCGAATATAACGCAACGGCGTGGGGTTGCGACCTTACCTACGATTACGTAAAAATTAACGGAGATTACAGAACGTGATAGATAAACATTTTTCTAATATGCAACGTGCAGAAGTGCTTACGCAAGCACTCCCCTACATAAAGCGTTATAACGGCAAAACCGTTGTTGTTAAATACGGTGGCAACGCCATGACGAGTGACGCACTTAAAATGCAAGTTATGGAAGACGTTGTTCTTTTATGGCTTATAGGCGTTAAAGTTGTTTTAGTTCACGGTGGCGGTCCTGAAATTAACTCTATTATGGACAAACTTGGCAAAAAGCCCACCTTTATTGACGGTTTAAGAGTTACAGACAAAGAAACCGTTGACATTGTTCAAATGGTGCTTGCAGGTAAAGTTAACAAAACGCTAGTTTCACTTCTTGAAAGCAAGGGTGGAAAGGCTATGGGTATATCAGGCCTTGACGGTGCGCTTTTAAAAGCCGAAATGAAAAACGAAAAACTCGGCTACGTTGGAAATATTACCGAAGTTAATATCGAAGCAATTACCGACCTTTTAGAAAAGGGCTATATTCCCGTTGTTTCTACCGTTGCAGGCGATAGCGAAGGCAACGTATATAACGTTAACGGTGACACGGCTGCCGCTCGTATTGCGGGCGCTTTAAATGCTGAAAGGCTTATTATGATGACCGATATTGCTGGCATTTTAAAAGATAAAGACGACCCATCAACTTTAATTCCACACGTTACGGTAAAAGAAGCCGAAGAACTTAAAAAACAAGGCATCGTTTCGGGTGGTATGATACCTAAAGTTGACTGCTGTATCGACGCCATTACTCACGGCGTTGAAAACGTTGTTATAATGGACGGACGCGTCCCACACTCAATACTAATGGAAATACTTACCGACGAAGGCGCCGGTACCATGGTTGGTAAAGACAATGACTGAACTTCAACTTAAAGACAAAACTTATATTGCATCGACTTACAACCGTTTTCCCGTTGATTTAGTTAGTGGAAAAGGCTCACTTTTTTACGATGCAAACGGCAAAGAATATATTGATATGGGCTCTGGAATAGGCGTAACTGCGTTCGGTGCGTGCGACGAAGAATACGTTAGCGCAGTAACTAGTCAACTAAACGCCTTGCAACACACTTCTAACCTATACTACACTAGCCCTTGCGCTACGCTTGCGGAAATGCTAGTTAAAAAGTCGGGGCTTAAAAAGGTGTTTTTTGCTAACTCTGGCGCCGAAGCCAACGAGTGCGCTATTAAATGTGCAAGAAAATACGCCGAAGATAAGGGCGTTTTAGGTAGCGTTATTATAACGCTTGAACAGAGTTTTCACGGCAGAACGATAACCACTCTTTCGGCAACGGGGCAAGATAGTTTTCACAAAAACTTTTTACCGCTGACCGACGGGTTTAAACACGTTCCTAAAAACGATTTAAACGCTATTAAGGAAATTGCAAAAAATCAACCTGTTTCGGCAGTTATGATTGAACTTATTCAAGGCGAAGGCGGTGTTATTTGCCTTGATAAAAACTACGTTTTAGAACTTTATAGTTACTGCAAGCAAAACGATATTTTACTTATAGTTGACGAAGTTCAAACGGGAAACGGCAGAACTGGCAGTTTATACGCTTATATGAACTACGGTATTTTACCCGATATAGTTACCACTGCAAAAGGTTTAGGTGGTGGACTTCCTATCGGTGCGTGTATGCTTGGCGAAAAAGTTGAAGAAACGTTTACGTTTGGCACGCACGGCTCTACCTTTGGTGGCAACCCCGTATGTTCGGCGGGCGCAATTAGCATTTTAAACCGTTTAACCCCCGAGTTTTTAAGCGAAGTAAACGCTAAAAGCGAACTTATTTTTAAAACTCTTGAAAACGCTGAAGGCGTTGAAAGCGTTTCGGGTATGGGACTTATGGTTGGAATTAAAACTAAAAAGCCCGTTAAAGAAGTTGTTTCTTACTGCATTGAAAACGGCGTTTTACCACTTATTGCGAAAGATAAACTTCGTTTACTTCCCGCTCTTAATATTCCAACAAGCACTCTTAAAAAAGCATTAGGCGTTATTTTAAACGCTTTAAAGTAGGACTTATATGAACTTAAAAGGAAAACATTTTTTAACTTTACTTGACTACTCTCCCGAAGAAATCGAGTATTTGTTAGATTTATCTTCTAAACTTAAAAAAGAAAAGCACGAAGGCGTTTCTCACAAGCACTTAACGGGCAAAAACGTTGCGCTTATTTTTGAAAAAACTAGCACTCGCACTCGTTGCGCGTTTGAAGTTGCATCTAGCGACCTTGGTATGCACCCCGTTTATCTTGACCCAAGCGCATCGCAAATAGGCAAAAAAGAAAGCATTCCCGACACGGCAAGGGTGCTTGGCAGAATGTTCGACGGCATTGAATACCGTGGCTTTGAACAAACTATAGTTGAAGAACTTGCAAAGCACGCTGGCGTTCCCGTTTGGAACGGTTTAACTAACGAATATCACCCCACCCAAATACTTGCCGACTTTCTTACCATTAAAGAGCATTTTGGGCGTTTAAAGGGCGTTAAACTCGTTTATATGGGCGACGCTCGCTATAATATGGGCAACTCGCTTATGATAGGCTCGGCAAAAATGGGGCTTGATTTTACCGCTTGCGCTCCAAGCAAATATTTCCCGTGCGATGAAGTTTATAACAAATGTTTAGAAATTGCAAAACAAACGGGCGCAAAAATTACTTTAGAAGAAGACCCTATAAAAGCAACTAAAAACGCCGACGTTATTTACACCGACGTTTGGGTTTCGATGGGCGAGCCCGATTATATTTGGGAAGAACGCATTAAAGATTTACTTCCCTACCAAGTTAACTCTAAAATTATGGAAAACGCAGGTGAAAACTGCAAGTTTATGCACTGCTTACCCGCCTTTCACGACCTTAAAACAACGATAGGTAAATCAATTTACGATAAGTTTGGATTAGACGCGCTTGAAGTTACTAACGAAGTTTTTGAAAGCAAACAGTCAATAGTGTTTGATGAAGCCGAAAACAGACTTCACACCATTAAAGCAGTAATGCTTGCAACTTTAAAATAATATAAAGGCTTTGCCAGTTGGCAAAGCCTTTTAAATTAGTGAAAACTTGTATTCGGTTGTAGAGTTATATTCGGTATTTTTCTTTAAAATTACGCTTTTAAAGTTAGGCTCGTTCACTGCGTTAGGATAGCCTTGCGTTTCTAAACAAAATGCCGAAAAAGGCGTGTATAAGGCGGTTTTCCCTTTTCTAGCCGTTAATTCGTTTGCAGTATAAACTTGCAAACCTTCTTTATCTGAATAAGCCGTTACGCAAATATTTGTAAGCGTGCTTTTTGCAGTTGCAACTTCCCTAAAACCGTTACCGCTAACACAAAAGTTAACGTCTAAACAATCAATGCTTTTAAAACTAGAATAGTCAAGTGGAGTTTCTAAAACGCTTTTAATTTCGCCCGTTGGAACAAGGCTAGGGCTAGTTACGGTATAACTGTTTGCATTTACCTTTAAATAGGTTTTTTCTAAACTTTTACCCTCGCCGTTTAGGTTAAAATAGGCGTGATTAGTTAGCGACAAAGGAGTGTCGCCGTCGGCTATCGCTTTATAGTTTATTATAAGCGACGCACCTTTAATTTCATAGGTTATAAACGCCGTAACGTTTGCGGGAAAGCCACCTTCGCCGTCAGCGCTAAAACACTTTAACGTTATATGGGTTTTAGAATAACTTTCAACTTCAAAAACCTTTTTGTTAAAACCGTTATATCCACCGTGAGAGCATTTATCTCCGTCGTTTTTATCAAGGTTATAGGTCGTTCCGTTAAGGGTAAACTTTGCGCCGTCTATAACGTTTGAAACCCTACCTATTACTGCGCCTAAATACATATCGTCTAAAACGTACTCGTCAAGGGTGTTATAGCCCAAAACAACGTCAACCCCGTTAAAAACAAGGCTTTGAATAATTGCGCCGTAAGATAAAATATTAACTTTTAATTTAGAGTTACAAAGGGTGTGGGAATAAACCTCACACCCTTTTATTTTACCAAACAATTCCATTATTTTCTTCTGTAACGGTCAAGTACTTCTTCGTTGAGTTCAACGCCTATACCGGGAACGTCGGGAATAGTAACGTTGCCGTTAGCATCGAGTTTAAAGTGGTGGCGAACAAGGTTTTTAGAAAGTACCGTTTCTTGTGCGCAATATTCAAGCATATCGGCGTTGGGAATTGACGCAATAAGTTGAAGCGTTGCGCCCATTAAAATGCCCGTTTTAAATGCGTGGGGAATAAGTTTTTTGCCACGAAGTTCTGCCATATCGGCAATCTTTTTAGCCATTGTAATACCACCGCAACGGCTCATATCGGGTTGAACGATATCAACTTTACCGTTCGTTAACATTTCATCAAATTCGTACATAGTACCGAACTCTTCGCCCGATGCAAGCGAAACGTTAATATTATCGGCAAGCCTACCGAAATCTGCCGTTCTATCGGGAGCAAAAGGTTCTTCAAGCCAGTAGATTTTTTGCTTTTCATACTCTTTAGAAACTCTTAAAGCGTACTTATAATCTGTCCAGCGCATACCTATATCTATCATAAGGCGCATATCGTCGCCAACTGCTTGACGGCAATATTCAACGAGTTTAATATCTTTTTGCTCATCTCTACCTAATGCGCCCCAACCAAACTTAAAGCCTTTATAGTTGCAGTCTGCCTTGTGGTGAGCAACGAGCGCGTCGATTTCTTCTTTGGTTTCGGGCATTAAAACCGAGCAGTAAGCGGGAATAGTTTCTCTAAACCTACCGCCTATAAGCCTTGAAACTGAAACGCCGAGTTTTTTACCCGTAATATCCCAAAGCGCAATGTCAATACCACTCATAGCGTGAATAACTACGCTACGGCGACCGTAATAGTAACTGTAATAGTACATTTTGTACCATAAATATTCAACTCTCGTTGGGTCTTCGCCAACGAGTAATTGTTTAAGACCACGGCACTGGTCGTGCGATGCGGGAGCGTCAACAATCATTTTGACTACTTCGGGTGCGCTATCAACTTCGCCTATACCCGTTATACCTTCATCGGTGTGAACTAAAATAACGGCGGTATCTTGGCTACCGTCGCCTATCATTTTAACTTCGTCTTGTCTAACTACAACAACTTCAACGTCTGTAATTTTCATAACTCCTCCTTAAAACTCAATTACTGCTTTAATAATTTCTCTATCGTGGTTTCTGTAAAGGTCGAAAGCCTTGTCAATATCGTCAAGTTTAAACTTGTGCGTAACCATTTTGTCAAGGTTAATTGCGCCTTTATCAATAAGGTCAACAAGTGGTTTCCACGCCTTTGTGTTGCCAACTGCGCCGTGAATACTAATTTCTTCACAAATAATTTTTTTAACGGGAAGGTTTACCCTTACGTCGTCACCAGGTATACCGTAAAGAATAACTTTGCCACCTTTTTTAACGTAATTAAAACAGTTTTCAATAACGCTCGGTGCTCCCGTTGCTTCGATAACGAGTTCACACTTGTCGCCTAAAGTTATTTCGTTTAAAACTTGTTCTGCATAGCACTTTTTAGTGTTTATAACGTGGGTTGCGCCAAAGTCTTTAACTAAATGTTCTTTATCTTCACTTCTTATAACCGATATTACCTTTTCTGCGCCCATATATTTCGCAATAGTTATGTACGCAAGCGCCGCAGGGCCGTTACCCGTTACCAAAACGGTGCTACCCTTTTTAACGCCAACGTTCATAAGCGATTCGGTTGGGCAAACCCAACTTTCAAGTACCGAAGCCGATAAATCACTAACGCTATCTGGTATAGGAACTATCGCTTGTATGGGAACTTTTAAGTATTCTTCATACCCACCGTTGTGCGGGGAGTAGCCTATTTCGCTACTTTGGTTGCAAATATACTGCTTGCCTTGCTTGCAATATTCGCACTCGCCACAACCAAGCGAAGTTGCAATAACGCAACGCTCGCCTATTTTTAACGAACTTTCTCCGTTAATTTTTACAATTTCCCCACAAATCTCGTGCCCTTGCACGTTAGGTGGAACGCCTATTTTAAGTTTTCCTGATATAACGTGATAATCGGTAACGCAAACACCCGCCACCCTTACCTTTATAAGCGCTTCGCCTTCGTTAAGTGTTGGCATGGGAATATCTTTAATTTCAATTTTATCAACGCCCGTCCAAACGGCAGCCTTCATACTAAATCTCCTTATTGCCAAAGGGTATTCCACTCGCCCTTTCTAAAAGGTGCTTGTACCCAACGGGGAAAGTTTCGCTATCTGCCTCGCGAAGTAACGACATAAACTCTTCTTGTATTTGTTTTGCCTTGTCGTAATTGCCGGCGTTAAACTCTTTGTAAAGCGTAGCAACTTTTTCTGGGAAAATTGCGGCAAACGCCGTAAAACTACCCGAACAACCTGCAAAGAGAGCGGCAGTTAAAATATCATCGGTACCCGTAAGGATAGAAACTTCATCGCCTTTCGACTTTGATATTAAGTGCATAATGCGCTTCATATTTGCGCTACTGTCTTTAATGCCTATAATATTGTGGTGCTTAAAAAGGTTGTAAATAACGTCAACTTCAAGTTCTTGCGTAAAGAAAGGCACGTTATACAAAATTACGGGAACAGGCGAAAGGTCGGCAACTTTAAAGAAATATTCTTCACGTTCTTTTGCCGAATATTTAAAGTAATACGGCGGGCAAACAAGTATTGCGTCTGCTCCAACGATTTTAGCGTGTTCGGCAAGCGTAATTGTGTCAACGTAGTTACCCGTGCAAGCGCTAACTATAAGACCCATATCTTCGTCTTTATACATAGCAACAAGGTCTATAAGCTCAATTTGCTCGTCAATGGTAAGTTGAATAAACTCTGCCGTACTTCCGTTTACAACGTAGCCCGACACACCCGTGCCGTTTATTCTTTCAATTTGCTTAATGAAACTTTTTTTGTCAACTACGTCGCCTGCAAAAGGCGTCATAAGTACTGCGTAAGGTCCTTTAATTTGTTTTTTCATAATACGTAATCCTCAATATTAAGTGGCATTAAATGCTCAAATAGATTTTGAGCGCCGTTTTCAGTTATTAAATAATTGTTTTCAAGCCTTATTCCAAACCCGCTATATAGCCCGCTTTCAATGGCAACTATATCGCCGTTTGAAACGTTGCCCGTATTTTCTTTAAGGAATTGTGGCTGAGTTATAACTTCTTTTGCTATAACGTGCCCTGCGTGGTGAATAAGCGTTTTACCCTTCTCTTTAAACACTCCGTTTACAGCGTTATATATATCGCAAGCGAGTGCCCCGTGTTTTAAAACGCTTTCGCCCGCTTTAAGCGAGTTTTTTATAAGTTCGTAAGCGTTTTTTTGCTCGGCAGTTGGCTCGCCAACGAAATACGTTCTTGTAACGTCGTTCCATTTTCCTTCGTGGCAAACGCTTATATCCATAATAATAGCGTCACCCTTTTTAAGGTAATAGCCGTTTGTGTGCCCGTCTACGTTAACGGTATCTTTCCCACAAATATAGTCGTAAACTATTTCGTACGATTTAAGTTCGTTATCTAGCGAATTAGTAAACGCCTTAAAAAGTTCTTCGGTGGGCTTAGTTATATCAAACGCTTTTTTATATGCGTTAAAAGCGTTTTTTATAGCGCATAATATTTTCATATTATAATTTTACTTGATTTTTTTATTGTAATATAGTAAAATACGGTTAATAAATATGATAAAATCGTACACAATTTTACAACAAACAGTAAAAAATAAAGAAAAACTTCAAAAAATACTTAACGACTTTTATTTGCTTACGCATATTAAAATATGCGTTTGCGATGCAGACGGAAACGAAATCGCCTATGCGCCCGAAAAGCACTGCGCTTTTTGTAAATACGTTAACTCTTCTAAAAAGGGAACGCTTGCCTGCACCGATAACGCTCGCTATATAAAGCAAGCACGATTATATAGAAAGCCCGTTTTATATAATTGTCATATGGGGCTTATAGAGTGCATTTCGCCTATTTTTAACGGCAACAACATTTCAGGCTACGTTATGATAGGTCAGTTAACCGATAACGAAAACGGCAAAGAACTTTCTAGAAATGCGCTAGAAAAAATTGAAGAATACGGCTTATCGAAAGAAAAGGCGCTTGAACTTTATGGTGGCGTAAAATACGCTTCGCACCAAACTATAAACGCTTCGCTTTCAATACTAGAAGCGTGCGCAAGTTACCTTTACCTTAACGACCTACTCTCTGGTAGCGTTCCGCTTGCAACGGAAATTGATAAGTATTGTTTTGATAACGCTAGTTCTAAACTTACCGTTGACGCGCTTTGTAGCGAGTTTAATATGGCAAGAAGTGAACTTTACGGCTTTTATAAAACTAATTACGGCGAAAACCCTGCTGATAGAGTTAAGTCGATAAGGCTTGAAAAAGCGTGTTCATTACTTACCGACACGGCGCTTTCAATTACCGAAATTACCGAAAAAATAGGAATATCTAACTATAACTATTTTTCTAAAATATTTAAGCAAAAGTACGGCGTTACCCCCACCGAATATAGAAAAAACAACAAATAAAAAATTAAAGCCGAGATGTTTATCTCGGCTTTTTATATTATTCAACGTCAAGGTTTTCAAATAAAAACAAATCGCTATCTAAAAACTCTATTACGGTCATTCCAAAACCACTGGCAAGTCGCAAAACGGTTGAAAAAGTTACAGTTTTGCTTTTGCCACTCATAATCCATTGCATATGCCCGTGCTGAATACCTGAAAGTTGTTCTAAACGATATTGCGTCATTTTCCTTTCATTTAGTAATTCAACTATTCTTTTTACTACGGCGTCGTTTACAGTCACTGTACACCCCCAAAAGAACGTTTGCGAAAGAGTACTTTCATAATCATTATATTCGTTTTATGAAAAAATATAAGAATGAGTACTTCCCTATTACTTGCATTTTAAATACCTGTTTGGTATAATATGAATGCATACTTTCATAAAGGGTGAGATAATGATTATTACGTTTTGTGGGCACGCAGATTATTTAAGTAGCGTTAAAGATAAAGAACGTTTACTTAATCTTTTAGAAAAAATTGTTCAAGGCAATAAAGTTGACTTTTATCTTGGTGGGTACGGTGGTTTTGATAGGTTTGCTCTTAACTGCACTAAAAAATATAAGTCTTGCCATTCAAACGCAAGGCTAGTATTTATTAGCCCGTATTTAAACAACTGGCTAAACGAACGAAAAGAACTTTTGGAAACTGTATATGACGATATTATTTATCCCGAACTTGAAAACGTACCATTAAGGTATGCTATATTGAAAAGAAACGAGTGGATGATACGTCAAGCAGATTACGTTTTTTGCTACGTAAAAACGCATTACGGTGGAGCGTATAAAACGTTACTTTACGCACACAAGCACGACATACCTTACGTCAACTTATATGAAGGCAATTACAAACTATGTTAAACGATTTTTTGGCAAATAAAAAACCCCACGCTTGTGGGGTTTATTTTATATCATAGATTCAAACGCCTCTACAATGGCTTCGATAAAGTAGGCTAAATACGGACCTGCAACAACCGATAAAAATATAATTAAAACAACAATAATTATAAATGCACAGAAAAAAGAGCGCGCGTAGTTTTTGCAGTTTATATTAGTTGCCGTTAACGCATTTATTAGTAATGCAATAATGCCCACAACGGGAATTGAATACACTATCGACCAACCAAAATACGCCCAAGGCGAAAGCGGTTTTAAAGAACTATCTATTTCGTTATAATTACGTTTACTCATAATTTTTCTCCATTAGTAAATAATGAAATAATTATACCAAGAATAATTTTTATTGTAAAGCGTTTTAATTTATATATTTTCTATGTACTCTACTAGTTATTCGGCAAAGTATTTCGTAAGGTATGGTTTTAAGTTTTTTTGCCATATCGCACGCTGTTAAGTCTTTTCCTACAATGGTTACTATATCGCCCACTTTAACGTTTTTTATATGCGAAACGTCTATCATAAACTGGTCCATACAAACCCTGCCTATAACCTTTGCCCTTTTTCCGTTAACAATAACTAGCCCACCGTTTGATAGTGTGCGAGAAAACCCGTCGGCATAGCCCGTGCAAACGGTTGCAACCACCGTTTTTTTAGTCGCTTTAAACGTTGCGCCGTAACTTACACTTTCGCCTTTATTTATAGTTTTAAGCATAACTATAACCGACTTCCACTCAAGCACGGGTTTAACGCTAGATGGTAAAGCGTGATTTTTTCGTGGGCTTATTCCGTAAAGCGAAATGCCAAGCCTAACGTGGGTTGAAAACCCGTCGCTAAAAAATAATGCGCCCGCCGAATTAAGATAGTGAACGTATGTAAAATTAAGGTGTTTTAGGCTACTTGCAAACTCTTTAAACGTTTGAATTTGCTTGCTAGTAAAATCTGTTTTATCGCTCTCGTCTGCGCAAGAAAGGTGGGTAAAAATGCCCGTTACGTTTAGTTTTTGAGTGGCGTTTTCTATTAAGTTTTTAGTTGTATTATTAGGGGGTAGCCCTAGCCTATTCATACCAGTTTCTATTTTAAACTGAACGCTAATTTTATAACCTAAAAGCAATATTTTATTTAGGTAATCAGCAGAAATAATCGTTTGAATAAGGTTGTATTTTTTAACGGTTTTAATGGCGTTAATCGGCGTATAGCCTAATATTAGAACGTTTCCCTTAACGCCACCCCTTCTTAAACGCACGGCTTCGTTAAGGTTAGAAACGGCAAAATCACTACACCCTATTTCTTCAAGTGCTACTGAAACTTTTATATCGCCGTGACCATATGCGTTTGCCTTAACAACCGCCATTATTTTTTGACTAGGCGCAATTAACTTTTTAAACTCTTTATAGTTTTGTTTAACTTTTCTTAAATTAACGGTAACCCACGAACGTTTTAACATATGCTTCACCACATAATTTCCATTATATTTATTATATAAAAATAAAAAAATAAAATTACAAAAAACTATCGGCTTTTTTGTTTGACAAATTGACGTAATCTATTATATAATGATTAGGCTTTAAGCAATTAAATAGCAAGTGCGCCGTTAGCTCAGCTGGATAGAGCGTTGGTCTACGGAACCAAAGGTCAGGAGTTCGAATCTCTTACGGCGCGCCAAAAAGCCATAAGGTATATACGCCTTGTGGCTTTTTGCTTGTTGTAAGAGTTATGACCTTTGTAAGACGTAGACCAATATTTTATTAGGGCTCCCAAAAATATTTTGTTTGCAAAAGATTTTTGGGAAAAAGGAGCAACCACCATTTCTGTTTGGTGTTACCACTCGTGGTAATACCATATTTATTTGGTGAGTTGCGACGTGGAACCAAAGGTCAGGAGTTCGAATCTCTTACGGCGCGCCAAAAAAGCGGGCTTTTATTAATAAAGTCCGCTTTTTATTTTTACTATTTTTTTATTATTATCTATTTACAAGTTTAATTTATTGTGTTACCATAATTACACAAAGTGTTGCCAAAACCACAATTTTAGGTGTTCATTATGAAAAATGCTAACTCTCCGCTATTTGTAGGCATTAGCGATGCAGATAGAAAAAAACTTTATAATTGTTTATTTGCTCGTGAAGTTAAGTTTGATGCGGGTGCCGAAATATGTTCTTATAACAGTGAAAACGGCGTTTTGGGTATGATTTCGCAAGGCAAAGGCGAAATTAGAAAAATTGACCGTAACGGCAACTCTACAATTTTAGAACAACTTAATAAGTTTAGCGTTTTTTCAGACCTTTTTGCCTACACCGCCACCGACGCTAACTTTATAGGCGTTTACGCAACCGAGCCCACAACCGTAACCTTTTTCGATTACGGCGCCGTGTTTAAACGTTGCAAAAACGCGTGCAGTTACCACTCTATTTTCGTATCAAACCTAGTAAATATTGTAATAACCAAGTCTAAACTGCTTTCGCAACGTGTTGAAATACTTTCTAACAAAACTATTCGCGATAAAATACTTTCTTACGTTTCTATAACCGTTAAAACGCTTGGAACGCCTAGTTTTGACCTTCCTATGTCGCTTACGCAGTTTGCAGAGTACTTGTGTGTTGACCGTTCGGCAATGATGCGCGAACTTAAAAAACTTAACGAACAAGGCATTTTGAAAGTTAATAAGCGCAACTTTAACGTTCTTTCTAAAGAGTATATTTAATAATAATTTTGTCATACTACTTTTGTGAAGGCGATTAAAACTTTAACTATATTAGCGATTGCTTTTACGGCAATCGCTTTTTTTAATATTAAAGCAAGCGCTTTAGAACTTTCGCTAACCGTAAACGCAAACGGCAAGGTTTTTGAGTTTTACGGCGAAGAAATCGGCGTTTACAAGGGGCGTTATTACCTTAAGTGTATTGACGGGGTTATTGACGGAATATATTATGATACCCTAACCCCACCCGTTAACGCTACCGTTAGTTTTAAGGGTGGCGTATCGCCACAGTTTACTTACACTAGCGAAAAAAACGGCTATGGTATAGACAAGCAAAAACTTAAAAAAGATATAGACTTTGCGCTAAACGGCGGAAACCTTAACGCTTGTGCAGAGTTTATTAAAATACCACCCGAAACCACTAAAAAAGACCTAGAAAAGTGCTCGTTTTTGCGAGCCACATTTAAAACCGATTATACTCTTTCTAGCGAAAACAGAAAGCATAATATTAAACTTGCAACAAGTAAAATTAACGGCACTATATTAAGTAGCGGGCAAGCGTTTTCATTTAACCAAATAGTTGGCGAGCGCACCGAGCAAAACGGGTTTAAAAACGCCGTGGTTATTGAAAACGGCGAATACGTTAACGGAGTTGGTGGTGGCGTTTGCCAAGTTTCTACAACGCTTTATAACTGTGCGCTACTTTCGGGGCTTAAAACTACCGAAAGGCATGCGCACACACTACTTCCCACCTACGTAGAGCCTTCGTTTGATGCAATGGTTTTAGATAGGTTTTGCGACCTTAAGTTTTTAAACGACTCTGGTGGAACGGTTTTTATTTCGGCTTATACCCAAGGCGATAGCGTTTGTTTTTCAATTTACGGTTTAAAACCCGTTTATAGTTACGAACTTTCGCACGTTATTTTAAGCGAAACTCCACCACCCACGCCCGAAACCACCTTTGATAGCGAACTTTTTGAAGGGCAAACTGTAATTATAAAAACGCCAAAAAACGCAGTTAAAAGCGAAGGCTATATAAAAACGCTTCTTAACGGAAAGGTTATAAAAAGCGTTAAACTTCACACCGATAATTATAAAAGCGTTCAAGGAAAAATTAAAATAGGCGTTAAAAAGCGCGAGCAAGAAATTACGGGCGATAATTTAATTGACAAATTAGCCGTTTAACTATAAAATAACGGTATGAAAAATTATTACGCAAATAAAGAATATAATAGAAAAAAACGCACGTCTGCGCTTACAATGAGCATTTTGCTTATATTTTTAACAGTTGGTATGGCAACGGTGTTTATTGCTAGTAAAGATTATATGTTTGCAAGTGTTTTTGGCATTTGCGCGCTTATGCCCATTTTTACAATTCCTGCAACTTTTAAGTCTTACCCCGTTCATAGCAAGCCACTAGTTACAATTACCGATAAAGACGTTACCGTGTTTTCTAAAACTGTTAAGTTTAGCGATATAAAAACCGTTAAAGTTATTATCGAACTTCCTTCAAGCAAACTTGATAGCGAAAATAAAAAACTTTTAGAAGATATGAAAAGCGTTAAGCCCGAAAATATTTATTACGGCAATTTCGACGTTGTTTATACTAAACCAGACGGTAAGGTTGAAACACTTTATAGCCACGTTGACTTTGTTGTAGACGCGCTTGAAACGCTTGTTGAAATGGGCTTTAAAAATTACGTTTTATCATATAGCGTTAAAAAACAAAGCGTTGTTTCTACTTACGATTTTAGGGGCGAAATGCTAAAACGTAAACAAGAAGAGCAAATTAAAACTTCTAAAAAGCAAAAAATCAAACAACTTATATAAAATAAGCCACCGTTTTGGTGGCTTTTTAATAAAAAATAATTTTTTTAAAAAATGCGTTAAAATCGTTTGCTCTTTTAAAAAGATTGTGATAAAATACATATGCTTTAATAAGCGTGCGGATGTGGCGGAACTGGCAGACGCATAAGACTAAGGATCTTATGAAGGCTACTTCGTGCAGGTTCAAGTCCTGTCATCCGCACCAAAAAGGGCTGTTTTGCGGGTCAAAACGGCTTTTTTTATGCCTTTTTTTGCCTTTTTGGCGCTTAAAACTGCACTTAAACCAAAAAAAATGGGTTAAAAAACGGGTTAAAACTCGTTATAAGCAAGCAATAATGCTTGCTTTTGCTGAAACTCATAACTAAAATGCGTGTAAACGGTTGCCGTCGTGCTACCGTGTACGACGTGCCCAGTCCACAAAGACGTTAAATCTTCGCTTATTCCGCTTTCACGGCACCGAGTTGTGAAAGTGTGCCGAAGTTCGTGCAAGTGGTGCTCCGGGCAGTAACTTTTGAAACGTTGCCCGGCTTTGTTTGCCATTAACTTAAACGGTTGGTGTTCCCCAAGCGCCAGCGCACGTTCTAACACCGGCTTTAATTTTGGAAAAATGGGAACTTCACGCGGTTTTGCGTTAACCCGGTCCTTTTGCTTCGTGGTATGTATAAGCATAACGTTGCGCTTAAAATCTACGTCGCTAACGTTAAACCGTAACGCTTCGCTTATTCTTGCCCCGGAATAAAGACAAAACAGTAAAACAAGTTCGTAATGGTCGCCTTTTACGCTCTGAACGAACGCCCGTTCTTCTTCCTGGCTTAACGCCGTTCCGTGTTTTCGGTAGTGTTTCGGCACAACGACGGCGTGCATCACGTTTCTTGTAACGTAGTTTAAAGCAACTGCCTTTTCTAGCATACCGTTTAAAAACGTTTTTAAGTCTTCGGCAGTTCTGGTTTTGCCAGAAGCCACGATTTTATTAAAAAAGTCTTGAAGTTCAAGCGCAGTTAAAGTTTTTAATTCCTTGTCGCCAAGTTCTTTAACAACGTAACGTTTGCAAATGCCGGTTATATGGTAAACGGCTTTTTCGCACAACGTAACACTTTTAAACTTCTCTAAATACGTAATAGCCCACTCGCCCACCGTCAACGTGGGCGCTTTTTTTATTGCGCCGTTTTTATACGTCGCGTTTAATTCTTTCAAAAACGTCTTAAACTTCGCTTGCGCTCCTGCAAGCGTTTTTGCGGTAAATGATTTTTCAAAACCTAGTTTGCGAAAGCGTATACAAACGCTTCCGTGGTTGTTACGGACTTTGCCGTCTTTTAAAGTAAAAATAGTTGCCTCCTTTGTCTTATCTAACATTTCAGCCTTATTTTTACCCGCTCCGCCTTGTATTACCTTGAACGAACTTTTATATTCGTCGTGCTCGGTAAGCAAGGAATTAACTTTCATTGTAATCTCTAAAACTCTAGACGACATTGCGCCGAGTTCTTTAGCAAGTTTTTCAAGTTCTTCGTAAACGTTTCGCATAATGCTTAAATTATACGCTAGAAAGAACGTTTTATCTTATTACAAGGCTTAAAAAATCTTGCCGAAGATTTTTTACAAAAACAATACCTACACCCTAACGTCGTTTATACCCGTTGGGCTTAACGTTTCAAAAAGGCTTTCAACCGTTCGCTTGTCGCGTTCGCTCAGAGCGCGATAAACGGTTAAAATGCGTTGCTCCTGCGCCGTTAACGTTACGCTAGACGTTGCAACGTTGCCGAAGTCGTCTTCACGCCCTAGCAAATAATCGGTTGAAACGTCGAAGAAGTCTGCAAGTTTTGTTAAAATTGTTAAATCTGGTTCGTTTTGTCCACAAACCCAACGACTAATTGTTGCTTGTGTTGTTCCTAAATAATTGGCAACGCTTGATTGTGTTTCGCCTTTTTCGGTTAAAAGTAACTTGAAAATATATGGAAATTGCATATTAAACCCCCTTTTGTAAAAAATATACACGCTTTTTGTATAAAAAGCATTGACAATACGCTTTCCGTATGCTATTATTTTTACAAATATACGGTTTGCGTATATTAAAAAACACAAGGAAGGAAATTAAAACTATGAAAAACACAGAAAAGAAGAACCCCAGCCAAACATTTGAAGAGTTTATTGAAGATATTGAAAAAGACTCAAACGAATTTAAAGTTTTTTTCAAAAAAGAATACAAACAATTAAACATCGAAGCAACAAACATTAAAGAAGTAACTATTGCTAAACGTTTTGCTACAAACGTAAAAATTGTTGAAATGGTGCGCCGTTCAAAAGTTTTAAAAAGAACTAAAACTAAGATTGTTTCTGACGCCCTTAAAAAATTAGTTTATGACCTTTTGTTTTTAACAAACTATCTTGAAGCGCTAAATAATATTATTAGCTGTGTTGAAGAACTAGAAGAACAAGTAGGCTGTCCTGATACCTCCTTAAAAAATAAAACTACACAAAACGGTTGCGACGTTAACGGCGAAGACAGCGCCGTTAACGAACCAACTAACCTTTAAGGCGGTGGCGCTATGGCAGTAACTTGGAACTGGAAAGACAAAATAGGAAAGGCTACTTTCAAAGGAGCCGACGGCAAAAACTACAACGTTAACTTATATACCGGGAACGTTCTCTGCGTAATGTGCCACGAGTGGAAAGAAGACTGCGACAAAAAAGTTTATAACGTGCAAGGCTTTTTTCACGATGAAACGCATTTAAAACGCTGTTTAGGTTTAGTTAAAGGCTTTTCTAACTGTTACGGACATATTGTAAAAGCTAAACTTAACGTTGCCTTCCACGCATCTCTTACTATAGCTAAACATTTAGCTATTGCAGGTATAAAAGTTGAACTCTTTTTTAAGCAAAAAAAGGGGGAACGTAAATGAACGCACTTTTAATTCGCCCCGGCGAAAAAATTGAAGAAACTAATATAGACTTCACGCCAGACTTTTTCAAAGACTACTTCGGCGAAGTTGTAACCGGGTCAATTCATATCGGCTATTTAAAAATGCAGATACACTTTATTGCCGAGCCTAGTGTAGAACCGCCGAACTTTACGTTGTTTGGAATGCACTTTTACGGCAACGTGCTTATAACCGGGGGAAAGCCCAACGGCGAACCAACGTCGCTAGCGTATGAAGATAGCACGTTTATTAAACGTTTTATCAATTCGTATTCTAATCCACGAGCCCGCCAAAAGATTAAGGAGCAAAGCACGTGGTAACCTACAAAGTTGATATTGACCGTTTAAATATACCTTATTCAAGTGAATATAACGTTGATGCGAAAGCGCTTGAAGACGGTAGCGTAAAAATAAACGTTTGGAACGCTAAAAAAACGAACGTTGAACTGTTCGTTTACAACAATACTAAACGCTATCAACCGTTTAGAACGAAGCTTGAAATTGAAGAAACGCCGTGTGGAACGTTTGAGTTAATTCCGCACATTAACGAAAGAAAACTACTTTTCACGCTAGCAATAACCCGAACGAGCGAACGTTGTTTCCAGGTTATTGAAATAACAGAATGTCACGCTGGCGTTACTAGTTTTAAAAATTACAAAGAAGTTAACGAGTTTATTGAAGACTTCTTTAACAGCTATTAGCAATTACCGTTTAACACGGTTAATGCGTTTTAATTTCCTTACGCGTTAGCGCTTATTGACACGGCGCTAACGTTACGGAGAAAATCTATAAAGGGGGTAAAAGGTAATGAGTGGTAAGACAAAAAAAAATATCTTCACTATTTTAGGCGTTGGTGCAGCGTGCTTAATTATAGCTAACCAAGGCTTCCAGCTCGCGCAAAATATTGAAGATAACAAGCCTGTAGAAGACACTACGCCCGAAATTGAGCAAACCGAAGAAGCATAAATAGGCTTCTCAAACCACGCCGTGAGATGCTATTTCTTACGGCGTTTTTACTTAAAAACTATAAAGGGGTTAAAAATGTTTGAAGCGATTAAATATTTACTTACAAGTCAATACGTTGATGCGGGCGAAACTACGGGAATATTCGTTACGCTATGGAAAGCGTTAAAATTAGCGTTTGAGCAGTTAAAATACTTGCCGGACTTGCTTTTGTCGCTTCCCTGGTGGGCGTTTGAAATTATCGCCATTTTTACGCTTGTATTTATAGCGTTCTGGCTTGACCCTATTATTGAAAATATAAAAAAACAATTACGCAAAAAAGAACAAGAACTCACTCAAGGGGATTTTAAATTATGAGTTTAACAAAAAAACTAACCATTTTTATAACAACGCTTTTAGCGACGTTATGCGCCGTGTTTTCGGTAGCAACGTTACGCCCGGCAACTGCGTTCGCTGCGACGGAAAATAGTACGGCAAGGTTTGACGACAAAGCGCTTATTTTTGGAGAAGATTATATTCATTATTCTTGGCAATACGACCCAAACGGTTATTACACCGAAGATATTAAGGTTGTGCTTAATATAAACCTTTACGAAAAAGGCGCTGTTTCAACGGGTTGGGAAAGTGTCGACCAAAACGTTACGTTTAGCGACCTTTCAACGTCTAGTTACAACAAACTTGAAAGCCACGAAATAACCATTTACTACGAATATTCGCCACGCTCTACCGTTGCGCGTAAAAACGGAATTGAACACACTTATTCGTATAACAAGGTAACGCTAGAACCGTTAATTTATATAGGTAAAGCAGATAAGGGAAGTTTTGGGCGAACCCCTGTAAAGTCGTGGTTTTCATATGACGTTGAAAACGAAATAATAACAGACAAGTTTACGATAGACTTTGTTATTAAAACGCAGTCGCCTTATACGAATTACGTTTTAGGAATATCAACCACTATTGATAGTTACGACCGTGGCACCGGCACGCTATTTAGCGACCGCGACTATAAAGGCACTCTTGACAGTAACGGCGTTCAAAAACCTTTCACGTCTGTTTCGCCTATTAAATCGCTTGCAAATATCGTTAATACTGCCGTTGAAAATAACTCTTACGTTATGGAATATACCCCAACAGATTATGATGTAAAAGGGCATATTGACAATCTTTATAATAAGTTAATTGAGCAAGCGCTTGAGCGTGAGTTTACCGTTTATTATCTTGAACCTATTGCGGAAAATATTCCGTATGCAAAAAAAGTTAGTCAAGATATTACGATTACGGTAGACAAAACCGGGTCGGCTAACGCTGTTGACGTTTGCAAAGCGCTTGGCGTTGAATATTTTGAGATTTTTGGAACTGTTTACAACGCAATCGAAGAAGACGACGCTACGTTAACCGTCAAATACCCTTGCGACTTGTGGCTCGCAAGCAAAACGGTTGACGGAAAAACGCAAAACCACTTTTTAAATATAAACGTATCGTTCCAAGAATACTTTTACCCACTCGTTAGCGACGGGGTTATCGAAGAAAGCCTTTACGAGTGGCTATTCGCGCACTCTGTCGGCAACGTTTACCCAGAAGTAGCAAAGCAAGGCTTGAGTTACGCCGACGTTTACGGCTACTGGGATTACGTCGTTCTTCCCGAAACGGTAGGGCTTAACAGTCTTCTTGCCGACGTTTTAGGCACTGAAACGAATTATATTGGTTTTACCAAAGAGTTTCACTTTGAAGGTAGTATTACGGCGCAAGCATATAATACGCTTTTAAAAAACTATCAATATTCGTGGCTTGAAAACGCTTGGAACAGTTTAATTCCTACGGGCACCGAAACGGGAACTTATAACGCCACCCACTACATAGTTGTTTGCGACCCTATACTTAAAGACGCGTTTATTGACGCGCCCGACTCTGGCGACAAAAACCCCGGTGGCAGTACTGGCGAGCAAGCATTTGACGGTATTAAAAAGTTTTTTGAAGACACGTTTAATTTTATAGGCGATTTCTTTACTGGAAAAGGTCCGGCTGGAACTTATATAATTATCGTGGTCGTTGGTGGAGCAGTACTCTTCGGGTTATATCTTGTTAAGGGCGGAAAATTACCAAGTTTTTCGAGTTCTTCAAAGCCAAGAAAGGTAAAATCAACAAACAAGCCGAGAAAAACGCGTTCTAGCGCATCAAAATCTAAAACAAGGAGCAAAACCTATGGAAAAACTAAAAAGAAATAATTTAATTAACGCTCTCATTGCGTGTTTCGTCGCGTTTTTAACGTTTTTAGGCGTATTTACGGCGAAACCGTTTACCGTTAGCGCCGACGAAGTTGCAACAAGTTTTGAAATGCCCGCCCTTTCGAGCGTTTACGACGACCACGAGTTGTGGACAAGCACCACCGTTTCAACCGGCGATAGGCTCGGCGGTTGGTACAGAACGACCATACCTTATACGTCGCAAGGAGCGCAAGACGTTTTTGAAATTGAAAATCGCCGAACTGGCGATACGGCAGTTTTAAACGTAAAACCGCAATCAAATACAAATCTTATAACTTTTAACGGCGAGAAAGTTGCTTACAAATCCGTATGGATTACAAATAAATACGGAACACCTTACGAGCATTTAGATTTCTATTTGCCAGAAGTATACGCCGGCGAAACTCTTACGTATACTTTAACCTATTTAACGCTAGTTTCTTCAATAACCACTCTTTACAAATTAACACCCGTTGCGCAAGCGCCGGAAATTGGCCACAAAATGCTCAACCCCAACACCGGCGAAGCCGACGTTCTCTACGTTTCCAGCGTAGGTATCAACAATTACGTTATGCCAAAGCCCACGCTTGACACTTCGACGTTAGAAGCAAGCGAAGAAGCAGTAACAGTTGGCGACTATTTAAGCGGTTGGTATAGAGTGCAAGCGGTAGGCGAGCCAACGAACGTTTTAACGGCGTTTATGTCAATAAATAACGACAGTTATAATGAGTTAACGTTTAAAATCAACGAGACCGGCGAAGCGTTTATAGGCTCTTACAAGTTGCACAGCCAAACGGTTACCGTTGACGGTGTGCGGTATATCGACGTATACTTCCCCGAAGACGTCTTTACAGTTAATTACGCTTCTTATTATAGTTATAGCGACATTTATGAAGAATATATTGCTCAAGGAACTATATCAACGTTTACTTGTGGAGACTTGGGGCTACCTTGGGCGAAAGTTAGGAGCGTTGACCTTGCCGACAATGTAGACGGTGTTAAAATGTATAAACTTCTAACTATTCCAGACCCCGAAACTCCGGTTGACCCCGAAACTCCGGTTGACCCCGAAACTCCGGTTGACCCCGAAACGCCGGTTGACCCCGAAGAGCCGGTTGAACCTGAAGAGCCGGTTGAACCTGAAGAACCGGGCGAAGACTGGAAAGACAAGCTTGGTAAATGGTTTGAAGACCAGGCTAAAAACTGGGAAGAATTAAGCGATGCGGGCAAAGGACTTTCAATAGGCGCTTTGATAACGCTATTCGGCGCTATAGTTATAATAATTAAACTTTGTAAATGAAAACTGTAGACTTTGAAAAAGCGCTTAACAAAAGCACGATGCCAAGCGCTAAACTAACCGTTATATACTATGCGCTCCCCTGCTTACTATTAAACGTTATATGGTTTTGGCTATACGACGTTGACACGGTTGTTTATTACCTTGACTTTATCGGCGTAACGCTTTTAGATACTATTCAGGCAATAATTTGTATAGTAATTAGCGTTGCGACGTTCAAAGCCGACAAAACGTTTATAGGCGTTCTACTTTGCGTTAAACGCGCGAATAAAGATATAGAGTGGTTTCAAGGCATCGGCTACGGTTTCGGGGTTGACGGCGAACAAAACGTTGGTAAATCATTTTTGCTAGCATATATCGCTAGCGTTCTAGCGCCTGAACGCTTCAAAGAACTACAGGTTTCTTATTACGAAGACTTACCGTTCGTTACGCAACTAGCTGAAGATGCTAAAGACGGCGAAGATATTCCGTATATAGTATTCAAAAGCCGACGTGATGCGATTAACTTTTACGCCGAAAACCCCGGCTATTACCCCTGTTTGTATACGGCTAACGGTCTTAAGCTAAACGGATTAAAGTCTTACGTGCTTTTTAGGGAGCATTTAACCGGGGAACAACGCCAGGCTGAAAACGCCGTTAACGTTCACGATGAAGTAGCTTTAATGTTCCCTAACACGCAGAGAACAACCGCTAACGAAGAAGATGACGTGCATAATATTAATGGTCTTAACGAAAACACTTCTACAGAACGGCAACGCTACGGCGGAATTAACCTTTTAAGCGAGCAGCGCTTCGGCGAAGTCAACATATCGCTTCGCACTACAACGAACGTTAAGCGCCATTGTATAGCGCGTGAAAAAATCTATTCGCCTGAACTAATATCAAAGCTGATAGAGAAGTTAGAAAAGAAGATTTTAAAAGAAAAAGAAAATACTACTACCAAACTTTCTAAAACGAAAAAGTTTTTAGAGAAGTTAGAACAAAAAATAGGCTTTCAATGCGTTTATTTTATAGATGAAGTAGGAAGCGAAAAAGTAGGTCTTCAAAGTTCGGTTTTAAGAACTATGCTTTTAAAATGTGAAGTCGCATTTGAGTATTATCACAGATTTTATATAAAAGAATACAAAGCGATTAAGCAAAAGTTAACTAAAGATAAGTTTAAAACCGAAAATGTTAATACTGAAGAAGTTGCTACTACTAAGGCTAAGAAAAAGGCTAAAAAGCCCGTAAACGCTGAAAACTAACGCTTATTAGTAAATAGGCTTAAAACGCCGATTAGGCGTTTTTGTGGCTTGTCCAACAGCCAAGAACACCAACCGAACAACCACCCCCAAACCCGATGATTTTTTGCTTGTCAAAAAATCACGGGTTGGGGGCAAAAACCCGAAGTGCGTGTGTAAGCGATTTATACAAGGAACAAAAATCCTATTCACCCCCGAAAATGGCGATTAGCCATTTTCGACGCCACAAAACCAAAAATGGAGCACCCCTTATGATAACTTTAGAAAACCTTAATTTGAAAGAATTAGGCGCCGAGCTTGGCGTTCTCGCCGTTCTAAACGAGCGTGTAGAAGACGTAGGCTTTCACTTCACGTTAGACCCTAACGCGATAGCGAAGACGTTAAATATAAGCGATAGCACCGTTAGGCGAACGCTTAAGAAGTACGTAGAGCTTAATATTATTAAAATGAACAATGAAGTTTGGGCGAACCCTGCAGTGTTCGACGGTGGCTATTTTGAAAGGCGCGCTTACAATGCGCAAAAAAACACTATTAAAACCAAAATAACGGCTCAACCGTTTTAATAAAAAGGAGATTTATGCAGTTTTGGGGAGCGTTTTTAGGCGCTATAGCAGGAATAATGCTTTTAGGCGCTGTGAGCGCTATATTTGAAGCAAAAAGCAATAACGATAACGACCAAGAATAAACTCACAATAAGGAAAGGAAATTAAAATGAAAAAAAAGAAATACGTAAAAGATTTGAAAACTACGGCGCAGTATAAGCATTTTAGGGAAAACTGGGTGCCGTATTTTTTTAAACTACCAAAAAAACACAATATAACAGACGTTCAGGCGCTTTTAATTTCAATTATAAGCGAATATTCTAAGCTTGAAAACGGCTGTTACAACGGCACGGTTCAAACGCTGCGTGTCATTTGTAACTGCTCCGCTAGCACGGTTATGCGCTCGCTAGATGCACTTGTCGCGCGTAAACTTATTAAAAAGACGGAAAAAACGCAAGATAAGCTTCCAGAGTATAGGCTCAATATAAAATTAAAAAATGAACCTTATATACGTTATTACGTTAAAGATGCAGTTAAATACAATTTAAAGACTACAGAAGCGATAATTTTTAGCGCCGTAGTTCATTACTCAAATAAACCGTCAGGCGTAGGCAGTATATCGTGCGAAGCACTTAAAATGATGGTTAACGGCTCACGCTCGACCGTAAAGCGCGCTATTAGTCGTTTGGTTGAAGAAGAACACGTTCACCGTATTACGCGAAATTGGCAACAATCCGTTGGCTATACGCTAGAACCGGGCGAAGTTCAACAGTATAAGCGTAACCTTTGGACTAACCCGTCAAGATTGCATATTTGAAGCTAAAAACGTAAAAAAGACCGGAAAATTAAAACCGGTCTTTTAAATTGGAAAATAATAAATTAAAACGTATCTTTTTTACGGCTATGTCAAAATGCTATACCCCCTATGTCAAAAGTATCATACTCACGCAAGAGTATGTCATTTTGACATTTACAGAAAAAGAAAGGAACACGTATTAAATAATAGTCAAAAGATTTTAGCGCACGCACGTGTGCGCGCTTTAATTGGTTCGCGGTATTGCCTGCAAGCGATATTAGGCGCCACAGCCCGCGATACGTTTATTTTTTAGAAATTATCAATAAAGGTTGGTTTTAATATAACATAGGCGGAACGGGTTAAAAAACGGGCTAAAAACGTAAATAATTCGATTAAATCGTTAATTTTAAGTTTTTAGTCGGGTTCAAGTCCTGTCATCCGCACCAAAAAAAGGCTGACTTATCGTCAGTCTTTTTTTATTTTTAAAAATAAAAGCGTTTATTTAAAAAATACCATAAGTAGCGTTGCTATAACCATAAACAACAGCCCTAGCAATGCTTTTTTTGATAATTTTTCTTTAAATACTATATATGAAAACGCAACTGTTACTAATATGCTTAATTTATCTATTGGAACAACAACACTTACGTCACCATTAGCGATAGCATAATAATAAAACAACCACGATGCGCCTGTTGCAACGCCAGAAAGCGCAATAAACAAAAGTTCTTTTTTGTCTATATTTTTAAGCCCTTTTGCTTTACCTTTTGCAAAAACTATAATCCACGCTAATATTAAAACCACACCCGTTCTTATAGCCGTGCCCAAATTAGACTCAACGTTTTTAATTCCCACCTTTGCAAGTATTGACGTTAACGCTGCAAACACCGCCGACAAAACGGCGTAAATAATCCAAGTTTTATTTTCGCTTGCATTTGTATTTTTCTTTTTTTCAACCATTAAAAAAATGCCTACGCCTAAAACTACAGTTGCTATAAGTTTAAAAATAAGGTTTGAAGTTTCGCCAAAACAAATTATAGCAAGAAGCACCGTTAAAATTGTGCTCGATTTATCTATTGGCACAACTTTATTTATATCGCCTTGCGATAAAGCCTTAAAATAACATATCCACGATGCGCCTGTTGCAACGCCTGACAAAACTAAAAATATAAGCGAATTAAATTCAATTTGAGTAATTGTTGTTTGCGAGCCAACCACAAAAACCATTATCCAAGCAAAAATTAAAACAACTATCGTTCTTAATGCAGTAGCCAAATCTGAATCGGTTTTTTTAATTCCACATTTTGCAAGTATAGAAGTAAGCCCAGCAAACACTGCCGATAATATAGCTGAAGTAATCCAAAACATTATAATAACCCCTGTTATTTATATTTTAATCTTTCGTATAACTTTTTTCAATATTTTTTAAAAAAATGGCAATAAAAAATCCTCAAGCGGCGGTCAAGCAGGCTTGAGGTGGAGAACGTTTGCAACCGTTCTCATCGCATAAGAGCTATTATTAGTATATGCTATAAAAACTAAAAAGTCAACTAAATAAAGGCTTGGGGTTGCCAAGCCTTTTTAATTTTGTTTTTGAACTGATGCTACCGTTAAAACAATAACGGAGTTTGCTCCTGCTTTTTTAAAGGCTTCGCTTAAAACGTCGGCAGTGGAGCCGGTGGTTAAAACGTCGTCTATAAGCAAAATATCTTTACCTATAACTTCTTTTTTATAAACCTTAAACGTGCCCTTTAAATTGTTGCGCCTTTCTTGCAAGTTAAGGTTGGCTTGGCGCTCGGTTTTAACAACTTTTTCGGCAAGTTTTTCTACTTTTACGCCACACAGCATTGATAGTTCGTTTGCTAAAAGTTCGGCTTGGTTATATCCCCTTTCTTTAAGCCTTGTTTCATGCATAGGAACGAACGTTATAACGCTTGGCGAAAACCCTTCTTCCTTATAAACTGAATATAGTTCTTGTGCAAAAACTCGCCCTAAATATTGCTTATTTTCGTATTTAAAGTTTTGAATAACTGCACTTATAGGGTGCGTGTAGTTATAAACGCTTCTTGCCCTATTAAAGTTTAGATTTTTAGTTTTGCACGAATCGCAAAAGGGAACGTTTGCGTGCGTTATTCTTCCACAATGCTCGCATTTAAACTCTTTGATTCTTTGAATAGATTTATTACAGTCATCACAAAACGCACCCGAAAATATTTCGGCTTTGCAAACGTTGCAAGTCCACTTCTCGTAAAACAACGTGTTTCTTATAAAGTTTTTAAAATCGGTTGCATTCATAGGTATATTATACCACCGTAAAAATATTTGTAAATATTTTTTATAAAACAATTGAAAACGCAAAGTTAGTATGGTAAAATAATTAAGTTAGTTTAAGGAGAAATTATGAGCCGAAAAAGTGGTGTTTTAATGCACGTTTCTTCGCTTTACGGGGAATATTCGTGCGGAGCGTTTGGAAAAAGCGCCTTTAAGTTTATAGACGTTTTGTCAAGCGCAGGCTTTAAGGTGTGGCAAGTTTTGCCCTTTTGTTACCCCGACGAAGTTGGCTCGCCTTATAAGTCGTTTGGCGCGTTTAGTGGCAACCCTTATTTTATTGACCTTGAACTTTTATATGAAAACGGGCTTTTAACGCTAGAAGAACTTGAAAGCGCAAAGCAAATTAGCCCTTATTTATGCGAGTTTAGCCGTTTGAAAAACGAGCGTATTCCACTTTTAAAAAAAGCGTTTACTCGCTTTAAAGATTTTGATAAACTAAACGAGTTTTTTGCTTCCCACGGCGAGATTTTAAAGTTTTGCAAGTTTATGGCGTTGAAAGAAAAAAACGGCTTTAAACCTCACGACGAGTGGACTTTTTTTGAAGTTGACGATAACGTTTTTAAGGCGTGGCAGTTTATTGAATACACCTTTTTTACGCAGTGGAAAGCCGTTAAAAAATACGCTAACTCTAAGGGCGTTTTAATAATAGGCGATATGCCCATTTACGTTGATTACGACAGTAGCGACCTTTATTTTAACAAGCAAGAGTTTTTCCTTGATAAAACCGGAAAGCCAACGCTTGTTGCAGGCGTTCCACCCGATTATTTTTCAAGTGACGGTCAACTTTGGGGCAACCCTTTATACGACTTTAAAACAATGAAAACTAGCGGATATAAGTGGTGGAAAAACCGCATTTCCTTTTACGACGAGTTTTTCGACGGCGTTAGAATTGACCACTTCCGTGCCTTTGAAAGTTTTTACGCTATAAAACCCACCGAAAAAACCGCTAAAAACGGAAAGTGGAAAAAAGGCCCCGGCCTTTCGTTTATAAAAACGCTTAAAAACGAAGCCAAAAACCTTTTAATTATTGCCGAGGACCTTGGCGTTATTACCGATAAAGTAAGGGCGCTTGTTAATAAAAGTGGTCTTCCAGGTATGCGAGTTTTGCAATTTGGTTTTCTTGGCGACGATAACTCGCCACACCTTATTCACAACTTTGAAAAAAACACCGTTTCTTACACCGGCACGCACGACAACAACACTTTGCTTGGTTGGATGTGGGAGCAAAGTGACGACAATAAAAAACGCATAACCGAATATTTTGGACTTGACTTTTCACGCTGGAACGACTGCTATGACGATATTATGCGCCAAATGCTTGCATCGGTTTCAAACACGGTAATTTTCCCCGTGCAAGACCTTTTAAAATACGGTAGCGATACAAGGCTTAATACTCCAGGCGTTGCCGAAAACAACTGGGCGTTTAGAATTACCGAAAACGCTCTTAACGATATAGACGTAAACAAGTTTTTATACTATAACACCATTTACGCAAGGAGATAAAAATGTATTTTAATTTTAAGGTAAATAACGTTACTTCATCAAGCAGTTTTTACTTTTCTAATAACACCAAAATAAGCATTGAAAACACTAATTTAACCCCTTATATAAACTCGCTTATCTTAACTAAACTTAAAGGCGAAAAACCCACCTATAAGGCGATAGAAGTAAGTTCAATTACTTTAAAACTTGGCGTTCCTGAAGATATTAACGGCGTAAAACCCGTGGGTAACGACGAAGAATATTTAGTTATTGTTGGCAAAGAAACTTTTGTTTACGCTAAAACGCCTGCAGGGCTTTTATTCGGCGTTTCTACCCTTATTCAACTTAAAGAGTTTAATGAACTTGTTGGTAGAGTTATTTACGACTATCCTACCCTTGCTTTTAGGGGTTACCGCATTTTCGTTCCCGGTAGAGAAAACATTCAAACCTTTAAAGACGTTATCGACTTTTTGGCGTATTATAAATACAACCGCATTATTTTAGAAATAGGCGGCGCTATGGAATATAAGAGCCACCCCGAAATTAACGAAGCGTGGGTTGAGTTTTGCAAAGAAGTGTTTTCTTATAACGGCCGAGCCGATGAGATTCAGCTTTACACCTATCCTTGGGAAAAAGACAGTATTCACTGCGACAACGGTGACGGTGGCTATTTAACGCAAGAAGAGTGCCGTGAACTTAAAAAATACTGTAACGACAGGGGTATTGAAGTTGTGCCGGAATGCCCGTCGTTCTCGCATAGCGACTATATGGTTATTCCACACCCCGAACTTAGAGAACGCCCCGACGACGACTATGCCGACACCTATTGCCCATCTAACCCCGACACTTATAAGTTGCTTTTTGAACTTTTAGACGAAGTTATTAGCGTTTGGGAGCCTAAAACCATCAATATAGGCCACGATGAACTATATTCGGTTGGCATTTGCCCCAAGTGTAAAGACAAAAACCCCGTTGACATTTACGTTGAAGACGTTACTAAAATTAAAAACTACCTTAACGCAAAGGGCATTAACGTGTTTATGTGGGGCGAAAAACTTTTAAAGGCAGTTGACGAAGAAGGTAATAAGTGGGCTGGCTGGTTTGACCCAAGAACTAGAAACGGCGCAACTTACCAAATACCTTGGCTTTACGAGTGCGCCGAACGTATGCCAAAAGGCTTAACTTTCCTTCACTGGTACTGGAACTTCGACTATAATTTAGACGACGTTTATCACTCGCACGGCTACCCTATGATGTTTGGTAACTTCACGGCAATTAACTGCAAAAAATACCGTGAAAGAATTAACAAAGGCGTTTTAGGCGCGTTTGCATCTAACTGGGGTTGCTTTAAGCCCGAATATATGCAACGCAATATGCAGTACTTTGACCTTATAGGTAACGCTTACGCCGTTTGGTGCGAAGACTTTGATACCGAAAACGGCAAGAAAGAATATTACCTAGAAAAAATACTTAACGAGTGCTTTAGAAAACACTATTACGGCAAAGAAAACCTTATTGAAGTTATACATACTACTTCGCTTGATATTCCTTATAAGTTCTTCCACGACGGAACGTTTATTGACGACGACGTTTACCTTTTAGGCAACTACGTTTTAACTTATAAAGACGGAACTTCTTGTAACTTCCCCGTAATTTACGGAACTAATATTTCTAACTGCAATAAAAAATCTAACGAAACTAACGGCTCGTGCTTGCACGTTCTAGACGGCGAAAAGGTTTATTATAAAACTATGTTTGAAAACCCTTACCCCGAAAAAGAAATTGCATCTTTTGAATATTCACCCGTTAAAAAAGACGTTGTAGTTGAACTTAAAAGCGTTAAATATTAAAAAGTAAAAGCACGCCGAACGGCGTGCTTTTTAATCTTCTAAATCCTTAAATAACGGGCTATCGAAAAACTCGGCAAGAGTTATACCTAACCCTTCACATAAATATTGTATAGTTGCAAGTTTTGGATTTTGACTTCTGCCAGAAAATATACTGTTAACGGTTGATTGAATAACACCAGACATAGTGCACAGTTTGTTTGGCGTTATTTTACGCTCTGCACAATACTCTAAAATTCGCTTACCAACGGCTTCGTGTAACTTCATATAAATAATTCCTTTAATCATTTGTTATAGCACGCCGAACGGCGTGCTTTTTTTATTCGATTTTACCACTATTTACGGTTAGTATTTTAAGGTTGTTGCTTGGAGTAAACTCGCTTATAAACTCGGTTGTTGTAATAATGGTTTGTATGCCCGAAAGCCTATCTATAAGGCGATTACGGCGGTTTTTATCTAGTTCGCTTAAAGCATCGTCTAGTATCAAAACGGGGTATTCGTTAAAGGCGTTTTTAAAGGTTTCGAGTTCGCCAAGTTTAAGCGATAACGCACACGTTCTTTGCTGACCTTGCGAGCCGTAAACCCTAACGTCTTCACCGTTTACTTTAATTTTGATATCGTCGCGATGGGGACCAACGGTGGTGTAGCCTAAAACCAAATCTTTTTCGGTTTTTTCGGCGTAAGATGCAATTAACTCTTCAACCCCGCCACCCAAGTAATAAGGCGTTTCAAGTGAAAGTTCAAGTTTTTCGCCACCAGATATAAAGGCGTGCGCATCTATTGCGTGTGGGGCGAGTTTTTGCATAAACTCTTGGCGCTTGTTTATAATTTTAAGCGCAACGGTTGCAAGTTCTTTATCCCAAAGTGAAAGTGTTTCAAATATTACTTCACGGTCGGGGTGTTTTAAGAGTGCGTTACGTTGCTCTAAAATACGGCGATAGCGTTGAAGGGCGTAAAAATACGACTTATCCATTTGCGAAATGGCAAGGTCTAAAAAACGGCGCCTATCTTCGGGGCTTTGTTGAATAAGTTTAAGGTCTTGCGGGTTGAAAAACACCGAGTTTATGTTGCCCATCAGTTCGCCTATTTTATCGAGCGGAACACCGTTTAAAAACACTTCTTTTTTCTTTGAAGTAAAAATAATTTTTACTTCAACTTCGCCGTACAAACTTTCTGCCACGCCAACGATTTCGGCTTTTTCGCACCCGTTTTTTATAACCTGCTTATCGCGCCCGGCGCGTGGCGAATAGCCCGTGCATAAATAAAAAATTGCTTCGGCACAGTTGGTTTTGCCTTGCGCGTTGTTTCCAACAAGCATATTTATTCCACTAGAAAAGGTAATTTTTTCGTTTTCGTAATTGCGGAAATTGTTTAAAGTTAGTGATTTTATATACATTTATTCTCTTGATTTTTAATTAAGATTAAGTTATAATAAATAACACGCTTAATTTATACATACTATTTGTAATTATTATATCACTATTTTTTGAAAAAGACAAAAGATTGTAACAAGGTTAGGAAAATAACATGGAAAGTTACGAAATTATTTGGAAAACAGTTCTACCGGAACTTGAAAACTCAAACTCAATATCGCCAATTACTTACCGTACTTTTATAAAAGACCTTATTCCCGTTGACGTTAAAGGCAAAACTTTGGTTTTAATGACTAAATCGGCTATATTTGCAGAAACTGCGGCAGGTAGAATTAAGCCAGACATTATAAAGGCGTTTAAAAAACTTGCCCTTCCCGTTGAAAACTTTGAAGTGTTCGTTGGCGTTTCGCGCGAAGAATACCTTCAACATCACGTTGATATAGTTGAAACTCCACCTATTGAAACGCTTGAACTCAACCCCGATTATACTTTCGATAACTTCGTGGTTGGTAACTCTAACAGGTATTTATTCGCTGCGTCGAAAGCAGTTGCAGAAAACCCCGGTAACACTTATAACCCGCTTTTTATTTACGGCGCTTCGGGGCTTGGCAAAACGCATATGATGCACGCTATTGCAAACTACGTTAAAAAGGCTCAACCAAGAAAAAAGGTGCTTTACGCTACTTGCGAAAAGTTTATGACCGACCTTATTCAAAATATTCGTTCAGGTAAAGCGTACACCCCCGAAAATAAAGATATTAGAAACCGTTACCGCAACGTTGACGTTTTAATTATAGACGACGTTCAAGCCTTGGCAAAAGGTAGGTCTTCGCAAGAAGAGTTTTTTAACACCTTTAACGAACTTTACGGGCTTAATAAACAAATTATTTTATCTGCCGACTGTGAGCCGAAAGATATTGAACTTTTAGACGAAAGGCTTAAAACCCGTTTCGACGGAGGCTTAAAAGCGCAAGTTCTTCCCCCCGATATTGAAACTAAAATTGCAATAGTGCAGAAAAAGGGCGAACTTAAAAAGCAAATTATAGGGCTTGACGTTGCAACCTACATAGCCGAAAATAGCGACGATAACGTTAGAAGTTTAGAAGGTATGCTTAACAAAGTTATTTTTTCATCGAAACTTCACGAACTTCCCATAACGTTAGAACTTGCGCAAGACGCACTTTCTAGTAGCGTTCAACCCGAAGTGAAAGAAGCAATAACCACTTCAAAGGTTATTGAAACGGTTTGCTCGTACTACAACGTTAAAAAGAGCGACCTTTTATCTAAAAAGCGCAATAAAGAGTTTGCCGAAGCAAGGCAGATTTGCGCTTATTTAATGACGGAACTTATGTCTATTCCCCTTGTAACCATAGGGCAAGCGCTTGGCGGTAAAAACTATGCAACGGTTATTCACTCTCGTGATAAAATTACCGAACTTATTCGCATTAGTGATAGGCACGCCACCGAAATTAACGACCTTAAAAACCTTATTTTAAAGAAATGATTAACTATATTAAAACCGAAGAGTACGACGCCGTTGTCGTTGGCGCAGGACACGCAGGTTGCGAATCTGCGTTAGCACTTGCACGCACCGGCAATAAAACGTTGCTACTTACAATAAATCTTGATAATATTGCGTTTATGGCGTGCAACCCGTCTATCGGTGGAACGGCAAAGGGGCATTTAGTTCGTGAAGTTGACGCGCTTGGCGGTGAAATGGGCGTTAACATAGATAAAACTATGCTTCAAATTAAAATGCTTAACCGTGGAAAAGGCGTGGCAGTTCAGTCTCTTCGTGCTCAAGCCGATAAAAACCTTTATCACCGTGAAATGAAAAAAACGCTTGAAAACACGCCTAATCTTGATATAGCGCAACAAGAAGCAACCGATATTTTAGTTGAAAACGGCAAAGTTACGGGCGTTGTTACCAACTTTAACGCTCTTTATAAATGTAAAACAGTAGTACTTGCAACGGGCGTTTATTTAAATAGCGATATCGTTCAAGGCGATTATAAACAGTTTGCAGGTCCGTCTGGCTTTTTAAACGCAACTAAACTTACTAATTCGCTTATCAATTTAGGGTTTAAAATTCGCCGTTTTAAAACGGGAACACCCGCAAGGCTTGACAAAAGAAGTATTGATTTTTCGAAGTTTTCAGTTCAACACGGCGAGCGTGACGTGTACCCCTTTTCGTACCTAACGCCAACGCTTCCTGAAAACAAAGAGCCGTGTTATCTTGGTTACACTAACCAAAAAACGCACGATATAATACTTAAAAACCTTGACCGTTCGCCACTTTATAACGGCTTTATAACTACAACGGGGCCAAGGTACTGCCCTTCTATCGAAACTAAAGTTGTTAGGTTTGCTGATAAAGAGCGCCACCAAATATTTTTAGAGCCCGAAGGGCTTGACACTAACGAGATTTACGTTCAAGGTATGTCTTCTTCTATGCCGATTGACGTGCAAGATGAGATGTACCGTTCAATCGAAGGCTTTGAAAACTGCAAGATTATGCGTTATGCTTACGCTATTGAGTACGACTGTATAGATAGCCTTGATTTAAAGCCAACGTTAGAATATAAAAAAGTTGCGGGGCTTTTCACGGCTGGGCAAATTAACGGAACTAGCGGTTATGAAGAAGCGGCTGCACAAGGGCTTATTGCGGGCATTAACGCAAACTGCTACATAAAGGGAACTAAACCTTTAATTTTAGGCAGGAACGACGGTTATACGGGCGTTTTAATAGACGACCTTGTTACAAAAGGCACTAACGAGCCTTACCGTATGATGACTTCGCGCGCAGAATATAGGCTTATTCTTCGCCAAGATAATACCGACGTTAGACTTACGCCCATAGGTAGAGAGTACGGGCTTGTTAGCGAAGAAAGGTGGCAAGTTTACCTTAAACGCCAAGAAATATACCAAAAACTTAACGAAGAACTTAATACCGTTATTCCGTATAAAGAAGCAAAAGAGTTCGTTGAGCCACTTGTTAAAGGCGAAGTGTTGCGCCCGTTATCTTACGCCGATATGATAAGGCGTGGAATAAAAATTAGCGATATAAAAGAAAGGTTTAACGCCTTTTCATACGCGCCCTACGATATGCTTGACACCGTTGAAACCAACGTTAGATACGAAGGCTATATTAAAAAGGAACTCGACCAAATATCAAGGGCTGAAAAACTTAAAAATAGAGAACTTCCAACCGATATAGATTATACTTCAATAGACGGGTTAAGGCTTGAGGCGCAAGAAAAACTTAACGAAATTAAACCTTTAAACCTTGACCAAGCGCAGAGAATATCGGGCGTATCGCCTGCCGATATTGCAGTACTTATGGTGTGGTTAAAAACGAAATATGAACGAGAAAACTAACGCAAAACAGCCCGTTGTAGATAACAAAACTACTTTAAAGGCTAAGCAAGTACAATTAAAAAAACAAAAAGCAAAGGCTGAAACGGCACGGTTTAAGTCGAAGTATTTTGACTATTACGACGATATTAAAATTAGCGACCGTCAAGACTGGTAAGGAGAATTATGATTAAGCACGTTGTTTGTTTTAAACTTAAAGACAATTCGCAAGACGCGAAAGAAAAAGCCACTAACGTTTTACTTTCTATGATAACGAAAGTTCCACAGATTTGGGGAATTGAAGTTGGGCAAAACGTTTTAGATACTCACCGTTCGTACGACCTTATACTTCAAGTTGTGGTTGAAGACCTTAAAAAACTTGAAGAATACCAAAAAGACCCGTATCACGTTGAAGTGGTTAAAAAATATATGCACGCACATATTGAAAGTTCAGTTGCCGTAGATTACGAAATTGACTAATTAAAAAAGGACAGGTTAGCCCCTGTCCTTTTATTATAATCTATTTATAATATAAGCGTTAATAAAGGTATCGTTATAACGGAAAGTAGCGTTGAAACCATAACTACGTTTGCGCTAAACTCTTCTTCTGCACCGTACATTTCTGCAATGTTGAGCACCGACGACGCTACGGGCGCAGCCGATAAAATAAGCATTGTTGCTTTAAATACGGTATCGAACGGTAAAAATAATACGCAAAGGTATGAAAATAACGGGAACGCAATAAGTTTAAAGGCAACCACCAAGTAAACTAAAATATTTCCGAATATCTTTTTAAAGTTCATAGACGCTAAGCGAATACCTAGTATTATCATTGAAAGCGGTGTGCACATATTACCTAGCGAATTGATGCAGTCGGTTGCAACTTTAGGCATAAACGACTTGCCACCTACAACGTATAAAATAATTCCCACGAAGAAACTTAACGTTGCTGGGTTTAAAATGGCTTGCTTTACCGACATATATTCTTTTTTACCCGTTAAAAAGTAAATGCCCGCGGTAAAGAGTAAAATGTTCATAGTTATAACGTAAACCGACGTGTAGCACGCAACTTCGGGGTTGTTTGGAAAAAGCGCGTTTACAATGGGCATTCCAAAGTAACCCATATTACTGCAAACCGCCGCTATCGATAACACTTTATACCTATTATCGCCGTGCTTTTTCTTAAATAAGAAAAACAAAATTGCCATAAACACGAGTTGGGTAAACACGGTTATAAGCATAAACCAACCCATATTTACAAGGTTTATAAGCGAAAAGTCTAGTTTTAAAAACGAGCCTATAATTAACCCCGGCGAGCAAATATAAACTAGTATTGATGAAAGCGTTTTAGAGTGATTTATATTAACGAGTTTAGTTTTTAACGCAATATAACCAGGTATTATAAATAGTAACGACAGTATTACGTTTTGTAGCGTAGTTTCAAACATATTATTTAGTAAAAAGTAATTCTTCTTCGGGGGTAAGGTACCTAGCCTCGCCCTCGTTTAAAGTTTCGGGTAGTTTAATACCTGCAAAACTTATGCGTTTAAGATAAGTAATTTTATTGCCTTTTGCGCCGAATATGCGCTTAATTTCGTGATATTTACCTTCGGTAAGCGTAATATTGCCACTATTTTCGCTTAAAAGTTCAACTTTGCACGGCTTTGTTATATACCCGTCTTTAAGCAAAACGCCCTTTTCAATTTCAAGCGCAGTTTCCTCAAAAACGGGGTCTGCCGTTTCAAAATAATAAACCTTTTCGGCGTGAGATTTTGGCGAAAGTCGCTTATGTGAAGAAATGCCGTCGTCAGTTATAATAACTAGACCAACGGTATCTTTATCAAGCCTACCGCAAGGAAAAAGCCCTTCTCTTTTAAAAGAGTTAGGAAGTATATCTATTACGGTTGGTTGCGCCCCGTCTTCACTTGCGCTTATAACGCCTTGCGGTTTATTAAGCATAACGTAAACGTACTTTTTAAACTCAACCTTTTCGCCACATAGAGTAACTTCATCGGTTTTTGGGTCGATTTTATAAGACGGGTCTACGATAACCGTTCCGTTAACGGTAACCTTTTTTGATTTTATTAGTTTTGCAATTTCCGTTCGCGATTTTATTTTGCAAGACGAAAACGCTTTATCTAGTCGTTCCATTAAAGTTCCTTTCTTTCGCTTATTGCGCGCGAAAGCGTAACTTCGTCGGTGTATTCGATATCGCTACCAACGGGAATACCACGCGCAAGCCTCGTAACTTTTACCCCTAACGGTTTAAGTAGCCCCGATATATACATAGCGGTAATTTCCCCGTCGAAGTCGGGATTAGTTGCCATAATAACTTCTTTAACGTCGCCACTAGTTACCCTTTCTATGAGTGACGCAACGTTAATATCGTTATGGTTAACGTTTTCGCTTGGTTTAAGCGTGCCGTGCAAAACGTGGTAAACGCCGGAATATTCGTGCACTTTTTCAAGTGCCAAAACGTCTTTCGGCTCTTTTACAACGCAAATAACGTCGTGCTTTCTGGTTTTACAAATAGAACACACGTCGCTATCGGTATAGTTGCCACAAATCTTGCAGTAGTGTATTTTTCTTTTACAGTTTATTATACTTTCGGCAAACTGAACGGCTTCTTCTTCGCTCATATCAATAATTTTATAAGCAAAGCGTTGCGCCGTTTTCGAGCCAACGCCCGGAAGTTTCGTAAAGGCGTTTATAAGTTTGCCTATGGGCTCTATAAAACTCATTTACATTAAGCCCCCTGCACCCATGGGCATTTTTTGTTTTTGAAGTTCGTCGGCTTTAGTGTAACCGTCTGAAAGCGCCGCTAAAATAAGGTCTTCAAGCATTTCAATATCGTCAACGTCAACGACTTCGGGGTCGATAGCCATATTGTAAACGGTTTTTTTACCACTCATATAAACCTTAACTGCACCGCCGCCTGCCGTGCCAACAATTTCGGTGTTTTCTAGTTCTTCTTGCGCCTTTTGCATTTGTTCTTGCATTTTTTGCGCTTGTTTCATAAGTTGTTGCATTTGGTTTCCACCGCCGAATCCACCGCCGAAACCTCTACCGTATCCTGCCATAATATCTCCTTTACCGCCTTATAGGTGGTTTTTTATTTAATAGTTACCGTATCGCCAAAAAACTGTTTAACTTTTTCGGGGTCGGCTTTAATAAGCGTTTCGCTAGTAACAGAAACCTTTACTTCGGTTATGCCAAACGCTTTTGCAAATTCTAAAAGTGCGTTTAAGTTAGTGGGATTTTTAATAAGTTTTGCTTCGCTTTCAGAGTTTGCGTTAACCGATAAAACAGTGCCTTCAACGCTTGCAGTCATTTCTTGGCACGCAACCCACAGTATCGTTTTATCGGGTGAAGAGCGAAGTTTTCTTACTATTCCACCCCAAATCTTTTTACCGTCTAAATTAGTGGCGTTGAAAGTTGGAACGCTAACTTCTTTAGGCGTGCTTTTTATAGCAACGCTTTCTTGTTTGGGTGGCGATTGCAAAATAATTTCGCCGTCTTCGGGCGGGGGAACTAAACCCTCGTCGTTATCTACTTTTTTTGTTTGTATAGGCTCTTTTAAAGTTTCAACCGTTATTTCTATCGGCTTTTCTATTACTTTTTCAACCACTTTTTCTTTAATGGTTACACCGTTTTCTTTAAGCGATTTAAGTTCGCTTTCAAGCGCAGTTATTCTTGCAATAAGCGCGTCGATATTATAATCGGTTTCGGGCATAGTTGCCTTTATTAGCGCAGTTTCAAGTACTGCACGCTGTTGGGTTGAATAGCGAAGTGAAGTTTCTATGCTAGAAACGATTTCAATAACCCTTAATATTCTATGCTCGCTTGCAAGATTTGCAACTTCTTTCATTGCGCTATACCTATCTTCGGGGAGCGCAAGCACGTCTTTTGCGTTGCTAGAAGTTTTTATAATTGCTAAGTCTCTTAAATAATTAACTAAATCTTTAAGGAGAAGTCCTATTGATTTGCCAAGCGACGAAAGTTCGTCGGTAAGCGATAAAACGCTACCCGTATCGCCTGAAAATATTGCTTTAACAAGCGCGTCGGTCTTTAAAACGTCGGTTGCGCCTAAAACGTTTAAAACGTCGTTATAGGTTAACTTTCCTTCGCCTACTGAAACACAAAGGTCGGCAACCGAAAGCGCGTCACGCACGCTACCTTCGCCCGATTTTGCTATAAGTTTAACGGCGTTTAAATCGTAAGGCTTTGCTATTTCATCGTAAATCTTGCAAATAAGGCTAGTTAGTTCTTGCGTTGAAACAAGCCTAAAATCAAAGCGCATACACCTTGAAAGAATAGTTGCGGGAAGTTTGTGTGGCTCGGTAGTAGCCAAAATGAAAATTGCGTGCTTGGGTGGTTCTTCAAGCGTTTTAAGTAGAGCGTTGAAGGCTTCAGTTGTAAGCATATGAACTTCGTCGATAATGTAAACTTTATATTTTACTATGGACGGAGCGTATTGAACGTTATCGCGTATTTCCCTAACGTTTTCAACTTTATTGTTAGATGCGGCGTCTATTTCAATAACGTCTAAATTAGAACTATCCTTTAGCGCCAAGCAATTTTGGCACTTTCCACACGGCGAGCCGTTAACGCTATCAAGGCAGTTTACGGCGCGAGCGAATATTTTTGCAAGAGTGGTTTTACCAGTTCCCCTTGCACCGCAAAAAAGGTAGGCGTGCCCCACCTTGTCGCTTTTAATTTGGTTTGTTAGTGTTGTTACTATTGCGTCTTGCCCTATAACTTTTGTAAAGTCGGTAGGTCTAAAACGCCTGTAAAGCGCTAAATACGACATAAAATCTCCTTATAACGTTCTTTGGCGCATTGCTTCGAATACGCCAACGCCTAGCGCAACCGAAGCGTTGAGCGAGTTAACTTTGCCGTGCATAGGAATTGTAATAACCCCGTCGCACTTTTCACGGGTTAAACGGTTAACGCCTGTATCTTCACCGCCTATAACGAGTAGAAGTTTACCTTTAAGGTCGGTTTTATAAATGTTTTCGCCACCTAATTCAAGCGCGTAAGCCCAAAGCCCAACTTCTTTAAGTTTATCGATAGCCGTGTTAAGATTTACAACTCTACACACGGGTAAATGGTTGGCGCTACCTTCGCTTATTCGCATAACTAAATCGGTAACCTGCGCACTTCTGTGCTTGCCTATAATTAGCCCGTCTGCCCCGGCGCACTCTAAAACTCTTATAATGCTACCTAAATTGTGCGGGTCTTCAATACCGTCTGCAACGACAACGAAGGCGTTCTCTTTATCTTTAACGGCGCTTAAAAGGTCTTCAAAGTCGGTGTAAACAAAGTCGCTAGTAAAGGCGATAAAGCCTTGATGGCGACCGTTTGGACACTCTTTATCAAGAACGGCTTTTTCTGCAAACTGCACCTTAAAACCACGGTTTTTAGCATTTTTAATTATTGATTGCGACTCCCCGTCTCTCATACCGTTTTGAACTAGTATTTTATCAACGGTTTTATCTGTTTTAATTAGTTCGTTTACTGCGTTTTTTCCTATAATTTTCATTGTATATTCTCACTTAATAGGTAATCTATTCTCTCGATGTTTCCCGTAACGTAAAGGTAGCCTATAAGCGCTTCAAAGCCCGTTGAATTATTATATTCTGCAACGGTAGCGCTCTTTGCTTTAGTTCCCTTTTTGGCGTTTCTACCACGGCGAAAAATTGCACTTTCTTCTGCGGTTAAAAGTGGAAGTAGTTTTAAAACGAACTCTGATTGAGCAGTTGCCTTAACCACCGCCGAAGTTTTTTTATTAAGTTCCCCACCCTTTTCGTCTTTTTGAAAAACTAGTTTTTCACGAACGTATAAAGTATAAACGGCATCGCCTATAAACGCAAGGGTTATAGGGCTTAACTGCGTTGCTTCGTGAGCGGAAAGTTTATCGCTTAACTTAAACAATTTTTAACCACCTTGTAATTTTTCTTTTTTAGTATAGCACAACTTATTTAAGTTTTCAACTTAAATTATAACAAAAACGCCTTTCTTTAGAGAAAAGCGTTTCAATTTTGTGTTAAATATTTTAGCGTGCCTTCAAAAATTGCGTTTGCAACACCTTCGCGATATTCTTCGGTAAGGAGTAGTCGCTCGTCTTCGGGGCTTGATAAAAACCCACACTCCACTATAACCGACGGGCATTTCGATTCGTTTAATAGGTAGTAATCGCCCTTTAAAGCACTACACATTCGTGGCATTTTATACGCAACGTTAAGCCCGTTTTGAATAAAAGTTGCTAGTTTTTTTGCGCTTTCGCTATTACCGTTATAAAAAGTTTGTGCGCCACGCCTTTTGGGAGAAGTGTAAGTGTTTAAGTGAATTGATATAAAAACGCTTGCGTTACACCCGTTTATTATCTCAACTCTTTTTTTAAGGTCGCGCATTTTAAAACCGGGGTCGGTAGTGCCGTAAAGTCCGTTATCGTCAGTTCTTGTCATAACGGTTTTTATGCCCGAAACGGCAAACTTTTCTTGCAACTTTTTTGAAATTATTAAGTTTAAATCGCTTTCACGAACACTCGTTAATACGCCCGATGCGCCAACGTCTATCCCACCGTGCCCCGCATCGATTACAACGGTGATTTTTTTAGGCGAAAACCTACTAACTTCACCGTAATTATAGCCAAGAAGTAGCGTTAAGGTAAGCGTGAGCGCAAAAAGCACAAAGATAATTAAAGCGTTAAACGCAAGTTTTTTCATAGGGTATTTTATGCGCTTTTACCCGTTTGTATAACGCTTTATAATTTTTTAATAATATTTTAATTATTAAAAGGTAAACGTTTGACAAAATAATTTAAGTTAAGTTATAATGTAACATATTTTTTATAAAGGACATAGTCCTTTTGCTATTCGAGGTTAAAAATGAACATTCCCGAAATATTTGCAGAAAACGTGTTTAATGAAAAGGCAATGAAAGCGGCGCTATCGCCTGACGTATATCGCTCGCTTAAAAAGGCGGTTAACGAAAACGAACCGCTTGACTTTGCCGTGGCTCAAGAAGTGGCAGACGCTATGAAGGCTTGGGCAATTTCAAAGGGTGCAACCCACTACACGCACTGGTTCCAACCTATGACGGGAATTACCGCCGAAAAGCACGACAGTTTTATTTCTCCTGCTAAAAACGGCAACGTTATTATGGAGTTTTCTGGAAAAGCGCTCATTAAAGGCGAGCCGGATGCGTCTTCTTTCCCCAACGGTGGAATAAGGGCGACTTTCGAGGCAAGGGGCTACACTGCTTGGGACCCTTCTTCTTACGCTTTTATTAAAGATAATACGCTTTGTATTCCCACGGCGTTTTGCTCGTTTAGCGGTGAAGCGCTTGACAAAAAAACTCCGCTTATTCGCTCGATTGAAGCAATTTCAAAGCAATCGGTAAAAGTTTTAAAACTTTTAGGTAAAGACGACGTTAATAAAGTTCACGTAACTGTTGGCGCAGAACAAGAATATTTTTTAATTGACCGTGAAGCAGGACTTATGCGCGAAGATATAGTTTATTCGGGCAGAACGCTTTTCGGTGCTAACCCCCCGAAAGGTCAAGAACTTGGCGACCACTATTTCGGTGCTATTAAGCCACGAGTTAAGGCTTATATGGAAGACCTTAACGAAGAACTTTGGAAACTTGGTATTTTAGCAAAGACCGAGCATAACGAAGTTGCGCCCGGTCAACACGAACTTGCACCCGTATTTACCCACGCTAACACGGCAACCGACCATAACCAACTTACTATGGAACTTATGAAAAAGATTGCCGAAAAGCACGGGCTTACCTGCCTTCTTGCAGAAAAGCCGTTTAAAGGAGTTAACGGTTCTGGCAAGCACAACAACTGGTCACTCACGACTGACACCGGCGTTAACCTTTTCGACCCCGGCGAAACCCCCGCTGAAAACTTACAGTTTTTAGTATTTTTATCGGCAGTTATAAAGGCTACCGACGTTTATCAAGATTTACTTCGCGCATCGGTTGCAAGCGCTGGTAACGACCACCGTTTAGGCGCACACGAAGCACCACCTGCAATCGTTTCAATTTTCCTTGGCGACGATTTGCTAAATGCGCTTGAAGCCTTCGTTAACAATTATTCGTACCACTCTAAAAAGACGACTATGAAACTCGGTGCGAAAATACTTCCACCCCTACCCAAAGACGCTACCGATAGAAACAGAACGTCGCCCATGGCGTTTACGGGTAACAAGTTCGAGTTTAGAATGGTTGGCTCTAACGATTCTATAGCCGACTGCAACGTTGTTTTAAACACCATAGTTGCAGAAAGCCTTGAAGAGTTTGCTTGCGTGCTTGAAAACGCTAGCAACGTAAGTAGTGCAGTTCACGATATAGTTAAAAACACCCTTGATAATCACGGCAGAATTATATTTAACGGAAACAACTACTCGGCAGAGTGGGTGGTTGAAGCCGAAAGACGTGGACTTTCTAACCTTAAAACCACGCCCGACGCCGTTAGTTCATACACCACGGATAAGGCAATCGAATTGTTTGCTAAACACAAAGTTTTATCTAAAACCGAACTTTTCGCTATTGAAAACGTTATGCTTGAAAACTATTCTCGCATCGTTAAAATTGAAGCACTTACTATGGTTGATATGGCAAGAAAGAACATTTACCCGTCAATTAACCGTTACGCATCACGAGTGCTTGAAGGCGCTATAAATAAATATAAACTTGGCATTTCTAACGAAACCGACGTTTATTTGGCAAGAAAACTTTCAGGTCTTTCAGACGTAGTATATAAAAAGGCGGAAGCGCTTGCCGACCTTATAGTTAAAGCAAACGCATTTACCGGCAATTCAAAAGCCCTTGCGCATTTTGTTAAAGACCAAATTATTCCTTGTATGGAAGCACTTCGAGTTTCGGCAGACGAAGCAGAAACGGTTACTGACGAAAGGTTTTGGCCTTTCCCGTCTTACGGCAAATTACTTTTTAGCGTAAAATAAACTAGTGCGTTTAGCACTTTTAGGAGTTATTATGAGAGTATATAATTTTTCGGCAGGTCCTTCAACTTTACCTGAAGAAGTTTTAAAAGAAGCACAAAGAGATTTACTTGACTTTAACGGCACCGGTATGTCGATTACCGAAATGAGCCACAGGTCAAAGCCTTTCCAGGCCGTTAACGACGAAGCAAACGCTTTACTTCGCGAGCTTATGGGAATTAGCGACGATTACGCCGTTTTATTCGTTCAAGGCGGTGCAAGCCAACAGTTTGCAGCAGTTCCTTTAAACCTTATGACGACCGGTAAGGCCGACTATATAGTAACGGGTAACTTTGCAGGAAAAGCGCAACAAGAAGGCGCGAAGTTCGGCGAAGCCAAAATCGTTGCATCTTCAAAAGATAAAAACTTTACCTATATTCCAGACGTTGACGCTATTCAGTTTTCAAGCGATGCGTCTTACGTTCACATAACGTCTAACAACACCATTTTCGGTACTAGATACGTTAACCTTCCTAAAACTCCTTCTCCACTCGTGGCAGATATGTCGTCTAACATTTTAAGTGAAGAAGTTGACGTTAACAAGTTTGGCCTTATATACGCAGGCGCACAAAAAAATATTGCGCCCGCAGGCGTTACTATCGTTATTGTTAGAAAAGATTTGCTTGGAAAACAATCGGCAACTTGCCCAACTATGCTTAGTTATGAAATACAAGCAAAGAACGATAGTTTATACAACACCCCACCCTGTTTCTCTATTTATATTTCAATGCTCGTGTTTAGGTGGCTTAAAGCGTTTGGTGGCGTAAAGGCTATGCAAGCGCAAAACGAATATAAAGCAGGGCTTTTATACGATTTTATTGATAATTCTAAACTCTTTAAAAACTACGTTGAAGTTAAAGACCGTTCTATTATGAACGTTCCTTTCGTAACGGGTAGCGAAGAACTTGACGCAAAGTTTATAAAAGAAGCAACTAGCGCAGGTTTAGCGTCACTTAAAGGCCACAAACTCGTTGGCGGTATGAGAGCAAGTATTTATAACGCAATGCCCGTTGAAGGCGTTAAAGCGCTTATAGAGTTTATGAAGAAGTTTGAACTTGAAAATAAATAAGGTGATTAAAATGGAAATATTAAAACTTAACCCCATTAGCAATTTAGTTGAAAACGTTTTGGGCAAAAATTACCAAGTAGTTGACAAAGCAGATAGCCCCGTTGGCGTTTTAGTTAGAAGTTTCGATATGCACGGTTACGACCTTCCAGATAGTGTTCTTGCAGTTGCAAGAGCAGGCGCTGGCGTTAACAATATTCCGTGCGATGAATATTTGCAAAAAGGCGTTGTTGTTTTCAACACCCCAGGCGCTAACGCAAATGCAGTTAACGAACTTGTAATTACCGCACTTTTACTTGGCTCGCGTAAAATTATTCCCGCAATCGAGTGGGTTAACACTTTAAAGGGAACAGAAAACATAGGCAAGCAAGTTGAAAAAGGCAAAAAAGAATTCGTTGGTAGAGAACTTGCAGGCAAAAAACTTGGTATTATAGGTCTTGGCGCAATAGGCGCGCGCGTTGCTAACTCGGCAGTAGCGCTCGGTATGGAAGTTTTAGGTTACGACCCTTACCTTTCGGTTATTAGCGCACTTCACCTTTCACGCCACGTTGAAATTACCGACGACGTTTTAGATATTTATAAAACTTGCGATTATATTACTATTCACGTTCCCTACACCAAAGAGAACGACAAAATGGTAAACGATGAAAAAATTGCGCTTATGAAAGACGGGGTTGTTTTAATCAACTGCGCTCGTGGCGAACTTTTTGATAACCAAGCCGTTTTAAAGGGAATTAAACAAGGTAAAATATCGCGCTACGTTTGCGATTTCCCCTGCGACGAACTTATCGGCGAAGAAAACGTTATTTTAATACCACACCTTGGCGCATCTACCCCCGAAGCAGAAGACAACTGCGCCGTTATGGCAGCCAAAGAACTTAAAGACTTTATTGAAAACGGCAATATAAATAACAGCGTTAACTTCCCAAGATGTTCTGCTCCTAGAACTACCGAAAGAAGAATTACCATCTGCCACAAAAACGTTCACGGTATGATTGCTCAATTTTCTTCAATTATGGGTGAAAACTCTATTAACATTGAAAACTTCGTAAACTCTAGTAAAGGCAATTACGCATATTCGATATTAGACGTTGCCTCCGTTAACGACGAAATTATTGAGAAGTTGAAAAATATAGACGGCGTTATTAGAATTAGAAAAATATAATATTAAAGCAATGCTTTGCATTGCTTTTTTTATTTTAAAGTGTTAAAATTGTTTTACTTCCAATAAAATGGAGTTACTACTTGTATTATAGGTGAAGGATAGCAAAAGATGAACGCTGACAGTTACGTTAAAGAGTTTGTTAAAAACGATTATTCACGATTTAATGAATTTTATAATCTTACTAAAAAGCAGGTTTATTTTACCGCTCTTTCCGTTTTGAAAGACGAAATGCTTGCAGAAGACGTTTTGCAAGAAACTTACGTTTCGTTTTTAGAAACGGTTGACGGGTATAAGTACGGCTCGAACGTTTATTCGTACTTAACCGTTATAGCAAGAAATAAAAGCATAAACGTATATAATAGGCAAAAAAGATTAGTGTTTAACGAAGATGCGCTTATTACCCAAAAACACGAAGTCGACTTCGACGGGGAGCGCAACGTTAAAGATATTTTATCTTTGCTTCATAACGACGTTGAACGCGAAATTGTTACGTATCACGTAATACTTGGCTATAAGTTCATTGAAATAGCAAAAATCCTTTCAATGCCACTTGGTACCGTTTTGTGGCGGTATAACAAGGCGATAAAGACTTTACGAGAAAAGGTAGGTGTTAATTTATGAAGAAAAACGAAATAAAATCTTATCTTAAACGCAAAGCCGAACAAGTTGATGTTAAAGACTACTCTTCAAAAATACTAAATAACGTTAACCACGAGCCAACTTTTGAAGAAGTTACAGTTCCAAGGCGTAAATGGTACGTTCCTATCGTATCGTTTGCACTTGCAGTGTGCTTAATAGTTGCGTTTATTCCAAGCCTTATAAAAAACAATGCCCCAACTACTATTGAACTTACAAGCACTGAAACCGTGCTTACCGATGAAATAATTACTGCAAGCAGTTTGCTTACAACCACTTCACCCGTTGCGTCGCTTACGTCGCTAACTGAATCAAGCCCCTTTGATAAAATTGAAGTGGGAAACGACATTAAGCATTTTTTAGGGCTAGGAAATCTTTTATTAAACGACGACAAGGTTACTTCTACCCTTTATGAAAATAAAGATAAAGGCTATGAAAAATACGCCTATAAGTTGGTTGTTACTAACGTTGAAGATAATTCTTCTTACGTTGCATATTACAACCAAGCCGTTGAATCGGGCGAAGAAACTGAAATTAAAGGCGTTTTTATAATAGAAAATAAAACCTTTAACTTTGAAGCCGAAGTTGAAACGGAAGAAGATGAAAGCGAAGTTGAACTTAAAATATTTACCAATGCTAATAATAGCGACAATTATATTAAAGTTTCTAACTCGGTTGAAGACGACGGTGATGAGTACGAAATAGAGTATTCATACGAAATAGTTGTTAACGGCGAAACGGAAACTGAAGTTTCAATGGAGTTTTCTAAAGAAAATGGGCGTGAAAAAAGCAGTATTGAATTAAAGCATAACATTTATATTTTCGGTCAACTTATTCGCACCACAACTAGTGGTTATGCGTTTAGTTATTCAAGCGAAGAAATTGCTTGCATGGTTTCCGTTAGAGATTTTGAGTTTGAAATTAAAATACCCGTTATAAACGGCAACTTTAATTTTGATTTTGGGCTTTTAGACTAATTTACACGGCGATTTTTCCTACCCCCCCATAAAATTCGCCAAAACTAAAAAAGTGGAGCATTTGCTCCACTTTTTTAATTGTAAAGTTTTTCTAAGTTTTTTCTAATTTCTTTAATGAACTCGGTGGTTAAAACGGGTTTAACTTCAACGCCCTTTTCAACTAAACCTACTAAATCTTTAGTCATTACGCCAGACATAATAGTTGCAAGCGAAACCTCTTCTAATTTTTCGCCAAACTCTATAAGTTCAGGGAGTTTATCGAGTTCGCCACGCTTTTTAAGTGCGCCCGACCAAGCAAATATCGTTGCCATAGGGTTTGTTGAAGTTTTTTCGCCTTTTAAATACCTATAATAGTGGCGAGTTACCGTGCCGTGAGCGGCTTCGTATTCGTACTTGCCGTCTGGCGAAACGAGAACTGAAGTCATCATAGCGAGCGAGCCGAACGCAGTTGAAACCATATCGCTCATAACGTCGCCATCGTAGTTTTTAAGCGCCCAAATAAAACCGCCTTTACTGCGAATAACTCTTGCAACGGCATCGTCTATTAGCGTATAAAAATATTTAAGCCCGTTTTCTTCAAACGCTTGTTTATACTCCGTTTCGTAAATCTCTTCAAAAATGTTTTTGAAGTTATGGTCGTACTTTTTAGAAATAGTATCTTTAGTAGAAAACCATAAATCTTGCTTTACAGAAAGCGCGTAATTAAAGCACGCCCTTGCAAAAGACTTGATTGAACTATCTTTATTATACTGACCTTGAAGTATTCCGTCGCACTCAAAGTCGTAAATCTTTTCGCGCGTAACTTCGCCCGTTTCGCTTGTAAAAACAAGTTCAGCAGTGCCTTTACCTACCCTTAATTCGGTTGCCTTGTAAACGTCGCCGTAAGCGTGGCGAGCAATAGTTATGGGGCTTTCCCACGATTTAACGGCAGGCTTTATAATAGTAAGAGTTATAGGCGCACGGAAAACCGTTCCGTCTAGCATAGCCCTTATTGTGCCGTTAGGGCTTTTCCACATTTCTTTAAGGTTATACTCCGACATACGTTGCTTGTTGGGGGTAATAGTTGCGCACTTTACCGCAACGCCGTATTTTTTAGTTGCTTCGGCACTTTCAACGGTAATTTTATCGTTAGTTTCATCCCTTTTAACTAAGCCCAAATCGTAATATTCCGTTTTAAGGTCAACGAAAGGGTAAATAAGTTCTTCTTTAATCTCTTTCCAAATAATTCTGGTCATCTCGTCGCCGTCCATTTCAACGAGCGGAGTTGTCATTTTAATTTTTTCCATAATCTAGCCCCTATTTTTGGTTTTTAGTGTATGCAAGCAAGCCACCTGCTTTAAGTATTTCGCGTTGGCGTTCAGTAAATAAAGCAACGAGCGAATAAGTTTGGTTTTTGGTAAGGTTTTTCAAAGTAATTTCGCCCTTTTCCATACCACTTTCAACGTTTTCAAGCAAAAGTTTATCGCCTTCAGAAATAAGGTCGTAATCGCTAACGTTTTTAAACGTTAAGGGAACGATACCTGCGTTTATAAGGTTTGCAACGTGAATACGAGCAAAACTCTTAACCACAACAGCCTTAATTCCAAGGTAGAGTGGAACGAGCGCGGCGTGTTCACGAGAAGAACCTTGACCATAGTTGTCGCCACCTATTATAACGCTTGATTTAAGCGATAACGCACGCTCTGAAAAGCCTTCGTCTACAACCGAGAAGCAAAACTTTGATAAATACGGAATATTAGAGCGATAAGGAAGTATTTTTGCGCCTGCAGGCATAATGTGGTCGGTAGTAATATTGTCGCCAACCTTTAAGGCAACGGTAACTTCTATATTATTATCAAGTGGTTGAGTGCTTGGGAACGGTTTAATGTTAGGTCCGCGCAAAACTTCTAAACTTTCGGCTTCTTGTTCGCTTGCGGGCGCAATTATTGCGCTATCGTCAATAGCGAAAGAAGTTGGCATAGTAATTTTAGGCATTTCACCTAAAAGGCGTGGGTCGGTAATTTCACCGAAGATTGCGGCGGCAACTGCAGTTTCTGGCGAAACGAGATATACGCCTGCATCTTTAGTTCCACTTCTGCCTAAAAAATTACGGTTAAACGTTCTTAAACTAACGCCTTGCGAGTTGGGCGAAAAACCCATACCTATACAAGGACCGCACGCGCATTCAAGTATTCTTGCGCCCGAAGATATAATGTTTGCAAGCGCACCCGAACTAGAAAGCATTGAAAGAACTTGCTTTGAGCCCGGCGATACCGATAAACTTACGCTTTCGTGTACCGTTTTACCTGAAAGTAACGCCGAAACTTTTAAAAGGTCGTGTAGCGACGAGTTGGTGCAAGAACCTATGCATACTTGGTTAACTTTAACGCCTTTAAGCGACGACACTTTAACCACGTTATCGGGGCTGTGGGGGCACGCAATAAGAGGTTCAAGCGTAGATAAGTCAATGTCTATAACCTTGTCGTAAACGGCGTCTATATCGCTTTCAAGACTTACAAAGTCTTGTTCTCTACCCTGAGCCTTTAAAAACTCGTAAGTTATTTCATCGGATGGAAAAATTGAAGTGGTTGCGCCAAGTTCAGTTCCCATATTAGTAATGGTTGCGCGTTCTGGAACTGAAAGCGTTTTAACGCCTTCGCCACCCCATTCTATAATTGCGCCAACGCCACCCTTTACCGAGAGTATTCTAAGTATTTCAAGGCTAACGTCTTTTGCGGTAACGAAGGGGTTGAGTTTACCCGTTAAGTTTACCTTATACATTTTTGGCATCGTTATGTGATAAGCACCGCCACCCATTGCAACTGCAACGTCAAGCCCGCCTGCGCCGAACGAAAGCATACCTATACCACCACCCGTAGGCGTGTGGCTATCAGACCCGATAAGCGTTTTGCCGGGGCGTGAAAAGCGTTCTAAATGAACTTGGTGGCAAATGCCGTTACCGGGGCGTGAAAAGTAAATACCGTGTTTTTTTGCAACCGTTTGAATATAACGGTGGTCGTCGGCGTTTTCAAAGCCACATTGTAAGGTGTTGTGGTCTATATACGCAACCGAACGCTCGGTTTTAACGCGCTTTAAGCCCATAGTTTCAAATTCAAGATACGCCATAGTACCCGTTGCGTCTTGCGTTAAGGTTTGGTCTATTTTAAGCGCAATTTCGCTACCTACTTGCATTTCGCCCGATATAAGATGTGATTTAATAATTTTTTGTGCTAAAGTAAGTCCCATTATTTTAACCTCGTAATATTTGATTTTGCGTTTGTAACGTGTTTTACCATAAGTTTTTCGGCAAGGTCGCCGTTGCGCTCTTTAATTGCCAAATAAATCTCTTTATGCTCTTTAAGCGCTTCGAGCGAACGTTCGCTTTCTTGCATTGAGTTTTTGCGAGTGAGTTGAACTTTACTGTGAAGGCTTAACAAAATATATTCGTAAATCTCGCTACCAGAGTTTTTGTAAATAAGTTCGTGAAAGCGAGAGTCGGCGCTTTTAACCTTTTCGGCTTCACCCTTTTTAGAATAAAACTCTTGTAGGTCGATAACGTCGCCCATTTCTTTAATAACTTCGCTAGTAGCGTTCTCGGCGCAAAGTTTAGTTGCAACGCCTTCAATTTTAATTCTAATGTCGTAAATATCTAAAATATCTTGCTCTGAAACGCCTACTACAACGCTACCCTTGCTAGTTTCTTTTATAAGATGCTCTTGCTCTAATCGCCTTATAGCCTCTCTTATAGGTGTTCTTGAAACGTTAAGCGATTTTGAAAGTTCACTTTCGGTAAGCAATTCGCCCCTTTTGTAAACCCCCGTTAAAATATCGCTTTCTAGGCGCTCGAACACAAGGTCGGCTCGAGAAGTAAACTTAATTTCAGTCATTATACACCTTCTTAATATTTGAGTATTTTTCAACGAGTTCAACTATTTCTTGCGTTGATATAGCCGTTTGACGCTCGTTTTCATATTCGTTATCAACCCACTCTTTAATCTTTTTAACAACGTCGCTTTGCTTGTTAACTTCTTGCAAAGTGCCCGTTAAGTTATAGTGGTTGTTTATCCAGTATGCAATACCTGCAAGCCCCGAAGTTTTAGAAATGGTAACCGACGCAGGCCTATTTAATATTTTGCCCGTGTCGAAAATGTTGTATATTTCTTCGTCTTTTAAAAGCCCGTCTGCGTGAATACCTGCCCTAGTTTGGTTGAAACTTTCACCAACGAAAGGCGTCATAGGGGGAACGACGTAACCCATTTCACGAACGAAATAATCTTTAATTTCGGTAATAACGGTTGGGTCCATACCGTCGAACGTGCCACGAAGCGAAGCATATTCCATAACCATTGCTTCAAGTGGAATATTACCCGTTCTTTCGCCTATGCCAAGAAGTGAACAGTTAACTGCGCTTGCGCCGTAAAGCCATGCGCACGAAGCGTTTGAAACGGCTTTATAAAAGTCGTTATGACCGTGCCACTCTATTTGCTCGCTTGGAATTGACGAATATTTTTTAATACCGTAAATAATTCCCGGAACGCTTCGTGGAAGCGCAACGTTTGAATAAGGAATACCGTAACCCATAGTGTCGCACGCGCGAATTTTAACGGGTATGCCGTACTTGAGCGAAAGTTCGTGAAGTTCGTTAATGAACGGAACTACGAAACCGTAAAAGTCTGCGCGAGTTATATCTTCAAAGTGGCAACGTGGAACAATTCCTTCATCAAACGCCGATTTTACTATTGATAAATAGTGCTGAAGCGCTTGCGAACGCGACATTTTAAGTTTTTTGAAAATGTGATAGTCTGAACAACTAACGAGTATACCCGTTTCTTTAATTCCCATTTCTTTAACGAGTTTAAAGTCTTCTTTAGTGGCGCGTATCCACGAAGTAATTTCAGGGAACTTTAAGCCGAGTTCACGGCACTTATCAAGGGCAAGCCTGTCCTTTTTAGAATAGATGAAAAACTCGGTTTGGCGAATTATTCCGTTAGGTCCACCAAGTTTAGATAAAAGTTTATATAGGTTTACTATTTGCTCTACCGTGTAAGGCTCAACCGACTGCTGACCATCACGCATAGTGGTATCTGTAATCCAGATTTTTTCAGGCATATCCATAGGCACACGACGGTGGTTGAATACGATTTTGGGAACTTCGCCGTAAGGATACACGTCGCGATATAAATTAGGCTCTACGACGTCTTGCAACGAATATTTATAAGTTTCTTGTTCAAGCAAATTAGTTTTGTCCGATAAATAAAGCATCTTAACTCTCCTATTTGTATATTTGTATACAAGTATATATGTGTTACGCTAAAATGTCAACTGTTTTTAGTTATATATTTTAAATATATAAAAAAGCAAAGCCACGCTTTGCTTAAAGGTTGTGTTTTTTTAGCGACTTTTTAATTAAGTATTTGTTTTTGGTTGCAAGCCCGCCCCTAACGTGGCGCTCTAATAAGTTCTTTTCTAAAACTAGTTTAACTTTTTCATAAAGGTCAATAGAAAGTGGTTTTAGCCTTGAAACCATATCTTTATGAACGGTTGATTTTCCAACGCCGAATATTTTAGCGGTTTTTCTAACGGTTGCGCCGTATTTAACTATGTATTCTGCCTCGGCAAGTATTCTGTTTTTTAGTTTATAATGCACGTTTTGTCCCCTATAATAAGATATGACGTAAAACGCTTAATAATTACACTAAAAACTTTTTTATTACTCACACTTTTATTATGAAGGGTTTATATAGTTTAGTTAGGGGCTATTTAGTTTTTAAATCGCAAAAAAATGCCGACACGATATCTGGAGCACTTGTTTTTTTCGTAGTTTTGGGGCTTGTTCCAACCGTTTATTTTTTAGGCTTACTGCTATCGTTTTTCGGCTTGAAGTTGCAAGCGCATAACGGCGCACTTTTTGTAGAACTTTTGCCACTATTTGATTTTTTAACAGAGTCGGCAACAAGGCTTAAAGCAGGTGGAAACGCCTTTTTAGTTTTTATTGCGATATACTCGTCGTCTAGCGCGTTTTTTCACCTTAAAGTTGCAGGCGAAATGCTTTATAACCATAAACCTAAAAATAAAATATATATTAAGATTTCTTCAATACTTGCAAACGTTACCATGTCGTTTTTATTTGCAACGGTAATTGCGCTTGTAGGTCTTGCCTTTTCGCTTTTTTCTAGGTTTTTGGGGGCGCTAACCACTCCACTTTTAATAGTAACTTACGGCTTTATTTACTTTTTATTTGCGCTTTTATTAAACCTTTACGCCTGCCCTTACAAAATAACCGTTAAAGAAGTTTATTTAGGCGCTTTATATACAACGATTTTAAGCGTTATTGAAACGCTGATATTTATTTTTTACGTTCGCAATTTTGCACGTTTTAACGAGATATACGGCGCAATTTCAACGCTCGTAATATTTTTATCGTGGGCGTTTTTAATTATGAAAACACTAGTTGGTGGAATTACTTTAAACGTTTATAGGCTTGGTAGTATTAAACGTCGCAAAGGCCTTTTTAGAAGTTGACTTAACATTATAAATATAGTATAATTATATAAAACTTATTATTAAAGGTGAATTATGAAGTGTGTTTTAACCGTTATAGGTAAAGATAAACCCGGAATTATTGCAAAAGTTAGCGGTCTTTTAGCAGAATATGCTGTAAATATAGAAGATATTTCGCAAACTATTATGCAAAACACCTTTACTATGATAATGCTTGTTAGTTTTGAAAACGCAAGCATATCTATGCACGAACTCAAAGCAAAAACTACCGTTTTAGGCGAAGAAATAGGCGTTAGCATACATCTTCAACACGAAGGCGTTTTCGACGCTATGCACAAGGTGTAAAATGATTAAAACTAACGAGATTTTAGAAACCATAAATATGGTTGAAAAAGAGCACTTTGATATTCGCACTATAACGATGGGCTTATCGCTTTTTAGTTGTATTAAAGACAGTGCAGACGCTACCGCGAGCGCCGTTTACGACCTTATTTGTAAGCGTGGCGAAAACATAGTAAAAGTTGCTAAAAACCTTTCTGAAGAATACGGCGTTCCCATCGTTAACAAGCGTGTTTCGGTTACCCCTGCAAGTTTTTTAACTGCAAAGTTTATGGGTGAAGAACTTAAAATTGCGCTTGCGCTTGACAAGGCTGCAAAGGAAATAGGCGTTGACTTTATAGGTGGCTATTCGGCGCTAGTTCATAAGTCTATGACCGAAGCGGAAAAGAGTTTTATTTTATCTATTCCCGAAGTTCTTTCTAAAACGGAAAGGCTTTGTTCTTCGGTAAACGTTGGCTCGACAAGAGCAGGCATAAATATGGACGCCGTTAGTTTGGTTGGTAATATCGTTAAAAAATCGGCGTTTTTATCGGGCGACGGGCTTGGCGCTGCAAAGTTCGTTGTTTTTTGTAACGCCGTTGAAGATAACCCCTTTATGGCGGGCGCTTTCCACGGTGTTGGCGAAGGCGATTGCGTTATTAACGTTGGCGTTTCGGGCCCCGGCGTTGTTCAAAACGCAATTAAGGCTATTCCTAACGCATCAATTACTGAACTAGCGGAAATGGTTAAGCGCACGGCGTTTAAAATTACTAGGGTTGGTAACCTTATATTAAACGAAGCAAGCGTGCGCTTAAACGCAGAGCGTGGCATCGTTGACTTGTCGCTTGCGCCCACCCCCGTTATAGGCGATAGCGTTGGGCATATTTTAGAAGAAATGGGGCTTTCAAGCGTTGGTTGCCACGGCACTACTGCTTGCCTAGCACTTTTAAACGACGCCGTTAAAAAAGGTGGCGTAATGGCTTGTTCTAACGTTGGTGGTTTATCGGGCGCGTTTATTCCCGTTAGTGAAGATATAGGTATGATTAACGCTGCCGAAAACGGCTCGCTTACCCTTTCTAAACTCGAAGCGATGACGGCTGTCTGCTCGGTTGGTATTGATATGGTTGCAATTCCCGGCGACACGCCCGAATCGACAATAAGCGCACTTATTGCCGACGAAATGGCAATAGGTATGGTGAATAACAAAACCACTGCAGTTAGAATTATTCCCGTTCCTAATAAAAAGGTTGGCGATTACGTTGAGTTTGGTGGGCTTTTAGGTCGCGCACCCATAATGCCCGTTCATCAAGGCTCGGCAGAAAAGTTTATTTCAAGGGGTGGAAGAATACCTGCCCCCATACACGGCAACAAAAACTAATTAAAACTTTGGAGTATACAATGAGAAAGGTCTTATTAAGTTTAATTTTAACGTTTATTACAACGCTTACGCTAGGTTTAGGATTAACCGCTTGCGCAGAAAAGCCCGAAGAACACGTTTGCGTTTTTAATAAGCAAGTAACCACTCAAACATATTGCATAAGCCCTGCTACCTGCACGCAAAAAGCAAAATATCATTTTTCTTGCGAATGTGGCAAAATGAGCGAAGAAACTTTTGAAGTTGGTTCGGCTTTAGGCCACTTATTCACCGTTTACCTTTCTAATAACGATGCTACTTGCGAAGAAAACGGAACTAAAACTGCAACTTGCAACCGTAACTGTGGCGCAGTTGACACCATTACTGACGTTGACTCTGCTTTAGGCCACAATTATTTACCGTGGATGTCTAACGGCAATAACACTCACAGTAAAATATGCATTAACGATAGCAAACATACTATTACCGAAAACTGCAGTGGTGGCGAAGAAGTTGAAGGATATAGAAAGATTTGTTCTTTTTGTAATTCAGAATACGGCGAAAGAAAAGGACACACCTACGTTACTGTTGTAACACCACCAACCTGTACCGAAAACGGCTACACAACCCATACTTGCGCTTGTGGCGATAAATACGTAACCGATGAAATACCTGCTTTAGAGCACGATTATAGTGGTTGGACTTCTACGGGTAACGATACTCACGTAAAAATATGCGCTAACGATACTAGCCACGTAATTACAGGTAATTGTAGTGGTGGCGAAGAAATTGAAGGCCAAAGAAAAGTTTGTTCTACCTGCAATTCAGAATATGGTGAAGTAATAGGTCACAAATATACTAGCACCGTTACCGAACCCACTTGCGAAGACCAAGGTTATACAACACACACTTGCGCTTGTGGCCACACTTACGTTGATAATTACGTTGACGCATTAGGGCATAACTATGGCGACTGGTTATTTAGTAGCGAAAAAGGCCACTACAAAGTTTGTGCTAACAATAACTCTCACGTTATTTACGTTGGAGTATCTACCGACAAGGTTTTATATTCTGCCGATGACAAGCAATTAGACTTCTATACTCTTAAAACTGCGCTTGCTAAACATGACGTTGACATTTTTTCGCTAGACGATATTGACAGTTATACCGTTAACAATAACACCGTTAATACTTTGGTTTTAGACGTTATTATTACAGGTGATGGCAAGGCAAGAAAAGTAGATACTGCGCAAACCGTTACTGTAAATATAGATGATAAAAGCATTACCTTAACTAACGTTTACGCATATACTAAAATTATTGACAACGCTGAAGACCTTAAGTACTTTACGTTAGACGGCGTAAGACAATATAACGAAATTGACGGTTACTTTATAGTTACACAAGATATCGACGCTAAAGATTTGGTGCTTTCTGAACACGTATTTGACCGTAACCTTTTATATCCATCTACTGCCTATAACAAAGACGTTGGTTTTAGAGGTGTGTTTGATGGGCAAGGCCACTATATCGATAACTTAACCGTTAAATCAGCAGGCTTATTTGGTAGCACTAACGCCCCCGTAATCAAAAACGTTGCATTTACAAACGCCACCTTAACAGGTTATTACACAACCTTATTTGCTCAACAGTTAGATAAGGCTAGAACTGCTAGTGGCACGTACACTAATAACGAAGGTGAAATATCTAACGTTTACGTTTCTATAAAATCAATAGCAAGAACTTCTACTAATAAATACATAGGTCTTTTAATAAATAGAGTTATGCCTGACGTTTTAACAATTAGTAACGTTATTGTTGATTACACGAACGTAAGCGAAGATATACAAACATATATAAATAATGGCAATTCGTTCTACATGTTCGGTTCTACAGGTAGCAGTATGGCTACAGTAACTTCAATGTATAAAAACTGCTATGCTATTTCTACTGCTCCCGTATTATCAAATATTGATATGCCTGGCTTTGCTGAAAACCAAGTTGAATACACGTTAACAAACAACGTGGTAACTGCAGTTGGTAAAGTTTTAAACGAGCAAGTTAACACGATATTAACCCTTCACAACAAAACCTTATCGGTTGAACACGTTATAGTTGGTTTAAGGGCTTATGATAGTTACGCTTCAATGTTGGCAGATAAAAACAACGCGCAGTCGTTAAAAACGTTTAGCGATTCTTGTTGGATTGTTGTAAACGGCATACCTTATTGGAAAACGACGTATTTCGGCGAAGAAATGCACTCTTATACTGAAGAAATCGTTATGCCTGCCGCATTAAAAACTCCAGCAACCTGCACGCAACTTGCAATATATTATAAATCATGCGCGTGTGGTAAAGTTGGCAATGACGATACTTTTGAGGGTGGCAAACTTGATGAACACTATTACGTTTGCGAAGTTGTTAACGACGAAACGCTAAAAACCCAAGGAACTGATACTACGCCCTCGGTTTTCTATAGGTCTTGCGTTTGTGGTAAGGTTATAGCAGACGACACCAACACGTTTGAACTAGAAAAAACTATGCTTGGCAAAAACGTGCTTATTTTCGGCGATAGTTATTCTTCATATATAGGCACAATTCCAGAGCCAAACTACCCATATTATAAAGGCGATAACATTTTATCTAGCCCCGACCAAATGTGGTGGAGTTTACTTGTTAAAGAAAGAGGTGGCAATATAGTTAGAAACGATAGTTCAAGTGGTTCTACCATCGGCTATACCGGTTATTACGGAACCGACTATTATAATACTCAATCTTCATTTATATCAAGGCTTGAAAAACTAATTGAAAATGGCTTCTTTGAAGATAACCCAATAGACGTTGTTTACGTTTTTGGTGGTACTAACGATAGTTGGTGTGGCGCAGACCTTGGCGAAGAAATGTATGAAAATTGGACGAAAGAAGACTTATATAACGTTCTTCCTGCAATTTGCTACTTCTATTCAAGGCTTCGCGAAATATTACCTAACGCTGAAATATACGGCCTTGCTAACTGTGGTTTACAAGAAGAAATTATAACTGCAATTGACAATGCTTGTAAAACCGTTAACGCAAAGTCAGTTATTTTAGAAAATATCGACACACAAAATAGCCACCCAACTGAACTCGGCATGCAACAAATTAAAAACCAAGTTATACAAGTTTTTGATAATTAACCAACTAAAAAAGCAGTGCTTATCGCACTGCTTTTTATTATTTCTTAAAAGTTAAATTATCTAACCAAATAATAAACTTTTGAATTGCGTTTTTACTGTTTTCTTGGGCGTTTAAATATATAAAACGTAATTTTTCTTCGTTAGTTAATGGCTCAAACCCTAATTCCTTCAATTTGCTTTGTAAGGTTTCACATTTCTTTTTATCTTTTTCATAGTTTAGAGTTGAAGTTTCATCTTTAATAATTCCTAAAACTGCTTTTGCGTGAATTGTTCCCCAAATACATTGTAGAAAGAACCATACCACTGCCGACGCAAACGTGGATATAAGTAATGCAGGAATAAACACTTCGCCAAACGTTGCATTTTCTAGGTTTGTTACAAGTGCCGAAATAAACACTATTATATCAAAAAGGAGCGCAACGGATATCGTTGGCAAAAATAAAGATTTCTTACGATTTTTTGCGTTTTTATTATAAGTCGTATCATAAAAATCATCTTCTAGAACGCTACCAACGTAGGGTTTAACCTTATTTGAGAAAGATACTACTTTATAATTATATTCTTTTCCTTTTTCATCACTAACCGTATACGGTAATACGAATTCTTCAGAAACGATACTTACGATTGCATCTGGCTTTTCAGTATACGAATACGAAAAATCTTTACAATGATTACCACCAAGATTTTTTTTGCAACTTGAAGCAACTATTTCCGCACCCCAATCGTAAGTCTTTTTTAATATTTTGCTATCAGGTGCAAAAGGAACAACGGTGTCGTTTTCGTTTATTATTTCAACGTTTTCTTGCATATTAGGTAAGATATATTTATCAAACCTTTCTTGCGTTTGATACGGCATAGCGTGGATTAGTCCACCTTCGACGTATACAGCATTACAACTTCCTGAAAACTTTCCAGTAGTTGGTTTCCAGTCCGTAACTACTCTTTCTTTTTCAACTATATCTTCAGAGTAACTTCCATCACTTCTTTTAACTTTTTCGGTGCTTAAATATTTTTCCGTTCTATCAAAGCCTAAATTAGCAGAATAATTTAAATCGTACTTACCCGTTACTAAAACGTAATTTCTAGTTTCAGTAACCGCAGGTAAAAACTTTGCTGAACATATATTTTCGGTTACCTTCGACGTAAATAAATCTACGTATGCTTGGCGAGTAAAATCGCTAATCTCGCAATTCTTTTTTACTTTTAAAAAAGCAACTTCGGGTGTTTTTCCCTTTACGTCACCTTCAACGCTTTTAATTACGATAGTACTCTTTATATCTTTTTTATTTTCAATTTTTACGTGAGTACCACAGTGTTTACATTTAGCAAGGCTTTCATCAATAATTTCAATATCTGTTCCCCCACATTGTGAACAACTTAGCGTACGTTTTTTCATTTTTAACTCCTTTGTTTGTGAATATTTTTATAAATATACAATATAATTATAGTAACAATATTTGTTACTGTCAAGCGCTTCGTAACAATTTTTGATACTATCTATATATGGAGTTTAAAACTAGGTTAAAGGAATTAAGAATAGAAAAAGACGTTTCTCAAAGCGATGTTGCCAAAATTGTTAATATGACGAAAATGGCTATATCTCATTGGGAAAAAGGAAATAGCGAGCCAAGTATAGAGCAATTAAAAATCTTGGCGCAATATTTCGACGTTTCGGTAGATTATTTAATTGGTTATATTGATTAACGTGTTTGGCTTAACGTAAAAACCAGTATTTTATAGTGATAGAAACACTCTATCGCGACGCTTATAACGAAATAAAAGCACCCAAGTGGGTGCTTTTATTGTGCTTAAAATTATTTAAGGCGTTAGAAACAAGTTAGGCAAGGCTCGCTAGGTATTGCGGAATTGATAGACCTTTTTGGTCATCAAGGTCGCAAGACCGAAG
>JAFXHX010000014.1 GCA_017536205.1 Clostridia bacterium | reverse complement strand
TAGTTTGACCGTTGCTTTTTTGTCGGAAATAAAAACTAATAAATGGTTATTGCTTACGGATTTTATTTTAGGTATAGGCTTAACCGTATATTTGATATACATTATACCCAACGACGATTTGCGAAACATCATAATTCCTATCATCTCTGCTGTTTATGGTGGCTTACTCACGCTTGTTGGTGTTGCGTGGACTATTAAAAGCAATAATAAGGATAGAAAAGCCGATTTAGAACGCATTGAAAATGAACGTAAAGAAGAAGAGCGCAAACAGTTTATCCCGTTTCTCCGTTTAGACCTTCCCGAAAATGCTGTTGGTGCAGTTAATACTCATTTTGGTCAAGGTTTAGATTTTGATAAAAAACAAGATTTGGAAAAACTTTCTAATAATAAGTTTTATTGTTATAAAATAAACGACTTTTCAGTTAAAAATCTTTCAAGAGAGTGTATTATTATTGAATCTATCGTTGTCGATGGCGAAGAACGTATTTTTTACGGGGATAAATTAGTTGAAAGCGGAAAATCAACTTGGGTAAAAACTACAGAGAATTGGCTTGTTAATTCGGCAAATATTTTGAAGTCTATCAAGTTAAAGTGTAAAGATTTAATCGGCAACTCTTATTCTCTTAATTGTAAATTCGAATATGATTATCCGCACGGCTTTTATCAAGTTGAAACTGAAATAGAAGGTATTAAATATAAAGGATGGAATATTGAGTATTCAGTTAGTAGAATTGATTTGCCCGAACTTTTACAAGAACAATAAATTAATGAGTATTTTTTTATCGAATCAATAATTAAACCTATGGAGTAAATATGGCAGAAGACACGTATGTTTTATGGCGAAAAGAAGAAAATATTCGACCAATAGAAATTCCCAACAAAAGCAAACTATACTACGACCTGATGAATATTGAACATAGTTGGTCTGGACGTATGGATACAAATATTGGGAACACCTTCATTATGGAAGCCGTTCAACTATTGATAAATTCTATTGAACTGTTTGAAAAGGGATATTTTGACTGTGCATATTTTTCGTTGCGTTCTGCTGTAGATATTTCTACAACAATGGTTTTTTTATGTGATATTGAAGAAGAATCAAGAGAAAAATATCTTAATGATTGGAAAAAAATTGAAGATTTTCCTTTAAGATATCAGATGATAAAAAAATTATCAAAAGAGGGTAGTATTTTTATAGACATGACTACCAATATGCCCTCATTTTTCAAACAGGCAGAAGAAATCAGTCAAAAACTCAATAAATATGTACATAAACAAGGATTACATAATTTCTATATTTCAAGAAATCATCCTATATTCAAGGTAAAATCGCAAGAGACATTTATAAACAATTTTATATATTTTCTAAAGAATGTTATATGTATAGTTGCTGTTATGCGTTTAGCTATTGACCCTTTTCCAATATTACTTATGGACGAAGAAATTCTTTATAGATGTTTTGACTCAATAACGGAACCTTACTCGGAAGAATTTGTTCAAGAGTATATTGGATTAGAACATATAGAAGATTATAAGAAAACAGACTTCTATATTTCTACAAGAAGTTCTTTTGAAAATGAAGAAAAGAAAAATGAGGCTATTTTTTCCATTATAAAACACCAACACATTGACACTAGAAAAAAAGAAGATATTTTAAGCCAATTTCATTTATTGCCAGTGCATGATGCTATTTCGACTCTCATTGCTTTAACTTGTCCTAAAGTGGTAAAAATATATGCTATGAATGGATTACTAATGTTTTTTACCGACAAAGATACAAATAGAAAAAAATGGAGTTGGAGTGGTGAAGAATTTCAAAAGTTTAAGGCGGCAACGGATAAATATAATCAACCGTTTGACGAAGCATATATTTCTGTTTTTAGTTTTAAAGACGAAACCTATTGGGTTGAACATAACGAGTTATTATTAGATGCCGACATTCAAGAGATTAGAGAAATAAAAGTTTAGCAAAAGTGTGTAGATACCCAAGAATGTGGACAATTTCCTATGGGTTGAACATTTTGAAAATCTGCCACAAAATGGGGTAAAATCGAAGCAGGTAAAGAAAAGTGCCACACTTCACCCTTTTGCCCTAGGCGTATGGGAAACCCATATCTAATTTTTAACAAGTTAAAAGGCGAGAAAATTCTCGCCTTTTAGTTTTACTTTTACAAACTTAAAATTACGCCGACGGACCATTTGTAAGAAAAAAGTTCAATTAAACTAGCGCTTGTGCAACCACGTTAAAGCAAGGCTTATTGCCTTGCTTTTTTGTTTTATAAATAAACTTTGCATATACTTGAAAACGACGACTTTTTTTGTTATAATAAAAAACAAAAAAGGACTAATTAGTTTTAAGATATGAATATAAAAACTCATATAAGTTTAGACGAAACAAAAATGAATTACGCTGTGGCTATTCCAAGTAAGCAAGGCGATAACTTGCCCTTACTTATATATCTTCACGGCGCAGGTGAACGTGGCGTTAATTTTGAGCACGTTTATCGCCACGGCATTCCAAAACTTATAAAAGAAGGGTTAGAGTTAAACGCGATAGTTCTTTACCCACAATGCCCCGCAAAGTTTATTTGGAACAATATGGTTAAAGAATTAAAAAGCCTTATAGACGACGTTATTAAGCAATATTCCATACAAAAAGACAGGGTTTTATTAACGGGTTCGAGTATGGGCGGGTATGGAACTTGGGAATTAGCAATGTGCTACCCCGAAACTTTTGCTGCAATTGCGCCCGTTGCGGGTGGTGGTGTGGTTTGGCGAACGGAAAAACTAAAAGACGTGCCCGTTCTATGCTATCACGGCGAAAACGATACGGTTGTTCCTATTTCGCAATCTAAAATAATGGTAGAGCACACAAATCTTAACGGGGGCTTTGCAGAACTAACCGTTTTAAAAGAGTTTGGCCACAACGACGGTATTGACTACGCTTATAGTAGCACCAACCTTATTGAAAGGCTAATTACTTATAGGAAAAGCAATTTCAGTCACGTTTTAGAGCCGTGTGAAGAACTGTTTTAACTCTTTGCAATTTATCAAAAACAAAGGCTTTTATTAGTAATTATTGCAAATAGCGTTAAAAGGTGATATAATAAAACCATAAAAGTTAAGGAGAAGATAATGGCGCAGGTTAATGCAAAATGCCCGTATTGTGGTGAAGCCGTTTTAATAGAAGATAGCAAAGAAGCAAGCGTTTGCCCAAACTGCAAAGATGCGTTTATTACCGAAAAGGCAATAACTGCGTATAATAACACCCAAAACCAACCGGAAATAACCACCAAAAAAAGGCGCAACGTACTTAAATCGCTAGGAAAAGGCCTACTAATGGTGCTAGAATGTTTGGGCTATTTGTTATACGTTATAACTTTTATGTGGTTGTTTTTCGACATAACAAACGATATTAAAAAGAAGTGAAAGGTTGTAAACAAAAGCGTTAGTAACGTACTAACGCTTTAATTTATAATTTTGCCGATTTAAAGTTGGCTCAATTTAAAAAATCTGTTGATTTATTTAATTACGGTTGATATAATTAAATTAAATTATAGGTGATATTATGAACGGTTTATATAATCAAGCAAAAAACACAATTAATGAAATTATAACCAAGGCAAAACTTAAAAAAGGCAATATTTTAGTGGTGGGTTGTTCTACAAGTGAAATATTAGGCAAAAAAATAGGAACTAACTCTGCTCCCGAAATAGCCAAAGAAGTTTTTAACGGCTTATATGATTGCGCTAAAGAAAATGGCATTTTTCTTGCAATACAATGCTGTGAACACTTAAACAGAGCAATAGTAATAGAACGTGAAGGCGCAAAAGGTTACGAGCAAGTTAACGTTGTTCCACAGCCAAAAGCAGGTGGTTCAATGGCAACCCAAGCGTATGCATCGTTTAACGACCCTATAGTTTTAGAAGATATTAAAGCAGATGCAGGCATTGACATAGGTTTAACTTTAATAGGCATGCATTTAAAAAAAGTAGCAGTTCCCGTAAGGCTTGAAAACAACAAAATTGGCGAAGCAATTGTTGTTGGCGCTCGTGTACGCCCTAAATTCATTGGTGGAATAAGGGCAATTTACAACGAAGAATTATTATAAAAAATCAAAAAAGTTTTAACGCGCACAAAACTTTAAAATGGGTAAGGTATGGCGAACGGATATTTTACAGCAATGCTTGATTGTTCAAGAAACGGGGTAATCAAGGTTAATAGAATTAAAGATTATATTGATATTTTAGCAAAGTTTGGCTATAACGCGCTTGAACTTTACACGGAAGACACTTTTGAAATAGAAGGCGAGCCGTATTTTGGTTTTATGCGCGGTGGATATTCTAAAAAAGATTTAAAAGAACTTAACGCGTATGCTTTATCTAAGGGGATAGAGTTAATTCCTTGCGTGCAAACGCTTGCCCATCTTAACGGCATATTTAAATGGCACGTTTATAGCGACGTGAAAGACACCCAAGATATTTTACTTGTAGACGAAGAAAAAACTTATAATCTAATTGAAAAAATTATATCAACGGCAAGGGAGTGCTTTTCTTCTAAAAAAATCCATATAGGTATGGATGAAGCAGAACTCGTTGGGCTTGGCAATTATCTTAAAAAGCACGGATATAAAAATAGGTTTGAACTTTTAAATAGACACCTTCAACGCGTTGTTGAAATTGCTAAAAAATATAATTTTGAGCCCTGCATGTGGTCTGATATGTTTTTCAAAATAGCAACGGGCGAATATTGTTTAAACGATAATAAAAACCTTTCTTTGGAAGTGAAAAACGCAATTCCGTCTGGCGTTGATTTGGTTTATTGGTGGTATTACGACGATAAAGAAAAACCATATTTAGATATGCTTAAAATCCACAAAGAACTAAACGAGGACTGTTGGTTTGCAGGCGCGGCGTGGAGTTGGAGCAATTTCGCTCCGTTTAACAAGTGGTCGATGAAGCATTTATCGGCGTCGTTAAACGCGTGCAGAAAAACGGGCGTTAAAAATATTCTTATAACCGTGTGGGGCGACGATGGGCAAGAATGTTCGCACTTTGCCGTGTTATCTTCTCTTTTTTACGCTATAAAAACGTATCAAGGAGAAAAAAGCATTGCAAAAATAAAAAAAGAGTTTTACGAAATTACGGGCGAAAACTTTAACGCTTTTTTAGACCTAGACTTGCCAAACAGTATTGCAGATAACGTTAAAGCAAAAAGGCCATTCGGCCCGTCTAAATACGGATTTTATGGCGACCTGTTAAGTGGTTATTACGATTTATACACGCCCTGTGGTAGCGGTGAAACTTATAAAAAATACGCCTATAGGTTGAAAAAACACGCTAAACAAAGCAAAAACTACGGGTACTTGTTTGAAGTTGAATGCGCGCTTTGCGATTTTCTTTCGGTTAAGTTCGAACTTGCAAAAAGGCTTAGAAAGGCTTATAAAGAAAACGATTTAACTGAATTAGAAACAATTTGTAAAGATATAAAGAGAGCGGAAAGAAAACTTGATAAGTTTGAAAAAGCCTTTAAAACCATGTGGAATAACGACTATAATCCACAAGGATACGACGTGCAAGACATAAGGATTGGCGCGCTCAAGCAAAGGCTAAAAACGGCAGGCGAAAAAGTTAGGGCGTATCTTGATAAAAAGGTTTTATCAGTCCCCGAATTAGAAGAAACGAATTTGCCTTTAAACAATTGGAACGATGAACTTTTAGGTTTGTTAAAGTGGAAAGATATAGTTAGCGTAAACGTTATATCTCACAACGTTTTTTAACAACCATTAATTAGGAGAATATTAAATGTTTAAATTACCTAGCCTTGGTAAAAATGCCATAGAAACGCCACATTTTTTAGCCAAGCACCAAGCGTTTATTTTTAGGGCGTATGAATACGTGCCCGTTGAAAAAATAGCAAAAGTTTTAAAAACAAGCGTTAGTAACGTTAAACAATGTGCTAGCGAAATGGGGCTTTATAACTTTCAGCCAAACGACGTGTGGCTAAAAAGGGGATATATAACCATAATTCGTAGGTTATGGCATATTTTACCTTACGACCAACTATTAGAGATTCTTGAAATGGACGAAAAAACTCTTGCTCGCACTATGCGAGAAGATGATTTTTTAGACGTTAAACTTGCCGAAAAGCCCGTTTGTGAAAGGGTTGAGTGGCGCGAACTTACGCCAGAAGAAAAACTTAAAACGAAAGAAATTAAAAAAATAATGAGCGAACTTGATTTTTCGGGCAAAAAGCCCTTCGAGTTCGAATATAACGTTCCAAAACTTAAGTTTGAGGGAAAGGAGCAATTTTCTACCCGAATAATTTATGCGTTTTCGGGTTTATATCAAAACGCTTTCGACGTTGATAGTGAAGAGTTTTTACCCGACGAGCAGTTAAAGGCTTATAAAGATTTAGGAATTAACGGCATTTGGACGCAGGGCGTTCTTTCGTTGCTTACCCCGTTTCCGTTTGATGAAGAAGTTTCGCAAGGTTATGAAAAACGGTTAGAAAAAATGCGCAAAATGACGGAAAGGCTTTCTCGTTACGGCATAAAACTTTACCTATACCTTAACGAGCCACGCTCAATGCCCCTTGCATTTTTTGAAAAATACCCCGAACTTAAAGGGCACGTTAGGGGTGATAACGCTTGCCTTTGCATATCTACCGACACCGTTCGCAATTACCTTAAAAACTCTGTTGAAAGGCTTTGCCGTGAAGTTCCGTTACTTGGTGGTTTTATTACCATAACAAGGTCGGAAAACATGTCGAACTGCTATTCGCACTCGGCAATAAACGGCGTTCCTTGCACTTGTCCAAGGTGTAGTAGTAGAAGCGTTGGCGACGTTATTGCAGATACGCTCGGCGCTATTTTAGAAGGCGCTCGCAGAGTGAGTAACGATATAAAAGTTTTTGCTTGGAGTTGGGTTTGGCGCGAATATAATAAAGATATAATTGAAAAACTTCCAAAGGGCATCATTTTAGTTTCGCAAAGCGAACTTGATATTCCCTACACCTTTGGCGACGTAAACGGAAAAGTAGTAGACTATTCTATGAGTATAGTAGGCCCCGGTGAGCGTGCGAAAGAAGAGTGGGAACTTGCTAAAAAACGTGGTTTAGAAGTTGGCGCAAAAGTTCAAATTAACACCACGTGGGAAGCGTCAACCGTGCCTGCAATTCCCCTTTCACCGTCTATAGAAAAGCACGCAAAAGACTTGCTTGGCGAAGGTGTTCAGCATTTAATTTTAAGTTGGACGCTTGGTGGTTACCCCGGAAACAACGTTGCCACCGTTGCAAAATATTTTTACGAAAAGTGTAAAACTTCGCTAAACGATAGCAAGTATTACGAAATAGAAAAGCAATTTGTAAAGGCGTTTAAAGAGTTCCCCTTTGACATCAGCGTGTTATATAGAGGACCGCAAAACGCAGGCCCTTCAACATTTTTATACGAGCAAAAAACGGGCTATAAGGCGACTATGACCTGTTTTGCCTACGACGATTTAGATAGTTGGCGCGCCGTTTATTCCCCCGAACTTTTCGAAAAGCAATTTGAAAAACTTTGCTCTTTATGGAAAAAGGGGCTTGATATGCTTTCAAAAACCGACGAAAGCGAAACGGCAATAATGGCAAGGGCAACTTACTGTTTATTTAGGTCAAGCCTAAATCAAATAAGGTTTATTCGAGCAAGAGACGAAGGACGTTTTGACGATGCAATTATTGAAGCGAAAAACGAACTTGAAATTGCAAAAGAAACGCTTTACCTTATGAACAAGAACGCATCGATAGGCTATGAAGCGGCAAACCACTATTATTTTTCTAAAGGTCAAATTGCAGAAAAAATATTAAATTGCAACCATATAATAAACGCATTTTCTAAAAAACGCTAAAAGCAAACCAAAAGGCAGATTAAAATCTGCCTTTTTAATTTTTTAAGAACGCTTTGGGGGTTGTAAAATAACGGGCAATATGATATAATTACCATAAAATAAAAAGGGGTAAAAGGTTATGAAAGTTGTTATTGCTATAGATTCGTTTAAGGGAAGCCTTACTTCGCTTGAAGCGGGAAAAGCAGTTGAAAACGCAATACTTAAAGTCGATAACGGCGCAAAGGTAACCGTATGCCCTATTGCCGACGGGGGCGAGGGCACCGTCGACGCTATGAAAGCGGGCTTAAACGGCGAAATAATTGAAACTTTCGTTACGGGGCCTTTGGGCGAAAAAGTCAAGGCAAAATACTGCGTTATAAAGGGAAAAACCGCAGTTATTGAAATGGCAGAAGCATCGGGACTAACGTTGGTTCCTGAAAAACTTCGTAGCCCTTTACAAACCACCACTTACGGCGTTGGCGAACTTATTAAAAACGCAATTTCTCGTGGATGCAAGTCGTTTATAATAGGCATAGGCGGAAGCGCCACTAACGACGGGGGCGTGGGCATGCTCTCTGCGCTTGGGTTTAAGTTTTTAGATAAAGATAAAAACGCTATTCCGTTTGGCGCAAAAGGGCTTAAAGTGCTAGATAGCATTAGCGTAGAAAGCGTAATTCCCGAACTTAAAAACTGCACTTTCAAGGTTGCGTGCGACGTTAATAATCCCTTGTGTGGAAAAAACGGTTGTAGCGCAATTTACGGCCCGCAAAAAGGCGCTACCGAAAAAGACGTTGAACTTATGGACGGGTGGCTTTTAAGTTATGCCGAAATAGTAAAAACCGTTTTTCCAAGCGCCAACCCCGAATATCCAGGCGCAGGGGCGGCGGGTGGACTAGGCTTTGCCTTTAAAACTTTTTTAAATGCAGAGTTGCAATCGGGAATTAACATTATTTTAGAAGAAATTGAACTAGAAAAACATATAATAAACGCAGATATCGTGGTAACGGGCGAAGGAAGATTAGATAGTCAGTCCGTTATGGGAAAAGCGCCTATAGGCGTTGCCAGCCTAGCAAAAAAACACGGCAAAAAAGTTGTTGCGTTTGCAGGTTGCGTTTCAACCGACGCCGAAGTTTGCAACGCTCACGGCATAGATGCGTTCTTTCCTATTGTTCGCGGTGTTACAACGCTTGAGGAAGCGCTTGATAAAACTAACGCCCTAAACAACCTTACCGCCACCGCCTACCAAGTATTTAGGCTTATAAAAACCAAGTGATATTTGAATAACACTATAAGTTTTCTCTTTTATTTTTAACAAGTTTATGATAGAATAATTTAAAGACGGAAAAGAAAAATGAAAAAACTGTTATTTAGCAAAATTAAAGAGTCGTTGATATCTATATTGCCTATTACGCTCATAGTTATAATTTTAAACCTCACCCCGCTTATTAACTTAACGGCTGGTGAAATTATAACGTTTAGTGTTTCTGCGTTATTCTTAATTTTAGGAATAGGTTTTTTCACTTTGGGCGCAGATATCGCAATGACGCCTATGGGCGAGCAAGTGGGCGCAGGCTTAACTAAATCGAAAAACTTAAAAATACTCGTTTTGGTTTGTTTTGCACTTGGCTTTTTAATAACGGTTGCCGAGCCCGACCTAACGGTACTTGCAAATCAAGTTGGCAGTAAACTTATAATTATATTCGTTGCGCTTGGCGTTGGCGCGTTTCTAGTTTTATCAATACTTAAAATAGTTTTCAAAAAAGACCTAGCGAGTATGTTAGTTTACTTTTACATGGTGCTTTTTGCGCTTGCTCTTTTGGCGCTTTCCGTCGACCCTGAAAACTTTAACTTAATTCCGTTATCGTTCGACTCGGGTGGCGTTACCACGGGACCTATAACCGTTCCTTTTATAATGGCGCTTGGCGTTGGTATTGCAAACACTATCGGTGGAAAAAACGCTAACGAAAACAGTTTCGGCTTGGTTGCAATGTGTTCGGTTGGCCCTATTTTAGCCGTTTTACTTTTAAGCGTTATTAGTGGTGGCGATATTAGTGCACCCAACGTTAACGATTATCTTCTTCCTGAAAATATTTTCAAAAGCACCCTTCATACGCTTGTTTCAACTACTAAAGACGTTAGCATTGCGCTTGGTTTAGTGGTGGCGTTCTTCTTTATTATTAACTTCGTGCTTTTAAAACTTCCAAAAAAGAAAATTATTCAAATACTTATAGGCACGGCGTTTACTTACGTTGGGCTTATCGTATTTTTAACTGCCGTTCACGTTGGATTTATGCCCATAGGTTTTAAAATGGGAAAAGAACTTGCAAGCACTTCGCCCGTTGCCGTAACCATAGTTGGTTTCGTGCTTGGTTTAGTAGTCGTTCTTGCCGAGCCTGCCGTTCACGTGTTAAACAAGCAGGTTGAAGAAATTACGCAGGGCACCGTTTCTAAAAAGGCTATGATGATTGCTTTAAGCGTGGGCGTTGGCTTATCAATTTGCCTTTCGGTTATAAGAATTATTTTTGGCTTTTCAATTTTATATTACTTAATCCCCGGTTATTTAATATCGCTTGGACTATCGTTTTTCGTTCCCAAGATTTACACGTCTATTGCGTTCGACTCGGGTGGCGTAGCGTCTGGTCCACTCACTTCAACGTTTATTTTGCCGTTTGCTATCGGCGCTTGCGTTGCGCTTGGTGGAAATATTTTATCAGATGCGTTCGGCATAGTTGCAATGGTCGCTATGACTCCGCTTATTACAATTCAGCTTTTAGGTTTTACTTCACTTTATAAAAAGAGATTTAGCGAAAAGTTGGCAATGAAGAAAATACTTGGCGAAGAAGACGACCAAATTATTCGTTTTTTATAGGAGAAACTTATGCCTAAAAAAGAAAACAACAAGCCTGCTAGCGTAAAAGAGCAAAAGCCTATAAATAGGCAGGTTTCACTCGTTCGCAAATTAAAAATACTAATAACTATTGTCGATAGAAGTAAAACGTTACTTTATTTAGACCTTTTAGAGCAGTTTGAAGTAAACGTTCAAACGGTTTTATACGGCAAGGGCACGGCAAACTCGCAAATGCTTAGCATTTTGGGGCTTGTAGAGTCAGACAAATCGGCTATAATTTCGTGGATTAGAGAAGACAAGGTTAAAGACGCATTAGAGGCGCTTAACGAAAAGTTTAACAAAGTTAAAAACGGCAAGGGCGTTGCTTATACGATTCCGCTTGACAGTATTATAGGCGTTTCGGCTTATCAACTTTTAAGTAACGATAGAACTTTAAAAGACGGGGGAAAGAAATAATGAAAAAGGGTTATAAATGTGTGTTTGCAATCGTTAATAACGGTTTTTCTGAAGTTGCGATGGACGCTGCCAAGGCGTGTGGCGCAAAAGGCGGAACTATTCTTCACGGCAGGGGAACGATATCAAAAGACGCCGAAAAGTTTTTTAAGATTTCTATTCAACCCGAAAAAGAAATAGTTTTAATACTAGCAAAAAGCGAACTTGTCGACGATATTTTAAAGGGGCTTTACTCGGCAATAGGCAGTTCAACTGAAGCGCAAGGCATAGCCTTTTCACTTCCCGTTGACGAAGTTGTCGGCATAGGCGAACAAAAGCCCGTTAAAGAAATTAAAGATTAAAAAAGGCGGGGTTTTCCCGCTTTTTATTGCGTTTTTATTAAAAGGTGTTTTATGGAATTAGATAAAATTATTGAACAAAGATATTCTGTAAGAAAGTTTAAAAAAGAGCCGCTTTCAAGCGAGCATATCACGGCTATTTTAAATGCGGGGCATAAAGCGCCAACTGGTTGCAACTATCAGCCACAGCGTATACTAGTTATAAATAGCGAAAGTGCAATAGAAAAACTTAAAACTTGCACGAAGTGCCACTTTAATGCTCCAACTGCGTTTTTAGTATGCCACAACCAAAACGAAAGTTGGGTAAGAAAGTACGACGGGGCTTTATCTTCACCGGTCGATGCTAGTATCGTTGCCACTCATATGATGCTTAAAGCGCACGATATAGGCGTTGGTTGTTGTTGGGTTATGCACTTTAACCCCTTTGCAATTAAAGAAGCGTTTTCTATCCCTAACGGCGTTGAGCCCGTTGCCCTTTTAGTTATGGGCTATCCCGCAATAGATGCCGAGCCTATTGAAATGCACTTTAAAAAAAGGCCTATTGAAGAAGTTGTTTTTTATAACGAATTTAAAAAATAGAAATGCAAAAAACCCCACGAAAAGTTGGGGTTTTTTATTGTTTTAAGCGTAAGGTTTGTTGTTTACGGCTTGACGGTAACTATTATATTTGGTATAATACGATAAATTATAATTATATATAACGGTAACGAATTCAAAAAGGAAAAAAATCATATGTCGACTAATGCAAAAAACCCATTGTTAAAAGTGGGCGAGTTTTTTAAGGCGATAGGTAAAGGCTATGCAAAAATACCCTTTATTTTAAAAGTGTTTACGGGCCTTGTAATAGGCGTTATTTTGGCGCTTTTACTTCCCAAGGCAACGTTTATTGAAGTATTCGGCACAATTTTCGTAAGTGCGCTTAAAGGCATTGCGCCCGTGCTCGTTTTCGTTTTAATAATAAGTTCGCTTTCAACTGCGGGTAAAGGAATAGGCTCGCGCTTTTTTAAAGTCGTTTGCTTATATATGGCAACAACACTACTTGCTGCGTTTGTATCAGTTGTGGTAAGTTTTATATTCAAAGTAGAAATACCTTTTACTAATCCACCAACAGACTATACTCCACCTAGCGATTTAGGCTCGGTGTTCTCGTCGCTTTTAGCAAGTATGGTTGAAAACCCCGTTTCGGCGCTCATTAACGGCAACTACGTTGGCATATTAACTTGGGCGATACTTTTAGGGCTTGCGTTAAGAGTTTTAGCAAGCGACACCACTAAAAACTTTTTAGCCGATTTATCAGGCGCTATAAGTAAAGTGGTTGGTTGGGTAATATCACTTGCTCCCCTTGGCATTATGGGCTTGGTGTTTAGCGCCGTTAGTTCGCTTGGACCGGAGATTTTTATTGATTACGGCGTTTTGGTTTTAGTTTTAGTTGGAACTATGATTATAACTTCACTTGGCATTAACCCTTTAATTATAGGCGTGTGCTTAAAGCGTAACCCGTACCCGTTAGTATTTCGTTGCCTTAAAGAAAGTGGACTTCAAGCGCTTTTCACAAGAAGTTCGGCTGCGAATATTCCCGTAAATATGAAACTTTGCGGTGACCTGGGGCTTGATAAAGAATATTATTCAGTTGCAATACCGCTTGGTGCAACTATAAATATGGACGGTGCCGCCATTACGATTACTATTATGAGTTTATCGGCAGCTTTCTCGATTGGAATTGACGTTAACTTTTTCGTTGCAATAATTTTATGCTTGGTTGCAACGCTTGGTGCGTGTGGCGCATCTGGCGTGCCCGGTGGCTCGTTACTTTTAATTCCTATGGCTTGCTCGCTTTTAGGGGTAGATAGTAATATTGCAATGCAAGTTGTAGGCGTTGGCTTTATGATAGGTGTTATTCAAGATTCGGTTGAAACTGCGCTTAACTCTTCCGGTGACGCTATGTTTGCCGCAACTGCAGAGTTTATGGAGTGGAAAAAGCAGGGAAAACCCATATATTTTACCGAAAAAGAACGCTTAATTGCAGAAAAATCGATTAAGGAAAATGATTAAGAAAATACTTAAAAAAGCGCTTGCAGTAATTTTAATGGCTGTTTTAGCGCTAAGTGGTTGCAAAGATGTAACCTTAACAACCGAAGAAAAGGTTAATAACCTTTTATACAGTAAACGCACTTTACAGTTTGATGATAACGGTAACTTTAAAGTGCTAATTATTGCCGACGTTCACGCAAATGGCACACTTCCTAGCAACGTAAAAACTAATATTGAAACGCTTGTTAATCGCGAAAACCCAAACCTTGTAATTTTTACGGGCGATAACACTATTTGCAATAGCACCATTTCGCTTAAAAAGGCGCTTAATTCAATGACTCAACTAATCGAACAAAAGGGCATTTCGTGGTGCCACGTTTACGGTAATCACGACCATGAGGGTGGGCTTTCTAAAAGCCAAATGCAGTCCGTTTACGAAAGTTATAACCACTGCGTTTCTAAAAGTGGCGACAGTAATGTTAGTGGGGTTGGTAACTACGTTTTACCAATTTATAAAAACGGAGAAACAAGCCCTAGCGCACTTGTTTGGTGTTTAGATTCCGGTAATTATATAAGCGAAAGCGATAAGCAAAAGCCTGAATATAACGCAAGTTTTGAAGGGCATACCTATTCGCCTTACGACTATATTAAAAGCGACCAAATTAAATGGTATAAAGAAAGTTCAAGTTTATTAGAAAACTACTTTCATAAAAAAATAAACTCGCTAATGGCGTTTCATATTCCACTTCAAGAAACCTATTACGCTTGGGTTGAAAGAGATAATTACGAGTGGACGGGCGTTAGAAACGAAGTGGTTGGTGCGTCTGGCATAAACTCCGGGCTTTTTAGCGTTTTAAAAGAGCGTGGCGACGTTAAGGCCGTTGTAAACGGGCACGATCACATAAACGATTATATGGTTAATTATCAAGGCATAAAACTCTGTTATTCGCCAAACGTTAGTACCTTAACTTATCACGACGAAAGCGTTATGGGCGCAAGGGTGTTTAATATAAACGAAAGTGGCGAAATTACAACCTACGTTTCTTATCTTTTTAAATAAAAGTTAATATTGTTTCGTTATTTGTTTGACACTGTTTTGGTATTTTAGTAAAATAGAGTTATGAAAGAACTTACTTACAATGCTTTATCAACTTCTTTCAACGTGTCTGGTAAAAACCAGTCGCGCAGTACTGCGTTGTTTTCGTGCACTTAAAAAGTGCACGTTTTTTTTGCACTTAACTCAAAGGAGAAATATATATGAATAGTTTAGTGCTCTCTATAATTATGCTCTTTGGTGGAGCAGGCGTGTTTATAGCAGGTATGAACATGATGGCAGACGGGCTTTCGAAAAGTGCAGGCTCTGGAATGAAGAAACTAATAGGAACGGTTAGCAATAATAAATTGTCGGGCGTTGGTATAGGTGCGGGCGTTACGGCTATTATTCAAAGTTCGGCTGCAACAACCGTTATGGCAATAGGTTTTGTTAACGCCGGTATTATGACGCTTGTTCAAGCAACCCCCGTTATTATGGGCGCAAACATAGGTACCACAATAACTGGCGTTTTAGTTTCGCTTAAATCGCTTGGAATAACCGAATACGCTAAACTTCTTGCTTTTATCGGCGTTATGATGACGTTTTTCAAAAGTGATAAGGTAAAAAACGTTGGCGCTATACTTTGTGGGCTAGGCTTAATATTTATAGGTCTTGACCTTATGAGTGGAGCGTTTGATAACGAAGAGTTTAAGGAAACAATTATTAAAATATTCACCGTAGTAGAGTTCCCGCTTCTTTTAATAATTGTGGGTATGCTTTTAACGGCGCTTATTCAAAGTTCTTCAGCGGTAACGGGTATTGTAATTATTATGGCAGGTAGCGGGGCGCTTTCGCTTGAAAATGCGTTGTTCATAGTGCTTGGCTCTAACGTGGGAACGTGTATAACCGCTATTATTGCAAGTATGAACGGTAACGTTAACGCAAAGCGCACGGCGTTTATGCACCTAACGTTTAACGTTATAGGAACCGCTTTATTTACGGCTTTAATTTGGCCACTTAAATCAGAAGCCGTTTGGCTTTTACAAAAAATTACTCCGCACGTTGAAATGCAAGTTGCTTGGTTCCACGTTATATTTAACGTAACGACCACTGCGGTATTACTTCCATTTGTAAAGCAGTTAGTTGCTTTCGTTGAAAAGACTATTAAAGATAAGCCCGTTGAAGAAAACAAATATAAACTTAAACACGTTGACGAGTTGCTTCTTAAAACCCCGCCTATTGCAATAATGCAGGCTAAAAAAGAAATTGATTATATGGCAAGCCTTGCAAGAGATAATATAGTTCTTGCCGAAGAAGCGCTTTTAACGGGCGATGAAAAATACTCTAAAATGATTGCCGAAAACGAAGAGATTATCGACTTTACCAACAAGGCGCTTACAAAGTTTTTAATTAAACTTACGTCGGTAGCAACCGTCGAAGAAGAAAAGATTATAGGTTCGTATTTCCACGTTCTTAACGACGTTGAACGTATAGGCGACCACGCTGAAAACTTCTATGAAATAGGCGAAGAAATGAAACAAAAAGAACTTACGTTTTCTAACTTTGCTCAAGAAGAAATTAGAAAAATGTATGGCGAAGTAATTAAAATGTTCGATATGGCGCAAACCATTTTCGATACGCTCGATAAGTCTAAACTCGATGCTCTTAACTCTCAAGAAGAAGTGGTAGACGGGCTCAAAAAGGCGCTTAACAAAAGCCACGTAAAAAGGCTTGCGGCGGGTAGTTGTACTAGCGAGTTAAGTCCTTATTACTTTTCTACCGTGGCAGGTCTTGAACGTGTTGCCGACCACCTTTTAAACGTCGGTTACAGTATAGTAAGCCCCACGGGTTCTACAAGCGAACAGTGAAAGTTAAAACCCCTTGCTTTTGTGGTAAGGGGTTTTTGCTAAAAAGTTGCAGTAAAAAGCGCATAAATAATTTTTTTTGTAAAAATGGCAAAATATGTTTGACAATATTTGTAATTTTATATATAATACAAAAGCATTAACAAATTGTCATGGCGGCGTAGCTTAGCTGGTTAGAGCGGCCGGTTCATACCCGGCAGGTCGTTGGTTCGAATCTGACCGCCGCTACCAAAAACACCGTCACCATGGCCCCTTGGTCAAGCGGTTAAGACATCGCCCTTTCACGGCGGTAACACGAGTTCGAATCTCGTAGGGGTCACCAAAAAGAAAACACTCATCAAACGATGGGTGTTTTTCTTTTTGCTATCCGTAAGGATAGGCGAACTCGTAGAGTTCGGTTATCTGCCGTAGGCAGTAACTAGCCAGGGGCCCCTTTGGGGTATGACTATATCTCGTAGGGGTTGCAATAAGCAAAGCGTTATTCTTGGTGCTTGCACCAATATTTATTAGGACTTAATAAATTATCTCAAAAGTGTTTTATGATTGACAAATAAATTTGATAGTTTTACTCGCGTAAAATTTATATATGTGCTATAATATCAGTAAAGTTTGTGAGGCGAATTAAATGAATAGAAAAAAATTTAAAGAACTTAATAACCTATCCCCTAATGAATATATTGCCCTAAGAAAGAGTTATTATGAAACCAATGAAAAAGCAGATGACTTAATTAAAAAGTTTAATTTAGTAGGCGTTTCACCATCTCAGTTATATTTAATTTTTGATGATGTTGAAACAGATATTAAATGTCCATATTGTGGAGCTTTTATGAGACATAAGCCTCCTTCACGCACAACTCGGGAAGCTTCAGAATGGTTTTGTCCTAATTGTGATCATGTAAAATATAGATATGACCATAGCTTATGTTATTGTCATAGTTGTCGTAATTTAAGAAAAACCGAATTTAAAAACTTTTTGGAAAGAGAAACATCTAAAGAGCATGGAGATATTGAAAATCTCAAAATGTGTGAAAGGTTGTTTTTAGGGGCGTTGGTGTATTGTAATAAATATTTTTATAAATCTTTTTGCTGTTATCAAACTAAAGAAGAAATATCATTTTTTGACAATAATATGGAGCTAGACATTGTAATTTCTATTTATAAGGAAAAGTGTATAGTTATTTCTCCACAAAATAAATTTGAAGATCATTATTTTAATAGAGACAATAAATTGTGTAAAGAAGAATTTTTTATTAATCCTCATTTGTTTTTTAATTTATTATTTGATTGTTGGCTTGATGAGCCTAGCATTATGAAATTAATCAAAGGAGAGATTATAGATAAAAAAGATATAAAGAAATTGTGGGAAATAGTAAATATAAATGAGGCGGTTTTTTATTTAAAAAAGATTTTTGACGGTTATTATATTAAAAACTACACCTATGATCAAATCAAAGATATTGTTTTTAGTTATATGGATGCATTTTCTCTATCAGAGACAATATCCGCACTAAGTTATGTAACAAGTATGCATGCTAACGATATTCAAACAAAAAGAGTGACAAGAAAAGATGCTATACAAGAAATTATAGTGCATTTATGTAATTATTGTAAGTGGGCAAAAACTAATAGAGACAAACTTAAGCAATATGCGAGAAAAGTAAAAATTAAAGATTTAACACGCACCACTCAATATTTTTATGAAGTAGTTCTAAAAAACGCAGAATATTTATACATAAATCATAAGGAAAAAGATTTCGCAGTTGATACTTAACAGTTTTAATAAAATCAAAATTGTTCGTTTTACGCTCAAATTGGCTCACCACGAACAAAAGCACAGGTTAATTCCTGTGCTTTTTTCGTGCCCTACGAGATGAGAACGTAGTTCGGCGCTTGCGTCAACCGAGGGTTTCCCTATTTATAGGGTTTTGGCTATATCTCGTAGGGGGGGTACTAAAAATAAACGTTAGGGTTTTTAAATCAATTAAAAATTGACTTTATGGTAGGCAGATGTTATTATATAACAAATGGAAAAGATAACTGAAACTAACAAAAGAAATAAATGGCTAGACTTAATCAAGTTAATAGCGTCGTTTATGGTGGTGTTTATTCACGTTGATTTTACGGGAAAGTTTGGTTACGCAGTAGATGCTATCGCCCGTTTTGCCGTGCCGTTATTTTTTGCAGTTTCGGGTTTCTTTTCGCTAAATGCAAGCGCAAAAACTATAAAGCGAAGGCTTTTAAAACTAATTGCGCTTTATTTAGTTGCCTCAATTATCTATCACGTTTACTACGCTATAAACGTAGGCTTTACCGAACACTTTGAAAAAACCTTTAATATACTTAACTTTTTAGGTTTTATATATTTAAACCTACCGTTTTCGTCGGGGCATTTATGGTTTTTGTTGGCGCTAATTTACGTTTATTTAATTTGGCTATTAGTTATTAAATTATCGGTAAAAGAAAAAACGCTATTTATAATAAGTGTGGTTTGTTTAGTAATACACCTAATTTTAGGCGAACTTTTAACCTTATTTAATATCCGATTTGCGCCTGCCGTTGTTAGAAACTTTGCCTTAATGGGCTTTCCTTTCTTTACGCTAGGCTACCTTGCAAACAAGCATCAAGAAAAGTTGAAAAAAACAAACAACGTGGTTTTAATTTTGCTAATTATATTAGGGTGTTTAGAATCGGCTCTAGCGTACGTCTTTTTTGATTTTAACGAAATATACGTTGGCTCGGTATGCTGTGTTTATGCATTAATAGTAATATCAATAAAACTTCAAGAAAAACCACTTGGAAAGTTTTGGGTTAAATTGTCTTCAACTAGCGCCGACGTTTACGTTTTTCATATACTAATTTCAAAAGTAGGCATATCAATTGCAAAAGCAATTAGTATTTCAACCGAAAGCCTTATATTTAAAAACGTGTGGCCACTAATAGTGTGTTTAGTTTGCGTGGTGCTTTCGCTTATAAAAAACGTTATAGTAGCAAAAATAAAAAAACGGCTTGAATAATCAAGCCGTTTTTAATTGTTATTTTATAGGTTTTCAGTTTTGGGTTGTTTTTTAGATGTCAAATACGAGTAAACACAAACGCCTATAACTAGTATTAAACCAACAACGTCGGTTATGGTTTCTGGAATAATTAAAAGCAAACCAGCAACGGCGGCAACAATTCTTAAAAGAACGGGCACCTTACCAAAGGCGTAACCTTGAAGCCCTATAGAAACGCCAAACATACCGATAAGTGCAGAAATGGTTATAAATATAACTTCGTACCAAACTGCGTTTATAAATAGCATTGATGGGTTTAAAGCAAATATATAAGGTATTATAAACGCGCCTATAGCAAGTTTCGATGCCGTAAAGCCCGTTTTTAGTGGGTTAGATTTTGCTATTGCCGAGCCTGCATACGCTGCAAGCGCAACGGGTGGGGTAATATCTGCAACTATACCAAAGTAGAACACGAACATATGCGCTGCAAGCATTTCAATGTGCATACCTTCTAAAATAGGCGCGGTAATGGTTGCCATAATAACGTAGTTTGCCGTGGTGGGAACGCCCATACCTAAAACTATACAGCAAATCATAGTTAAAAATAGTGCTAAAAGTTTTGATTTTTCTGCAAGTGGAACTATTAACGTTACAAGCGACGAGCCAAGCCCCGTTAAAGTAACTACGCCAGAAATTATTCCTGCCATAGCGCACGCAACAACAACGCCTATAGAGTTATTCGTGCCACCGTGAAAACCATCGGCAACAAGTTTAGGTTCAAGCGGGCAGTTAAGTTTAAGTTTTTTAGTAAATACCGAGCAAATAACCGCAACTGCAATTGCTATAAATAACGCCCTTGTCGTTGCCGATTTTTCAAGCACTAACGAGAATACAACGTAAGTTACAATAGGTATTAAAGCAAGCCCAAGGCTTTTAAGTGCGGTTAAAATCTTTTCTTTATTTTTAGAAAGCAAGTGGTCAACAAGGTCAACGTCTATTAAACTTATAACCATTGCAAACATAATTGCAAAGCAAGCAGATAATGATGGAGAATATCTGTTCATGCAAACAACGAGTGCAACGATAGGAATTAAAAGATAGCCTTTTTTAAGAATTAACTTAAAGAAGTTGGGAAGAGTTTCTTTAGGAAGACCTTTAAGCCCCATTTTCTTTGCTTCAAGGTGCACCATAATAAATATGCCTGCAAAGTATAAAATAGCGGGGAGTATAGCGCAAATTACAATGGTTTGATAAGGAATACCCTTTTGTTGGGTCATTAGGAAAGCCGCAGCGCCCATAATAGGTGGCATTATTTGCCCACCCGTTGATGCCGCCGCTTCAACTGCCGCAGCAAACTCGGGGCGATAACCCGTGTTTTTCATAACGGGAATAGTTATCGAGCCAGAGCCAACGGTATTTGCAACCGACGAGCCAGAGTACATTCCTTCAAGCGCCGAAGAAATAACTGCAACTTTTGCAGGACCGCCCGCCGCCGAGCCAACGAGTGAGTTAGCAAGGTCGACAAAGAAAGTGCCAATGCCCGTTTTTTCAAGGAAAGAGCCAAAAATTATAAAAATTACTATAAAGTTTGAACAAACTGCAACTGGGGTTGAAAAAATGCCACAGTCAATGTTGTAAAAAAGGTTATAAATTAAGTTTCTAAGCGTGGTGTCTGGGTTGTTGCCCACAAGCCAAATTACAGCGTAAACTATAAAACAACCTGCAACTATCATAAGTGGAACGCCTATTGCGCGCCTGCAAAGTTCAAACAAGCAAATAATGCAAAGTATTCCAACAATAATTTCGGGCATTTCAATAACGCCACCCATAAAAATAATATCGGTTTGCTTAATAACGTAATATAAACAACATCCAAGCGAAACTACTGCAAGTAGAATATCGTACCAAGGAATATAGTTTTCTCTCTCGGCGTCTTTTTCACAAGCGGGAAACTTTAAAAAGCCAAGCGTCATAATTAAGCCTAAAAATAACGGAAGTCTCGTAAACTCAGTTAACCCTTCAAACAAAAGCGCAATAAATAAGACGTATACGGCAAACGCAATCAAAATAGCGTCGTAAACGGTTTTAAATACACCCGTTAAATTACGGCTTTTACTATCTTTATCAAACTTTTTCATCAACTCTTCGGCTGATAAAACTTCTTCGTTTGTGTTTTGAGTGTTAGTATTTGTCATATTAATCCTTTTACATTATAAAGCGGGATTTTCATCCCGCCTTAACTTTTTGTTACGTTTAACTTAGATTTGCGCTACGTTGTTAACGGTTAAACCTTGTTCTCTATAATATTTAGCAGCGCCTGGGTGAACGGGAACGTTGCCTATGGTTACGAAAGCGTAGTCCATATTCATGCTTGCTTGAACTGCGTGTCCAATAGAGCCTTTACTGTCCCACAAAGCCCTAGTAATATCGTAAACGATTTCTTCACTTAAACTGTTAGAAACGATATAAGTTGCGCTAACGCCTATAGTGTAAACGGTTTGCCCTTCAGGAATGAAAGTGTATTGAGTGTGAGTGATAGGTTGAATAGAATAAACGTCGTATTGACCGTCAATTCTGTTTTCAGCAATAAATTCGTTCATAACGTTAGTATCTAAACTAAGAAGATAAACGGTTTTAGTGGCTGCAATTTCAGAAATAGAAGTTGCGGGCGCACCAGAAGTAAAGAAGAACACGTCAAGTTGTTCGTTTTGCATTGCTTCTGCAGATTTAGCAACCGAAAGATTTCTAATAGTAATGTCAGTAGAAGAATATTCTTTAGTGGTTTCGTTACGTTCGATATTTATGCCGTATTTTCTTAAAAGCGCAACTGCGTTTGCTTCAACGCCCGAGCCTACGTCACCAATAGAAACGCTTTTATTAGAGTTTTTAAGGTCTGCAAGCGAGGTGATGCTAGCGTCGTCAGTTACTATTTGAACAACTTCGGGGTAAACTTGACCAAGAACCGAGAAGTTAGTTATAGGCGTTGCAAAACTGTCGGTAAAGCCGTTAAATGCGTTAACCATAGTGTCGTTTTGAACGATTGCCATTTTGCAGTCGCCACTGCCAATTTTCTTAAGGTTGTCAACCGAGCCACCAGAACTTACAACGGTATATTTGTAAGAAGTCTTTTTGCCAAGTTGTACTTGTAAGCCGTTAGTAAATGCGTAATAAGTACCGCCGGTACCACCGGTAGAAATAACGATATTAGTTCCGCCACAGCCAGACATGGTTGCAACGCCGAACGACATAACTAACACCATTAAAAACGTGATAAGTTTTTTCATTGTTTATAACTCCTTTATTAAAAAATAAAAATACACGACTATTTTAGCATAAAAATTGCATTTTGACAAACTTTAACGCCAAATTATTTAAAAGTATTTAAATAAACTTAATAAAAACCAAATTATTTATCTTTAATATGACAAGCATATGGCAAAATATTATGCTAAACTTGTGTTACAATTTATAAAGGGGAAAGGTTATGAATAAAGAATTACAAGAAAAATTGTTTTTATGCCGAAAAAAATTATTTGCAAAAGACTTAATTAAAAAGGACAAGTGGAACGGTTATACCGTTTACGAGCCCGTTTATCAAGGCGAATATATAGGTGGTTTTCCAAAAGTGGTGCTTGTAAAAGACGGCAACGCCAGGGTTTCAACCTATGAAGAGTGCTTTGAGTATTTAAACTACGTTAACGCAAGGGGTTAAAAATGTATATTAAAAGAGTGGCTTGGCCACTCTTTTTAGTTTGTTATTTGTTAAGGTCGTTTGCCTTTTTTTGTATTTCAAGCGTTGCTCTTGTTGAAGATAAAACTTCGCTCATAGGGAGCACCACGCTCTTTTCGCCGTTAACAACGTTTAAAAAGTCGGTTAAGTAGTTTTCGCCTTTTCCGTCTTCAAGCGCAATAGGTTCTACTTGACCTTTAACGTAGTATAAGGCTTGCTTTTCATTGTCGCCAACCAAAAGTTGTTTTTCTGAAAGTGAAAAACCTATCATACCTTCCGTGCCCCAAATAAAGAATTGCCAGTAGTAGGGAAGGTTGAATTCAACACCGTCGGGAATAGCGTAAGAAACGTCTGCCACAACGCCTGCACCGTTAGAAAGCGATAGCATAAATTGTGCACTGTCTAAAAACTCGGGTTCTTCTTTAGCGTAAGCGTTCCAGCACCTTGCGCCGTTAATAACGTCAACTTTTCCACCGAATAAATAAGATAAAAGGTCAACGCCGTGAATTGCTATGTCGTTAATAACGCCACCGTGCTTGCCTTTTTCAAAGTACCAAGCGGGGCGTCTGCCGTATTGAAGTGGGTGTTGACCGCCGAAATATACGTTGTTAATTTTGCCGAGCTTACCACTGTCAATAAGTTGTTTTACGGCAACAAGTTTGTTTTCGTAACGCATAGTAAACATACAACTTACTACTAAATTGTTTTTCTTTGCTAAACTTTCAATTTCGTCAAGTTCTTCAAGGCTTGTGCAAAGGGGTTTATCGCAAATAACGTGCTTGCCTGCTTTTAACGCCTTAATAGCCATTTGACCGCGGTCACCGTAAGCACTGCCGATTGCAATAACTTCAACGCTTTTATCGTTTAAAAGCGCTTCGTAAGTGGGGTAGTTAAAAGTAACGCCCTTTTCGGTGGCGGCGTTTCGCGCGCTTTCAAGTTCCTCAAAAGAGCCTACAATTTCATAGTCTTCATGATTTTTTGCCATTTGGTATAATACGTGAATATGGCCGTGGCGAAATCCTGCAAATGCTATTTTCATAACTTATCTCCTTTAACGCTTGCGCACTATAAAGTGGCAAAATTGTCAAGCAAGGGTATTATATCACGAATGGCAAAAATTATCAACCCGTTTGGTTGTTGTTTTAGTTATTTGTTGCCTTAAAAGTCTTGATATTTTTTTTAGCATGTGGTAAAATACTGTTGCTTAAAGTTTTGGCTTGGCGCAAAAACCTAAGCGCCTCGCTCTTTATAAACTTAATAATTGTGTTATGGTTCCTTAGTTAAATGGATATTTGGGCAACTGCCCAACGCGTTCGCAACCAAAGTTGCTCGGCTAAACAGTAAACTGTTATCTCCATTATTAACTTTGAAATACTTTAAGCGTTTTGCTCTTTATAAACTTAATAATTATGTTAAGGTTCCTTAGTTAAATGGATATTTGGGCAACTGCCCAACGCGTTCGCAACCAAGGTTGCTCGGCTAAACAGTAAACTGTTATCTCCATTATTAACATTGAAATACTTTAAGCGTTTTGCTCTTTATAAACTTAATAATTGTGTTATGGTTCCTTAGTTAAATGGATATAACAGCCCCCTCCTAAGGGGCCGTTGTGGGTTCGATTCCCGCAGGGACTACCAGGCTGCCAACAGTAATTGCGTATAAACATTGTATCTGTTGACTGCAAAGATAGCGTAACCCATATTTATACGTGGGCGATTGTAAAGTGGTGCTCGTTCACCACCGCTATACCAAAAACTCGGCACTTTTCAAAGTGCCTTTTATTATGGCATTAGATTTACCCTTGGCAAACTTTGGCATACAGCGTAATGTACCCGTTAAAAGATTTTTTAATTTATTTTGTTGATAAACAATTAAACAAGTTGAAATAATTTTATTATAATAGTATAATAACACTATAATTCATTTGTCCATAGGTGGAGATTTTCATTATATGGAGGTCAAACAATGAATTACAAAGTAAAACTGAACAAGAAAAAGATTGGAACAAACATTTATTTCCTCATTGAGCACTCTCAATTTACTAGGGAAGACGTTGCGGATTATCTTCAACTAGCTTCATCTAGGGTAATTTATGATTGGGAAAATGGTATTAAAATGCCTAGCACGGAAAACTTGTTTAACTTAGCAAAGCTTTTTAACGTTCAAATCGAAGACATCCTTGCAATATAGGGTGTCTTTAATTTTTGTACTATTAGTTCATTGATATTTTAGTTCTAAGTTGCTATTATATTGACAGGACAGTTGCTTATGTGCTAAAATAATGGGGCATAAGAGTTGTTCGGAAGTGTATTTGCCGAATGTGTGCCTATAAACAAAGTAAATAAAAGTTACTATTTAAGCTTGGTACTTGATGAGTGTATTGTAATGTTGCAATATATATTATCGCTTAAGATTTCACAAGTGGCGTAATAATAGATATTTATGTATGTTAGAGTGGTATGTGTCTTATGTAATTAGCTTAATAATCAATTAAGCGAAGACACTTTCTACGGGAAGTGTCTTTTTGTTTGGAGGAACTTATGAAAAAACAAAGAAAAAGTAGGAATCTAAATATGGAATTATATAAAAAGTTAGAGGAAACATCAGCTGGTTATCGTGATACAAGATATTGGGGAGTGTTTAATGGTAAAGAAAAGGAACAGATTAAGATTGATGTTAAACGATATCAAAAAAAATTAGGAGAATTTTCTTCGGGACAATTAAAAATTATAAACTCTAGAAATTGGCATTATTTTTACCCCAAAAAAGTTTATTATAATGAATATAATTGTAATGTTTTTGTTGACGAAATAAAAGAAATAAAGAAATATTGGGAAAACCATTTTAAGCCCATAATTAAGGATTCTTATAATAGAATAAAGAAGCCTTCAAAATTATGTCCTGGAGATTATGATAATTTACAGTGTGGAATTTCAGGGCCAGGAGCGGCGCAAGCATGGGCAGATTATATGAATTGGAAAAATGCAAGTGAATACAGGGAAGAATGTGCAGTATTAACTTTTAGTTTGTATTCGGAGTTCTTTCATTTTATGGCTGCGAGAATAGAGGCGATAACGGTAAAGGTTTTAACGCAAAATAATGCTATAAAAGATAGGTTTGATAGAAACGTTTTTTATGCAACTACTATAGGTAAAAACAAAAAAATTGAAGAGTTAGATAATTTTCAATGGTATGATAAACTATATTGTTTGTGGAATTTCATAAAACATAATAGTATATCTACTTATCAAACCTTAAAAGATAGATTCCCAAATTGTCTATATGAAGATGAATATAAACAAGGTGAAATGGCTTTATATTTTATTAGGTTTAATGATGAAATGATAGAAGAAATAATAAAAGGTTGTATTGAATTTTTTAAGGAATACTGTGAATTAGTTTTTGGTGAAAATTATGAAGAAGCGCAATGGAATTATTGTAAATATTTCACAGTTAGGATGAAAGATGAGATAGAAATGTTAGAAAATCCTCTAGGTCTTCAATGGTGGGATGAATTAGATTAAAGAGTATTATGTTCACAAAAGTTAAAAAATCATTAAGTAAAATCAATTATAAACTATTTATATCGTTGTTGGTGTTAGGCTTAGTACCAACAATTTATACCACGGTTAGAGTTTTCTTTTTGGGACAACTTCCAGGCGAATATTCTTTCTCGATTGCGGGGCAACTTTCTTGGGTAAACCTTTTGTATGAAATCTTGAGCGAAGCAATTGTTTTACCATTGTTCTTCTTTATCGGTAAAGTTTTGACCGACAAAAAAGAATTCGCTAACCGTATGAGAACGGGTTTACTTATTTCAGTTAGCGCTTATGCGATATTGTCAATTATAATAATAGCATTTGCTAAACCACTTTTATCACTAATGGCGACGGATAAATCGATTATCAATGCGTCTGCAACCTACATAAGAGCTGAAAGTGTGGCAAGCATATTCTCGCTTGCGTTCAACTTTATTATGGTTGCTATGGTAACACTTGGCAAAGAAAAATATGTTTACGTGCTTACGGCAGTAAAACTTGTTTTGTGTTTGCTTGTCGATACGTTTATGGTTTCAACGCTTCCTATTTCATTAAATCTTGGCGTAAATGGAATTGCATTCTCGAATATAATTGTTAACGTTATTTTAGTAGCGACGGCGATTATTTTATTAAGTAAAGAAGGAATCGTTCTTTTCAAAAAAGATAAACTTTCTTTTGCTTGGATGAAAGATTTTTTGAAAGTTGGTGGAATTTCGGGCTTAGAGTCGCTTGTTAGAAACGCTGCCTATATGATTATGATAGCCCGCATGGTCAATATGGTTGGCGAGCAAGGAACGTATTGGGTAGCAAACAATTTTATTTGGGGTTGGTTATTGCTTCCCGTTCTTCAATTAGGAGAACTTGTTAAGAGTGAAATGGCAACGGATGAAAACGCAGTTAAAAACAATTCGCTTGGGTATTTTATAATAACGGCAGTAATTTGTGTTTTATGGTGCGTAACTATTCCACTTTGGAAACCGTTTATGACTAACGTATTGAATTTTAGCGACGTCGACAAGTTGTTTGAACTTGTTATGGTGCTTTTAGGTTTTTATATGCTTTATGCTTTCCAAAAC
>JAFXHX010000013.1 GCA_017536205.1 Clostridia bacterium | reverse complement strand
GCATATAATTTTGCGGTTTGTTGGGAAATGTTAATTCCTGCATTTTTAGCAATATTGGGAATTATCTGTGAATATATTTGCGCTATCATATTATGGTTCATATCAATAGTTTTTTCAGTTCTCATATATTGCACTAAAATATATTGCTTAACTAAATTCTCTTGTTCCTTGGTTAAAATCGTTCCATTTATAATAGATTGAAAGATAGGGGATATTTTACTTTCTTGTTCTCCCAACCAATCTTCCCACTTGCCATCTTTACCATACAGGTAATCCGTATAACAATGGTCTTTATAATGAACCAAACGGGGAATTATTGTGTTTTTTAATGTTTGAAAAATATAAAATTGGTTTTGCTTATTAGTAAAATTCTTTAATATACATTGTGGAACATAATGTTGCTTTTTTTTGTTAGCCATTTGTCACTCCTCTTTACTTTTGTTCCTCAATTTTTCTCCTTGTTGCATTGATTTAAGGTGCTAACAATATTCCAATTAATATCTTCTATAAATCTATCGAAATCCATATCATTATGTAGTTTATCAAGAAAGTTATCAATCCAATCATAATAAATAGATTTACCGATAAATAAAGCTTTCCAAGAAAATTTAAGCGTAACGCCAATGTAAAATTTATATGTTCGCATTGTAAAAACGTCTGCCTTTATATATTCTTGTGTAAAACCTCTCGGTAAAACAGCACTAAAACCTGAAAACGCTGGCGTTAATTCTAACTTAAACAACGGGTGTTTCAAAATAATTGTGTTAGGCTTTTTTCTAAAGATTTGGCATTTTTTTGGTAAACTTAATTCAAATCTATCATAAATTTCTCCATTTTTACCATATGCCTTAACAACGCTTTTATTTTCGATATTATCAAATGCTACTCTTTGTGACATGTCCTTGGAAAATAGACTTAAGAACATATTTGAGACAACCATATCAGGAAGATTAAGCTCTGTAAGTTGTATTAATTTTCTTTTATCAAATGTAGGCTTATTAAAATAATCTACAGTTATTAATGATAATTTTTTAAGAATAAGGTATTCAACTAATTTATTTAAAATTGCCGCAGATTGAGAAATCTCTACAAAAGTTGATTTCGGGTCAATATCATTATAAATACGTTTAAATCCAAGTTTGTCTTTTTTCCATAAGCTTTCAATGTCTTTACTTTCAATACGAGCCGCTTTTAAATAATGTGTCAAATCTTCAGACAAAATATATTTAGGGATTTTTATAAGTTCTTGGTCTTGGGGGTCATAGGTTATTATCGCATTTATAATTTCTCTAATTTTGCTTTTTTTGAAATCAATTATTAAGGTAATAATGAGTGTTAATAATATTAAACTGATTCCTATGATTACAAATAATAATCCTGATTTGTTTTCGAAGTAAGATATAGCTCCCGTTACAAGAAAGTTCACTCCTGATGCTATAAGTACCGTTGTTAATATTAATTGAAAAATATTAAATTGAGTTTTTTTGATTTGTTTAATTGAAGAATCTTTCATTTTTCACGTCTCCTAAACTGTTGTATTATACTTTCCCCATTTTTGAGAGAAGTCGCTCGCTGTTTCAACTTTCCATTTTTCTTGTGCATAAGCAACGTAACCACTACACACATATTGCGGAAAACTATTCCAATCCATATTCTTTTCTTTTAATGCGTTTTTAACAGCGACAACCGTTCTTTTTTCAACTGAAAGGTGATAAAAAGAGCAAAGTCTATCCATAAATCCTGCCATTGCAAACGATTGACGAGAGTGAAAATAATCTTTTAATTTATCTTTTGGTAAAATAATTATCCTAGCATCAAAGGCAAATGATTCTGTTGGAATAGTTTTTAGTTTCTTTGAAATGTATTGAGAAAACATAGCGGAAACATAACCTGATATGATAGGCAGGATTTTTTCAATTCGATTTGCATAGTCATTGTTGTTTTGAATAAAATCTTTATTTATTATAAAAGAGATTTCGTCCTTAAACGAGTAAGCAAAATCTACAAAAGAACAATATTTCTTTATGTTTTCTAAAATGCGTCGCATTGCTAAATGGAAATCAGATAAAAACAATTCGCTATCGCACTTAAATCTTGATGTTAATCCTTTACCATCAAGTCTTACAATTAAAACCTCATCTTCCTTGATAAAAGGAATTGTTGTACTCATTTCGTATTTTTCTAATTTTTCATAAGTGCTTTTAGCATAGCCATAACTATAAGGTGGTATCTTTTGTTTGTCGTTCATATAGTTTCCTTTTTATTTCTGCTCTTCAAGCATTTTCTTTAATGTTTCTTTGAGTTTTGCGTGCGCGTTAGTGCTTGGGTCAAAACACATTTCAATAAAATGTTGCATACGGTCAGAGTTCTCTAATTTAGGTTGTCCGTAAAGTTTTCCTTCAGGGTTGTCCGTTCTACCAAGAAGATAATCTGCTGATACGTCAAAGTAATCCGCAATCTTAACAAGTACGGGGTAGGACGGCATAATAGAGCCAAGCTCGTAACGAGCAAGAACGGGTTGTTTTACGTCACCAAGCGCCGTAGCAAGTTTTGCTTGTGACAACTTTGCTTTTTCTCTTAATAACTTAATTCTATATCCAATAATATTTTCTTGCATATATACCTCTTTTATGATTATTTTTCGTTATTTAAATTATATCCTTCACTAGCTACAAAATCGATATAATAAGAATATTCAGGTAAAGGATCTTCATTGTTAAACTGTTGTTTTCTAAATTCTCGCAATCCTTCACAAAATTTATGTGTTTGGTTTGGAATTATTTCAAATAGCTTTTCAAGTAAAGTAAAATTTTGAGTTTCGCAAAAGGGATTGTGTAATATTAATGTTATCGCTTTTGATACGTCCCAACTATTTTTATCAAATTTATGGTTAAGAGATATGGCATTGGTTAGTACAATCGCCATAACTTTATTGTATTCTGAATGCTTTACATATGAGTTTGGTGTAAAAAATCCAGATTCTGAATTAACTATGTAATTGAGATATTTTACAAATTCGTTTGTGTTTGTTGAGAGATATAAAACATTACAATTTTTGGAATTATTATTGTTAAATTTTGATTGTGCTGATAGCAAGGTGTCTTTTACTTTATTGTCTTTTGGATATTCGATATCTACTTTCTCATAACCAATTACACTAAGCTGTTGAGAAATAAGAGATTTAATATCGTTTGCAATATTAAAAATTTCTTTATTTGTAGACCTGTTTGCGATTATTCCACTTATTTGTTTCTCCTTCCTCTCTTCATATTCAGGGCTTTTTACTTCTACATTATAAAAAGCGTCCCCAATAGATATTACTACGTCAACATCTTTTTGAGTTTTGTTGATTTTCTTTTCAATCTGATAATTTAAATGTCTTTGTTCTAACAAAAACCATATAAGTAACTCTGATATACCTTGATTATATTTATATATTGAAAAATTTCCATTGTCGTTTAACAATTCTTCTATTTTTAAATCCAATTTTGCATTGTTTAATTGTAAAGAACATATTAGTTTTTCAAATTCAATATAATATGGTTTGTTTTTATATTTAATTAAAGGATGATCTGAAGAAAATTTTGAAAGAAGTTCGTCTAATGTTCTTTTATCCATATATACCTCTTTTTATTACTGATTTACATTATTATACTCGAAAAGTTTTCAAATGTCAATGCGATATGAGTATATTTATAAAAAATAGATATTAAAAAAGTGGTCAATCGTTAGGATTTAGATTGACCACCTATAATAAATCACATATCTACAACGGTAATGGTGCCGCCATTACTATTGAGTGATGACACTACAGTTTCTACTTGGGGTTTATAGGCTGAGTGAATAATTACTTTCCCTTGTATTGTATAAGCCCAAACTGTAGTTTGAATGAAGTTTGGGGTTGTGCTATAATTAATTGAATTGTTTTTATGAAACCAGTTGTTGGTTGGAATAATTTTATTTAAATATAAATCTATGTATGTTCCTGCTGCCATCTCGTTTTGGTAAAGAACACTATCACCCGAAGTAGGGTCTAAATCCCTAAAAACGATTTTGGCGTTTCCAGATAAATTTCTTAATGCGGAATGCAAGAAATTATCGCCAATCGTGGTTACGTTTGAAAAATCAAATTCGCATTGTTTCAAATCCGTTCCCATTAAAAACTTCGAGCCAATATGTATGACATTTTTAAATCCTGCTGTTCCTGTTTCAACAGTATGTAAATTTTTACAAAACGCAAAAAAGTTGGTCGGAATTTCTTTTAGATAAACCAATTCAGAAACATCTATTTTCGTTAGATTAATCAGAGCGCTCCAGTTGTACTCACTTGTTTTGAAATTCGCATTAATTTTACTTGAGTTTTTGAATTTTATTTCAGTTATATTTGATAAAGAATAAGTCGCAGGTTCTCCGTCATATGTTGTTACAGTTTTTACCGCAGCTGATAAATTGTCTGATAAAATTGATGCGGGAACTAATTTATTGTCTATTGTTATATCGCTACTTCTAACTATTATATACCCATCATATTTAGGTTTAACATTTACCTTATAATATTTCTTATTTGAAGTAGAATCTGTCTTAGTCAAATAAATTTCATCGTCGGCTCTAACATATTCAGAGGGTAATTTTAGTTGACTGGTGATATATGGTTTGTCGCTTAATTGTTCCGAAGTAATGCTAAATGTTGACGTCGATATGTTAAAATCATTAAATACATAGGTAACGGTTGCTGTATAATTTATGATAGCTGGCTTGCTAGGTGGAGTAGGAGTTGAAGATTGATTTGTATTTTGATTTGAATTGTTACAGCCAACTATAAAAAAACATAAACTCAATATTAGCAACATTAAAATATTTCTACATTTCATATTTCCACCTCCTTTATTTACTTACTATGCACCAAATTTCATCAATGGTATTTTGAAAAGGCAAGGCTATTTTTTCTGTACAATCTTGTGTAGTGTAATACGTAAAGTTTGAATAACCTAAGCTTACCAAATAATCAATTATTCCAGAGTTAATTCTTCTCTTGGTGTCATCAACGTCTGTAGCTATTTTAAATTTATTATTAGGCGTAGGAAGTTCTCTTATTTGTGCATTATAATAAGATGTATCACTCCAACTTTCATTCCAGCTCCAATCATTCTTAGACCTACCAAAATGAACTCTCCAAGTAGGCATTTTTGAATAACCAGTTCCGTAATATTTGCAATATATGGTTGTATCACTATCAAAAGTATATAGACCTAAATCAATTGTAGTTCCATCAACCCAACAGAAATTGCTTCTTAAACCATAATAAGCGTAATTATATTGCGAAGAAGGATATTGAGGTTCAAGTTGTCGTCCAAGTTGTCCACCTCGTTTAATTGCCCAAGTCTTATATGTTTCTCCGTTTTTTCCTTCAATATTTGCGTACTTAAACGTAATTGTTACAAGGTCTGAATAATCATTGCCTACTATATAATCATATCCAGAAGGCGCTAGACTTCCATTATCGTTTGTTGTTGCACATCCTACCGTTGAAAAAGCTAAAACCATTATCAAACAAAATAATAAAATTTTTCTCATATGCTTTCCTTTAAATATTTCTTTAGTTCATCCTTAAAATTAAAATAGTTTTCATTATCAAATGAAATTGAGACTTGCCCGCCGTTTTTGAGCGATCTTATAAAAAAACACAAATCAATATCCACGGAATCAAATAATCGTTTTAATTTATTATTGATAGCGAATACTTTTCTAGCATCAAGCAAAAATTTTTCAACTTCATTTATGGGTATTGAGCTTCCTTTTGTCTCCAAATCGCAAAAGAATGTATAGAGTTCATTAATTTTTTCTCTATAGGCGGCTTTTTTGTTTATTCGTTTTTCGATAAAATGATTAGTGACAAAAGACGCTATTATGCCTGATAACACACCAATTATTATATCTATAAATATCTCGTACCAAATCAATGCGTATAGTCCCTCTCAATAAAATTGTATAAATGTATTTTTAAAAAACAATAATTACGCCGATTAACATAATCTATGTGCTAATGAAAAACTATTTACATTAGATATTAATGTTTGTGCAATTTTTTTGCTGTTATACTACAAAACCACTTGATAAAATCGACAAAAAGTACTATAATATTTACATAGATTATGTTATTCTATGTAGAAAACGGCGAGAGAGTATCTCGCCGTTTTCTTATACTTTTAGTGCGCTTATAATAGGAGTTTACCAAGTCTATTCATCATTTCCGTTTTGTGTTCGAGCATAGAGTGTGCATAGCGTTTTAACGTTATCGTAGGGTTTTTATGTCCTAAAATTTCAGATAGCGTTTTAATATCCATTCCGCACTCTAAAGCACGCGTTGCAAACGTATGACGAAGAGAGTGAAAACCTTTATGCGGTAGTTTAAGCCGTTTCAATAATAGTTCAAAACTCTTTTGATAAGAGCGAACCTGCGCACCGTGTACGCGTTCACCACAAATAACGTAGTTTCCGCTTGACGATTTCTTATACTCTCTTAATCGTGAAAGCAGTTGCTTGGGTAAAGGGATAATACGTTCTGAAAAGTCCGTTTTTGGTGTGTCGATTACCTTAACGTATTCGCCGCTAATCCAACTGTCGTGGCAAGATTTAGAAACGGTTATAATGCCTTTTTGTAAATCCACGTCGTCCCACGTAAGGGATAGAAGTTCTCCAATACGCAAGCCCGTGTAAAGACAAAGCACCACGCCGAACAATTTGTTTTTCTTTTTTTTCAAAGATAAATTGCTCGATTTTGCGCTGTTCTTCTTTAGAAAAACAATCTACTTGTTTTTCTCGCCCCTTAGGACGCACGATAGCCATTGTAAACTCTTTGTCCGTTACGCCAAGTAATACTGCTCGGCGCAAAGAAGATTTAAGCACGGATATAATGCCATTTACAGTGTTTGCAGATAGACCTTTTTCAGATAAATCCACAGTAAAACGTTGCAAAACGGTTGCCGTTAAATCGTTAAGTTCAAACTCTCCGAGAACGGGGAGTATATGTAGTTCTATTTGCCTTTGATACTTTTTGTACGTTCGTTCTTTCGTAGTGGGCTTGACGTACAAAGCAAGCCACTCAACGAGCCAATTTTTATATTTCATAATATCTCCTTTAATGTAATTAAAAACACATTTCTCTTCGCTTTGCGAAGTATAGTGTGCTATACTTTTTTATTAAAATCAATATAATATGACGGCTATAATAAAAAAACGGCAGGAACGTAAATTCCTACCGTTACAATGATTAAAGAGTAAAAGTAAATCCGAACCATTCACTTGTTACAAGTATTTGGTTCGGATTATACTGTTTTGGTGCCGCTGATCGGACTTGAACCGATACGGTGTTTCCACCGAGGGATTTTAAGTCCCTTGCGTCTGCCTATTCCGCCACAGCGGCAACTTTAACGCTAGTATAATACTACTTTAATTTTGGTTTGTCAAATACTTTTGCTCAAAAACCCTAAAATTAAAAAAAGCAAGCCAAAAAACATTGCAAAATCTTATAAATAAAGTTATAATATTTTTATGATAGACGTTGAAAGAATAAATTATCTTGCAAAAAAAGCAAAAACCGAAGGGCTTACCCAGGCTGAAAAAGAAGAGCAGGCAAAACTTCGCCGTGAATATCTTGACGCTATAAGGCTCAATATGCGCGCTTCGCTTGGCAACCCCGAAGACTATAAAAAGGGAGATAAGTCGTAATGAGCGCAACTGATTTTGACGTTATAGAAGGTAAAATTAAAACGTATAAAGAGTTAAGCGCAAAACTTTACAAAATGCAAAACGCGCTTCAAGAAAACCAAGAAAAACTAAAAACGGTTAGAAAAAACACCGTTTCAAATCATGGTAAAAACGAAGAACTTACCGCCCTTAACGAAGAAAGGAACAATTTAAAAACGGCAATAAGCGATGCTAAAAAAATTATAAAAGAATCGTATCAAACTGCCGAAACGCTAATATTTCAAGGCATTAAAGAGCATTATAGTGAAGTTTACGAAAACCAACTCTCACGCCTTTACGGTTATAAAATCGACGTTTTAGTTAAACAAATGGGCGACCTTTTCGATGAAGAAACTTGCGTTGCAGACACCGTTATTATAACAAGAAACAAAGCGCAACACCGTAAAATACTTCGCATGATAGAGTTTGGCATAAGAGACACTCACAACAACAGTATGGAAAGAAGGGTACGCGTTGAAGTATGCGCGTATTCTAAAAAGCACAAAGCAGGCGAGACCTTACCTTTTGACTACGAACTTATAAAATGAAAAAATATAAAATACTAGTAAGCGATTTTGATGGAACGCTTGCAAACAGCAACAACGAAATAAGCAAAGAAAACCTTGACGCAATCAATTCCTTTATAAGCCGTGGCGGTGTGTTCGTGGTATGTACGGGCAGAGCAACCGACAGCATTAAAAAACTTTTAGATAAAGTTGGGTATAAAGGGTTGCTTGCAAGTTTTAACGGCGCCGTTATTACCGATATGGCAACGGGTAAAGAAGTTTACAGAAACGGTCTTTCTAAAGAACTTGCAATTCGTTTTTTTGACTACGCCGTTAAACACGACGTTTACGCACACTATTATTTTGGAAACGGCTACTATTATTTTAAGCACACGAGTTGTACCGACGAGTATGAAAAGGTAACTTGGGTTAAAGGCACGCACAAGCCCGATATTATAAGCGCAATAAAAAGCGCAAGCGTAGCATCTCCAAAGATTTTAATTTTCGATGATAAAGAAAAGTTAGACTTTCATCACGCCCCCTTAATAGACCTTTTGCCCGAGTGCGACGTTGTTAGAAGTAACGACAATATGATAGATATAAATCTTATAGGCGTTAACAAGGGAACGGCTTGCGAAATACTTGCGGGCATTTACGGCGGGGCGTTAAGCGACGTTATAGCCGTTGGCGATGCTGGGAACGACGTTGAGATGCTAAAGGTGGCTGGGTTATCGTTCTGTATGGCAAACGGCGAAGAAAGCGCAAAAAACGTGGCTGATAAAGTAGCGCCGTCTAACGACGATAACGGAATTAAATATATAATAGAAAATTACTGCATATAAAAAACTCACGGAAAAACCGTGAGTTTTTTAATTATTCTGCTTTTTTAGAAGCAAGTTTTTTAATTATTACTATTGCGTAGTGAAGCGCAAGCCCAACTGCTATTGCAACTACTAAATCAAATATTACCGTAAGAAGGAAAGTAAGAACTAAAACTATAATATCAAACACGTTTTTAGTTTTTATAATTTTAACAAAACTTCTCCACTCGCTCATATTATAAGCAACTATAAATAGAATAGACGCTATAACGGGCATGGGAATAAACGATGCGTAGGGCATTAAAACCACAAGCACTAAAAGTAACACGAGGGCGTGTACTATGCCAGATATGGGCGACCTACCACCACTTTTAACGTTTGCGGCAGTTCTTGCTATTGCACCCGTTGCGGGTATTCCGCCAAACAATCCCGAACAAACGTTGCCAACGCCTTGAGCAATAAGTTCGGTGTTGGGGTTGTGCGTGTCGCCAATCATACCGTCGCTAACAACGCAGGAAAGAAGCGATTCAATACCCGCTAAAATTGCAATGGTAAATGCATCGGGTAGCATTTTTATAAAGAGTTCGCCCGTAATATTTGGGAACGAAAACTTTGGAAAGCCCGGGGTTATAGTGTAAAGGTCACCTATGGTGTTAACCGAAACGCCCGTTATTCCAACGAGTAAAATGCCAAGCACAACTACTATTATAGAGCCTGGAACTTTTTTAGTAACGTAGTTCCAACCTATTAAAATTGCAAGCGATATAACGCCAACGAGTATTGCAAGGGGGTTAACGGTTTTTATGTTTTCAAAAAATACGGCAACTTTTTCAAGCGTTTCAACGGGGTTTGAGTAATCTGCACCCGTAAAGTCTTTAAGTTGACCTATTAAAATGGTAACTGCAATTCCCGCCGTAAAGCCAACCGTTATGCTTTTGGGAACGTATTTAATAAACGTTCCAACTCTAAACACACCCATTAAAATTAAAATTAAACCTGCGGTTATGGTTGCAATTACAAGTCCTTCAAAGCCCTTGCCTTCAGCGCCGATAATTCCTGCAACTATGGTTGCAAATGCGGCGGTAGGGCCTGAAATATTAACTTTACTGCCACCAAGTAGCGCAATTACAAAACCTGCAACTACGGCTGTGTATAAACCTCGTTCAGGTTTAGCGCCCGATGCTATTGCAAGTGCAATAGAAAGTGGAAGCGCAATAATTGCAACTATAATACCGGCAACAACGTCGCTTAAAAGTTGTTTCCCGGTATAACCTTTTAAACTTGAAATAATTTTAGGCTCAAAAATCTTCATAAGTACTCCTATAATCGTTTAATTATATAACATATAAAAAAACTTAGCAACAAAATAACAAGGTAAAAACCTTAAAAATCATCTAGTAAAACGTTATTTATAAATCCGTTTTCGTAAACGGGAATACCTTTAATAACTTCGTTTTCCGTAATTAGCCAAACTTCGCCCTTAGCACTTGGGGAAGGTAGAACCCTTATAACTTTACCCAAAAACTCTTTAAGTTCTTTGGTGCGCTTAATAAGGGCAGGGCTTGCAACATCTTCAACGCTAGCCCCTATTATAACGCTTTCAAAAAACGCCACTCCTATAAGCGACGGGTTAAGGCTTAAAAAACTCTTTTCCTTCTCGTCGTGAGTGGAAATTAAACTAACTTCACCTATTAAGTTCCATCGTTCAGTAATAGTTGTATAAATAGTAGTTAAATATTCCTTTTTAACGGTTAGCGTTTCACTAAACGAAAACGCCGAAACAACGTCGCTATACACTAAACGCCGAGTGCTAACGTCGTAAATAAAAAGTGCCGTTTTTTCCCTGGAAAAACTAGCAAAAAGCAAGCCTTTTTCGTGGTAAAGTTCATACTTTTCAGGTATAAAAGGCAGGTTTTCAACAACGCTTAAAGCCCCGTCTAAATAAAAGCGACAAAGCCCGTCTAAAACAACCGATAATTGCGTTAAAACGCCACCCACGTCGCAACTAACTTGCCCAAGCATTTTAAAGCCGAAAACCACTTGCGGTTTAAATACGGGGTAAAGTAAAACCCCACCTTGAACTTTAAACGCTTTAAGGTTAGTTCCGCCAAAAACATCGCCGTAACAGGGAAGATAGTTAGAGTTGGTGGGTAAGATTTCAAACAAGGCGTTATCATCATAAACTTCAAACGATTTAAGGTTTTTGTTTACTTTAGATGCGTATTCCCCGTTAATTTTAAAATAGGCGGGCAAATCGCTAGAAACGTAAATAATCATATAAAATTATACTCGAAAAAGTTTCGCCGTATGTATTATAACTTAAAAGTTTGGCTATAATTTCACAAAAAGGAGAGTATTATGAAAGCATTTACCCAAACTGAAACAAATAACCTTTTAACTTTAGCGCAAGAAAAAATTAAACTCGGCGCCCCGCTCACCGAAGTTTTTGAAGAGTTTTCTAAAAAGACGGGAAAGGCAAAAGGTAGCGTTAGAAACCACTACTATAAAACGGTAAAAGAAAATTACAAAGCGTTGGGGCTACCAAAATATATGCTCCCAACAAAAGCCGTAGAGTTTACTCGTGCTGAAGAGTTTGAACTTTTAAAATACGTTATTAAAAGCGTTGAACAAGGCTCAAGCGTTAGAAAAAGCGTTTTAAACTTGGCAAACGGAAACGAAAAACTAGCCCTTCGCTATCTTAATAAATATCGCGCGCTCGTAAAAAGCCACGCGCCCGTAATTTATAGAGCGAAAGAAGAAGTTGAACGAGAATTCGGCTATAAAATAAACGCCTTTACAAAAGGTAGCGAGCCACAAGTAAGGTTTAAAAAGTTAGAGCGTGAAATAAACTTAATGCTTGACAGATTACTAAAAGAAGTTGTAGAAGAAAACGCAGTTTTAAAGAAAAAAAGCGCCGAACTTACTTTAGAAAACGAAAGGCTAAAAACCATAGTTAAGGAAAATATGCGCCAAAAAAGTTTTACAAAAGACTATTTTGCTTCGTTACTTGAAAAAGACGCTAGATAGAAAAAACCGCCCTATACGGCGGTTTTTTCTATTATAAAAATGAAATTATTGTGATAAACACTTCAATTTTTAAAGTCGTATAAAAAATATGTTGCTAAAACTTATAAAATGTGGTATAATGCCTATGATTTTGCGTTTTTATAATAAGATTATAAACGCTTTAAACCTAACACGTAATTTTAGGAGCAATACTTATGGCAAAAAAAGCAGGCAAAAAAGGCGCTAACGAAAACGTTCAACAAGCCGTTTACGTTCAAAAAACCAGGCACTTACTCGAACTTCAAAACGTAACTAAAATATACACCACGAAAGCTGGCGATACCGCCGCTCTTAACGGTGTTAGTTTAACGTTCCCTGAATCGGGCATGGTGTTTATTACGGGTAAATCGGGTAGTGGTAAAACTACTATGCTCAACGTAATAGGTGGTCTTGACGGTATTGATGACGGCGAGATTTTCGTTGCAGGTAAAAGGTTTTCAGAGTTTACCGAAAAGGAATACGACAGTTACAGAAATACTTTAATAGGTTTTATTTTCCAAGAATATAACCTTTTACCCGATTACACCATTGAAAAGAACATAGGTATTGCCAACGAACTTCAAGGCAAAAAAGTAAATAGCGAACTTTTAAGAAGTTTACTTGAAAGCGTTGACGTTGACAAGGCTTACGCAGGCCGTCACCCTAACCAACTTTCGGGTGGTCAAAAGCAACGTATTGCAATAGTAAGGGCGCTTATTAAAGACCCCAAAATTATTATGGCGGACGAGCCTACCGGCGCACTCGATAGCGTTACGGGTATTCAAGTAATGGAAGAACTTAAAAAACTTTCTAAAGAAAAACTCGTAATCGTAGTTTCGCACGACCTTGAACTTGCAAAAACTTACGCCGATAGAATTATTCGTTTAGTTGACGGTCAAGTTGCGGAAGACGTTTTAATTAACGAAGTTACCGTTAAAGAAAACGTTTACCTTCACGGTGACGTGTTAAACGTAAAATCGGGCTCAGACCTTAACGAAAAAGAAACTAGAAGTTTATTAAGCGCAATTAAAAACAAAGTTAAAATTAGCATTACCGATAAACTTAGTTTTAAGCGCAAAACCCCCGTTGACGAGTCTACTATTCCAGAGTTTAAAGAAAACGTTAAACTCGTTAGCAGTAAAATGAAATATAAAAGCGCTGCAGAACTCGGCATAAAATCGCTTGGCGTTAAGCCTTTAAGGCTTATATTTACTATACTTTTATCTGCCGTTGCGTTTGCAGTGTTCGGGCTTTCCGATACCATCGCATCTTACGGAAGGGCAAAGGTTATAGCAAACCTTTTAAACTCGGGCGATTACGTTTCGATTGCAGCGGGCGCAAACTACTCAACCGATAAAGGCGAGTCGTATAAGGTAAATATCAGTCAAGAAACTATTCAAAAGTTAAGCACCGATACGGGCTATCAATTCAAGGGCGTTTACCACGTTGCAAACTATTTAAAAGACGGTACTCAAAACCCTGAAAACGTAACGACTTATAACCTTGAAATATACGGTATGGCAACGGCAACTGCTCCTGCTCAAAAACTTATAACCGTTCCTATAGGTGGTGCTTATTATAAACCCGTTGTTAACGGTATGATAGAGTTTTCTCCTGAAGAAATTGAAGTTAACCAAATAAAAGGTTTTAATTATAGAATTATTTCGGGCAAATACCCCACGCTTAGGTACACCGATAACACTAAAACCGAAGTTATAAGAGATTCGCTTAACGAAGTTGCAATATCTAAATACGTTGCAGAATCGCTAGTGCATGCAATAAACGGCCACGAGAGTAACACTGACGCATTTGGCACTTCTATTACCAAGGTTGACGACCTTATTGACAAATACTTTAAGTTGTCGCAAGGCTCGCAAGTATTTAAAATCGTTGGTATTATCGACTGTGGAACTATACCTTCAAAGTTTGAAAGGCTTAAATATAACATTGAATCGAGTTTTTCAAAAACTTTAGTTGCAGAACACAAGTCGTACCTTAACTCAACGGCGCACAAACTCTTATTCGTTGCCGACGGTTTTGTTGAAGAAAGCAGAAAACTTCAAAACAAGCCCTTGTCTTATTATAGCGACAACGTTTCATACACCGTTGACTACGACGGATACGGCGACAAAAACGTTGAGCCAAACGTATCAACGTTTAGCGAGTTTTTCAATAGCGAAAGGTTTACTAGAGATAACGTAATTTTATTTGACGACGCTCCCGTAGAAGAAGGCGATGCTCCCGACGTAGATGGTGGCGTTGAGCCTTTAGCAGAAGGCGACGCGCTTGATAAAGAGTTTGCGCTTAAAGAAAACGAAGTTATTATCGACATCGACAACATCAACCGTGTTTTAGCGCTCGACTACGGTGTTAGTGCAGGTGCGTTAAACTATTATCAGTGGATAGATACTGCGGTAAGCGACGCTAAAAACGCCAAAACCGATGAAGATAGAAGAGAGGCTATTTATAGATTGTTTGGACCAAACGGTCTTTCAAAAACGTTAAGGGCGCAATTCCCACAAATGAACCTTCCCGACGCACACTACTTATACCTTCACAAGGTAAATGAAGATACCGGCGAAAGAGAAGTGTTTGAATATAAAGTGGTAGGCGTATATTTTGGTCTTAACTTTGCTTCTTCAAAGGCGGCAACCTTCTCTCCGTTAATGTTTAATTCTAGCGAACTTACCGAAATAGGCGCGTTTGGTGGCCAAGGCGAATATTCGCGCGTGCTTGGAATGATTCAAGCTTCTAAAAAGGCTAACAACAAACTTGCAAAACTTATGACGAGCAGTAACGGTTTAGGTCTTCACTGGTTTGATAACGCTATTATGGAAACTATTGAAGAAAACGAAGAACTTATCGACCAGTTTGCCGATTTATTCTTATACGCTTCGCTCGTTTTAGCACTCTTCTCGGTATTTATGCTTTATAACTACATTTCAACTAGTATCGTTTCAAAGCGTCAATCCATAGGTGTACTTCGCGCGCTTGGCTCGGGTGGGGCAGACGTATTTAAAATGTTCCTTACCGAAAGTATGGTTATAGCGTTTATAAACGGCGTACTTGCAAACGTGTTCACTTACGTTGCCTGCATAGCGGTTAACTATTACCTAACCGAATATATGCACTTAGTAGTTGACTTTGCAATATTCGGCGTAAGGCAAATACTTGTTATATTTGGTATAAGTATAGTAACGGCAATTATTTCGTCTATTACGCCTATTATTAAAATAGCAAAAGAAAAACCCGTTGACCTTATAAGAAGACCTTAACGTGAAAACGGTATATTTAGATAACGCCTCAACAACGCCGTTATCGCCCGAAGTTTTAAGCGAAATGGAGCCGTATTTAACGGGTATTTACGGCAATGCGAACTCTTCGCACTCGCTAGGGCGATTAGCAATGGCAGGGCTAGATTTAGCAAGGGAAAAGGTTGCTAGCCTTCTCTCTTCCGAGTTTAACGAAATATATTTTACGTCGGGTGGAACTGAAAGTAATAACTTTGCGCTTCGTGGCGCTTTCGACGCTCGCGATAATAAAAACGCATTGGTTATATCTTCTATAGAGCACCCGTCGGTTTTACAAACGGCAAACGTGCTTGAAAAAAAAGGCGCTTTGGTTTACAAAGTTAAGCCAAGCGTTGATGGCGTTGTTAGCGTTAACGATTATAAAAGCGAGTGGCTTAAAAACGCTTTTTTAACGGCTTGTATGGCTGTGAATAACGAAATAGGCAGTATCGAGCCTATTAAAGAACTTGCCGAAAAAGCCCACGAAAACGGCAGTTTATTCTTTACCGACGCCGTTCAAGGCTATGCGCTAAAAAACTTAAACGTTAAAGATTTAGGCGTTGATATGCTTTCGCTTTCGGCGCACAAGTTCGGTGGACCAAAAGGCGTTGGAATTATCTATATAAAAAACGGCGTAAAAATAGCCCCTCAATTAACGGGTGGGCATCAAGAAAGAACTCGCCGTTCGGGAACTAGCAACGTTGCCGGCGCAGTGGGGCTTGCTAAAGCGCTTGAACTTACAAGGTCGAACCTTGATAAAGATAATTTATACGTTAAAACCCTTCGCGATAACTTCGTTTCAAGGGCGTTAGAAATTAAAGGCGTTAGCGTAAACGGCAAAAACGTAATATGCTCTAACGCAAACCTACTCTTTAGTGGGTTTTCAGGCGAGGCAATCCTTAATAATTTAGATATGAAAGGGGTGTGCGCTTCGCTTGGCTCGGCGTGCACTGCAGGAACGCTTGAACCCTCGCACGTTTTAAAAGAAATAGGTCTTTCTGAAAAAGACGCACTTTCGTCAATTAGGTTTACCTTTTCTAAAAACAACACTCAAAGCGACGTTGACTACGCAGTTGAAACGCTTAAAGAAGTGGTTAAAAACCTTGCAAAATAAAAAAGTAAGCCAAATGGCTTACCTTTTTATAGCGATGTATTATTCGCTTTTTTCGTCGCAATCGCAATTGCAGTTGCAATCGCAGTTTTTAAGTTTATCTAATTTGCGACGGAGTTCGGTTTGACCGTCTACTATCATCTTTCTGGCTTTGTGCGAGTTGGCAATTAAAATTGCTCCGCCAATCATACCCATTGAAAGACCGATTATAAACATTTTACACTCCATATTTTCCCCCTGACCTGTAAGGTCAATATAAGTATGCGAGAACTTTTTTAAATTATACTATAATTATGAAATATATTGCGTTCGATATAGGCGATAAGCGAGTTGGCGTTGCCGTTAGCGACCCTTTTTGTCAAATGGCGCTTCCACTTGAAACTTACCACCGTAAAAACTTTAATAAAGATATAGAGTACCTTGCTAAACTTGCTAGCGATAAGTTTGCTAGCGTTATAGTTTGCGGGTTACCCCTTAACTTCGACGGTAGCGAAAGCGAGCAGACCTTAAAAACCAAATCATTTGTTGAAGAACTAAAAAAGCACACGGAAATCCCCATAGTTTTTCAAGACGAGCGCTTTACTACCAAAGAAGCAAGAAGGCTACTTTTAGAAGCGGATATGCGCCGTGAAAACAGAAAAAACGTAATAGATATGGTGGCGGCTTCGTATATTTTAGAAACGTATATGCAAACCGTAAATAATAAAAAGGAGAACTAAAAATGGATAACGAAAAAGAACTTTTAAAAGAACTTGAAGGCCCTATTGAAATTATAGACGACGAAGGGAACGTTAACGAGTTTTTATATATCGGTATGACCGAATACGACGGAAAGAGTTATGCCTTTTTCCAACCTTGCGAAAGCGTTGAGGGGGCCGACCCTGATGAAGTAGTGCTTTTTGAACTTGACTTTAAAGAAAAAACACTTATACCCTTAGAAGATGAAGATTTAATGGATAAAATATTTGAAAAGTTCGAAAACGAGTACTACGGTGAATACGTTGGCGAAGATGATGAAATTATAAGTTAAAAAAGAGCCTGTAAGGCTCTTTTTTATATTAGTTGCATATAGTTTGTAGTTAAATAATTTTCGGTAATAAGCCCGTATAAATCGCACGCTAAACGGTCTATATCGTAAACTTTAAGCGCCGTTTCACAAAGCCCTTTTTCATCTAATTTTTTAGTAATTGCCGTGCTTGTTGATTTAGATAGCACCGAAAGGAGTTCGGTTTTTTTAGAGTTTATGGCAAGCACTTTTAAATATAGGTTTTCGTTAAGCGCATCTATAACCGTTTGCTTATCAATTCCAAGCGCAGTAGAAAGTATTATGCGCTTTATTCTTGAAGTTGAATAGCGTTTTGATTTAACTTCTTCAATAAGCCCGTCAAGCGTGTGGTGTTTTCTTGCCAGGTCTTTAATTCGGTTTTCAAGCCCCTCGGCGCAGTCGGGCGTGTTTTTAATAACTTCTTTATCTTTTGTTAAAAGCGAGTAAATAATCGCCTCGTCACCGCTAGGAAGTTTTGAGGGAAGGTCTTTAAAAACGTAAGGTGGAACGCCTTTTTCTATCGAGCCTAGGTTGCCGTTTTGAATTGCGTTTCGTATAGAAAATGCAGAAGGAACTTCGGTTACGGCGCTACCGTCGCTATAAGAAACCCCTTCGCGCTTTAAAATTATAGGGGTGACATTATAGCCGTTTTTAATAATTGTTTTAACGTATTCAAGCCCGAGTATGTTGTTAGGCGAAGAAATAATCTCTTTAAGTTCGGGGTAGAGTTTTTTAAATGCGTAATCTCTTGCGTCGATTAGCGAAACACCCGTTTTAAGTTGCTCTTTAATTAAAGTTTTAAAATCGTTTGGCTCGTTTAAAAGTAGGTTAGCCGTTTTAATAAATAAATCTGCGCTATCGGTTTCTGCGCCAAAACACAAAACGTTTTCGCAAGGTAGCGAACTAATAAGTTTAACTGCGCCCGAACTAAAAATCTCTGCGCTTTGCGTTGCAAAGGTTGTGGGAAGTTCAATTACGGCGTCAAATCCTGCTAAAATTGCGTGGCGCGCACGGGTAAACTTATCTAAAACAGCAACGCCACCGCGTTGGGTAAAGTTTCCGCTTAAAAACGCAATTGTAAAATCGGGTTTAAGTTCGCGCTTAATATATTCAATTTGCCGTTTATGCCCGTTGTGAAAGGGGTTATATTCGGCTATAACCGAAACAATTTTCAATTTTTTACCTCGTGCAATTTACTTTTTAAAAATAGTGTAGTATAATTATTATTATGTATATAATACATCAAAATTAAAAAATAATAAAGTGTTTTAGGAGTTTATTATGAAAGACATTTTGAAAGATATAAAAGAAAGGGCTTCCTTAAAAGGCAAAACCGTAGTTTTACCCGAAGGTGAAGATAGTCGTGTTGTAAAGGCTGCCGCTCAAACGGTTAGCGAAGGCGTTAGTAAAATTATTCTTCTTGGTAACTTGCAAGAAATTAAAAATGCCAATCCCGAAGTTTCGCTTAAAGGCGTTACCGTAATCGATCCCGTTTCTTATGAAAAGACTAAAGATTACGCTCAAATGCTTTTTGATATAAGAAAGGGCAAAATCAACAAAAAAACGGGCGCTCCAGAATACGAAACGGTTGAAGACGCTGAAAAGGCAATACTTAAAGATTACACTATGTACGGTGCTTTAATGCTTAAAGCAGGCGACGTTGACGGTATGGTTTCAGGCGCTTGCCACTCAACTGCAAACACCCTTCGCCCAGGTTTACAAGTAATTAAAACTGCCCCCGGCGAAAAAATGGTTTCTGCTTACTTTTTAATGATAGCGCCACCTTGTGGTAATAAGTACTGTGAAGACGGTTGCTATATTTACGCAGATAGTGGACTCGTTCAAAACCCAACTAGCGAAGAACTTGCCTACATTGCGTTATCTTCTGCAAAATCGGCAGAACAAGTTGCTGGCTTAACGCCAAGAATTGCGTTTATTTCGCACTCGTCAAAGGGAAGTGCAAAGCACGCCGACGTTACCAAAGTTCAAGATGCAGTTAAACTTTTTAAAGAAATTGCTCCCGAGTATAATGCAGATGGTGAACTTCAATTTGATGCTGCTATCGTTCCAGAAGTAGGCGCTTCTAAAGCGCCTGGCTCAACCGTTGCAGGGCATGCTAACGTTTTAGTGTTCCCCGACCTTGATACTGGTAATAGCAACTATAAAAACACCGAGCGTTTAGGTGGATTTATGGCAATCGGTCCTATTTGTCAGGGTTTAGCAATGCCTATTAACGACTTGTCGCGTGGGTGCAAAACCGAAGATATAGTTGCGGCCGTTGCAATTACCGTTTTACAAACTAAATAAAATAAAAATATCGGTTTTTAAAGTTTATTTAATTGACAATAATAAGTAAATATTATATAATCTTAAAGCAATATAATGATAATTGACGTTAGAAAGTTAAAATACAGCGGAAAATACGATAGCGAGTTTACTTGCTACTATACGCCAAGCGAAGGAATTATAAGCCTTCCGGGCGCCGTACTAAATGGTCAAGTTTGCGTTACGGGTACTCTGGCACTTCACGGAGACGACGTTTACGTTGACGGTACCGTTAGTTGCAAAATTGTTGGTGAATGTGCAAGGTGCCTTAAAAGTGCTGAATATAATTTCAGTTCAAACTTTTCAGTAGTGTATGCAACCGAACGTCAAGATGAAGACGATTATTTATACACTCGTGGGCTGGTTGATTTAACTCCCGCCGTTAACGACGTGTTATTAACCGATTTTCCAACGGTAATTTATTGCAAAGAAAATTGTAAGGGCATTTGCCCCGTATGCGGTCAGGATTTAAACGAATCTTCCTGCGACTGCAAATATTAAAAGAGAGGTTAGATAAGATGGCAGTTCCAAAGAGTAAAGTTTCCAAAGCAAGAGGAAATAAAAGATTTGCATCAAACTATAAAGTTGCTGTTCCCACGCTCGTAGAATGCCCCCAATGCCACGAAAAGAAACAACCCCACAGAATATGTGCAAAGTGCGGTTATTACGATGGCAAGCAGGTTATTGCTACTACTACCAGCGAAGCAAACGACTAATTTTAAGTACATCAAAAAAGCGAGCGTATGCTCGCTTTTTTAATTCGTTATTTGCGTCGTTGGGCGTCGTTTACTGCCACACCGTCAAGACTTAAATGACCAAAAAGGTCAATTTAATCCTTGCCGTCGTGTCGAGCCTAGCCCAACTTGCAACTAACGCCTTAAAAATGAGCGTTGCTACCGCTTGAACGGGGTAAGAGATTTCGCGAGCCTTGTCTTGCTTGGCTCTAACGTCTTAAAATGCCACTTTCTACAACCAAAAAGGTTAGTTGTGTCTGCCCCTTGTTGTCGAGCCTGCTTGTGCTTGTTTCTGCGGGCTTAAAAGTTTTAAGACACAAAAAAGTGTGGCTCGATGCCACACTTTTTTATTCCGTTATAAGCGTCGCGATAGTGCGTTAACTGCTTCAAAGTTACGACCCCGATGACCAAAAAGGTCAATTTAATCTTTGTCGTTGTGTCTAGCCTATGGCGCTTGCAACTAACGCCTTAAAAATGAGCGTTGCTACAACAAAATAAAAAACAGGCTTAAAATATCGGTTAATACGGCTCAAAAAATATTTTACGGCTTTATTATATATAGATAAAGGCTTTCTTTTATTTTTCACAAAAAATGTTAAAAAACCACTTGATTTTTATATTTTATAGCGTTATAATAAATTAGCACTCTTCGGGTGAGAGTGCTAATTTATTTATTAAGGAGACGTTTATGAAAAAGTTTAAAACCGAATCGCAAAGAGTTTTAGATATGATGATAAACTCTATATACACTAACAAAGAAATATTCCTTCGTGAACTTTTATCAAACTGTTCCGATGCTATCGATAAACTTTACTATAAATCGCTTACCGATAACATTTCAGGGCTTACAAGAAACGATTTTTATATTGAAATTAGTTTAGATAAAGATGCGCGCGTGTTATCAATTACCGATAACGGCATAGGTATGACCGAAAAAGAACTTTCTGAAAACCTTGGCACTATCGCTAAATCTGGTTCTTTCGATTTTAAAGGCGACGAAAAGTTAAAAGACGAAGACATTAACATTATAGGTCAGTTCGGCGTTGGTTTTTACTCGGCGTTTATGGTTGCTGAAAAGGTTGAAGTTATATCGAAAGCCTACGGCGAGCAAAGCGCGTACAAGTGGACTTCACGCGGGGCAGAAGGTTACGACATTACGCCTTGCGAAAAAGAGGGGCACGGCACCACCATATTATTATATATAAAGAAAGACGAAGGTGGCGAAAACTACACCACGTTCCTTGAAGAATACACCGTTAAATCGCTAGTTAAAAAATATAGCGACTATATTCGCTATCCTATAAAAATGCAGGTGACTGAATATTCTAGCGAAGAAAACGCCACCCCCAAAAAAGAAACGCAAGTTTTAAACTCGATGACGCCTATTTGGAAAAAGCGCAAAAACGAAGTTACTGAAGAAGAACTTAACGAGTTTTATAAATCGGCGTTTTTCGATATGCAAAACCCATTAACTTCAATAAGTATGTCGGTTGAGGGCGCAGTTGATTTTAAGGCGCTACTTTATATTCCCGAAACCGTGCCTTATAACTACTACTCTAAAAACTACGAAAAAGGCTTAAAACTTTACACCAACGGCGTTATGATTATGGATAAATGCGCCGATTTACTTCCCGATTATTTTAGTTTTGTTAAAGGCGTTGTCGATAGCGAAGTTACTTTAAACGTTTCGCGCGAAACCGTTCAACAAACTCGCCAAATTAAAGCAATAAGCCAAAGCATTGAAAAAAAGGTGCAAAAAGAACTTTTAGCACTCCAGTCAAGCGATAGGGAAAAATACGAAAAGTTCTTTAAAGCGTTCGGCATTCAATTAAAGTTTGGAATATACCAAAGTTTTGGCATGCACAAAGAAACGCTACAAGACCTTTTGCTTTTCTACTCTGCAAAAACAGGCAAACTCATAACCTTAAAAGAATACGTTAACGAAAACGAAGGCGATATTATCTACGTTTCAGGAAAGTCAGTAAGTGCAATAAAAGCCCTTCCTAAAACTGAAAAACTCCTTGCAGACGGCAAAGACGTTTTATGCTTTATAGACGAAGTTGACGAGTTCACAATTAAGTTTATGGGTGAATATTCGTCTAAAAAGTTTGTAAACGGGCTTGAAAGCGTTGAAAGTGACGGTAGTGACGTTACCGACGAGCAAAAAGCCGTTTTAGAAAAAGTTAAAACGCACCTTGAAGATAAAGTGTTTAAGGTAAAGGGTAGCACGGCGCTTGGCTCGCACCCCGTTTGCTTAACGGCAGAGGGCGAAGTTTCGCTTGAAATGGAAAAAGTTCTTGCACGCCAACTTAATGCCCCCGAAGGCGTTAAAGCGCAACGAGTTTTAGAAATTAACCTAACGCATCCCGTGTTTGAAAAACTTAAAACGGCTAGCGATAGCGAACTTGAAACGCTTTCTAAAATACTTTACTCGCAAGCAGTTTTAATAGCAGGGCTCGAACTTGAAAATCCCACCGAAACTGCCGAACTTATTATAAACCAGCTATCTAAATAACCTAAAGCCCCCGATTTTTAACTAAATCGGGGCTATTTTTTGCAAAAAAACCAACTTGATTAGCAATTTTTAAAAAAATAAAAATATTTTTAAAAAACACCCCAAAAACGCTTTACTTCTTTAAAGTAATAAAGTATAATAGCATCATTAAAACACTTTAACACTTTAAAGTAATAAATTATTTTATAGGAGAACTTATTATGAAAAAATTATTAGCAAAAATACTTTCGCTCGCGCTCGTTGTAGTTTCACTTTTTTCTATGACTGCTTGCAAGAAAGAAGTTTTCGTTGGTTTTGATACCGACCTTGCTAAAGCGTTAGGTCAAGAACTTGGCTTAACCGTTCGCTTCGTTGAAATTAACTGGGACTTAAAAGAATCACTTTTAAAGAATAACGACGTTGACCTTGTTTGGAACGGCTTTACTTACACTAGTGATAGAGATAACGGTTATTACGATGAAGAAAGAGAACAACAAATAGGTGGTTTAGATTTCTCTAACTTCTATATGGAAAACAAGCAAGTTGCAGTAGTTAAAAAAGACCAAGCGCAAAATTACACTTCTAACGCATCGTTTGCAGGCAAGGCAGGTTGTTCTGAATCGTCTTCAGCAGGTTCAAGCGTTATTAGAGACTTTTTAGGTGGCACTCCTAACGAACTTCCCAAACAAATAGATACCTTTACGGCTATTTTAGCAGGTACTTTTGACTATGCGGTTATCGACTCGTCTATGGCAAGCGTTTACGTTCAAGCGTCAAACGGTGCTTATAAAGACACTTTGGCAGTAGTTGATATCGAAGGCGCTGAAAAAGAATATTACGCAATCGGTATGAAAGAAGATAGCAACCTTGTTTCGGTTGTAAACTACGCGCTTGCAAAATTATATGCAAACGGAACTGCTAGCGCAATTGCAGAAACTTACGGTTTAAGTAGCGTTTTATATAACGGCTTTACCGGCGTTGACGTTGATACCTTTACAATGCCTACCGACGGCGACTATGCAAGAATTGCAGCAAAGGGCGAAATAATAGTTGGCTATACCATATTCGCTCCTATGAACTACTTTGAAATTAAATAATTAACTCTATCCCCGACAAATCGTCGGGGTTAGTTTTGAGGATATATGTTTTCATATGCTTTATCAAAATTAGCGCTAGGTTTTTTAACTTCGCTTGAAATATTTGCTTTTACCTTGGTGTTTGCAATACCCTTAGGGCTACTCGTTGCCTTTGGCTCAATGAGCAAGTTTGCGCCCGTAAAATATCTTTTTAGGGGAATAATTTGGGTTATTAGGGGAACGCCGTTAATGCTTCAAATACTTGTAGTGTGTTACGGCCCCGGCCTTATAGGCCTTCCCGCTATGCGTAGCCCTATGCTCGCAGTTGTTATTGCGTTTGTAATAAACTACGCTTGCTACTTTTCCGAGATTTATCGTGGTGGAATAGAAAGCGTGTCGAAAGGGCAGTACGAGGCAGGTCAAGTGCTTGGTATGACTAAAAACCAAGTGTTTTTCAAAATAGTACTTTTGCAAGTTATAAGGCGAATAATAGCGCCTATGTCTAACGAAATTATAACTCTAGTTAAAGATACGTCGCTTGCAAATACAATTTCGGTTGTTGAAATAGTTAAAGCGGCAAGAGATATGGCGTCGAGTTTCGGGCTAGAACTTTTACCACTCTTATTAGGCGCAGGTGCGTTCTATTTATTATTCGTTGGCTTACTTACCATAATATTTAACAAATTAGAAAAGAAACTTTCGTACTACAAGGTGTAATATGGCGTTTTTAGAAGTAAATAATTTATATAAAAGTTTTGGTAAAACCAGCGTTTTAAAGGGCGTTTCGTTTTCGCTTGAAAACGGCGAAGTTTTATCAATTATAGGTCCTTCGGGCAACGGTAAAACAACGCTACTTCGCTGTCTTAACTACCTTGAATATTTAGATAGTGGCATAGTTACTTTAAACGGTCAAGTTATTCAAAACGGCGAAACCATTAAAACTATGAAAGACGACGAAATTAGAAACAACCGCATTAACTTTGGGCTTGTTTTTCAGTCGTTTAACCTTTTTCCACAATACACTGCGCTTGAAAACGTTAGTTTAGCGCTTTCGCTTATGGAAAAGGAAAGGGCAAAAAAGGGTTTAACTCCGTTATACGATAAGCCAGCTGAAGAAGTTGCTAGAGAACTTCTTGAAAAAGTTGGGCTTAAAGAAAAAATGCAAAACTACCCTTGCGAACTTTCAGGTGGGCAGTGCCAACGCGTTGCAATAGCAAGGGCAATGGCGTTAAAGCCTAAAATATTGTGTTTTGACGAGCCTACTTCGGCACTCGACCCCGAACTTACGGGCGAAGTTTTAAAAGTTATAAAAGAACTTAAAGAAACCACTAAAATGACTATGATTATAGTAACTCACGAAATGGAGTTTGCTAAAAATATAAGCGATAAAGTTATGTTTATGTGGGACGGGGTTGTTGAAGAGTTTGGAACTCCTACAGAGTTATTTAATAACCCTAAAAGCGAAAACGTTAAAACCTTTTTACAAGGTTACTAATAGGTGAAATATGAGTATAAACGAAGTTCATTTAAACGACCTTTATAGTACTATATTAAAACTAAACACCGTTGAAGAGTGCAAAGCGTTTTTAGAAGACCTTTGCACGCACAAAGAAATTGAGCAAATGGCGCAAAGAATTACTGCTGCAAAGTGCCTTTTAGCCGGTGAAACTTACGAATCGGTTATTAAAAAAACCGACATATCTTCGGCAACTCTTTCAAAAGTTTCTAAAGCCATAAAGTACGGAAAAGGCTATAAGTCCGTTTTAACTAATGAAAACTGATTACAACAAATTGTTTTTAGAGTGTGCTAAAAACTCTGCGGGAAAGTTAAAACTTTTGCTCCACGCTTGTTGCGCTCCTTGCGCAACCCACTGTCTTAAAAAGACCGACGGCGATTTTATCACAGACCTATATTTCTACAACCCTAATATCACGTTAGAAAGCGAGTTTATAAAAAGGCTTAACGAACTAAAAAAATACGTTTTACTAAACCATAAAGGCGTTTCGGTTATAGAAACTAGCCATTTAAGTAGCGATTTTTATAGCGTAGTAGCGGGGCTTGAAAACGAGCCCGAGCGTGGAAAACGTTGCTATATTTGCTATAAACTTCGCCTTGAAAAAACGGCGCAAACGGCTAGGGAATTAAATTACGATTACTTTGCAACCACCCTAACTTTAAGCCCGCATAAAAACGCCGAGTGGATAAACGAAATAGGTTTTGAACTTGAAAAGAAATACGGGGTTAAATATTTACCAAGCGATTTCAAAAAAGAAAACGGTTATTTAAACTCTATAAAATTAAGCAAAGAAAACGGCTTATACAGGCAAAACTACTGTGGTTGCGAATATTCTAAAAAGTAAAAAAACACTAGGAAAACCTAGTGTTTTTTAATAAAAAAGAACGGCGTTGCCGTTCTTTTTACTATATTATTTGCATTCGTCTGCTTTGCCTGCGCAACCTAAAACGTTTTCAAGTTTGTGTTTAACAAGTTCTTTAATGTTTGCTCTTGCAGGTTTAAGATATTCTCTTGGGTCGAACTTTTCGGGGTGGTCGTTAAAGAACTTTCTAACGGTACCGGTAAGTGCTAAACGAAGGTCACTATCGATATTGATTTTGCAAACAGAAAGTTCAGCGGCTTTGCGAAGTTGCGATTCGGGAACGCCGATAGCGTTAGGCATTTTACCGCCGTTTTCGTTTACCATCTTAACGTATTCTTGGGGAACTGATGAAGAACCGTGAAGTACGATGGGGAAGCCGGGGAGTTTCTTAGAAACTTCTTCTAAAATGTCAAAACGAAGGGCAGGGGGAACTAAAATACCTTCTTCGTTAACGGTGCATTGTTCTGGGGTGAACTTATAAGCGCCGTGTGAAGTACCGATAGCGATTGCTAAACTGTCAACCCCCGTTCTGGTTACGAATTCAATAACTTCTTCGGGTTTGGTATAACTTTCGTTACCTGCTTCAACGCAAACTTCGTCTTCAATACCAGCAAGGGTACCAAGTTCGCCTTCTACGGTAACGCCGTGAGCGTGAGCGTAGTCAACAACCTTTTTGGTAAGAGCGATGTTTTCTTCGAAAGGAAGGTGCGAACCGTCTATCATAACAGAAGTGAAGCCACCGTCGATACAAGCCTTACAAGTTTCAAAGTCGGGGCCGTGGTCAAGGTGTAATACGATGGGAATATCGGGGCATTCCTTAACTGCTGCTTCAACGAGTTTTACAAGATAAGTGTGGTTAGCGTAAGCCCTTGCACCCTTTGATACTTGAAGTATAACGGGAGCTTTAACTTCTTGGCATGCTTCGGTAATGCCTTGAACGATTTCCATGTTGTTTACGTTGAAAGCGCCGATAGCGTAGCCACCCTTATAAGCCATTTCAAACATTTTTTTACTGTTTACAAGTGCCATAATTTTTCTCCTAAAAAACAAATTATTAGGTATATTATATACCACAACTAAAAAAATCGCAATAAAAAAACGCACATAACTCAAAGAAAATGTATAAAAAAGTATAGTTAGGTCAACAATGCAAGTAAATACGCACGCATTTTTTTCGTATAATGAAAATGGGGGCTTTATTATGATTAAACGTGGAGAATTATATTACGCCGATTTAAGCCCCGTAGTAGGTAGCGAACAAGGTGGGGTTAGGCCCGTTTTAGTCGTTCAAAACGACGTTGGAAATAAATATAGTCCAACCGTTATCGCGGCGGCTGTAACAAGCAAAATAAACAAGGCTAAACTACCAACGCACATAGAACTTTCGGCTACTTTATACGGCTTGAATAAAGATTCGGTTGTTCTGCTTGAACAAATAAGAACTCTAGACAAAAAAAGGCTTAAAGAAAGAATAGGCGAACTTAACGAAAATACAATGAATATGGTTAACGACGCCCTTCTTATAAGCCTTGGGTTTATAAAAAACGATTAAATCGGTCTCTGCAAAGCAATTTGCAGAGATTTTTTTATTGTAATTTATAATTTAGTGTGTTATAATATATAAAACTTTTTATAAAGGAGTTACGCTATGAATAAAAGATACAATAAACTTGACGTTATAGTTTCAGCAGTAGCGCTTGCGCTTATAGTTATAGCGTCTGCCGTTTTAGGCGCGTTGCAACTCGGTGGGGTTTTAAACCTTGAAGTTAATCCCTTTCTTTTAATTTTTACGGTATTAACTCTTGGCTCGGGCGTATATCTTACGGTGTTTGCCCTTATTAAAAAAGGCGGTTATGAACTTGCCGTTGCCACCCTTTTAAACGTTATAGGCGCAGTTTTACTTTTAGTTGCGCTTAAAGTTTACGTTTGGATTATAGTTATCGTTGCAGTTGCAATTCTAGCGCTTGGTTTTTTAGCGTTTTTCGTGTTAAAGGCAGGCTCGCTCGTTGTTGAAAGAACTAACGAACAAGAAAACTTCGTTCCTTACACCGAAAAGTTAAAACAAGAAAAACAAAAAGAAAAAGAGGAAGAGAAAGACCTTCCCGAAATAAAGTCTTTTAAGGATTGATTATGGAAATTAAACGTAATTTAACTTTACTTACCGACCTTTACGAACTTACGATGATGAACGGTTACCTTGAAAACGGTAAATCGGAAGAAGTAGTTATTTTCGACGTGTTTTTTCGCCAAAACGAACTTATAACTTATTCGCTTGCAGCGGGGCTTGAACAAGCCGTTGACTACGTTTTAAACCTCAAGTTTGAAAAAGACGATATCGAATATTTAAAAGGGCTTAACTTGTTTTCAGGTAAGTTTTTATCTTACCTTGAAAATATGCGCTTTACGGGTGATATTTACTCCGTTCCCGAAGGAACTATGGTGTTCCCCGGCGAGCCTATTTTAACGGTAAAAGCCCCCGTTATTGAAGCACAACTTATAGAAACTGCGCTACTTAACATAATAAACCACCAAACCCTTATCGCGTCAAAGGCGGCAAAGATTTGCCACGCTGCACAAGGCGATAACATAATGGAGTTCGGTTTAAGAAGGGCGCAAGGACCAGATGCCGGCATTTACGGTTCAAGTGCTTCAATTATAGGTGGTTGCAATTCAACTAGTAACGTTTTAGCGGGAAAAATGTTTGATATTCCCGTTGCGGGAACTCACGCTCACAGTTGGGTTATGAGTTTTCCTACCGAATACGAAGCGTTTAAGGCTTACGCCGAAACGTATCCAAACGCCGCTTTATTGCTAGTTGACACTTACGATACGCTTAAAAGTGGTATTCCAAATGCAATTAAGGTGTTTAACGAGTTAAAAGCGCAAGGCAAAAAACCACTCGGTATAAGAATAGACAGTGGCGACCTTGCATACCTTACCAAAAAAGCACGCCAAATGCTAGATGAAGCAGGGTATCCCGACACGGTTATTTGCGCTTCTGGCGACCTTGACGAAAAACTTATTCAGTCGCTTAAACTTCAAGGCGCGCAAATTAAGTCGTGGGGCATAGGCACCAAACTTATAACTAGCGCCGATATGCCTGCACTTGGTGGCGTTTATAAACTTGCTGGCGTTGTCAATAAAGACGGTAGCATTACCCCCAAAATTAAGGTTAGCGAAACTAGCGCTAAAATTACTAACCCCGGCTTTAAAAAGATTATTAGAATATACGATAAAAAAACGGGCAAGGCAGAAGCCGATATAATTGCGCTTCATAACGAAGTTATAAGTGAAGATAAACCACTTACCATAACTCACCCCATAGAACAATGGAAGAAAATGACGTTTACCGACTTTACTTTAAAAGAGTTATCGGTTAAAATCGTTGAAAACGGCAAACTTATTTACAAGTTCCCCACCGTTAAAGAAATTAAAGAGTACGCAAAGCAAGAGAAAAACTCGTTCTGGGAAGAATATTTGCGCCTTGATAAACCGCACGTTTACAAGGTTGACCTTTCAAACGAACTGTTAACGCTTAAAAACGAAATGCTTGCCGAAATTAGAAAATAGGTTTTAAAATGAGCGAAATCGAAAAGTTAACGTTAGAAAACGAATATAAGTTAGAAGTGGAGAAACTCCGCCTATTTAGCGTGAAGTTTAACGCTTTCGTTAGCGATGCCGTTAAGGCTTACCCGTGCGATAAAACTCGCAAACTCGTTTTGCTTCAAGACCTTATTACCGAAATACTCACAACGAGCGACGTTAATTTTACAGATAAAACCAAAATTGAAAGCATATACAAACTAATTGAAAACGAAGACCTAACCGTTAAAAAACGTCCGTCGCTTTACGGCGAGGGCGAAAACGGCTTTAATATGGAAGACGTTTTAAACCCCAAAGGCGAACTAGACCTTATGAGCCTTTGCAAAGAACTTGGAGTTACCGACTAATGATTTATATTATAAGTTTAATAGTAGCAGGCGGTGTTTTAGCGCTTGACTTAGTTACTAAATCGCTTGCCGAAGCGCACGCCTTTAACTTCGTTGTAATTCCAGAACTATTAAAGTTCGAACTTGCCTACAATACGGGCGCAGCGTTTAGTTTTTTAGGCGATTTCAAATGGGCTATTCCACTTTTTATAGCGTTTACCATAATAGTTTTACTAGCAATAATCGCCTTTTTTGTAGTAACGCTTATTAAAAAGCGCAAGCCTTCAAAATGGTTTTTTATTGCGCTTTCGCTTGCTTTTTCAGGTGCGCTTGGCAATATGATAGATAGAATTGCCTTTTCAAAAGTTCGCGATTTTATTTACCTTTTTTATAACACCGATATATTCCCCGCAATTTTCAACGTTGCCGATATTGCGCTAGTTGTGGGGCTAATAATGGTTGTCGTTTACCTACTCTTTTTAGATAAAGACGCAATACTAAAAAAACCGCAAGGAAAAGATGGCGATGGAAACGATAAAAATTAAACTTGAAACGTCTGGGGAAAGGCTAGACGTTTCAATATCAAAACAACTTTCGTTTTCACGCTCAAAAGTTCAAAAACTTATAGATAGCGGACTAGTTACTAAAAACGGAGTTCCCGTAAAGCAAAAAGAACTCTCGCTCGTAGGCGATGAAATAACCGTTATAGTTCCCGATGCAAAAGGCGTTGAAGTTAAGCCCGTTGATATTCCCCTTGATATTATATATCAAGATAATAGCGTTGCAGTAATAAATAAGCAACAAGGCTTAACGGTGCATCAAGGCAGTGGCACGGGCGACGAAACGCTAGTAAATGCGCTACTATATAAGTTAGATAGTTTAAGTGGAATTAACGGCGAAATGCGCCCAGGAATAGTTCACCGAATAGACAAAGATACGTCTGGACTACTCGTAGTTGCTAAAAACGACGAGGCGCACCTATCTCTTTCAAAACAAATTGAAGAAAAAACGTGCAAAAGAGAATACGTTGCGCTATTAGAAGGCAACTTAAAAACTGATAGTGGCACTATCGAAACGAATATTGCACGCTCCACTAAAAACCGCACTATGATGGCAGTTTCAAGTGTTGGAAGAAGGGCGGTTACCCATTACGAAGTAATTGAAAGGTGTTCTGGCTACACGCTTTGCAAGTTCGTTTTAGAAACGGGCAGAACGCATCAAATAAGGGTACACGCCAAGCATTTAGGTCACCCCGTGGTAGGCGATAGCGTTTACGGCTATAAAAACCAAAAGTTTAAACTTTCAGGGCAACTTTTACACGCCGAAAAACTTACATTTACCCACCCCGAAACTAAAAAAGTGGTGGCGTTTACAGCGCCTATTCCCGAATATTTTTTAAGCGTATTAAAAAAATTAGGTTTTACTAAACGATAAGATAAAAAGCGATTTCAAATCGCTTTTTAATTTTACTTTACAAAAATAAAATATAAATATATAATTATACTATGCTAACGGTTAACAAAGTTTTAAAAAACTCAATAGCAAGCGAACTCGGTTTAGAGAAAGGCGATGCGCTTTTAGAGTTTAACGGAAACCAAGTAGTTGACGTTTTAGATTATCTTTATTACGATAGCCAAACGTTTTTCACTCTTACCGTGCAAACTAAACAAGGCGAAAAAGTAGTACTTGAAATTGAAAAAGAAGAAGACGAAACCTTGGGGCTTGAGTTTATAAGCGATAATTTAGAAATTAAAACTTGTAGGAACAACTGCGTGTTTTGTTTTGTTGACCAAATGCCAAAAGGTTTAAGAAGTTCGCTTTACGTTAAAGACGACGATTATCGCCAAAGTTTTATGCGCGGTAACTTCGTAACGCTTACAAACGCATCAGGTAGCGATATTGAAAGAATAGTAAGGCTTAATTTAAGCCCGCTTTACGTTTCCGTTCAAGCAACCGACCCTGAGGTTAGAACTAAACTTTTAAACAACCGTTTTGCAGGAAATATTTTAGAGCAACTAAAAACTCTTACTCAAGGCGGGGTTAAGGTTGAAACGCAAGTGGTTTTAGTTAGGGGTTTTAACGACGGGGCTATACTTGAAAAAACCTGCCGTGAACTTTTTTCTCTTGGCGAAAATCTTTTGTCGGTGGCGGTTGTTCCGTGTGGAATAACTAAATATCGCAAGGGGCTTTACCCCATTGAAGATATAACCAAGGGCTACGCTAACTGCGTTATCGAGCAAGTTAAAGCGCTTAATTTAGAGTTTAATAAAAACTTCGTAGTTCTTGCCGACGAGTTTTATTTTAAAGCGGGAATAACCCCTATAAACGCTGAAAATTACGGTGATTTTTCGCAGGTAGGCAACGGCGTTGGCGTAACTGCAAAACTTGTTAAAGAACTAAACGAGTGCGTTAAAATTACCAAAACTTCGGGCAAAAAACTTTTAATTTCGGGCGTTTCTGCTTACGAGTTCGTTTCCAAAACGGTTAAAGGCCTTTCTAAATATATCAAAAATCTCGATGCCGACGTTGTTGCCGTTAAAAACGAATTCTTTGGCGAAACGGTTAACTGCACGGGGCTTTTAGTAGGAAACGATATAATAAACGCCGTTAAAGATATAATTTATAAATACGACGTGTTAGTTTTACCGTGCGTTTGTCTTAAAGAAGATGAAGACGTGTTTTTAGACGGCGTTACCCTTAAAGAATTAAAAGAGAAACTAAACGTTAAAATATACGTTACTAGTGGCACGGGCGAAAGTTTATTCGGCGCGCTATCAAACGGTAAAAATGTAAGGATAATATAAAATGACTAAACCTATAGTTGCCGTAGTAGGCAGACCAAACGTTGGAAAATCAACGCTATTTAATAAAATTACGGGTAAAAAAATATCAATAGTAAAGGACAAGCCCGGCGTTACTCGCGATAGGATTTATTGCGATGCAGAGTGGTGCGGAAAACAATTTACTATGATAGATACCGGTGGTATAGAACTTAAGTCGCAAGACGAAATGTGGCGCCACATTAAAAAACAAGCGGAAATTGCCGTTGAAACTGCCGACGTTATACTTTTTATGTGTGACGTTAAAGGTGGATTAACCGCAAGCGACGTTGAAGTTGCTTCAATGCTTCGCAAAAGCAAAAAGCCCATTGTTTTAGCAGTAAACAAGTTGGATAATTACGATGAAAGCGCGCTTTTTGAATATTACGAATTAGGTCTTGGCGTTCCCGTAGGCATTTCGTGCGAGCAAGGAAAGGGCATAGGCGACCTTTTAGACGAAGTGTGTTCGCACTTTGATAGCGTAGTACAAGAAGAAGACGATAGCGCCGTTAAAATTGCAATAGTAGGCAAGCCAAACGCTGGAAAATCAAGCCTTACCAACAAACTTTTGGGCTTTGATAGAACTATCGTTTCAAACATTTCAGGCACTACGCGCGATGCGATTGACACCCCCTTTACTCACAACGGGCAAAAGTTTATTTTAATAGATACGGCAGGAATTAGAAAGAAAAAATCAGTTCACGAAGACGTTGAGTATTATAGCGTTGTAAGAGCGCTTGCATCAATTCGCCGTGCCGACGTTTGTTTAGTGGTTGTCGATAGCCAAGAAGGACTTACCGAGCAAGACGTTAAAATACTAGGTTACGTTCACGAGCAGGGCAAGCCGTCTATCGTAGTTATGAACAAGTGGGACGCCATTGAAAAAGACACGTTTACCATAGAAAAGTTTAGAAATAAACTCGATAACGACCTTGCGTTTATGGACTATTATAAAGCCGTTTACGTTTCGGCAAAAACGGGGCAGAGAACGGAAAAGATTTTAGACCTAGCGCTTGAAGTTTTAAATAACAGTAAGCAAAGAATTACAACGGGTACTTTAAACGACCTTATAGGCGACGCCGTTAGAACTACCGACCCACCAACAAAAAACGGCAAGCGTTTAAGAATATACTACACCGTTCAAGACGGTGTTTGCCCCCCCACGTTTATTGTGTTCGTTAACAATCAAGAACTAATGCATTTTAGTTACAAGCGATTTTTAGAAAACACCATAAGAAATGCGTTCGACTTTTCAGGAACGCCTATTAGATTATTTATAAGAGAAAGGAACGAAGACGAACAATGACGGTATCTTTTAGTATGCTTTGGTGGCAATTTTTACTGCTTGCAATAGGCTCGTATTTAATGGGCAACGTAAACTTTGCAATAATAATTTCAAAACTTAAAAAACGCGATATAAGAACGCTAGGAAGTGGTAACCCAGGCACCTTAAATATGTCACGAAACTTCGGTATGGGAATAGGCGTTTTAACGCTAGTTCTCGATATGCTTAAAGGCGCAATACCAACTTTCGTGGGCTATATTATATATAAGGATATGGTTTTTGCAGGTTCAACGCTACCTATAAGCGAAGTAGTAATGGTAGGTTGTGGGTTCTTTGCCGTACTAGGCCACATATTTCCCGTGTTTATGCGCTTTAAAGGTGGAAAGGGAATTGCAACCACTATCGGCGTGTTTATGGTTTGTTCGCCTTTAGTAACCGCTATAAGTGGCGTAGTTGCAATAGCGTTTATTTTAATTACCGAAATAGGCGCTATGGGCTCGTTTATAGCAACCACCCCGGGCGCAATAGCAACTTCATATTCCGTATATAAATATTACGTTGAAGCGCAAGTTCAAAGCCCACTTCAAATAACTTTGGTGGCGGTAGCGAACGTTTTTATAATAGCAATTATAATTTTAACTTGGATTGCGCATCGCCAAAACATAAAAAGGCTAATAACTAGCGAAGAACATCCAACCAACTGGATGCAAATGATTCGCGAAGCAAAAATAAAACGAAAAAATAAGAAAAATAAACTTGAAAACAAGTAATAATACAAAAAATCTTCTCATATACATTAAGTAGTATTCGGGAGGATTTTTTTAATGGAAAAGTTCGATATCTATAAGGACGTAGCAAAACGCAGTGGTGGCGACGTTTACATCGGCGTTGTCGGTCCTGTAAGAACGGGTAAATCGACGCTTATCACAAAGTTTTTAAGCCTTATGGTAACGCCGAACATCGTAAACAAAAACAAGCGCCAAATTGCAATTGACGAAATGCCACAGTCAGGTCAAGGTAGAACTATAACTACAACCGAGCCAAAGTTCGTTCCCGCCGAAGCCGTTAAAATATCGTTTAAGGGAAAGGCACAGGCAAAAGTTAGGCTTATAGACTGCGTGGGTTATTTAGTAGACGGCGCAGTAGGTAGCGTTGAAGACGGAAAAGAACGCCTTGTAAAAACGCCGTGGTCAAGTGCGCCTATGCCCTTTGAAAAGGCTGCCGAACTCGGCACCGAAAAGGTTATAAAAGAGCACTCTACCGTTGCAATAGTGGTTACCACCGACGGCACCGTTTGCGATATTCCGCGCGAAAATTACGTTAAAGCCGAAGAAAGGGTTATTGAAGACCTTAAAAAGACGGGAAAACCTTTCGTAATACTTTTAAATAGCACAAATCCGTCTTCGCAAGAAGCGGTGGCGCTTGCGGGAAGTTTAACCGACAAGTACGGCGTAAAGGTAATAACCGATAACGCTTTGGAGATGACCGAGCAAGGTATAAGTCAAATACTTGAAAGCCTGCTTAACGAATTTCCCATAAAAACGCTTGACGTAAAACTTCCCAAATGGGCGCAAGTTTTGCCTTATGGCAATCCCGTTGTCAGCGAAATTATTGCAAAGGTAAAAGAAATATCTTCTTTTATTAGCAAAATGAAACACTATAAAGTGGTTGAAGACGCCGTTTTAGAATTAGATAGCGTTAAAGCCGTTAAAAACGTTGTTGCCGACCTTGGAACAGGCAGGGCAGTTTACGAAATAGAACTTAAAGACGGGCTTTTTTACGATATGCTTTCAAGCCTTTCGGGCGATGACATACCTAATGAGTTTGAACTTATGCGCTACGTTAAAGAGTTAGCAGTTGCAAAACGCCACTATCAAAAACTTAAAGGCGCAATTGAAGAAGCCGATGAACTTGGTTACGGCGTGGTTATTCCAAAAGAGTGCGATATGGTGCTAGGCGAGCCCGAAGTTATTAAGCAAGGTTCGCGCTACGGCGTTAAAATTAAGGCTACGACTTCTTGCACACACCTTATGCAAATAGGATTGTCTGCTGAAGTAAGCCCCATATCAGGAACCGAAAAACAATGCAAAGATTTTTGCGAGTTTATTAAAGAAGAATACGATAAAAACCCTGAAAAAGTGTGGAAAACAAACGTATTTGGCAGAGAACTTTCTTCACTTGTTGCCGAAGAAATAGCGCAAAAAGTATATTCAATGAAGCCTGAAACCAAAAACAAAATGCGTAAAACTGTAACGCGCATAGTCAACGAAGGCAAGGGCGGAGTAATTTGCATTTTGCTTTAAATTATTATAGGGGGCGTTTAAAAGCGCCCTTTTATTATGAAAAGCAGTTGAAAAAAATAAAAAGGGGTATTGAAAAAACGAAAAACCTATTGTATAATTAAATCAGTGGTTTACCACAAAAAATATATAGGGGATTACTATTATGAACGTAGAAATGATTAGAAACGTAGCGCTTATTGGTCACAGTGGAGAAGGTAAAACGACTCTTGCCGAAGCAATACTTTTCAATATGGGTGTTATTGACCGTCAAGGTAAGGTTGAAGACGGTAACACCGTTATGGACTTCGACGCTATCGAAGTTCAGAAAAAGTCGTCAATATCACTTGCTTGCGCAACGGGAAGTTATAAAGGATATAAGTTTAATATTATAGACGTTCCAGGATACTACGATTTTGAAAGCGAACTTGCTCAAGCGCTTGCCGTTGCAGACTCGGCAATTATAGTAGTTGGCGCATCGGGCAGTTTAACCGTTGGCACCGAAAGGGCAATAGATTACTGTGTTGACCGTAAAATACCTGCAATGATATTTATTAACGGATTAGATAAAGATAATAGCGACTTTATTAAAACCGTAAACGCAATTAAACTTAAATACGGCCACAAAATCGCACCGCTTATCGTTCCTAACGTTGTTGACGGTAAAATGAAAGGCTTTGTTAAAGTTGCTCACGGCGTTTTACGCGACTGGGATAGAAACGAATATCCTATTCCCGATAACCTTAAAGAAGCGTATTTAGAAGCAAGGCTTACCGTTTCTGAAGCCGCTGCCGAAAACGATGAAGAACTTTTAGAAAAGTTCTTTGAAAACGGCACTTTATCGGGTGAAGAAATTGAAGCAGGCGTTAAAAAGGGCATTAACAGTTGTTCAACTATTACCGTACTTGGTGGTAGTGCCTTTAAAAATCACGGCGTTTTCAACCTTATGGATAAAATTATATCAACGCTTCCTAGCCCCAAAGACGCGGGCATTCAACGCGCGCTCGTTGACGGAGAGAAAACTCCCGTTTATCCTGACGAAAACGACCAAACCGTTGTTAGAATATTCAAAACTGTGGTTGACCCGTACGTTGGCAGACTTAACTACGTTAAAGTTATATCGGGTAAACTTAAAAACGGCCAAACCTTAAAAGTTTCGGGTTGGGGCGAAGAAAAAATTAGTGGCATCTACACCGTTATAGGCAAAAAGCAAGAATCGGTTGACGAACTTATTGCAGGCGATATAGGCGCTCTTTCTAAACTTGATAACGCTAGAACGGGCGATACGCTTTACGAAAAGGTTAACACCAAGTTCAAGGCGTTTGAAGTTCCCCCTGCAACCTATAAGCGTGCCGTTTACGCTACTAAAAAAGGCGAAGAAGACAAAATATTTGCAGGTCTTAACAAACTTAAAGACGAAGATATTTCTTTCACCGTAGAAAAAAATGCCGATACGGGCGAAATGCTTATTGCGGGTGTTGGCGCAACCGGTCTTGAAATTATTAAGAAAAAACTCAAAGCAAAGTTTGGGGTAGATGCTGAACTCGTTAAACCCAAAATTGCTTATAAAGAAACTATAAAAGGCGTTGCCGAAGCCGAAGGTAAACACAAAAAGCAATCGGGTGGCGCAGGTCAATACGGCCACGTTAAAATTAAGTTCGAGCCCGGCGCAGAAGACGGTGTTTACGAGTTTGTTGACGCTGTTGTCGGTGGTGCAGTACCCCGTCAATTTATTCCCGCCGTTGATAAGGGCTTAAAAGAAGCCGTTAAAGAAGGCGTTTTGGCGGGATATCCGTTACTTAACCTTAAAGCAACTTTATTCGATGGTAGTTCTCACCCCGTTGACAGTAAAGAAGTGGCTTTCGTTTCTGCTGCTAAAATAGCATATCAAGAAGGCGTTAAAAACGCTAAACCCGTTATTTTAGAGCCCGTTATGGAAGTAACCGTAACCGTTCCCGAAACATATCTTGGCGACGTTATGGGCGATATGAACAAGCGCCGTGGTAGAATTACCAATACCGACCAAGTTGGCGAATTAAGCGTTGTCGTTGCCGAAGTTCCCGAAAGCGAAATACTTGAATATACCGCAGAACTTAGAAGTTTCACTCAAGGCCGTGGTAGATTTACCGCAGAGTTTGCAAGATATGAAGAAGTGCCTTTTGAACAACAGGCAAAAATAATAGAAGAAGCAAATAAAAATAAGGAGTAACCCTTTTAAATGATATTAAGCGTGTGCCCAAACCCTAGCATAGACTGTACTATGGAACTTGAACAACTAGTAGTTGGCAGGTTAAATAGGGTAAGCAACAAAATAGTAACGTATTCTGGCAAAGCGTTAAACGCCGCAATAGGCGTTAGGCGTTTAGGGGGTGACAGTTTTGCCACCGGTTTTATGTACGAAAACGAAGGTAGTTTGTTTGTAAGCACACTTAATAACGAAGGCGTTAAAAACTCTTTTATTTGGAACAAAGGTAGTGTTAGAACTAACTATAAAATAGTAGATAATAGGTCTATGCTCACCGAAATTAACGATAAGGGCGAACACGTTGACGAGCAAAGCCAACAAAAACTTATATCTCTAGTTGAAAACCTTTCAAAAACTAGTTCAGTAGTTATAATGAGTGGCTCGCTCCCAACGGGCGTTAACGCCGATTATTATAAAAAACTATGCTTGGCGTGCAATAAAAACGCTAAAAAAATAGTCGATACCGAGGGTGAAAAACTTATAAATGCGCTAGAAGGCGGGGTATATCTCATTAAACCCAACCTTTCTGAACTAGAAAATATTTTAGGTAAGCGTTTAACTACTCGTAAAGAAATGTTAGAAGGCGCAAACGCCCTTATTGATAAGGGCGCCGAAAACGTTTTGCTTTCGCTTGGTAGAGAAGGTGCAATTTTAACCGACGGGCACAGTGCATATTTTTGTAAAAGTGCCGCCGTTGCAGTTAACTCTACCGTTGGCGCGGGCGATAGTATGGTGGCGGCTTCTGCCGTTATGATAGAGCAGGGCGCCGATAAAAAAGAGATTTTGCGTTGTGCAGTCGCTGCGGGAACGGCTTCAATTACCACTCCCGGAACAAATCTTTTTTATCGCGACAAGTTTGAAGAGATTTACGGAAAAATATTCGTTGAAAATGCATAAACTATAAGTATGGTAACACTTAAAACTTTGAAAAAAGACGCTGAAGTTCAAGCGCTTATAAAAACGGGCGAAAAGCAACTAGACGCAATGGCTTACACAGAGCATTCAATTCGCCACGCAAGCATCGTCGCAACCTGGACGGGTATGCTTTTAAAAGAGATAGGTATGCCCGAAAAAGTCGTTAACCTTGGCGAAATAGCAGGTTATCTTCACGATATAGGCAATTCTCTTGCAAGGCACGAACACGCCGTAACGGGTGGAATACTTGCCTATAATATATTAAAGCGATTAAAACTTCCCGTTGAAGATTGCGCCGAAGTTATGATGGCAATCGGCAATCACGATGAAAAGTACGGTATTCCCGTAAGCGTTTTATCTGCCGCCCTTATTATTGCCGATAAGTCTGACGTTCACCGTTCAAGGGTTAAAGATAAACTTTTAAGCGAAGACACAAATATTCACGACAGGGTTAATTTAGCAGTTAACCGCTCGTATTTAAACGTTAATAACGAAGAAAAGCGCATAGATACCGTTATCGAAACAGACCCCCTTATTTGCACCGTTGCCGATTATTTTGAAATATACGATACTCGCATGCAAATGTGCTCCAAAGCCGCCGAACTTTTAGGTTACAAATACGGCTTGATTATAAACAACGTTCGAATGCTTTAATTTTAAGACATAAAAAAAGTGTGGCTTGATGCCACATTTTTTATTCCGTTATAAACAGCGTTATGCATCGTTTCTGCTTCGGTCTTGCGACCTTGATGACCAAAAAGGTCTATCAATTCCGCAATACCTAGCGAGCCTTGCCTAACTTGTTTCTAACGCCTTAAATAATTTTAAGCACAATAAAAGCACCCACTTGGG
>JAFXHX010000012.1 GCA_017536205.1 Clostridia bacterium | reverse complement strand
GTAACGAGTCCCGTCACGCAGGTGGCGGTGGTTGCCGTGAAAAGTGCATCGAGATACGGCACGGCTTCTCCGTTTGCAGAGCTGATTGGCAATGCCAAATGTCCGCTTCCTATGAGAATGGTCACGAGGAAGCTGAGCAATATAATCTGCGTGGTTGAAAGTGTGAATTTCTTTTTTCTAACCATAAGATTTTCCTCTAAAAAGCATAAAGGAACCAATGTCCTCTGGAGTCAGCTGGTTCCTTTTTTGTTATTCGCCTCTATAAATATATCACATTTCGCTGTTTATGTCAATATCTTTTTACACAATTGGATATCAGTGTGATATCAAGCATATTATCATTTATCGGTGAGTTTATTATAGAAAAAATCCAACTTAAATCAAGGCTTTTATTTTATGAAAACAATAATTGAACGATAAGGGCATAAAGTGAACGATTTATATTTTACGGCTAAAAACAAAAAAGGCTTGCAAGGACGAAAACCATCCCGGCAAGCCTATGTTTTTGCGATAAAACCTATAAAAAAGGAAAAACTATACCTATTTTTGCAATAAAAAAGCCATAATACCGATATTTTTCGTATCAATATTATGGTTTTATTATGGTGCGGATAACAGGCTATTCCCCTTTGTTAAAGGGGAGTGGCTACCAACGGTAGCCAAGGGGATGACGCCACGTCAGGTGGGCGAACCGTCGGTTCGATTCCTGTGCACTAAAAAAGGTGGCTAGATGCAACGAGGTTGCTATAACGTGAGCAAAGCGAACTATAATTCGAGCGACAGTGAGTTATAATTCAAACTCGCATTGCTATTTAGACTCGCCTATCGGCTCGAATTATAGTTACTATCGTAACATTATAATCAAACTCTTGCGAGTTTGACGTAAAAAAAGAGAAGTCAATTCGACTTCTCTTTTTTTGGTGCGGATAACAGGAATCGAACCTGCACGGTTTCCCACAGGATTCTAAGTCCTGCGCGTCTGCCAGTTCCGCCATATCCGCATAAACGGGAAAACCCGTTATTTTACAATTTCTACACCCGACGACGTGCCTATACGGCTTGCGCCAAGGTTTATATATCTTAATGCGTCTTGTTTAGTTTTTATTCCACCCGACGCCTTAATTTTAGTTTTGCCAAATAAATTAGCCTTCATTATTTTAACGGCGTTTTCGGTAGCACCACCACCTGTTATGCCCGTTGACGTTTTAACGAAATCTGCCCCCGCTTCACAAACGAGTTTGGTTGCCAAGGCAATTTCACTATCGGTTAAAAGCCCGCTTTCTATTATAACTTTAACTACGTTACCTTTACTTATTGATATAACCTTTTCAATTTCGCTTTTAACGTACTCAACGTTGCCTTCTTTTAGTTTTGCAACGTTAATAACCATATCAAGTTCGGTAGCGCCGTTATTTATAGCGTTTATCGCTTCATAAATCTTAACGGCAGTATTGTTTTTGCCAAGGGGAAAACCTATAACCGTGCAAACCTTAACGCCCGTATCTTTTAAAAGTTCGGCGCAATAGGCAACGTCACACGGGTTAACGCAAACCGATTTAAAACTATATTTAACGGCTTGTTCACATAAGGTTTTTATATCGCTTTCAGTTGCAATAGGCTTTAAAAGCGTGTGGTCTATGTATTCGTTTAAGTTCATAATAACCGCCTTATAGGTTTATTTTCCAACACAGAACTTTGCAAAAATCTCATCAATAATTTCTTCGCTTGCGGTGGTGCCCGTTATTTCGCCAAGCGCATCCCAAACGGCTTTAACGTCTTCGGCAACAAGGTCTAAGGGAACGCCAAGACTAACTGAATTAAGCGCGTTTTCTGCGTTTTGATTAGCCTTTTCAAGCGCCTTTAAATGCCTTTCTTCAACAATAAGTTCGGCGTTTTTATCTATGCCACCGTTAAACGCTTTTTGGTATAAAAGGTTTTTTAACTCGCTAACGCCACTACCCGTTTTTGCCGATATGTTAAGCCCTTCTTTTTGGGTTTTAAAAAGGTCGCTTTTATTTTGCACGGTAATTACGTTTAAGCCGTTAACGGCGTTTATTATGCTATTATCTTCTTCGGTTAAACTAGCGCTACCGTCGAACACGGCAATAACAACGTCTGCACTTTTTAGAACTTTTTGCGAACGCTCTATGCCTAGTTTTTCAATTTCGTTATCGGCGCTCCTTATGCCTGCGGTATCGTAAAGGTCGAACTTTACACCGTTTATTTCTAAACTTCCCTCAACAACGTCACGCGTGGTGCCTTCTATTGAAGAAACTATTGCTTTATCGTAATTAAGTAGCGCGTTTAAAAGCGACGACTTGCCCGTGTTGGGCCTACCGACTATTGCAACCTTAACGCCGTTTTTAATTTTTTCGCCTTTATCGTAGCCTTGAATTAGCGTTTTGAGTTCGCTAATACATAGGTTAAGAGCGTTTACTAAATTATCTAGCGTTAACTCGCCAAGGTCTTCTTCGGGGTAATCTATATCAGCGCCTATTTCGGCAAGCGCAAAGGTAAGCGAGTTTTGAAGTTCGGTTATTTTGTTAAAGAGTTTTTCGCGATATAACCCGTAACCTGCTTTAACTGCCGCTACGCTTTCGCCGTTAATCATATCTATTAAACCTTCGCACGAAGAAAGCGAAAGTTTTCCGTTTAAAAAGGCACGCTTTGTAAACTCGCCACGAGTTGCGGGAATTGCGCCAAGTTTATAGGTTTGTTTTAAAACTCCACGTTGTATTTCAACGCCACCGTGCGAGTGGATTTCAACCATATCTTCACCGGTGTAACTTTTAGGCGCTTTAAAATAAACTGCCATACCAAAATCGGTAAACTCGCCACAGTCAATTTCGCCGGGGTAAAGTTTATAAGGCTCTAAATTATGAATATCAACTTTTGAAAGTGGGTGAAACATTTTTTGTAAAATATCTAAAACGCCTTCGCCACTTAGCCTAATTATTGCAACCCCACCCGTGCCGTTTGCCGTTGAAATTGCCGAAATAACTTCTAACATAATCAATTAAAATAATCGTTTTTATCGTTTCCGCTACCGCTAGTAAAATCGTCTTTATTTGAAAACTCTGGGAACGGGTCTTCTTCTTTTACTTTCTTTTCGTTTTGTGGGTTATAGTTGTTAGCGTTTTGCCCGTTATAAGTTCCGTAAGGGTTATAGCCGTTATATCTATTATAATTTGTATAGTACCTTGAACGCATATAGTCTTGATAGTTTACGGGGTTGTTTTTTCTTACGGTAAATAAGAATATTCCAAAGGTGAACTCGAAAAATATTGAAAGTATTGCGTAAAGCGTTGCGCTTTGTGGGCGATAACGCCTGAAAATCTGAAACACTACCGTTACTTCAAAGAAGATATAAATAATATCTATAACGATAACTAGCCACGATATAATTTCGTAAATAAACAGATACTTATTGGTAAACAAAAAGTCTTGAATAAAAGCGCTGTTAAAAGTTATAGTAACGTCGAAAAACCTTGCAAAAAGGTCGATATAATAACCAAGGTTATAAATGGTTTCAAGCAAAAACACCGAACCAGAGAAAATTGCAACGAAAAGCCCTGCGTTTTTAATGATTTTGCCAAACACGTTGCTTTCGCCCGCAAGTTTACCTATAAGCGCCCATTGTGCAAACGGAATAAAGGCAAGCCAAGCGTTTTTTAAGCCACGCCTTTTAGCCATTTGAAAAGATGCTATTGCAGTAAAAATAAAACCAAAAAGCCAAATGGCAATTTCACTGAAAAAGCCTAAAACTTCAAACTCTACAGGTAATTCGTAGCCGTAATCGCCAAAATTATTAAAAAATATCATAACACTCCTATTATGTGCAAATAAAAAAGTAAAAAAGCACCCTAGCGCAAGTTTTTACCCTTAATTAAGTATATTATACTTATGTTTTTAAAAAAAGTAAAGTATTTTTGCGTTTTGTGGGGCGATATAGAAAACAATTCATTATCTTTTCACTAATTGCTAACTAATTTTTAAAAAAAGTTTATTTAGTTTTAATTTATGCTTTATTTAAGCGTTAAAATGTGCTACAATATTTATATACAAAACAAGGAGATTTAAGTTATGGAAGTATCGAACCTTACCGTTAACGCTATGCGTCTTTTATCGTGCGACGCTATTGATAAAGCAAAATCGGGTCATCCCGGCATTTGCCTTGGCGCTTCACCCCTTGCCTATACCTTATGGCAAAACTTTTTAACTTTTAACCCGAAATCTGGCGCGAAGTTCTATAACCGTGATAGATTTATTTTATCAGCAGGTCACGGCTCTATGCTCAACTATGCGCTTTTACACCTTTACGGCTTTAAACTTTCTATCGAAGATATTAAGGCGTTCCGTCAAACAGGCTCGCTTACCCCCGGTCACCCAGAGTTTAAGCACACCGACGGGGTTGAAACTTCAACCGGCCCCTTAGGTCAAGGCATTGCAAACGCCGTTGGTATGGCAATAGCAGAAAGCCACCTTTCGGCAGTTTATAATAAAGAGGGTTTCCCCGTTGTTGACCACTACACCTACGCCCTCTGTGGTGACGGTTGCTTGCAAGAAGGCATTTCTTACGAAGCGTGCTCGCTTGCGGGAACTTTAAAACTTAATAAACTTATTCTTATTTACGACAGTAACGACATAACTATTGAAGGTAACACCAACATCGCCTTTACCGAAAACGTTAAAAAGCGTTTTGAGGCGCAAGACTGGCAAGTTGTTGAAGTGAAAGACGGCAACGACGTAAACGCGCTTAAAAAGGCTATTAAAAAAGCGCAAGCCGAAAAGACTAAACCTTCAATTATAATTTGCAAAACTCAAATAGGCTACGGCTCTAGTAAGGTTGGTTCAAGCGATACTCACGGCGCACCCCTTGGCTTAGAAGGCACGCAAATCGTTAGACAAAACCTTGGCTATAACTACCCGTTATTTACCGTTCCTAACGAAGTTTACGCCCACACCAAAAAGGCGATAAATCGCGGTAAAAAAGCCGAAAAAGCGTGGAAAGCAATGTTTGCTAAATATTGCGAACAGTACCCCGAACTTGCTAAATCGTTTGTAGATAGAATGAACGGCAAACTTCCCGAAATTGATTTCGACGCGCTTTACGCCTTTGAAAAAGACGATGCTACCCGTGGTTGCGGTGGCAAGGTGCTCAATGCGCTTGCTAAACAAGTTCCCGACCTTTTCGGTGGCTCGGCAGACCTTGGCCCTTCGTGCAAAACTACGCTTAAAGGCGAAGGCGATTTCACCGCCGATACAAGAGACGGCAGAAACGTTCACTTTGGCGTTAGAGAACACGCAATGGGCGCAATCTGCAACGGCCTTGCTTGCCACGGTGGTTTTAGACCTTTTGCATCTACCTTCTTCGTGTTTAGCGATTATATGAAAAACGCAATGCGCTTATCTGCGCTTATGAACGTTCCCGTTACCTACGTTTTAACGCACGACAGTATAGGCGTTGGCGAAGACGGACCTACCCACCAACCCGTTGAACAATTAGTTGCGCTTCGCTCTATGCCTAATATGAAAGTATTTAGACCTTGCGACCACAGAGAAACTGCAGCGTCATACGAAGCAATTATTAAAAACGGTGGCGCAAACAGTTTAATTTTAACAAGGCAAACTCTTCCTTCTTATGAAGGAACGGGAAAATCGGCGTTAAAAGGTGGCTATATTTTAAGCGATAGCGCTAAAAAAGTGCCCGACGTTATTTTAATAGGCGCAGGCAGTGAAGTTCAATATTTAATGCAAGCAAAAGACCTTCTTAAAGAAGAAGGCGTTGACGCAAGAGTTGTTTCAATGCCTTGTTGTGAACTTTTCGACGAGCAATCTAAAGCCTATAAAGAAAGCGTTTTACCTTCAAGCGTTAAAGCAAGGGTTTGCGTAGAAGCAGGCTCTACTCTTTCATGGTATAAATACGCTGGGCTTGACGGTAAAGTTTTAGGTATAGACAAGTTTGGTTGTTCAGGCGACGCAAAAGAACTTTTCAAACTTTACGGTTTTACTGCAGAAAACGTTAAAAACCTTGCCCTTTCGGTTATAAAATAATTTAAAAAAACAAAAAAACTCTCACAAAAAGTGAGAGTTTTTTAATTTATTGTTTGGTGGTTTTATGAATAACAAAAGCGTAAATTAGTGGAAAAACTATTAAAAATATAGGCTCGATATAAAGCGAAAAATGGTTGGTTACGTTAAATATTGAAAGGGCGTTTGTTAGCGAGTGCGCTATTATGCACGGCCAAATCGAGCCACTTTTATAAAATATTATAACGAATAAATAACCTATTGAAACTGCATAGCATATTTGAAGTAACGTGGGAATTAGTTCGGCACCGTTTAATAGGTTAACTATATGCCCTATTCCAAAAGTTAAAGCGCTTACGATTATTGCAACTTTAACGTTTGACTTTTCCATCATTTTAAACAGATAGCCCCTAAAAATCAACTCTTCAATAAAGCCAACGTTTAGCATAGTTATAGTGTGAAAAAGTATTTCAAGTGGGGTGTTTTTCACGTTAAACCCGTTCCACAAATTAACCGAAACTATTAAAATAAGTGGCAAAAAGTAAAGGAACTTTTTAGAGTTTTTAGGTTTTTTAAGCCCGTAATACCCACCCCTTTTTAATATAGCCGTTAAAACTATTAAAAATATTGAAAATATAGCGTTTACTATTGCCGTTTCTAACGACGTAATACCAAAGTTATTAAGGCATATTGAGTTTGTAACAACGTATAAAACTATTAGCAATATGCACGCTAGCGTTTCGTGCTTTTTAAAAAAATTGTTAATCATAATTATTTATAATAAGCGCCACAATTTAGTTGTGGCGCATTTTGGTTATTTATAAACGTTTCAAAGCCCAAAAAACAAAAAATATAGGGCTCCCAAAAATATTTTTAAATAAAAAGATTTTTGGGAAAAAGGAGCAACTGCGATATAGCCTTACCCTTAACGCTTTAAGGGTTGGCAATTATAGCAAGTTGCGACGCAAGGCGTTAGAAGCAAGCGAGAGAAGGCTCATATCAATATTTTAGAGCCGAAGAAACAAGTTAGGCTAGGCTCAAAAACATATTTTAAGGCGTTAGAAGCGTGTTTTAGAAGGCTCGTGAGTTTGGCTAGACACAACTAACCTTTTTGGTTGTTGGGGTTAGACAAACGAAACAGTTAACGCACTAAAACACGAATTATAACGACTTAAAAAAGAATGGGGTTGAGATGCAGGCGTAGAGTTCATGCTCGCCTTGTATTTCAACACGAACGAACTTTGAAAGTTCATAGTCTTTGAGCGAAATTGACGTGTTTACTTCGGTGCCTTGTAAGGCTTGGGTATAAATAAGTTTATCGGCTGAATAAACGCGAAGTTCGGTTAAATTGCCCTTGCCTATTTTAGCCTTAACGTTTAAGGGAAGGGTTTTTGCTTCTTGTAAGGTAACTTCGTCGCCAGGGAGATAATCGCCAAGGGTTATATCAGCTTCATCAAAGAAAGTTGCGGCTATAGTGTGGCGTTTTCTAATTGCTTCGCAAACGGTATCGCGCGAAGGAACTTTACCTTCAAGGTAAATAAACGTCATAGTTGGGTAGTGTTTCATACGCCTAAACCCAAAAAGGTCAACTGAACTCATAAACGCAGTTTTGCCACCTTCAAGCCAAAACCTTTCAGCGTTAGAACCTACTAGGCTTTTTAAAGGCTCTTGGTCCATAGCGTCGTAGCCAACGTTTCTATCAAAATAATAGCCGTAAGCGTGAGCAGAACATACAACGCCGTTGTTATCGTGAACGTATTTAACGGCTTCTTTAAGATATTCGTTAACTTCGTCGTCGCTAAATAACGAGCGAGTGAACTTTGAAGTGTAAGCCCCGTCGTCAACGCCGATAGAAAGCATATGGTAGGTGTTGTGGCTTTCGCTATCAAACTTATCTTTCCAGTTAAACGGGTGATATTCTTGACCGTTTAAGAACAAAACTTTATCGTCGCAGTACTTTGAAACGTCGAGTTTGCCACCGTAAGGCGCAGTGTATTTAATTGCAATAGAACAAATATCAAAGCCCTTATAGCGCATCATTGCGTTAATAGTACCCGGTTGAGAATCGCAACCGTACCAGTCAAGCGAGTGCATGTGCGAGCACATTTTATAGTTGCGCTTTATGGGAAGTTCAGTTGATTTTGGTGGCATTTCTTCACTTTCGCCAGCCTTAAAACGCTCAAAATAAGCAAGTAAGTTAGGAAGGTATTTTTTCCAGAACGATAAGCATCTTTCTGCCTTTTCTTCGTAGATTTCGGGGAACATAAGTTGGTTAACGAAAACCATACCCTTTCCGCAGTTGCATTTTGCAATAAGCGCACCGTCTCTAACAGCGGGGTCCATATAACTACCTAAAACGTCCCACTGTTTGTCGGGAAGCATACAGCAAACTGCCGCCGAACATACAGCAATACCAACTTGTTGACCTTTAGGTTGACCTTCAACGAAAGTGTTAACTCTAATATTCCAGTCAATCATTTCATCGGCGGTAATTTCGTTGGGAACTGCAAAAAGTTTTCTACCACACTCTTCAATCCAAGGCATCATATAAGTTTTCCAAGGCGACCTATCTTCATCGAGATAGGGCCCACAACCACTCATAGCGCCAACGTGACGGTGAATAATTTGCGTATAGCCCGCTTCTTCGGGAAGGAAATAAGGCGCCCAACGCTTATAGTCTTGCGCCATAAAAAACATTATTCCGCCATTTCTAATCCAGTCGTGAATATAGTCCTCGTCGTTTTCGATATAGTCGTTAAAACCGTTTTGCTCAATTAAAACAACGTCGAACTCGTCAAGATATCCAGGTAACGAATAGTCTATTTTTTTAAACTCGTAACCCTGTTCTTTTGCCCATTTAATAAACGGAAACTCCGGTTGAGACCAGTGTTCAAAATAACCTAATTTAAGCATAATTTTCTCCTTAAACTTCTTCGCCTGCCACGAATACGTTAGTAACTTGTAAATCGCTGTTTAAAACGATAAGGTCGGCATCGTATCCGTTTTCAATTTTACCCTTGTTGAGTTTTAATATTTTAGCGGGAACTTCAGTCATCATATAAATTGCATTTTCAACTGGGTAATCACAGTCGTTTACAAGCACTCTTATAAGCCTATCTGCCGTGGCAACACTACCAGCAAAAGCCGAACGGTCTTTAAGTTTGCAAACCCCGTCTTCAACGATGAATTCGGTGCCACTCATAACGCCTTCTTTAATATCGGTGCCGGCAATTTCTAAACTATCTGTTATAAGGGCAACTTTATCTTCACCTTTACACTTAATAATCATTTTAATAAGGTCGGGTGGAAGGTGCTTGCCGTCTGCAATAATTTCAACGAAAAGTTCATCGCGAAGGTATGCGCTTTCTATAACGCCAAGGCTTCTAAAACCGTGGTCGCGAGTAACGGTTGAAGTGCAAGAATAAAGGTGAGTTATAAGGTTACAACCGTTTTCAATAGCAACCTTCATATCTTGATATTTAGCGTCGGTATGACCTGCCGAAACTACGATACCACGCTCGCTTAAATATTTAGCAAACTTACCACCCTCGTCGTTTTCGGGCGCGTAAGTCCAACGGGTAACGCTATCGCCGTAATTTTCAATAAGCCACTCGTATTCTTCGGGAACGGGTGGAGTAATAAAGTCGGGGCATTGTGCGCCTGCTTGTTTTGCCGAGAGATACGGACCTTCCATATGAGCGCCTAAAATATTTGCTTTAGATTTACCGCTCTTTTTAGCAAGGTCAATGTTGATTACGGCGTTTTTCATATTCTCAAAAGGGCCTGCCGAAACGGTTGGAACGATAGTGGTCGTTCCACGTTGAAGGTGGTAATTACAACCCTCTAAAACGTCTTCAACGGTACTGTTCATAAATGCGTGACCGCCTGCACCGTGGGTGTGCATTTCAATTAAACCACAAGATACGTAACTGCCGGTAAAATCGTAGTATTTATCTGCAGAAAGTTGGGTTTTAGAAATGCAGTCTATTTTTCCGTCTTTAATAATAACGTAACCGTCTATTATTTTTTTGCCTGTAATAATTTTGTCGCTTTTAATAGAAATAATCATTTTTTTCACCTAAATACTTGGCGTGCCAAAAGGCACGCCACTAATTTTAAAGTAATTTTGAAGAATCTGCATCAAGGTATAAAATAGCGCTATCTTGCAATCTTAAAATTGATGCGGGGCAATCTTCGTTTACGGGCTCGCAAAGAGTTTTGTAAACGGCTTTTGCCTTGGTGGGAGCAGGCACTATACAGAAAAGGTAAGGCGCCTTAACAAGAGTGGGAACGGTTAAAGTCATAGCGTGAGTAGGAACTTCGCTAATGTCTTTAAAGCAACCGTCGTTAACTTGTTGTTGACGGCAAACTTCATCAAGTTTAACGGGTTTAACAACCTTTTTATCGTTAAACTCTGCAACACCCGGGTCGTTGAACGCAATGTGTCCGTTTTCGCCGATACCCATAATAACAACGTCGGTGGGGTTTTCTAATAAGAGTTTACCATACCTGTCTGCTTCTTTTTCAGGGTCGGTAGCAGTGCAGTCAATGTAGTTAACGCTTTTAAACGGCGCTAAATCAAAGATGTGCGCTTTTAAAAAGTTACCAAAGCCTTGGGGCGCGTCTTTAGAAAGACCTATGTATTCGTCCATATGGTAAGCGTTAATTCTGTTCCACTCAATTTCAGGGTCTTCTGCAAGTGACTTTAACACGTCGTTTTGCGAAGGAGCAGCGGCAAATATAACGTTAATTTCTTCTTTTTCTGCGAGAAGTGCTTTAAATCTTGCTTTTATATCGTTAGCGGCAACTGCGCCCATTTCAACGCGAGTGTCGAATATTTTTACGTCTAATTTGTCAACTTTTAATGTTTTCATAGTAATTCCTTTAAGTGTTTATTTGCGTAGTTTTTTAATATTATACGTTAAAATCTTCTATAAATACTTCTTTACCGGTGTTCATCGACTCAACTATTGCGCTTAACGAGTAGATAGGAGCAATAAAGTCGTTATACGAATAGGTCATTTCGCCACCCCTTAAAAGGTCGCAGAAAATGTCGAATTCCATTTGGAAACAAGGTCTTTCGTAACCAACTTCAAAGTTGAAACCTTTAACTTGGTTATCTGAACAACGGCCAACGTAGTAGTTCCAAATATATTCGCCTATAATACCGGTTACGTCGTAATCGCCGTATCTAAATACAACGGTAACGCTATCGCCTTCTTTAATAGAATCTTTCTCGCCGGTTTTGAAAGCCTTAATTGACTTGGGGTATCTACCGAATATTTCAAGAACCATTTCGGTAAAGTGTTGGGTATAGAACCAGAAGTTGCCGTAACCACTTTGCGAAGAAGAAGGTGCTCTTACTAAACCACCGTGGGTTTTACCGTCTTTATTGTTAAGGTGGTCGTTTTTAAGTTCTTTTACGAAGTGGTCGTGAATAAGGCAAGAACCACCGGTAACTTTTACGCCTGCTTCTTTTGCTTCTTTAGCAAACTTTAACGCTTCTTCTTTATCAAGCGCAATGGGCTTGTCAACAAACATAGGAACGCCCGAAGCAAGATATGGCTTACAGTATTTATAGTGGTTAGAACCAAGCCTAGCAGTGTTGATAACACCGTCAACTTTACCAACCATTTCATCATACGACGACATAATGTGAACACCGTATTCTTTTTGCATGCTTTCGCAGGGTTGTTTTTCATCTGAGTAAACGCCTACTACTTCAATATCTTGATAGCGTTGAGGATATTTTCTCATAAATTGCATAAATAAGTCTGCGTGAGAGTTTTCACAACCTAAAATAACTATTTTCTTCTTTTCCATAATATTACCTATATACTTTTAAAAATTATTAAAACTTAACGGGAAGTGGGTTTTCTGCGTGAGCACATTCAATAATTTGAATAACGTCTGCACAGTTTGCTGGCGAAATCATCATGGGTCTGCCTTCGGTAAGTGCGTAGTACATATCTTCGTAAAGACCTGCAGTTCCTACGTCGAACGGAGTTCCATCAAACTTGCCGGTTTCTTCGTGAGTAATAAACTTTTCACCACAGTATGCGGGGTTGAGTTGTTCGTCGTATAAGAAAGTGTCAATAGGAGCGCGCTCTACGTTTTCACCTTCTACGCAATATTTAATTTTATAGTCAAGTTGAGTGCAAAGGTAAGTACCCATTGTGCCTTGAGCCTTAATGGTGTAACTTGGGAACGCATCAATGTTGTTAATTTCAATATCAACAAGCGCTTTATCTTTGCCAGTAAATAATATTTTAGCGTAGTCGTCGCTATCACCTGCGCACATAGGCGTGTTATCAAGTTTAGAGTAAACAACCTTTAAGTCTTCAGGGAAGTCGATAAAACCTAAACCCATACCAATGGGGTGAGGACCGGTGTTATATGCGTTACCAGCAACTCTCTTTTGAAGGGTTTGCCAGTCCCAACGGCGAGAAAAACCGTTGTAGCGAAGTGATATTTGCTTAACTTTACCGATAATGCCACTATCTAAAATCTCTTTGGTTTTTAAGTAAATGGGAGCATAGAACGCTTGTTGGAAAACGGCAAGATGAACGCCGTTTTCTTTAGCGGTTTTAATCATATTTTCGCATTCGTATTTAGTTCTAGCAAAAGGCTTTTCAACAAGCACGTTTTTGCCGTGTTTTAAAAGGTCTAAAGTAATTTCGCAGTGAAGGTTGCTATAAGTTGCGTTAACAACCACGTCGATATCGTCGATATTAAAAAGTTCGCGATAATCGCTAAAAGTCTTGCACCCGGGATAGATTTCTTCGGAAACAGCCCTTCTGTGCGCGTCTTCATCTACAACGTATTTTACGTTATAGTATTTGTTTGCTTCCGAGCGGTAATAAGTGCCGTGAATATCTTTACCGCTTCTGCCTTGACCGATAATTGCAAGGTTAAGTTTTTTCATGATAATTCTCCTTTTACTCATGATAAGTGTTTTTTACCTTATTACAATATAATTGTAATGCAGTTATAATAATTATAATTCCATTTATACTTTCCGTCAATACCTTTTTTAAAAAAAACTGCCTTTTTATTTGTAATTTTTTAACAAATTAAAAAGAGTGCAACCAAAGTTGCACGCCTTTATCATTTTAAAATTAAAAGTCCTTCTTCTTGCGATTTTGCGGGTGTTGGGGTTACCGATATAACGTCTAGAATAACTTGCTCGTTAGGAGCTCCGCGAAACTTGGTGTAGTGAATAACGGCTTTAACCTTTACCCAACTTTCGTTTAAAATGCTAATTTTTTGCGAGTACGATGCAAGGTGACCTAAAAGTTCGATATCGTCGGCGCAACACGTCATTGCAAGCCTACCCGCAACGAAGGTTTTAGGTGGTAATTTTCTTGAAAAGAAGGCTTGGCACTCAAACTCAACGGCTTTGCCGTTGTAACGCTCTTTATTTTCAAGCGTATCTAAATAAAAATCGCCAAAATGCTGAAGGCTAACGCTTATAACGGGGGCGTTAACGTCGTAAGGAAGGTCGCTTTCAAGGCTTAACTTGTTGCCGTTATGGTCAAGCGCCAAAATGCTAACTTTATTGTTTATAAGTTTAACGTTCTTTTTCATTTGCGAAGTTTCGGCTGTGGGGCTTGCTCTGTTGATAATAACCACTTCGCACTCTTTAAGCATATCAACGAAAGTTTGACGCAACGCGTTTAAATAATAAGAAAACGTTTCACCGTCGATTATACCCATAACCTGCTCTACGTCGAAATATTCTGGATAGTAAAGGTCTTTTTGCCCCCACATTTCGTTGCACTCTACAAATATAACGTGTGGCTTGTAAGTTCTTACAAGTTCGTGAATATATTCGGGTTTCCAGTTTTCTTTTTCTACGCAAACTGCGCTTGCGTTTACCTTTTTTAAAAACTCGTCGTCGTATTCTTCAACGCCTTCTTCTTGCGATATTATTAAAAGTTTAGGAAGCTTTCCAAAATCACCGCGAAGTAGCGCGTCTTTTATAAAATAGGTTTTGCCCGATTCGAGCACACCCCTTACCATTACTACGGGAATACCCATTATTGCTCCTTAAAAAGAAGTTCTATTTCTTTAACGTTTAATTTACTGCCTATAACGCATATCTTTCCCGTTACGTCGGGCAAAGATTTTCTTATTTCGTAACTTTCGGGAACGTAGTCGAACGCAAGCCAATCACCGCTATGGGTTTTAACAACGCCCTTTGCTCTTAGAACGAAGCCAAGTTCTTTATTATCAAGCGCTTTGAGCGCGTTTTCTATAGTTTGCTTGCTAAATAAAGCGGGGGTTTCTACTCCCCAACTTTCAAACACTTCTTCGGCGTGGTGGTCGTGGCAGTGACAGTGGCATTCTTCGCCGTGTTCGTGGTGATGCTCGTGGTTGTGTTCGTGGCAGTGACACTCTTCACCGTGCTCGTGATGGTGTTCGTGTTCGTGCTCGTGGTCGTGGCAGTGGCACTCTTCACCATGCTCGTGGTGATGCTCGTGATGGTGTTCGTGGTGATGATGTGCGCCTTGTTTTTTAAGGGTGCTTATTAAAAACTCCATAAGCGAAGCCCCGTCTTCAAGGTTTTCAAGTAAAACGCTTGAATTAAGGTCTTTAATAGGTGTGGTAATTATAGTTGCAGTTGGATTAAACTGCTTTAAATACTCGCACGTTTCAATAAGTTTTTCTTGGGAAAAGTTTTCCGTCTTAGTTAAAACGATAACGTTTGCTTCGGTTATTTGGTCTATATAAAACTCGCCGAAGTTTTTGTGATACATTTTTACCTTGCCCCCGTCGCAAACGGTGCATAAAACGTTTATTTTGAAGTTCTCGCCCGCCTTTTGAACGGCGCTTACAACTTCGCTTAACTTGCCAACGCCCGAAGGCTCGATAATAATTCTATCAAGTTCATAAGTTGAAATTAGTTCTTTAAGCGCAAGCGAAAAATCGCCCGAAAGCGAGCAACAAATGCAACCTGAATTGATTTCTTTAATTTCAACGCCCGTTTCTTTTAAAAACGCCCCGTCTATACCTACTTTGCCAAACTCGTTTTCAATAAGCGCAACTTTTTCACTTTTAAAAGCGTTTTCAAAAAGTTTTTTAATAAGTGTTGTTTTACCAGCCCCTAAAAATCCTGAAATTATATCAACTTTAACCATAATTAACTCCTTTTTTATATTTTAGACCTTTTTATTAAAAAACACAATTGTTTAACTTAAAATTATTGAAGTTTATTAGTTTTAGGTATATAATATACCTATGAAATATAGCGTTGGTTACCAAGTTAGAAACGATAACGAGTTTGTTTCTTACATAATTGATAACGCCCAAAGCGTAAGCGAAGTGTATTTTTCGTGGGGCGATTTTGCTAGTGGCAGAAATAAAATGACTACTAGTGCTTTTTTCACCCCCGAACAAGCGCTTGAAAAGCAAAAGTTAGATATAGAGCGCATATCGCGCGCTAATATTAAACTTAACCTTTTATTCAACGCTAACTGCTACGGCGAAGAAGCGCTTTCACGCAACTTTTTTGAAAGCGTGGGTGACACCGTTGATTTTATAAAATCAAATTACGGGCTGGGTTCAGTTACCACAACGTCGCCTATAATTGCAAGGTTTATTAAAACTAACTTTTCAGGCGTTGAAACTAGAACTTCTATAAATATGGAAATAGGCACTAAAGAAGGCGCCGAATACCTTTTTGATTATTACGACGGGTTTTACCTAAAACGCGAATATAACCGTGACTTTAAGCGCATTAAAGAGTTTAAAAAGTTTTTAAACGACAACGGCAAAACGCTTAACTGCCTTGCAAATAGCGGGTGTTTAAACTTCTGCTCGGCAAGAACTTTTCACGATAACTTAGTTGCGCACGAAGATAAACTTATGAAACAAGATAACGCCCTTATTTTTAAAAGCGCTTGTTCAGAGTTTTTATCTAAGCCTGAAAACAAAAATAGGTTTTTTGAAGTTACTAACTTTATTCGCCCTGAAGACGTTTATCTTTATGAAGATTTGTTCGACACGTTAAAGCTTGCAACGCGCGTTTCAAAGTTTCCTATTCGCACGGTAAAAGCGTATATAAACGGCAACTATAACGGTCTGATAACCGACCTTTTAGAACCTGATAATTCTTACTTTTTATATCCTTACGTTCTTGAAAACCGCCTTATACCCCAAGATTTTGGCAAAGTTGTGGGAAACTGCAACAAAAACTGTAAAGAGTGTGGCTACTGCAAAAAGGTGTTTGAAAAATGCGCCGTAACTTTAAAGGAGTAATTATGAAAATAACCGATTTAACCGCAATTATAGACGGAAAAAGCGTAAACTGCGCAGAAGTGACCTATTTAGAAGGTCGCACCGTTATTCGCTATAAAAAAGAACTTTTTAAAGGTGCTAAAGAAAGCGTTCAAATACTTAAAAACGCATTTACCGCAAATGTGGGTAGCGACGGTTACTATTTGGGCGGTAACTACTTTATGCGCTATTCGGCGTTTTTAACGTACTTTAAAGAAAGAGAAGATTTTTGCTATAAAGAACACATTTATCTTATGAAAGTGTTTGGCTATAACCACGGTGGAAACGCATTTATCGGCGTTATGACGGGTATGCCTGGCGACGCTTCTATTACCGTTGAAAAAGAAGGTGACCTTTACCGTTTATACCTTCAATACGACCTTAAACGCATAGATATTTACGAAGATATAGTTATTGAACTTTTAGAGGTTGACCCTGCGCTTGGCTACGTTGGTATGGCAAAGCGTTATAGAAAATATCAGTTTGAAGAACGTGGCGTAAAAACACTCAAACAAAAAATTAAAGAGCGCCCCGTTTTAGACTACGTTAAAGATAGCATTGAAATTAGAATACGCCAAGGCTGGAAACCTGCACCGCCTACCGTGCTTGAGCAAACGCTTGAAAACGAACCGCCTATGAAAGTGGTTACCACTTTCGATAGGGTTAAAGACTTGGTTGACGAAATGAAAAAGCAAGGCGTTGAAAAGGCAGAGATTTGCCTTGTTGGTTGGAACGTAAAAGGTCACGACGGTCGCTGGCCAGACGCTTTCCCCGTTGAAGAAGATTTAGGTGGCGAAGAAAAACTTAAAGAACTTATTGCTTACGCGCAAAAAAACGGCTATTTAATAGTTTGCCACTCTAATAGTACGGACTGTTACCACATATCTAAAAAGTGGAACGACGGCTTTATGTGCTCTATTCAAAAATCGGGCGAAAACAGAAAGTGCGCTCAACCTTGGAGCGGGGGCAATATGTATAGCGTATGCCCGCAAATTGCCTATGAAAACTCGCTTGAAATGCTACCCGAAATTGCAAAACTCGGCTTTAAAGGCGCACATTATATCGACGTTATAACCATAAACCAAGCAAACGCTTGTTTTAGCGAAAACCACCCCGTAAACGGCAGAGAGGCTATTGAATATTACAATAAAATAGGCAGGCTTTCTCAAAATCTTTTCGGCGCATTTTCATCAGAAGGTTCGTTCGATGATTACGCCCCATCGCTCGACGTTGGGCTTTACGTTCAGTTTGGGCTTCATAAGCGTGACGGGCTTGACGAAGGCGTTCCTTTCTGGGAAATAACCTATCACGGCTCGATAATGGCTAACCAAAGCAACCTTACCGTAAACTACACCTTAAAAACCCCGCTTGAACGCGTTCAAGAAATGGCTTACAATGCAAGGCCATCGTTCTATATAAACTCCAAGTTTTATAGTGGCAAACCCGTATGTGGCGAAGACGATTTAATTATAGGCACAAACGAAGAGTTAGTTACAACCGTTTCTCACTTAAAGCGTGGGTACGACGAATATAAAAAGTTAAGCGCACTTCAAGTTGAGTTTATTGAAGATTTTGAAAAACTTACCGAAGAAGTTCATAAAATAACTTACTCAAACGGAACGGTTATTTACGCAAACTATTCTAGCACCGACTACACGCTAGAAAACGGAACAGTTTTAAGCAAACAAGATTATTTAGTAAAATAAAAAAACAGCCCGCTTGGGCTGTTTTTTATTTAATTGAATTGAAGTCTAAACGTCGCCGATGACGCCCTTGAAACTATAGTTATAACGTAAGTTTTTCCCGTGTTTAAATAAAAAGAGTGATACGTTTTATATGAAGTGCTTGTATATACGGTTTGTCCACTAATTTTTTCTTTAACCACTACCGAATCGATATAAGAATAGTTTGGAAGATATATGTCGTATTTATCGTAAATACTACAATCGTACTCGTAAACGTTTTCGCCATAATCTAAAGTATAAGAAGTGTTTAGTCTTATTTCATCGTATTCTTTAGAACTGTTAACGTAAGCAGGTATAATGCTAACGATAATTCCTGATAAAATAAGTATTACCGACATACACATCGACACGATAAACGTTATTATTGCAGACTTATTACCATTTAAAAACTTTTTTTCCATAGTAGTTCTCCCTATTTATCGTTTGCTTTGCTTTTGTATTCTTCTTGAAGTGCGTTATATTCGTCGGTACGTTGTTTGTCGGTAAGCGTTTCTGCAACATCATCTTGTTTATCGCGAATCAATAATGCGGTTGCCCAACCTGCGAACGCTACTGCAACGCCTAAAATAATAAGCATTTTATGTATTGCACTAGCTGACGTGAGCGCAAACATAAACGCAAACGCCGATAAAACGTATAACAAAATCCAAGGTTTTTTCTTAGTGTTTCCATCCAAAATAAGAGTAGGTTTATCGGTTTTCTTTTTAAGTTCATTATCGTAAGCGTTATTCCTAGTTGCAAGCACAGTTTCTTCGGGAACCCCGTCGTTAATACCAAGGTCGAACTTGCGCTTTTTAATATATCTATCAAGCGCATAATCTTTTTCGGCTTCGGTTAAACCTGCAGAAAATTGTGGGTTTTGAGTATGTATTTCGGCTTTTTTAGCGTAATTTTCAAGTGCGCGTTTTTCATATTCAAGGTCAGATTTCTTCTTGCTTCTTTCGCTTAAAAGTTCTAAACCTTGCCTTTGTAAAATATCGCTAACGGCAGAAGATACCGAAAGTTTTCTTATTAAAACGCTTTCAACCGATAAACAACCTTTAAGTAATTTATTAAGTTCGGCTTTAACAAGTTGTTCTATATCTTCGTGCATAACGTTTAACTTGTAAATGCCAACTTTTTTGTTGGTTACAAGTTCAGTTACTATTTTTCTATACGTTTGAGTAGTCCATTCGGTAAGTTTTGCAACTATTCTATTGTAGCCTATATGTTCAACACCTATATCGAATTTTTCAAACGTTGCTATAACGTCAAGCACCTTAAACGATAAATCAATTTTTGCAAATAAGAAAGTAACCGTTTCAATATCACTATCAAAGTAAATTACTTCTTCACCGTCGCACGTTTGATAGTTTATATTAAACACGAGTTTATTATCGTAACTTCTATCTAAAAAAGACGGAACGAAGTTTTTACTTTCTTTAATTCTTGCAACTAAATACTTTTCTGCAAGTTCGTTGGTGTATTGTTTTTTGTCAAGCGCCAAAAACAATTTGTGGTTTCTTTCAATGCAGTATTTTACAAACTTTTCTTCGTTTTCTCCGTTAAGGTCCACAAACAAACTAGGTCTATCTTTTAAGTACTCGTAAACGGCAAGTCTGTTAACTGCCTTGCTAGGGTCAAGTTCTTCAATTTTAATTTTTGATAATTTTAACGACTCAAATATTTTTTTGCTCTCTTCGTTTTCTAACATTTTATTTCTCCTATCGTAAATAATTACTGCACATTTCGCACTGTGCGTTAGTTGCCTTATTTGCGTGACCGCACACTTCGCAAATCACGTACTGTTCTTTTACTACCGTTGCATCGGCTAACTTTTTTTCAACCACAACAACGTCGTCTTTCTTGTTTTTGTTTTCGCCCATATACTCTCCTTTACAAAATAAAAATGCCGCCCTGATAAACAAGGCGACACTCGTAAAAATGACCCTTCGCAAATCAGTTGCGACACTAACCTAATAAACTTCCTACACGGAAAATTGTAATGCGAAAACAGGTACACTTCTACTACAAAGTATACTTTTCCGTGTAAGTTATTCAGTTAGGTCGCATTATCATTATATAGCACCGAAAAATAAAAGTCAATAATAACAAAAATAAAAAACAGCCCGCTTGGGCTGTTTTTGTGTTTACGCTATATCTATATATAATAGTAATAATAAATAATTAAATAAAAAAGGAGCCTAGAATTAGGCTCCTTTTAATTTAGTTAATTATACTTCAGGGCCGTAGTTATTATCGGGAACGAAGTGTGCTCTAACAACAGCATTTTCTTTAACAACTTTAGAATTGCCGTTAGTTTTATCGAAGAATTCGCCATCAACAACCCAACCGTCGAAAATGCAAGCAAGTTTAGAAGGTTCGTTACCGTTATTTAACTGAACGAAGGTGTTTGTAATATTAGCGCCGTATTGTAAAGTGCCTTGAACTTCTTGACCATCGATTAAGAAAGTAACGTTAAACGTTTTACCAATCATAACCGCAACGAGTTCAATATCTTGAGTAAGAGTCCAAGTACCAGTGCTTGCAAACGGCTCGCCGTTATAGGTCCAACCGTTAAAGGTAGCGTGTTCGCAAGTAAGGTTCATATCAAGCGCATATTCTTCGCCGTAAGTTACGGTTAAAGTGGGGCTTTCAATAGCAGTAAACTCGTCAACGATATATTTTACGGTATAAGTGTTAGCGCTAAATATTGCAACAAGGTCGATAACGCCGTCTGCCTCGTCGATAGCCCAGGTGCTAGAAACGGGAACGTTAGAACCTTCAAGTGCCCAACCAAGTAAGGTGTGTCCAACTTTTTCTGCAACGGGAAGGGTAATTTCCGCACCGAACACAACGCCGTTTAGCGTAGTAGAGCCTGTTGCGCCTTCGCCTGCATCAAAGTTTACAGTAAAGGTTCTAGCAGTTCTTAAAACGGTTATAGTAGTGCTTGCGCGAAGAGCCTTAATAGCGTTTTCATCAGCAACGGTAGTTCCGTCAATAGTCCAGTTAACGTCGTAACCGTAAACTGCTTCAATAGCAGGAATAGTTTCAATAGCAGTATCTACTTCAACGGGAACAACAACGTCTTGCTCGCCTTCTTGAACGAAGGTTAAAAGATAGTGAGTTGAGCGGTAAACTGCAGTAAGTTCAATATCGTCGGTATAAGACCAAACGTCGTCACTAGTTGCGATAGGAGTGCCGTTATATGTCCAGTAAGAGAATTCGTTGTAACCTTCAATAGTAGGTTCTGGAAGCGCATATTCTTCACCATAAGTAACAGTGTAAGTAATAACGCCGTCAACAGCATCTGCGTGTTCACCTTCGCCAACGTTGAGCGATAAGGTGTATTCGTTAGCAGTGTAAACTGCTTTTATAGTGATAGGAGTTTGAGACCAAACGTTCCAAGTTTCTTCAAGTGACGCACCGTTGTATTGCCATTCAACGAATTCGTAACCAGTTTTAGTTGGGGTGGGAAGTGCAGGCACTTCTTCGCCCATAATGGTTTGAGCCATAGTGTAGTCAACCGTACCACCGTCTGCATCGAGAACGAGCGTAACCATTTCGCCTTCCCATTTAGCAACTAACGTGGTTTCTTCAAGTTTAGTCCAGTTGCTTGAGCCGGTAACTTTAGTATTTCCGTCATACCAACCTAAAAACTCGTAACCATCTCTCGTAGGAGTGGGGATTTGGTTTGGCTTTTCATCATATTTAACGTAGTAGTTTGAATTTGATACGGTACCACCGTTAGCGTCGAGCCTAATAATGCAAGTTTTAGCCGACCATTGAGCAATAAGGTTAAACTCGCCTTCTAAAGCCCATTCGGTTAAATCAGCAGGTTCGCCAGAGTCTTCAAAGTTCCAACCATCGAAAGTGTAACCAGTTTTAGTTGGAGTGGGAAGAGTTGCAGGCTCGCCAAGGTTTACAACGTATTCCGTTTGCGAAAGCGCGTCACCACCGTTAACGTTGAGCCTAATGGTTGCCGTTTTAGGCGAACATGCCATTAAAGCAAGCGAAGCAAAAACCACTGCAAATATGCCTAAAAGTTTTTTCATATTATATTCTCCTTTAAAGGATTTCGCTAACTGCTAATTTTTGCAAGTAGCGATACTTATAGTATTTTATACTATGTACATTTTAACTTATAATTAAGTTTTTGTCAAGGGTGTATTATAATATTATATTTATAATTTTATAGTTAAATATGCACGCCCAAGCAAAAACAATAAAAAAACCCAACGCCGAGTGGCGTTGGGCTATAAAGTTTCGATTAGATTTCTGCAAAGTATTTAATAGTTCTAACCATTTGTGAAGTGTAAGAGTTTTCGTTGTCGTACCAAGAAACAACTTGAACTTGGTAAGTATCGTCGTCAATTTTCGAAACCATAGTTTGAGTAGCATCGAAAAGTGAACCAAACTTCATACCGATAACGTCAGACGAAACGATTTCGTCGGTGTTGTAGCCGAACGATTCGGTTGCTTGAGCCTTCATAGCAGCGTTGATGCCTTCTTTAGTAACGTCTTTACCCTTAACTACTGCGATTAAGATAGTGGTTGAACCGGTAGCAGTGGGAACGCGTTGAGCAGCACCGATAAGTTTGCCGTTAAGTTCGGGAATAACAAGACCGATTGCTTTAGCAGCGCCGGTAGAGTTAGGAACAATGTTCATAGCGCCTGCTCTAGAACGACGAAGGTCGCCTTTTCTTTGAGGACCGTCAAGAATCATTTGGTCGCCAGTGTAAGCGTGAACGGTAGTCATAATACCAGATTGAATAGGTGCGTAATCGTTAAGTGCTTTAGCCATAGGTGCTAAGCAGTTAGTGGTGCAAGATGCAGCCGAAATAACTTTATCTTCAGCGGTTAAAGTCTTGTGGTTAACGTTGAATACGATAGTGGGAAGGTCGTTACCTGCGGGAGCAGAGATAACAACGTTTTTAGCACCGGCATCGATGTGAGCTTGTGCTTTAGCCTTGCTG
>JAFXHX010000011.1 GCA_017536205.1 Clostridia bacterium | reverse complement strand
GTAGGTAGTTATATAACCATTGCGGTGACGATAGCGTCGAGGATCCACCTGTTCTCATTCCGAACACAGAAGTTAAGCTCGATTGCGCTGAAAGTACTTGGCTGGACACGGCCTGGGAGGATAGGGAGTTGCCGCATTTCACTTTTGTGGACTTTTTCTTAGGAAAAGTCCACTTTTTATTTATTTTTGATATTGACTTTATTAAAAAAATAAAATATAATTATATTACAACTTTAAGGAGAAAGATTATGAAAGAAAATTATATTGTTTGTAATTGTATGCAAGTTTCATACTTCAGCATTTTAGACGCGCTTGAAGGTCACAATAAGTTTGAAGATTTACTTTCGCTTTTCGATGCCGTTCAAGCAGCAACGCACTGTTCAACGGGTTGTGGTGGTTGCCACGATAAAGTTATGCAGATTATTAGCGAAGCAATGATGGGGTAATAGTTATGGCAAAGTTTTTTAAGTGTAACGTATGTGGTCAAGTAATAACTAAAGCGCTTTGCTCTAAAATGCCCGTTTCTTGCTGTGGTAAGCCTATGCAAGAACTTATTCCAGGCACGGTTGACGCATCTATTGAAAAACACGTTCCCGTTTATGAAATTGACGGTAACGTTTTAACTGTAAAAGTTGGTAGCGTAACGCACCCTATGCTTCAGGAGCATTATATAGCGTTTATTGCAGTTCAAACCGATAAAAACGTGTTAATTAAAAAGTTAACCCCACAAGATGCACCCGAAGCGTCGTTCGCGCTTTTAGAAGGTGAAAAAGTTATAGAAGTTTATGAATACTGCAACCTTCACGGTTTATGGAGTAAAAAGTAAAAACAAGGCGATTTGCCTTGTTTTTTAATTTACAAAATTAAAATATTTGTGAAAATTACAAACACCTTCGCTTATGCGATTGACAATAAAAATTAGGATTGCTAAAATGATATAAAACAACAATTAAGGTCGTATTATAGAAATATGATTAAAAAATTACTAAAAAGTTTAAGGGAATATAAGAAAGAAACAATTATAACGCCACTTTTAATGGTTTTAGAAGTTGCTATGGAAGTTGCAATTCCGTATATATTAACACTGTTTGGTGAAGCGATTGAAAAAGCAAACTCTAACGGTATGATTTTATACGGCTCGCTAATGGTGGGCGCATCAATTATATCGCTTATAGCGGGAATGCTCGGTGGTAAATACTGCGCAAAAGCGTCAACGGGTTTTGCAAAAAACCTTCGCCACGATATGTTTGCAAACGTTCAAAAGTTCTCGTTTTCCAACATAGATAAGTTTAGTTCGTCATCGCTCGTAACAAGGCTCACGACCGACGTTTCTAGCGTTCAAATGGCGTTTATGATGGTAATAAGAACTGCAATAAGAAGCCCACTTATGCTCATTTTCTCAATAGTGATGAGTTTTAGTAAACATCCAACTTTACCTGCAATTTTCTTCGTTACGGCGCCCGTTTTAACGTTTGGCATAATTTTAATTATTAAAAACGCTATGCCCATATTTAAAAGGGTGTTTAAGCGTTACGATAACCTTAACGAATCAATTCAAGAAAACGTTAAAGGTATGCGCGTTGTTAAAGCCTACGTTAGAGAAGATTACGAAACCGAAAAGTTTAGCACCGTTTCAACAAGTCTTTCAAAAGACTTTATAAAAGCAGAGCGAATTTTAGCGCTTAACGGCCCTATAATGCAGTTTTGCTTGCAGGGCGCGCTTATTGCAATTGCGCTTATCGGCTCGCGCCTTATGTTAAACGGCGATAGTTCGCTTTCAGTGTGGGTCATTCAAAGTATGCTTACTTATTCGCTTCAAATACTTATGTCGCTTCAAATGCTTTCAATGATATTCGTTATGCTTACTATGTCTGGCGAATCTGCAAGAAGAATTGTTGAAGTTTTAGATGAGAAAACCGACCTTACTTCGCCCGAAAACGCAATTAAAACGGTATCGAGCGGCGATATTAGTTTTGAAAACGTAAGTTTTAGATACAGTAGCCACGCACAAAGAAACGTTCTTGACGGAATAAACCTAAGTATTAGTTCTGGTGAAACGGTTGGCATAATAGGCGCAACGGGTTCTTCAAAATCAACGCTCGTTAACCTAATTTCTCGCCTGTACGACGTAACCGAGGGCGAACTTAAAGTTGGCGGTATAAACGTTAAAGAATACGATTTAGAAGTACTTCGCGATAACGTATCGGTAGTACTTCAAAAGAACGTGCTATTTTCAGGCACCGTTCGTGAAAATATGAAGTGGGGCGATAAAAACGCCACCGATGAAGAAATTATAAAGGCTTTAAAAATAGCGCAGGCCTACGACTTTATAATGTCTTCTAGCGACGGTTTAGATAAAGAAGTGGAACAAGGTGGTGCAAACTTCTCTGGTGGTCAAAAGCAACGCCTTTGTATTGCTAGGGCGCTCGTTAAAAAGCCCAAAATCTTAATTCTAGACGACTCTACTAGCGCCGTTGATATGAAGACCGACGCTTTGCTTAGAAAGGCGTTCAAAGAAGAACTTCCGTCGGTTACTAAAATTATAATAGCCCAGCGCATAGCCTCCGTTCAAGACTCTGATAAAATAGTAGTGCTCGACGGTGGTAAGATAAATGCAGTTGGCACTCACAGCGAACTTATTAAAAACAACGAGATTTATAAAGAAGTTTATTACTCGCAAAATAAGGTTGAAAATAACGACGGGGAGGTGGCTAGTTTATGAAGACAATGAAAATGCCTCGTGGTAGAGGCGCAGTTCCCCCAATAGGTAAACTTAACTTTAAAGACCTTAAACGTCTACTTAAAATACTTTTTACAAACTACAAAAAGTTACTTGTAATTATAGGCGTTGCAATACTTATTAGTGCAATAGCGGGCGCAGTTGCAGGCTTGTTTTTAAACAGGGTTTACGACTTTTTAGAAAAGACTGTTTTATCTTCAAACAATCCCGTTCCCATAACGGCTAACGAGGCGTGGGCGGGAATAGTTTCAACGGTAATAACCCTTGCTTGCATTTACGTTTTAGGTATAACTTCTAACGTTGTAATGGGCCAACTTGGCGCAATACTTACGCAAAACTTTTTAAAAGATATGCGTAACCAAGTTTTTGCCAAAATGCAAAAACTACCCATTAAGTACTTCGACCAAAACACTCACGGCGATATAATGAGCGTTTACACCAACGATATAGATGCGCTTCGCCAACTCGTTTCGCAAAGTTTACCGCAGTTTTGCTCAACACTAATAACTCTTATAACGCTTGCCATAGTAATGAACTATTTAAGCGTAATGCTATTTTTAGCCGTTGTAATAGGCATAATCGCCATAACTTTCGTAACTAAAACGATAGGTGGAAAGAGTGGTGGTTACTTTATGGCGCAACAACAAGCAGTTGGTAGAGTTGAAGGTTATATCGAAGAGATAATGCACGGTCAAAAAGTAGTTAAAGTGTTTAACCACGAAGACGAAGCAGTTGAAAAGTTCAACGCACTAAACGAGCATTTATACGAAGTTTCTTCAAAGGCAAACGGCTTTTCAAATATGCTAATGCCCATAATTCACAATATAGGCAACGTCTTATACGTTTTAATTGCCTTTATAGGTGGCGGAATATACATCTTCTCAAACGGCACGGGCATAAATATAAGTTTTCAATCGCTTTTTGAAAACGGAACTTTTATATCGGTGCTTGAAATTAACGTTATAGTATCGTTTTTAGGTATGGCAAGGCAGTTTGCCAACGTTATGGGTCAAATATCTAACCAACTTAACTCCGTTATTATGGCAATAGCCGGCGCTTCAAGAGTGTTTAACGTTTTAGACGAGCCCATTGAAGAAGATAACGGCTACGTTACGCTAGTTAACGTTAAAGAAGATGCTAGCGGTAACCTTATAGAAACTAACGAAAGAACTCACATTTGGGCTTGGAAACACCCCCATAAAGCAGACGGAACTGTAACTTATGAAAGGCTTCGTGGCGATATCGTTATGGATAGCGTTGACTTTGGCTACGTTGAAGATAAAATTGTTCTTCACGACGTTTCGCTTTACGCTCGCCCCGGTCAAAAAATTGCCTTCGTTGGCGCAACGGGCGCAGGTAAAACAACGATTACCAACCTTATAAACCGCTTTTACGATATTCAAGACGGTAAAATTCGCTACGACGGAATTAACGTAAACAAAATCAAAAAGGCAGACCTTCGCCGTTCACTCGGCATAGTCTTGCAAGATACTTGCTTATTCTCTGGCACTGTTATGGAAAACATACGCTACGGCAGGCTCGACGCCACCGATGAAGAGTGTATCAACGCTTCTAAACTTGCAAACGCGCACGACTTTATAACAAGGCTTCCAGACGGTTACGACACTATGCTCACGGCAGACGGCTCTAACCTTTCGCAAGGTCAACGCCAACTTATTTCTATTGCAAGAGCAGCAGTTGCCGACGCTCCCGTTATGATAATGGACGAAGCAACTTCTTCAATCGACACTCGCACCGAACTTTTAGTTCAACGTGGTACCGATAAACTTATGGAAGGTAGAACGGTGTTTATAATAGCGCACCGATTATCAACCGTTCAGGGCGCAGACGTTATAATGGTGCTTGACCACGGTAGAATTATAGAAAGGGGCTCCCACGACGACCTTATTGAGAAAAAAGGTAGTTATTATAGTTTGTATACGGGCGCTTTCGAACTCGAATAAAATTAGGCTTTCGCAAACGAGCGAAAGCCTTTTTTTGCCCAAAAAATCGTTAATTTTTAAAGTTGACGGCAAAATTATCTATATTCCACAAACAAACACTTGTTTTTTGTACGCCGACAAAATATTTATTGTTTTTTTGTGGCAAACAGTTGTGTTTTTAATCAAGATATATTATTATATATCTTATTACGGAGATATGTTATGTATAAAAGTACTAGAAGTGAAGAAAGGCTTACTGCAAGCCAAGCAATACTTAAAGGTTTAGCAAGCGACGGTGGTTTATTTTTACCTGAAACGCTTGAAAAACTTAATATTGACGCTTCATTTATAAACAAAGACTATAAAGAAATGGCGAAAGAAGTATTTCGCCTTTTTTTAGACGACTTTACTAGCGAAGAAATTGACTACTGCGTTTCTAGCGCGTACGACAAAATTAACTTTCGCGAAAAGTTCGTTGAACTTAAACATTTTGATAACGTTTCGTTTTTAGAACTTTATCACGGCCCAACGCTCGCCTTTAAAGATATGGCGCTTACCGTTTTACCGTTTTTAATTGAAGTTTCTAAAAAGAAAAACAACGTTACCGATAAATCGCTTATTTTAGTTGCAACTTCAGGTGATACGGGTGGCGCTGCGCTTTCTAGTTTTATGAAAAGTGGCGAGTTTGATACCGTCGTTTTATATCCAGACGGTGGCGTTAGCGAAATACAAGAAAAGCAAATGCTATACTATACCGACGATAGGACTAAAGCGTATGCCGTTAAAGGTAATTTCGACGATTGCCAAACTTTCGTTAAAGAAGTTTTTTCTACTTACAACGAAAAGGGCGTTTTATTATCGTCTGCAAACTCTATAAACATAGGTAGATTAGTTCCACAAGTTATTTACTACGTTTATTCTTACGCCAAAATGGTTAAGCACGGCGAACTCAAAATGGGCCAGGCCTTTAACGTTTGCGTTCCAACGGGTAACTTCGGCGATATTTTTGCAGCGTTTTTAGCAAGGGAAATAGGCGTTCCCATAAATACGTTTATATGTGCGTCTAACAAAAACAACGTTTTAACCGATTTCTTTACAAAAGGCGTTTATGATAAAAATAGGCAATTCGTTAAATCGAATTCGCCCGCTATGGATATACTCGTTTCTTCTAACCTTGAAAGGCTTTTATACTACGCAGTAGGTAAAAGTGGCGAAAAGGTTAGCAAGTTAATGGGGCTTTTAAAAACGCAGGGCAAATATACGCTTAACGATGAAGAAAGAAGTTCGCTATCTTGCTTTATGGCAGGTTATTCAACCGAAGAAGAAACCGAAAAGGCAATTAAGCGTTGCTTTGATAATCTCGGTTATCTTATAGACCCGCACACCGCCGTTGCTTACGACGTTTACGAAAAACTTAATATAAAAGAAAAAACGCTAATCGTTTCAACTGCAAGCCCTTATAAGTTCCCGTTTACCGTGTCAAGAGCGCTTGAAATAGGTGGGGAAGAAACGGGCGAAGTTAAACTTATTCACGAAATAGCGCGCGCGTCAAAGCAAGTAATTCCTTATGGAATTAAAAAACTTATGTACTCTAAAAAGCCAACGCAAATAAAAACGCGCGAAGAAATTAAAGATATCGTAACTTATAAAAACTTAAAAGTTGAAGTTACCGTGCCTTGCTCCGTTGCCAACCTTGGCGTTGGGTTCGATAGCGTTGGTATGGCGCTTAACTTATATAACACGTTTAGTTTCGAAAAGGCTGAAAAAGACGAGCTTATAGGCTTTGGAAATACCAACACCCAAAACAATTTAGTGCTAAATGCTTATAAAAAATTGTTTGAATTATCGGGTAGAGAATACGTTCCCGTAAAAATCAAATCGGTTAAAAGCGCGGTTCCGTCGTCAAGTGGTCTTGGCTCGTCGGCAACGTGCATAGTAGCAGGCGTGTTGGGCGCAAACTATATGCTTAAAAACGCTTTTCGCTCGGACTATCTTTTATCGGTAATGAATAAAATTGAAGGTCACCCCGATAACGTTGCGCCTGCATATTTAGGTGGATTAGTTGCGTCGGTAGTAAACGGCGATAAGGTTATTGCAAATAAACTTGAAGTTAACAAAAACCTTAAAATCTACGCCATTATTCCAAAGCAACATCTATCCACGAAAGTAGCAAGAGAACTTCTTCCTGAGTTATATTCTCTTAAAGACGTAGTTCACAACGTTTCAAGGGCAACCGTACTACCACTTGCATTTTCAACAGGAAACGTTGAACTTATTAAAGAAGTGTTTAACGACAAGTTGCATCAACCTTACCGTTTGCCACAAATAGAAGGTGGCGAAGCGCTTATTAAAACGCTTAACGAACTTGGTTACGCATCGGTTATAAGCGGTGCAGGGCCTACAATACTTGCAATAGGCAAATCTTCTGGGCTTGAATATAAACTGTTAAGTAGTTTAAGTGGTGCAAACTTTAAAGTTAAATCTCTTAAAGTATGTGATAAGGGGGCAACTTTAAAATGAACGGCGACTTTTTAATAATTCATAAAGAAGTTTTACCACCGTTTTACGAAAAGGTGGTTGAAGCCGTTAGGCTACTTGAGCAAGAAAATAAAAGCGTTAGCGACGTTTGCAAGGAACTTGATATTAGTCGTTCAACCTTTTATAAGTATAAAGACAAAGTTTTTGAACTTTCTAGCGATTTTGGTAGAAAGGCAATAATATCGTTTAGAGCGCAAAATGAAAAAGGCGTTTTATCTAACGTAATTAACGAAATATCGGGCTATCACGGCAATATTCTTACTATAAATCAAGATATGCCCATACACTCGCTAGCGTATATCACCGTTATGATAGACACGCGCGATATGACGGTTTCGGTTTACGAACTCGTTGAAAATATTAAAAAAATACAAAAGGTTAAAGACGTTACACTCGTCGCTTTTGAATAGGAGATTATTATGAACGTAGGAATACTTGGATGTGGTACGATAGGTGGTGGAGTTTTAAATATTATCGATAACTTACCCGATTCTTCTAACGTGAAGGTTTTAAAGGTTTTCGACCTTCCTTCTAAAAAAGAAATGCTCGGCGCAAGGTTTGCCGAAACTATCGATGAAGTTTGCGAGAACAAAGATATAGACATAGTTATAGAAGCAATGGGTGGCGATAAGTTCCCATACGAATGTATAACTAAGGCGTTAAAAAATAAAAAGAGTGTTGTAACTTCTAACAAAGAAACGGTAAGTTTACATATGGAAGAGTTTTACGCACTTGCAAAAGAAAACGGCGTTAAGTTTATGTGCGAAGCGTCGGTTGGTGGCGGTATTCCCATTATTTGTTCGCTTATAGATAGTATAGGCGTTAACGAAGTTGATAGGATTTACGGCATTATTAACGGAACTACAAACTTCGTTTTAACTAAAATGGATAAAGAAGGTCTTTCTATGGAAGATGCGCTTAGCGAAGCAAAGCGTTTAGGTTTTGCCGAGTTCGACGCTACTGCCGACATTGAAGGCCTTGATATGACTAGAAAGATTTGCATTTTATCTTCTATTGCTTATGGTGGTTACGTTCCTTACGACCAAATACACCACTACGGCATTTCAAAGGTAACGAAAGAAATACTTTCAGACCTTAAATCAAAGGGTGCAACCCTTAAATTCGTTGCTGAATCGAAAAGAGATGGCGACACGGTTAGGGTTTCGGTTGAGCCCGTAGTAATAACGCCCGATAACGCATTATTCGGCGTTTCTTACGAGTTTAACGCAGTTTACTATAACTGCTCGCAAAACGACCTTTTAGGTTTTTACGGCAAGGGTGCGGGTAGATACCCCACGGCAACCGCTATGGTGCACGACGTTATGCGCATAATGAGTGCAAGCGAGCCTTATTATTTTGAAAACAAAAAATCGTTCAAGGTTGAAAACTTCTTAAAATCGTCAAAATATTACGTTGTAAAAAACGGCGAGTCTTCTTTCGTTGAAGGCATTAACGATTTATCAAGTTACGATTTCGTTGCAAGAGTATTATAATTATTTACGGAGATTACTATGAAAAAATATAACGTTGCAGTAGTAGGCGCAACGGGACTCGTTGGCTCTACTTTTTTAAAATTACTTTACGAATACAACTTCCCCATTGAAAACCTTACCCTTTTCGCATCGCAAAAAAGTGCCGGTAAAACCATTAAGTTTGGCGATAAAGACTATATTGTAAAAGGTCTTGAAAAAGGTTGTTTTGAAGGAATTGAAATTGCACTTTTCTCTGCAGGTGGCAAGGTTAGCGAAGAATGGGCGCCCGAAGCCGAAAAATCAGGCGCAGTTGTTATTGATAACTCAAGCGCTTGGAGAATGGTTAAAGAGTGCGCTTTAATCGTTCCCGAAATCAACTTAGAACACTTTGATAGTGCTAGAAAAATAGTTGCTAACCCCAACTGCAGTACTATTCAGTCGGTTCTTCCCTTAAAGCCCCTTGAAGACGTTTTCGGGCTTAAAAGGGTAGTGTATACCACTTACCAAGCAGTTTCAGGCAGTGGTATGAAAGGTAAAAACGACTTGGCTAACACTTTAGCAGGTGGTGAGCCACAGTTTTACCCCTATAATATTGCAAAAACTTGTATTCCTCAAATCGACGTGTTTACCGATAACGGTTACACTAAAGAAGAACTTAAAATGGTTAACGAAACCAGAAAAATACTTGATAAACCCAACCTTCCCGTTTCGGCAACTTGCGTTAGAGTTCCCGTTATGAACGCACACGCCGTTTCTATTATGGTTGAACTTGAAAAGCCCTTTACTTTAGAAGAAGTTAGAAAGGCTTTTGAAAGCCAAGAAGGTATTAAGGTGCTCGACGACCCACAAAACGCAATTTACCCCGTTTCTACCGTTGCTAACGATAATGATCTTGTTTACGTTGGTAGAATTCGCCGTGATTTATCTTGTGAAAACGGTTTACTCTTTTACTGCGTAAGCGATAACATTAGAAAGGGTGCCGCAGCAAACGCAATTCAAATTGCAAAAGCGTTAATTAAGGAAAATAAAATATGATATCAGTAGTAAAATTCGGTGGCTCGTCGGTAGCGTCGAGCGAACAATTTAAAAAAGTTAAAAATATAGTTCTTGCCGATGAAAAAAGAAGTATAGTAGTAGTTTCGGCGCTTGGTAAAAGGTTTAAACAAGATAATAAAATTACCGACCTTTTATACCTTTTATCTGCTCACAAGCGTTACGGCGTAGATATTTCCGCTATGGTAAATATGATTGAAGAACGCTACGAAGAAATTAAAAACGACTTATCACTTCACGTTGACGTTAAAAAAGAGTTTGAAATTATTGCCGAAAACATTAAAAAGGGCGCTAGCGAAGAGTATATCGTAAGCCGTGGCGAGTTCCTTTGCGCAAAACTTATGGCAGACTATTTAGGTTACGAGTTCGTTGATTCAGCAGAAGTCGTTGTGTTTAATTACGACGGAACGCTTAACGAAGAAGTTACCGCAGAGCGTATAAAATCAAAGTTCGAAGAGTATAAAAAGTTGGTAATACCTGGCTTTTACGGCGCGTATCCAACGGGCGAAATTAAACTATTCTCGCGTGGTGGTAGCGACGTTACCGGCTCAATAGTTGCAATGGCAGTATCTGCCGAAAGGTACGAAAACTGGACTGACGTTAGCGGTATTTTAATGGCAGACCCAAGAATAGTAGATAACCCTGAACGTGTTGAAGAAGTAACGTACGACGAACTTCGTGAACTTTCTTATATGGGCGCAAGCGTTCTTCACGAAGAAACGGTTATGCCCGTTAGAGAACTCAATATTCCCATTTACATTTTAAACACCAACAGTCCTAACGACGAAGGTACGAAAATATGCAAGGAAAGTGATAAAAACGGCAATTTAGTAACGGGTATTGCAGGTAGAAAAAACTTTGCGGTATTTACCATAACTAAAGTTGTAAGCGCCGATAAACTTTCCGTTATTCGCGACGTTTTAAGCACTTTTAAAAAGTTTAACGTAAAACTTGAACATATTCACACGTCGGTTGACTGCTTTACCGTTGTTTGCGCGCTTTCAGACGTTGATAGAATAGTTTATGACGTTATTGCCGAAATTAAAAAAGTTGCAGGCGTTGTTAGCGTTGATTTCGACGACGACTTGGCTCTCGTTGCCGTTGTAGGTAGAAATATGGCGCTTCAACCGGGTGTTTCTGGAAGAATATTCTCAATATTCGGTAAAAACAATATAAACATTAAAACCATATCGCAAGGCACTAAAGAAATTAACATTATGGTTGGCGTTTCTAATCAAGATTTTGAAAAGTCAATTCGTGCAATCTATAAAGAAGTTGCGTCAAAATAAAATAACCCCCACTCAAACGAGTGGGGGTTTTATTGCGTATTATTCGTTAGTTTTAAGTTTTCTTAAAGGGTTCCATAGCCCTATAAAGTAAAGGGCAACGCATAAAATCGATTCTAATATCCACGATATTACCCAGCCCATAAAAAAGCCGTAAATACCGTAAGATTTTATTAAAATAAGGGATGCAACGTACTTAACTACCGATGAAAAAGCGGTTGTTATAAATAGGTGCGCCGTTGCCTTAACACCCCTAAAAAATCCGTGGAAAAGGTTGCAAATTGTAAAGAAATAAATAAACGGTAAAAAGTTTCTTGTGAAGTCGTAAGAATATTGTTTAGTAAGTTCAGTTGCGTTTTCTTTTAAGAATATATTGCAAACTTCTTCGTTAAAAATAACGCATAAAATTAGTAGCGGTGTTACTAGGGCAACGTTTTGAATAAAGGCAGGCAACACGCCTTTTTTAATTTTGTCGTATCTGCCGTGACCTATGCATTGCGCCGTGTAGTTGTTTATCGTTCTGTTTGAGTTGAAAAATACCGTAGAGTTAAGGTTTACAACGTTGTTTATAACGGTGTAACTAGCAGATGCTGATAAGCCTATTCCGTTTACTAGCGGACTTATCATGCACGTTGATAAATACATTATCATTTGCTGTAACATATTTGGTATTGAATAGGGGAATGAGTTTTTAACTTCTTTAATGTCAAAACTAAACTTTTCCTTATCAACCCCAAGTTCTTTAAGGCATTTGTTAAACTTTATAAAGTAACAAATTACAACGACCAAGGCGGCTATTATGGTTGATATTGCAAGGCCTGCAACGCCCCATTTAAACACCGTTACCGTAACGATATTAAGAGTAATGTTTATAACCGTTGTAAGTAGCGACATAATAAACGGGAAACTGCCTATTCCCACAGAAGTCATTATGTAAAGACCGTAGTTAGTCATTAAAATTATAGCGTTGCCACCCGTAATTATTAAAAAATAAATAAGAGCGTCTTTTCTAAGGCTTTGTTCAACTTTTAAAAGGTCAATAATAAGTGAAGACGAAAGCATTAAAATAATGCTAAACGTTAAGCAACACGCCATTATAAATAGCGCGCCTGAATAAACGGATTTTTTAAGTTTAGAATAATCTTCTGCGCCGTAAAGCCTTGCAACGTAAACTGAAAGCCCTACGCCAAACCCCCAAAATATAGACTGAACCAAACTTATAAGAGGACTTGTTGCGCCTATTGCAGCAAGTGCGTTTTCACCTATAAACTTGCCCGCAATAGCAGTGTCGACTATCGTGTAAAGTTGGCTAAGAAGCCCCGATAATACTAGTGGTATTCCAAACGATAAAAACGTTTTATAAATGTTGCCTTTCGTTAAATCTTTCATAGTAAAAACCTTTTAATAAATATTAGTACTTTTGTTAAGTAAAGTCAAACGAAATAACGCCTTTTTTCTTATAAAAGAAAAAATAGTATAAAAGTGCAAAATTGCACGCTTATAACCGTAAAAAGTGCATAAATAACTAAAAAATAGGGTGTAAAAACTTAAAAACTTATTGACTTAAACAAAGTTTACATATATAATATATGAGTATAGTAATAATGGCTTTGTGTCGTTATTTACTGCTTGACTTATTTGGAGGCATTATGAAGAAGGTAAAATCTGCTATAATACTTGCAGTTATCGTATTATTCACGGCAATTCTTGGCGTGGCTGATTTTTGCAATACTTTTCCCCTTCCCAAGTTTATTGAGAACGGTATAAAAGATTTCAATTCAATCGGCAGTACGATAGGCTTGGGTATCGACCTTAAAGGTGGTTACGTCGGCGTGTTAACACCTAAACTTGACGAGGGGCAAGAAAACGCTGATATTGACGAACTTTTTGAAAGCGCTGTCGATATTTTACAAGCACGTCTTGAAAATAAAGGCTACACCGAAGCAACTATAACTATTCAAGGTATAGGCGCTTCAAGAGAAATAAGGGTTGAAATCCCTGAAGTTGACAATGCAGAAGAAGTACTTGAAGTTATAGGTTCTGCCGGTAAACTCACGTTTGAAGATTCGTCGGGTACCGTATATTTAGAAGGGGCTGACATTGCAGATTGCCAGGCAGGTTACGACCAAGACGGTGAGCCAATCGTTCAATTAAAGTTTACCCAGCAAGGCACTAAAAAGTTCAGTGAAGCAACTGCAGCACTTACTAGCAAGCAACTTTATATTAAACTTGACGGTGAAGTCGTTTCAGCACCTACGGTTAACGAGCAAATAACAAGCGAAAGCGCTCAAATTACAGGCATTGCAACTCCTGAAGAAGCAAGCAACATCGCCGCAATTATAAAGGGCGGTAGGTTAGAGCTTGAGTTCGAGTTAGCGTCTTCAAACAAAATTAGTGCAACTCTTGGCGAAAACGCACTCCCTGCAAGCGTAATTGCAGGTGCTATCGGTTTAGTTATAGTATTTATTATTATGATTCTTAACTACCGTGGTTTAGGCGTTGCATCTTCTATCGCACTTTCTATTTACACCGTGCTTTTAGTTGTGTTACTTGCGCTTATTCCTTGGGTACAACTTACTCTTCCCGGTATTGCGGGCGTTATACTTTCAATAGGTATGGCGGTTGACGCAAACGTTATTATCTTTGAAAGAATTAAAGAAGAATACGCAAACGGTAAAACCGTTACTTCTGCAATTAACGTTGGTTTTAAACGCGCGTTTATAACTATATTTGACTCTAATATTACAACCGTGCTTGCCGCTATCGTACTTTGGATTTTGTGCCCCGGCTCAATTAAGGGCTTTGCAATAACCCTTTTAGTTGGTATATTGCTTTCAATGTTTACGGCAATCGTTATTACGAGATTTATCGTAAAACTTTTATTTAATATTAGCGAGGGCAAGCCTTCCTTCTTTGCTCTTAAAAGGGAGGTGCTTGAAGATGAAGAAGCTTAAAGATTTAAAACTTAAAATAGTTGAAAAGTTTAAATACTTTGCCCCCATATCACTTGCTATATTGCTTGTAGGACTAATTCTAATGCTTATACCTGGCGTAGGTATGAACGTTGGTATTGACTTTGCAGGTGGCGCAAAAGTTAACGTTGACTTCGGCGAATATCTTTCAAACAACCCAAACCTTAAAACTGAACTTATAGATGAAGTTTCAAGCGTTATTACGGGCGAAGGCTTTTCTATCGGCTCAACCCGTTGGTCGGGCGATAGCAACACTATTTTAGAAGTTGGTCTTGAATACGAAGTAGGTGGCAAAAAAGTTAGTTCAAAATCAGAAGACGAGCAAAGGGCTTTCCTAGAAAAGATAGAAGGAACTGAAGAAAACTCTTATGAAGACGGGCTTGTTTATAAAATAAGGCAAGCAGTTGAAACGTATAACGCAGAGTTTGAAGGCGTTGAAGTTTCTGCTAACATCGTTAACGGCTCAACATCGAAAAAACTTTTATCAAACGCAATTTGGGCAACCGCAGTAGCAGTAGTTATAATGCTTATATATATCGGTTTCCGCTTTACGCTTACTTCGGGTATTGCTGCAGTAATTGCACTCCTTCACGACGTGCTCGTAATGATTGCGCTTACTACGATATTCCAAATACAAGTAAACACCACGTTTATAGCGGCGGTAATTACTATCGTTGGTTATTCAATAAACGCTACAATCGTAATATTCGATAGAATAAGAGAAGTTTCTAAACTCGATTCTATGAAAGATTTAAGCGATAGTGATATAGCAAACAAATCTATTGCCGATACGCTTGGTAGGTCTATTTTAACAACGCTTACGACTCTTGCAGTTATAGTTGTTCTTGCAGTCGTTTGCGCTGTAATGGGCATAACCACTATGGAAGAGTTTGCGCTTCCCATAATATTCGGTCTTTTAGCAGGAACTTATTCTTCCGTGTTCCTTTCGGCGTCTATTTGGGTATACCTTCGCAAACTTGCAAGCAAAATTAAAGAAAGTGCTAAAAAAGCCAAATCAGCAAACTAAACCTTAACAGACGGGAGAACTCCCGTCTGTTTTTGCATTTTTTAATACCAAAGCCGTTTAATTATGAAAATAACCGTTAAAAATTACACTCAAGAACAACTTAATACTATAAACGAATTGGCCACTTTAACGGGTGTTTTAAACGTTACGGCTAGCATACTTTATTCCCGTGGGATAGACACGGCTCAAAAGATTAACGACTTTTTGTCCCCCGGTGAAGATAAACTTTTATCGCCTTACCTTTTAAACGATATGGGCGTTGCCGTTGAGCGAATTAGCATTGCTAGGCAAAACGGCGAAACGGTAGTTATTTTCGGCGATTACGATGCCGACGGTATATGCGCAACGACACTACTTTATAACGCTTTAAAAGTTTACGGGATTGACGCTATTACCGTTATTCCCGAAAGAGATAATGGATACGGTTTAAGCGAAGGAGTTTTAAACGAAGTAATAGAAAACGTTTTGCCCGACCTTTTAATTACCGTTGACTGTGGCGTAAGCGCAAAAGAAGAAGTTGAATATCTTAAAGACCTTGGGGTTGACGTTATTATAACCGACCACCACGAACTTCCCACTGAACTTCCTGATACAACGGTTATTAGTTGCAAGTGTAGTCCATACCCGTTCGACGGGCTTTCTGGAACGGGTGTTGCATATAAACTTGCCTATGCTTTAATAGGCGATTTAGCAAACCGCTATTTAGATTTAGTTGCCATAGCAACTATTGCCGACAGTATGCCCCTTATAGGCGAAAACAGAAGCCTTGTAAAACTTGGGCTCGACCTTATTAAAAGTGGAAACGCATTAGTTCCCGTAAACGAACTAATTGCAATTTCGGGCGTAAAAGAAATTACTGCAACTTCGCTTGCCTTTTCGGTTGCGCCAAGAATTAACGCCGCAGGCAGAATGGGCGATGCTTATTCGGCGCTTCGGTTCTTTTTATCAAGCGATAAGTTTGAAAGAAACGAATTACTTCAAAAATTGGTAGTATATAACGCACAGCGCCAACAAGAGTGTGAAGACTTATATAAATCAGCTAAACAAAAACTTACCATTTCGGGCATTCCGTCGGGCGCAATCGTTCTATACGATAAAACTTGGAAAGGCGGTTTGCTTGGAATAGTTGCCGCTAGGCTTGCCGAAGAATATAGGCTTCCCACCGTGCTACTTGCCGAAACTGAAGGTGGTTATCACGGCTCGGCGCGTTCGCTTGGCGACGTTAACGTTTACGAAGCAATATCTAGTTGCGCAGACCTTTTAACTGAGTTTGGCGGGCATGCGCAGGCGGCGGGAGTTGGTATTAAAGAAGAAAATATAATCGCATTTAGCGAAAGGCTTGCAAGTTACGTTTGCAAAACTTATTCTAAAGATGCGTTTGAAAAAACTGCGCACGTCGACGCCGTTATAGACGGGCGCTTTACACTTCGCACGGCAAAAGAAATTGCCCTTTTAGAGCCTTTTGGAACGGGAAACAACAAACCGCTTTTTATGATAAGCGCAAGTAGTGTTGAAGCAAAGCCGATAAAAGAAGGCTCGGTGCATTTAAACGTTAAAACCCCGTATATCGACCTTATGTATTTTAACGGAGTTTCGGCGCTTTCACCGCTTAATTCTAGCGTGTTCAAAAACGTTTTATTTGAAAGTTCGCTTTTAGAATACAACGGCAGGGAATACGTTAAAGGCATAATTAAAAACGTTTGTTACGATATAGGCGCTAGCAAAACTTTTAATTTTGTTGCGCTTAGAAACGCCGTTAAGCAAATGGCTAGCGGCGAGCCTATAAGTGGCGTTAAAACGCTTTCAAAACAAGAAATTGAAAGTATAATCGAAAATGCCGACGAACACGGTTTTTCAACCGTTTTTATAGCAACTAATCCCGAAAATATTAATCTTTTTAGCAAACTTTCTAGTTTTGAACAAAACCCCTTAACGCTAACTTCAAGGGGTGGAAAAAACGCCGTTATTATCGGGGCAGACGTAAACTCGCTTGATTTAAGCGAATATAAAACGGTTGTGTTTGTAGATAAACCGCTTGCCCTTCCACAGCGCTTTAAAGGTCAAACACAAGTTGTATCAAGCGTGCCTTCGTTTGATTTATCAAGCGTAATTCCATCGCGCGAAGCGTTTGGCGAAGTGTTTAAAGAAATCGTTTCTAAAATTAAAACTTCACCCGAAACGGTTGAAAGTTTGGCTATAAGCGATAATTTTAGCAGTACTATTTTTAAAACCGTTGCAATAGAAACGTTTATAGAACTTGGCTTTATAATAGAAAAAGAAGTTGTTTTTATTGATAGAACCGTTAAAAAAGAACTAACCCTTTCAAAAATATATCAAAAACTTTTATCGGAGAACTAATTTGAGCGCACTTAACGTACTTGATGAAATAAATAAAATATATCCCGAAGAAGAAGTAAAAATCCTTGCAAAAGCCTATCATTTTGCAAAAGATGCGCACAAAAACCAAAAGCGAGCGTCGGGCGAAGAATACTTTACTCATCCGTGTTCGGTTGCGCAAATACTCATAGGGTTAAAAATGGACTATGCAACCATCGTTGCAGCCTTTTTGCATGACGTTTTAGAAGATACTCCCGTTTCGGCAAGCGATATTGAAAGCGAGTTTGGCAGTGAAGTTTTAGCGCTTGTTGAAGGCGTTACTAAACTAGATAAAATCGAGTTTAAGTCTAAAGAAGAAGAGCAAGCCGAAAACTTTAAAAAGATTTTCGTTTCAATGGCAAGCGATATAAGGGTTATAATTATTAAACTTGCAGATAGGCTTCACAATATGCGTTCGCTTAACTTTTTATCGCACGAGCGCCAAGTTAGAATGGCTAACGAAACTCTTGAGATTTACGCCCCACTTGCAAGAAGGCTTGGTATTAGTAAACTCAACTGCGAACTTGAAGACCTATGCTTAAAGTATAACGACCCCGAAGCCTTTGAATATCTTGCCGAAAATATTCACCATAAAATCGAAGAGCGTGAAGCCTTCGTTAAAAAGGTTGTTGACGAACTTCGTGGAATAATTTTTGAAAGCAATATTAAAGGCGAAGTATTCGGCAGACCCAAGCACTTTTATAGCATCTATAAAAAGATGAAAAAGAAAAACCTTACGCTCGACCAGATTTACGATTTAACGGCGGTAAGAGTGCTTGTTAACACCGTTGACGAGTGCTATGAACTTCTTGGTAAAATACACAAGCGCTGGGCTCCTATGCCGGGGCGCATTAAAGACTATATTGCAATGCCCAAAGAAAATATGTACCAAAGTTTACACACTACGGTAGTAACTACTTTCGGTAGGGTATTTGAAATACAAATTAGAACTTACGAAATGAACAACACTGCAGAGTACGGTATAGCAGCGCACTGGCAGTATAAAGAACAAAAATCATCAACCGATAACTTCGATAAGCGTTTAAGCTGGATTAGAGAAGTTATGGAGTGGCAGGGTGGTCTTAAAGACAGTAAAGACTTTTTAGAGTCTTTAAAAGGCGACATATACAACACTGAACTTTTAGTGTTTACGCCAAAGGGCGAAGTTGTAAGCCTTGTTAAAGATAGTACGCCCGTCGATTTTGCTTATCGCATACACACGCAAGTAGGCAACCGTTGCGTTGGCGCAAGGGTAAACGGCAAAATGGTGCCACTAACTACCGTACTTCAGGTTGGCGATATAGTTGAAATTATAACTTCAAACACCACCAAAGGCCCTTCGTGGGACTGGCTTAAGTTTGTTAAAACTAACGCCGCACGCGCTAAAATAAAGGCTTTCTATAAAAAAGAAAAAGCCGACGAAATGAATAAACTCGGCAAGCAAATGCTTGAAGTTGAAGCCAAAAACCGCGGATATAGTTTTGGCGAACTTTTAACTGCCGATGCATTTTCTAGGCTTAGCGAAAAAATGTCGTTTACGGGGCAAGACGAAATGTATATTGCCGTTGGCTCGGGCGCAGTTAGCGTGAACCAAATACTCGTTAAACTTATAGATATTCACAAAAAAGAACATCGCCCCAAAGTTAACCATTACCCAACGGGAATAACTGCAAAAGTAGTTCACTCAACGGGCGACGTTACTATTAAAGGGGTAGACGGACTACTCGTTAGGTTTGCCCGTTGCTGTAACCCCGTTCCGGGCGATAAAATTATAGGTTTCGTTTCTCGTGGTAGGGGCGTTGCCGTGCATAGGGCAGACTGTCCTAATATGCGAGCAGAAGACCCTAACCGCTTTTTAGAAGCAAGTTGGACGGGTAAAGCCGGCGAAGAAGGTTATACTGCAAGTTTAAGAATTAACGCTAAAGAAGACGCGCAAGTTTTATCGCTAGTTTCTAATGCGTGCGCAAAGTTTAATATGTTCATACTTGCAATTAACGGTAGAATAGATAACAAAAAACACGTTGCCGTTGTTGATATAACTTTAAAAATTAACAAGAAAGACGATTTAGATAATTTTATAAAGTTCGTTCAAGCTGACAAGAGCATTATCGACGTGTTTAGGAATAACAACTAATGCAAATATTACGTTACCCACTAGGCGATTTAAGCGCCAACTGTTATATTATTATAAATAAGGATAGAAAGGCCATTGCAATCGACGTAGGTGGAACGCCTTCGTTTTTACAGTTAGAAGCCTTAAAACACGGCTTTGAAATTACTGATATTTTGCTAACCCACTCGCATTTTGACCATATGGGCGGTGTTTCATATTTTGAAAAGCGTGGCGCAAAAGTTTATATTTCAAGCGACGATTTAGTTGGTGTTCAAAGTGGCGAATATAACTTATCTACAATGTTTGGTGGTAGCGTAGAGCCGTTTAACGTTTATAAAACCCTACAAGGTGGCGAAACGCTTTCAATAAACGGCTTTACTATTGAAGTTATTAAAACGCCAGGTCACACCAAAGGCGGTGTTACTTATAAAATAGAAAACAAGCTTTTTACGGGCGATACGCTATTTAGCGGAAGTTTTGGTAGGGTTGATTTTATAGGTGGCAATTTAAGCGAACTTATTACGTCTATTAAAAAACTATTTAAGTATAAGGGGTGCACCGTGTATTCTGGGCACGGCGAAGAAACCACTATTGATAAAGAGATAGAGTTAAACCCTATAAAGTACTATTATGATAACCACTAACAGGCAAGATTACGTTAAAGATTTATACGAAGTGCTCTTCGAGTTTTGTACGGGCGAAGGGCTTGAAATTACTCACTTTCAGTCGCAAGCAGAAAGTGAGTTTTTCGACGATATAACTATAAACGGCAAAAGTTACAGTTATAAAAACGAGTTTACCCCTAAAAACACGCTTGAATTAAAGCGCTATGAAAAAAGGTTTTCTAAACTTGCGCTATACACTTCGCTTGAAGATTATTTGGGCATTTCACTCACTTGGGGTGCGTTAACGGGTATTCGCCCCGTTAAAATGGCAAGAGATTTAGGCGATAATTTTGAAAGGGATTTCACAAGTATTTTTAAGGTTTCGCCTAAAAAAATACGCCTTGTTAAAGACGTTTTAAACGTTCAAAAATCATTTTACGATAAAAATAGCGAATATTCAGGGCTGTTTATAGGTATTCCGTTTTGCCCGTCAAGGTGCTTGTATTGTTCGTTCGTTTCTGAAATTATATCAAAAACAAAACTAATAAACGGCTACGTTGAAAGTTTAATTAAAGAGATAAACGCCCTTGAAAATCTTGAAAACGTTAGAAGTGTTTACGTTGGCGGTGGCACGCCCGTTTGTTTATCAAACGAACATTTTGAAAGCGTGTTAAAGGCGGTAAAAAACAAAGTACCAAGTGGTGTAGAGTTCACCGTAGAAGCAGGCAGACCCGACGTTATTACGAAAGAAAAACTTGAAATTATGGCAAAATACGGCGTTACGAGAGTGTGTGTTAACCCGCAAACTTTCAACGATAAAACGCTTGAGCTTATAGGAAGAAAACACACTTCTAGCGATATAAAAAGTAAGTTTTTCCTTGCGAAAAGTTATGGTTTTAAAATAAATTGCGACCTTATTGCAGGGCTTACGGGCGAAACGCTTAACGACTTTAAATATTCGCTAAACGAAGCAATAAAACTAAACCCCGAAAACGTAACCGTTCACACGCTTTGCTTGAAAAAGGGTAGCGTTTTAAAAACCGAAACGTTAAGGCTAGAAGCAAGCGATATCGACGAGATGATAGATTACTCGTATAGCGAACTTACTAAAAACGGCTATAATCCGTATTATCTATATAGGCAAAAATACGCAAAAGGCAACCTTGAAAACGTTGGTTACGCTAAAAAGGGTGAAGAGTGCGTTTATAACGTTGACGTTATGGAAGAAACTAGCACCAACTATGCTTGTGGCGCAAACGCCGTTTCAAAAAGGGTAATTGCAAGCGAAAACAGAATAGAACGTTACGGCTCTCCAAAAGATATAAAAACGTATATTGACAAAGTTGACGTAATAATTAACGAGAAAAAACGCTTATTTGAATAAAATACCGTAAAAAACGTTTGCTTTTTGAAAAATTATATGATAATATAATAAAGGACTTTCGGCTGGGTTTAGCGAATACTCTGCGCTTTGCTCGGTCTTAAGCATAATAATTTCCATAATGGAGGATAAAATAAAATGGAAAAAGAACTTAAAACAAGCATTATCGAAACTTACAAAACTCACGATGGCGACACTGGCTCGGCAGAAGTGCAAGTTGCTCTTTTAACCGAGAGAATTAACCACCTTAACGAGCACTTAAAGGTAAACCATAAAGATAACCACTCAAGACGTGGTCTTATGAAAATGGTTGGTCGTAGAAAGGGTCTTTTAGACTACCTTAAATCAAAAGATATCGAAGCGTACAGAGCGCTTATCGCTAAACTCGGTCTTCGTAAGTAATCAAAAATTGGGGCGTATTGTTTATACACCCCATTTTTTCAATTTTATAAACTTGTTTTTTACACGGTCAATTCCGCTTTTAGGCAGGGTGTCTAAAAGCTTATATTAGAGAAAAATAAGGAGAGAAAAATGTTAGAAAACTTTAAGACGTTTAAAACCGACATCGGTGACAGAGAAGTTATCGTTGAAGTCGGCAAATACGCACAACAAGCAAACGGTTCGTGTCTTGTAAGATGTGGTGAAACGGTAGTTATGGTTAACGTAACTATGGCTCCCACTGCAAGAGAAGGTATGGATTTCTTCCCCCTTTCAGTAGACTACGAAGAAAAAATGTACGCCGTTGGTAAAATCCCCGGTGGTTTTAAAAAGAGAGAAGGCAGAGCAAGCGATAAGGCTATTTTAGTTTCACGCTTAATCGACAGACCTATTCGCCCTTTATTCCCTAAGGGAATATTTAACGACGTTACCGTTGTTGCAACCGCTTTATCGGTTGACGTAAACATTATGCCAGAACCCCTTGCAATGCTTGGTAGTTCAATTGCACTTTCTATAAGTGATATTCCTTGGCAAGGTCCTACCGGCTCGGTACTCGTTGGTATGGTTGACGGCAACTACGTTATCAACCCAGACGTTGCTCAAAAAGAAGCAAGCGATTTGAGTTTATACCTTTCTGGTACTAAAGACGCTATCATGATGGTAGAAGCAGGCGCTAAAGAAATTGAAGACGAGCAAATGATTAAGGCTATCTTGTTCGGTCACGAAGAAATTAAGCGTCAATGCGCTTTCATTGAAGAAATTGTAAAAGCGTGCGGTAAAAAGAAAATTGAAATGGAACTTTATCACGTTCCTGAAGATCTTGATAACGAAGTTCGCGCTTTCGCTGGTGAAAAACTCGACTGGGCGCTTGACACTTTCGATAGAGAAGTTAGACAAGAACGTCAAGATGAAGTTGAAAAAGAAACTATCGCTCATTTTGCAGATATTTATCCCGACATGGTAAGGGAAATTAAAGACTCACTTTACTACATCACTAAGGAAAAAGTTCGTGCAAAAATTACTAATAACGGCGTTAGACCAGACGGTAGAACTCTTACCGAAATTAGACCTATTTGGTGTGAACACGGCGTTCTTCCTAGAGTTCACGGCTCGGGCGTATTCACTCGTGGACAAACCCAAGTTTTAACTACTTGTACCTTAGGTACAATTAGCGAAGTTCAAAAACTTGAAGGTCTTGATGAAGAAGTTTCTAAACGCTATATGCACCACTACAACATGCCTGGTTACGCTTCTGGTGAAGCAAAACCCTTAAGAAGCCCAGGTAGACGTGAAATCGGTCACGGTGCACTTGCTGAAAGAGCGCTTGAACCCGTTATCCCCACCGAAGAAGAGTTCCCATACGCTATAAGGCTCGTTTCTGAAGTATTATCTTCAAACGGTTCTACTTCACAAGGCTCGGTTTGTGGCTCGACTATGGCGCTTATGGACGCAGGCGTTCCCATTACTCGCCCCGTTGCAGGTATTGCTATGGGTCTTATCAAAGACGTTGAATCTGGCAAGGTTTCAGTTATGAGCGATATTCAAGGTTTAGAAGACTTCCTTGGCGATATGGACTTTAAAGTTGCAGGTACCACTAAAGGTATTACCGCAATTCAAATGGACATTAAAATTAAAGGTATTGACGAGGCTATTTTACGCCAAGCAATTTCTCAAGCAAACGAAGGTAGACAACACATTTTAAACAAAATGCTTGAATGTATTCCTGAAGTTAGCCCAAGCCTTTCTAAATACGCCCCCAAAATTATTTCGTTCAATATCGACCCCGATAAGATTAAAGACGTTATCGGCTCTGGTGGTAAAACCATCAATAAAATTATTGATGAAACCGGCGTTAAAATCGACATTAACGAGGACGGTAAAGTATTTATTGCAACTTACGAAGAAACTATGGATAACGCTGAAAAAGCAAAAGCCATTATTACTTCTATCGTTCGCGAACTTGAAGTTGGCGATATGTTCTTATCAACCGTTGTAAGAATACTTCCCAAAGTTGGTGCGTTCTGTGAACTTGCTCCTGGTAAAGACGGTATGATTCACATTTCAAAAATGAGCAAAGAAAGAATTAACAGCGTTGAAGAAGTGTTAAAAATAGGTGATGCCGTTAAGGTTGAAATTATTAAGATTTCTGAAAAGGGTATCGACCTTAAACTTCTTGAAAAAATCGAAGGCTAAAACATAAAACCTTGCAGTTTTGCAAGGTTTTTTATTACGATAAACGAAAATAACTTCGTTTTTTTATAAAAAACGAGTTAAAACCCTTTAATCGTATTGACACTTTTTTGCTTTTGATTTATAATGCTTTTAAATAAGGAGAGTTTATTATGAAAAACTTTAACATCGAAACCAAATGCGTTCAAGCAGGCTACACCCCTAAAAACGGCGAGCCACGCGAAATACCCATATACCAAAGCACCACTTTTAAGTACGATACTAGTGAAGATATGGGCAAACTTTTCGACCTTGAAGCATCGGGTTATTTTTATTCAAGGCTTCAAAACCCCACTTGCGATTACGTTGCCGCTAAAATATGCGCTTTAGAAGGTGGTTCTGCCGCCATGCTTACGTCGTCTGGTCAATCGGCTAACTTCTTTTCAATATTTAATATTGCAAACGCTGGCGACCACGTTATTTCTTCGGCGTCAATTTACGGTGGAACTTTTAACCTTTTCAACGTAACCATGCGTAAAATGGGCATTGAGTTTACCTTTATTTCGCCCGATAGCACCGAAGAAGAAATACGCAAGGCGTTTAAACCTAACACTAAGGCGGTGTTTGGCGAAACTATCGCTAACCCTACGCTTCACGTTTTAGATATTGAAAAATGGGCTAAAATTGCGCACGAAAACGGCGTTCCGCTTATCGTAGACAATACTTTCCCAACTCCTATAAATTGCAGACCCTTCGAGTGGGGCGCAGATATCGTTACTCACGCTACCACTAAGTATATGGACGGTCACGCGTCTACTATAGGTGGTTGTATCGTCGATTCTGGTAAGTTTGACTGGATGGCTCACAAAGAAAAGTTCCCCGGTCTTACCACGCCAGACGATAGTTATCACGGCATAGTTTACGCCGAAAAGTTTGGCAAAGAAGGCGCGTTTATAACCAAAGCAACTGCGCAACTTATGCGCGATTTTGGTTGCACGCAATCGCCACAAAGCGCATACTATATAAACCTTGGCCTTGAAAGTTTACATCTTCGCATGGCAAAACACTGCGAAAACGGCTTAAAAGTTGCTAAATATTTGCAAAGTGATAGCCGTATCGAGTGGGTTATTTTCCCCGAACTTGAAGGCGATAAATACCACGAAACTGCTAAAAAATATATGCCAAACGGCACTTGTGGCGTTGTAAGTTTTGCTGTAAAAGGTGGCAGAAAATCCGCGGAAAAGTTTATGAAAAACCTTAAACTTGCCGCTATTGAAACCCACGTTGCAGACGCTAGAACTTGTTGCTTACACCCCGCAAACGCAACTCACCGTCAACTTACCGACGAGCAACTTAAAGAAGCGGGCATTTCGCCTTCGCTCGTAAGATATTCGTGCGGTATCGAAAATGCCGACGATTTGATTGCCGATATTAAACAGGCTCTTGATAATATGTAAGGAGTTTTTATAAATGCCTATTAAAATACCAAACGGTCTGCCGGCGGCGGAAACCTTGCTTAACGAAAACATTTTCGTTATGACTAAGTTGCGCGCCGAAACTCAAGATATAAGACCGCTTAAAATATTATTACTTAATTTAATGCCAACGAAAATCGTAACCGAAACGCAGTTTTCAAGGCTACTTGGTAACACTCCACTCCAAGTGGAACTTACCTTGCTTGCAATGAAATCGCACGAAAGTAAAAACGTTTCTAAAGAGCATATGATTGCTTTTTACAAAACGTTCGGCGACGTTAAAAACGAAAGTTACGACGGTATGGTTATAACGGGCGCACCCGTTGAAAAACTTGATTTTGAAAACGTTGATTACTGGCAAGAACTTTGCGAGATATTTGACTGGGCTACCAAAAACGTTCACAGTACGGTTTATATTTGCTGGGCTGCTCAAGCTGCGCTTTATTACCATTACGGCGTTAAAAAAATAATGCTAGATAAAAAACTCTCGGGTGTATATAAGCACACCGTAGTTGATAAAAAAACGATGCTCCTTCGTGGCTTTGATGACGTGTTTAACGCACCCCACTCGCGCTATACGGGTATTGATAGAGAAGAAGTGTTAAAGGTTGAAAACCTTAAACTTTTAGCCGAATCAGATAAAGCAGGCGTTTACCTTTTAAAATCGAAAGATAATTCGCAAGTGTTTATAACGGGGCATTCCGAATACGATAAAGACACGCTTAAAAACGAATACGAGCGCGATAAAAAAGCAGGTATTAACCCTGATATTCCCGAAAATTATTTCCCCGATGACGACGATACTAAAGAGCCTGTCGTTTCTTGGCGTTCGCACGCTAATTTGCTTTTTTATAACTGGCTTAACTACTTCGTTTACCAAAGCACTCCGTTCGACATTGAAAAAATTAAAAAATAACCTAAAACCCGACTTTTTTACGTATAAGTCGGGTTTTTTATTGCAAAAAATTATAATTTTACTGTGTAAAATTGTAAAATGGTCTTGCTATTTATTCTCGTATAGTATATAATTATACTATACGTTATATTATTCTCGTCGGGCGGATGTAGTTTAGTGGCAAAACGACGGCTTCCCAAGCCGTGGTTGTGGGTTCGATTCCCATCATCCGCTCCATTTTTTTAACACTCGGGGGTTTTTATGTATAGATTTTTCAAACGCTTTTTCGACGTTTTAATATCGCTTATCGGGTTGATTATTCTTTCACCCGTGTTTTTAATAATTGCCATCGCAATTAAAATCGATAGCAAAGGCCCCGTAATTTTTAAGCAAGTGCGCTTGGGGCTTAACGGCAAAGAGTTTAATATTTTAAAGTTTCGTTCAATGTGTGTAGGTGCCGAACAACAAGAGGGTGGAGTATATTCGGGAAAAGGCGATAAGCGCGTTACCAAGGTTGGTGGTTTTTTAAGAAAAACTTCACTTGATGAACTCCCGCAGTTTATAAACATTTTGAGGGGAGATATGAGTTTCGTTGGTCCAAGGCCACCGCTTACTTATCACCCTTGGCCGTTAGAAAATTACACCGATGAACAACGAAAGATGTTCAACGTTCGCCCCGGCATCACCGGTTGGGCGCAAATAAACGGCAGAAAAGGAGTGGAGTGGAACAAACGAATTGAACTTAACGTTTGGTATGTTGAAAATATGAGTTTGTTACTCGACCTTAAAATAGTTTTTAAAACCGTTGGAAAAGTCTTTTCTAACGCTGACAATGAAAATACAGGTGCAACCGTAATAAAAACGCCTACCGATAAGGAAGAAGGTAAAGATGCTTAAACTAATGTATATTACTAACGACCCTTCAGTTGCTAAAATTGCTGAAAAGGCAGGGGTCGATAGAATATTTATCGACATGGAGTACATAGGTAAAGATTTGCGCCAAGGTGGTATGGACACCGTAAAATGTAGGCACACTCCAAGCGACGTTAAGGTTATAAAAGAAGCAACTAGCAGTTGCGAAATAATGGTAAGAGTTAACCCTATACACGATAAAACCGATGCATATAATTCTACTGAAGACGAGATAAACGAAGTTGTACAAGCCGGTGCAGACGTTATTATGTTGCCATATTTTAAAACTCCGTTAGAAGTTGAAAGATTTGTTAAGGCGGTAAACGGAAGAGCGAAAGTGTTTCCGTTAGTTGAAACACCCGAAGCCGTTGACTGCTTAGATGAAGTTTTAAAAATTGAAGGTGTCGACGAAATATACGTTGGGTTAAACGACTTATCTATCGGGTATGGCAAAAAGTTTATGTTCGAACTTTTAACCGATGGAACGCTTGAAAGGTTGGCAGAAAAGTTTAGAGAAAAACGAATACCGTTTGGTTTTGGTGGGATTGCATCTCTTGGAAAAGGTATGCTCCCTGCCGAAAGGGTTATACCAGAACATTATAGGTTAGGCTCAACAATAGCAATACTTTCAAGAAGTTTTTGTAATTGTCAAAAACTAAACCTTAACGAAATTGAAAATGCGTTTGGTGTTGGAATTAAAGAGTTAAGAGATTTTGAACTTAAATGTCAAAGCGGTGGAATTGATTTAATCGAAAACAGAAAAAAGGTAGAAACGATAATTAAACAAATAGTTGAAAATATAGGTTGATATGAAACTACTTATAACCGGCGCTTATAAATGCGCCGAAGAACAACTTAATTATATAAAAAGCCTTGGGCATAACGTAACGCTAATGCAAAACGAAGTTGACGCGCTTCCTTGTGATGCTAGCGAAATAGAAGGAGTTATTTGCAACGGTTTATTTTTGCATCACTCCGCTAAAGATTTTACTAATCTAAGGTTCGTTCAATTAACTAGCGCTGGGCTTGACCGTGTTCCACTTGATTATTTTAACGAAAGGGGAATAAAGGTTTACAATGCTCGTGGCGTGTATAGTATTCCTATGGCAGAGTTTTCGCTTATGGGTGTGCTTGCACTTTATAAAAATCTAAAGTTCTTTATTGAAAATCAACAATGTAAACAATGGGTTAAACATCGTGGTAATTTAGAACTTTACGGAAAAACAGTGCTTGTCGTTGGCGCAGGTAACGTTGGAACGGAATGCGCTAAAAGGTTTAAAGCATTTGGTTGTAAGGTTTTAGGTGTAGACGTTTTTGTTAGAGAAGATGAAAACTTTGAAAAGATTTATCACTTATCTTCACTTAATGAATTGCTTTCAGTTAGTGACGTTGTTATTTTAACCTTGCCACTTACGAATGAAACGCGCAACTTGTTTAACGAAAAGCGTTTTGCTTGTATGAAACAAGGTAGCGTGCTTGTAAACGTGGCTCGTGGTGGCGTTGTGGATGAAAGCGCGTTATTAAATGCTTTAGATTGTAAACTTTTGGGCGCCGTGCTCGACGTTTTTGAGAAAGAGCCACTTGATAAAGAAAACCCGTTATACGAGAAGCAAAACGTTATAATTACCCCACACAATAGTTTTGTTGGAGATGGTAATTTTGATAGATTGACTAACGTTATTATAAATAATTTAAAGGGAATAGTATGAAGTTTATATTAGTTTCTCCTAAAAATCGCACTGCGTATAATTTTCGTGGCGACTTAATTAAAAAAATAATAAGCAAAGGTTATGAAGTTGTTGTAACAGGCCCTAACCGTATCGACGTTGATAAAATTGAAGAGTTGGGTGCACGTTTTGTAGAAATACCTATTAACAAAAACGGTGTTAACCCATTTGCAGACCTTAAATATCAAAAGGCACTTTATAATCTTTTTGTTAAAGAACAACCAGACGTTGTTCTTGGATATACAAGTAAACCCGTAATTTACGGAACTATTGCTGCGAAGAAGGCTTCAAAAAAACTCAAAAAGCCTATAAGGGCTGTGTCAATGATTACTGGTATGGGTTATGCGTTTACAGCTGAAACTTTAAAGGCTAGGCTTATTAGAATGATAATGAGCATCCTTTACAAATATTCGCTAAAGAAAGCGGATATGGTCGTATTTCAAAATGAAGACGATAAGATAATGCTAGAAAAGCTTAAACTAGTTAATAAAAGCAAAACTGCAGTAGTAAATGGTTCAGGCGTTAACACTGAAAGATTTAGCGTTCAACCTTTGCCAGAAACAACAACCTTTTTTATGCTAGCAAGAATTATGTATTCAAAGGGTATTAGAGAATATTTGCAGGCTGCAAAAATAGTTAAAGAAAAACATAAAGAAGTTAGATTTATGTTACTTGGTGCGCTTGAAGGTATACAAGATAGCATTTCAAAAGAAGATTTAAAGCCTTATATTGACGGTGAAATTATAGAGTATTTTGGCGAAACTAATAAGGTTGAAGATTATTATAAACAATGTTCGGTATACGTGTTGCCGTCATATCGTGAAGGTACGCCACGCACGGTATTAGAAGCGGGCTCAATGGGTAGGCCGATAATAACTACCGATGCTCCCGGTTGCCGTTCTACGGTAATAGATGGAGAAACGGGATATTTAGTTCCAATAAAAAATGCAGAAGTTCTTGCCGAGAAAATGGAACGTTTTATTGAAAATCCCGAACTTATTAAGTCGATGGGCAAGGCAAGCGCAGAATATATTAGGAAAAAATACGACGTTGTTAAGGTTAACGAAACGATGTTAGAGTATTTGGGTATTTGAAATGGGATATAAACATTTAACTTTTGAAAAAGATAGTTTATTTTTAGTAACGGGTGGCGCAGGCTTTATAGGTTCTAACCTTTGCGAAGCACTACTTAATATGGGCTACAAAGTAAGGTGTTTAGACGATTTGTCTACGGGCAAGCAGGCTAACGTAGATATGTTTTTATCTAACCCCAATTACGAGTTTATAAAAGGCGACATAAAAGACTTTGATACCTGCTTAAAAGCGTGTGAAGGTGCAACCTACGTTTTAAACCAAGCCGCTTGGGGCAGTGTTCCACGCTCGCTTGAAATGCCACTATTTTATTGCAAAAACAATATTGAAGGCACGTTAAATATGCTTGAAGCGGCGCGCCAAAAAGGCGTTAAAAAGTTTGTTTACGCTTCAAGTTCTTCAGTTTACGGCGATGAGCCCAACCTTCCTAAACGCGAAGGAAGAGAAGGCAACTTGTTATCACCGTACGCACTTACCAAGCGTTGCGATGAAGAGTGGGCTAAACTTTACACTATGCACTACGGGCTTGATACTTACGGATTAAGATATTTTAACGTGTTTGGTCGTAGGCAAGACCCTAACGGTGCTTACGCCGCGGTTATTCCAAAGTTTATAAAACAACTTTTAAATAACGAACAACCCACCATTAACGGCGACGGTAAACAATCGCGTGACTTTACCTACGTTGAAAACGTAATAGAAGCAAACCTTAAATGTTGCGCAGCACCAAGTTCGTCGGCAGGCGAAGCGTTTAATATCGCTTACGGTGGCAGGGAATATTTAATAGATATTTATAACACGCTTACAAAAGCACTTGGTAAAGATATTCAACCCAACTTTGGTCCCGATAGAAAAGGCGATATAAAGCACAGTAATGCCGATATTTCAAAGGCAAAAAATCTTATCGGTTACGACCCTGAATACGATTTTAGTAAAGGTTTAAACGAAGCAATTAAGTGGTATAAGGAGAACTTATAAATGCCAGTACTAAGCGTAATAATTCCAATATATAACGTTGAAAATTATTTAGCCGAGTGTGTTGATAGTGTACTTAATCAATCATTTACCGATTTAGAAGTTATTTTGGTTGACGACGGCTCGCCCGATAATTGCCCTTTAATTTGCGACGATTACGCTAAAAAAGATAATAGGGTAAAGGTTGTTCATAAACAAAACGGTGGATTGTCTTCTGCGCGAAATGCTGGCTTAAATATTGCAAGTGGCGAATACGTTATCTTTTTAGATAGTGATGACTATTACCGTAATTTAGATTTCTTAGAAAAGATAGTTGAAAGTTTAAATGGTTGCGACGCTTTGTTTTTTCAAAGAGTAAAACTGTTTAATGATAAAGATTTTGGTGATAATCCTTCAAACTATAATGAGAATATAAACGAGCTGTCTATTGAAAAACAGTTTGTTGAACTTGCTAAATCAAATAAAATCGATGCAAGTGCAGCAATGAAAGTTACCTGTCGCACTTTTTTAATACAAAACAATTTGTTTTTTAAAGAAGGTTTAGTATGTGAAGATATTGAATGGTTTTTTAGATACGCTCAAAAGCTTAACAACGTTCGATTTTCAAACTATACTTCTTACGTTTATAGAATTAGAAGCAATTCAATATCGCATTCAATAAAACTTAAAAACGTTCAAGATTTGTTTTATAGTATTGAAAATTACGCTGATGAAATTAAAAATAGTAACTTATCGATTAAAGAACCACTTTTAAATTATTTAGCTTATCAATATTTTATAGTTTTGGGTTTAAGTGGGGCTTATCTAAACGGTGTTGACAAAAAGTTAATTTTAGACAAATGTAAAGAATACAAGTGGCTTTCTAATTATACTTGTGGCAAAAAAAATAAATTATCTGCATTTGTTGTTAAGTTGTTTGGTGTTAAAATTGCATCATATATTTTAGGATTTTATATAGGAATTAAAAAATGATTAAGGTTCTTATTATTTCACGCACTCCGTGGGACAATTCTAATAGTTTTGGAAATACGTTTTCTAACTTGTTTGAAAATATGGACGGGGTTGACATATATAACATATGTTGTCAACACGGAACGGCAAACAATAACGTTGTAAAAAAAGCAATTCAATTTACCGATAAAAGTGTTTTGAAAAATGTCTTTACTGGTAAAGATTATTGCCGTGTAATTGGCAATGATAATAAAGTGCCTACTTATGATGACCAAGATATTACTAAAAAAAAATTAGTAAAAGTTAAAACTTTAATTTTGTCAATTCGCGATTTTGTGTGGAAATTAGGCGCGTGGAAAAAAAGTAAAGTTCTAAACGACTTTTTAAAAGAAGTTAAGCCCGACGTTGTTTATCTTCCCATATACGCTTCGCACTATATGTGTTACGTTCAAAGTTATTTAATTGATAAACTTGGCGTTCCCGTTGTTGGGCATATTTCAGATGACGTTTACGGTATTCCAAAAAAGGCAAAAGTATCTTTTAAAAATTACCGTAAACGCTTGCAAAAGAAAGTATCAACCTTAATATCAAAATGTTCTTATCTTGAAGTGTTTGCCGAAAATATGAAAGAAGAATATGAAAAAACGTTTAACGTTCCGTGCTACGTTATAGGTAAGGGCATTAACGTTGAAAGCATTAAGCCGTTTAATTATTCGTTAATAAATAGCAACGTTTCCTTTGTGTACACAGGAAATATCGGTAGCGAACGTTATAAATCGCTTGCTATGCTTGGAAAAGCGTTAGATAAAGTTTACGACAATGCTGTTTTAAACGTGTATTCGGCAAGCGCGTTAACTAAAGAAATTGAAAACGAGTTTAGTAAAAGCAAAAGCATAAAGTTTCACGGTAGAATAAGCCGTGAAGAAGTTGATGAAGTTCAAAAACAAGCTGACTATCTCGTTCACGTTGAAAGTTTTTCTGATGAAGGCGTGTTTTCTGCAAAAATGTCTTTTTCAACTAAAATTATTGACTATATGCTTATGGGCAAGCCTATTATTGCCGTTGGACCAGCAGAAGTTAATTCTATGCAAGTTTTAAAAAATTACGGCTGTGCAATTACTTGCGAAAACGAAAATGAAATTGAAGAAAAAGTTAAGTTGATTAAAGATGAAAAAATAGACTTAAATCAGCTTTCAAATAACGTTTATAATTATTTGGTAGAATACCGCAATATAAAAACAATTCAACAAGGAATAAAACAAAGGCTACAGAGTCTTATTAAATAAATTATGAAAATAGCGCAAATTAACGCCGTGTACGGCATAGGCAGTACGGGGCGCACAACTAAAGAACTTGCCGAAAGTTTGGCTTGTAATGGCCACGAGTGTTTCGTTGGTTACTCTATAAGTAACGTTTCTTATCAAAAAGAAGGGGTTACTTTATATCAAATAGGTAATGCGCTTGACCATAAGGCTCACGCCCTATTTTCAAGGTTGTTTGGGTTGCAAGCCTATTTTTCAAGCAAGGCAACTAAAAACTTAATAAAAGAGCTTGAAATATTTAAGCCAGACGTTGTTCATTTAAGAAACTTGCACGCAAACTATATAAACTTACCACTATTACTTAAATGGCTTGGTAAAAACTCAATTCCAACCGTTATTTCGCTTCACGATTGTTGGATTTTTACGGGTAAATGCACGCACTATACCGTTCAAAATTGTTATAAATGGCAAACGGGTTGCAGTGCTTGCTCGCAACTTAAAAAAGATAATAATAGTTGGTTGTTTGATAGAACGAACAAACTTTGGAAAGATAGGAAATCGCTTTTTGAAAAAATAGACAACCTTGCCGTTGTGGGCGTTTCTAACTGGATAACGGATCAAGCAAAAAGTTCAACGTTAAAAAGTGCAAAAATAATTAAGCGCATATACAACTGGATAGACCTTAAAACTTTTTACCCTAGAGAATGCGAAAAGAGCGATAATTTTTCAGTTTTACTTATAAGCGCGGGGTGGAGTAAAAACTCTACAAAAACGCAAGACATGTTAGCGCTTGCAAATGGGCTTAATGAGAATATGCAAATTATTCTTGCAGGTAGCGTTGAAAGTGATATTGAACTTCCTAAAAACGTTAAGCCTATCGGCTACGTTAACTCTACCGAAGATTTAGCAAAATTATATTCTCAAGTTGACGTTTACGTTCACCTTTCGCAAGAAGATACTTTCGGAAAAGTTATAGCCGAAGCGCTAGCGTGTGGAACGCCAGCAATTGTTTACAATTCAACTGCTTGTCCAGAACTTGTGGGTAATGGTTGTGGTTACGTTGTTAAGCCAAGAGATATAAACGCCGTTTCAAACGCAGTTAACGAAGTTTATAAAAACGGCAAAGAAAAATACTCAGCAAACTGCGTTGAGTTTGCAAAATCTAATTTTGAAAAAGATTATTTAATCAAAGAAACTTTAAGTTTATATAATGAACTCTTAAGAGGGTAAATAATGTATTTAATTTGTTTGCTTGTAATCGTAGTATTCGCAACTATATTTTTATCAAAACAATTAAATAGTAAAAAAGCTTTTTTAGTAGTAGCGGCAATTGTTTTAATTCTGTATGCGGGATTGCGTACACCTTCATATTCAGGTGACGTAGAATCTTACGTTAATAAGTTTAACACTTATAAACTTTTTTCGTTTAACGAAATTATAAATCTATATTCAGCCAACACTAAAAACCCTTCGTTTCACTTTTTAGGGTGGTTGTTTAGTCGCGTGTTTGATAGTGCGCAATTATGGCTTGCTTTTATAGGTGCTGTTTACGTTATTTGCACAATCCACGTAATATTTAAAGAATCTGAATCGCCATTATTAAGCGTAATAGTTCTATTAGCGCTTGGTTATTTTGCGTTTACACTATCAGGGCTTAGGCAATCGATGGCTATGTCGTTTACAATGCTTGCATATTTTCCTGCTAAAAACAGAAAAATATTTAAGTTTGTATTATTAGTTTTAATAGCATCGTTATTCCATCTGTCAGCGTTAATATTTTTATTAGTTTATCCGTTTGCAAATAAAAAACTTGGCTGGTCGCATTTTATCGTTGGATGCGTAGCGTTTGTAGCGTTTTTCTTTTTTCAGGGGCAAATTCGTAGAATTATTGCTAACTTGTTAGAAGATTCTTACCTTGGTGGATATGCTGACCGCTATGTAACAATTACAATGTCTGGGCTCATAATACAAGTTGCTATATTTATTTTTAACCTATTTTATTACAAAAAAGTAATTAATAAAAACGGAAAGGCAAAAATACTATACAATTTAGCGTTTTTTGGAATCATTTTCCAACTTTTTGCTTCAATGATTGCTGAAATGTTTAGAATAAGTATGTATTTTTCGGTATTTAATATTTTGTTAATACCACTATCGCTATCGGTTGAAAATAATAAAAAAATCAAGAACGTGTTATCAATATTAATTTACGCTACGCTTTTCGTATATATGTTCCGTGATGGAATACCAGATTATACATTTTTTTGGCAGTGAGGTATAAATGAAATATTTATGTTATTACGATAAAAATCAAAACGAAGGCAGAAATTACGTTCTTGCTGCAACTAATAAAATTGATTATATAGCAGAAGTTTTGGCTAAAAATATAGAGCCCGTTGAAATTGTTTCATTTTCGTGTTCATCTAATAAAGGCAATTTTAATGAAAGGTATGAAACTTTGAAAGATGGTATTACTTTAAGGCTTTTTAAGGCAAAAAAGAGAAAAAACGTTTTTCAAAAAATAATTGCAACCGTATATAGTTTTTTTGCACCATTATTTTATTTGCTCAAAAACGTTAAAAAGGGTGAAAAAATTATAGTGTATCACTCGCTTTCTAATATGAAAGTTATTCGTATAGCAAAGGCAATAAAAAAGTTTAAACTAATTTTAGAAGTTGAAGAGATTTACGGAGACGTTACTAACAATCAAAAAACGGTAAAAAATGAGTTTGATTATTTCAGTATTTCAGATGGTTATATATTCCCAACGATACTATTAAATGAAAAAATAAATCATCAAAATAAGCCATACGCTATAGTGCACGGAACTTATAACGTTCAGCCCGAATTATCTAAAAAGTTTGCAGACGGTAAAATCCACTGCGTATATGCCGGCACCTTTGATATGAGAAAGGGTGGCGCAATACTTGCAGTAAAGTCGTGCGAGTATTTAAGTAGCAACTATCACGTTCATATTATAGGGTTTGGTAGTGAAAATGATAAAAACTTATTGCTTATGGAGATTGAAAGAATAAATGCGTTAGGTAAATGCATCGTAACTTACGATGGGCTTTACGACGGCGAAGATTACATAAAGTTTATTCAAAGTTGTCATATAGGCTTGAGTACTCAAAACTCAAACGCAAAGTTTAACGATAGTTCGTTCCCGTCAAAAGTTTTATCGTATTTAGCAAACGGATTAAGGGTTGTTACGGCAAAAATAAAAGTGTTAGAGACGTCGGAAATAAATAATTTGCTTTATTATTATAACGATAGTGTTCCTAAAAACATTGCAAACGCTATAGCTACAGTTGATTTGAAAAGCGAATACGATAGTCGTAAAGAATTAAAGTGTTTAAATAACGAGTTTATAGCAAGTTTAAGCGAGGTTTTGCTTGATGATAATTTTATTTAATAGAATTAAAGAGAAAATAGCGCGTTCATATAGAATTGCCTATTTTAAAGCTTTTACCAAAAATAAAAACAAAGTTAATATACTTGGGAAAATAACGGTTATAAATCCCAACGTTAAAGTTGGCAAAAACGTTATTATTTATCCAAACGTATTATTGTATGGCGATGGTGAAATTGTTTTAGGCGATAACGTTATTATTGGACAAGGAACTATAATTTACGCATCTAAGAGCGCTGGTGTTTTTATTGGCGATAATACGATGATTGCCGCGCAATGTTATATTATTGATACAGACCATGGCATTCAGGCAAACAATTTAATTAGAAAACAACAAAATACGATAGAAAAGGTTGTTATTGAAAACGATTGTTGGTTAGCGGCAGGGTGTAAAGTTTTAAAAGGCTCAAAAATTAACAAAGGTGCAGTTATTGGTGCGCAAGCCGTTGTAAAGGGTGAAATACCAGAAAACGCAATAGCCGTAGGTATGCCTGCAAAGGTTATTAAGTTTAGGAGTTAGTCTATGAATAGAAAAATAGGCGTTATACTGTCGTACGTTATGATGATATTTGAAATATTGTCAACGTTACTGTTAACACCCTACATTTTAAGTAGTCTAGGTCAGGCTGAATTTGGTGTTTATAAATTATCCTCATCAATCACGTCTTATTTATTGCTACTTGATTTAGGTGTAAGCAATGCAGTTGTTAGATACGTTGCTAAGTTTAGAGCAAATAATCAGCTAGAAGAAAATCAAAAGTTTTTGGGCGTTGCTATCATATATTATTTAATAATAGCGCTTATTACATTAATATTGGGCGTTGTTTTGTATTTTTTGTTTCCCACTATTTTTGCAGTAGGGCTTAATCAAGAAGAAATTAAATTAGGGCAACAACTACTTATAATAACGATAATAAATGCTGCGATAACGCTTGGCACTTCAGCGTTTCAACCCGTAATTACTGCTCATGAAGAGTTTGCTTTTCAAAAAGGGTGGTCAATTTTTCAAATAACACTAAAAATTATATTTACTTACGTTGCTCTTGAACTAGGAATGCAAAGTTTGGGAATAGTAATCGTTCATTTAATACTTACGGTAGTAACTCGTGGTATATTTGCATTATACGTTTTCTTTAAAATCAAATTAAGACCTAAGTTTAAAAATATTAACTTTGGTTTTATAAAAGAAGTATTTGCATATACGTCGCTTGTTTTGCTTCAAATGATTGCAACGCAAATAAACTCAATGGTTGGGCAAATATTGCTTGGCATTTTAGTTCCAACTGCTACGGTTATTATTGCTATTTATGGAATAGGAACGCAAGTAGTTCAGTATTTTCAAAACATAGGTTCGGCTTTTAACGGCATTTTAATGCCAGGCGTAGTGAAAATGGTTGAAAGCGACGCGACTCCATCTCGTATTCAAAATGAAATGGTGCGAATAGGGAGAATTAAGCTTATAATTTTATCTATTATTCTTGTGGGGTTTATTATTTACGGCAAGCAGTTTATAAACCTTTGGGCAGGAAATGAAAGTGAACCTGCTTATTACGTTGCTATTATTTTGATGCTTGGATATTTATTTACAAACGTTAATAGTGTAGGAAACCAAATACTTTGGGCAAAAAACGAGCATAAAGAACAAGCAATAATTAAGCTAGCAATAGTGCTTCTTAATATCTTACTGACTGTCTTTCTTATAAAATGGAATGCACTTTTAGGTGTAACTATAGGAACGTTTATAGCGCTTATACTTGGTGACGTTGTTTTAATTAACGTTGTAATCAAGAAAAAACTTGGAATTAGTTTGGTTGGGTATTATTTAGGTTTATTTAAAGGGATACTGCCAAGTTTACTGATAACCGGTGCCGTAGGGTATTTGTTTAGTTTATTAAGTCTAGGTGGTTGGCTTGGATTTATTTGCAACGTTGCTGTAATGGTAATAGTTTATTTAATTTGTCTATTATTGTTTGGATTTAATAATTATGAAAAAAAGTTGTTATCTTCCATTTTTTTAAAAATATTTAAAAAGCAAAAGGAGAAAAATAATGAGTCTATTTAAAGGAAAAACTTTACTTATAACTGGTGGAACGGGTAGTTTTGGTAACGCCGTTTTAAATAGGTTTTTAAAAACCGATATTGGTGAAATACGCATTTTCTCGCGCGATGAGAAAAAGCAAGACGATATGCGCCACGAGTTTCAGGCAAAAATGCCCGAAGTAGCCGATAAAATTAAGTTCTACATCGGCGACGTTCGCGACTCTAATAGTATTAGAAACGCAATGCACGGCGTTGACTATATTTTCCACGCAGCTGCGCTTAAACAAGTTCCAAGTTGCGAATTTTTCCCCATAGAAGCGGTAAAAACTAACGTTTTAGGCACTGAAAACGTTTTATCGGTTGCAATTGACGAAGGCGTTAAAAACGTTGTTTGTTTATCAACTGACAAAGCTGCTTACCCCGTTAACGCAATGGGTACTAGCAAGGCTATGATGGAAAAGGTTATAGTTGCTAAATCAAGAACGGTGTCACCCGAAAAAACTAAGATTTGTTGCACTCGTTACGGCAACGTTATGTGTAGCCGTGGTAGCGTTATTCCCCTTTGGATTGACCAAATAAAGAGTGGACAACCCATTACCATTACCGACCCAACTATGACTAGGTTTATAATGTCGCTTGACGAAGCGGTTGACCTTGTGTTATTTGCTTTTGAAAACGGTGTTAGTGGCGATATACTCGTTCAAAAGGCCCCTGCTTGCACCATTGAAACGCAAGCAAAAGCAGTTTGCGAACTCTTTGGTGGAGATACGTCTAAAATTAAAGTTATAGGAATTAGACACGGCGAAAAAATGTATGAAACGTTGCTTACCAACGAAGAATGCTCAAACGCTGTTGACCTTGGCAATTTCTACCGTGTTCCAAGCGATAAACGTGGCCTTAATTACGATAAATATTTTAGCGAAGGCAACGCCGAACGCAACACTTTAACAGAGTTCAATTCAAACAATACCGAACTTTTAACGGTTGAAGAAGTTAAGCAAAAACTTTTAACCTTATCGTATATCAAAGAAGAACTTGATAAAATGGGGATTAAGTATTAATGAAAAAAATTAAGGTTTCTATAATAGTTCCAATATATAACGTCGCACCATTTTTAGAAGATTGCTTAAACTCTTTGTTAAATCAAGATATACAAAAAGATGAATATGAAATTATTTGTGTAAATGATGGTTCGAAAGATAATTCGTTAGATATTCTTAATGAATATGCGAATAAGTATTCATGCGTTAAGGTGATAACTCAAGAAAATATGGGGGTATCCGGCGCTAGAAATACGGGGATAAAAGAATCAAAAGGCGAATATATTTGGTTTGTTGATGGCGACGATTGGGCAAAACCTAATTGCATATCAGAAATATTAAACCTAATGTATAAAGAAAATGCCAGCCAATGTGTGTTTTTGTTAGATGGCGGAACTTTAGGTTATCAAGAAGACTTTAGTTTTAAAATAGATAGTTATTCAGTCATAAATAATAGAACGAGCACTCCGTCAGCTTGTCGTTGGTTTTTCAACAGAAGCATTATAATTAACAATAATTTAACCTTTAAGTTAGGCATAAAGTATGGTGAGGACACGTTATTTGTTTGTCAATATAGCGAGTATATAAAAAATACTAAAACCGTAATTATAAACTCTGAAAAACCTTATTATTATAGGCAAAATCAAGGTTCTGCGATGAATCAAAAAAATAGAGAATCTTTGATTAAAGGCATGAACGATATGATAGAAATTGCCAAGGAGTATAAGCAATATAGATTAAAAAATACGGATTCAGACTTTAAAAAGGAAGTAGAAGTTAGGGAAGGCGCAGCTATAGCAGGTGCTTTATTTAGTGCAGCTAGAATTAAAGGAATGAACGTAAAGGAACTCCTTAAAGATTTAAAGAGTGAAGGTTTGTATCCATACAAGTTACAATTTTGGACGTTAAAGGAAAAAGTTGGTGCAAAGGGCAAACTTTTAAACATAATTAAATTACTATTTCCATTAAAGTGGTATTATTTAATGGTTTGTGCAATTTTCAAAATTACAAAAAAACAGGTTTAAATTGCAAGGTGATAAAATGAAAATATTAGTAACGGGTGCTAACGGTTTTGTGGGAAAAAACCTTGTTTGCGCTTTAAACAATATAAAAAACGGCAAAAATAGAACTCGCCCAAACTTAAAAATTAGCGAAGTTTTTTGCTACGATATAAATAACACCTATGAAGAACTTGACTACTTTTGTAGTCAAGCGTCTTTTGTTTTCAACCTAGCAGGCGTTAATCGCCCCGAAAACCAAGAAGACTTTATGAGGGGTAACTTCGGCTTTGCAAGCGACCTTTTAAACGCCCTTAAAAAGCACCAAAACAAATGCCCTATAATGCTTTCGTCTTCCGTTCAAGCAACGCTTATAGGTAGGTATAACGGCGAGTACGGCAAGAGTAAACTTGCAGGCGAAAACCTTTTTTACAGTTACGCTGAAGAAACGGGCGCAAAGGTGCTTGTTTACCGTTTTCCAAACCTTTTTGGAAAGTGGTGCAGGCCAAACTACAATAGCGCCGTTGCAACTTTTTGCAGTAACTATGCAAACGATTTGCCTATTACGGTTAACGACCCAAACGTAGAACTTGAACTTCTGTATATCGACGATTTAGTTGACGAAATGCTCAACGCTTTAGAGGGTAAAGAGCGCCGTGCAAATTACGACGGGCTTAACCCCGTTGAAGATAGTAACGGTAAGTTTTGTTTCGTTCCCGTTACCCATAGGGTAACGCTTGGCGAAATCGTAGCGCTACTTGACAGTTTTAAAAACCAGCCCAAAACGCTAGTAATTCCCGAAATTAAAGAAGGTAGTTTTGCAAAAAAACTATATTCAACTTACCTTTCGTATTTACCCAAAGAAAAAGTTGCGTTCCCCTTAAAAATGAACGTTGATAATAGGGGTAGTTTTACCGAACTACTTAAAACCCAAAACTGCGGGCAGTTTTCGGTTAACGTTTCAAAACCCGGCATAACTAAAGGCGAGCATTATCACGACACCAAGTGGGAGTTTTTTATTGTAGTTGCAGGTAGGGCCTTAATTCAACAGCGTAAAATCGGCACTCAAGAAGTTATTGAGTTTGAAGTTAGTGGGGAAAACATAACTGCCGTTCATATGCTTCCAGGTTACACCCATAACATTATAAATCTTTCAGAAACCGAAAATCTTGTAACCGTTATGTGGGCTAACGAACAGTTCAACTCCCAAAAGCCAGACACTTATTTTGAAAAAGTTTAATTAAAGGTAATATATGACCGTAACTCAAAGTTATTTTGTAAACTTAATAAAGCACGGCATAAACGGAGAGCGCATAAATTACGTTCCCCAAGGTTTAAATTACAAAGAACTGTATAAACTGTGTGCTTTTAACTCAACTTCGGTTATAGTTTACAAGGCAATTTTAGGAGTTTCTGGCGAATTGCCACAAGATTTTTTTAAGTATTTAGAAAAACTTGCGCTTTACCACGTTAAAAAAGATATTCAAAGTGAGTTCGACACTCAAAAGGTTATTACTGCGCTTGAAGAAAACGGGCTTAAATATATGCCGTTAAAGGGTTATTATCTTAAAAAATTATACCCGTCAACCGATATGCGCTACACCGCCGATTGCGACGTGCTTATCGATGTTTTACAAATTAAAAAACTGCACGAAGTGGCAAGCGAAATAGGGCTTAAACCCCACCACTTCGACGAGCATCACGACGTGTTTATTTTCCCCGAAACTAAAACCTTGTTCGAGTTTCATAAAACGCTATTCGTTGGCAAGTTAGAAAACTACTTTGGCATAGGCAACAAAGGTTTTGAAAAGGCAACCATAAAACAAGGTAGTGCATGTTTATACGAGTTAAGCGCCGAACTTTTTTACCTTTCTATGCTAGCGCACTCTGCGTATCATTTTTCGGCGGGTGCAGGCGTTGGAATACGCCATTTAACCGACGTTTATCTATATAAAAAGCATTATAATTTAAACGAACAATATCTTAATAAAGAACTAGAAAAATGCGGGCTTTTAAAGTTTAAAAACGAGTTTGAAAACCTTGCAAATTACTTTTTTAACGATATAGAGCCAAGCGAGTTTACTTTAAAACTTGCTAGCCACGTTTTATCATCTTCGCTTCACTCTAACGAAGATTTAATAGACGCTTCAAGCGTTGCAAATAAACTTAACGATGGTGGCGTTAAAACTGCTAAGAAAAAGGCGGTTTTAAAAAGAATATTTCCACCAAAAGAAAGCATGCAGTTTTCTTACCCCGTGCTTAAAAAATTACCGTGGTTAATCCCCGTGTTTTACGTTGTTAGGTGGTTTGACGTTTTAGTTAAAAGGCCTAAAAACGTTAAAAAGATAAGGGCTACTAGCGTTGTTAAGGAAAATGACGTTTTATATATGCAAGAAATAAATAACGGGTTAGGAATAACTCATTTATAAAAAATCTAAGGAGAAAATTATGACTACAATAAGCGACTTAAAAGTAACACAAGACGGTAATTATTTTACACTGTCAAACTCTAAAATCGAATTCGTTTTAGAACTTGTTGGATCTAAATTGTTTTCGCGTTCTCTTGAAAACAAATCAACGGGCTATAAGTGGCAAAATAATGAAGACCTTATGCCAACTGCTTACGTTCCAGGCTTTATTTACAGTGGCGCAAGCGTTGATTTTAGTGCTGAAACGGGCGTTAATGAAGACGGGTCTAACTTAATTAGGGCAACTTGGGTTACAAAAAGTGAATTAGCAACCCTTTATTACACTTTAACTATTTACGAAAACTTGCCTGCAATTAACGCCGAAATGAGACTTGACGGTAAAATTGAGTGCAACGGCACGAACAATTATCAAGACGTTTTAAGCGAAGGCGTTTTAGACCTTAACGACAAAAAGAAGAAACTTATATTTGAATACGTGCCCACTAATGCAAGTATACTTGCAGTAGGTACAAGCGATAAGCACTTAAAACTTACCGACGTTTCTTTTTTCGATGCTACCGACACGCACGATAACTTTATTGCAACTCACGAACGCGAGATATTTTCTACTTGGGTAAGAAACTTCCCAGGTCAAATATTTACGCTTGATGCGTATTTACAAAATGAAGCGCTTTTACTCGTTAAAGAAAGCCCAACTAAAATTGCTCAAACGGGCGATGCTGAAAACGATTTTTATTACAACAAAAACCATTCGGTTGCCATTTTGGGTTGTGGTTTATCGTTTAACGAGCCTTTTGAAATTAGTAAAGAAACTCCGCTTTACGGCGCAACCGTAATAGTAGGCGATAAAAACTCTGTTTTAAAAGACTATCGCGATTATTATTTAAGGGGTATGAGTTTCGTTGAAAGAAAACCCCGTATCGTTTCAAACACTTGGGGCGACGCTAATTGCGACGGTGCTTTAAACGAGCCTTTCCTTTTAAAAGAAGCCGAAATGGCAAAATACCTTGGCGTTGACGTTATGCAAATTGACGACGGTTGGCAACAAGGCTACACTATGGGCTCGGTTTATTCAACTAACGGCGCTCAAATAGGCGAAGGTATGTACGCCCAACGCCTTGATTTCTGGAAGCCCAGAAAAGAGATTTTGCCAAACGGTTTAAAACCCATTATTGAAAAGGCAAAAGAAGGTGGCACCGAAATAGGTTTATGGTATGCGTGCGACGCAACGGGCGACTATGAAAACTACGAAAAAGACATAGAAAACCTTATTGCAATACAAAAAGAACACGGCATTACCACCTTTAAACTTGACGGTATGCGCATTTTAAACAAAAAGCGTGAAACTAACGTTATTTCTATATTAGATGCGTTTAGAAAGGCAACGGACTATAAAGTAAGGCTTAATATGGATACCACTGCGGGCAAACGCTTTGGCTACCTTTATCACCGCAAATACGGCAACATTTTCGTTGAAAACCGTTATACTTTATCAACAACTTATTACCCGCACTCAACACTACGCAACCTTTGGGATTTATCTAAATATATTCCTTCAATTAGGCTTCAAATGGAATGCCCTAACATAAGGCATAATGCTAACAAATACCCCGAAAACGACTTGCTTGCGCCAAACACTTACGGTATAGATTTTGCCTTTGCAGTTACTATGTTTGCAAGCCCGCTTTTATGGCTTGAAATGCAAAACCTTGATAAGGAAGATGCAAAGGTATTAAAAGGCATAATATCAACTTATAAGGCGATTAGAGATGATATAGCAAACGCTTTCGTTATGCCGATAGGTTGTAGACCAGACGGCGCTAACTTCACAGGCTTTAACGCCGAACTTAACGGCTACGGTTACCTTTTATTATTCCGTGGCGTTACCAAGGAAGATAGTTTTACATTTACAAACTTATCGCTTCAAGGCGCTAATAAACTAGACGTTTTATATAAATCAAATGAAGATATTTCGGCTCAAATTAACGGCGATAGTGTAACGTTAAAATCAAGTGAGCCAAGAAGTTTTGCGCTTATTAAATACTACAAATAATTATGCAACCTATTTACGTTTTTTTAATAATATTAGCAAGTATTGTATTACTTTTCTTTATAACCTGTTACGTTTGCTTTTATATGGCGTTTTATATGCCAAACAACAAAAAAGCGTTTAAAAAATACGATATTCCGCCGGGGGAAGAGTTCGAACCGTTTCGCGAGCAAATGGTTTCGTGGATGAAAGAAGCCGAAGGCTATAAAAGCGAAAATATAACTATTAAATCATACGACGGAAAAACCCTTCACGGTACCTATTACGAAAGTTTTGAAGGTGGCCCTATCGAAATTATGTTTCACGGCTATAGGGGGAGTTCCCAACGCGATTTATGCGGTGGCTTAAACCGTTGCCATAAACTTAAAAGGAACGTGCTACTCGTTGACCAACGCTCGCACGGCAAAAGCGAAGGAAACGTTATATCGTTTGGTATAAAAGAGCGTTACGACGTAAAATCGTGGTGCGAATACGCTTTCAAACGTTTTGGCGAAAACGTGCCACTTCTTATTACGGGCATAAGTATGGGGGCAGGCACCGTTTTAATGGCAAGTAGTTTGCCCCTTCCTAAAACGGTTGTAGGTGTTATTGCAGACTGTGGTTACAGTAGCATTAAAGAAGTAATTAAAGTTTCTATTAGAAATATGAAACTCCCCGCCGATATTTGCTACCCGTTCGTTAGGCTTGGTGGAATTATTTTCGGTGGGTTTGACGTTGAGCAAACTTCACCCGAACAAGAACTTAAAAAAAGCGTTTTACCAACAGTTTTCGTTCACGGCGATAACGATAAAATCGTTCCCGTTGAAATGAGTAAATTAAATTACGACGCTTGCAATGCAACTAATAAAAAGTTGGTTATTATTAAAGACGCTGCTCACGGCGCGGCGTATCTTGTCGACCCTAATAAGTACGTTAACGAACTTGAAGAGTTTAAGTCTAATTACATACGAGTATAAAAATTAAAAAACTCTCGCGAAAAGCGAGAGTTTTTATTATGCATACTAAACAATTAGTGGTTCATAAGTTAATGCTACAACTGCACTATAAACAATCAATCTACAATCTTCCAAAATTGTATCTTTATCTACAATGTAATACATGTAAAATTGACACGTTCCGTTAGTAGGAAGAGTTACCGAAACAAAATGAGAACTATAGTTGTCTACAAACGCGTAACTCTTAGGTTTTTGTTCCTGACTGTCGGTGGGGTTTAGTCTAAACATATCAGAACTTAAACTTTGTTTTTTTTCAGAAACGTTATTGATATGACCATAAACACGTATTACTTTTTTTCCGCTTGGGGCTTGAATAAAGGCGTCTTCTTTAGTGACATAATAAGTGCTTTCAGTCGCAGATTCTACTATCATTTCTCCAAAAGGAACGTAGCAAATATCTCCTAAATAATTTGTCGTTTCTGGTCTTTCATTACCACAAAATACAAAACATAACGCTATAATAGTTGCAAGAATCATCGATAGTGCCGTAGTTACTAAAGGTTTTTTTATATATTCCAGTGCTACGTTTTTTATTTTTTTAATTTTGAGCATTATTTCATTTTTGCTACTATTTCCCATATTTTCTTGTTCGTTTTTTTTGATTTCTTCCATTGTTTTTCTCCTTAATATAAAAAAGTGCGCCAACCGAAGTTAACGCACCGAAAAATGCTAAACTCCTAGTTGTCGCCAAACGAACTTTATCGCATGATAAGCATAGCCATACCATCGAACGGGAGTCGCACTTTTACCAAATGGATTTATGTTCGATTAGTATGACAAAAAAGAGCATAATTATTCTATAAAAAAATAAACTACGCCTATTTGCGATAATATTAAGTTCGTTTGGCATAATTATTATAACATATGTAAATTGTTTTTACAAGTATTTTGCGTGAACAAAAAAAACTCTCGCGAAAAGCGAGAGTTTTTTATATTTCGGTATGGCGTTGAAGCCTTCTATATTCTTTAGGGGTTAAACCTATTTTTTCACGGAAAGTTTTAATAAAATAGGCGGGTGTGCAAAAGCCCACTTCACTTGCAATTTGGCTAACGTTACTTGTCGTTGTTAAAAGCAAGTTTTTAGCAAGTTGAAGCCTATAATAAGTAATGTAATTTTTAAGGCTTTTTCCCGTTTCTTGCTTAATAATTCTGTTAAGGTGATAGGGGTGATAGTTAAAAGCACTTGCAATTTCTTCGTTAGTTAGCGTTGATATTTTATAGTTTTTAGAAACGTATTCAACCACCTTTTTGCAAAGCGCAGAGCGTGCAGATATTTCAAGTGGCGCAACAAGTTCTAAAAGGCACAGTTTAAGTAGTGCAGAAGAGCGTTCTTTATACGGCCCGTCTTTAAAAACAAAGTTTTCGGCGCATGCGTTAAGGTTACTTGCAACGTTTGGTAAAAACTTAACGATAGGCTTGCTTAACTCACTTGGAATAGGGTAAGAAGGCATACGATTTTTATCAAAAGTAGTGGGCGTTGCAGTGCCTATTGAACTTGTTAAATGTGAAAAGGTGGTAACCAAATCAAAGTCTAAAATAATAATTTTTGTGTCACTGTCAAAAGTAACGTCAAATCGGTATTCTTGCGCGGGTGGAACGTAAACGGCAGTTCCACTCGAAACGTTATATTTTACGCCGTTAATAGTAATTCTCCCGCTAGCCGTTTCAAAGTAAAATAAACGGCAATCGTAGCAAACGCTTATATCTTTACGGTAATTAAAAGCACTTTTATGTACACGCGCGTAGCGTATATGTGGGTTAAGTTCAAAAAGTTCCATAACTATAAATGTTTGATTTGTTATATTTTTTGTGTGATTTTTTATAGATTATAGCATTAAAATGTGTTATAGTCAATACGGTAGTATAAATTACTTATAAAACTTTGTTTTAAAGGAGAAAAAATGTTAACCAGTGAAATGATTAAAAAAGCGGCTTACGAAGCAGGGGCAGACAAGTGTGGTATTGCGCCTATGTCACGCTTTGAGGGCGCGCCTAAGGAAATGGACCCAAGGTATTTATTCCCAGGTGCAAAAAGCGTTATAGCGTTTGCGTTTAGAATACCAAGAGGCGTTCAACGTGGTATTGAAGAAGGAACGCAATTTTATCAATATCCTTCAATGGCTTACGGTGGAATTAACGAAATATACGCTCCTGCAGTACTTCATCACGTTGGTAGGGTTATTGAAGACGAAGGCTATGAAGCAGTAGTTTATCGCAACACGGGTGCTCGTGGCGTTGTTTCCGATATGGACGGTAGCCCTGGAAACTCATTATCTCCAGAAGAACAAATTGAAGTTAGCCAACACGCAAAAGATAAAACGGCGCACCACAGAAGCGTTCAGTTTACAAGAGAAGTTGGCGAAAATAAAGTTCCACCCGATTTACAGTTTCAATTCCGTTTAGCGGCAGTTGCTTGTGGTCTTGGCGAAATAGGTTGGAGTAAAATGCTTTTAACGCCGGAGTTCGGTCCACTTCAAAGGGTAGCCTTTATATTTACCGACGCTGAACTTGAATACGACGAAATGTATAGTGGCGAGCCACTTTGCCGTAAGTGTGGCGCTTGCGTAAGAGAGTGCCCCGGTCACTGCATACCCGCCGTTAACTCGGGTAAAACTATAACCGTTAATTTAGCGGGTAAAATATGCGAGTGGGGCGATATAGATATGTGGCGTTGCTATGCGTTCTACACTCACGGTGGTAGATATTACAATCCCTTCGTTCCCAAAGAAGTTTTCGATAAAAACGAAAACGGTATGCTCGACCTTTTAGAAGGCGTAACTAGCGAAGCGAACGAGCAAGAAGTTATTAAGGTTTACACTGCGCTTGAAAAATACTTCCCAAGTTGGGTTGGTTACAATATGGCAAAATGTGGTGGTTGCATAAGGGCGTGCGTAAGTATGCTTGAAAAGAAAGGTGGTTCTATGCACGGCAGATTTAAACAACCTTTGCGTGAAAAAAAAGCGTGGAAAATGGATAGATAGGAGTGGTTATGACTAGCGAATTCATTAAACAAAAAGCAATTGAATACGGCGCAACCGTTTGTGGTATAGGTAACGTTGAACTTATGCGCAACGAGCCTATACAAAGAAATCCGTTTTCAATACTCCCAAAAGCAAAATCAATTATAGGTTTTGGTATTAAAATACCAAACGGACTTTATAACGCTATGGACGATAAGCGTCAATACTTTAACTACGTTAACCTTGGCGTTAAGTATATAGACGAAGTGTTTGCCGAAATATTCCTTTTAAAAATGGGCAGGCTCATTGAAGACGAAGGGTACGACGCTTGTTTGCAAAGGTCAATTCCAGGCTTTAAAATTAAAGGTGACGAAACTACCAACCCCGAAGTTGCTAAAATATATCAACTTCAATTTGCAAGCGCAGTTAGCCCTGATAAAGCCGTTCCCGACGTTATTATAAACCCCAACAAGGCTGCAGAAGTTTGCGGGCTTGGCAAAGAAGGTATGCACGGCAAAGTTATAGTTCCTAAATACGGAACTCAAATGCGCTTTGTTTACATAATTACCGATATGGAATTAGATTACGATAAGCCTTTTACCGAAAGCCTTTGCGACAAGTGTGGAAAGTGCTTAAACGCTTGCCCTGGTAACGCAATTTCAAGTAGTGGCGTAGATAGTTGGCAATGCTCGGTTTACTATCGTGGCGCTCACAAATCAAACCCGTTTATAACTGATGAGTTTTTAAAGAATAACCCCGAACGCGAAGCCATTTTAAACGGGGAAAAGAAGTTTGATAAAGAAAGTGCACAAGCAATTTATCCTGAACTTAAGTTCTTGCCGGAAGCACACTTCGGTTACGTTCCTTGTTTATGCGCAAGGTCGTGCGAAAGCGTTTGCAACAAGCACTTAAAGGAGAGTGGCAAATTATGAGAAATAGAATAATAGAACTTGCTAAACGCTACGATGCCGACCTAGTTGGCTTTGCTCCTGCTAGCCGTTTTGATAGCAATAACGCCATTTTCAAAGTAATGCCAACCGTTAAAACGGTTGTAGGTTTAGGTTTTAGGGTTCTTCGTGGAATATACCGTGGTATTGAAGAAGGTTCAACCTATTATCAATACACCACAATGGGCGTTGAAAACCTAGAAGAAACGGTAATGCCACTTGCGCTTTTAACCGTTTCTAACCTTATTGAAAGCGAAGGCTTTACTGCAATTCCGCAAAGAAGAAATCAACTTATTATGAACGAGGAAAACTCAACCAACCCCGAAGTTGATTACGGCGATATTTACCGTGGTGTTAAAATTGAAAACCAAATTGATTTTTTAGAGTGCGCAGTAAAATGCGGTCTTGGCGAACGCAGTATGATAAATAGCCTTTTAACCGAAGAATACGGCCCGTTTATTCGTTACGTTTTTATTTTAACCGATGCTGAAATCGAGCCTTCGCCACTTAAAACCCCGTCGCTTTGCGATAGGTGTGGAAAGTGTATAGAAGCGTGCCCGGGCAGAGCAATTAAAAAAGACGGTAATTTAGATACTTGGCGTTGCTCGGTATACTATAACGGTGCAAACGGTAGTAAAAACCCGTTTATGCCACCCGATGCTTATTTAGAGTTTGAAGATAGGCTTGATATTATAAACGGCACCGCAGAGATGGACGTTCAAAAGGCAAAAGATATAATGGATAGCACTTATTTCTATCCCCCCGCAAAACACAACTACCGTTCTTCAATTTGCGGTAGGGCGTGCGATAGGGCTTGCTACGTTCACCTTGAAGAAAAGGGCTTGCTTACTAAAAAGTTTAATAAAAAGTTCCGTGAAGGCGACGACTGGAAACTTTCAACCAAACAATTTGAAACCCTTAAGCGCGAAAAGGAATGGGACTTTACAAAATAAAACAAAAAAACTCTCACGCTCGTGAGAGTTTTTTGTTTAGTAAACTATTTCGGGTAGTTTAATGCCCGAGTTAAACTTTTTAGATATATCTATATCTGAAACGATATAGTCAACGTTAGATATATCGCAAATATAGTAGGGCGAAACTTTGCCGTACTTGGTGCTATCGCTTAAAAACACAATTTTAGATGAGTTTTTAAACATTGCAAGCCTAACGGGGTTTTCTTCTTCAAAAATGTCGTATATTCTACCGTCGTTGGTAACCGATGCCGCCGAGAAAAATGTAACGTCGGCGTGGAAACGGTTTATCATATTTATTGCGTGTTCGCCAACGAGCGCAGAATTGCTCGATTTAAGTAGCCAACCACCCGTAGAGTATGCGTCGATGCCGTTTTTAGCAAGAAGTGAAAGGGTATCAAGCCCATTAGTTATAACCTTAATATCTTTAAACCCCGAAAGGTATTCGGCTATAAAGAAAGCCGAAGTAGAGCCATCTAAAAAAATAACGTCGCCGTTTTTAATAAGTTGCGTTGCCGACATTGCAATTTTTTTCTTTTCAAGGCTATTTTGGTGCGTTCTAAACGAAAAACTAGGAAGTAGGTTACTGCTATCGTTAATTTTAGCCCCGCCACGAGTTCTAGTTATAAACCCCGAACGTTGAAGTTTTGCAAGTTTTCGCCTTACCGTTGAAGGTGAAACGTAAAGGTCACTTGCAATTTGCGAAACGGTTGCAAATTGCCTTTCTTGAATATACGACATTATTTCTTTTTCTTGATGCTCACTCATACTACTCCTTTTTGCTCAAATGAGCAGTGAAATATGCTCAAAAGTCATTTTTTGCGCCATTTTTGACTATTTTTAAAAATAATATTGATTATTTGATTATTTGTATTATAATATAACTATAATACTTTGTCAATAGATAGGTGAATTATGTTTGACGTTTTAGTTGTAGGCGGTGGCGTTATAGGCGCAACCGTGTTAAGAGAACTTACTAAGTACGAATTAAAAGTTTGTATGGTAGAAAAAGAGAGCGACGTTGCTATGGGTCAAAGCAAGGCAAATAGTGGCATAGTCCACGCCGGGTATGACGCTAAAGAAGGCTCGCTAAAAGCAAAGTTCAACGTTTTAGGCAGTAAAATGATGAAAGATTACGCAAGCGAACTTGGCGTTAAATACAGGGTTAACGGCTCGCTCGTAGTTGCGTTTAGCGAAGAAGACCTTGAAACGCTTAAAGAACTTAAAGTTCGTGGTGAAAAAAACGGCGTTGAAAGTTTAGAAATTATAGGTGAAAGCGAACTTAAAGCGTTAGAGCCAAATATTGCAGATAACGCACTTGGTGCGCTCCACGCAAAAACGGGCGCAATAGTTTGCCCTTACGATTTAACTATTGCTTCTATCGGCAACGCTATGGATAACGGCGCCGAACTTTATGTAGACTTTGAAGTTGCAAATATTGAAAAACTTGAAAACGGTTTTAAAGTAACTGCAACCGACGGTAGAGAGTTAAATGCAAAAGTAATTATTAACGCCGCAGGTTTAGGTAGCGGAAAGGTTGCCTCGCTTGCAGGCGATAACACCTTTAAAGTTGGTGGAAGAAAGGGTGAATACGTTTTACTTGACCGTGAAAGCGGTAATTTTGTTTCGCACACCATATTTAAAACTCCCACTAAAAAAGGTAAGGGAATACTTGTAACACAAACGGTTGATGGCAATATTTTATTAGGACCTACCGCAGAAGAAGTTGACGACGGTGAAACATACACTTCGCAAGATGGTTTAGCGTTCGTTACTAAAACTGCCAACGAAATGTGCAAAAACGTTCCACACTACAACACCATTACGTCGTTTGCAGGTGTTAGAGCGTATTGCGATAGGCACGACTTTATTATTGAAAATAGTCCCGTTGTAAACGGTCTTATAAACCTTGCGGGCATTGAATCGCCGGGTCTTACGTCGGCACCTGCAATAGCAAAATACACCGTAGAAGAACTTGTTTCAAAGCATTTAAGTCTTAACGCAAACAAAAACTTTAACGGCGTTCGTAAACCCGACTACTTCTTTAAAAACTTAACTATAGAAGAAAAGAACGAAATCATTAAAAAAGACAAGCGCTATGGTAAAATAGTTTGCCGTTGCGAAGAAATTACCGAAGGCGAAATAGTTAGGGCTATAAACGAAAACCCAAAAGCCACTAGCGTTGATGCTGTTAAGCGCAGAGTTAGAGCGGGTATGGGTAGATGTCAAGGTGGTTTCTGCCAACCCCATGTTGCAGAAATACTTGCAAGGGAATTAAACGTTCCTTTTGAAACGATAACCAAAAACGGTAAAAACTCAAATCTTTTAGTAGGTAAAACCAAATGAGAAATTACGATATTATTATAATAGGCGGTGGTCCTGCAGGTCTTGCAGCGGCTATATCGGCATACGATAACGGTGTTAAGAGTATTTTAATTTTAGAAAGAGAAGCGCAACTTGGCGGAATACTTAACCAGTGTATTCACAACGGTTTTGGACTTGCTAGGTTTAAAGAAAGTTTAACGGGCCCAGAATATGCCGAAAGGTTTATAGTTGGCGTTAAGGAAAGGGGTATAGAGTACCTTACCGAGACAACCGTTCTTTCCGTTTCTAACGATAAAAAAGTAACTGCAATAAGCGCAGAAAACGGCGTGTTTACAGTCGAAGGCAAAGCGGTAGTTTTATCAATGGGTTGCCGTGAAAGAAGCCGTGGCGCACTCAACGTTGCAGGCACTCGCCCGGCAGGCGTTTACTCTGCGGGAACTGCGCAAAAATACGTTAATATTTTAGGCTATATGCCGGGGCGTAGCGTTGTAATTTTAGGCTCGGGCGATATAGGTTTAATAATGGCAAGGCGTATGACGCTTGAAGGCGCTAAAGTTCACGCCGTTTGCGAAATTATGCCACACTCGTCGGGATTAAAACGTAACATCGTTCAATGTTTAGACGATTTTGATATTCCTTTATATCTTAACCACACGATAGTAAACATCGAAGGTAAAGAAAGAGTTCAAGGCGTTACGATAGCGCAAGTTGACGCTAACAAAAAGCCTATTAAAGGAACTGAAAAGCACTTCGATTGCGATACCGTTTTATTCTCGGTAGGTTTAATACCCGAAAACGAACTTTCAAAAACTGCGGGCGTTAACTTATCGCCAAGAACAAAAGGCGCAATAGTATATGAAAACCGTGAAACTAGCGTTGACGGTATATTTGCTTGCGGTAACGTTTTACAAGTTCACGACCTTGTTGACTTCGTTTCTGAAGAAGCGGAAATTGCAGGTAAATCGGCGGCGGAATACGTATTAAACGGCGCAACCGAGAAAGAAGTTATTGAAACGGACTGCGGTGCAAACGTTACCTACGTTTTACCCCAAAAAATCAATAAAAACGCAGGTGGCAACGTCAAAGCGTTCTTCAGGGTTTCAAAAGTTATTAAAAACTGCACGGTAAAAGCAGAGTGCAACGGCGAAGTAATTATTTCTAGAAAGAAGAAAATTGCCGTTCCTGGCGAAATGGAAACGCTACTTTTACTCGGCGATAAATTAAAAGGCTTAAACGGCAAAATTACCGTATCGGTAGAGGGGGAAACGGAATGAAAAAAGAATTAACTTGCGTAGAATGCCCTATGGGTTGCAGAATTACCGTTCTTCTTGAAGATAACAAGGTAATAGGCGTTGAAGGCAACACTTGCGCGCGTGGTAAAATGTACGCCGAAAACGAAGTTTTCGACCCGAAAAGGGTTGTAACCTCAACCGTTAAACTTTCTTGTGGTGGCGTGTTACCCGTTAAAACGGATAGACCCGTTAGCAAAAAAGATATGTTTTCGGTAATGAAAGTTATAAACGGCGCTTGTTGCAAAGCACCCGTAAAAACGGGCGATGTTATAATTGAAAACGTGTTTGGAGCAAATATAATATCTGCTAAAACGGTAGAATAAAATGTTAGATAAACTTTACGAGCATTTACAAGGCAACCAAGTTGCCGTAATAATTATATCGGTGTCCCTAATACTATTTTTAGGGTTTTTCGCCACGCGCATTACGAAACTATTAAAACTTCCTAACGTAACTGCGTACGTAGCAACCGGTATAATAATAGGTCCGTATTGTTTAGATTTAATTCCCACCCAAGTAGTTTCTGGTATGGGCTTTATTAGCGATATTGCGCTTGCGTTTATATCGTTTGGAATAGGCGAGTTCTTTAAAATAGGAATAGTTAAGAAAAACTTTAAGAGCGTTGCAATTATAACGCTTATGGAAATTGCCGTAACGTCGGTTTTAATTTTCGTTCTTACATATTTCGTGTTTAATCTTTCACTTCCCGTGTCAATCGTACTCGCATCAATTTCTTTCGTAGTTTCACCCGTTTCAACGGCTATGACTATAAGGCAAAAAAACGCCGGGGGCGACTTTGTAGATAATCTTTTATCGGTTATAGCGTCTGGCGATATATTAGGGCTTATTGCGTTTAGTATCGCAGTTTCTATTGCAACGGGAATATCGCTTGGCTCGCTTAACGTTGAAGAAGTTTTATTGCCAGTTGGGTTAAACCTTGTTATGATAGCACTCGGCGCAGTATCGGGCTACGTTTTAAAACTTTTAATGACGGCAAAGCGTTCTAACGATAATAGACTTATAGTTTCTATTGCGCTACTTTTCTTGCTTTGCGGGTTCGGCTCGGCGCTTGGCGTTTCGCCATTACTTGCTTGCATCGTTATGGGCTCTGTTTACGTTAACGTATCAGGCGATGAAAAACTGTTTAAGCAAATTCGTTATTTTAGCCCGCCGATACTACTCATTTACTTTGTAAAATCGGGTTTAACTTTTAATATCGACGCGCTATTTTCAAGCGAAAGCGTAACCTATTTGCCACTTATAGCCGTTTGTTTAATTTACATTTTAGTTCAAACGGGCGGAAAGTATTTAGGAACGTTTTTAGGTTGTAAAATGGTTAAAAAACCTGCAAAAACCTGCAACTTTTTCGGTTTAGCGCTTATTCCACAAGCGGGAATAGCAATAGGTTTAAGTGAACTTGCATCGCGTAGTTTAAGTGGAACTGACGGTAGCGTTGTTCAAACTATTATTATATCGGTTGGTTTAATATGCGAAATATTCGGCCCCGTTCTTGCTGACTTTGCGCTTAGAAAATCTGGCAGTTACGAAAGCGAACCAACGGTTGTTTTACCAGACGATAGCATTGAAAAAAGGCGTGAACTTCTTACTAAAAAATTAAACGCTATTAAAGATGAGATTGACGCTAGCAATTATTACCGTTCTGAAAACGAAGCAGCGTTTATGGAACTTGAAAGCGAGTATATAGACTATAACAAAAATAAGTTTAAAAATAGGAGATAATTATGTACGAAGATATTATATCTAACCTTTTAGGCGAGTGGTCAACGGGTCTTAACCTTGGCGCCGTAGTTTTAAAAATAGGTTTGGCTTTTATTTTAGCAACCATTATAGGTCTTGAAAGGGCAACGAAACGCCACGCTGCAGGTCTTCGCACCTTTATTCTCGTTTCAATAGTATCATCACTTGCGGCAATGTGCGACGAATATATTTTAATTGAATATAAAGTTCAATTTTCGTTCGTAACGGCGGCAACCGTTATAGGTATTGCAATACTCAGTTCAAACACCATACTATTTAGTTCAAGAAATCAACTTAAAGGTTTAACAACGTCGGTTGCGCTTTGGTGTATGGCAATGGTTTCTATATTTATAGGTTTTGGCCACTACACGATAGCAATAGTAAGTTTCCTTTTATACTTTGTATGCCTTGCGCTCTTTACAAGAATTGAAGAATACTTCAAAATCCGTTCTAACCATTTAGAAATATCAATAGAGTTAAAGGGCAAAAACTACCTTTCAGAGTTCACTGCAACTATAAGAAAATTAGGGCTTAAAATAGATGATATCGAAATTAACCCTGCGTACGCAAACTCTGGGCTTGGCGTTTACTCAATAAGTTTAACTATCGTTGACGGTGAACTTAAAAAATGCAAAACCCACAACGAAATTATTGAAGTTCTTAAAAACCTAGAATACGTTATTCACGTTGAAACGATTAACTAAAAAAAGCAAGGAGAAATCCTTGCTTTTTTAATTTTTAACTAGTTAAAAAGTTGACCTTAAAATCGTATGGTAGTAAAATATCTACGAAGGAGAAAAGAAAATGGTTTCAGGCGTTAGAAATAGCAAATCAGTAGTTGATATGACCAAAGGTTCAATTGTAAAAAACCTTATAACCTTTGCGTTACCGTTTGCTCTTTCGGGCATTTTGCAAATGCTTTTTAACGCCGCCGATATGATAATAGTCGGTCAGTTTTCTAAAGATTCTTCAACAGCCGTTGGTGCAATAGGCGCAACTTCTTCGCTTATTCACGTTTTCGTAAACTTTTTTATGGGTTTTTCGGTAGGAGCAACCGTTTTAATTGCAAGATATTTCGGCTCTAAGCAAGAAAACGATTTAAACCAAACTATTCACACGGCAATACTTTTAAGCGTTATATCGGGGCTAGTTTTAACGGTGATAGGCGTTTTTGCCACGCCGTTTTTATTAAGCCTTATGGATACGCAACCTGAACACCTTCCGCTTTCAACCGTTTATCTTCGCATATACTTTGGTGGAATTATATCAACTATGGTTTATAACTTTGGTAGCGCTATTTTAAGGGCTGTTGGCGATACTAAAAGGCCACTTCTGTTCTTGTTTATTGCGGGTATAATAAACGTTTTGCTTAACGTTTTATTCGTTTCGATATTTAAAATGAGCGTTGATGGCGTTGCAATCGCAACCGTAATTTCTCAAACAGTTGCGGCGGTAATTATACTTATATACCTTTCAAAACTAGAAGGCTCGCTTAAACTTTCTATTAAAAACTTAAAAATAACGAAGTCTAAACTAATTGATATTATAAAAATAGGCGTTCCCGCAGGAATACAAAGTATGATGTTTTCACTATCTAACACTATTATTCAAACTTCGGTTAACGGGTTTGGCGAATTAGTAGTTAACGGAAACTCGGCAGGCTCAAGTATTGATAGTTTTACTTATACTAGTATGAACGCAATTAACCACGCTTCGCTTTCATTCGTTGCGCAAAACATAGGCGCAGGCGAAAGTGAAAGGGCTAAAAAGTCGGTTATAATTGCTCCCGTATTAGCAATGCTTATCGGCCTGGTTTTAGGAATGAGCACATATTTTTTAGGAAAACCGCTTTTAAAACTATATATATCTGAAGTGGACGCTACTTTAGAGGCTACCACCATAGAGTTTGGTATGCAAAGGCTCAAAGGAATAGCGTTTAACTACTACATATGTGGTATGTTAGAGGCGTTAACGGGCATTTTAAGGGGAGCAGGTTTCTCTTTAGCGCCTATGCTTATAAACGTTATAGGCATATGTGGCGTTAGAATATTATGGGTGTTTACAATTTTTAGTATTCCTAGTTTTCACACCTATCAAACGCTATTACTATCTTATCCTATAAGTTGGATAATAGTTTCAATTTCGCTAATAATAGTTTACTTTACGGTTGGCAGAAAGAAAATACTTGAAGATTGTAAAAAGAATAAAATACTTCTTAACTCTAATTAAAAAACGGAGCAGTTGCTCCGTTTTTTTTATTTAAGTTTTATAAGGCACGCAGAATACTTTTCTTTAAACTCGGCTTTTAAAGTTTTTCCGTCAAAATCTAGTTTTGCGTTAGTAACGGAAAGTGGGTAAATCACTTCAAACGACTTAAAGCCGTATTTACTAAGGTCAAGTTCAAATTGCGTATTTTCTAAAGCCCAAAGCGCCATAACGGTGTCCTTTTCACGTTGTAAACCAACGGCGTTAAAGGTTTTATCGTCCATATTTTTAGTTCCACAAGGGAATATAGGGTAGCGCTCGCATAAAGTACTAGCGTAAGTCATATAAACGTCAAACGCTTCTTTAATAAGCGTTTTGTTTAATTTATCGGCAAGGTCGGGTCTACCTGAAAGGTAAATAAAGCCAAGCATAGAACTAACCATATTAAACACCGTTTCTCTGCCACTACTTAACTCTTTATACTCTTTATCAGTAAGCGCTAAATCGTTATAATGAACGTTATATATCATAGGATAGGGGCAAGACCAAACAAGCATTTTTTCGGGCGCTAAATAGCCTAAAATGCCCTGTGCAACCGAAGGAATTAACCTGTAATCTTCTTGGTCTGACGACGACTGGAAGAAGAAGTGTTTAAGCGTTCCGTGGTCAGAGCGGTGGCCACCTGCAGCACAGTGTTCAATAATTAAGTCGGGAAACTCTTTTTTAACCCTTTCAATAAACTCGTAATAGGCAAGCGAGTTGCGCCTTGTTCCTTCACTTGGGCTTTCGTTATCGTACATTGATATGCCGTACCTATCTTCGTTGTTGTGGTCGTTTTTAATATACCTTACGCCCATGTCGTAAAGTTTTCTAATCTTTTCAAGTAGTCGGTCGGTACCCCATTTACAACGCATATTAAGTTTGGGCGAGTGTGGCGATAAAACCATACCGTTTTTAGAAAGAAGGTAGTCGTTAACGCCGTTTGCAAGCGCAACTTCGTTTTCTTTATAATTAGTTTTTTCAAACTCGAACCAAACGCCGAACTCAATGCCTAAACTTTTTGCGTAATCAATAAGTCCTTTTAGTTTCATAGTGGGGAACTTTTCACTATCTAGTGGCTCCCAAGTTCCTTCAACTGCCCAACCTGCGTCCATAACGTAGCGCTTAACGCCAACTTCATAGCACGCGTCAATTAACGCCTTGTTTCTATCTTCGCGTTGCTGGCACCAAAGCGAACACATAAAGTCGTTAAACGTAGGAATTATATCGCAAGAAGTAAGGTTGGTTTTGCGCTTGTATTTAGTAAGTTCTTTAACGGCTTCTTCAAAACCACCTTTTACAACACCGTAAAAACAGTTTGTCGTAGTGTAAGATTCGCCGGGTAAAAGCTCTTTATTCCAAAGCGTTTTCTCGTCTGCTCCACCCATACTAACGTTTATAAATTGCCCCGTATAACCGCCGTATACGCTAATTTCCATATACCACGCTTCGCCACCTTCACGCTCGAAGAACCAGCACTCGTTACGCTCTTTATCTTCAATAATAATTAAAGGATAATAAAGCCCCGTGCTCCACGAGCCAAGCGATTGAAGCCTAAAAAGCGATTCTTCCCACGGGTGAGTAGATGCGGGGAATAAATCAAGTTCTTTAAGCGACTTTTTTTGCCATTGACCTTCGCCTTGCATACGGTTAAGGGCGTAGTAAACGGTAAACCTATCAGTTATGTGCCAAGGCGTGCCTTCAATACCTATAGCCAAGGCGTTTCCTGCTGAAAGTTTGTTAAGTGTAAAAGGCTTGTCCCCAACGTTTTTAACTGTTACGTTTTGCGTTAAAACGTTAAGCCCGTTTATAAGCGAAACGTTTTCGGTAATGCTTGCGGGGTAGGTATCGTTTAAATAATTAACGCTGAATCCGTTTTCAGTTTCAGTAAAGCAGTTAAACTCAAAAAAGTTATTAGTTGGCATAACTAAAAGCCCTTTGTAGTTGGTTTCGTAATCGCAGTTAAAGCCAACGTTAGAGTTTATATAACCAAACTCAAAATCGTTTAAGTTACTGTTTTCAGTAGAAAGGAAAAAGTGCCCTTTTTTGCCAACGTTAATATAGGTGCTAGCGTGTTTAATAACTTTCATAAGTTGCTCCTTAACTTTAATAAGATTATTATATCTTATTAGTTGGCTTTGTCAACACCTTTTGATTTTTTTTTCTTGTTGTTTTTTAGTTGTTCTTTGTATGTTAAAATGCATTTTTCGGCATATAAACAATTGTGCACGAAAAAAGTAGTAGCGCCTTTTTTAACGGGACAGCTTTCGTTTTTACAAAAATTGCTCATAAACGCTCCTAAAAAGTGTTAAACAGTTGAAAAAGTAAAAATATAACCCAAAACGATTGAAAAAAAATGCCAAACAGTATATTATATAAGTAATATATTAAAAATTACTCTAAAAGGTTAACTATGGCTAAAAAGAAGAACGGCTTTTTTACTAGGTTAGTAGAAGGCCCCGAACGCAGTGAAGATTACGCAAGAAAAACTTTACCCACAAGCAGATGGTCGCTTGGGTGGGATTTGCTTACCACCAACTTTGGAAAGTTAGTAAAAATAAATCTCTTAACGTTTTTATTCGTATTTCCGGTGTTTGCACTTTTAATATTTAGAACTATGCTTATAGAGGCGCAGTCTGCAAACTCGTCGTTCTCGCAAAATATGGGTATAGGCTATCCTGCCGTTCACCCAAACATTATTCTTGGCACGGCAGAGCAAATCGACCTTAATTCAAACATGATTTTCTTTTTAATTTTAATCGTTTTATCGTTTTACGTTTCAATTGGTTTAGCGGGCGGTTTTTACGTTTTAAGAAATATGGTTTGGACCGAAGGCGTTTTCGTTGCGTCTGACTTTTGGAGTGGCGTTAAAAAGAACTATAAAAACACCTTGCTTTCAACTTTACTTTTCGTATTTATTGCAGGGCTTACCATTTTAACGATAAATCTATGCGACGTTCAAATTGTAATACAGTCAAACCTTTCTTGGTTATTTACTATAATTAAAATATTTGATTATATTGCGCTTGCCTTGTTCGTTTGCGTTTATCTATACACTTTAACAGTAGGCGTAACTTATAAACTTTCGCTTTTTGGAATTATTAGAAACTCGCTTATTTTAGGCGTTGGCTTACTTCCTATAAACGCCTTCTTTATAATTTTAGGTTTAGCACCGTTCGCACTTTTATTGTTCGACGTTTCTAACATACTATTTACGCTTGGCGCGGCGCTTATAATCTTTATAAGTCTTTCAATATTTATGCTCGTTTGGACCAACTATTCTCAATGGACGTTCGACGAGTTCGTTAACGACTTTGTGCCGGGCGCTAAAAAGTACCGTGGTATTTACAAGAAGAACGTTGAAAGCGATAAGCCTGAAGATTTCGTTTACCGTAAAAATACGTTGTCTAGCCGTGCCGTTAAACCTATCACGGACGACGACGTGGTTATTGAAACGTTACCTGAAAGTTATTCTAGAAAAGATTTAGAGCGCTTGCTTGAAAGCAAACGTAAAATGATTGAAGATAGCGACCGTTACGCCCTTGAACACTCCGTAGATGAAAGCGCAGAAAGCGCTATCGACGAGTTTATGAGCGATAGCGAGCCCGCTAAAACTGAAACTTCCGTTTCAAAAAAGCAAAAACCCGTAAAATACAAAAAGAAAGGTAAATAATATGAGCGTAGAGTATAAAACTCTCTCGCAGTTTTATAACGGTATAATATGCGACGACGCATATTCATCTTGGCTTGACTTTCTTGCAAAAACTTTAAAAAGTAAAAACCCCGAACCATTTGGCATAGACTTTGCTTGTGGAACGGGGCTTTTCACAAGAAAGGTTAAAGCGCTTGGCTATAGCGTAGTGGGCGTTGATATTAGCCCCGATATGCTTGCCGTTGCAGAAGAAACTACGAGAAATGAAAAACTTAATATTAAATATTTCGTTGGCGACTTTAAAAACTTTAAGTTGAAAGAAAAGCAAGGTTTTATCACCGCCGTTAACGACGGGTTTAATTACGTTCCTATAACCGGGCTTAAAAAGGCTATTAAAAACTGCTACGATAGTTTAAAAAACAACGGTGTTTTAATGTTCGACGTTTCAACTCCTTATAAACTTAAAGAAGTGCTTGCAAAAAATATGTTTGGCGACGACGGCGAAGAACTTTCTTACATTTGGCTTTCAGAGTTTATATCAGATAGTTCAAGGCTTGATATAACAATTTCGTTTTTCAAAAAAGAAGGCGAAGTTTACAAGCGTTTCACCGAACAACAATCGCAGTACGCTCACGAGAAAGAAGATATTGAAAATATTTTAAAAACGGTTGGATTTACTAACTTTACCGTTACCGATGAAAACGGCAACCCGTTAACTAAAACTTCACAAAAAATGCTATTTATAGCAACTAAATAATATGGATGCAATTTATAAAACTTTACTCTTTGACGGAAAGATTTCGCTTACCGTTATAGAGAGTACTCAAATAGTAAATAAGGCAATTAAATATCACGGGTTAACGCCGTTAACTTCGGCGGCGCTCGGCAGAGCGATGACGGCTTCTTTATTTATGGCGTCTAATCTCAAAAACAAAAGCGATAGGCTTTCAGTTACCATTTCAGGTGACGGGCCCGGTGGTCAAATTATCGTTAGCGCAGATAGTAATTTAAGCGTTCGCGGTTACGTTGAAAATCCAAGCGTTAATCTTCCCTTAAACGAAAAGGGCAAGTTAGACGTTAAAGGTCTTGTAGGAAAGGGTAGAATTACCGTTGTTAGAAATATGGGGCTTAAAGAGCCCTATTCGGGTTCGTGTGAACTAGTTAGTGGCGAACTTGCCGAAGATTTTGCATATTACTACACCGTTTCCGAGCAAGAGCCAACTGCAATGGCGCTTGGCGTTTTAACTAGCGCAAAAGGTAAGTGCTTGGGCGCAGGTGGCGTTATTATGCAGGCGCTACCAGGTTGCGATTACGAAACGGCTAAAAAAGCCGAAGAAATTATTTTAGGTTATACCGATATTAGTTCGCTAATTAAAAAAATAGGTGCAAAAGGCATTTGTGAACTTCATTTTGCAGGCGTAGAATTCAGCGAAAGAAAACCACGCTACAAATGCGTTTGCAGTAAAAAGTACATTAACTCTATGATGGTAGCACTCGGTAAAGAAGAACTTTACGACATCTTGCGCGAACAAGGCGAAATTAGGGTAGAGTGCGAATATTGTGATAAAACGTACGTTTATAATAAAGACGACGTAGATAAACTTTTAGGAATTATAAATGGCTGATATTTTAAGCGCCGACTTTTCTAGTACTACGCTAGAAGCGCTATACAAACAAAAACTTAAAAAAGGCGATTTGCTCGGCGCATTACTCATAACCGACCGTATGCAAAAAAACGGTATGGGCGAGAGTGAACTTTCTTTAAAACGTGCAAAGGTTTATTACGATATGCAAAAGTACGACGCTTCTGCCGACGAGTGGATAAAGTTTTTATCCGTTCAACAAGACGAGCGCTCGTATGCAAGGGCTTATAACGGGCTAGGTGCGTGTTTTTACAAAATGGGCGAAACCGACCTTGCGGGAATGTATTTTAACAAGCAGTTAAGGGCAAATAAAAAAGCAGTTTTTGAATATTCTAACGTTACTTTAGAGTTTTACGACGAGGCGTTAGACCCAAAAAACAACTATAAACTTGCATACCCCTTTGATAAAGCCGATTTTTCTAACCTTTTAAAGATTTGCGATGGTTATATTAAGGTTGGCTACTACGATAAGGCTATTGAAAGCCTTTCTATAATTCCCGAAAACTCACGCTTTTACGTTCAAAAACTAATAAGCGTTTCCGTTTGCTACTTTTTAAAAGGCGAGCCGAAATACGCAACCGAACTTATTGAAAAAGCGCACGATATAGAGCCTGAAAACGTTTCGGTTTGGTGTAACGCCGTTTCTATGTACAACGCGCTTGGTAGCGACGATAGGGCTAGTTACTTTTTTAATCTTTTAAGAGATGCAGACTTGCAACTTCAAGAAGACGTTCACAAGGTAATAATGGTTGCTTGCGAAAGAGGCGAAAACGAACTAGTAAAAAATCTTGGCAAAACGTACCTTGTTAAAAATGCATACGACACCCCCATTTTGCATTTGGTTGGTATAGCAAATTATAATTTAGGCTACTATGAAAACGCCGAAAATCTCTTTAAAAAGTGCTATCAAATAACTCGTTCGCCTATACATTATTACTATTATCAAATAGCAGAAAAGGCAGTAAATAAAAAGCCTGACTATAAAAAATTAGAATATAGTTTCGACGTGCCACAAAAGGTTAGAAAAACCTTTTTAAAACGCGCCACCGAACTTTTAGGCGCAACGCAAGAAGAAAAGCAAAACCTTGAAAAAGATATTCAAACGCTTGCCCATTACGCCTTTTATTCGGGCATTTACGAACTTCAATCAAGCGTTGTTACCTTGCTTTCGGAACTGTCGACCGAAACGGCTGTTAAAACGCTTAAAAACGCCCTTATTAAGTTAGACGTTTACGATAGAATAAAGTCGGGAATAATAGGCTTTTTGGTTGCTGACGGGCTTGATGAAGAACTTCCCGTAGCCTTTTCAAACGTGTTTATGAAAATTAGGCTATATAAGGCTAATTTCGAAGGTGAAAACTCACACGCCTTTTTAGAAGCGTATTCTTACGCATTTGCAAAACTTGCTCACGCCGAAAAAGATTTATTTCCACTTAAAGAGTCGGCAGAAAATATTTATAACCAACTAAAAGAAAAAGGCCTACTTTTAAAAATTACAGACGTAAAGGCGCTATCTGCAGTTATGTATGAACTATCGTCTATATCGAAAATAGTTTCAAGGCGAGAGTATGCAAAATACTTTCAAGCAAATCTTAAAAAGATTAAGGAAATTAAAGAATATTTATATTAAAAAGCGATGGCTATGCCATCGCTTATCTTTTATTTACAAGCCGTTTTTCAATTAAGGCAACGATTGCGTACATAAACCCTGCTAAGGCGCACAGAACTATGGTGCTAGCCATAACTAAATCTAGCCTAAACACTTGCCCGCCGTAAACTATTAAATAGCCTATTCCTTGCTTTGAAACTAAATATTCGCCCATAATCGAGCCTATCCACGCCATTCCAACGTTAATTTTTAAGCACGAAATAAAGGTAGGAATTGATGACGGAATTACAAGTTTTACAAGAGTTTGCATTTTGCTAGCGCCAAGCGAGCGCATAAGAAGTAGTTTGCCTTTTTCCGTTTCGGTAAAGCCGTTAAGCATAGTAATAACGGTAACTATTATCGTAATAATCACAGCCATAAAAATTATAGACTTCGTGCCTGCGCCAAACCACACTATAATAATAGGGCCAAGCGCAATTTTAGGTAGGCTGTTTAAAACTACTATATATGGCTCTAAAACCTTTCTTAACGTTTCGCTCCACCAAAGCGCAAGGGCAATTATTGTTCCTAAGAAAGTTGCAATTAAAAATCCTGCAACCGTTTCGTAAAGGGTGGTTAAAACGTGAGTAAGCATATTGCCAGACGCAAATAAATCGTATAAAGTTACTGCAATTTGCGAAGGTTTACTCATTAAAAACACGTCTATTACGCCAAGATGCGCTAATAGTTCCCACACGCCAAGTAGCACAACTAGTAGCAAAGCGCGTGAAACGTTAACGGCTATTTTTTTATTTCTTTTTTCTTTAAGGTATAACGCGCGTTCTTTTGAAAGTTCAGTTTTCATCGTTTAGTTCCCTCCATAAAACGTCAAACAAAATAGGAAACTCTTTTTGTTCTCTGCGTTTAAGTGGCGAAAGCCGTTTATTAAAAGGTAAAACGTGTTCTTTATATAGCGTTGCAGGGCGTTTAGTTAAAACTAAAATCCTATCGGAAAGCGAAATTGCTTCGCTAATATCGTGCGTTACGAGTATTGCCGTTTTCTTTTCCGATTTAATAATTTTATAAACGTCGTTGCAAACTGAAAGTCTAGTTTGGTAATCAAGTGCCGAAAACGGCTCGTCTAAAAGCAAAACGTCGGGGCTGGTTGAAAGGGTGCGTATAAGCGCAGCCCTTTGTCGCATACCGCCTGAAAGTTCGTGGGGGAAAGCCTTTTTAAAGTCTTCTAGCCCGTATTTTTTAATTAGGTCGTTAGCCCTTTCATAAGCGCTAGCGTCTTTAATTTTTTTAATTTCTAGTGGCAAGTAAACGTTTTTTTCTATCGTTCTCCAAGGAAAAAGTTCGTCGCGCTGAAGCATATACGAAACGCCCGACGAAACCTTTTCAATTTGCTCGTTTTTATAAAGTATTTTGCCTTTCGTGGTAGGTATTAGCCCTGCAATCATTGAAAGCACGGTTGTTTTTCCACACCCGGAAGGGCCTATTATAGAAACGAACTCGCCGTCCTTTACGCTAAACGATAGGTCTTTAACCGCTTCGGTTTCTTTAAGTTCGCTTTGATATATAAGCGAAACGTTTTCAAGTTCAAGTATATCGCGCATAATTTCTCCTTTGTGTCGGCGTGTTTACGCCACAAATAATTTTTTAGAAAACTCTGTGTTTACAATATCTTGGTAAGTTACGCCTTCAGCACTTTCGCCGGCACCCGTTATAATTTCAACAAGTTTATTAAACATAGGCTCGGTAAGCGTCATATCAGTCATCCAAGTGTCAACCGATTTATAGTTTTCAAGCGAAGATGCAACCGCGTTTACGTTCGAGCCCGTAAAGTGCTTAACAAGATACTCGGCAACCACCGTCGAGGGCTGGGTTTTAACAAAATTAATCGCCTTATACATCGCTTTTACAAACTTTTCAATTTTTTCTGGGTGGCTTTTAATAAAACTGTCTAGCGCAATAAAAGAAGTGTAGGGAACTTCACCGCTTTGTGCGCCAACGCTTGCAACTATGTGGCCTTTTCCAGAACTTACAAACTCTGTTGCGGTAGGCTCGAAAAGGGTAACGTAGTCACTCGTGCTAGTTTCAAAAGTGGGAGCCATAAGGTTAAACTGAATATCAGTTCTAAGTGTAACGTTAACGCCGTTAGTAAGGCCTAGTTGCTTAACGATATATTCAAACGTCATAGCGGGAAGCCCACCTTTTCTGCCTATGATTATTTCTTTGTTCAAAAGTTTATCCCAAGTAAAGTTAGGGTCGGGGTTTTTGGCTATTAAAAAGCAACCGTCGCGCTTTGTAAGTTGTGCAAAAACCTTTGGCGCGTCTTTTCGCTGTTGACGGTTAACGTAAACTGCAGTTTCAGGGCCTGCTAAAATTACGTCGGCGTTTTTAGAAAGTAGCGCAGTCATAGAAACGTCGCTACCGCCACCGTTAGTAAGTTCAATAGTTATGCCTTCTTCTTCAAAAAAGCCCTTTTCAATTGCTAGATAAAACGGAGCGTAAAAAAACGAATCGGTAACTTCGTTAACTCGCAAAACGTCGTCGGTTTTTTTACAACCCGTTAGTGGAAGCGCAAAAAGCGCAAAAGTAAGTACAAAAATAAGTAATTTTTTCATTATACCTCCTAAAACAAATACAATATTATATTGTATGAAAGCAAAGTTTTGTTTGACAATAATTAAAAAAACATATATACTATAAAAACGCGACTTGAATTATATTTTACTTACTACGTTATTTTACGGAGATGAAATATGGAGATTTCAACAACCTATAATCCAAAAGAGTTTGAAGAAAGGATTTATAAAGAATGGGAAGAAAAGGGTTACTTTAAAGCAAACCCCAACCCCGATAAAGTTCCTTTCACGGTGGTAATACCCCCACCAAACATCACAGGCCAACTTCACATGGGCCACGCTCTTAACGACTCTATACAAGATAGTATTATTCGCTTTAAGCGCATGCAAGGCTACGAAACGCTTTGGCTCCCCGGTACCGACCACGCGTCTATTGCAACCGAAGTAAAAATCGTTGACGCAATGAAAGCAGAAGGTCTTACCAAAGAAAGTGTTGGTAGAGAAGAGTTTTTAAAGCGCGCTTGGGCATGGAAAGAAAAATACGGTGGCAGAATAGTAGAGCAACTAAAAAAACTCGGCTCGTCTTGCGACTGGTCGCGCCTTGCTTTTACTATGGACGAAAATCTTAACAAAGCCGTTAAAGAAGTTTTCGTTAACCTTTACGAAAAAGGTCTTATCTACCAAGGTAAAAGAATAATTAACTGGTGTCCCGTTTGTAAAACTGCTCTTTCAGATGCTGAAGTTGACTATACCGAAGAGGCGTCTGGCCTTTGGCACATTAAATATCAAGTAAAGGGCGAAGATAAATACGTTATAGTTGCAACTACTCGTCCTGAAACTATGCTTGGCGACGTTGCCGTTGCAGTTAACCCCAAGGACAAACGCTATCAAGACCTTTTAGGTAAAACCTTAATTTTACCTATCGTAAATAGAGAAATACCCTTGGTTGCAGACGATTACGTTGAACTTGACTTTGGTACGGGCGCAGTTAAAATTACTCCCGCGCACGACCCCAACGACTTTGAAGTTGGCTTAAGGCACAATCTTCCCGTAATTAAGGTTATGAACGACGACGGTACTATGAACGAAGACGCTGGTAAATACGCTGGGCTTGATAGATTTGAGTGCCGTAAGGTTTTAGTAGACGACCTTAAAGAAATGGGCTTACTTGAAAAGGTAGAGGCGTATAACCACAACGTTGGCCACTGCTACCGTTGTTCAACTATCGTTGAACCGCTCATTTCAAAACAATGGTTCGTTAAAATGGAACCACTTGCTAAACCCGCTATCGACGTAGTTAAGAAAAAGAGCGTTAAGTTTACGCCCGAAAGGTTTACTAAAATATACTATAACTGGATGACCAACATTAAAGACTGGTGTATATCACGCCAACTTTGGTGGGGTCATAGAATACCTGCTTACTACTGTGAAGACTGTGGCGAAGTTATGGTTTCTAAACAAGACGTTAAGGTTTGCACGAAGTGTAACTCAACCAAAATCCACCAAGACGAAGACGTTTTAGATACTTGGTTTAGTTCTGCGCTTTGGCCGTTCTCTACGCTCGGCTATCCCGACAATACCGAAGACCTTAAATATTTCTATCCTACCGACCTTTTAGTTACCGCTTACGATATTATTTTCTTCTGGGTAGCAAGAATGATTTTCTCTGGTCTTGAACACACCGGACGTATTCCTTTTAAAGACGTGTTAATTCACGGACTTGTTCGCGACGCGCAGGGTAGAAAAATGAGTAAATCGCTCGGCAACGGTATCGACCCGCTTGAAATTATAGACGAGTACGGTGCAGACACCTTGCGTTACGCTCTTTTAAACGGTATTGCCCCCGGTAGCGACACTAGATTTTCTAAAGATAAAATTGAAGGTTGCCGTAACTATATCAATAAGATTTGGAACGCATCTCGTTTCGTTTTACTTAATTGCGAAGGCAAAAAGATTAAAGACGTAAGCGAACTTAAACTTAACTTTACCGATAAGTGGATAATATCAAGGCTTAACCAAACCGTTAAAAAGGTTACCTTAGATATGGAAAAATACGAAATAGGTCTTGCTTGCGGTGAACTTCAAGAGTTTTTCTGGAACGACTTCTGCGACTGGTATATAGAACTTTCTAAACCTTATTTATACGGCGACGACGAAGAAAAGAAAACCCACGTTTTAAGCGTTTTAATTTACGTTTTGAAAAACACCTTAAAACTTCTTCATCCGTATATTCCCTTTATCACTGAAGAGATTTATCAACATATTCCAGGTGTTGAAGGTAGCATTATGGTTAGCGAATACCCAAGGTATAACGCAAAACTTTCGTATCGCAAAGAAAGTGAAGATTGCCGTTATATTATGAGCGTAATAACTGCAATAAGGCAAATTAGGGCAGATACGGGTTGCGCTCCTTCTAAAAAGGTTGACCTTTACGTCGTTACCGAGAAAAAGCGTTTGCTTGAAAGGGCTTCTATTTACGTAGAAAAACTTGCTAATATTCAAAAACTCAACTTTATTCAATCAAAGGCAGAACTTAACCAAAAAACCGTTTCGGTGGTGCTTGATAAAACCGAACTTTACGTTCCGCTTGGTGAACTCGTTGATTTCGATAAAGAAATACAGCGTTTAAACTTAGAACTTGAAAAGGTTGAAAGCGAAATTGCAAGGGCAAACGGTAAACTTGCAAACCAAGGCTTTTTAGCAAAAGCCCCCAAATCGCTCGTTGATAGCGAACGCGAAAAACTTAACAAATACCTTGATATGCGCAAGAAAATTACTAAAAACATTAAAGAACTTCAAGGTTAAGTAGTTTACAAAAATTAAAACCACGGATTGTCCGTGGTTTTTTTGTTATATTTTGTCGAGCCAAATATTTATAAATATTTGCAAGTGTTTTTTATGTTTACAAAACGCCTTGTATGTGTTAAAATAATAGTGACCACAATTTCAAAGGACTAATATGAAAAATAAAAACACGTTAAAAGTTAGATTTTTAGGCGGTGTTGGCGAAATAGGCAAAAACATAACCGTACTAGAATATCAAAAAGATATTATTATAATTGATGCAGGGCTTACTTTTCCAAGCGACGATATGCCTGGGGTTGACCTTGTTATTCCCGATTTTACCTATCTTATTCAAAATAGAGAAAGAATTAAGGGCTTGTTTTTAACGCACGGCCACGAAGACCATATAGGTGCCGTTCCTTTCTTACTAAAAAAGATAAACGTTCCCGTTTACGCAACCAAATTAACCCTTTCTTTACTTGATAATAAACTTCGTGAAGTTGGCGTTAACAAGGCAAAACTTATTGCAGTAGAAGCAAAATCAACGGTAAAAGTAGGGGCGTTTTCGGTTGAGTTTATAAACGTAAACCACTCTATTGCAGGCGCAGTTGCATTTGCTATTCAAACCCCTGTTGGAACTGTTTTTCACTCTGGCGATTTTAAGGTTGATTTAACCCCCATAGGCGGTGAGATTATCGACCTTGCAAGGCTTACCGAAATAGGTAAAAAGGGCGTTCTTTTAATGCTTTGTGAATCAACTAACGTCGAGCGTTCTGGATACTCTATGAGTGAAAGCGTAGTTACCGATAATTTAGATAGGTTGTTTTTAGAAAACAAGTCGCGAAGAATTATTATAGCAACGTTTGCATCTAACGTTTATAGGCTTCAACAAATACTTAATATCGCTTATAAAAACAAGCGAAAAGTTGCCCTTTCAGGAAGAAGTATGCTAAACGTTATACAGTCGGCTGAAAAGGTTAAAGAACTCGTAATTCCTAAAGACACGCTTATCGATATAGAAAAAATTAAAAACGTTCCCGATAAAGAATTAGTTGTCGTTTCAACGGGTTCGCAAGGCGAGCCTATGAGCGCCTTAACTCGCATGGCGTCGGGCGAGTCAAGCCAAGTATCTATCGGCAGTAACGATACTATTATTATATCTGCATCGCCAATACCTGGAAACGAAAAAAGCATTTACCAAGTTATAAATAACTTGTACCGTAAGGGCGCCGAAGTCGTTTACGAAAGTTTAGAAAAAATACACGCTTCGGGGCATGCGTGCGGTGAAGAACTTAAAATTATGCACTCGCTTATTCGTCCACGTTTTTTCATACCTATTCACGGCGAATATCGCCACCTTAAAAAGCACACTCTTTTAGCAAGGCAAATGGGGCTTAAAAACGGTGCTTCACTCATATGCGAAATAGGTGACGGCGTTGAACTTACTCAAAAAACGATGCGCCGAATAGAGAAAGTACCCGCAGGTAGCAGTTTAGTTGACGGTTTAGCGGTTGGCGAAGCGCCTAGCGTTGTAAGAGATAGAAAATATATTTCCGAAGAAGGTATTATTGTTGCCGTTTGCTGTATATCGGCAGAAAGTGGTGCGCTAGCACTCGAGCCTTATATTGAAGACCGTGGCGCTGGGCTAGACGGTAACCAAATTAACGAACTAAAACAAATAATTATAAAAACGCTATCGGGCTACAACGTAAAAAGAGTTGGCAACAAAACCGAAGTTATAAGGCTTATTCGCAAAAATATTCGCGATAGCGTTTACAAAAAACTCAAGAAAAACCCAATGGTTTTACCAATAATTACAGAAGTATGATAAATGAATATACAAAAGCGTTAACCGAAAAAAGCGCAGAGGGTTCGCTACCTAGCGAACTTCAAAGGTTAAGAAAATATTATAAAGATTTAGGCATTCCAACTATACTTGACGAAAGTTTGTCGGAATTGCTTTTAATGCTAAAAATTAAAAACGCTAAAAATATTTTAGAACTTGGAACTTCAACGGGCTGTTCGGGAACGGCTATGCTCCTTGCTCAAAAAGACGCGCACCTTACCACCATTGAAAAGTTCGATAAGGTGCAAATCGAAGCCCTTAAAAACTTTGAACTTTTCGGCGTTAGCGATAGGGTAACTTCACTTCTTGGCGATAGTTACGAAACTGCGCTTACCTTAACGGGCGAATACGACTTTATATTTTTAGACTGCAACAAGGCAAGTTATTCAAGGTTACTACCCGTACTTAAAAACTTACTTAAAAAAGGTGGCGTTTTATTTACCGATAACGTACTTTTTAGGGGCTACGTTTCGGGCGAAGCAACCCCTCCGAAAATATACAACGCCTTAACTAGAAAAATTAGAGATTACGATGAACTTTTAGCAAGCGATAAAGACTTAATTACTTGCTTTTTCGACGTTGGCGACGGAATAGCCGTTTCTTATAAAAAATAAAAGGTGCATATGAAAAAGATTGAACTTTTAGCCCCTGCGGGCAGTTTTTCAAAACTTAAAACGGCAATTTACTTTGGTGCCGACGCCGTTTACGTTGGCGGTAAAAACTTTTCGCTCCGTGCGTATTCTAACAACTTTACAAACGAAGAGTTAGAGCTTGCCGTTAATTACGTTCACGAAAGGGGCAAAAAACTATACGTTACCGTTAACATTTTTGCTAAAAACGCCGATTTAGAAAATCTTAAAAACTATTTTAAGTTTTTATATTCAATAGGGGTTGACGCAGTTATAGTTACAGACCCCGGCGTTATTATGATTGCTAAAGAAGTTGCTCCAAAACTTGAACTTCACTTATCAACGCAAGCAAACACTTTAAACAAGGCCTCTGCAAAGTTTTGGGAAAGCCAAGGTATAAAGCGCATAGTTCTTGCGCGCGAACTTTCTTTAAGCGAAATAAGCGAAATTAAAAGTGCGTTAAGCCCCCAAACCGAACTCGAAGCGTTTATTCACGGCGCAATGTGCATAAGTTATAGCGGAAGATGCCTTCTTTCAAACTATTTTTCCGGGCGTGACGGCAATAGGGGCGAGTGCGTTCAAGCGTGCCGTTGGCATTACGCTATAAAAGAAGTTTCAAAAGATGGCGACTATTATCCCATTGAAGAAGACGAGCGTGGAACTTATATTTTAAACAGTAAAGACCTTAATCTACTTGACTATATAGCAGACATGTCAAATAGTGGCGTATATTCTTTTAAAATTGAAGGAAGAATGAAAGGCGAATATTATTTGGCAACGGTAATAAACGCTTATAGGCGCGCTATCGATGAGTATTATAAAATAGGTGAAAGTTACAAATCAAACCCATTATATCAACAAGAACTCAAAAAGACCTTTCACCGTGCTTTTACAACGGCTTACGCTTTCGGTAACAACGAGCAAACCGTTAACTACGAAAACAGTCAGTCAACGGGAAATAGCGTGTTTATGGCTAACGTTATATCGTACGACGAAAATAAAAGAAGAGCGCTTATTGAAATGCGCAATCGCTTTAAAGTTGGTAGCGTGTTAGAAGTTTTATCGCCAAGCGATGCCTTTAACCAAAAAATAGTAGTTGAGCGCATGGAAGACGAAAACGGAAACGTTATAACCGATGCTAAACTCGTTCAACAAAAACTCTACCTATACACTAGCGTTAAACTTCACGAAGGCGACCTTTTAAGAAAAGATAACGCATAATTCGACAATTTACGGCATATTTTTACTTTTAGGGGTAAAAAATATGTTTTTCGAGTTTTTAAACTTTATTCTTGGCAAAATCATTTTCTTTTGCGGTGCAATAACTGGCGATTGTTTTCCAAAGCCGTTAAGCCCCGAAATGGAAAAAGAGTGCCTTGAAAGGTGGCGAAAGTATAAAGATAAGTCTGCAAAAGACACGCTTATTCGCCACAACTTACGCCTTGTTGCTCACGTTGTTAAAAAGTACCAAGGCGCCGACGATAACGACGACCTTATTTCAACCGGTACTATAGGGCTTATTAAGGCAATAAACACCTATAACCCCGAAAAGGGCGCAGGGCTTGCAACTTACACGGCTCGATGCATTGAAAACGAAATACTAATGCTACTTCGCTCGAATAAAAAGCACTTAAACCAAGTTTCGCTTTTTGATAGCGTTGGTACTGATAAAGACGGTAACGAGTTAACGCTTATCGACCTTATTCCCGACGACGGCGACCCACTTGCCGATAAAGTTGAGAAGAAAATGCGAGATAAAAAGTTTGCAAAGTTCGTAAAAGAATGCTTAACCGATAGGGAATATACGGTGGTAAGGCTACGTTACGGTTTAGAAGGTGCGATACCACTCCCGCAACGCGAAGTTGCAAGGCTACTTAAAATATCGCGCTCCTACATTTCTCGCATTGAAAAAAAGGCGCTTGAAAAAATTAAAAGCGAAATGAAACTGAAAAGCGCCGATTTTTATTAAAAAACGTAGCAAATAACAAAATGATATTTACAACTTTATAAAGTTGTGTTAAAATATTTGTAAATTACAAAAGGATAGTATTATGAGTTACGCTGATAAGATTTTTATTCAAAATTGTACCGATATTATTGAAAACGGCTGTTGGGATACCGACCAAAAGGTTAGACCACACTGGGAAGACGGAACGCCTGCTCACACCGTTAAAAAGTTTGGTATAGTTAACCGATACGACCTTGAAAAAGAGTTTCCTATTTTAACTATAAGAAAAACTTTCTTCAAGTCCGCAATCGACGAGATTTTGTGGATTTGGCAAAAAAAGAGCAACAACGTTAAAGACCTTAACTCTCATATTTGGGACCAGTGGGCAGATGAAACGGGGTCTATCGGCAAGGCTTACGGCTATCAACTCGGCGTTAAACATAAGTATAAAGAAGGGGAAATGGACCAAGTTGATAGGGTGCTTTACGACCTTAAAAACAACCCCGCGTCAAGAAGGATTATGACTAATATTTATACTTTTCAAGACCTTCACGAAATGCACCTTTACCCTTGCGCTTATTCAATGACGTTTAACGTTGCAAACGGCAAACTTAACGGCATTTTAAACCAACGTTCTAACGATATGGTGGTTGCAAACAACTGGAACGTAGTTCAATATTCAATACTTCTTATGATGCTCGCTCAAGTTTCGGGCTTAAAAGTAGGTGAACTCGTTCACGTTATTAGTGACGCTCACATTTACGATAGGCACATACCCGCCCTTAAAGAAATGTTTAAAAACGAGCAGTTTGAAGCGCCTAAACTTATAATAAATCCCAACGTTAAAAACTTCTACGACTTTACCGTTGACGATTTTAAACTCGTTGATTATAAGTCAACGCCACTCAAAGATAAATTGGAGGTTGCAATCTAATGAAAGCCATCGTTGCAGTTGATAAAAAGTGGGGTATAGGAAAGAATAACGATTTACTCTTTTCTCTCCGTGAAGATATGAAGTTTTTCCGTGAAAAAACTTCGGGAAAAGTTGTTTGTATGGGCTATAATACCCTACTTTCGTTTCCAGGTTCTAAACCACTTAAAAATAGAACTAACATAGTTCTTGCACCCAAGGGCGTTGAAAGGGACGATTGCACTATCGTTTACACACTTGAAGAACTCTCTAGCGAACTTAAAAAATATAACGCCGACGAAGTTTTCGTTATAGGCGGTGCAATGTTTTACAAAACCATGGTGCCTTATTGTAGCGAAGTTTTCGTAACCAAAGTTGATGCAGACGGCGAGGCAACCGTGTTCTATCCTAATTTAGATGAACTTTCTAATTACGAAATGGTTTACTCGTCAGAGCCTATCAAAGACGGCGACTATGAAATACGCTTTACAACATACAAAAACAACAACGTTTTACCGTTCTAATTAAAGCCCTTTTAAGGGCTTTTTTTATTTTTGCTATTTACAAAAATCTGCAAAACGGCTATAATGATAAAAAAGGAGATAGAGTTATGGCAACACCACACAATCAAGCAAAACTTGGCGATTTTGCAAAAACCGTACTTATGCCGGGCGACCCAAAACGCTCGAAATATATTGCCGATAATTTTTTGGAAAACGCAAGGCTCGTTAACGACGTTAGGGGGGCGCAAGGCTACACGGGAACATATAAGGGCGTTCCCGTTTCAGTAATGGCATCTGGTATGGGTATTCCTTCAATGGCAATTCACTCGCACGAACTTTTTAATTTTTACGGCGTTGAAAACATTATAAGAGTTGGCTCGGCTGGTGCGTTAGTTCCCAACGTTGAACTTAGAAGTATAGTTTTAGCAATGGGCGCATCAACAGATAGTAACTACGTTAGTACTTTTGGTTTAAACGGCAGTTTTGCGCCTATTTGCAGTTACAAACTTTTATCGCTTGCCGAAAGCGAGTGTAAAAAACTCGGAACTAAATACACAGTTGGTGGCGTACTTTCTAGCGACGTGTTTTACGGCGACGCTACTTCTAGTTTAAACTGGGCAAAACTTAACGTTTTAGCAGTTGAAATGGAATCGGTTGCGCTATACGCTAACGCTTCAAGGTGCGCTAAAAATGCGCTTTCAATACTCACCGTTTCAGATAGTTTGGTAACGGGCGAAGCAACCACTTCAGAAGAGCGCGAAAAAACTTTTACCGATATGATGAAAGTTGCGCTTGAAGTTGCAGTTAAATTAAACGGAGAAAACAATGATTAACCGTTTGTTTTTAATGGTTGTTGATAGTTTTGGAATAGGTGGCGCAGTCGACGCTAAAGATTTTGGCGACGAAGGCTCTAACACACTTTTATCAATTCAAAATCAAACGACCTTTAAAGTTCCTAATTTAAAAAGACTAGGGCTAATGAATATAAACGGCGTTTCAGGTGGCGTAGAAAAACCTTTGGGCGCTTACGCTCGCCTTGCCGAAAAAAGCCTTGGAAAAGATACGATTGTGGGGCACTGGGAACTTGCAGGCATCGTGTCAACCACGCCGTTTAAAACTTACGAAAACGGTTTTCCGCAAGAAGTTATTAGCGAATTTGAAAAGTTAATAGGCACTAAAACGCTTTGCAACAAACCGTATTCTGGAACGGAAGTAATTAAAGATTACGGCAAACTTCATATAGAAACGGGCTATCCTATAATTTACACTTCGCAAGATAGCGTTTTTCAAATTGCAACGCACGATAGCGTGGTTTCGGTTGAAAAACTGTATTCATACTGCGAAGTTGCACGTAAACTTCTAGTTGGCAAAAATAGCGTTGCAAGGGTTATTGCAAGGCCGTTTACGGGCGATTATCCCTACGTTAGAACGGGGTATAGAAAAGATTACGCCGTTAAGCCACCAAAAAAGACTATGCTTAACGACTTTTTAAGTAACGGCTATTCAGTTATTTCAGTTGGCAAAATTAACGATATATTTTGCGGTGAAGGAATTAGCGAAAGTTACAAAACGAAAAACAATCAAGAAGGCTACGAAATTGTTAAAAAACTAACCGATAAGGCGTTTAAAGGGCTTTGCTTTATAAACTTTGTAGATTTCGATTCCGTTTACGGACACCGTAACGACGCTAAGGGGTATGCAAAAGAACTTTCGCGTTTCGATAGGTTTTTGGGCGATTTTATTTTAAAGATGCAAGATAGCGACGCGCTTATTATAACTGCCGACCACGGTTGCGACCCCTTAACCCCGTCAACCGACCACTCGCGCGAGAACGTGCCGTTCATTTTATACTATAACGGCATCGAGCCTAAAAATCTCGGCACGGTAACGGGTTTTGATAGCGTTTCAGAAACTGCGCTTGCGCTTTTTAATATAAACAAGGGCGAGTATGGCAAAAATCTTTTAAAGGACTAAAATGAGAGTTTACGATATTATCAAAAAAAAGCGTGACGGCTTTGAACTTTCAACTGAAGAAATATGCTTTATAGTAAACGGCGCAACGAGTGGAAGTATTCCCGATTATCAGTTAACGGCGTTTTTAATGGCAGTTTACTTTAAGGGTATGTCAAGCCGTGAAACGCTTGATTTTACGCTTGCAATTGCGAGTTCTGGCGATAAAGTTACTGCAAAAATAAACGGAATTAAAGCAGATAAACACTCAACGGGTGGCGTTGGCGATAAAACTAGTTTGATTATTGCTCCAACCGTTGCTTCGCTTGGGCTAAAAGTTTTAAAAATGAGTGGTAGGGGGCTCGGCCACACGGGTGGCACCGTTGACAAGTTAGAGTCTATTAAAGGCTTTAACGTTTCCCTTGATTATAGCGAGTTTTTAAGGCTTGGCGAAACGAACGGCGTGGTAATTATAGGTCAAACTAAAAACTTGGCGCCTGCCGATAAAGTGTTTTATTCCCTTCGCGACGTTACCGCAACGGTTGACAGTATTCCTTTAATATCTGCAAGCATTATGGGCAAAAAACTCACCGCAGACGACGACGTTATCGTGTTAGACGTTAAAACGGGCGAAGGCGCTTTTATGAAAACGCTTGAAAGCGCAAAAGAACTTGCAAAAACTATGGTGGAAATAGGCAAGGGAGCAGGCAAAAAAATATCGGCGGTTATTACCGATATGAACGAGCCACTCGGTTACGCAGTGGGTAACGCCCTTGAAGTTAAAGAAGTAATAAACGTTTTAAAGGGAGAAAAGGTTAGCGACCTTTTAGAAGTTTCTTTAGAACTTGGCGCCGAAATGCTTTACCTTTCAGGCTACGGCGATAAAAACTACTGTAAAAGCCAGTTTTTAAAGGCTATTGAAAACGGCTCGGCGTATAGCAAGTTTAAAGAGTTCGTAAGCGCACAAGGTGGAAGTTTACAAGATTTTGAAAACGGCAATTATTTAGCAGAATATAGTTTAGAAGTTAAAGCGCAACAATCAGGCTATATATCTGGGCTTAACGCCGAACTTATAGGAAGATGCGCCCTTTCGCTTGGTGCAGGTAGAGAAAAAGTTAGCGATAAAATCGACTATAAAGCAGGCGTCGTATTAACTAAAAAGGTTGGCGATAGCGCTTTAAAGGGCGAAACGCTTGCAACGCTTTACACGTCTAATAAAGAACTTTTTAAAAATGCAGAAACGCTTTTTAATAGTTCGGTTACCATTTCTTTAAAGAAAGTAAGAAAGGCAAGTTGCATTATAGACGTAATTTAAAAAATCTCCACTTGAAGTGGAGTTTTTTTATTGCAAAAAGTTTTAGTATAATATATAATTACCCTTAGGTGTACTATGGAAAAATCAACTAAACTCAATTTGTTAGGTCAATTATTATTACTTTTAGCAACTATCGCTTGGGGAACTTCTTTTTTCGTTTTAAAAGAAACTATTGAAGAAGTGCCACAAAATTACGTTTTGGCAATTCGCTTTTTGCTTGCTAGTGGCATATTAGCAATAATTTTTAACAAGAACCTTAAAACCATTAACAAAATAACCGTTAAACGTGGCGTAACGTTAGGTGTTATTTTGGTTTGTGCTTACGTTGTTCAAACTTGGGGGTTGCGCTTTACAACTCCTTCAAGAAACGCCTTTTTAACTGCGATTTACTGTGTTATTTCGCCATTTTTAGTGTGGTTAATGCTTAAAGTAAAACCAAAAGCATATAATCTCGTTTCTGCATTTTTATGTATTGCAGGCGTTGGTTTCGTTTCATTTGCGGGTGGCGACGAGGGAGGCTTAAATACCATGCTTGGCGATGGTTTAACCTTAATCGGTGCAGTGTTTTACTCTCTTCAAATTATCTTTATCGATAAATACCAAACCGAAGGACACAGTCCGTCAAACCTTTTAATCGTTGAACTTTTAACGGTAGGAATTGTTTGCACCGTTTTATCACTTACAACGGAACTTCCGTTTGCCGAAGGCGGTTTTTCAATTTATAAACTTAATCTTGAACAATTTTTAAAAATACTTTACTTAACCGTGGCTTGCACGGCGTTTGCACAATTTGCACAAATGTTTGGGCAAAAACACGCTAGTCCAAACCAAGCAAGTTTAATTTTAAGTTTAGAGGCGGTGTTTGGAACGCTTTTTAGTGTAATATTTGGCATAGAAAAATTAACGTTAGGTTTAATTGTTGGTTTTATCGTAATATTCGTTGCAATAATGGTAACGGAGTTTAAGGTTGATTTTTCTAAACTTCTTGGTGGAAAAAAGAGTATTGACAAATAATCGTAAGTATTTTATACTTAAAGTTAGATATACTTAACCTACGGGCTTTTTGATAAGGAGAGTTTATGAGTGCAGCAATAATTCTGTGCGCGGGCAAAGGCACACGCATGAACGACGATAGTAAAAGCAAAGTCGTTTTCAAGGCGGCGGGCGTTCCCGTAATAAAAAGACTTATAGACGAAATGCGAAGGGGTGGAGTTAACCGTTTCGTTATAGTTGTAGGTCATAAAGCCGAAACGGTTAAAGAAGTTCTTCAAGGTGAAGAAGGCGTTTCGTTTGCCTATCAATACGAGCAAAAAGGTACGGGTCACGCCGCAGAGTGTGGCGTTAAAGAACTTTTAAGTTCGGGTTATAACGGCAACGTTATAATTTCTATGGGCGATAAAATCGTTGAATCAAGCGTTATAAGCGACCTTTTAAAGGCTGACGCTAGTTGTGAACTTGTAAACGGCGTTGTACCCGTAGAGAAAAACATAGGTGGCGGTAGGGTCGTAGTGGATAATTTAGGCAAGCCCTACGGCACCGTTGAACTTGCCGACGTTTGTATGATGGCAATACAAAGTATTCCTAAAACAGAAAGGGAGTCTTATCTTAAAAACGTGGGTTTAGGCACTAAAAAAGCGCAAAAGGTTTTAGACGGTGTAGATTTTTATAAGGGTGGAAACTGCAAGATTTTATGTGGTAAAGCCTTTACTCCAGAAGAAATACTTCAAACGCCGTACTCTAACGCCGGGCTTTATAGGTTTAACGCAGTAAGTTTAGAAAAAGCGCTTAAAACTTTGGGTAGCGATAACGCCCAAGGCGAGGTTTATCTTACCGATGCGCTCGAATATTTTGCAAGCCGTAATAAAGCGTGCGTTTACGTTATTAAAAACCCCGAAAACGTGCTTACTTATAGCACTAAACCGGAATTAACTTTAATTACCGAAAAATATTTAAACACCGCCAAAGAGTTTGCACTTAAAATTACTCAAGGCGAATACGACCAAGCCTTTTTAGATATTTATAGCGAAAATATAGAAAAACAAAAGTTAAGGTATTTAAAACTTCTTAACGCGTTCGTTGAAAAATACGGCGATAAAAAGGTTATTATTTCGCGTGCGCCTGGTAGAGTTAACGTTATGGGAACGCATATAGACCATCGTGGTGGTGCAATTAACGTTATGACTATCGATAACGACACCGTTTTGGTAGTTTCTCCACGCCGTGACGATACCGTTAACGTTTCAAATCTTAGTTACGAGTTTAAAGACCAAACGTTTTCAATATCTAAAGAACTTTCAGTTAAAAAAGCCGAAACTTGGCTAGAATATATCAATTCGCCCGAAGTTATTAGCGTTGTTAATTCGTTAAAAGGTAACTGGGTTAACTACGTTAAGGCGTCAACTTTAAGGCTTCAATACACCACCGAAAACCCACTTTGTGGTATGGATATTATGGCAGACGGTAATATTCCCGTTGCTGCGGGGCTTTCGTCGTCTTCAAGTATAGTCGTTGCCGTAAGTGAAGCCGTTTGCTATCTTAACTCTATTGAACTTACCGATAAAGACTTTGTTGAACTTTGTGGCTCTGGCGAGTGGTACGTTGGTTCAAGGGGTGGCGCAGGCGACCACGGCGCAATGCATTGCTCTAAAAAAGGTAAAATGACAATGCTTCGCTTTAAACCCTTTATTATAGGCGAAAGCGTTGATTTTCCTAGCGATTTAGCAGTTATCGTTGCCGATAGTAAAATACAGTCTAAAAAATCTGAAAACAGTAAAGATAAGTTTAACGCCAAAGTTATGGCTTACGAGTTTGCTTTTATGCTCATTAAAAAGCAGTACCCAAATTACAAACTTATCGAGTTTAGAGATATTGCTAAAAACGTTCCTAAAATGGAAATATATAGCGTTTTACTTTCTTTGCCCGAAAAGGTAACGAGAGAAGAACTTATATCTTTACTTCCCGAGCAAAAAGATAGGCTTAGCGAACTCTTTAAAAACCACGCCGACCCCGGCTACTACGACGTTAGGGGCGTTGCAACGTTCGGTATAACCGAGTGTTTCCGTGCCGAAGAGTTTTTAAACGCGCTTAAACAAAAAGATTACGACCTTATAGGTAAACTTATTAAACTTTCGCACGACGGTGATAGGGTGGTAAGCCCCGTTAGCGTGTCAAACGAAACTATTAGCGCATTAATTGAAAGTGGTGCCGATATTGCTTATCAAACGGGTGCTTACGGTTGCTCAACTAAAGAAATTGACTATTTAAGCGACCTTATAAACGCTCAACAAGGCGTTTTAGGTAGCAAACTTACGGGCGCAGGGCTTGGTGGTTGCGTTGTTGCAATAGTTAAAAAGGAAAACGCTAAAAACGTTATAGACGTTATAAATAAAGAGTATTACGATAAGTTTGGGTTTAGTTATTCGGCAAAGATTTATCTTCCCGCTTGTGGCTCGAAAGTAATATGGTAAAAAGAAAACACCTTGCTAACTGCAAGGTGTTATTTTTATTTTCTGTGTTTTGCCCACTCTTTCATTCTTAAATCTTTTTGAAGTATTTTCTTTCTTAAACGAATAGATTTAGGGGTAATTTCTAAAAGTTCGTCGTCGGCAATAAACTCCATACACTGTTCTAAACTCATAATGGTAGGGGGAACGAGTTTTAAAGCGTCGTCGCTACCGCTAGCGCGCGAGTTGGTAAGGTGTTTTTGCTTGCACACGTTAACTACAAGGTCGTCTTCACGAGAGTTAACGCCAACTATCATACCCTCGTAAACGTTAAGACCGGGGCTTACGAATAAGGTCGTTCTTTCTTGAGCGTTAAATAAGCCGTATTGCGTGGTAACGCCTGCTTCAAAGCACACGAGCGAGCCACGGTTACGTTCTTGAATATCGCCTTTATATTCTTCATAACCTGCAAAAACCGATGCCATAGTTCCAAAACCCTTGGTATCGGTAAGCATTTCGTTTCGGTAGCCTATTAAGCACCTAGAAGGTATTTTAAAGTTAAGTTTAGTACCACCACGGTCGTCGGCATCCATAGATACGAGTTCACCACGGCGTTCACCGAGTTTGCTCATAACTGCGCCAACGTATTCGGTGGGAACTTCAATAACCAAATCTTCCATCGGCTCGTGGGTTTTGCCGTTAATTTCTTTAAAAATTACTTTTGGGCGTGAAACCTGAAACTCGTAACCTTCACGGCGCATTTCTTCAATAAGAATTGATAAATGAAGTTCGCCTCTACCAAAAACTTTAAAGGTGTCTGCACTGTCGGTTTCTTCAACTCGCATTGAAACGTTGGTTTCAACTTCTTTAAAAAGCCTTGCGCGAAGGTGGCGCGAAGTTACGAACTTGCCTTCTTTTCCTGCAAAGGGTGAGTTGTTAACCATAAACATCATAGAAATGGTTGGCTCGTCTATCGCAACGAAAGGTAGTGCGTCTGGCTCGTTAAGCGAGCAAACGGTTTCGCCTATATTTATGTTTGCTATACCCGAAATTGCAACTATATCGCCAACCGATGCGCTTTCAACGTCAACTCGTTTAAGTCCTTCAAACTGGTAAAGTTTACCTATTTTCGAGTTAGACGTAGTTCCGTCGGTGTGGCAAACGGTAACGGCGCTTGCATCTTTTAAAGAGCCCCTAACGATTCTGCCAACGCCTATTCTACCAACGTATTCGTCGTAGTCAACGTTGCAAATAATTGCTTGTAAGGGGGCGTCAACGTCGCCAACGGGGGCGGGAACTTCGTTAATAATAACGTCAAGTAGTGGCGACATATTAGTTGAACTAACAGATAAGTCGGTAGTTGCCCAACCTTGCCTTGCAGACGAGTAAACGGTTTTAAAGTCAAGTTGGTCGTCGTTTGCACCAAGTTCAATAAACAGTTCAATAACGCTGTCCATAGTCTTGTCAAGGTCGCCACCCTTATCTATTTTATTTATAACCACAACGGGTTTTTTGTTAAGGTTAAGCGCTTTTTTTAAAACGTAACGTGTTTGTGGCATACAGCCTTCAACTGCGTCAACTAGTAAAATTACGCCGTCTACCATAGAAAGTATGCGCTCAACTTCGCCACCGAAATCGGCGTGGCCGGGCGTGTCGATAATGTTTATTTTAACGCCTTTGTAGTTTACCGCCGTGTTTTTTGCTAAAATAGTAATTCCGCGTTCACGCTCTAAGTCGTTACTGTCCATAACGCGTTCTTGCACTACTTCGTTAGTTCTAAATATTCCGTTTTGCTTAAGTAGCGCGTCAACAAGCGTGGTTTTGCCGTGGTCAACGTGCGCTATTATAGCAACGTTTCTTACGTTATCTATCGTTTTCATAATATCTCCAAACTTATATAATTTTATAATTTTTAAAGGCGTTTTGTCAAATGCTTTAAGGGTTGTTAAAATACTTTTATAAAACAGTTAAAATATTTTTAAAAACGTGTTTAAATCAGTTGATTTTTAGCGTTTAGTTTGCTATAATCTACATAATTAAATAAATGGCCGTTAAAACGTGCGGAAAGTAATAACCGTGCGCGTAGGCAACTCTGGAGAATCTTGCTTAGGCAAGTACCGAAGGGGCAAGGGTAAAGCCGAATCTCTCAGGTGAAAGGACAGAATTATTTTAATGCATTTTGCGTTGATTTTCTAGGGTTAAGTTTTGCTTAACCCATTTTTATTTTTCAAGTTGCAATTAGGTCAAAAAGGAGTTTTTTATGAAAGTTGTTTACGACGTACTCAATTGGATTGACGGTAATATCCTTTGGGGAATACCAATGCTCGTGCTTATCATAGCGTGTGGCGTGTTCTTATCTATAAGAACAAAGTTCTTTCAAGTAAGGCAGTTTGGCTATGCGCTTAGAAAGACTATGGGTCGTTCAATCTCTCTTATGAGAGGTAAAACGGTTGCAGCAGTTGCCGGCGCAGAAGCAATATCTCCGTTCGAAGCGTTCTGTACAGCAGTTTCTGGTACCGTTGGTACTGGTAACATAGTTGGTGTTACCACCGCTATTTTATCTGGTGGTCCTGGCGCTGTGTTCTGGATGTGGGTTTCGGCATTTTTCGGTATGGTAACTAAGTACGCAGAAATTACACTTGGTATGTTCTTTAGAAAGAAAGATGAAAAGGGTGAGTTTATCGGCGGACCTATGTATTATATAGAAAAAGGTCTTGGTAAAAAATGGCTTGCAATTATATTTGCAGTGTTTACTATGCTTGCCGCAATCGGTATGAGCTCAGTTCAAGCCGATACTATTCAAGCAACTTGGAGCGAAACCTTTAAAATACCCACTTGGGTTACTGCTATTATCGTTGCAGTTTTTACCGCACTCGTAGTAATAGGTGGTATTCAAAGAATAGGTAAAGTAACTTCTTATATCGTTCCTTTTATGGCTATTTTCTTTATTATAATGGCGTTAATAGTAATTATTTGCAACGCAGCTGCTATTCCTGCGGCGTTTGGTTCTATTTTTGCTAGCGCATTTACTAAAAAGTCACTTCTTGGTGGTTTTATGGGTTACGGTATTATGATGGCTATGCGTTACGGTTTTGCTCGTGGCGTATTCAGTAACGAAGCAGGTCTTGGTTCTTCAACTATCGCTCACTCATCTTCTTCTGAAATTGAACCCGTTCGTCAAGGCTTATGGGGTATTTTCGAAGTGTTCCTTGATACTTTCGTTATTTGTACTTTAACTGCGCTTTTCGTTCTTACTTCTGGCGTTAATACGGGTACAGGTGCAACTACCGCTCTCGGTGCGTTTACTAATTTTGGTGGAATTATCGGCAATATATTCAAATACAGTTACAGTATTATTCTTCCTCTCTTTGCATATTCAACTATACTTGCTTGGGCAGTTTACGGCGAAAAGGCTTGCCAATACATATTTGGTAAAAAGAGTAACCTTCCTTTCAATATCATTTACTGCTTAATGATTATAGGTATCGGTTTCCTTACCACCTTTGCAGGCGACAACTTGGGTTCAGATTTCGTTTGGCTTATTTCTGATATGACTAACGCTTTAATGGCAATACCCAACCTTATAGCGCTTATTGCTTTAAGTGGCTTACTAATTAAAATTACTAAAAACTACTTTGACCGTAAGAAAGGCGTTGCAGTTGTTCCTATGCTTTCTGCATATGAAGACCAAAACAACGAACTTGCTGAAAGAATTAAAGGTTACGTTATTGACTAATTAAAAAAATATGCTCCCATCGTAAAGATGGGGGCATTTTAATTGACTTTTTAAAATGATTTGCATATAATATAAGAGCTTAGGTGCTTGTAAATACAGTAACAGTAAAAATAAATTAAAAAAAATGATTTTCACGCAAAATATTGCTTGACAAACGCTTTAAAATATTGTATTATAATCAAGCATTCGGCAAACGTCGGGGTGTGGCGCAGTTGGTAGCGCGCGTGGTTTGGGACCATGAGGTCGGGAGTTCGAGTCTCTTCACCCCGACCATAAATATGCAAGGGCCTTTAGCTCAGTTGGTTAGAGCGGTCGGCTCATAACCGATTGGTCCGGGGTTCGAGTCCCTGAAGGCCCACCAATTAAATAAAAAATTAAAAAATGGCCATGGCCCGGTAGTTCAGTTGGTTAGAACGCCAGCCTGTCACGCTGGAGGTCGACGGTTCGAGCCCGTTCCGGGTCGCCATTTTTTTATTTGCCTCGGTAGCTCAGTCGGTAGAGCAGGGGACTGAAAATCCCCGTGTCGGTGGTTCGATTCCGCCCCGAGGCACCATAACTATTATGCTGGCGTAGCTCAACAGGCAGAGCAGCTGACTTGTAATCAGCAGGTTGTGGGTTCGATTCCAATCGCCAGCTCCATTTTTTTATAACTAAATACGGGCAGGTTGCCGAGCGGCCAATGGCAACAGACTGTAAATCTGTCGGTTTTCACCTTCGGTGGTTCGAATCCACCTCTGCCCACCAACAAAACGGACGTACTTTTGTGCGTCCGTTTTGTTGTGGCTTTCGGTGGAAAGAACCACATGTGGTTCGGCCGTCATATGATGGGCTTGCTTTGACGGACAAAGGTCAAACAGGGGCCCCGCCTTCGTGGGGTTTGTTTGTATCCACCTCTGCCCACCACAAAAAAGCGATAGCCTTTTGGCTTATCGCTTTTTTGTTTTGTACGGATTTGAACCGCCGAAGGTGGAATCGGCGCTTGCGTCAACCGAGAGGTCTCCGTTTACGGAGTATCGGTTGTATCCACCTCTGCCCACCATAAACAAACCATAATATTGATACGAAAAATATCGGTATTATGGCTTTTTTATTGCCAAATAGGGGTATTGCCCTTTTTCATAGGTTTTACAGCAAAAATTAGGCTTGCTGGGATAGTTTTCACCCTCGCAAGCCTTTTTTGTTTTTAGCCATAAAAAAATAAATCGTTCACTTTATACCCCTTTCGTTCAATTATTGATTCGCTTAAATGAATTATTGATTTTCAATGGGTTATGTGATATAATAAACTTACCGATAAATAATAATTTGACGGCCACTTTTAAGATGATTAACAAATTAGGAGGGGATCTTTATGGCTAAAAAGAGGAAGATTATTCTTGCAACGGTAGCGTTCTCTATTTTATTGGCTATAGGGGTAAGTCTTACATATATTT
>JAFXHX010000010.1 GCA_017536205.1 Clostridia bacterium | reverse complement strand
TAAAAAAAATTAAAAAAACACCCCAAAAACAGTTGCAAAAAATAAAATTGTTTGTTATATTATAGTGGCGCTGAAAAATAAAGCGCCCGTGGGAGTTTAGCTCAGCTGGGAGAGCGTCTGCCTTACAAGCAGGATGTCATAGGTTCGAGCCCTATAATTCCCACCATCTGCGGGAGTAGCTCAGTTGGTAGAGCACTGCCTTGCCAAGGCAGTTGTCGCGGGTCCGAGTCCCGTTTCCCGCTCCACTAAAAAATCCAAGTCAATCGGCTTGGATTTTTTTGTTTCAATTTTTATATTTATATGGTATAATGTACGCAAGGAGAATTACTATGATAAAAAACAAACCTTTAAAAGTTATAGTTAGCGTGCTTTTATCGCTTTTAATTTTTGCTTGCGTTTTAATGCTAGGCATAAAAGCGTGGTTTCAATTACCACAAATTAAATATTATAACGCTTCAACCGTAGCGTTTGAAATCCCTGGTATTAGCGATAATTTTGTTCCTCAAGGCTTTTGCTACGACGAGCAAAACAACGTTTATATCGTTTCGGGCTACCTTTCTAAAGACGGGGCTTCGCCTTTATACGTTTTAGATGGAACTAACGGTAAAGTGCTTAAAAAAATTAACCTTGCAAAATCTAACGGAAAAGAGTTTACGGGGCACTCGGGTGGCGTTGCCGTTTGGGGCGATTACCTTTATATTTCGGCAGGCTCGGGTGTGGGCGTTTACGTTTTTGATTATTCTAGCGTGCTTAGCGCCGAAAACGGTGGTGTGGTTAAATATACGGGCAAGTTTTCTACCGAAAAAAGCGATGACGACTACGTTGGTTCTTCTTACGTTACCGTTTACGATAATAAAATTATAATAGGCGAGTTTTATAGCGAAAAGGGTTACGACAAGCCCGATAGCCACAAAGTAACCTGCGAATCTTGCGGTGAAACTAACGGCGCACTTGCAATAGAATATAATCTCGATGCAAATTATACCTATGGTATAAACCCAACGCCAACAAAGGTTTATTCAACGCGTGAAAAGGTGCAAGGCGTTAACGTAGATAACGGAAAGTTTTACCTTTCAACTTCGCAAGCGTTTAACCCTTCGTATATTTATAGTTATAACGTAAGTGATTTAAAACTTTGTGGAAATAGGCAAACGATAGGCTATACTCTTCCACTTTACACCCTTTGCAGTTGCTCGCACAATAAAACTTATAAAACTCCGCCTATGGCAGAAGAAATAGTTTTTAGAAACGGAAAACTTTATATTATGAGCGAATTTGCTTGCAACAAATATATTTTAGGAAAGTTTGCAGGTGGTAAATGGTGCTACGCAACCGACCTTGAAAAAATGTAATTTAAAAGCCCCACTTAAGTGGGGCTTATTTTTATAAGTTGTAATATTTATCAAACTCTGCAGGGTGGGGGATTTTTGAAAGTTCACGGCAGTCTTCACGCTTTGACTTAATAAAGTTTTTAATAAGTTCTTCGGGGAATACACCGCCTGCAGTTAAATATTCGTAATCGCTTTCAAGGGCGTTAAGCGCTTCGTCAAGCGAAGTTGGAAGGTGTTTTAGTTTTGCCTTTTCTTCTTCGGGAAGGTGGTAAAGGTTCATATCGTAGGGACCCCAACCGTTTTCGTGCGGGTCAATTTGGTTTTTAACACCGTCAAGCCTGCCATTAAAATTGCAGCGTAGCAGAAATAGGGGTTGCAAGTAGCATCGGGGTTGCGAAGTTCAAAACGGCGCTTTTCGGGCGATTTAGCGTAAGCGGGAATACGAATTACGGCGCTTCTGTTACTAGTTGCGTAACCTACGGTTACGGGCGCTTCAAAGCCGGGAACTAAACGCTTGAAAGAGTTAGTGCTTGGGTTGGTAATTGCGCAAAGCGATGCAATGTGTTTTAAAAGGCCACCCATAAAGTAATGCGCCGTTTTAGAAAGCCTAGCGTATCCGTTATCGTCGCTAAACACGGGCTTTCCGTCTTTTAAAAGTAGCATATGAACGTGCATACCACTACCTGCCTCGCCGTAAATGGGCTTGGGCATAAAGGTTGCAGTTTTGCCATACTTTAGGGCAGTGTTGTGAATAATGTACTTAATCATCATAGTAGCGTCTGCCATAGTTGACATTTTGCCAAGTTGTGGCTCAATTTCAAACTGGCCAGATGCCGCTACTTCGGGGTGGTGATAGTTTATTTCAATGCCCATATCTTTCATATGTAAACACATTTCGCTACGGCACTCGTAAGCCTTGTCAAACGGTTTAGCAATATGGTAGGCTTTTTGTTTTGGGACTATAACGCCTTTACCTTCAACTGCGCTGTTAAAGTACGATTGAACGGCATCAAGCGTAACGCCTATAGAGTTTGGCTCGATTTCCCAACCAACTTGGTCAAATAAATAAAACTCGAATTCGGGAAGAATAAGCATGGTGTCTGCAATACCGCTGTCTTGCATATATTTTTCTGCCGCTAAAACAATATTTCTTGGATATTGAGCAAGTGGTTTATTCTCGTCTTTACCTATAATCATTGCGTTACCCGTCATTGAAAGGGTAGGAATATCGCAGAACGGGTCGATAACTGCGGTGTCAGGGTCGGGAATAAACACCATATCGCTTTTTTCAACTACGGCGTAGCCGTAATTTGACGCGTCGAAACCTATACCGCTTTTAAGCGTGTCTTCACAAAAGTTATCGGCAGGAATAGTAACGTGGCGGAATTGCCCGTTAATGTCAACCATTTTAAAGTCGACCATTTTAATGCCGTGCTCTTTAATAAGCGCTATAACGTCTTTAGTTGATTTTGCCATAAAATTACTCCTAATTATTATTTTATTTAAGTATAACAATTTTTTAATCAATAGTCAATGGCAAATTATAAATCGTATTCATAAAAAAAACGGCAGAATAATCTACCGTTTGTTTGGAGCTGGTGAACAGACTTGAACTGTCGACCTGCTGATTACGAATCAGCTGCTCTACCGACTGAGCCACACCAGCATATATAATGTGAATTATTAACGCTTTATTATTATAACATAAAATTGAAAATTATCAACTAAAATATTGTCGTTTTATAAAAATATTTTTAAAACCTAAAATTACAAAGTCTTTATTGACAACGGGGTATAAAAGTTTTATAATTAAACTATATTTAGTTTAAGGAGTTAAAAAATGCTTATTCCATTAGAGTGGTGGCCGTATATTTGGCTTGGCGTAATAGTAATATCTGCGGTTATTGAGTTTTCAACGGCTTCGCTCGTTTCTATTTGGGTAACGGGTGGTGCGCTTGTAGGGCTTGTTCTTTCACTTTTTAACGTAGACCCTGTAATTCAAATAATTGTAGTTTTAGTTATATCGCTAGTATGTATGTTTACTTTAAGAAAAATCGTGTTCAACCGTTTTACTAAAAATCAAAAAGAACAAAACGTTGGGCTAGAGTTTTTAAACGGAAAAAAGTTAACTTTGTTAACGCCCGTTACTAAAACCGAACTTGGAACTGCAAAAATCAACGGCGTTGTTTGGCAAATTGCCACCCAAAACGGCGAAGAAATTGAAGCAGGCGAAGTTGTAAAACCCGTTTCTATTCAAGGAAACGTTATAACAGTAATAAAATAAGGAGATAATTTTATGTATAATTTACTTGCAAACACTGAAACAGTAATAACGATAGTTGTAGTTTTGGCGGTACTACTCATCATCTTTTTTAGTGCGTCGGTTAAAATCGTGCGCCAAGGTACTACGGTTATCGTAGAAAGGCTTGGTAAATACCACAAAACGCTCGACACGGGCTTTCACATTATTTTACCTTTCTTCGACAAGGCAAAACCCCCCATTAGTTTAAAGGAAAGAGTAGCAGACTTCCCACCGCAACCCATTATAACCAAAGATAACGTTACTATGAAGATAGATACCGTTGTCTACTTCCAAGTAACCGACCCAAAACTTTATTTATACGGCGTTGAAAGACCTATTAGCGCAATTGAAAACTTAACTGCAACCACGCTTCGTAACATAGTTGGTGAACTTGAACTCGACGCAACCTTAACAAGCCGTGATACCGTTAACGTTAGAATGCGCCAAATACTTGACGAAGCAACCGACGCTTGGGGTATTAAAGTAAACCGCGTTGAACTTAAAAACATCGACCCACCCGCCGCAATAAGAGATGCGATGGAAAAGCAAATGAGAGCAGAGCGCGAACGCCGTGAAGCAATACTTCTTGCAGAAGGTGAGAAAAAGTCGTCAATTCTTCGCGCAGAAGGTGAAAAACAATCGACGATACTTCGTGCAGAAGCGCAAAAAGAAGCCGAAATATTAAAGGCAGAAGCAAAGAAAGCGTCGCTTATAGCCGAAGCAGAAGGTCAAGCGCAAGCAATTAAAAAGATTATCGAGGCAGAGCCTGATAAAGCGTATATAACCCTTCAATCGCTTGAAGCACTTAAAGCAGTAGCAGACGGTAAAGCAACTAAAATTATTATTCCTTCTGAAATACAAAACGTTGCATCGCTCGTTGCATCGGTTAAAGAAGTGGCGGATACCGACAAGCCCGAATAAAACTTAAAACTAAAAGCAAGCCTTGTGGCTTGCTTTTTTTATTCTAAAATATTAGTGGTTATATAATCAACGCCCCAAGAAATAAGTTTTTCGGCAGTTGCTTTACTATCAACGGTCCAGCAGTTAACTTTTAGCCCTATCGAGTGAAAATATTCAACGTCGGCTTTTTTAATACCTTTATGCTTAACGTCAACGTCAATCTTGTCGCGCGCTAGTTTTTCTTTAATTTCGTTAGTAACTTCGTTAAATAAAAACTGAACGGGCTGGGTAGGCAATAAACTTCTAACGTGTAGCAAGTTTTGATAGTCAAACGAAATGAACGTTACGCTTTCAAGGTAGTTATAATTATTTATAATTGAAATAATATTAGAAATATCATCAAGTGAAAAGGCAGGTTTTAACTCTAAATAACAATGCTTTTGACATTCTTTGCAAACTTCAATATACTCTTCAAGCGTTGCAATTTTTATATTTTGCGTTTTACTTTTAGAGTTTTTGTCGTATAAAACAACGTTTTTAAGGGAGTTTAGGGTAGAGTTTTCAACTTTTAAATCAAAACCGCTTATGCGCTTTAAACTATCGTCGTGGCACATAACGAACTTACCGTCGCTAGTTTTTCTAACGTCTGCCTCAACGCCGTAGTAAGAGTGGTTGCCCGCTAGCCTAAACGCGTTTACAGTATTTTCAACTTCTAAACCAGATAAGCCCCTATGTGCAACCATTTTGGTGGTGTTATTGCTTATATCAACGGTTGCTTCGTAATTTTTAGCGCAAGAAACGCATAAAAAAGTAGAGAGAGTAAGCGCAAAAATTAGCGCAAAAATCTTTTTCATAATACTTCCATATATATTATTTATTTTGTATAGAGTTTAGCACAATATAATAAAAAAGTAAAGAAATAAAAACACACCTTTAGGTGTGCTTTTAAATAATTTAGTTATTCGCTAAATGGGTTTTCTTGCATTTTTTTGCGCCAGTCAAGTGGTGAAAGGTTAGTGCTTTTAATAAATCGCTTATAAAAATAGGTGTAATCAGAATAACCACATTCAACTGCAATTTCTCTAACGGGTTTAGAAGTGGTTTCAAGTAGGTAACTAGCGCGCTTAATTTTCGCGTTATTTATATATTGAATAGGCGAAACGCCAAACTCTTTATTAAAAATGCGAATAATATAGTTTTTGCTATAATTAAACTTTTTACACAAGTCGTTAAGCGAAGATATGTTACTTAAATTATTTTCAACGAATTGAGATAAAACCGTTGCCGTTTCGCTAGTAACCGAAGGCGTTTTTAAAGCAAGCAAAAGTTTTAAAAACAAATAAAGCATTTCGGCGTTACTTTTATTTTGGTGCGCATAAAGGTCAATTTTATCCATAAGGCTTGAAAGTTTTAAGTAATCGAAACACCCCTTATACGGCAAGGCGTTTTCACCACTAGTCCACTCTGCGTTAAAGTGAACGTATAAATACTTTGGAGCGTCGCTATAAAGTTTACCTGCTTGGTAAACGTTTTTTCTTTGAATATAATATTCGCCCTTTTTAACTTCAACTTCGGTGCCGTTTTCTGAAAAGCGCAAAACGCCATCAAACACTAAAAGCAACACGTTGTCCGGGCAAAAGCGTGTAACGTGGTGTTCTTTTTTGTCAAAGTAACGAAGCGATGCGTGCTTGTAGGTAATTAAACCGTTTAAATCAATTCCAACCATATCTATTCCTTTTACTTATTATATCGAATAAGTGTGATATTGTCAATATTTAATGGTTTTTTGGCTATTTAATACCTTTATTGCGTGTGATATAATAAATACAAAAGCGCAAGGAGTGCATTATGAATAAATGGAATTATTTTACTGCAAACGAATTAAAGCCAAAGGGTTGGTTAAAGCAACAGTTAAAGTTACAAGCAAACGGTTTATCGGGCAATCTCGATAAGGTTTGGCGCGACGTTAGAGATAGCGCTTGGATAGGTGGTAACGCCGAAGGGTGGGAGAGAGTTCCCTACTGGTTAGACGGGTTTATTCCACTTGCTTATCTTTTAAACGACGACGACCTTATAGCAAGGGCTAAAAAGTATATAAACGCAATTTTATCTTACCAAAAACCAAGTGGTTGGATTTGCCCTTGTGAAGAAGAAAAAATACCCACATACGATACTTGGGCAGTTCAACTTATATCGAAAGTACTAGTAGTTTACTACGAATGTTCGGGTGACGAGCGCATCCCTGGCGTTATATATAAGGTAATGAAAAACTACTACGAATTACTTTCAAACAAAACGATAAAACTCTTTAACTGGGGCAAATCGCGTTGGTATGAAACTTTCGTTGCCATTAACTTTTTATGGAAAACCTATAAAGAAGAATGGATTAAAGACCTTGCAAAACTTTTAAAAGAGCAAGGGCTCGATTACGAAAAGGCAAGCCCGCACTTTAAACGCACGCTTAACGAGTGGACGCACGAAACGCATATAGTTAATATCGGTATGATGCTTAAAAGCGAAGCTATAAGCCACGAAGTCTTAGGCGAAGAATATACCGATTTAGCAGAGCGACTTTACACTATACTTAAACAGTTTAACGGCACCGCCGTTGGAACTTTCACGGGTGACGAGTGTCTTTCAGGTTTAAGCCCTATTCAGGGAACTGAACTTTGCGGTGTTGTTGAACAAATGTATTCTTACGAGTGCTTGTTTGCTTGCACGGGCGATAAAAAGTGGGCAGAACGCCTTGAATTAGTTGCTTTTAACGCACTTCCTGCAACTATTAGCGACGATATGTGGACGCACCAGTACGACCAACTATCTAACCAAATATCGTGCAAAAAGTTTCAGTGCAGTCCTATATTTGGAACTAACGGCATAGAATCGCACTTATTCGGGCTTGAACCAAACTACGGTTGCTGTACCGCTAACTTTAACCAAGGCTGGCCAAAGTTTGCGCTTTCGGCGTTTATGTATAACGATAATACCGTTACGTCGGTAGTGCCTATTCCGTCTGCTGTAAAAACAAGCGATTATTATATAGAGTTAAAAACCAACTATCCGTTTGAAAACTCGTTTATATACACCGTAAAAACTAAAAAAGACGTTACTCTTAAAATAAGAATACCGTCGTTTGCAAAAAACCTTGTGGCAAATGGAAAATCAACGCCGTACTGTGAAGAGTTAACCTTTATGGTAAAGGCAGGGGAAAACGCCACTATAAACGTTGAATATGAAGTAGTTACCGAATTGATTGACCGTCCGCACGATTTAAAATCGGTTAAATGTGGCTCGCTCGTATTTTCAGTTCCCATTTCATATAAAACTAATATGCTAGAATATACTAAAAACGACGTTGAACGCAAATACCCTTATTGCGATTACGAGTTAATTCCCACGTCAGAGTGGCAATACGCGCCTGCGTCACCGTTTTTCAGTTTAGAAAAGCGCAAAGTGTCGAAAGTGCCGTTTAGCAGTAAAAACCCACCCGTAGTAATAAATGCAGAAGTAGTTAAAATACCTTGGGGAATAGAGCCACGCTACGATACGGTGTGCGCAAAAGTTCCCGCATCGAGAGAGCCCGTAGGAAAGCCTAAGAAAATTAAACTTTACCCATACGGCTCGGCAAAATTAAGAATTACTGAACTTCCACTAGTATAAAATAAAAAGGACACCTTACTCGGTGTCCTTTTAAAGTTGGAGGCGCCACCCGGAATCGGACCGGGGGTGGAGGCTTTGCAGGCCCATGCCTTACCGCTTGGCTATGGCGCCAACTCATTGATGCTTAATAATTATAATTTGTTTTTTATTAGTTGTCAAGCAATTTTCTTCCTTTTTATTATATTAAAAAAATATATTTTTAGTTCCCTGTAAAAAAATAAAAGCAAGCCGTTTTTGGCTTGCTAAATATTATCTTTTAACAAAAGACTTGCAAAAATGTGGGGTTGCAACAACGTCGTCTTGCGTTTTTTCGTGGGTAATTTCAATGGTGTCTAGCGTGCAACAGTTACACGAGCCGTTATGCACGCACTCGCACACGTTACATTTAACTTTACATATTTCGTTATTCATAATTTACCTCCAACGCTAGTATTGCCAAGCGCTTTAAATAATATTCAAAAAAACTTGTCAAAAAGGGTTGACAAAGTAAAATACTAGTAGTACAATAAACTTGAAATTAGCACTCTCACCCTTAAAGTGCTAACACTCGAATAAGGAGTTTGCCAAATATGGAACTTTCCGAAAGAAAGAAAAAAATACTTCAAATAGTAGTTGACGATTATATTGACACGGCAATGCCCGTTTCAAGCAAAACAATTACGCAGAAGTATATGCAAAACGTTTCGTCGGCAACCATACGCGCCGAACTTTCTGCGCTTGAAGAACTTGGCTATTTAACTCAACTTCACACTTCGTCGGGCAGAGTTCCTTCGCCAGAAGCGTATAAACTTTACGTTTCCGACCTTATGGTAAAAGAAAAACTTACCAAAAAGGAACTTGATTACATTAAAGACATTTTTCTTAAAAAAGCAGATAATATTGAAAGCGTGTTTAAAAACGCAGTTAAGGTTATAAGCGAACTTACCGACTACACGTCTATCGGCGTTTCGCCGTCTATCAAAGAAGATAGGCTTAGAGAAATTAGGTTTTTTAGGTTTAAGCCCGATAAGGCGCTAGTTTTAATAGTGACCGACCAAAAACTTTTAAAAGACAATTTTATAGACGTTCCCGAAGAAATGAATACCGAACAACTTGACGAGGCAAGTGCTTTTATAAACAAACTGTTCGTTTCAAAAACTTTTCAAGAAATATGCAGTATGGAAGTTGACTTCGACGAGAGTTTTTCGGGTTATAAAACTATATTCGTTAACGTTATCGAAGCGCTTAAAACTTATTTTTCCGCCCGTGAAGACGTTGCCGTTGAAGGGCAAGACAAAATGCTTCGCCACGCCGATTATTTAGACGTTGACAAAATTAAAGACTTTTTGTCGGTAGTAACTAGTAAAGATAAGATAATAGACGTATTAACCGAAGACAATAAGGGAATAAAAATAAACGTTAAAATAGGTTCGAACGGCTATGAAAAACTCCCTAAAGACAGTTCGCTAGTTTCTGCAACTTACACGGCAAACGGCAAAGAAATAGGAACTTACGGCGTTATAGGGCCATCGCGCATGGACTATCAAAAGGTAGTAGCCGTGCTTGAAAACGTAGGAAGAATTATAGAAAGTATATTAACGGAAAGGTAATTATGGACGAGAAGAAGGTAGAAACGCCTAAAAAAACGGCAAAAGAAAAAGTTTTAGAACTTTCAAAAGAAAACGAAGCGCTAAAACTTGAAAACGAACTTTTAAAGCAAGAAGTTTCAAAGGTTAAAGACAGTTGGCTTAGAACTGCTGCCGACTTTGAAAACTTTAAAAAGCGCAACAGCGAAACTAGAATTAACGCTTATAAAGAAGGCAAGATAGACGTTATTAAAAAACTACTCGTTATAGGTGACAATTTAGACCGTGCGCTTATGATGAAGTTAGACGATAAAACCATTGAAGGTTTAAAACTTACAAAGCGCCAGTACGACGAAGCGCTTGCAAGTGAAGGGGTAACCCCCATAGACCCACTCGGTGAAGTGTTCGACCCAAACACTCAAGAAGCCGTTATGAAAGTTCCCAAAGAAGAAGGAGAAACGGCAGGCACCGTAAAACAAGTATTTTTAAAGGGTTATAAACTCGGCGAAAAAGTAATTCGCTACGCACAAGTTGTGGTAATAGGCGAATAACAACATATATATAAAAGGAGAATTATTATGAGTAAAATAATTGGTATAGACTTAGGTACAACAAACTCTTGCGTTGCAGTAATGGAAGGTGGCGAGCCCGTAGTTATAGCAAACGCTGAAGGTTCAAGAACTACCCCTTCGGTAGTTGGTTTTCAAAAAGACGGAGAAAGACTCGTTGGTCAAGTAGCAAAGCGTCAAGCAGTTGCTAATAGCGACAGAACGGTTACTTCTATTAAGCGCCATATGGGTAGCGATTATAAAGTTTCGATAGACGATAAAAAATATTCGCCCCAAGAAATATCTGCTATGATACTTTCTAAACTTAAAAAAGATGCAGAAGCATACCTTGGCGAAACCGTTAAAGACGCCGTTATTACTTGCCCTGCATACTTTAACGACGCTCAACGTCAAGCAACGAAAGACGCTGGTAAAATTGCAGGTCTTAACGTTTTAAGAGTTATTAACGAGCCTACTGCAGCTGCGCTTGCTTACGGCCTTGATAAAGACGCTACTTCGCACAAAGTTATTATTTACGACCTTGGTGGCGGTACGTTCGACGTTTCTATTTTAGATATAGGCGATGGTGTGTTTGAAGTTTTAGCAACTAACGGTAACTGCTTCTTAGGTGGTGACGACTTCGATAAAAAGGTTATGGATTACCTTGTTGAAGAATTCAAAAAGAAAGAAGGTATCGACCTTTCTAAAGATAAAATGGCAATGCAACGCCTTAAAGAAGCATCGGAAAAGGCTAAAATTGAACTTTCTTCAATGAGTTCAACTAACGTTAACCTTCCGTTCATTACGGCAGATGCTAACGGTCCTAAACACCTTGACGAAACTATTACTCGCCAAAAGTTCGATGCGCTCACCGAAGACCTTGTTTCAATGACTATCGAGCCACTTACCAAAGCGCTTAACGACGCTGGCTTATCGTATAGCGATATTGCAAAGGTTATTTTAGTTGGTGGTTCTACAAGAATACCTGCCGTTGTTGAAAGAGTTAAAAAAGTTACGGGTAAAGAGCCGTTCAAAGGCATCAACCCCGACGAATGCGTTGCTATCGGCGCTGCAATTCAAGGCGGTGTATTAACCGGTGAAGTTAAAGACGTTTTACTTTTAGACGTTACTCCTTTAACCTTAGGTATTGAAACGCTTGGTGGCGTTTGCACTCCGCTTATTGAAAGAAATACCACTATTCCCGCTAAGAAATCGCAAGTATTCTCTACGGCAGTTGACAATCAACCCGAAGTTACTATTCACGTTTTACAAGGCGAAAGAAAGTTTGCAAAGGACAATAAAACGCTAGGTCAATTCAACCTTACGGGTATTGCTCCTGCTCCTCGTGGTATTCCCCAAATTGAAGTTACTTTCGATATAGACGCTAACGGTATCGTTCACGTTACCGCAAAAGACCTTGGCACTCAAAAATCGGCAGATATTACAATTACTTCTTCAACTAATTTAAGCGAAGATGAAATTAACAAAGCCGTTAAAGAAGCCGAGCAGTACGAAGAAGAAGATAAAAAGCGCAAAGAAGCCGTTGATAACAGAAACGCTCTTGACGGTATGATTTTCCAAATGGAAAAAGCGCTTAAAGAAAACGGCGATAAACTTCCCGAAGAAGACAAGGCAAAACTTGAAGACCTTATTAAAGAAGCGAAAGTTGAACTTGAATCGAACGACGATAATAGAATTAAAGCCGCAACCGAAAAACTTTCTAACGACGCTCAAGCAATTTTTGCTAAACTTTACGAGCAAGCACAAGGCGCTCAACAACAAGGTGGCGCTCAAGGTCAAGATGGTGATACCGAGTTCCATCAATAATAAATAACCATGTATAATTTACTAACGGTTGCCGACTTTGTTTCGGCAACCGTACAAAGTTTAAAATCGCTAGGCGTTTGGTATTTAGTAATACTCAACGCCTTTGGCGTTATTGCAATAATTTTAAAGGTAACCGAGTTTCAACTTAAAAAGCGTTCAACGGTTATTTTGTTTGCGCTACTTGCCGCGCTTTGTTGGGTTATGTATTTCCTTTTACAAGGCGACTTAACTTCGGCATTTACCTGCTTTATAGGCGTTATTCAAGGCTTAATATTTTTACAACGCGAAAAGTATAAGTGGGCGTCAAGCGTACTTTGGCTTTACTTTTTCGTAATTATTCAAATTGTAAGTGGCGTTCTTTGCTTTAAGGAATGGCACGATATATTCGCTATATCGGCAGGCGTTTTAAACGCGTTTGCTTACTTTGTAATTAGCCGTAAAAAGTATAGAGTGCTTGGCTTTGCTTGTCTATTTGCTTGGGTACTCAATAGTACCTTTAAGTTTTACCCCTTGGCGTTTGTAAACGACCTTTTCGAGTGTATATCGGCGCTTATTGCAATAATTCGATTTGATATTATTCCAAGTATAAAAAAATCTAAAAATTAGTTAGGATTACGTTATGGCAAACTACTACGAAGTGCTTGGCGTTTCAAAAGACGCCTCGCAAGACGAAATTAAATCACAATACAGAAAACTTGCCCGTAAATACCACCCAGACCTTCATCCAGGCGACGAGGAGGCCGCCGCAAAGTTTAAAGAGATTAACGAAGCGAACGAAACTCTTTCCGACCCACAAAAACGCCAACAATACGACTATGAACTTGAACACCCCGGTATGGGCGGTGGCTTTGGTGGCTTTGAAGGTGGTTTCGGTGGCTTTGGCGATATATTTGGCGACATTTTTAGTTCGTTTTCGGGCGGTGGCTCGGGCGCTAGGGCAGAACAAAACCGAAAAGGGCGCGACGTTACCTTAGAAGTTGAACTTTCTTTTTTAGATGCTGCTAAAGGTTGCAAGCGCGAAATTAAATACAATAGAAACGAGCCTTGCTCGGCTTGTAAAGGTACGGGCGCTAAAAATGGAACGGCTTACACTACTTGCTCAACCTGTAAAGGCTCTGGTCAAGTTCAATACGTTTCGGGCGGTGGATTTTTCCGTTCGGTTAGCGTAAGGCCGTGTACCGACTGTTCGGGAACGGGTAAAAAAATAACCGAAAAGTGTAGCGACTGTTCGGGTAAGGGTTACAATAGAAAACAAACGACCATTACGCTTGATATTCCCGCCGGCGCAGATAATAATTCGTATATTAAAAAACGTGGCTATGGCGACGCATCTAATTCAGGTGGCGAAGCAGGCGACTTAATCGTGGTGTTTAAACTTATGCCACACAAACTCTTTAAAAGAAAGAACTTCGACCTTTACGTTGAACTTCCCATTTCATATAAAACGGCTTGCCTTGGTGGAAAAGTTAAAATCCCCACGCTCGACGACCCTATCGACTTTACCGTGCCCGACGGTACTCAAAGTGGTAAAACCTTTATCGTTAGGGGAAAGGGTATAAAGTCACGAAACGGCACGGGCGACTTGTACGTTACCGTTATAGTAGAAGTTCCCACAAGGCTATCTAGAAGTGAAAGAAAAACGCTTGAAAAGTTCGACGACGAACTTGAAATTAAGCAGTACGACAAACTTAAAAAGTACGCCGATAATATGAGTTCGCTTTACGGCGTTGACATTGAAAAATAATAAAAAACCTCGATTTAATCGAGGTTTTTTAATTTAAATCAAACTCTGTTAAAGCGTTTAAATTATCTTCTTCAAGGGTATTTGCAATACAATTCTCGAATTCTTCTGTTAACGTATATTTAACCTTTCTTAAAGGAAGAGCTTTATCTATCATACATAACGGAACTGAAAAAATCTTAGAGTAATCCTTTTCTTTAAAATAAATTAAATACAAATAACTATCTTTAGCAGAATATTCAATTCCAAGTGGAATCACGTTAATTACACTATGGCGTATTTTTAAACAGCATAATCTCTCATCGTTTGCTATGTCTTTTATTTTTTTACACTCTTCATAAAAACAAATACGTTGTCTTTGATATTCAGATTGCTTAAAATATTCTACAATTATATTGCGCAAGAAAGTACTTTTCTTAACTCCGATATCATCAAGTTTTGTAAATAGTTTAGCGTAAAAATCTTCATTCTTAACGTCAAGCCTTAATGTTATAACTTCTTCACAAGAATAATATTGTTTAGAATGTAAATCTTGCTCAACAGATTCCATTATAAAGTCAATTATCTTGTCTTGCATTTTTTCCGGTAGACAATCTTTTATGTTCTTGTATAAATGAGTTTTTAAACTTTCGCTTTTATGATTTGTAAACTCAATCATGCTTGGTATCATTTTAGTTAAAAACTTATTTACGTTAAGGTTGCCATTGTTTTTGTAAAACTTTAATTTTTTAACTTCGGCTCTAATTTGACGCAAAAGAAATGATGGTATTCTTATTGTAATAATTTCTGGTTGTAAATATGTGTTCATATAAACAGTATAACATAAATGTATTACAATTTCAATCAAAAATGCCTACAAGTATAAAATTATGACATAATCGAAGATTTTTAATATAAAGTGTATTACAATTTTTAAAATAAATGTATGCTATTGTTTGATAAAACAATGTGATATAATGCAATTATTACAAAACTTGACATTAACTAAAGGAGCATGATATAATGTTTAAACTATTTAACCTATTTAAAGTAACGAAGAAAGAAATTAAGCACTCATCCCGTGGCGTATTTAAGTATAAAAATCGCAAACCTGTTAAAATGATAAAGGGTGGGCACGGGCAGTCAAATATAAAATATTTATTAAAAAACAAATTACCATTTAAAATTAATCAAACATTCTCTACGGGTGTTAGGGGTGGGCAAATATTTTGCCATAAAAGAAAAAATGAACATAAAGAAAATGGTCACGTTTGGTTTCCAAAATCGTGGACAGATAAAACGATTAAAAACGCAGGTTTACACGTTGCTAATTTAAAACGCAATAAAAACGTTGGTAATCATGAGTATATGAAAGGTAAGTTTAAAGGCGTTGACGTAATAGCAACTAAACACGGCAGAAAAATAACAGGCATTTTCCCAAATAAAGACATTATTGATAAGGAGAAGTAAAATGAAAAAGAAGAAAACAAGATTGCAACAGGCACTATCAAATTATTATACACTATTGCACACTTATCTTGACAATCCTTTATATGAAGACGAGCCTAATGAAGTGGTTGACCCACTATGCGATAAAGCGTATGATGAGTTTATTAAAGAGTTTTTATTAAATGAAGACGAGTGCGCAGAGTTTTTAGAACACGGCAGAAGATATGTTGAAATAGATTGGCTCGAGATAGCCTATAACCATTTTAAAAGTGAAAAAATATATAACGCAATTAAGGAAAATTGCGACATTGCTTTTTCTCAAAAATTCGTTATTGAGAGTGATGAACTTACAGAGCGACGTAAAGATTTACTTTTACGAATGGAAAAAGAATTGTTTGAAAAATAATAAAAAACCTCGATTTAATCGAGGTTTTTTATTTTAAAGATATTTTGAATATTGCGTTTCAAACGGAAGTTCTATTTTGATTTTTGCCTTTAATTTAATATCAGTGCACGATGCGCCAACAAGTATTTCAAAGTCGCCGTTTTCAAGGTACCAACCGTTAAGTGCAGTTGAATAGTAAGAGAAATCACGCTTTGTAAGTTTGTGTGTAACGGTAATTTCTTCGCCCGCTTTAATAAGGTTTTTGCTAAACGCTTTAAGTTCTTTTTCGGGGCGTTCAACGTGGCAGAACACGTCTTTAACGTAAAGTTGCGAAACTTCTTTACCGTCAACGCTAGAAACGTTTTTAACGTTATAACTTACGTTATATTCGCCTTCTTCTATTTTTTCAACTTTTAAGTTAGAGTATTCAAACTGCGAATACGATAAGCCGAAACCAAATGGAAACTCAACTTCTTCGTTGTATTTTTCGTAATATCTATAACCAACGAAAATACCTTCTTTATATTCAATGTAATGGCCGTTTCCACGGTAGGTAAAGGGCGAGTTATTAAGATTTTTTGGGAAAGTTTGCGAAAGTTTGCCAGACGGGTTAACGCTACCAGATAAAACTTTTGCAACTGCACGCTGTATTTCTTCACCACCATAACCTGCCAAAACAACGCCTTTAACTTTATCTATCCAGCTAGAAACGTCAACGTAAGAGCCTGCATAAATAACAACAACAACGTTTTCGTTAACTTTAGCAGTGTTTAAAATAAGGTCTTCTTCGTAAGTAGAAAGTTTAGCACCGTCACGGTCGTAGCCTTCGCCTTCAATGCCCCAACCCGTGCCAACTGTTAATACGACCACGTCTGAAGAATAAGCATTTTCGTAAACGTATTTATAAAACGCGCTAATTTCACGTTTTTTAACGTGTGGGCTTTCAATAAGATTGGTGCAAAATACGTTTGAGTTAGGAAGTTCTTTTTTAAGTTCGTCTGAAAGTTTGCAGGGTGGGTTAACGGGAGTAACGTCTGAACTACCGTCACCATTAACGATAGGTTCGTGTTTATATCTGCCGTCAAGCAATATGTTTTTTGCATTTAAGGGCAAGATATCGTCGTTTTTCAAAAGGACTATGCTTTCGCTTGCAATATCAAATGCGCTCTCGTGTCTTTGTTCAACGGTTGTGCTAGTTTTTCTTTCAACGTCGCACTTTTCAATAAGTTCTATAACTTTTAAAACTGCACGGTCGATATCGTCCTCGGTTATATAGCCTTGTTCAAGGCCTGCTTTAATTTCGTTTTTCGCTTTCGTAGAATAGGGCATTCTAACATCAAGAGTTCCTTTAAGAGCCCTTGCGCTATTTTGAGTTGCGCCCCAGTCTGAAATAATAACGCCGTCAAAACCTAATTCATTTCTTAAAATATCAAAGTATTTTTTGTTTTCGGTTGCGTAAACACCATTAATCATATTATAGGCGCACATAACGGTGTAGGGTTTAGCCTTAACTGCCTCTTCAAAAGCAGGAAGATAAATCTCGTGAATGGCACGCTCGTCACAATTAGTACTTTGAACTAAACGCTCGAACTCGTAATTGTTTAAACAGTAGTGTTTAAGTGAAGTGCCAACGCCTTTTGATTGAACGCCTTCTATATAACTTCTTGCCATTGCGCCTGATAAAATAGGGTCTTCACTAAAATATTCAAAGTTTCTTCCACCAAGTGGGTTGCGCTTTATGTTTGTGCCAGGGGCAAGCAAAATGTCAATATTATTGTCAATACAGTCTTCTGCAATAGTTTCGCCTTGAAGTTTAGATAGTTCTGTGTTCCAAGTGTTTGCAACGTTAAAAAGTGATGGCATAGCAGTTGCTTTAACGTCAATACCTTCACGGCACGCTCTCACACCGTGAGGACCATCTGCCATAATAACTTCTTTAAGTTTTCCGTTAGCGGTTGAAAGCGTAAAACTGCCACCACCCGTTACGAGTGATATTTTTTCATCAAGAGTTAAGTTTTTAATATCGTATTTCATAACTACCTCCACTTATAGTGTAAAATAAAATACTATCAAAATCTATAACAAAACACTTTAATTTACTATCAAAATGTGTTATAATTGATTTATGAAAGGTTATTTTGAAAGTTATAGAGAAAAAATCGAAGCGCTTGCAGTTCAAACGGGTAACGACCATACTTTTAACTCGCACTATCACAGTAATTTAGAAGTTATAATTGTAAAAAAGGGGCGTTATTTAGTTACGAACTCATCAAAAGAATATACGCTTACTAATTCAAGTTTAATGATTTCTGGAGTTTATGAAGTTCATTCATATACTAAATTAAAGGCTAAAAATCACGAAGTTATAGTAGTTATTATTCCTTATAAATACCTAAATAACTTTATTGAACTTATAAGCGATAAATCCTTTGAAAGCCCCGTTATTTTAAACGATAAGTTAGTTGATAGGCTTTATAATTTTGCGCTTGAATATTTAAATAGCGAAGGTAGCGAATATTACGTTCAGTCGATTATCGATGCGTTTTTATCAATGCTTTTATCGGGGCTAAAACTAGTAAGTAAAAATAAAGATAAAAGCGACTCGGTTATTAAAAGTTTATTATCTTACGTTCACGATAATTTTAAAGGTAACGTTTCTAGATGTGAACTTGCAAAAAAGTTAGGGTATAACGAAACGTATATTTCAAAGGTGTTTCATTCGTATTTTAACATTTCGATTAACGAGTACGTTAACGGGCTTAGGTATGAAGCAACCGTTAATTTAGTTAAAAAGGGAGTGCCACTTAAAGAAGCAATTTACCTTGGTGGCTTTAATAGCGAGCAAACTTATTTTAGAGTTAAAAAGCGCACATTATCGCTTGAAAAAGAAAGTTAAATATAGTAGAATATATTAAGGAGATACGTTTATGAATAATGTTATTACGCAAGAAGATATTGCGCTTGTAAAAAGCAAAGGATTTTTAATAGATAAAAGAACGGGTACTCATTTTAATGCGCGAGTAATTACGGTAAACGGCAAAATTACTGCTGAAAAACTTGAAATAATAGCAAAAGCAAGCAAACTTTTTGGAAGTGGTGAAGTTGCTTTTACAACCCGTTTGACATGTGAAGTTCAAGGTATTCCGTTTGAAAATATAAATCCGTTTATTAGTTATTTAGAAGAAAACGGGTTAAAAACGGGTGGTACAGGTCCGAAAGTTAGGCCCGTGGTTGCTTGCAAGGGTACTACTTGTCAGTACGGTAATATAGATACTTACGGTTTAGCGAAAAAAATACACGAACTATTTTACGAAGGTTACCGTGGTGTAATTTTGCCACACAAGTTTAAAATTGCCGTTGGTGGTTGCCCAAATAATTGCGTAAAACCTAACCTTAACGACGTTGGCGTAATAGGGCAAAAAGTTCCCGTAATAAACTACGAAAAATGTCGTGGTTGCAAGGTTTGTGCGCTTGAAAAAGCGTGCCCGTTAAGCGTTCCCACCGTTGTAGACGGCAAGGTATATATTGATAGTAAACTTTGTAACAACTGCGGTAGATGCGTTAAAAAATGCCCCTTTAAAGCCGTTGAAGATTATATGGTTGAATATAAACTTTACGTTGGTGGTACTTTTGGTAAAAAGTTTAATATTGCAACGCCTATATCGCTTACTTTTTCAACTGAAGAAGAAGTGCTTTCGGCTATTGAAAAGTGCATTTTAATATTTAAGCATTACGGCGTTAAAGGCGAAAGGTTTGCCAAAACTATTGAACGCGTTACTCTTAACGAAGTTGAACGCTTGTTGTCTTGCAACGAATTATTAGATAAAAAGTTAGAGATTTTGGAAAAATGAAACGCATATTGTGTTTAATTTTTACAATTTTTAGTGCGTTGCTATCCGTTTCGTGTTTTAAAATAGATTTAGGAGAGCCGATTTGTGTTTTTTTAGATAATTCTGGCTACGAGGTTAAACTTTATAGCAAGCCTAAAAACGTTGCGGTGTTATTTTCGTCGTTTGCCGAAATGTGGAACTTAGCGGGTGGTCATACTTCAATAACCGTTGGTGAGAGTGTTGAGCGTGGCTTTGTGCCACAGGGAACTAAACTTGTCGACGGGGGGGCTGGTAAACAAATAAACGTTGAACTACTCGTTTCGTATAAACCCGATTTCGTTATTGCAAGTAGCGATATTCCAAAACAGGTAGAAGCCGTTAGTTTTTTGCGCTCGCAAGGCGTTCCGTGTGCGTTGTTTAAGGTTGATAGTTTTTTAGATTATAAAAACGCAATGCAAAAACTTACGCAAGTAACCGAAAATCAAACTGCATACGAAACTAACGTTTTACAAGTAGAAAACGAAATTGCAAACCAAAAACAGCGAATTAACGCAACTAACGCTAAAAAAATACTTTTTTTAAGGGCGTTTTCAACGGGGGCAAAGGCTAAGGCTTCTAACGATAACTTCGTGTGTAAAATGCTAAATGAACTTTACGCAGAAAATATTGCAGATGAAGCGCCCGTATTACTAGACGGATTAAATGAAGAAGTTATTTTAATAAATAACCCTGAAATTATATTTATTTCTACTATGGGTAGTGAGCAAAGCGCTAAAAATTATATTGAAAACTATTTTTCAACAACGCTTTCTTCGCTTTCAGCAGTTAAAAACAACAGTTTTTACTATTTAGATAAGAACTTATTCCATTTTAAACCTAACGCGCGTTGGTATTTAGCGTATAAAACGCTAATTGATATAATTTTAAACGAGTATGAAAATTAAAAAGGAAAAACTATTTATTATAATTAGCGCCGTAATTTTACTTTTAACGGCGTTTTTTTCCTTGCGTTACGGCTCTGCAAAGTTAACGCTTGCCGAGTTTTTTTCTGCGTTTAAAGGCAATAATACTTCAAGTGTAATAGTGTTTCAGTTAAGGTTGCCACGCTTGCTTGCCGGCATATTATCGGGAATTGCGCTTTCGGTTGCGGGAACTATAATCCAAGCGCTTACCGATAACGATATGGCAAGCCCGTCTATCGTTGGTGTTAATTCGGGCGCAGGGCTAATGGTAATATTTTTTGTGGCGTTTATAAACGTTAGTGCGTATTTTTTACCCGTTTTTGCCTTTATAGGTGCGTTTTTGGCGTCGTTATTTATTACTGCGTTGTCGCGAAAAATGGGGCTAACTAAATCTTCTATAATTCTAACGGGGCTTGCTATAAACGCCGTGTTTTCTGCAGGGATATCGTTTATTTCTCTAATAGATGAATCGGCGCTTGTTTCATATCACGCATTTTCAGTAGGCTCACTTTCTTTAATAACTTACGGCGATATTTTAGTTCCTTCAATAATAATAGTAACGGGCGTGATTTTAGCACTTTTAATAAGTAAAGATTTAACCATAATTAGAATGGGTGATACCGTTGCAGGCTCGCTTGGGGTTAGAGTTAAAAGAGTAAAGGTTACGGGAATAATAATTACTTCAATGCTTTCTGCTTCTGCAGTTTCAATTTGTGGGCTACTTGGCTTCGTTGGTTTGATTGCTCCGCATCTAGCAAAACTTTTCGTTGGTGGAAATCTTAAAAAACTTATTCCTGCATCAGCGTTAACAGGTAGTATTTTAGTAACCCTTTCCGATTTTTTAGGTAAGATTATTTTTGCCCCGAGTGACCTTCCCGTTGGCATTATAATGGCGTTAATCGGCGCACCGTTTTTCCTAATATTGCTAGTAAAAGGGGGTGCTAAAAATGCTTGAAATAACGGATTTAACCGTAAGGCGTAAATCGTTTACCCTTGAAAATATAACTGCTAATATTAAACCGCATTCACTAACTGTAATTCTAGGTAAAAACGGCAGTGGAAAATCAACGCTTATATCTGCAATTGACCAAAGTGTAAATTACGAAGGAACTATAAAATATCTTAATAAAGACCTTAAAACGCTTACGGAAAGGGAGAGGGCAACAATCGTTTCTATTATGCCACAGCACCTAAAATCACCGCCTTTTAGCGTTAACGACCTAGTTTCTTTTGGGAGAAATCCTTACCTTGATTTTGCAGGAAGGCTTAACAAATTAGACGTTGAACGTATAAATTACGCACTTGAAACTACAGGCGCAGTTAACTATAAAAATAAACTTGTAACGCAGGTGTCGGGAGGAGAAAAACAACTTGCATATCTAGCAATGGCGCTTTGTCAAGATGCTAGAATAATGGTGTTAGACGAGCCTACTGCGTTTTTAGACGTAGATAAGGAAAACGAGTTTTTAAACGTTTTAAAAAATGAAGTTAAAACGCATAAAAAAACTGCAATAATAACGATGCATAACGTAACGCAAGCACTTCGCTATGCCGATAGCGTTATGATTTTAAACAACGGCAAATTAGAGTTTTTCGGCAGTAAGGAAAATGCTGTTTCAAGTGGCGTTATCGAGCGTATTTTTAACGTAACTCACTCTATGGTAAACGGAATAAACGTATATTTGGCAAAATAAAAAACCCCGATTATATCGGGGTTTTTAAATTATTTTTTAGCAACGTCTTCACTGTCGAACAAAAGTTTTTTCTCAATAAATAGTAGCGAGAGAGTAACCGTTAAAGCAATAATTAAAATCATAAGCGATTCGTTAAAATGCTTTCCGTTATCTCCTTGTAAAACCTTAACCGTTTCTTCGCTTATGGTGGGGCTAGAAATAGTCGTATTAACAAGGTAGCCCGTTGGAACGTAGCCTATTAGCGTTTCGTTTTCATCTTTAATAAGCGTCATAGAAAAACCGTTATAGGTAACCGTTTTAACCGCTTTATAATTAGCCGATTTTTGCGCCGTTATAGTTTTATAGTTAACGTCGAAAACGGGCTTTGCATAAACGTTGGTTGAGTTAGAAACGTAGTAATTTTCGCCCGAAAGTTCGCTAATAGTTATTTTAAACTCTTGGTAGTTATCGGGGCTTATAACGCTTGCGTCGCTTTTAAAAGTGGGGTCTACGTTAACGGTGTTTTTTCTAACTAGAGCAACTAGTTTTTGGCTAAACGATACAAGGTAATAATCTTCGCCTATCTCGGCAATTACAAGGTAAACTCTTGAAGTGTTGGGGTTAGATATAGGCGTTATGTTTTTAAAGTATTTTTTCCCTTCGCTTTCAACGTAGTTGCCAAGCGTTACTTTAAAAAGTTTAGCGTCTTTATTAACGGTTAAAAATACGGGGTTTTCGGTAACTTCGTTAAGTTTTAAGTTGTCTGCCGAAACGCCTGAAAGGTTGCTAATTTCAAGCGTGTCGCCCACCGTTACTAAAACGCAAGCGTCAAGTAAAACGTAGCACTTGTTTGAACGGTAGTTAAGTTCAATATCTTTAGCCGTCATTTCCCCAGCGCTTAAAGTATAAGAAGAAACTTCAAAAGTTCTTGCTGATTCTTTATAAGTATATTTATATATAACGTTATTAGAAGAAAGGGCGTAAACGCTACCAGAAAAGTCTGTTTTAAGTGAAATAACTTCGTGCTCTACGCTAACAGGTATGCTAGAATTGCCGTTATAATACCTTATAAGGCTTTTTGCGCCTTGCGAGTCGGCAAGAAGTAAATAAACGTTACCAAACACGTCTATCGTGGCTTTTTCAAGCGAGCCTGATATTTCGCTAGACTCGGTAAGTTTGTGCTCGGTAATCGAAGTTAGTTCATTATCTGGCGAAGGAAGGGTAATTTTATTAACGTTTACAATCTCTGCCGATAAACTTTCGTTAAGCGCTTTGTCGGTATAGTAAAAATCGCCGTCTAAATAGTTTAAGGTTGTAACCGTTTCGTTTTGAATTGAATAAACCTTTTTAAGCCCGTCAAGTTCGTAAAGGTTAAGGTTTTTACCGTCGTAAATAAGTGCGTGAGTGTCAGAAATGGCAATAAGTTCAACTTTAAAGTCGGGGTTTTCTTCGTATAAACTGTTAAGGGGAATAGAAGAATATTTGTTTTCGGTGCCTTCAAGCGCAATTTTGACTATGCGCTTATACGTGGTGCCGTCATCAAGCATTTTGCCGTCGTCTAAAACGTAAACGTAATTTTCACTAGATAAAAGTTTTGATGAGCTTGAAGTAAGCCTATAATCGGCGGTGCTTTCAGTAGTAATTGCAAACGACGTAAACTCGCCGTTTAAGCCGTTAATTTCTTGAATGCATTTAAGTTCAGGGTCGGCAATTATTAAATTGCCGTTTCTAACTGTAATTCCTTGCGGGCTTTTTAGTTCGCCAAGTCCACTTGCGTTTTGAGAAGACGTAACTACTAGTTCGGGTTGGTTGTTTTTTCCCTTTTCAATGCGGTAAACACCGCTTGCCGAAGTGTAGTAGATATAAGTGCCACACTCTACCATATAGTTAACTTCAACGCCTAACTCGCCAACTAAATAAGAAGTCATATTAAGCCTTGCTTGGTAGCAATAAAGTTTGCCCGCTTGCGTATAATAAACGTCTTTCTCGCTAGATAAAAGGGCAAGTTTTGTTGTAAACGTTAACGGGTCGCCCGCAGTAAAAGTCGGCTCGCTATCATAACTAACGGTGTAAATAACTATAGAGTTAGATGAGTTAGTAATTAAAAAGTTTTCGTTAAACGAGAAAAAGTTTGAAGAAGTTACCGAAGTTTTAACGGGGGTTTTAGTTAAATCGCTAACGGGAACGTAGTATAAATAAGAGCCGGATAGATAGTAAACGTAACCGTTATGATACTCGGCGTGCGTAACGTTGCTTATTGAAGGGTGATTAGGTAGCGCCGTAAACTTTTTTAAATTAGGGTTGTAAACGGATATTCTGTTAAACTCCGTTTGGTCTTCCGGGTTAACGAAATATTCGGCAATAACCAAATACCCGTCGTTATAAGAAACGGAAATAGGGGAAGTGAGCGAATAAAGTTCAAGCGCAGAAGATGGCATAAACGCTTCGGTTTCAACAATTTCGCTTGCTTTAGCAACGTGCTTGGGCGTAGCAAAAAACGCCAGCGTAAACACCGACGAAATTATTAAAAAAAGTATAGTTAGCCTTTTTCTCATACGCACACCCGTGTAATAATTTAATACTAAACTATATTATACACAAAAGCACGCACGTTTTCAATAATTTTATATAAATATTTTTATTTTTTAATCTTGCGACTGATTTTGGCAAGATTATTATTTTATTATAAACACGAACAAATGTTCGTAAATAAATAATTTTAATAAGGTAAAAAGGAAAAATCAAGTGGTTGTGACAGAATTGTAACGATATTTGTACAAAAATAAATAATTTTGTTTAAATATGTCATATTGCCTTGCTTACGTGGCTATTTTTCCTTTATAATTTTGGTGTTTGACGGAGGTGAATATTATGGAAAATTATGCAAAGACAATTTTAAGCGCTTACCCTATGCTAGATAGCGTAATTACGCAAATTGAGAACTTAATTCGCAACAAAGCGCGCAATTCTTTCTACGTTTACGATAATACGCAGAAAGTTGTAGAGCAGATTTTAAGGCTTGGCGAAATAGCAAAACTACTATATATTTTAAAAGTTATAGTAGACGACACGCTTTTAGAAATTACCCCAACGGAGCGCGAACTAATTTCGTTCAAATATTTTGGAATTGTTCCTGAGCGCGATAATTTCGACCACGTTTCTCGCAATTATTTTAGAAAGCAAATTAAAGCGCTTAATTCCTTTTGCCAGCGCCTTAAAGAAAACGGCCATGATGAAAACTGGTTTAAAGACAAGTATTTAAAAATTGCCTTTATCGCCGGCATTTACAAAAAAACGCTTAACGAAGAAGGCAAAAAGCACGTTAAATATTAAGTTTCGTCGTCGGTTATAAAACCCGTTTCTTCGTGCGTTTCGTTTTTTTGCGGTCTAAATAGAAAATACACTATTGAAATTGATATAACCGATATTCCAACGATTATAACGATTTGAAGCGTTTCGCCAAGCCTTGTCGGAGTTACCGTCGTAGGTTTATCGGTTTCGGGTGGCTCGTCTACGCTAGGAAGCGGGTCGGGGTTAGTTGGTATAACGTAAGGGTTAAGCGATTTTTCGTCAATATAGCCTAGTTTGTTTCCGTAATAAACGTAGCAAAGCGTTTTATCGCCACTTGTTACTTTACCGTAAAAATACATAATTTCGTTTTCGGGAACGTTAAACAGTGGCGATTTTAAGGCGTGGTCTACAAAAAGTACGTCTGAAACGCCCGACGAAACCTTTATTACTGCAAACGGACTTGATGGCACGCCTTCAGTTACGGTTAAATCGCTTGCGCTCATATATCCGTATATAACGGGTGCGTTACCGCTAGGGCTATTGTAACTTACCTTTACGGTTTGCGAGTAGTTTTGTTCAATTTTAACGTAATAAGAGTAAGGAACTTCAAATATTTTATTCGACAAGGCTTGGTCGCTATAAATATAGGCACCGCTTGATAAAACTCTTGCGTAATTTACGCTTGCGGAAAAGGCGATATCGTGCGGTAAAAATAGAAGTAGCGAACAAAATATTAGCGCCATTAGTTTAATTTTCATAATTAAAAATTATACAAAAACCTATAAAACGCAAAATGTCTAAATAGGTAAAAATATGAGATAAATAGTCAAATGCAACAAGAAATAATATTAAAGATAAAAGAAATCGAGCGAGAGCAACTTAGAAGATACGATAACAATTTAATATTTAGATATAACGCAGGGCGCAAAAAACACAAAAAGCAAATTGCCTTTCATAAGTGCAAAAAAAGAAATCGTTGGGTGTTTGGGGGTAATAGAAGTGGCAAAACGGAATGCGGTGCAGTAGAGTGCGTGTATTTGGCAAGGGGTATTCACCCTTATAAAAAGAACAAAAAGCAAACGTTCGGGTGGGTGGTTTCGCTTTCGCAACAAGTCCAGCGCGACGTTGCTCAAGATAAAATATTAAAATACCTTAATCCCGACTGGATTGTAGATATAACTATGCTCCAAGGCAAAAAAGATAGCCCAAAGTCTGGCGTTATCGACCAAATTAAAATAAAATCGGCGCTTGGTGGCGTTTCGGTAATAGGCTTTAAAAGTTGCGACCAAGGCAGAGAAAAGTTTCAAGGCGCATCGCTCGATTACGTTTGGTTTGATGAAGAGCCACCTAAAGATATTTACGACGAGTGCCGTATGCGCGTTTTAGATAAAAGGGGCGAAGTTTTCGGCACGATGACGCCACTTAAAGGCTTAACCTTTATTTACGATGAGATTTATCTTAACAAATATAATTCTCGCGAGGTGTGGCACGAGTTTATAGAGTGGGAAGACAACCCTTATTTATCAAAGCGAGAAATTAAACAGCTTTCTTCTTCAATGAGCGAGAGTGAACTAATATCACGAAAATACGGTAGGTTTTCGGGCGATACGGGCCCCGTTTACACCGAATTTGAAGAAAGCGTGCACGTTATAGAGCCGTTTACCGTTCCTTACGACTGGCAAGACGTTTTGTCTATCGACCCAGGTTTAAAAAACCCACTTTCTTGCCATTTTTACGCCGTTGATTACGACGGGAACGTTTACGTTGTTGCCGAGCATTACGAAGCGGGGCTTTCCGTTGAAGAACACTCTTATAAAATCAAGGCGCTCGCTCAAAAAATAGGTTGGCGCACTGGCTTTAACGGCAAACTCAACGCCCTTATCGACTCGGCTGCAAATCAGCGCACGTTAGCAAGTGAAAAGAGCGTTAGCGAACTTTTTTGCGATATGGGAATTAACGTTAACACCAACGTAAATAAAGACCTTTTCACGGGAATAAATAGGGTTAAATGGTATTTAAAGAATAAAAAACTATTCATTTTTAAAAACTGCGTTAACCTTATTCGCGAAATAAAGGCGTATCGTTGGGGAGATAGCGATTTGCCCGTTAAAAAAGACGACCACTCGCTAGATGAACTTAGGTATTACGTTATGAATAAGCCACGCCCCGCAAGCGCCGAAATTAAAAAAAGCGAAACGCTTATTGCAAAGGAAAAACTTATACGAAAACTTAGTAGAGAGCGAAGGGGAGTTAGATAATGGAAAGTGAAATTATAAGCGCACTTAAAAAAAGGGCGCTTGGCTATGAAACGCAAGAAGTTACCGAAGAATATTCTTCTAGCGAGGAAGGTGTAAAAATGGTAAAGCGAAAGGTAGTTTTAAAACCCGTTCCACCCGACGTAACGGCGGTAAAAATACTTATGGAACTAGAAGGTGATAAAGACGTTACGTCGCTAACCGATGAAGAATTAGAACTTGAAAAACAAAGGCTAATAAGCCTTTTTATAAAGGAGGAAAAATGATAGCGATTAAAACCACCAAAAGCATAGTGTGCGACGTTAACGGTTGCTCGAATAAGGCGGTGTTTTTCGTTAAGAAAAACAATGACGAAAACGATGGTTACAGTTTAAAACTTTGCGCCACTTGCGCAAAAGAACTTGTAAAAGCACTTAACGTAGCCATAAAAAAGGAGAAAGAAAATGTCTAAAAAGAAAGAAGAACTGCAAAAGTTTGAAGAAGACCTTATAAAGTCTATATACGAAGATTTTGAATTAAGGCGAGAAGAAAGGCTTTCTATTGAAAGGCAGTGGAAGTTAAATCTTAACTACGTTGCGGGAAATCAATATTGCGAAATAGCGCCAGACGGCTCGGTAAAAGAAGAAGAAAAATATTACGGTTGGCAGTCTAGAAGCGTGTTCAACCACATTTCGCCGATAATCGACGTTAGGCTTGCAAAACTTTCAAGAGTTCGCCCAAGTATGAGTGTTAGAGCGTCGTCATCAGACGACGGCGACATAAAAACGGCAATACTTGCAAGCGACGTTTTATCTGCAACTTCGCAAAGAATATCGCTTGATAAAACTATTACAAACGCAACGGGTTGGTCGGAAGTGTGCGGAACGGTATTTTATAAAATTACTTGGAACGATAAAAAGGGTAAACAACTCGGTGAAATTGAGGGCGTTCCCGTTTTTGAGGGCGACGTTGAAGTTTCGGTAGTTCCACCTTTTGAGATTTTCCCCGATAACCTTTTTGCGCAAGACGTTAAAGACCTTAAAAGCATTATTCACGCAAGGGCAGTTGACGTAAGCGACGTTAAAGAGTGTTACGGCGAAGACGTTGTTGGTACTAGTATCGACGTTTTCTCGCTAACCGAAAACAAACTTTCATATAACGGTGGCTATACGCAAAAGAAAATATCTAGCGAACTTAAAAACCACGTTTTACTTATTGAAAAGTACGAAAAACCTAGCGAAAACTATCCAAACGGCAGATATATTGCAGTTGCAGGTGGTAAATTGCTTCATTACGGCGAACTTCCTTATATTAACGGTGCTAGTGGAACTCGTGATTTTCCCTTTGTTAAGCAGGTTTCCACTTCACAAATCGGCGCATTTTTCGGTGTGAGCATAGTTGAAAGGCTTATTCCTATTCAGCGTGCGTATAACGCTGTTAAAAATAGAAAATACGAGTTTTTAAACAGAGTTAGTATGGGCGTTTTAAACGTTGAAGACGGCTCTGTCGATACCGATGAACTTATAGACGAAGGCTTGTCGCCCGGCAAGGTTATAGTTTACCGTCAAGGTGCAAGGCCACCGCAAATTATGAGTTCTTCTAGCGTTCCTATTGATTTTTCTTACGAAGAAGAAAGGCTTTCAAACGAGTTTATAACCATTTCTGGAACAAGCGAAGTTTCTAGAACTAGCGACCTTCAACGTTCAACTTTATCAGGAACGGCAATCGAACTTTTAATCGAGCAAGACGAAACTAGGCTTTCAGTTAGCACGGAGTCGATAAAGCATGCTGTTAAAGAAACGGGCAAGCAAATTATAAGGCTATTTAAACAGTTTGCAACCGACGAAAGGCTTATGCGCTCGTCTGGCGAGGGTAAAGAAGTTAGAATGATTTACTTTAAAGCAAGCGACCTATCTAGCGACGACGTTGTTTTCGATACCGAAAACGAAATTACAAAAACGCCTGCTCAAAAGAAAACGGCAGTACTTGAAATGCTTTCAACGGGACTACTTAGCGACGATAAAGGCAATTTATCACTTCGCACCAAGTCAAAACTCTTAGAAGTTTTGGGCTACGGCTCGCTTTCTAACGTTCAAGATATAGTTAACCTTCATAGGTCGAAAGCCGAAAAAGAAAACGCTGAACTTACCCTTAACGACGCCCCCGTTGATGGTTACGACGACCACGAAGTGCATATAGAAGAACATCTTAGAAAACTTTTAACCATCATGCCAAGCGATGATAGTAGTTATAAAAAACGCCTTGAAAATCACGTTAACGAACATAAAAAATTAACCTATAAGGCGAAAATTGAAGATAGTATAAATATTCAGGAGTAATATGAAAAATATAAAAGCGGGACAAGATAAGTTTGCTAGCCAAAACTTAAAAGTGGCAGAATCGCAACACACGAAGGTGGAAAACGGTACTACGGGCGATAACGGCTTATTAAAGTTTAAAGATGCAGGCGAACTCAAAAGCGCTTACGACTCACTTCAAGCCGAGTTTACAAGACGCAGCCAACGGCTTAAGGAGTTGGAGAGGGAAATTAGCGCGCTAAAAACTAGCAAACAACCAAACGGCTTGCAAGATTTAGAGCGCAGTGGGGAAAAGGGCTTTTTCGATTACTATCCAGAGGCCCAAGAAATTAAGTCTTTACTATATAAAATTGCCACCGACGGTAAAGACGAAGCCCAAGGCTTTTTGGAACGAGCGTACGTAACCTACCTTAAAGATAAATTAAAATCGGCCGATGAAAAATATTCTTCAAGCGAATACCTTGCCGAAAAAGTATTTAATAACACCGAAATTAAAAACGGCATTATTCGCGAATATTTAGGTAGCGTTCACGCATCAAAACCAACGGCAAGGCTAACTGCGGGAAACGGGAGAGCAATTATTGCGCCACCGTCAAAGCCCCAAACACTTGTTGAGGCAAACGAAATAGCCAAAACGATTTTAGAAAAAGCCAAGGAGATATATTAAAATGATTCAAACGTTACAAAATGCAGATAGCGCATTGAAGTCGGCTTATTTAGACGTAGTTGCAAAAGAACTCGATTACGGCGTAAACCCCTTCTTTGCCGAACTTAGTAAATCGACTAACAACGTAGTAGGTAAAGACGTTAAAAAGGTTGTTAATTGCAATATGGTTGGTGGTTTAGGCGCAGGTGATGAAACAGGCAAACTCCCAACCAGCGATGCTACTGATTATAAAACTTTAACCGTACCCCTTAAAAATATTTACGGTACTATTGAAATAAGCGATAAGGCAATTAGAGCGTCAGCGCACGATTCGGGCGCGTTCGTTAACCTTTTAAATAACGAAATGGAAAGTCTTTTAACTACTGCGAAGTTTCAATTTTCGCGTATGCTTTTCGGCGACGGAACGGGTAAACTTGCTACTATTACAAAAGTTGAAGAGCAAAACGTTACGCTTGACACTTTAGTTGGTATAACTAAAGGTATGAGAGTAGAGTTTAGATATTACGACGGCATGCAAGATGTATTATTTGCTGGTTTAGATTTTATGGTTTTAAGTGTGGATACTGAAACTAACACAATTGTTGTTGACGGCGATATTTTAGGTCTTATGGAAGGCGCGAGCGTTCATACAAGCAAGGCCTATGGTAAAGAACTTACTGGTTTATCAGCAATATTTAGCGATAAAGATATTTACGGTGTATCAAGAAGTGAAAGTCTAATGCAACCCGTTAAAATTACAAACGCAGGCGAACTTAGTGAGGCAACTATTCAAAAGGCAATTGATACCGTTGAAGAAAAATGTGGTGGAAGTATTAACTTTATTCTTTGTTCTTACGGCGTAAAGCGTGCGCTTCAAAATCTTTTATCTACTTATAAACGAAACGTTGAAGTGTTAGAACTTAAAGGTGGTTATAAAACTATTTCGTATAACGGTATTCCCGTTGTTGCAGATAGATTCTGCCCAGCAGGCACTATGTACCTTCTTAATACCAAAGATTTCTCAATTCAACAACTTTGCGACTGGCAATGGCTTGAAGGTGAAGACGGTAGGGTAATTAAGCAAGTTGCAGACAAGCCCGTTTATAAAGCAACCTTAGTTAAATATGCCGAACTTTTATGTTCACGCCCCTGTGGTCAAGCAGTTATTAACGGCATAACCGAAATGTAAAATAAAGCGTTCTCCGCCCCGTTTGGGCGGAGAATTGTTTATAGGAGTAATTATGAATGTACAAAACGTAATAAATACCGCGCTTTTAATGCTTAACGAAACCGAACTTTATAACTATATAAATGGCAACGAAGAAAGCCAAGAGCGCTACGTTCAAGATAAAGAGTTGCTTATAAAGTCGCTTAACGAAGCGCTTTATTCAATTAGTGAATATTACCCCTTACAAGAAACTCAAACCCTAGTTCCCGTAAACGGAAAAATCACATACAAAAGTTTTTCAAAAAGCCCTTATAAAATCGTTTCGATTGAAGATGAAAACGGCTATAAAGTAAACGCTAAAATAAACCCCGTTTGCATTGAAGTTAATAAAAAAGTAACGGTAACTTATAAATACTATCCAAGCGCGGTAAGTTTAACCGATATTCTACCTTACGACAACACTCCCATAACCGAAAATATTATTGCTTTCGGGCTTATAAGTGAGTTTTTGGTGTATCGTGGTAGGTATAACGAAGCGCTAGCGTATTCAGATAAGTTTATAAACGGACTTATAAAAGCAAAGGGTATTTTTAAAAAGAAAAAACTAAAAGCAAGGGAGTGGTTTTGATGAATAACGGCGTTAATTTTCCAACCGTAATTAGAAAACGCGTTAACGTAAAGTCGTTTAGCGGTGGTTATTTTAAAGGTGGAAACTCAAAACTATCAGGCGTTGAAAACTGTGAACTGTCATATAATTTTAACTACTTTGACGGAACGCTTAGAAGGGGAGCAACGGTTACTCAATACAACGTATTTAACAACAATATTATATTTGGTGGAAGCGTTCAAAATATTTACTTTTACCCGTATTACGACCACGAGAATGATTGCCGTGACGATAGGGTTTTAGTTTACGCAAGCGACGGGTATTTGTATAGTTCGCCGATGGGTGGCGATTTTATGGTGCATAGCGAATACAAGTTTAAAAGCGCGCCTAACGCCATTTCATATAACTATTTAGATAACGACGTTATGCTTATATCGCACGAAGAAGACGGGCTTTTTATTCTTAGCAAAAATACTCTTACTAAGGTAGAAGGTGCGCCCGCTATAACTTCGCTTTGCATACATAACGAAAGGCTGTTTGTAACGGTGGCGGGTAAGGGAACTTCACTTTGGTTTTCCGACGACTTCGATCCGACTAACTGGTCAATTTCGCTTGAAGAAGCGGGGTTTATTGATTTTTCAAACAGTAACGGCAAACTGTTAAGGGTTGTAAGTTTTTTAGGTAGCGTTTACGTTTTTGCAGAGCACGGCATTTCGCGCGTTACCGCTTACGCCGACCAAACTGAGTTTACCGTTGATAATTTATTTTGTTCGCAAGGTAAAATATATGGTAATTCCGTAACCGTGTGTGGCGATTTTATAGTGCTTTTAACAACGTCTGGCTTTTTTAAGTTTAACGGCATAGATACCGTTAAAATACTTGGCGAGTACGATACGATACTTGGTGATATTCAAAATAGTAACGTTAAAGGCGTGTTCCGTGGAACTGAACTCTATTTTAAAGTTAGGCTTTACGTTGCAAATAGAATAAACGACGTGGTTTTGGTTTATGACGTTATTAAAAACAATTCCTACCTAATGCTGAACTTCGGCGTGCTTGATATGTGTTTTGCAGGCGGTAGAATGAACGGAGTTTGGGCAACTTCTTCTAGGTTTGGAATAAGCGTTTGTCTAATTAGCCCCAACATTTATCAAACAAAGGTTGAAAAGTACTGGAAAAGTCCGCCGTTTGACCTTGGGATTAAAGGTAAAAACAAGCGTCTTACTCGCTTGTCGCTTTACACTAAAACCGAAGTTACTTTAACGGTTACTGCCGACAACAAAAAACTAGTTTATAACCTTAAAGGTGGTGGGCAAGAAGTTGTAAAGCCGGCGCTTAAAGGCGAATACTTTACGTTTGAACTTTTAACCACTAATAAAGACCCCGAAATATACGACCTAAATATAGACGTTGAATACGTAAAGGAAGGCGATTATGTTTATTGATTACGGCAAGCGTGCATACGCAAAACTTATAGAGTTTGAAAAGCGACTTGAAAGCGTTGAAAAACAACTAAAAAGTGTAGAGCACAACGTTTTAAACTTTAATTTAGCACTTTTGCAAACGGCAAACGTACAAGAAAGAACGGTAAAGTTTACGTCTAATAAAAACGGAACTTCTCACGTTAAACTAAACGTTGCTTTAAGCGAAAACGTGCTAGTAAATCTTGAAATTAAAGTAAACGGCACGTTGCTATTTAAAACTCAAATTGATAATCAAACTCTCGTTTACGAAAACGACGTAACGTTAAATAGTGGCGAAAACGTAGTCTTATTATACTTTAATTCGGGCTTGCCTTTCACCTTAAATACTTGTAGTTTTTCGGTTGAAGGTAGCGTTGAATATTTAAACGTATTTAGAAAGATATCAGTTTTAAGCACTGATAATCAAGATTATATAACCTATTTATCTGGTACTGATGCAACTTTTTACGTTTATAACGGTGAACTAAACGATAGATATCAAATTAACTCCGTAGTAGATTGTTCACTTTTAGGCGTTATAGAAAACGAATACTTTTTGCTTGCTATTTTAGCAGACGGTACAATGCAGTTAAGAAGGCTTAACGTAAATAACCACGTTGGTATATATTATCCCGTTAACGTTAAAGGCGCAACGTCAGTTTCTGGCTACGTTTTAAATAACTCGCTTGTAATTTACTTTGTAAAATCAAACGAACTTTATAGGGGTGTATACGAGTTAAACGGCAACTTTACCTATAATAAAACGGGAATTAAAGCAAATCGCGTTTACGCCGATTCGAGTGGTCAGGGCGCTTTTATAGTAACGGGCGCTTACGGTGCAAGGCTATATTTAGAAGAAATTGAAAAGGGCTATCAAATAAACAACGCACAAAACTTCCATTTATATAAAACTTCAAACGGCTATGAAATTACATTTTTTCAAAACGGCGTGCAAAAATTAAGAAATGCAAGCGAAAACGGGCTTGAAACTGAAACACAAATAGGTTTTAGCCACGAGTTAGTTAAATTAAAAAACGGTAAAATTAGCCGTGAAAGAGATACGTTATCAATAAGCGAGGAATAAAATGTTCAATATAGAAGAAAAAATACTTAAATATTTAAAGGGTAAAAAGGTTAAAAGCGAGCCTATCGTTAAACTTACTAGCGAAGAAGAAGTTGAAGAAAAAAAGCCGAGTGAAGAAGTTACCGAAACTGAAAGCAGTGTAAATAGCGAACTTCACAAATCGCTTAAAGAGTCAAATAAAAAACTTCAAGGCGTTATCGATAAAGAAAGCGATAGGGTGGTTTTAGATAAAATAGAATACACCCCAAAAACCGAAGAAGAAATTAAAAAGACTGCTAGCGAAGCAGTTGAAGAAGAGTTTTCTCTTAAAAAGAACGCGCTCGATAAAGACTTAAAAGATAAAACGCAAGCCGTAGAGAAAAAGGCTAGCGAAGTAGAAAAAGGCGTTAGCGCTCAAAAAGATAGCATTGAAAACGCTTATAACAACCTTGAAAGTCAAGTAGAAAATCAAGCCGTTAAACGTGGAATTGCAAGGTCGTCAATTATTGCCGAACAGTTAAAAGGTTTAGGCGTTGAAAAAATAAAAGACCTTCTTGCAGTTGATGATAAAGTTGCAACTACGCTAAAAGGTTATAACGATGAACTACAGGCTTTAAAAAGCGATTACGAATACGCAGTTGAAAACCTTAACACCGAAAAGGCAATAGCCGTTAGGGAAAGGATTGAAAAACTTTTAAAAGAACAAAACGAAAAGATTGAAGAAGTTTTAAAATACAACAACACCGTAGATAAAAACCAGTTATATATCGACGATAAATATTACGGTGGCGTAGATAGTGGCGAAGAGTCAAGTCAAATAAGCGAAAGCGAAAAGGCTAAAATTAGGCAAAAAATGATAACTGATACCATATCGCACTTTGGCGCTATGCCAAAAGCCGAAAGGTTAAAGGCGTTTGAAAGCGACGAAGAGTTACAAGAACTTTTAGGCGACCTTTATAAAACCGTTGAAAGATATATAAAATATCTTCCTTAAGGTTTTACGGCAGGGGGAAACCCTTGCCGTTTTTCGTTACGCTAAAAAATGCTTGCATAATTTTAAAATATATAATATAATATATTCAATATTTTACTGAGAGGCATTTATGAAAGTTACTAACGGTTTAAAAATAGCAATGGCAAACAAACCCCTTTGCTATAAGATGTTATTTAGTAGAATAATCGTTTTTGGCTTGGCGCTTTTGGCGTGCTGGCTATTTGCAGGAATACTTTTTAACCCCTTGTTTGAAAGTAATGAGTTTAAAGCGCTTATAAACACTTTCTTTGGTGAAACGGGTTTCTTTGCAAGCGTTTTACACGGAACGTTTAAAGGTTCTGAGTTTAGTGCAAACTTATCGTCGGCAGTTCAAGGTGTTTTTGTTTGGCTTGGCAACAATTCTTCTACTATCGTTTGGGTTATTATTGCAATCGTTGTCGTTTTAGAAATATGCCGTTTTATTATCGGCGTTTGCGATTACGTTATGGCAGTTAACGTTTACGAGCATATGTCGTCACTTCGCCACGCACAGTTTTTTACAACGCTTGTTGAACACTTTAAACCTGCGTGCAAATACGGTTTATATTGCATTATATCTTTAACCTTGTATAACGCCGTTATTTATTCGCTTGCAACTTTAATAGCAATAGGCTCAATAGGTGCCTTTGGCGTTCTAGGCGTGTCCGTAACTATTTTATTCCTTATTATTGCAGATTCTTTCCGCTTAATGATGGTTGGCGTTGTTCCTGCAAAAATGGTTTGCGAAGGTTGCGGGGTTATAAAGGCGCTTCGTTCTGCGCTTTCGGGCCTAAAGTTTAAAGATATGCTCGATAGATTTTTATCGTATTTCGTGTTTGCAGTGTTTAGAATTGCAACCAGCGCATTATTTGCAATTACCACTTGTGGCATTTCGCTCTTAATTAGTATTCCGCTTTTCTTGGTTACTAATATGGCAATTAGGTTTGTTGACTATTTCACTATTAAACACCTTAAATACTACTGCAACTACGATAACGTCGTTATTCCAAAAGAACTTCGTTCTCCCGAAGAACAACTTCTTAATCAAGTTGATATCGACGCATAATTTTTAAGACATAAAAAAGTGTGGCTTGATGCCACACTTTTTTATTCCGTTATAGCCGTCGCAATACTGCGTTAACTGCCGTCAATTCGTGACCGTAATGACCAAAAAGGTCAATTACGTCCAACGCCTTGCCGTCGAGCCTTGTCTTGCTTGGCTCTAACGTCTTAAAATGCCACTTTCTACAACCGAGCAAGGTTAGTTGTGTCTGCCCCTTGTTGTCGAGCCTGCTTGTGCTTGTTTCTGCGGGCTTAAAAATATCACTTACTACAACAACCAAGGTCAATCGTGTCCGTACCTTTTCGGGAGCCCTATATTTTTTACAACAAATAATAATAGTTAATTCGGTAAATAAAAAAACTCTCTTAAAGAGAGTTTTAATTTTGTTTAATATATTCTTTTAAAGCGTTTGCAAGTTGGTCGGGGCAAGAAGTGTTGTTTCTACATTTTATTCCCGATAAAAGTTCAATTACTTCTTCAACGGGCCTGCCTTCAACTAGTTTTGAAACACCTTGTAAGTTGCCCATACAACCGCCTATAAACTTAACGTTTTTAACTTTACCGTCGTCAACGTCGAAAAGTATTTGGCGGGAACACGTTCCGTAAGTCTTGTAAGTATTCATAATGCTCCTTTAATCAATAAGGTTGTCGTAAATAAGGGCGTATAGGTTGCCGGCTTTTTCTTCCCACTTTTTGTAAATGTTTTTAGCAATTTGACGGTTGGGAACGTTAAACCTAAGTTCGAGTAGGGGTTGCGAAACGTCGTTAATTTTTAAGTAAACCGAATAGGTTGAATCTTTATTCATACGGTAATCGGCAACGCACTCTTGCTTTTTCCTATAACGCTGTTTGTTGTTTTTAACAAACTCTGCAATAGATTCGCGTTGTGAAGAAGGTATTTTAACGTAAAACTCCGCTAAACAATATCTTCCTTCGGGTGTAATTGAATAAAGCGCCTCACCGTATTCGGCAACGTTATAGATAAACCCTTCGTCAATAAGTTTGTTAAGTAGGGGCTTACAGTCCATATAACTAATCCAGTCGTTAGAAGAACAACACATATCTATAACGGTGTTTTCAGACAGTGGGCATTCCATCTTATCAAAGACGAAAAGCAATATTAACTTCGTAACGAAAGCCTCGCCTTTGACTAGCATGTTTTAATTCCTCCGTGGTTTAGATTTCGAAATCTTTAAGTTCATCAAGTAATTCGCCACAATCGTCACTGTGGATTTCAACGATTAATGGTTTAGAAAGGTCAAGGCTGAAAATGCCTAAAATCGATTTAGCGTCAACAACGTACCTTTCACTTTTAAGTTCAATATCAAAATCGTATTTTTGAACGATAGATACGAAAGTTTTAACTTGACTTGCCATTTGAAGTGATATTTGAATTGATTTCATAATTTTTGCTCCTTTAAGCGTATTAAATAAATTATACATAATATTTTGCGAAAAAGCAATAGTTTTGTAAAAAATCTTGATAGTTAAAAAAAATTGTGTTATACTGTAAATAATTATAAATAATTATTTGGAGCGCTTATGAGAACTAGAGAAGAATCGCTTAACAATTTTTGTAAAACGGTAGATGAACTTATATCTTCAAAATACCTTTTTGCTAACTCTAAAATATTTGAAATTATTGCAAACGTAAACTCGTCAAAATTACTTACCGACGCGTTCTCGTATTTTACCGACGGTTACGATTTTCAGTCTGCTATAAAATACGCTTTCGTTACCGAAAACGGCGTTAAAACCTTTGTTTTACCCGTTAAAAACACCGAAGTTTTGGCGTTTTGCTATTCGTTACTTCGTGAAATAACTTATTCTAATATTCAACTTACCGACGTTTTGCAGTTTTTCGGTGGAGAAGGCAACTTTGAAATAGCATATAAAAACTTCGCTCAAAACTTACTAGTTCCGTTTAAGTCTTATACCTATCAAATAGGTATACAAATGATAAACAGCACTCAATCGCGCGAAGAAGCGGCAGTTACGCAAAAGCCCGTTCAAGAAGAACCGCTTGCTAAAAAAGAAGTTCACGCTGAGCCTAAAAAAATAACGGGGCTTGATAACTCAATAACGATGCTAGTTAGGCTTTTAGATTTAGAGCGCCTTGCCGTAACCGAAAGCAAACTTTCTAAAGAAGATACGCAAGAAATACTTTACGTTATCGACCTTTTTGAAAAGAAAATCAGGGAAAAAGACAGTGAAAAGATTATGCTTGCATATCTAGCATACCTTTACGCAACCAAAAACGTTAAAAAACTCAAATCAAACGTTAAGGATATAACCGAAATACTTATTGAACTTAAAATTATTTAATTATGTATTATATAGGAATTGACATAGGTGGAATGTCTATAAAAATAGGCGTTGTATCAACCACAGGCGAAATTATAAATCAAACGGCGTTAGTAACCGAAGATATTCCCGCCAAAGCGCTAATTGAAAAGGTAGGCGTTAAAATCAACGAACTTTTAGCGCAAACGGGCGTTAGTATGGGTAGCGTTCACGGTGTTGGCGTTGGTTGCCCCGGCGCAATTGACGGTAAGCGTGGCGTTGTAATATATTCGTCAAACCTTCCACGCTTTCAAGGCTTTGAACTTAAAAAACACCTTGAAGAAGTAACGGGAAAACCCGTTAGAATAGCAAACGACGCCGATGCTGCAACGCTTGGCGAAGTAATATTCGGCTCGGCAAAAAACTATTCTTCGGCAATAATGCTAACTATCGGCACGGGTATAGGCGGTGGTATCGTAATAGATAAAAAACTTTACGAAGGCTCGCGTGGAACGGCTGCTGAACTTGGTCATATCGTAATGCGCCCACACGGCTTAAAATGTGGTTGCGGTAGGCGTGGTTGTTTTGAAAAATACGCCTCGGCATCTGCTTTAATTCGCCTAACCAAGCAAGAAATGCAAAAATCGCCAAACTCGCTTATGTGGAAAGAAGTTGGCGGTAATATCGATAGCGTTAACGGAAAAACTTCGTTTGTGTGCGCTAAACTTGGCGATAAACCTGCAATAAAAGTTGTTAATCGCTTTATATCCTATCTTGGCGAGGGCGTGCTTGACTATTTGAATATTTTTCGCCCCGAAGTCGTTGTTTTGGGTGGCGGAATATCTAAAGAAGGCGCATATTTAACCGATAGAGTTAAAAAATACCTTGAAAAATACTCTTACGGCTACGTTGGAACGCCACGCGCAGAAATTATAACTGCAACGCTTGGTAACGATGCTGGCATCGTGGGCGCAGCGTCGCTTGTAGCAGAGGAGTTTTAATGAAAGCAGTTGTTCAAAGGACCAAAGAAGTTACCTTAACGGTTAATGGTGAACTTATATCAAAAATACCGTTTGGCTTAATCGTATATTTCGGCGTAAAGGTTGGTGACGATTTTAAACTAGCTAATTACCTCGCGTCGAAAATAACTAAACTTCGTATTTTTGAAGATGAAAACGGCAAAATGAATAGGTCCGTCAAAGACGTTGGCGGTGAAATTATGTGCGTTTCGCAGTTTACTTTGTACGGCGACGTGTCACACGGCAATCGCCCTAGTTTTACTAGTGCCGAAGTTCCCGATAAGGCAAGTTTAGTTTACGATTATTTTTGCGAAAAATTAAAAGAAGAAGGGGTTGTCGTTAAAAAAGGCGTGTTTGGCGCCGATATGAAAATACTTCAACTTAGCGACGGACCCGTTACCATTATTTACGATTTATGAACGAACAGTTATTAAAACAAAAATTAACGGATTTAGGAGCCGACCTAGTCGGCTTTTCGCGTTTAGAAGAAAGCCCTATAAAAGGTAGCGACCTTGTCTACGCCGTAACCGTTGCAGTGAAACTTCCCGATGCCGTTTTAAAAACCATAAACGAGCGCCCCACAATAGAGTATTTTCACGAATATCGCACGGCAAACGCAATACTCGACCAAATTGTGTTTTTAGGTAGCCGAATTATAGAAAAACTAGGCTATGAGGCGTTTCCCGTTGCCGCATCGCAATCTTCTATCGATAGAAAAGACGGGTATTCGGGGCTATATCCACACAAAACTTCGGCAAGGCTATCAGGGCTTGGGTTTATAGGTAGAAACGGCTTGTTTATAAGCACTAAATACGGCTCTAAAGTACGGCTTGCAACAATTTATACTAATATGCCAGTCACTGCGGAATACCCCGTAATCGAAAACGGTTGCAAGGGTTGTAACGCTTGTAAAAACGCTTGCCCCGCAGGCGCAATAACGGGCAATGATTTTGACCCCGAAAAGGGTAGAGAGCATATATTTAACGCAGAAAAGTGTTCTAAAAATATGAAAACTTATCAAAACGTAGGGCGTGGCGCAGTTTGTGGAATATGCATAAAAGTATGCCCTTATAACAAGTTATAAGTTGACAAATCATTTTATTTTTAGTATAGTATTAAAAGTTACTTAAAAAGGCGCGAAAAAATGAACAAAAAAATATCACTCGCCGGCGATTTAGGCAGTGGCAAAACCACAATAGGTGATATTTTAACAAAAGAATATAATCTTAAAAAAGTTTCCGTAGGTGAGTTTTTAAGGGAAATGGCAACCGAACACGGTATGGACGTTTTAACTTTTAACACTTATATGGAATCGCACCCAGAGTTTGATAAGATACTTGACGATAGGCTTAAATCTTACGAGCATAAAGACGGGGACTTTTTGTTTGATAGCAGGCTTGCTTGGCACTTTGTTCCTTCAAGTTTTAAAGTTTATATGACGGTTGACCCCGTAACGGCTGCAAAACGCATAATGGGCGCAAACCGTGCAACTGAATCGTACGAAAACGTAGAAGAAGCAGCCAAAAAAATTAAAGAGAGAAGAAAAAGTGAAAACCAACGCTACGAAAATCTTTACGGCGTTGAAATACAAAATATGCAAAACTACGATTTAGTTGTCGATACTAACGGGCGCACCCCCGAAGAAGTGGCTTCGGTTATTATCGACGGTTTTGAAAAATGGTTAAATACAAAGAGGTAAACTATGCATTGGGCAGAAAAATTAGCAGAAGACGTTATAGCAAGAAATCCTAACAAAGAAGAATACGTTTGCGCGGCAGGCATAAGCCCGTCGGGCTCCGTTCACATCGGTAACTTCCGCGATATAGCAACTAGTTACTACGTTGTAAAAGCGCTTAGAAAAATGGGTAAAAAGGCAAGGCTCCTTTTTTCGTGGGACGAGTTTGATAGGTTAAGAAAAGTTCCATCAAACGTTGCGCCCATTTGCCCCGATTTCGATAAGTATTTGGGTATGCCGTACGCTATGATTCCAGACCCTTACGGAACGGCATCATCTTACGCCGAACACAACGAAGTTGAGTTTGAAAAATCGCTTGAAGAACTTGGAATCGACGTTGATTTTCGCTATCAAGCAAAAAAATACACTAACGGCGATTATAGCGACAAAATTGTGTTTGCCATTTCTAAACGTAAAGAGATTTACGACGTTTTAATGGAGTTTAAAACCCAAGATAGTGACGAGGGCGAGCGTGAAAACTACTACCCCTTAAACGTTTACTGCTCGGTTTGTGGCAAAGATACCACTAAAGTTATTTCTTCAACTGACGACGGTGAAGAAATTACGTATAAATGTAAGTGTGGCAACGAACATACTGTTAAGGTAAGAGATTATCACAACATTAAACTTGTTTGGAAAGTTGACTGGCCCATGCGTTGGGGCTACGAAGGCGTTGACTTCGAGCCGGGTGGAATCGACCACGCTGCCGCAAGTGGTAGTTTCGTTGTTGCAAGCGCAGTTGCGAAGCGTGTTTTAGGCGTTGAGCCACCGCTTTTCCAAGGTTACGGTTGGCTTTCTATTGCAGGTCTTGGCGATATGCACTCGTCAACGGGTAACAATATAACCCCTGCAACCGTTTTAAAGGTTTACGAGCCCGATATGATAAGGTGGCTTTTTGCTAAATACGAGCCAAAAGCAGGTTTCTCGTTCAACTTCGACGATACTATTATTCGCCACTATTCAGAGTTCGATAAAGGTTTAGAAGCCTATAAAAACGGCGAAGCAGACGAGTATAACACTTGGGTTTACGACCTTGCTATGCTTTCGGGCGATAAAACTCGTTCAAAAGTTCCGTTTGGCGTTCTTTCGTCGGTTGCAACTATAGTTGACTTTAACCCCGAAAAGGTCAGGGCAATACTTAAAAAAGTTGGCGTTGACTTTACCGAAAACGATGAAGTTCGTTTAGAAAGGGTTAAAAACTGGATTACCGTTCACCAACCATCAAAACTCTATAAACTTTTACCTGAAAAAAATCAAGAGTTTTACGATACTTTATCTAGTGAAGAAAAAGTTGCCGTTTCTAAACTTTGCGCTTACCTTAAAGAAACGGAAGTTGTAAGCGAAAAAGACGTTCAACAATATTTATATTCAATTATCAATGACGAGTCGCTTACCAAAAAGGAAAACCAAGCCCGTCAACAAAGGCACTTTAAAGTATTTTATAACTTATTATTCGGCACCGATATGGGCCCAAGATTATACCTTTTCCTTGCCGCTATCGATAAAAACGAATATTTATCGCTCATTGATTTCTAACAATCAAAAAACCCCACGAAAAGTGGGGTTTTTTATTACTTTATAGGTTTGTTTTTATGTGGAAAAACCCAGTGGGTTTGCACTTGATAACTTATCGTTGAAAGTAAAAGGTCTATAATAATTTTAGTTATGACCATTGCGTTACCAGAGCCTAAAACGTTACCAAACAAGTGCGTTAGCCCGTAAGACGACGCTAGAATAAATAGCCAGAGCGTATAGTAGCGAATAACAGAAGTTTTACCCGAGCCCTTAAACACTAGTTTATAGTTAAGCGTGCAGTTTAGTATTGAAGAAAGTACCCTTGCAATAACCGTAGAATAAAGCGTGCCTAACGCTGCGTGTAGGTGGGGGAATATTACGTATTCGCATAAGCCGTAAACTGTATATTCAATAACGCCGGCGGCAAGTAACGCCAAAATATAATTTTGAACGTTTTTAAGTAAAACGCCCCAAACTCTAACGCTATCTCTAAAAGTTTTAAAGTGGCTTCTAGTTTCAACGTCGTCAGGCTTTTTCTCGTAAACGGTTTCAATAGGCACTTCAACTATGGTGTTTTGCGATTTATGAATAACTACTAGCATATTCATTTCGTATTCAAACCTATCGCCCGAAACGGATATGAGTTTATCAAGCAAACCGTAATCGAAAGCGCGAAGCCCCGTTTGCGTATCGGTAATAGAAAGACCGTATAAAAGTTTAAAAGCACGCCTTGTATTAACGTTGCCAAACCTTGAACGTGATGGAACTTGTGGAAGTGAGAAATCGCGCACGCCAAGAATTAGCGATTGTGGGTTTTCTTCTGCGCTTATAGAGCAGTTAACAACGTCTTTAACTAAATGTTGCCCGTCACAATCGGCGGTAACTATAACGTGGTTTTCATCAAAGTTTTCTTTAATATACTTAAACGCCGTTTTAAGTGCGTAGCCTTTACCGTGATTTTCGGGGTATGATAAAACTATAACGTTTTCAATAGTTGAAAGGGTATCAAAAACGTCTTGATACTTTTCACACGAACCGTCGTTAACAACTATTAACTTATGAGCGCCACCACTAACTAACTGTTTAGCGTAATCAATAAAAGCGTGTGGTGGCTCGTATGCGGGGATAACCGCCAAAATCTTTTTTTGCATTAGCATACCTACAAGTTTAATATAGGTATTATATCACATTATATAAAATAATGTCAATTTTTTAAATTATTATTGTAATTTGTTTAAAATTGTTGCATTATTCATTTTACGGTAGTAAAATGTAGCGTGGATTTACCAAGGAGAACTATAGTGGTTGTAATAATTTCAGCCCTAACGTTTGTAGGCGTAATACTTTCGGTATTGTTTGCTAAACCCGTTAAGGTTTTTAATATTAAATTAGAACTATATTATATCGTTGCACTTATAGGCGCAGTTTTAGTTTTAATATTCGGTGGCGTTAATGCAGGTGAAGTTTTAAACACCTTTTTAGAAAACACACCCGTAAATCCCATTAAAATATTAGTTTTGTTCATTTGTATGACGCTTCTTTCCGTTTTTCTAGACGAAATGGGGTTTTTTAGGTATATGGCAACCGTAACCCTTAAAAAATCGGGAAGTAGCCAGAAAAAACTTTTTCTTTATCTATATATAATAGTTTCGGTTTTAACGGTGTTTACGTCGAATGACGTAATAGTTTTATCGTTCACCCCGTTTCTATGCTATTTTTGTAAAAGCGCAAAAATAAACCCCATACCTTATTTATCGGCAGAGTTTATAGCGTCTAACACGTTTAGTATGATGCTTATTATAGGTAACCCAACTAACGTTTACCTAGCAAGCGCATTTGGCGTTAACTTTTTAGATTATTTAATGGTAATGTTTTTTCCAACCCTGTTATCTGGAATAACTGCATTTTTAGTGCTTTACTTAATATTTAAAAAACAACTTCAACTTCAAATTAGCGTTAGTGAAGAAAACTACGTTATTAAAGATAAGTTTTTATACGTCGTTGCGCTCGTTCACTTAATAGTAACAACGGTTATGCTTGCAGTAAGTTCTTACGTTAATATTGAAATGTGGCTAGTTTCTTTGGTGGCGGTTATTAGTTTAACAACGGTAACGCTTATAGTTTCGCTTATAAGAAAACAAAAACCCAATTCACTTCTAAAAGCGTTTAAGGGTGCGCCGTGGCAACTAATACCATTTGTTATATCAATGTTCGTTTTGGTAACTGCGCTTCATCAGTCGGGAATAACTAAAACCTTTTCCGATACTCTTTCGGGTGGTAACGAAGTTATAAGTTACGGCGTAGCGTCGTTTTTATCAAGCAACGTTATAAACAACATACCTATGAGCGTGCTTTTTTCTAAAATTATAGAGCACGGCGCTGGCGTTGGCGCATTTTACGCAAGCGTTATAGGCTCAAACCTTGGCGCATACTTAACCCCCATAGGCGCGTTAGCGGGAATTATGTGGCACACGTTATTAAAGGTGCACGGCGTAAAATATGGTTACGTCGACTTTGTTAGAACGGGCGCAGAAGTTTCAATTCCAACCTTAATAGTTGCGCTTATAACTCTATCACTTTTCGTAATATAAAAGAGAATTGCTTTTTAGCAATTCTCTTTTTTTGTTATTCGGGAAGGGCGAAGTTAATTGCACCACTTACAATTTCAACGCTGAATTCTTTACCAACGAACATCTCGCCGTCAACGCAAAGGTCAAACTCTTTATTAGAATAAAGTCTAGCGCTTTTAATTTGTTTATAAGTAAGGTATTTTTCAAAACTCTTATCTTCTAAATGCTTGCCTTTTTCATATTTTTTAATAAGCCTAGCAAGTGTAATAATGCTAACGGGTGATATGTAACAAAACTCAATAATACCATCGTCAACTTTATAGTTAGGGGCGCAAAAATATTTTCCACCCATATAACCACCGTTTGCAAACGTGGTAAGTGTAAGTTTTCCACACGGATTTATAACTTCACCGTCAACTTCAATAGTAATATCGGTTGTTAATCCGGTAAATAACGCCCTTATAATTCCTAACGTATAAGGGTTTTTTGTTTTACCTTTTAACGCATTTGCAAACTTGCACGCTCTAGCATCTAAACCAACGTTAGTAACGTTAAGCGAATAGTAATCGTTAACTTTAATAAGGTCAATCTTGTGGTTTTTAGCGTTAAAGAGTTTGTCAAGGTCTAAAAACCTTTCTTTTCCACCAACCGATTTAACGAAATCGTTGCCACTACCACACGGAAAACAGGTTATCGAAGCGTTTTCTAGCCCAACGATACCGTTAACCACTTCGCCAAGAGTTCCGTCACCCCCGCAAGAATAAAACCTAATTTCTTCGTTAGGGTGGGTGGTTGCGTATTCGTAAGAAAACTCACGCGCGTCTTTTTCCCTAGTAGTAACGTGAATTAAAATATCGTATTTACTTTTATACCCTTCAAGCAGTTTAGAAAGTTTAATAACTGCATTTTCAAAACCAGCAACGGGGTTTATAACGAATATGTGTTTCATTTTGTTTACCAACTATATTTTACACCATTTTTTGTGTCCTTGCAATGATATATAGTGAAATTATAATAAAATTATAATGATAAACCTTACTGCAACTTTAAACGCATAAAAAATATTTTAATTTTTTTTAAAAAACCGTTGACAAATGATTATTTATATACTATAATTTTGATAGTGATAATCATTATCATTTTTAAAAGGAGTAAAATTAAGGTGTCAAAGTGTAAAAACGCAGTATATCAAGCAGTTTTTAATAGTCACGACCACCCCACGGCAGACGTTGTGCTTGCAAGGGCTAAAAATGTAGTTCCAACAATAAACATTGCGTCGGTTTACCGCAATCTTAACGCACTCGTTAAAGAAGGCAAGGTTAGAAAGATTGAAGCCGTTGGTGGCGATAGGTTTGATAAAACGCTATTTGACCACGCACATTTTCAATGCTCGGTTTGCGGTAAGGTAGAAGACGTTTTAGAAATTGACGTAAAACCCATTTTGGCTATTGCAAAACTTTCAAATAATGATATAATAGATACAGAAATCAATTTTAGGGGCGTATGCTCTAATTGTAAAGGTTAAAACGGTTAATCCGTAAAATATAATAAATTGTTTAATATAAGGAGATAAACTATGGAACTTAAAGGTACTAAAACCGAAATGAACTTACGCGAAGCATTTGCAGGCGAAAGCCAAGCACGCAACAAATATACTTATTTTGCAAGCGTTGCTAAAAAAGAAGGTTACGAACAAATTGCAGAAATCTTCTTAAAAACTGCCGATAACGAAAAGGAACACGCTAAACTCTGGTTTAAGCACCTTGGCGAACTTGGTAATACCGCAGAAAACTTACTTGCTGCAGCACAGGGCGAAAACGGCGAGTGGACCGAAATGTATAAGCGCATGGCAGAAGAAGCAGACCAAGAAGGTTTCAAGGCAATTGCAGCACAGTTTAGAATGGTTGCAAACATTGAAAGAACGCACGAAGAAAGATATCTTGCACTTTTAAAGAACGTTAAAGAAGAAGCAGTGTTCAAAAAAGCAGAAGTAACCGTTTGGGAATGCAGAAATTGCGGACATATTCACACGGGCGATAAGGCTTTAAAGGTTTGCCCCGTTTGCGCACACCCCGAAGCATACTTTGAAGTTAGAAAAGAAAACTATTAATTTTTTCGCCCACTTACAGTGGGCGTTTTTTATAAATATGATAGAAAATCCTTATTTACTTTTAAGCGTGGTTAACACTGCGCTACGCAACAAATACGAAGACCTTAACGATTATTGTTTGAGTGAAAACGTTTCTTACGAAGAAATTGTAAATGCGCTTGAAAAAATAGGTTACCGTTACGATGAAGAACAAAATTGTTTTAAAAACGACTAAATTAACTTGAAAACGAACTTCTAAAATGGTAAAATATTTGTATGAAAGGAATAATCGTTAAAAACGCGTATTACGATGCGCCACAACTAAATTATCAAATTGAGCGCATTAAAGAAGAGTTTATAAAAAAAGGCGTTGAAGTTACCGTAATAAATACGGGGTACGACCTTTTTATAAACGATAATTCAAGCGTTAATTCTAGCCTTAACGGCGTAGATTTTTGCGTGTATTTAGATAAAGATAAATACTTTGGCAAAATGCTTGAAAAAACGGGCGTTAAAGTGTTTAATCCTGTCGACTCTATCGTTTTGTGTGACGATAAAATGCTAACTTTACTAGCCTTAGAAGGCAGTGGCATTAAAGTTCCCAAAACGTATTCTGCGCCCCTTTGCTTTACTAGTGGAATAACCGCTAACAAAGAAGAACTTTTAAAGGTTGCTAACGGGCTTAACTTTCCACTCGTTGTTAAAAAGAGTTTTTCTTCGCTTGGAAAGGGTGTGTATTTAGTAAGAGATATAGAAGAACTTGTTAAAATCGTAAACGAAAACGCCTTCGAGCCAAAGATTTTTCAGCAATTTATATCTTCAAGTTACGGGCGTGACGTTAGAATTATTTGCATAGGCAAAAAATACGTTGGCGCAATACTTCGCTCGTCAAGTAACGATTTTCGCTCGAACGCGGCGCTCGGTGGTAGCGTTAAAGCCTTTAATCCACCCGTTTCGTTTATTAAAACCGCCGAAAAGGTTGCAAACCTTTTAAATCTTGACTATATGGGAATAGACCTTTTGTTTGATGAAAACGGTAATCCCGTAGTGTGTGAAGTTAATTCAAACGCATTTTTCACGGCGTTTGAAAGCGCAACTAATATAAACGTTGCTAAAAAGTACGTAGAGCACGTTATTAATTCAATAGGAGAATAGAAAAATGATTTTAGATAAGATTTCAAAACTCAACCGTTATGCATACGTTCCAGGCGTTGAAGACGTAGTTAATTTTTTAAACGCCGGTGGATACGAAAAATTAGAAGTTGGCTCGTATAAAATTAGCGATTTAGTTACTTTAAAAGTTCAGTCTTACTTAACTAAAGAAGAGCCTGAAGAACTTTTGCTTGAAGCGCACAGAGAATATCTCGACCTTCAAATGACGGTTTCTGGTAGCGAAATATTCTTATTCCAGTCAATCGACCTTGGGGAAGACGCTATTCCATATAACCCACAAAAAGACGTTGAGTTTTTCACCGCTCCTTACTATAACACCACCGTGCTTGACGGCACTAACTTTGCTATAGTGTTCCCAAACGACCTTCACAACGGCAGTTTTATGGTGGACGAGCAAGAAAACGTTAAAAAATTCGTATTCAAACTTAAAATATAATGAATACTAAAAGTAAAAGCGGAAAGGGTAAAACGGCAATTAAGTACCTAACCTTAATTTTTGTGCTTGCCGTTTCAATAACTTTCTCGGTGCTTACTTACGGGTGGCAAGAAACGGGCAAAAAATATTTAACCGTTGCTATTTGCGCCGTTTGTGGCTACGTTTTATTTTTTATAATCTACTATATTGCATACCTAATAACGCTTATCGCTTATTCTAAAAAGCGTAAAAAGTACGTTAAAGACCAAATTACTTGCAACGAAGATATAGAAAAACTAGCCCAAAATCCAAAGTACGAGTTTAAGTACCGTGCAAAACTTTCCCTTCAAGAAAACTTTAAAAACTTATTCGAAGTTTTAAAAATCGCCGTGCACGACGTTTCAAAGGGCTTTGACAAGGGTGGTAGGTATTTTTACCTTAACTATACCGTTTACGATGCGCTTTCCGTTATAAAAACTACTATTGAAGTTGCCAACGAAAAGTTTTCAAAACCCTTAAAACTTTTTAAACTTGAAGATAAGCCCATAGGTTTCGTTGAGAAAAAACTTTTAGAAATTATAGAAAACGAACAACCTAAAAAATCTAACGCTTTCGTTCAAGGTGTTTTAAAGGCGGGCACTTTCGTTTTTTCGGGGCTTATAAACTCTGCTTGTAACGATTTTATTTCTTACGTTATAGGCGAGGCTTACGGGGTTTACGGCAAAGATAAACACTCGTTCGATTTTTCTAAAATAGAGGTGGAAAATGAACGAGATAATTAAAATTATATCAGATGTATTATACGTTATCTTTATTTTATCGTCGGTAACTTTCGGCGTTAGTTTAGCAGTTAGAACGCTACTTGTAAAAACCGTAAAAAGCGTTGTTAAAGAAAGTGATAAAAACTTCGATAAAATCGAAGATTATAACAAAAAATCAAAATCGCTCGAAGCAATTGAAAACGCTAAAATAGAGTATTTGAATTACCTTTATAAAAGTAGCGAAATTAAAAAGCGAAACGATAAAAATAGAGTTAAAAAACTAATATTTAAAAAAGAAATAGAAGTAGAAAAAATAGGTTCGCAAGAAGATATATTTTTATCGCTATTTAAAAACGTTGCAGGAGTTTATAGTGAAAACGGTTCGTATTTAAGTTTTTCTAAAAACGAAATAGTCGAAACGCTATTAACGCTTACCGAAAGGCTTAAAACCATACTAGATAAAACTAGCATAATTTGGCTTAAAGGTCTTAACGTTTCAGTAGTTTTATACGCGCTTTCTATATATAAACGAGTTGAAACGTTTAAGGGTAACGGCGCAGTATTTATAACGCTTAAACTTTTAGATTTTTGCTTAAAAGTTTCAAAACTCTTTTCGCCCGTTGGTGCAAGCAATAATTTACTAACTAGCGCAGTTGACGGTGGAATATCAAACCTTATATCAACTGCCGTTATAGAAGTGGTTGGCAAAGAAATAGCAAGCCTTTATAGCGAAAAACAAAAACTTCGCACAGTGCCAAGTAAAAAGACTGCCTAAACTTAGTTAAAAATATAACTAACTAATTAAATTAGTTAAAAGTATTTACAACAAAAAGTAAATGTGTTACAATATCTTGTGGTAGAAAATCACTGCTATCACATTTGGAGATTTATGACGGGAAAGATTCATTCCGTATTTTCAGGCGGAACGGTTGACGGGCCGGGTATAAGATTCGTCGTATTTATGCAAGGTTGCCCGCTCCGTTGCAAGTACTGTCATAATCCTGACAGTTGGCTTTTAAAAGACGGGGAAGAGCGCACCGTAAAAGATTTAATTAGCGAAATAGTCAAATACAAAAACTATTACGGAGAAAAGGGTGGCGTTACCGTTTCAGGTGGCGAGCCGTTACTTCAAATAGATTTTGTTACCGAACTATTAAAATCGGTTAAAGCGCAAGGCATTAACACCGCCGTTGATACTTCTGGTTTCACCTTTAACGAAAGTGACGAAGAAAGTGTTAAAAAGCACGAAGAGCTTGATAAATACGTCGATTTATATCTGTTAGATATAAAACATATTGACGACGGCGAGCATAAATCCTTAACGGGCGTTTCAAACAAAAACACTCTTGCTTATGCAAAATGGCTATCAAGTAGGGGTAAACGTATTTGGATTCGCCACGTTTTAGTTCCCAACCTTACCGATAACGACGAGAGTTTGATAAAACTTTCTAACTTTATAAAAAGCATTAACGTTGAAAAGGTAGAAGTTTTACCTTATCACACTATGGGTGAAGTAAAGTACCAAAAACTTGGGCTTGAATATCCCTTAAAAGGCGTTAATCCCCCCAAAAAAGAAAGGGTACAAAACGCCAAAAACATTTTAAAACTATGATTAACGACAGTAACTATAAACAAAAACTTAAAGGTATTCAAATTATAGAAGTTAGCGGTGAGTCGTGCGCAAACTGCTTAACGCTTATGCCTATGCTTCACGAAATCGTTACCGAAAGGGGCGATATTGAACTTATTCATATCGAAGCGCAAGAAGATACTACTAATTTTTTAAAAGAATACGAAATAGACAGGGTGCCCACCGTTTTATTAACCGATAACGGCGTGGTGTTTGCAAAAGCCGTAGGCTTTCAACCCAAAGAAATATTCGAGTTATGGCTCGACGCTATGCTTGAACAACATAAAGGTAATAAGGCTTAAATAGCCATAATCAATTTTTAAGGAGACACAAAATGAAACAATACAAAGGTTGGGAAGGTTTTATTCCCGGTAAATGGTGTAATGATGAAGTTAACGTAAGAGACTTTATTCAAAAGAACTACACCCCTTATACGGGTGACGACTCGTTCCTTGCTCCTGCAACAGACGCTACCAACAAACTTTGGGGTGAAGTTTTAGACCTTTGCAATAAGGAAAGAGAAAACAACGGCGTTTTAGATGCAGATACTAAAATCGTATCAACTTTAACTAGTCACGGTCCAGGATATATCGATAAAGACCTTGAAAAAATCGTAGGTTTCCAAACCGACGCTCCCTTAAAGCGTTCGCTTCAACCTTTCGGCGGTATTAAAATGTCGAGTGAAGCGCTTGCTATGTACGGTTATGAAATCGACCCAGAAGTGAAAAGTATATTCACTAAATACAGAAAAACCCACAACGACGGTGTTTTCGATGCTTACACTCCCGAAATGAGAGCGGCTCGTTCATCGCACATTTTAACCGGTCTTCCCGATACTTACGGCCGTGGTAGAATTATAGGCGACTATCGTCGTGTTGCGCTTTACGGTATTGACTACCTTATCAAGAAAAAAGAAGAAGACAAGTCGATAATTAACGGAGAAATGACTCCCGACAAGATTCGCGATAGGGAAGAAATTGCCGAACAAATCAAAGCGCTTAAAGGCTTAAAGGCAATGGCTCAATCATACGGCTACGATATTAGCGAGCCTGCAACCACTGCTCAAGAAGCAATTCAAGCAGTATACTTTGGTTACCTTGGCGCAATTAAAGACCAAAACGGCGCCGCTATGAGTATAGGTAGAACTTCTACCTTCCTCGATATCTATATCGAGCGCGACATTAAAAACGGCGTTATTACCGAAAGTGAAGCGCAAGAACTTATGGACCACTTCGTTATGAAACTCCGTATGGTTAGATTTATGCGTATTCAATCGTATAACGAACTTTTCTCGGGCGACCCCACTTGGGTTACCGAATCAATAGGTGGTATGGGCGTTGACGGAAGGCCACTCGTTACCAAAAACTCTTTCCGTGTTCTTCACACCCTTGTTAACCTTGGTCCTGCACCCGAACCCAACCTTACCGTTTTATGGTCGAAACACCTTCCCGATAACTTCAAGAAGTTCTGCGCTAAAATATCAATTCAAACTTCTGCAGTTCAATACGAATCAGACGATTTAATGCGTCCTGAAATGGGTGACGACTATTCAATCGCTTGTTGCGTATCTTGCATGATTACCGGTAAAGATATGCAATTCTTCGGCGCAAGAGCAAACCTTGCAAAGTGCTTACTTTACGCTATTAACGGTGGTAAAGACGAACTTATGAAAGATAAGGTTACCGGCAAACCTATGCAAGTTGGTCCTAAATATATCCCCATCACTTCAGACGATGCGCTCGACTTTGATGAAGTTATGTCAAAGTACGACGATATGATGACTTGGCTTGCAGGTCTTTACGTTAACGTATTAAACCTTATTCACTATATGCACGACAAGTATGCCTACGAAGCAATCGAAATGGCGCTTCACGATACCAAGGTTAGAAGATTCTTCGCAACCGGTATTGCAGGTCTTTCTTGCGTGGCTGACTCGCTTTCGGCTATTAAATATGCTAAAGTTTACCCAATTCGCAACGAAGAAGGCATTGTAACCGACTTTAGAATTGAAGGCGACTTCCCCAAATACGGTAACAACGACGATAGAGTTGACGAACTTGCAGTTGACCTTGTTAAGAGATTTATGAAAAAGATTAAATCTCACTACACTTACAGAGAATCTGTTCCCACTATGAGTATTCTTACCATTACTTCAAACGTAGTTTACGGTAAGAAGACGGGTAACACTCCCGACGGTAGAAGGGCAGGCGAACCTCTTGCTCCTGGTGCTAACCCCATGCACGGTAGAGATAGTCACGGTGCGCTCGCATCGCTCGAATCGGTTGCTAAACTTCCTTACGAATATGCTAGAGACGGTATTTCAAACACCTTCTCAATTACCCCCGCATCACTCGGTAAAGAAGACTAAAATATAATATTATAAGGAGATAAACTATGTCACAACAAGTAGAAAACTTAGTAAATATGTTAGATGCTTACTGCGCTGACGGTGGCCACCACCTCAACGTAAACGTGTTCAATCGCGAAACCTTATTAGACGCTCAAAAGCACCCCGAAAAATATCCTCAACTTACCATTAGAGTTTCGGGTTATGCAGTTAACTTTATTAAACTTACTAAAGAACAACAAGACGACGTAATTGCGCGTACTATACACGAATCAATGTAATTTTAAGGAGCGTTTTATAACGCTCCTTTTATATTAAAAAACTTAAAAAGTTCCGTGAAATCCTTGAAAAAAGCACGGTAATTTGTTAAAATAATTTTATGAATAAAATAGGTATAAACTTTGAAAACGTTTTGGCAATTAAAAAAGAATTAAAACTCACCGTACCCGAAACGTTAAAACGCTTAAAAGCGCTTGGAATTACATCGCTCGACGTTAATTTGGATAGATTAACGCTAGATAGTTATTATAACGATATAGTGGCTTCTGGTTTTGAAATAGGCTCGCTCTTTTGCTTTTTCCATTTAGATATTCAAAACAACGTTCAAAAAGCACTATCGGTTATAGATTTTTGTGCATCTAAAAAAATTAAAGAAATTATGGTGCTTTGCACCTTTAAATCGTATTCTTTAAGCGACGTGCAAATATTAAAACAAAATCTTAGAAGGATTGTAAAATACGCCGAAAACTTCGGCGTTAAAATCGCCATAGAAAACGTTGGCAAACAAGGCTACTTTGCAAGCGAAATTGCCCCCACGCTCGACGTTTTAAAGTCCGTTAAAGGCTTGGGTTTGGTGTTCGACGGCGGTAATTTTACTTTGGCTGGCGTTAACGCTAAAGATGCAATTATAAAATTAGCGCCTTACGTTTCACGCTATCACCTTAAAGACAGGGCGCTACGTTACGAGCAAGGCGCACTCTTAGAAAAAACTTTTTCAGGGCTTGATAGTTCGGTTGTTGCGCTTGGTGAGGGCGATAGTTATATAAAAGAGTGCTTTTTAGAAATTAAGCCGTATTATAAAGGCGTTCCACTCGTTATTGAGTTTCCCTTTACGCAAGAAAACATATTCGATGCCGTTCAAAAATCGGCAATTTATATACAAACGGAGTTATTAGATGAATAATTTAGAAAGTATTGCGCGCGAAATTGAAAATAGTCTTATTGATTTTTCGCCCGTAGTTATAAAATACGGCAAAGATATGGTTGTAGGTTTTCCTAACGAAGGAAACGGGAGCGACCTTGTTATTCACGTTAAAAAAGACGAAGTTATAATGTCGTTCGGCTTTCAAAACGCACATTTTGAACTAAGCGATATAACTTCTATTGCAACGCACACTAAAAAATACTTAACGGGCGAATATTCTTCAGTTGAGTTTTTTAAAGGCGAAGTTGACCTTTTCGGTGGCTCGCGCCTTTCTTCAACGGTTGATTTTTCAACTGCCGAAAAAATAGCCGATTGCTACTCGTGTGGCATGCAAAAGGCAAAAGACGGGGTTATGCAGTTATTCCGTGAAAACGGCGAAATAACCGTTAGGGCAGTTTCGTTCGACAATAAAATAAATAAGGTTGCAACCGTAAAATGCGACGGTGAAAATTATATCGTAACGGAGTTAAGATAATGCTAGGGGTACTCGTTAACACTGCGTCGATAATAGTTTGCTCGCTTTTAGGTTTACTTTTAAAAAAGGTAATTACCGAAAAAATTGAAACGGTAGTTATGCAAGCGCTTGGCATTTGCGTGTTTTTAATAGGTGTGAGTGACGCCGTTTCTAATTTATCTTCTACAACGCAGTTTTTAGTTTTAATTGTGAGTTTTGCGCTCGGCGCGCTAATCGGCACTTTACTAAATATAGAAAACTTGTTTAATAAAGCAGGCGGAGTGCTTGAAAAACTAATAAATAAAAACGGCAACCCTAGCACCGATTTTAAAGAAGGTTTCGTTCAAGCAACTATGATATTCTGCATAGGCGCTATGGTAATTTACGGCTCGTTAAGCGCAGGGCTTGGCGATAATAAAACGCTACTTATTAAAGCCGTGCTAGACGGTACCGTTGCACTTTTATTAACCGTTAAATACGGAATAGGCGTTATATTTTCGGCAATTCCCGTTCTTGTTATTCAAGGCGCAATCGCACTACTATCTGGGCTTGTTGGCGATTATTTAATGGCTCAAACGCTATTTAAACAAGAACTTACCGCAATAGGTGGAGTTTTCGTTATGATGATAGGAATTAACCTTTTAGGCATAAAGAAAATGCACGTTGCAAATATGCTACCTGCTATTTTAGGCGCTTGCTATTTTTTAATCTTTTAACATATTTTAGTATTTAAACGCGTAAAATATCAAATGAAAATATTTGATTTGCATAACGACGTTTTAACAAAAACAAAAGACTTTTCCTGTAACTTTTCGCATAATTGCGAAGTTATTTGCGCTATTTATAAGGGCAATTTAACAATGGAAAAGTCTTTTTTAATTGCAAAAAACTTTTTATTAAAAAAGCCAAAGAACTTACACCTTGCCTTTGAAGATATAGGTTATAAAAACTTAAACGTTAATAGCCTTTTAAGTTTTAACCCCAAATACGTTTCGCTTACCTATAACGGCGAAAACGATTTTGGCTTTGGTTGCGATTATAACTTGCCACTTAAGAGTGAAGGAATAAGGCTAGCAAAACTAATAAGCAGTAACGGCGTTAAAATCGACGTGGCGCATTTATCAGAAAGGGGAGTTTATTCGCTAATAGATAGTGGCGTTAAGCCCTTTTGCTCTCACACGGGGGTTTTGTCGCTAAAAAACCATAAGCGCAATTTTTCTAACGAAGTATTTAAAGCCATTAAAGAAGTAGGTGGAATTATAGGCGTAACGCCCGTTTCTTACTTTATGCCTAACAATACCCTTAACGGCTATTTTTCGGCAATTGATTATTTAGTAAACCTTTTAGGCGTTAATTCCGTATGCATCGGCACTGACTTTTTCGGTTGCGATAGTTTTTCGGGCGTTAATAGTTATGGCGATTTTTATATGCTAAAAGAATTAATGCTAAATAACGGCTACACTAAAAGCGACGTAAGCGCAATATTTTATAAAAACGCAAAACGATATTTTAACGCATAAACACCCATATTTTTGCTAAAAAAGTTGCAAAATAGCAAAAAAACAGCAAAACAACCCTTGAAAATATTATTATAATGTTATATAATAATATCAAAATAGGAGGGGCGCAATGAATAACGAATTACCCGTATATTTATTCCATCAAGGCACTAACTTTAACGCCTACGACCTTTTAGGCGCGCACTTTGAACGTTGTGGTGGAAAACAAGGGGTAATTTTTAGGGTATGGGCGCCCAACGCTAAACTCGTTTCGGTAGTTGGCGATTTTAACGAGTGGAACTCAAACGGCTACGATATGAAAAGGCTATTAAGTGGCGTTTGGGAACTTTTCGTTGAAGGCGTAAACGAGTTTGATTCTTATAAATATCAAGTAGTCGGCTCTAACGGCAAAACCGTTTTAAAGGCCGACCCTTTCGCTTTTCATAGCGAAACGCCACCTAAAAACGCTTCAAAAGTTTACTCGCTTGATGGTTTTAAGTGGACTGATAGTAAGTATTTTGAAAACTTAAAATCAAAAAATCACCTTAATTCGCCCATCAACGTTTACGAAGTAAACCTTGCAAGTTGGAAAAGAAAAGATAACGGCGATTATTATTCGTATATTGAACTTGCAACCGAACTCGTTTCTTACGTTAAAGAAATGGGTTACACGCACGTTGAGTTTATGCCACTTAGCGAATACCCGTTCGACGGGTCTTGGGGTTATCAAGTAACGGGTTACTATTCAATTACTTCACGTTTCGGCACTCCCAAAGACTTTATGTTTTTAGTTGATAAACTGCACGAAAACGGAATAGGCGTTATACTCGACTGGGTGCCTGCGCATTTCCCTAAAGACGAGCACGGCTTAATTGAGTTCGACGGCGAGCCACTTTACGAATACCACGGCAAAGATAGGCAAGAAAACGAAGTGTGGGGAACAAGGTATTTCGACCTTGGCAGAACTGAAATACAAAGTTTTTTAATTAGCAACGCAGTATTTTTGTTTGAAAAGTTCCACGTTGACGGCATCAGGGCAGACGCTGTTGCCGCTATGCTTTATTTAGATTACGACAAGCGCCCGGGCGAGTGGTTTCCAAACGCTTACGGCGAAAATAAAAATCTTGAAGCAATCGCATTTTTCCATAAACTTAATAAAGAGATTTTTGCTAGATACCCTTACGCTTTAATGATAGCGGAAGAATCAACTGCAAACGTTAAGGTTACAGGCCCCGTTCACGAAGGCGGGCTTGGCTTTAACTTTAAGTGGAATATGGGTTGGATGAACGACACTCTTTCCTATATGTCAACCGACCCGCTTTTTAGAAAATACCACCACAATAAGTTAACTTTCTCTTTAACTTACGCGTTTAGCGAAAATTACGTTTTACCCGTTTCGCACGATGAAGTTGTGCACGGCAAACGCTCGCTACTAAATAGAATGCCAGGAAGTTACGAAAATAAGTTTGCAGGCAATCGCGCGTTCGTGGGCTTTATGATGGCGCACCCGGGTAAAAAACTTACCTTTATGGGCGAAGAGTTCGGTCAGTTTAAAGAGTGGGACTATAAAGAAGGGTTAGAGTTTTTCTTAAAAGACTATGCTATGCACGATAAACTCTCAACTTTCTATAAAGATATAAACCACTTTTATAAATCAACGCCACAACTATATAAAGTCGATAACGACTGGAAAGGTTTTAGGTGGATAGACGCCGATTTGTGCGATAAAAACTTATATTCGTTTATTCGATTTGACGATAAGGGCAATTCACTTATTGCAATTATAAATATGAGTGGCGCAGAAACTGGAAAATACTTCGTTAAAGCACCGCTAGGAAAATATAAAATGACGTTCGATTCAAACCTTAAAAAATACGGTGGAAAGGGCGCAATTAAAAATACTATCTACGTTTCTAAACAGTCTAAAAAGTACGGACAAACCGGCTTTATAATAAACTTACCCGAGTTATCGTTTGTCTATCTTGAAAAAATTAGTGATAAAAAGTAATCTCTTAAGAGAAAATAGGGGGCAATTATGATACTTCGCAAAAAGTGTATGGCAATGCTACTTGCCGGTGGACAAGGCAGTAGGCTTTACGCACTCACAAACAAAATAGCAAAACCTGCCGTTTCATTTGGTGGAAAGTATAGAATTATAGACTTTCCGCTTTCAAACTGCGTAAACTCTGGCATTGATACGGTTGGCGTTTTAACACAATATCAACCGCTTATTTTAAACGAGTATATCGGCAACGGTCAACCTTGGGATTTAGACCGTAACTTTGGTGGCGTTCACATTTTATCGCCGTACCAAGCAAAAGAAGGCTCGGAGTGGTTTAAGGGTACTGCAAACGCAATTTACCAAAACCTTTACTTTGTAAAGCGCTATAATCCCGAGCACGTTTTAATATTATCTGGCGACCATATTTATAAAATGGACTATTCAAAAATGCTTGAACGCCATATAGAAACGAACGCAGACTGTACTATTGCAGCGTTTGAAGTTCCTATGGAAGAAGCGTCGCGCTTTGGTATACTCAACGTTAAAGATGACGGTGAGATTTACGAGTTTGAAGAAAAACCTAAACAACCAAAGTCTAATTTAGCGTCTATGGGCATTTACATTTTCAAGGCGGAAAAATTATATAAATACCTTGAAGAAGACGAAAAACTCGAAGGCAGTAGAAACGACTTCGGTGGTGACGTTTTACCACGTATGCTCTCGCTTGGCGAAAAGATGATGAGTTACAGGTTCTCGGGCTACTGGAAAGACGTTGGAACTATTTCTTCTTTATATGAAGCAAATATGGACCTTCTTGGCGACACGCCCAACTTCCAAGTTGACGATAAAGCGTGGATTATTCGTTCGCGTAACCCAATTGCGCCCCCGCATTACATAAGCGACAATGCAAAAGTTGTAAACAGTGCGGTAATATCGGGTTGTGAAATATACGGAACGGTTGAAAATAGCGTGCTTTCTCACAACGTTGAAATTGAAGAAGGCGCAAGCGTAATTTCAAGCGTAATATTTAGTGGCGTTAAAATCAAAAAAGGCGCTAAAATCGTAAACTCAATAATTGCAGAAGATGCTGTTATCGGCGAAAACGCAGTGGTTGGCGCCGTTACTGAAGATAAAAAAATTGCGGTAGTGGGTGGCGGAATTACCATTTCAAGTGGAAAAACCGTTGAAGCGGGCGCAATGGTAGAAAAGGACGTATAAGGGGGTTATTATGAACGCGTTAGGTATAGTATTTTCAAATATTCACGACAATAATATTCCCGAACTTACCCAAGTAAGAACGATGGGCTCAATTCCATTTTGTGGTAGATATCGCCTTATCGACTTTGCTCTTTCAAACCTTGTAAACTCTGGAATTACAAAAGTTGGTTTAATAACCAAAAGCAACTACCAGTCGCTTATGGACCACGTTGGCTCGGGTAAAGACTGGGATTTAGCAAGAAGAAGTGGTGGTTTACATATTTTGCCACCGTTTGGTCTTAAAGAAAACGTTTTATACACCACTAGGCTCGAAGCGCTTCGTGGTGCGCAACGCTTTATTGCTCGCTCTACCGAAGAATACGTCGTTATGACCGACTGCGACTCCGTTTGCTCGATAAACCTTGAAGAGGTTTTAAGTTATCACGTTCACAATAATGCCGACGTTACGCTTTTATACGTTAAAAAGAGCGCCGATAGTATTAAGTCAAACCTTACTAAAACGGTTCTTAACGTAAACGAAAACGGCAGGGTTGAAGAACTTTCTTTCGACCCAAGAGTTCAAGGCGACGTTAACCTTTACGTTAACATTTGCGTTTTAAAAAGAACTCTACTTCAAACGCTTATTACCGACGCTTATTCGCACAATTACAGTCACTTCGGCAAAGATATTTTAGCAAGAAACGTCAACTCGCTTCGCATTTATGCATACGAACACAAAGGCTATTTCGTTGCACTTAACTCGCTAGTTGATTATTATAGCGAATCGCTTAAAATGCTTGATAGAAAAGTTCGCGATGAAATATTCCGTGAAGTTGACGTGTTTACCAAAGTTAAAGACAGTGCGCCCACTCGTTACGGTGCTAGCGCTTGCGTTAAAAACTCGCTTATTGCAGACGGTTGCGTTATAGAAGGCACCGTTGAAAACTCTATAATTTTCCGTGGAGTTAAAATAGGTAGGGGAACGGTAGTTAAAAACTCAATTTTAATGCAAGGAACTATTACGGGTGAAAACGTTTCGCTCAACGCAATTATCACCGATAAAAACGTTGTTATTAAAGATAGGCGCGTTTTATCGGCTTGCGAAACTCACCCATTCTATATAAGCAAAAACAACATAATTTAAGGAGACTAAATGAAAAAAACTGCTAAAACTGAAAGCGTTACCATAGAAAAGAAAAAAAGCCTGCTTTACGTTGCAAGCGAAAGTAACCCCTTTGCAGGAACGGGTGGACTTGCCGACGTTATAGGCTCGCTCCCAAAAGCGCTTGCAAAAGAAAAAGAGTACGACGTTAGGGTTATAATGCCCCTTTATAAAGACTTTTCAACTCTTTATCGCGATAAACTTCGCTTCGTAGGAAATTACAACGTTAAACTCTCGTGGCGCAACCAGTATTGCGGGCTTTTCGAATACGATTTTCAAGGCGTTAAATACTACTTTTTAGATAACGAATATTACTTCCGTCGCGACGGGCTTTACGGCTTTTACGACGACTGCGAACGCTTTGCGTTTTTCTCTAAAGCAGTTGTAGATACTTTATCTTATCTCGATTATTATCCCAACGTTTTAAACGCTAACGACTGGCAGTCTGCGCTATCTGTAATTTACCTTAAAACACTTTACAAAAACTTGCCTAATTATGAAAATATTAAAACGGTGTTCACTATTCACAACATTGAATATCAAGGAAAGTACGGCAAAGAAGTTTTAGGCGATATTTTCGGGCTAAACGACGAATATTATAGCGCGCTTGAATACGATAACTGCATTAACCTTTTAAAAGGCGCAATGGTGCTTGCAGATAAAGTTTCTACCGTTTCGCCGTCGTACGCTAGCGAAATTAAATACGACTTTTTCTCGCACGGTCTTTCGCAAATAGTTAACGAAGTTGCCTATAAAACAACGGGCATTTTAAACGGCATAGACCAAACGGTTTATAGCCCCGCAAAAGACGAACGCACTTTTTCTAAATATTCTTCAACCGATTTATCGGGTAAAAAAGTTTGTAAAACAGAACTTCAAAAAATGCTCAATCTTCCCGAGCGCGACGTTCCTATCATCGCTATGATATCGCGCCTTGTCGGGCACAAGGGCGTTGACCTACTTAAGTGCGTTATAGATGAACTTTTATGTGAAGACGTTCAACTTGTAATTCTTGGTAAAGGCGAAGCGCAGTACGAAGACTTTTTCAAAAAAGTTCAACAAGACTATCCCGCTAAATGTCGTACCATAATTGCATACAATAAAGACCTTTCGTCAAAAATCTACTCGGGCGCAGATATTTTCTTAATGCCGTCTAAACAAGAGCCGTGTGGCTTATCGCAAATGATAGCCGCTCGTTACGGCACCGTTCCCGTAGTTAGAAAAACGGGTGGTTTAGCAGACAGTATTATCCCGTACAACGTATCAAGAAAGGCGGGTAACGGATTTAGTTTCCAAAGTTATAACGCCCACGAAATGCTTTACGTTTTAAAAGACGCAATTTATACTTACGGCAACAAAGAAGTTTGGGGAAAAATAGTTAAAAAAGCAATGAAAACCGATTTCTCTTGGAAAAAATCGGCTAAAGAATATCAAAAAATGTATAACGAATTACTTTAAGGAGATTTATGAACGGGCAAACTATGACGGTTAATAACGCCGAAGAGATTTTACGCGGAAAATTATCAAGATACTTTGGCGTAACCTTCGAAGAAGCAAATCAAGAACAGATTTACAAGGCAGTTGTTATGACTATTAGAGATATACTTCTCGAAAAGCGCAACAACTACCACTATAAAACGAAAAAAGCGCGTGGCAAGCGAGTTTACTATATGTGTATGGAGTTTTTGCTTGGCCGTTCGCTCAAAAATAACATATATAATTTAGGCTTAGAAGAAGTACTTGATAAGTTAATTAGTAAAAAAGGTTATAGCCTTGAAGACCTTTACGAATTAGAGCCAGACGCAGGTCTTGGTAACGGTGGTCTTGGTAGGCTTGCCGCTTGTTATATGGATGGGCTTGCATCGCAAGACTATCCAGCAATGGGTTACTCTATTCGCTACGAATACGGTCTTTTCAAGCAAAAAATCGTTGACGGTTGGCAAATGGAACTTCCCGACGTATGGCTTCCGGGTGGTGAAGTTTGGCTTACTCAACGCCTTGACAAAACCTTTAAGGTAAGGTTCGATGGTAGAGTGTTAGAAGACTGGACTGAAAACGGCTTAAAAACTCGCCTTGTCGATTGCACCGAAGTTGAAGCAGTTCCTTACGATATGATGATTTCGGGTAAAGATAGCGAAGCAGTTTCGGTTTTAAGGCTTTGGGCTGCAAGGGGAATAGATAAGTTCGATATGAACTCTTTCTCGCAAGGCAAGTATATGGAAAGTCTTAAAGAAAACAACGAAGCCGAACTTATAAGCAAGGTTTTATACCCGTCAGACAACCACTTTGAAGGTAAGGCTTTAAGGCTTAAACAACAATATTTCTTGGTTTCTGCGTCACTTCAAAACATCGTGCACGACCATCTTTCTCGCTACGGCTCGCTCGATACGCTTCCCGACCTTGCCGCTATTCACATCAACGATACGCACCCTGCGCTTTGCGTGCCTGAACTTATGCGTATTTTAATGGATGAACACGGCTATTCGTGGGAAAAGGCGTGGGATATAGTGACTAGAACGGTGGCTTACACTAACCACACCGTTATGCCCGAAGCGCTTGAAAAATGGAGTGAAGACCTTATTGAAAGAAGACTTCCCCGTATTTACACCATTTTAAAAGAAATTAACCAACGTTTCTGCGCTGAAATGTGGAACGCCTTCCCTGGCGACTGGGCTAAAATTGAAAGAATGTCAATATTCAGTCACGGTCAAGTAAGAATGGCTAACCTTTCGGTTATTGCATCGCACAAAGTTAACGGCGTTTCTGCCCTTCATAGCGATATTATTAAAGAAAGCGTGTTTAAAGACTTTGCGTCGGTTACCCCCGATAAGTTTACCAACGTTACTAACGGTATTGCTCATAGAAGATGGCTTTGCCAGTCGAACAAAGAACTTACTTCGCTTCTTTGCGACCTTATAGGTGACGGGTTTATTAAAAACGGCGCAGAACTTTCTAACTTTATAAAGTATAAAGACGATAAAAAAGTTCTTGAAAAACTCAATCAAATTAAACTTATCAAAAAAGAGCAGTTTGCTAACTACTTAAATAAAAAGCAAGGCGTTCTTATCAACCCCGAAACTCTTTTCGACGTTCAGGCAAAACGCCTTCACGAATATAAACGCCAACTTTTAAACGCTATGAACGTTATTTCGATTTATAACGATTTAAAAGAAAATCCAGACCTTCCTATTCAACCAAAAACCTTTATTTTTGCAGCGAAAGCAGCGCCTGGATACTACCTTGCTAAACAAATTATTAAACTTATTTGCTACCTTCAAAACGATATAAACAACAATCCTAACCCCAAAATTAGAGAGAAGTTAAAAGTAGTTTATATTGAAGACTATAAAGTAACCTACGCCGAAAAACTTATGCCTGCCGCCGAAGTTTCCGAGCAAATATCAACTGCCGGTAAAGAAGCGAGTGGCACGGGCAATATGAAGTTTATGATTAACGGTGCGTTAACGCTTGGCACGCTTGACGGTGCTAACGTTGAAATGAGCGAAGCAGTAGGGCTTGATAATATTTTCATATTCGGTTTAAAGGCAAACGAAGTTGACGATATGTGGAGAAGGGGCTACAACGCTACCGAGTTTTATAATAACAACGTAAAACTTCAAAAGGTAATAGAAGCGCTTCGCCGTGGCTTTAACGGTGAATGTTTTAACGAAATTGCCGATTATCTTACCACTTCGCACAGAGTTGCCGACCCGTATATGTGTATGGCAGACTTTGCCGATTATCAAACTGCAAGGGCTAAAATGGAAAGCGTTTACCAAAATAAAACGCTATGGGCACAAAAATCTCTTATCAATATTGCAAGCGCAGGTAGATTTGCTTGCGACCGTGCAATTAAAGAGTATGCAGATAATATTTGGAACTTAAAAGTTATTAAATAATGGTATTACAGTTTAATCCACTTAACAAAGAACAATTCACAGGTGGAGCAATCAACGAAAGTAGCGCCTTAAACGTTAGCGTTAAAACTGACTTAAAGGCGTTATCACTCGTTTTACAATGTGATAAAGACGGTAAAGTAGCGGTGTATCCTATGTCGTGGGTAGACGGTTGTTTTACCGTTTCACTTTTACCCTTAAAAGTGGGGCTTTACTTTTATTATTTTGAAAGCGAAGGCAGGCTTTTCGGGCGTGATGATTTTTTAAATATTAAAGAATATAAATCGTTAAAAACGCTTAAAAAATACCAACTTTCAGTTTACAAAAAAGCATATAAAACGCCCGACTGGCTTAAAGGTGGAATTATTTATCAAATATTTCCAGATAGGTTTTGCAGGGGTGGCGGGGTAAGTTGTAAACGCCCAAAAATGAAGAAATGGGGCGATTTACCCGATTATTTGCCTAACGAAAAAGGTAAAATTACAAACGACGATTTTTACGGTGGCAACTTTAACGGAATTAAAAGTAAACTTCCGTACCTTAAATCGCTTGGCGTAACTGCAATTTATTTAAACCCCGTGTCAAAGGCGTTTTCTAACCACCGTTACGACACTGCCGATTACTTGTCGCTAGATGAAATGTTAGGCACTACTAGCGATTTTAAAGCGCTTTCAAACAAGGCTAAAAGTTTAGGCATTGAAATTATTTTCGATGGGGTTTACAACCACACGGGCGACGATAGTATATACTTCAATAAATATAAAACTTTTAATACGGTTGGCGCGTATAACGATAAAAACTCGCCGTATTATAACTGGTATACCTTTCAAAATTACCCTAATTAATACACTAGTTGGTGGGGAATAAACGTTTTACCAACCATTAACAAAGATAGCGTTGAGTTTGAAGATTTTATAGTAAACGAGGTTTTAAACTTTTACTTTTCGCTTGGCGTTAAAGGCGTTAGGCTCGACGTTGTTGATGAACTTCCCGCACGCTTTACTAAAAAAATAAGAAAGGCGGTTAAAAAACTAGATAACAACGCCGTAATTATAGGCGAAGTTTGGGAAGATGCTACTAATAAAATAGCCTACGGTACTCGCCGTGAATATTTTCTTGGCGAAGAACTAGATTCCGTTATGAACTACCCACTTAAAAACGCGCTAATTTCTTACGCGCTATCTGGTAGCGAATACGAACTTACAAAAATCGTTTGCGAGCAACTTAACAATTACCCTAAAAGTACGCTCCCACTTCTTATGAACGTTTTGTCAACGCACGACACGCCACGCATTTTAACGGTGCTATCGGGAAAACCACTACCTGAAAAACGTTGCGAGCAAGCGAATTTTACAATTTCTAGTTTAGAGCGTGAACTTGCAGTAAAACGCTTAAAGGTTATATCGGCGCTTTTATTTACGCTTTACGGCTCTCCCACCATATATTATGGCGACGAGCGTGGCTTTGAAGGTGGAAAAGACCCGTTTAATAGAAAGTGTATGACCTTTACTGGTGGTAATTTAGAACTTTTAAACCACTATAAACGCCTTGCAAAAGTTAGAAATGCATCAAACGCTTTAAAACTAGGCAATTTAGAAATAATTACTGCAAAAAACGGTGTTTTTGCTTTTAAAAGAACGTATAAAGGCGAAAGCGTTACAGTTATTACAAATATGGGAAATTACGTTTACAACGTAAACTCCAAATATAAACTAAAAAATCTAATTACGGGCGAAGTTAAAACGTCGTTCGAAATAAAAAAATATTCATACTTAATTTTAGGAGACACAAATGCTTATTAACGAAAAAATTATGCAAGAGTTTGGGCTTACCCAAGAGCACACCGATAATATTATTGCGCTTTTAGACGACGGTAACACCGTTCCGTTTATAGCGCGTTATCGTAAAGAACTAACGGGGCATATCGACGACCAAGTTCTTCGTAACTTACTTGATAGGCTTACTTACCTTCGCAACCTTGAAAAAAGAAAGCAAGAAATAGAAAAAAGCATTACCGAGCAGGGCAAGTTTACCGAAGAAATCGCCTTGGCGCTTTCTAAAGCCGAAACGTTAACCGAAGCAGAAGACGTTTATAGGCCGTTCAAGCAAAAAAAGAAAACGAGAGCAACCGTTGCAGTAGCAAAGGGTTTAACTCCGCTTGCCGATGCTATTTTAGAGCAAAATCCACAAGGCGCACCTATCGAAGAACTCGCAAACGCTTATTTAAGCGAAGAAAAGGGCGTTAATTCTATTAAAGACGCAGTTCAGGGCGCAAGCGATATTATTGCCGAAAAAATTAGCGACGACGCCGATATTAGAAAGCGCCTTCGCCGTATGTTTATTAAACTTGGCGTTATGAACTCTGCATTTTGTAAAGGCGTTGACGAAAGTGGTGAAAAAGCCGGTGTTTACGAAATGTATAAAGAGTTTAGCGAGCCTATCGGCAGTTTAAAAGCGCACAGAGTTTTAGCGCTTAACCGCGGTGAGAAAGAAGACGTTTTAAAGGTTAAAATCACCGTTGATACAAACCTTGCAATTAACATTATCAAATCGGTTTACCTTAAAGGCGAAAGCCCATATTCAAGCGTTGTTTCTAGCGCTTGTGAAGATGCTTTCGAGCGTTTAATCGAGCCTTCTATCGAGCGTGAAGTAAGAAGTCTACTTACCGAAAATGCCCAAGAAAAAGCCATCAAAACGTTTGAAAACAACCTTCGCCCCTTGCTTATGCAACCACCACTTAAAGGTAAAACGGTTATGGGCTTTGACCCCGGTTTAAGAACGGGTTGTAAAATTGCCGTAGTTGACGAAACGGGTAAGGTTATGGGCAAAACGGTTTGCTTTGCAACGCTACCTGATGAAAAGAAGAAAGAACAAGCAAAAGTAACCCTTAACAAGTTTATAAACGCGTTTAACGTAGACGTTATTGCAATAGGTAACGGCACGGCGTCAAAAGAAAGCGAAATATTTATTGCCGACCTTATTAAAAACTTCTCGGGTAAAGTTTCATATATAGTTGTAAGCGAAGCGGGCGCATCAGTTTACTCGGCATCGGAACTCGGCGCAAAAGAGTTTCCCGATTTCGACGTTTCAGAGCGTTCTGCCGTATCAATAGCAAGAAGACTTCAAGACCCGCTTGCCGAACTTATTAAAATCGACCCAAAATCAATAGGTGTTGGTCAATATCAACACGATATGCCCGAAGCAAGGCTCGATGCCGTTTTGGGTGGTACCGTTGAAGACTGCGTTAACAGCGTAGGCGTTGACCTTAACACTGCAAGCGCAGAACTACTCTCTTACGTTGCAGGTCTTAACAAAGCAATCGCTAAAAACGTTGTTGACTACCGTGAAAAACACGGCAAGTTCACTTCAAGGCAAGAACTTTTAAAAGTTTCAAAACTAGGTGATAAGGCTTTTACTCAATGTGCGGGCTTTTTAAGAATAGTAGGTGGCGCAAACGTACTTGATTGCACTGCAGTTCACCCCGAAAGTTACGAGGGCGCAGAAAAACTTTTGGCGCTTTTCAACTACACCGATAAAGACGTTTTAGAGAATAAACTTGCAGACCTTCCAAATAAAGTTAAGAAAATGGGTAAAACGGTAGTAGCGCAAAATTGCGGGCTTGGTATCGATACGCTAGACGACGTTGTCAGCGAATTAGTAAAACCCGGTCGCGATGTTAGAGACAGTTTACCAAAACCCGTTTTAAGAAGTGACATTTTATCGCTTACCGACCTTAAAGAAGGTATGATAATTTCAGGCGTTGTTAGAAACGTAACAGACTTTGGTGCGTTCGTAGATATCGGCGTTCACCAAGACGGACTCGTTCATATTAGCGAACTTTCAGATAACTTCGTTAAAAACCCGCAAGACGTTGTTAAGGTAGGCGAGCCCGTTCAAGTTAGGGTAAAGGGTATCGACGTTAAGAAAAATAGAATAGCCCTTTCAATGAAAGGCATAAAATAATGGGCAAATGCATATTATTTGTTAAACGTATTGACAAAAATTGCGTTGGTTGCTATAATAAAATAAAAACAAAAGGAGTTAACTATGTCCACTTTTGAAAAAATCAAAGATATGTTAGTTGATAAACTCGGTATATCGGCTGATAAAATCACCCCCGATAGCGAAATTATTAAAGACCTTGGTGCAGACTCGCTCGACCTTGTTGAAATGCTTTTATCTCTTGAAGAAAACTTCGGCATTACTATAAGCGACGAACAAACCGAAGCCATTAAAACCGTTCAAGATATCGTTGATATTATCGATAACTAATAAAAATTAAACCACGGCAAAACGCCGTGGTTTTTTTGTGCCGTAAAATATTCGGTTAATTTATAATTAACCGTTTACAAAACGGCGCCTTTGTGCTATACTTAATAGTATATAAGGAGAAAGCACGTGAGTAACTCGGTAAAAGGCAAACAACCTAATGATAAGTTTTTTACAATAGAGTTTTTTGGAGTGACGGTTATTTTATCGTCGTTCCTTTTACTCGTGTGCCTTTTTTTCGGTAAAAGCGTTCTTTTTGAAATAGGCTTTGAAGTTCAGTCCTTTATTCTAGGGCTATTCGGCTATTTTTCATATCCTTTGCTAATTTGTACCACTGCAATAGGCGTTATGATGCTACTCGGCAAAAAGCCAAGCGCAAAATACTCTACTAAAAACGTGGTAATTTTAGCAATTTATTTAGTAATTATACTATCTCTTTTAACCGTTTTAACGTCTATTAAAACTCCCGCCGATTTTAGCGAATATATATCTCACGCTTATAATTCAGGTAGGGGTGGGCTTCAAACGGTTGTTGCAGGTGGCGTTTTATTTTCATTAATTGCATACCTTCCCGTAAAATATTTAACTTATATAGGCGCAATCGTTGCCTTTTTAATACTTGCAGTAATCGTTGGCGTTTACGCTTACAAAACTCGCATAATAAAGCCCGCTCAAACTGAAAAGGCAAGCGAAAATCCCGTTCAACAAGCGCAACCTAGCCCACAGCAGTACGCTCAACCAACTCAACCCGTATATAATCAACAACCTATATATAATCAGCAGGTTCAGCCTACTTACGTTCAACCCACCGAGCCAAACCCGTATTCTGGCTATCAAAACCAACCGTACGTTAACCCCTTGCAACAAGGCGCCGTTTATAGTGATAGAGACTTGCACGATAAAAATATGCAAATACTCTACGGCAATCAAAACGGCTATCCTAGTTCGTATCAAGCGTCTTATAATTTACAACCGCCCGTTAGTAGTGGCGTTAACGAAGTTAAACCGCAAGACCCCCCTGTTATAGACAATTCGCCGTCAATAAGCAAAACTAGCGTTCCTTTCGACGTTGAAGATAGTTTTAGCACAACGGCTCCCACTTCTAGCGATTTTGACGAGTTCGACGAGTTCGACGAATTCGATAGCGAAGAAACGGTTGAAGATTTAAAAGATAACGATATAAGCGACGTTAACGATATAGAAGATATAGAAGACGTTGAAGAAATTGAAGAAGTAAACAATACTTCTAACACGGCAATAAAAAGCCCCGTTTCTTCTTTCTTTAACGAAAATAACGCACCTAAAACGCCAAGCGTAGAGCCTGAAACGGTTAGCGATAATATTCAAGAAGGTGGCGAAGAATACACGAAGCACCTTATAGAAAATATGCCTAAAAACTATAAGTACGTTAAGCCACCTATGTCTATATTCAAAACGGTAGATAATAGCGCAAATAACTACGACCACGAAGTGTTCAAAGGTGAAACGGTTGCAAAAATACTTGCCACATTAAAAACTTTCGGGGTAGATACCAAAATCGCCGCAGTTTATCGTGGTCCTGCAGTTACCCGTTTCGATATTGAAATCCCGCCCGACGTTCCTATGAACAAGGTTACCAAACTATACGGCGACCTAAACCTTAGAATAGCGGCTCGTAGCGCAGTTAGAATGATAGCGCCCGTGCCAAACACTTCTTACGTTGGTATAGAAGTTCCAAATAGCGTTCCAGATAGCGTTGCCATTAAAGATATTTTAGTTAGCGACGATTTTATGGTAAACAAGCCTTTCTCGCTTATTTTTGCCTTGGGTAAAGACGTTATAGGCAGGCCCGTATCTCTCGACCTTGCCGATATGCCACATATGCTTGTAACGGGTACTACGGGTTCTGGTAAAAGCGTTTGCTTAAACTCGCTTGTTATTAGTCTAATAACTAAATACGGCCCTGACGAGTTAAGGTTCGTTATCGTTGACCCCAAACGTGTTGATTTAGAGCCGTTTAAAGAACTTCCGCATATGATGTTTGGCGAAATTATTGAAGACGTGCCTACGACTAACGCAATGCTAGGGTGGGCAGTTCAAGAAATGGAACGCCGTTACGTTATGCTTGCATCAAGTCGAGTTAAAAACATTAAAGACTATAATATTAAAGCCCGCCAAAACGGCGATAAAATTATGCCCCGAATAGTTATTATGATGGACGAGTTTGCCGACATAATGCTTCAAGATAAAAAGGGCGTTGCCGTTAAGGTTTGCTTAATTGCTCAAAAGGCAAGGGCGGCGGGTATTCACCTTGTTCTTGCAGCGCAAAGGCCATCGGTTGACGTTGTTGAAGGTCCTATCAAATCAAACCTTCCGTCAAGAGTCGTGTTCCGTGCATCGTCACTTGCAGATAGTATGGTAAGTTTAGGCGAAGCCGGCGCTGAAAAACTTTTAGGTAGGGGCGACTGTCTTTATAAAACGGGTGGTATGCTCAACGTAGAACGTGTTATGGGCGCATACGTTAGCGATGAAGAAATGTTTGCCGTTATCGACTACGTTTCAGAGCATAACGAAAAGTATTACGACCACAATAACTGGGCAAAAATTAAGGCCTCGGTAACTCCTTCACAACCTTCTCAAAGCGATTCAAGTAGCGATGGGCAAGAAGACGATATGGAAGGCTACGTTGACCCACTTTGCATAAAGGCGATGCGCCTTGGTTTTGATAACGGTGGTTTATCGGTATCAATGTTACAACGAAAACTTGCCGTTGGCTATCCACGAGCAGGTAAAATTATAGACTGGCTTGAATCAAACGGCTATATAACCCCCAACGCAGTTGGTGGCAAACGCCAAATGATAATAACCCGTGAAGACTTTGAAGAAAAATTCGGTGAAAACTAATGCTTAAAGATAAAAAAATCGGGCTAATATCGCTCGGATGCGATAAAAATAGGGTAGACTCTGAAAGGGCTTTATCTCTCATAAAAGAACGTGCGATATTAACAAACGATTTAGAAAGTGCTAACGTAGTTATAATTAACTCGTGCGCCTTTTTAGAAAGCGCCCGTAAAGAAGCGATTGACACCGTTTTTGAAGTAAACGAACTTCGCACTAAAAACCTTGAAAAAATAGTTTTAACGGGTTGCTTGCCCCAAAAATATATAAACGAACTCTTTGAAGAACTTATAGAAGTCGACGTTTTTATGGGTTTTTTAGATTACGACTTGCTTTTTGATGCGCTAGAACTTGCCTATAAAGATAAAAGAGTTAACTTTGTTGCAAAAAATCAAAAAGTTTTAATAAAAAATAGAGTTTTGACAACCCCTTGTCACTATTCTTATCTTAAAATAGCAGACGGGTGCAACAATAAGTGTACTTACTGCTTAATTCCTAAAATAAGGGGTAGATACGTTTCAACCGATATAGAGTCGCTTATAAGCGAAGCAAAATCGCTTGGCGACCTAAACGAACTTATTTTAGTTGCGCAAGACGTTACTAGGTACGGTGAAGACTTATACGGCTCGCGCCAAATTGTAAAACTTATAAAAGAACTAACAAAACTAGATAATATTAAAAGTATAAGGCTACTTTATTGCTATCCCGATGCAATATCTAGCGAACTTATTAGCGAAATAAAAAACAACCCAAAGGTTTTAAAATATATAGATATTCCACTTCAACATAGTGAAAACGCCGTTTTAAAGCGTATGAATAGGCGTGGAAGTCGTGAAGAATATCTTGAACTTATAAAAACTCTTAAAACCGAAATACCCGAAATTGCAATTAGAACAACCTTTATAACGGGTTTTCCTGGGGAAACCGAAAAAGATTTTAAAGGTCTTATAAGTTTTATTAAAAAGGCGCAGTTTTTATGCGCAGGGTTCTTTGCTTATTCTAGAGAAGAAGACACGCCCGCATATAAACTTCCTAACCAAATTGATGAAGAAGTTAAGCAAGAACGCGCCCGTAAACTATATGAAGTTCAACGCAAAATATCTAAAAAACTTCTTAAAAAGTGGGTTGGAAAAACTATATCCGTTACTTGTGACGGCATTGATTACGACAAGCAGTATTTCTACGGTAGGCCTTACTTCTTTGCCCCCGATATCGATGGTAAAGTGTATATTACATATGAAGACGGTGCTATTTGCGAAGGCGAAACCTACCTTGTAAAAATTACGGGCTCTAACGAATACGATTTATACGGGAGCGTTCAAGATGAACTTACCTAACAAACTTTCAATACTTAGAATAGCACTAATTCCCGTTATGGTTGCACTATTTTACCTAACGGTAATTCCCTATAACTACTTGTGGGCAACGCTCGTTTTTGTAATATCGGCGCTCACCGATTTTTTAGACGGGTATATTGCAAGAAAATATAATCTTATAACCGACTTCGGCAAGTTTTTAGACCCTATTGCCGATAAGATTTTGGTGCTTTCGGCGTTTATTATAATGCTAACTGAAAGTAGGGCGTTTTCGGGCGCTTACCCCGAACTTTTCGGCAAGTTATCAGGTGGAATAGGCGTAACGCTTATTATTGCAAGGGAACTTACAGTTTCAGTTCTTCGTATGGTTGCCGCAAGCAAAAACAGGGTGCTTCCCGCCGAAAAAATAGGCAAAGTAAAAACCTTTTTAACCGATATTGCAGTAATTTTACTATTTTTAGCGTTAGAGTATGGCGTTTTATTTATTCCCGCAATAATTTGCTACTATTTAGCGGTAATTTTAACCGTGTATTCGGGCGTAACTTACCTTGTTAAGAATAAGGACGTGCTTATATGAGTGAAGTTTTTAAACTCTACGGCGTTACCGTAGAAGATTTAAACGCATATTTACTTAAGTCGGGCGTAAAATACCGTTTATCAAGTAGCGTTAACGGAATTAAAGTTACCTTTGACTATTCTAATTTAGAAGAAAGTTTCGTTTATTCGTTTTTATCAAACTTCACTTTAAAATATCAAAAAAACATTTACGCCGAAAGTGACGAAACGCTTGCTAACCAACTTATAAAAATAGCAAAACTTCGCAATATTAAAATTAAAACTGCCGAATCGTTTACGGGTGGCAGTATTGCAAGCGAATTAACTGCAATTTCAGGAGCAAGCCAAGTTTTTTACGAAGGAATAGTGGCTTACTCTAATCAAGCAAAAATAAATAGACTAAACGTTAGCGAAAAGACTATTGAAACTTACGGCGCCGTTTCAAGCCAAACTGCAAGCGAAATGTGTAGTGGTCTTATAGACGGTAGCGAAACTTTAGCAATTTCAACCACGGGTATAGCAGGCCCAAGTAGTGACGAAAGTGGTCAACCCGTTGGGCTTTGCTATATAGCAGTTGGTTCTGAAAGTAAAATTAAAGTGTTTAAACACAACTTTTCTGGAACGAGAGAACAAATTACAAAACAAGGAAAATACGCTGCTATTTTCCACGCCGTAATGGCGCTTCGTAGTAGCGACTTCGATATTTAATTATAAGGGGATAAACTCATGGATGAAAAACAAAAAGCATTAGAACAGGTGCTCGGTCAAATTGAAAAACAATACGGCAAGGGCGCTATTATGAAACTTGGCGCAGGCTCGCAAAACCTTGATATAGAAGTTATATCAACGGGCTGTATTGCGCTAGACTTAGCGCTTGGCGTTGGCGGTATGCCACGTGGAAGAATAGTAGAGATTTACGGCCCCGAATCTTCGGGTAAAACCACCGTTGCACTTCACGTTATAGCAGAAACTCAAAAGAAAGGTGGTATTGCCGCATTTATCGACGCAGAGCACGCGCTTGACCCATCTTACGCTCAAAAACTCGGCGTTAATTTAGACGACCTTTACGTTTCTCAACCCGACACGGGCGAACAAGCGCTTGATATTACCGAAAGTTTAGTAAAGAGTGGAGCAGTTGATATTATCGTTATCGACTCCGTTGCCGCACTTACTCCAAAGGCAGAAATTGAAGGCGATATGGGCGACCAACACGTTGGCCTTCAAGCAAGGCTTATGTCGCAAGCACTTCGTAAACTCACGGGTATTACAAATAAGTCTAAAACTTGCGTAATATTTATTAACCAACTTCGTGAAAAGGTTGGCGTAATGTTCGGCAACCCCGAAACTACCCCGGGTGGTAAAGCGCTCAAGTTCTATTCTTCAGTTCGTATCGACGTTAGAAAGGCCGACGCCTTAAAAGATAGCGACGGTATGTTTGGTAATAGAACGAAAGCAAAAATCGTTAAGAATAAAGTTGCGCCCCCGTTTAAAACTGCCGAGTTCGATATTATTTACGGTCACGGTATTTCGCAAGAAGGTTGCTTAGTTGACCTTGGCGTTGAATACGGCGTTATTGAAAAGTCTGGTGCTTGGTTCTCTTACGGTGGCGAAAAGGTTGCCCAAGGTAGAGAGAAAGCAAAAGATTTTATTGCAAACAACCCCGAAGTTGCTAGCGAAATCGAAGCAAAAATTAGGCAAGCCCACGCAGAAAAAAACGAACTTAAATAAAATCAAAAATATTAAAAAGCCCCACTTTTCGTGGGGCTTTTTTAGTAACTTTTACCATTTCTTTTCGCCAAAATGCGATAAGTGTGGGGTGGTTTTTTCAAATATAATATTAAGGGCGTGTTTCTCGGCGCACTCTAAATCTTCTTTACTTCTAATTGTCCAACTAATAAGTGGGTACTTAAATAACCTTTTATTATACTTTTCAATATCGGTTGCTCTAACCGACAAAAAGTCTATCTTCATAAAATAGGTAAATAAAAGCGTGTGTAAAAACCATCTTACTATGGGTTTTATGTGCGCCCACTTTTCCTTTGAAATAATAACGCCAAGTAAATATTCAGGTGCAATTTTATAAAGGTTTCTAATAATAAACGGGTTAAAACTTTGAACTGCAAATTCGCCTTTATAATCTTTAAGAGTGTCAACTAAAAGCTCCTCAACACCTGGTTGGTTTGACGGTTTAACTTCAATAAGAAGTGGAGTTTTACCGTCAACTAACTCTAAAAACTCTTTAAAAGTCATAATTTTATCGTTTTTACCAAACGGCGTTAAGTCTTTAACTTCGTCATACGTTAAGTTTCTAATATCTTTATCAATTCCAAAAATGCGCTTCATATTATCGTCGTGCACGATAACAAGTACTTTATCAAGCGTCATTTGCACGTCAATTTCAATGGCGTAGCCTTTTTCTATTGCTTGTAAAAAAGCAGTTTTAGTGTTTTCGGGTGCGTTTTCATCCCAAAGCCCACGGTGAGCAACGGGTATTTTAAATAGCCAACTGTTTTTAACGTCTTTCATAATAACTCCTTTCCGTAATATTTTATCATATTTTAAAAAAATAGCAAGCAACTGACTTGAAAATTGTAATAATTTATTATATAATATATAAGCATTACTATCGCGTGCGTAGCGATAGTAGTGTTTAGTCCACTCAAAACAAGGTATTTATGGCAAAAATTAAAAAGGACAATTTAAGAAACTTTTGCATTATCGCCCACATCGACCACGGCAAATCAACGCTAGCAGACCGTCTTATTGAAATGACGGGGCAGGTTGCCGAGCGCGATATGGCAGACCAACTTCTTGACAGTATGGATTTAGAGCGTGAAAGGGGAATAACCATTAAACTTACCCCCGTAAGAATGCTTTACACTGCAAAAGACGGTAAAGAATATATATTTAACTTAATCGACACTCCTGGTCACGTTGACTTTACTTACGAAGTTTCACGCTCGTTAAGGGCGTGTGAAGGCGCAATTTTAATAGTTGACGCTTCGCAAGGTATTCAGGCTCAAACGCTTGCAAACGTTTATTTAGCGCTTGATAACAACCTTGAAATTATGCCCGTTATAAATAAAATCGACCTTCCTTCTGCCGACCCGGACGGTGCAGGCAAAGAAATTGAAGACGTTATCGGGCTAGACGGTACTAACGCTCCTAGAATATCTGCAAAAACGGGCGTTAATATCGAAGAAGTTCTTGAAAAAATAGTTACCGAAATCCCTGCGCCCGAGTGCGACGATAACGCTCCGTTAAAAGCGCTTATTTTCGATAGTTATTACGATAACTTTAAGGGTGTAATACTATTCGTTAGAATAGTAGACGGCATCGTTAAAGCGGGCACGAAAATTAAAACCTTTATGTCGGACAAGACCTTCGACGTTGTTGAAGTTGGAACTTTCAATCCCGAACTTCGCCCAAAACAAGCGCTATACTCTGGCGAAGTAGGCTATATTGCAGCATCTATTAAATCTATTGCCGATATTGAAGTTGGTGATACCGTTTTTGACGTAAACGAACCAACTAGCGAGCCACTTCCCGGTTATAAAAAGGCGCTCCCCGTAGTGTTTAGTGGTGTTTATCCGCTAGACGGCTCAAAGTTTAACGACCTTAAAGAAGCGCTTTTAAAACTAAAACTTAACGATGCCGCGCTTACTTTCGAGCCCGATAACTCTACGGCGCTTGGCTTTGGTTTTCGCTGTGGCTTTTTAGGGCTACTTCATATGGAAATAGTTCAAGAAAGGTTAGAGCGTGAGTTTGGGCTTGACATTATTACTACTGCTCCGTCAGTATCGTATATCGTTCATAAAACGGACGGAACGGTTTTCACCGTTGAAAACCCAACAAAACTTCCACCTGCAGTTGAAATTGAATATATGGAAGAGCCCGTAATCAAGGCGAATATTTATACGCCACCCGAATTCGTAGGCGCAATAATGGAACTTTGCCAAGAAAAGCGTTGTGTGTTTGAAGATATGGTTTACATTGACAGCAAGCGTGTTAAACTTAACTATGAACTTCCCCTTAACGAAATAGTTTTCGACTTTTTCGACGGGCTTAAATCCAGAACGAAAGGTTACGCATCTTTCGACTATGAAGTTTCGGGCTATAAAAAGAGCGACCTTGTTAAACTCGATATGCTTTTAAACGGCGAACTTTGCGATGCGCTTTCAATAATAGTCCATCGTGAAAAGGCTTACGCTCGTGGTAGGGCAATAGCCGAAAAACTTAAAGAAGTAATACCCCGCCAAATGTTTGAAATACCCGTTCAAGCAGCGGTAGGTGGTAAAGTAATAGCGCGCGAAACGGTTAAAGCGCTCCGTAAAGACGTTCTTGCCAAATGTTACGGTGGCGATATAACGCGCAAGAAAAAACTTTTAGAAAAACAAAAAGAAGGCAAAAAGAAAATGCGTAAACTTGGTAGCGTTGAAATACCAAGCGAAGCGTTTATGTCAATACTTAAAATCGATTCGAGCGATAAATAGGAATTACTATGGCGGGAATATACGTTCACATACCATTTTGCAAACAAAAATGCACCTATTGCGATTTTGCTTCTTATCCTAACGAAATAGGAAAGCAAGAAGCCTATTTTGCGTGCCTTTATAAAGAAATAAAATCAAAAAGTGAACTTTTAAAGGGTAAAACCTTTCAAACTATTTATTTTGGTGGCGGAACGCCAAGTTTCGTTGAGCCAAAATATATATACGGTGCTTTAAAACAAATATATTCGTGCTATAAAATTGATAAAAACGCCGAAATCACGCTAGAAGTAAACCCCGGCACGCTTACCAAAGAAAAGTTAAAAGTCTATAAAAACGCAGGTATAAACCGTTTTAGTATAGGCTTGCAGTCGGCGTGCAACCAAACGCTTGCAAGCATAAATCGCTGTCATACCGACTTCGAGTTTAAAAAAGCGCTTGAATATTTAGACGGGTATAATTTGTCTGTCGACGTTATGATAGGGCTACCTGAAGAAACCCTTTCGCACGTTAAAAATACGATAGACTTAGCAACTAGTTCTAATTCTGTAAAACATATATCGCTCTACGCATTAAAGGCAGAAGAAGGCACGCCTATGTTTTCTAAATACCTAAACGGCGAACTTTTAAGCGACGACGAAGTTGCCGATATTTACGAAGAAAGCGTTAAATATTTAAAGCAAAAAGGCTTTAATAGATACGAAGTTTCAAACTTCTCAAAAGAAGGTTACTTTTCAAAACACAACCTAAACTACTGGCAACGCGGGGAGTATATAGGCTTTGGCGTTGGCGCAAGTTCTTTTATAGATAATAGGCGCTTTACAAACACCGAAAGTATAGACGAATACGTTAGCGCCGTTTTAAGAAATAGGTCGCCCGAAGTGTTTAGCGAGCAAGTTGACGGGGAAGACGCTAAAAAGGAATATGCTATGCTTGCACTTAGAACAGAGTTTGGCGTAAGTTTATTATCATACGAACTTTCTTTTGGTTCTAACTTTTTAGTAGATTTTGCCAATGCAATTAAAAAAAATCGCAAATATTTAGATATTACCGAAAAAAATATAAAAATTAAAAGTGAATATTTATACGTTCAAAACTCAATTTTAGTTGATTTTATAGGTTAAAAATTATGGCTAATTTTACACATCTTCATGTTCATACCGAGTTTTCTTTCCTAGACGGTATGGCAAAAATCAAAAGCGTAACCAAGCGTGCAAAAGAACTTGGTCAAACTGCGCTTGCAATAACCGACCACGGCAATATGTACGGCGCGGTTGCGTTTTTCGATGCTTGTAAATCGGTGGGAATTAAACCTATTATCGGCACGGAGTTTTACACTTGCGACGATATGAACTTTCGTGGTAAAGTCGTTAGCGACGACGCTGACCAAGGCTATAAAGATAGAAGGCATTTAGTTTTGCTAGTTAAAGATGAAACGGGTTATAAAAACCTTTCAATGCTTAACTCTATTGCCTTTAAGCATATGTACTACAAGCCTAGAATTCAGTTAGACGTTTTAAAAGAGTATCACGAAGGTTTAATATGTTTGTCGGCTTGTTTAGGTGGTGATATTCCACAGGCAATACTACGCCGTGATTTTAAAAAAGCAGAAGAATTAGTTGTATTTTTTAAAGATATTTTCGGCGATGATTTTTATTTGGAACTTCAAAATCACGGTCTTGAAGACCAAGCGTACGTCAATTCTCACTTAAAGGCGCTTGCTAAAAAGTTTAACGTAAAAACCGTTGTTACTAACGACGTTCACTATATAAATAAAGACGATGCCGATGCGCAAGACGTTTTAATGTGCGTTCAAACTAGCGTTAATATCGACACGCCCAACCGTATGAAAATGCCGTGCAACGAGTTTTACCTTAAATCGTACGACGAAATGCTTGCGCTTTTCCCCGATGATTTAGACGCTATCGAGGCGACTAACGAAATTGCCGATAAATGCAACTTCTCGTTCGTTTACGGTCAGTATAAGTTCCCGCACTATATTCCCGAAAACGGTCAAACTCCTATGGAGTTTATTCGCTCGCTTATAGATGAAGGCATTAAGCGCAAATATGGCGAAGAAACCAAAGAAATACGCGACCGTATCGAAATGGAACTTGGCGTTATATCAAAGCAAGGCTTTATTGAATATTACCTTATCGTTTGGGACTATATCTTTAACGCAAGAAAAATGGGAATATCGGTAGGACCGGGGCGTGGCTCGGGCGCAGGCTCAATAGTTGCGTACCTTATCGACATTACCGATATAGACCCTTTAAAATACGGCTTATACTTCGAGCGTTTTTTAAATAGTGAGCGCGTATCTGCGCCCGACTTCGACGTTGACTTTGAAGACTCGCGCCGTCAAGAAGTTATCGACTACGTTAAGCGCAAATACGGCGAAGAAACGGTTGCCAAAATTATAACTTTCGGCACTATGGCTGCAAAGAACGCCATAAAAGATATAGGTAGGGTGCTTCACGTTCCTTACGCCGAACTAGATAAAGTTACGAAAGCAATACCAAATAAAGTTCAAAAGGGTAGCCATACAATTGATATAGGTCGCCCAAATATTCTAGAAAAAGTTTTCGGTTTTTACAAACCGAGTGGAAAGGAACTTGAACAAAACCCTTGGCTTACAAGCGAGAGTTACGCCGTTCCAGAACTCGTTGAAATATATAACGAAAATCCCGAAATTAAGCGCGTTATTGACTATGCGATTAAACTTGAAGACGCGCCCCGTCAATCAGGTGTTCACGCTTGTGGCGTAATTATCGGAGCAGACGTTTTAGATAGGCATATGCCACTTTCAGTAGGCAAGGAAAAAGACGTTACCACGCAGTATACGGGCGTTGAACTTGAACACCTAGGCTTTTTAAAAATGGACTTTTTAGGGCTTAGGAACTTATCAGATATTAAGCTTGCAATAGAATACGTTAAAGAAAACCACGGTGTTGACGTAGTGTTTGATAGAAACGGTTACGACGACCCCAAGGTTTACGACCTTATATCGTCAGGAAACACCACTGCAATTTTCCAAATAGAATCAAGTGGGTTTAAAGACTTCTTGTCAAGGCTTAAACCAACTTGTCTTGAAGATATAATTGCAGCCGTGTCGCTTTATAGACCCGGTCCTATGGATTCTATCGGCAAGTTTATTGAAAATAAACACAATCCACATAAAATTAAATATGCGCACCCCATGCTTATTCCTATACTCGAACAAACTTACGGCTGTATAGTTTACCAAGAGCAAGTTATGCGTATCGTTCAAGATTTAGCAGGCTATACCCTTGGTCAAGCCGATAACGTTAGGCGTATGATGGGTAAGAAAAAGGTCGCTGAAATGATTAAAGAAGAAGCAACCTTTATAAACGGCAAGCCTGAAGAAGTTAAAGACGGCAAAGTTATTCCCGCAATTGACGGTTGTATAAAGCGTGGCGTTCCAGAAGACGTTGCAAAGCAGATTTGGAACGAAATGAAAGACTTTGCTAAATACGCTTTCAATAAGTCGCACGCCGCAGCGTACAGTTTAGTTACTTACCAAACGGCGTACTTAAAAACGTATTATAGGGCAGAGTTTATAACGGCAGTTTTAAACAACCGCATTACCGATATCGACGAAATTACCAACTACGTTACCTACGCTAAAGAAGAAAAAATACCCGTTCTTGCGCCAGACGTCAACGAAAGTAAAACTTACTTCTCGGTTAAAAACGGAAAAATACGCTTTGGCTTGGCGGCGGTTAAAGGCGTTGGCGTTGCGGTAATCGATGAAATTATAAAAGAGCGTGAAAGTGGCGGTGACTTTACTTCGTTTGAAGACTTTGCGCTCCGCTCTGTTCAGTACGTTAATAAACGCCTAGTTGAAAACTTAATTTACGCAGGCGCTTTCGATAGATTTAACGTTCCAAGGTCAAAACTTATAGGCGTTTACGAAGAAGCGCTTGATAAAGCGCAAGCGTTATATAAAGAAAAAGAAAGCGACCAAATATCGCTTTTTGGAACGCTAATTGAAGAGCCTAAAACTTTAACGCTACTTTATCCAAACGTTAAAGAATACGACCAAAAAACCAAACTTATAAACGAGAAAAACGTTTTAGGCGTTTACGTTTCAGGTCACCCGCTCGACGATTATAAAGAGCGTTTATCAAACTACACGTTCTCTACTAGAAGGCTTCTTTCAAAAGAAGAACAACCCGATGGTGAAGTCGTTTATACCGACGTTTCAGACGGCGATAGTATAGTTATGGGCGGTATACTTGCTTCAAGTAAAAAACTTGCCACTAAATCGGGGCAGTTTATGAGCGTTTTAAACGTTGAAGACTTATACGGCAGTATTGAATGCGTAATGTTTCCTAAGGTTCACGAAAAGTTTTATAATAAACTTGAAGTTGATTCTATCGTTGAAATTAAGGGTAAACTTCAAATTCGCGATGGTAGGGCGCCAAGCGTTGTTATCGATAGCGTAACTCCGTTTAACGAAGAAACGCAAGTTCAAAACGTTAAAACCGAAGAAGTTTCGCCTAAAAAAGAGTGCCTTGGTTTAAAAATTGAAAGCGCAGTACTTAATGAAGTGCTTGAAACTTTAGAAGCGTACCCCGGCGACGTTGACGTTTATATTAAATGCGACGGAAAAGCCCTCAAAGCGTCGGTTAAGGTTAGAAAGTGTAACGGCTTATTTAGCGAACTTGTTTCAATAATTAGTGAAGAAGATATAATATTTTTTGAAAAATAGTGGCTATTTTATATAATTTATGCTATTATATAAAAAGTGACGAAAAATAGGAGATTTTTATGAAGAAAATCGCAATTTTAACAAGTGGTGGCGATGCGCCTGGCATGAACGCCGCTATAAGGGCGTGCGTAAGATACGCTATTGCTAAAGACGTTGACGTTTTCGGCGTTGAACGTGGATGGCAAGGTTTATTAGATAATAAAATATCGGTTATGAACTCTCGTTCCGTTTCCGATATAGTTCATAAAGGTGGCACAATTCTTAAAACTGCAAGATGTCCAGAGTTCTTAAAAGTTGAATATCAACAAAAAGCAGCCGACACTTTATCGGCTTACGGTATAGACGGGCTTATCGTTATCGGTGGTGACGGTACTTTCCGTGGCGCTAAAGATATTAGTGATAACTGCGGTATTAACGTTTGTGGAATACCTGGAACTATCGACAACGACTTGGCGTATACCGACTTTACTATCGGTTTCGATACTGCCGTTAACACCGTTCTTGACGCAATGAACAACCTTCGCGACACTATGGGCTCGCACGACCGTGTATCGCTACTTGAAGTTATGGGTAGAAAGTGTGGCGATATTGCGCTTTACGCAGCGCTTGCAGGTGGCGCAGAGTTTTGTATTACCCCCGAACACCCAGTCGATATAGAGCAGATGTCAAAAACTCTTTTAAAAAGTCGTTTGCGTGGTAAAACTTCTAATATGATAGTGTTTGCAGAAGGCGCAGGCGATAGAGAAGAGATTTGCCGTCAAATTAAAGAAAAAACGGGCATATCGGTTAAAACAACAACGCTCGGTTACGTTCAACGCGGTGGCGCTCCTAGTATGGTTGACAGGGTTCTTGCAGCGCGTATGGCAGTTAGAGCGGTTGACGTTTTATTAGAAGGTAAAACGAATAGGGTAGTTGGTGTTAACAATAACGTTATCAACGATTTTGATATTAGCGAAGCACTCGCTATGCCAAGAGAGTTTGATAGCGAACTTTACAAAGTTATGAATATCTTAGCAAGATAAAAATTGATATATTAAGGAGAAAATTATGAAAAATCTAGTTGGCGCAGCAATGTTTGCACAATCGGGCGGACCTACTTCCGTTATTAACTCAAGCGCGGCAGGCGTATTTATCGAAGCGTTAAAGCAAGATAAAATTACCGCAGTTTACGGCGCGGCTCACGGCATTAAAGGCGTTTTAGAAGAAAACTTTTACGATATCTCTAAAGAAGATATGGAAGAACTTTTACTTTTAAAGAACACTCCTTCTTCGGCGCTTGGCTCGGTAAGATATAAACTTAAAGACGCTAAAAAAGACGATACCGATTATAAGAGAATTGTTGAAGTATTTAAAAAATATAACGTTCGTTACTTCTTCTACAACGGTGGTAACGACAGTATGGACACTTGCAACAAGATTTCTAAATACATTAAAAAATCTGGTTGGGATTGCAACGTTATAGGTGTTCCCAAAACCATTGATAACGACCTTTTCGGTACCGACCACTGCCCAGGTTACGCATCTGCTGCTAAATATATTGCAACCACCATTATGGAAATTAACCTTGACGCTAAGGTTTACGATACTCCTATGGTATGCGTAATCGAAGTTATGGGTAGAAACGCTGGTTGGCTTACTGCTGCCGCTGCACTTGCAGGCCACAAGGGTTTAGGTGCAGACCTTATTTACCTTCCTGAAGTTGCTTTCGACGTTAACAAGTTCGTTAGCGACGTTAAGGCAGTTTGCGCTAAAAACAACAATAAGTGTATTGCAGTTGTTTCTGAAGGTATTCACGATAAAGACGGTAACCTTATTTGCGAAGTTGCAGGCGCAGTTGCAAGAGATAGTTTCGGTCACGCTCAACTTGGTGGCGTTGGCTCTACTTTAGCAAATATTATTAAGCAAGAAACGGGCTTTAAAACTAGAGCAATCGAACTTTCACTTATGCAAAGATGTGGTGCTCACCTTGCTTCGAAAGTTGACGTTGAAGAAGCGTTTAGAGCAGGTCGTGAAGCAGTTAAGGCCGCTTGCCGTGGCACTACCGACAAAATGGTAGTTTATAAGCGTGACGTTGATAAAAACGGCAACTATAAATGCAAATATAGTTTAGTTAACCTTAAACTTGCCGCTAACACCGAAAAAACCGTTCCACTTGAATGGATTATTAACGACGGTACTTATATTTCTAACGAATTCGTTGAATATGCGCTTCCCCTTATTCAAGGCGACTCTAAGGCTCCGCTCGTTGACGGTCTTCCTAGATTTGCTAAACTTAAAAAAGTTCTTGTTGAAAAGAAATAATTTAAAAACGCTTGGGTTTTCCCAAGCGTTTTTTATATGTGGTTTTTAATTAAGTTTAAGTTCTTTATAAATCTTTTCAACTATTTTAAGGTGTAAGCCGTCAAAAATTAACGGCCAGTTCGTTAGGTTAAAGCCCATAACTATCGAAACTTTATTTATAGGGTCAACTAGTAAATAAGAGCCCGCTCTCAACATATGAAAAAGTTGAGTTTTTCATATCAAGGGGAATAAACAGTTCGTCTTTAACAAAATCTGCAAAGCGTTTATTAGATGCAACTTCAATAACTGCACCTAATAAGTCGTGCGAAAGGCTATATAAAAACTTTGTGTTGGGCTCGCACGCTAGTGGTGATAATAATTTTAGTTTTAGTGCAGTAACGGTATCGGTTAGGTCGTTACGTATAAAGGCGTTTTCAACTTCGGGCGTTTCTAAAACGTAGTCAAGCCCAGACGTCATAGTAATAAGGCTATAAACGGTAATTTTAGTTTTAGGTTTAACCTTTACGCCGTTTTCAAGTAAAAAAGCGTTACTAACAAAGGGTAGGTATTTTGAAACGGGGTCGCTAAAACTAATTATGCCTTTTTGAACTGCTAATAAAGTAGCAACTGCCGTTATCGGTTTAGACATTGAAAACATAAGTAGTTTTTCGCTTTTATCTCCGTTTATAACGTGCCTATAAACCGTATCATAGCCTTTTGCAACTGCTACGTCAACGTAAGGAATATTAAGTTTTTTAATTATGTTTTCTAAATAGTTTGTAACTTTTTTCATAAAAATTATAAAAAAAGCGAAGAAAAACTTCGCTTTTTAATTTATTAAACAGCACCTTGCGCTTTCATTGATTCTGCAACTTTCATAAAGCCTGCAATGTTTGCGCCTGCCATATAGTTGCCGGGCATACCGTAAGCCTTCGAATATTCGTCGCACGCTTTAAATATGCTAACCATAATGCCTTTAAGTTTTTCGTCAACTTCTTCAAAAGTCCAAGAAAGGCGCATACTATTTTGCGTCATTTCAAGGCCAGAAGTTGCAACGCCACCTGCGTTTGCAGCCTTTGCAGGACCGTAAAGCATACCCTTTGCAAAATAAACTTCAATCGCTTCTGGGGTTGAAGGCATGTTTGCACCTTCTGAAACGCAGTAGCAACCGTTGTCTGCAAGTGCCTTTGCGCCAACGCCGTCAAGTTCGTTTTGAGTAGCGCAGGGAAGGGCGATATCGCACTTAACAGTCCAAATATTTTTAGAGCCTTCGTGATATTCGGCGTTTGGTCTGTATTTAAGGTATTCGCTAATTCTCTTTCTTTCAACTTCTTTAATTTGCTTAATAGCGTCAAGGTCGATACCGTCTTTATCGTAAACGTAACCGTTACTATCACTCATAGCAACTACTTTTGCGCCAAGTTCAGTAGCCTTTTCGCAAGCGTAAATTGCAACGTTACCAGAGCCCGATACTACAACGGTTTGGTCTTTAAACGACTTGCCGTTTGCTTTAAGCATTTCGTTGGTGTAGTAGCAAAGGCCAAAGCCCGTTGCTTGCTTTCTTGCAAGCGAGCCACCGTAGGTTAAGCCTTTACCTGTTAAAACGCCCGTAAACTCGTTGCGAAGGCGCTTGTATTGACCAAAGAAATAGCCAACTTCTCTTGCGCCAACGCCGATATCGCCGGCGGGAACGTCACAATCAGCGCCTATATGGCGTGAAAGTTCAGTCATAAAACTTTGGCAAAATCTCATAATTTCAGCATCGCTTTTACCTTTGGGGTCAAAGTCAGAGCCACCTTTACCACCTCCCATAGGAAGGGTAGTAAGGCTGTTTTTAAAGGTTTGTTCAAAACCTAAAAACTTAATAATAGAAAGGTTTACCGAGGGGTGAAGCCTAATGCCACCCTTGTAAGGTCCTATTGCACTGTTAAATTGCACTCTAAAACCGCGGTTAACTTTAACTGCACCACTATCGTCAACCCAAGGAACACGGAAAATAATTTGCCTTTCAGGCTCAACTAATCTTTCAATAACGCCAGCCTCTACAACGTCGGGTCTTTTTTCAATAACGGGTTGTAAAGTAACGAAAACTTCGGTTACCGCCTGAATAAACTCCGGCTCGTTAGGATTTCTTTTTTCAACTGCTTTAAGTACGTTTAAAAGGTACTCGTTTGTTAATTTCATAACTGCCTCCATATATAATAAATTATTATATTGAATTATAATACAAATAATTTTTAATTGCAATAACTTTAATGCAATTTTTTCTATGTATTTTGTATGCCGTACAAAAACACGATATTGTTTGTTAAAAACAATTTACAACTAATTTTAAATGGTTTATAATAAAAATATGAAAACTTTAGTTGCTATAGGTGGGGGCGATATGCGCCTTAAAACCACTTTGAAAATTGACGAATATATTGCAAATCTTGCAAAAGAGCGTGCAGGTGATAGGCGTGCAGTTGGGCTATATATAGGCACTGCTTCGCACGATTTTATGCCCGCTTTTAACACGTTTAGAAAAACTTACACTTCGGTTTTTAATATAAAGGCAGATTGTTTGCTTCTTGAAAAGGTTGAAACGACTAGCGAGAAAATCGATGAAAAACTTTCTAAAGCCGATTTTATTTACGTTTCAGGTGGCGATACCTTATATATGCTTAAAAAGTGGCAAGAGCGCGGGCTAACTCAAAAGATAATAAGCGCTTACGATAACGGCGTTATTTTAGCAGGTAGGTCGGCAGGCGCAGTATGCTGGTTTGAAAATATGTACACCGATAGCGAAATACTCTCGGGCGCATCAAACGAATATAAGTTTTATAAAGGTCTTGGTTTAATAAACGGAAGTATGTGCCCGCACTATAACCTTCGTGAAAAAGACCTTAAAAGCGCAATGGTTACAATGAGCGTAAATAGCGTTTACGCCGTATGCGATGATTGCGCCTTGGTGTTTAAAAACGGCGTTTTTGAAAAAACGGTATCAAGTGGTAATAACGCCTACCTTTTAACCCAAGAAAACGGAATAATTACTGAAAAAAGCCTATAATTTCACACAGTTTTCACACGATTATTTTATACTCAATATAACTAGATGCTATCATCTTCTTATAAAAGGAGCAATTATGAAAAAAATACTTATAGTTGATGATGAAGATAAAATAAGAGAAGTCCTTAAAGAATACGCCGAATTCGAAGGTTACGAAACTTGCGAAGCGCGCGACGGTATGGAAGCCGTTAAAATGTGCAAAGAAGATAATTTCGACCTTATTATTATGGACGTTATGATGCCAAAACTCGATGGTTTTTCGGCAGTTAAGGAAATTAAAAAAATTAAAGATATTCCCGTAATAATGTTATCTGCTCGCACCGAAGAATACGATAAACTCTTTGGTTTTGAACTCGGCGCAGACGATTACGTTGTTAAGCCCTTTTCTCCAAAAGAAGTTATGGCTAGGGTTAACGCCGTAATAAAGCGTACCGACGCTACGATTACTACTAACGTTGACGAAGTTAGGTTTGAAGGATTAATCGTTGATTTTGCAGGTAGAAACGTTTACGTTAACGGTGAAAAAGCAGTGCTTACCCCCAAAGAATACGAACTTCTTTTTTACTTTGTAAAAAACATAGGCTTAGCGCTCTCTCGCGAAAAACTTTTGCGTGAAGTTTGGGGTTACGACTATTACGGTGACGATAGAACGGTTGACACGCACGTTAAAATGCTTCGCCAAAATCTTAAAGAATATCGCAAGTTTATTATAACCCTTCGTAGCGTTGGCTACAAGTTTGAAGTATGATATCAAAGTTAAAACTAAATAAACTCCGTAACAGAATATGGATATATTTCGTAATATTCACCGTCTTGTTGGTTTCGCTAATATGGCTACTTCAGACGGTGTTTTTTGAATACAATTACCAAAAAGTAAAAGGCGAAACAATGAACGCCTACGCCGACATTATAAGTAACGAATATACTAGTTCGGGCGAAATTAGAGAAGAACACGTTTTAACGCTTAAAGATTCGGGCGTTTCAGTGTCGCTAGTTTATTCAATGCAAGGCGAAATAGGCTTTATTTACCCAAGTAGCGTTAAATATAACGAAGATAACCCTTACCACGTTGCAATTTTATCGGTAATTGAAGAAATGAACGTTAAAAACCTTGCTCAATATACGGGCGAAGGCAGTTTTGCAGGCTCTATAATAGTTTTTACCGCAAGAGAAATTAGCACTTTTCAAGGAACGAGATATTTAATTTTATCTTCGGGTGCAAGTTACGCGCAAGACGCCGTTAACGTTTTAAGAGAACAACTCTTATTAGTTGCAGTAGTCGTTACTTCAATTTCGCTTTTTATATCTTATCTTATATCGAATAGCATATCAAAACCCATAAACGATATGAGCGCCGTAGCAGAAAAGTGGGCAAAAGGTGACGATGAAGTTGTTTTCACTTCGGGAACTTACGCCGAAATGGATGAACTTGCAAACGCTTTAAATAAGGCAAAAGTTGAAGTTAACAAAACGGGTAAACTTCAAAAAGACTTACTCGCCAACGTTTCGCACGACCTTAAAACACCGCTCACTATGATAAAGGCTTACGCCGAAATGATTAAAGATATATCGGGCGATAATAAAGAAAAGCGCGATAAACACACAAAAGTTATTATAGATGAAAGCGATAGGTTAACACTTCTTGTAAACGATATTTTAAACCTTTCTAAACTACAAGCAAACGCCGAAGAGTTAACCGTTAAATGCTTTAATTTAAGCGAACTTGTTGAAACCGTTATTTATCGTTTCGACGACGTTATGATAGAAAAGGGTTACACTTTTGAAAAAAGTATAGAAGAAAACGTGTTCGTTAAAGGCGACGAGCAAAAAATTGAACAAGCAGTTTATAACCTTATAGGCAACGCAATTAACTATACCGGCGAAGATAAAACCGTTAAAGTGTTTTTAACAACCGAAAACGGCATTGCTACCCTTGAAATTATTGATAGTGGTAAAGGCATCGATAGCGAGAAACTAGAAACTATTTGGGAAAAATATTACCGTTATAGCGAAACTCATAAAAGAACCGTAAAAGGAACGGGGCTAGGCTTGTCTATCGTAAAAGCAGTTTTCGATATTCACGAACTTGAATACGGCGTTCTTTCTAAAGAAGGGCTAGGAACTAACTTTTTCGTAAAGTTTAACGTTATTGTAGAAGGTGACAAAAATGAATAACGAATATTTAAGAGTTAGTAACGATAGCGCTAAAAATGATAAAACTGTTAATAAATACTCGGCTGGCAGTAAAAAATCAACCGTAAAAAAGCACGCTAGCGATGAAAGGCGCGCTGTTGATTTTATAATTGAAGAACTTAACGAAACGGGTGGCGGTATTGTTGCCGAAAAAACGATATTAGCGCCAAGACCTAAACTAATGGATAGCGTTTTCTTTGCAATAATACTAACGTTATTCGGCGTTTTACTTGCAGTTGCAAGCGTGTTTTTAAACAAAATGTATTTATTAGAACTTGCAGTTTGCGTTATAGGCACGTCGTTACCGCTAATATTTATGTATTTTATTTTTTCGCTAGAAACTCGTGAAAAATACTCGTTTTCAAGCATTTCGTTGTTTTTATTCGTTGGGGTTAGCGATTTCGTTTTATGTTCGCTTATAAGCGAAACGTTATTAGAGCCTTTTTTCAATAGTAGTATAGGCATAACTACCGTTCGTTCTATAATAGAACTAACTATTACTATGCTATCGTGCTTAATAGTTGTTAAATATCGCCGTCCAAAATCGGTTATGTCAATTATATTAATTGCAACGGTAATATCTGGTGGCTATGCAATGGCAAGGGGAATAAGCGATAATTTTTCCGAACTATTTATTTCAGTTAACGTTGGCGTTACCAACGAAACGGTTGGTGCAATTATAAACGTTAAAGATTTTATTGCTAAATCGGCAACTTCACTACTAGAAGGAATAGTTAAAAACTCGGTGTACAAACCGTGCTTGTTTATGTCGCTAGTTATAATAATTACCGAAATATTCCAAAACGACTTTTTAACTAAAAAAGATAGGGTATTAAACTCTATATTTATAACGCTATTTTGCATTGTAACTTACGTTTTATCTAATATCGAGTCGCCCTTTATTTACTTAAACGTTATATATAACGGTATTTCTATATTTATAACGGCAATGCTACTATATAATGCGGTAAACTCGGCAATACGCGCCGAAAATTACGAATAAAAAATACGGCAGAATTACCTGCCGTATTTTTTTAACCAAACCCTAAAAAACGTTTGCATTTTTCGCATAAAAATGATAATATAGTTGCGTTAAGAATATTCGGCCTCATGGTCAAGAGGTTAAGACGGTGCCCTCTCAAGGCACAATCAGGGGTTCAATTCCCCTTGGGGCTACCATTTAACGCAAGTTTTCACTTGCGTTTTTATTTTTGTAAGAATACAGGGGGAATTGAACGGGTGGGCATCGGCAACTTAAAAGTTTAAATATCTAAATTAGTTGCCGACAAACAGTGGACACCCACTGTTTGCCACACAGGCGTGATAGTTTAGCGTTTGCTAAACGGAGCAATTCCCCTTGGGGCTACCATTTAACGCAAGTTTTCACTTGCGTTTTTATTTTTAAATCAGTTCGTCTTTTTCGGGTAGGTTTTTGTGGTAACGCTTTGGCATAAAACCACGCATTAACTTTTCGTTTTTACGTTCTTTAATGAAACTTGCGTTGTAATACGCTTTAAAAAGGCTAGAAAACTCATCTTCAATTTCAAGTGCTTTAATCTTTTTGCAAACGATTTTAGTTTTACCGCTTGCGTGGCCTGCTAAAACGTCGTGCTTTATATCGTGTAAAATAAACGGCATATTTTTATATCTCTCCTTAAAGTGGGGTAGTATTAGTGAAGTAATATCGTTATCCGGCTCGTATTTAGCGTAATATATTCCGTTAGGCGCTTTAGAAAATCTTATAAAGCCCTTAAACCTGTGCGCTTCAATTAGCACTTGGTGAACTAAATTATCAAACCTTAAAACTCTTTTATCGCTATATTTTTGCGATAGGTTTTTATTCTCGTCAACAATAAGTTTTAAGTACTCGAAAACTATGGTAAACTTTGCAGGGTCGCCGTGCTTTAAGGCAATAAATATTCGCTCTATTTCGCTATTTGGCAATATTTTTTGCAGTTTTTTAAAAACTCTGTCCGCTTTATCTTTATTAGTTAAAACGTCAACGCACTCGTCGTCTATTGAAAGTTGAACGTCGCCACAAGAAACGGCAGTGGGAAACTGTTTTAAAAGATACGAATTAAATAGGGCGGTAAATAGCCCGTCGGCACTTCCGTCAATAATAAAAATCATAATTCACCCCTTAAAACCGAACTTAAAACTTCGGGCGAAGAAAATAGCGTAAGTTGCTGGTAACTCCCGTTAGTTTCTATTGCTTTAAGCGCAGTGGTTATGGCTTTATCCGTCTTATAGCCAAAGTATTTACCCGTAAACGTAATAAAATGTATTGCTCGCTTTAACGGTATTTTCATGGTTAAAAAATCTTCAAGCGTAAGCCTACCGTAACGCCTTGCCGATATAATTTTGTGTGCGCTTTTAACGCCTATTCCGGGTATTCTAATAAGCATTTCAAGCGGTGCGGTGTTAACGTCTAGTGGGAATAGTTCGGGGTGTTTTAACGCCCAAGCGCATTTAGGGTCGTATTCGGTTGATAAGTTTTCGTTTGGCGAAACTAGTTCGTCAACCTTAAACCCGTAAAACCTAATAAGCCAGTCCGCCTGATAAAGCCTATGCTCACGAAGAAGTCCCGTTGGAACGCTTGGCAAAATATTACTTTTAATTACGGGAACGTAAGAAGAATAATAAACTCTTTTAAGTTGATATTTGTTGTAAAGCCCTTCGGTAAGGCGCAAAACGTGCCCGTCGCTTTCGGGGCTAGCGCCTATTATCATTTGCGTAGTTTGCCCAGCAGGTAAAAACCTGCTTTTTTTACTTTTGTCGGCGTCTTTTTCCCCGTAAATCATAGAAATGGGGGTTAGTATATTCTTTTTAGTTTTTTGCGGGGCAAGCAGTCTTAAACTCTTTTCGCTAGGAAGTTCAATATTAAAACTCATTCTGTCAACGTATTCGCCCGCTCGCATTATAAGCGCTTGGTCTGCGCCGGGTATTCCTTTAAGGTGAATATACCCGTGAAAACCGTATAATTTTCTTAATTTTATTACCGTTTCAAGCAGTAATTCCATAGTGTAATCGGGGTTTTTGTATACGGCAGACGACAAAAATAACCCTTCAATGTAATTGCGTTTGTAAAACTCAACGGTAAGCGTGCAAATCTCGTCGGGCGTGGCAATAGCCCTTTTAACGTCGTTACTTCGCCTATTTACACAGTACTCGCAGTCGTAAACGCAATCGTTAGTCATAAGTATTTTAAGTAGCGAAATGCACCTGCCGTCTTGCGTGAACGAGTGGCAAATCCCCGCTGAACAAGCGTTTCCAAGCCCACCCACGTTTCTTCTTGAACTTCCAGATGATGAACACGAAACGTCGTATTTAGCGCTATCGGCAAGTATTTCAAGTTTAGCCCTATCCATAAACTATTCTCCAAAAGCAAACATTTGTTCATATTATACACCAAGCAAAACAAAAAGTCAAACAAATGTTCGAAAATGATAATTATTTTTTAATACAATTAAACGGGGTGGGGCATAAAAAGATTGACAATTTTATTAAGTAATATTAAAATATTATAAAATAACAGTTTTGGAGAGAATTATGGCAGAGCTTATGGGTAATTTAAGGCGTACCGTTTACTGTGGCGAATTGTCCATTAAAAACGTTGGCGCTAACGTAACCGTAACCGGTTGGGTGCAAAAAAGAAGAAACTTTGGCAGTTTAATCTTTATTGATTTAAGAGATAAAAGCGGTTTAGTTCAAATAGTTTTCGATAGTAGCGCAAATGCCGAATTGTTTGAAAAAGCAAGCGTTATCCGTTCGGAATACGTTCTTGCCGTTTCGGGCGCAGTTCGCGAAAGGGAAAATAAAACCGACAAAATTGCCACGGGTGATATCGAGATTTTAGTTAGCGAACTTAAAATACTTGCCGAAGCAGATACCACTCCTTTCGAGATTTTAGACGATACCGACGTTAACGAAAACTTACGTTTAAAATACCGTTATTTAGACCTTCGCCGTCCCGTACTTCAAAACAATATATTTATGCGCCACAAGGTAACCAAAGCAACTAGAAATTACCTTGACGCGCTTGATTTTTGTGAAATTGAAACGCCTATGCTCGGCAAATCTTCGCCAGAGGGCGCAAGGGAATATTTAGTTCCTTCAAGAATACACCCAACGTGTTTTTACGCGCTTCCACAATCGCCACAACTTTATAAGCAACTCTTAATGGTTTCGGGTTTTGATAGATATTATCAAATTACCAAGTGTTTCCGTGACGAAGACTTAAGGGCTAACCGTCAACCAGAGTTCACTCAAATCGACTTAGAAATGAGTTTCGTTGAAAAGATTGAAGACGTGTTATATCCCGTTGAAGGTTTAATAAAGGCTATATTTAAAGAAACAATAGGTTTAGACCTTGGTAGCGAGCACTTCCGTCAAATGCCTTATAAAGAAGCGATGGAACGCTTTGGCTCTGATAAGCCAGACACTCGCTTTGGTTTAGAACTTAAAGACGTTTCAAATATTGCTAGTAAAACAGACTTTAAAGTGTTTAAAGACGCTCTATCAATAAACGGTATTGTAAAGGGTAGCGTTAGGGCTATTAACGCCAAGGGCTTTGCGTCAAAACTTTCTAGAAAAGATATAGACGGGCTCGTTGAATTCGTTAAAACGTTAGGCGCAAAAGGTCTTGCTTGGATTTCACACCCACAAGGTCAAGAAGTTAAAGGCTCGATATTAAAGTTCCTTACCGAAGAAACTTTAAAAGAGTTTAGCGATGCGCTCAACTTTGAAGAAGGTGACGTGTTATTTTTCGCCGCCGATAAAGACGCCGTTGTGTTTAACACTCTTGGTGGCTTGCGTTTACACCTTGCCGAAAAATACGGCTTAATTGACAAAAACAGTTACGACGTTCTTTGGATTACAGAGTTTCCTATGTTCGATTATAGCGAAGAAGAAGGACGTTTCGTTGCAGTTCACCATCCGTTCACCGCTCCGTTCGACGAAGATATTGAACTTTGCCTTACCGACCCTCAAAAGGCAAGGGCAAAGGCTTACGATATAGTTATCAACGGTCAAGAAGCGGGTGGCGGTTCAATTAGAATTCACCGTCGTGACGTTCAAGAAAAAATGTTTTCGGTGCTTGGCTTTACCCCCGAAGACGTTAAAGAGCGTTTCGGTTTCTTCGTAGAAGCCTTCCGTTACGGCGCTCCACCACACGGTGGATTAGCGCTCGGTCTTGATAGGCTCGTAATGCTCCTTACTAAAACCGATTCAATAAAAGAAGTTATTGCTTTTCCCAAAGTTCAAACTGCATCTTGCTTAATGACGGGTGCGCCCGACCTTGTTGAAGAAAAGCAACTTAACGAACTTCACGTTCAACCCATTTCTAAAAAATAAAACTAAAACCACCCGTTTTCTAGGGTGGTTTTTAATTTAATAAAAAATATTTAAAAATTACCTTCTAAAATAGTAAAAAAGCCTTGAAAATCGCTAAAAATATGATATAATTATCATATCATGTTAAATCCCGAAAGGGTATAGGAGTATTTATTATGAAAATGACGTTCCGCTGGTACGGCGAAGGTAACGACCGTATCAAGTTGTCAGACATTAAGCAAATCCCCGGTGTTGAAGGTATCGTTTGGGCTTTGCACCACAAAATGCCTGGCGAAATATGGTATGAAGAAGAAATTGCCGAAGTTAAAAAGCAACTTGATGAATACGGCTTTAATATGGACGTAGTTGAATCGGTTAACGTTCACGACGATATTAAAATCGGCTTACCTACGAGAGATAAGTATATCGAAAACTACAAAACCACCATTAAAAACCTTTCTAAGTTTGGCGTTAAAGTTATTTGTTATAACTTTATGCCCATTTTCGACTGGACTAGAAGTAACCTTTTCAAAGAAGTTGGCGACGGGTCTACCGCACTTTTCTATGAAAAGAATATGATTCAAGACGATTACAACGCTATGGCGAAGTATATTCTTGATTTCACTGAAAAATACAATATGTCTTTCCCTGGTTGGGAACCAGAACGTATGGCTAAGCTCGACGAACTTTTCAAGGCTTACGAAGGCGTTGACCACGAAAAACTTTGGGCTAACTTAAAATACTTCCTTGAAGCAATTATGCCCACTTGCCGTGAATGCGATATTAAAATGGCAATTCATATGGACGACCCACCGTGGGATATCTTCGGTTTACCAAGATTACTCGTTGACGAAGCAAGTATTGCTAAGTTTTTAAATATGGTAGACGACGAATATAACTGCTTAACGCTTTGCTCGGGTAGTTTAAACGCTAACCCCAACAACAACGTTGCAGAAATCGTTAGAAAGCACTGCGATAGAATTGCTTTTGCTCACATTAGAAACGTTAAGCACTTCGAAAACGGCGACTTCCAAGAAAGAAGCCATCGTGACTGTGACGGCGACACGGGTATTTTAGAAATCTTAAAAGCATATCACGACTGTGGCTTTGACGGTTATATCCGTCCCGACCACGGCAGGCATTTATGGACTGAAGGCCCTGGTACCGTTAGACCTGGTTACGGTTTATACGACCGTGCGCTTGGCATTATGTATATGCTTGGCGTTTGGGATAGCCTTGAAAGATACGATAATAAATAAAATAGCACTATGAAAATACTTTTTTTCGGAGACTCTATCACCGATATGGGTAGAGACCGTAACGCCGTTACTCGTTCGGCGTTTGCATACGGCGAAGGTTACGTCTTTTTAGCAAGTGCCGACCTTTTGGCTAAATATCCAAACCGTTTCGAAGTTGTAAACAGGGGAATAGGTGGCGATAGAATAGTCGATTTATACGGGCGCGTAAAACGCGACGTTTGGAACGAAAACCCCGACGTTTTAAGTATCTTAATAGGTGTTAACGACGTGTGGCACGAAATTATTAACCATAACGGCGTTGAACTAGATAGATTTGAAAAAGTTTATCGTATGCTAATTGAAGACACTAAAAAAGTTCTTCCAAACGTTAAAATTATGCTTATGGAGCCTTACGTTTTAAAAGGTACGGCAACAAAAGAGCATATTGAACATTTTAAAGAAGTGTATAAATACGCCGAAGTAGTTAAAAAACTTGCAAGAGAATACGGTTGCACTTTCGTTCCACTTCAACAAACGCTAACTGCATTAGCAGAGAAAAACGGTGTTTCTTGCTATATGGACGACGGTGTTCATCCCGACGCTCCTGGTGCAAAAGTTATAGCCGACGAATGGCTAAAAGCATTTTATAAAAATATATTATAAGGAGAATTATTATGATAAAACTTCCATTAAACGTAGATTACAGCGGTAAAGTTGTCGTTGTAACGGGTGCAGGTGGTCTTATTTGTGGCGCAATGGCAAGAGCGTTTGCTCAATCAGGCGCTAAAGTAGCCGCGCTTGACTTAAACGAAGAAGCAGTTAAAAAACTTGCCGATGAAATTAAAGCCGAAGGCTTTATTTGCGAAGGCTACAAAGCAAACGTTTTAGACGCCGATATTTTAGAAGAAGTGCACCAAGCAGTTTTAAAAGACCTTGGTCCTTGCGATATTTTAGTTAACGGTGCTGGTGGTAACAATCCAAGAGCAACTACCGATAACGAATATCAACACGAAGCAAAAGAAGGCGGTAAGTCGTTCTTTGACCTTGATGCGTCTGGCGTTGACTTCGTATTTAAACTTAACTTCCAAGGCACTTTAATTCCCACGCAAGTATTTGCTAAAGATTTAGTTGCTAAAAAGAAAGGTTGCATTTTAAATATTTCTTCAATGAACGCTTACACTCCGCTTACTAAAATACCTGCATACTCTGCTGCAAAAGCGGGCATTTCTAACTTTACTCAGTGGCTTGCTACTCACTTTGCAGGCACTGGTATTAGATGTAACGCTATTGCTCCCGGTTTCCTTGTTTCGGCTCAAAACTACAGTCTTTTATTTAATGAAGATGGAACGCCAAAGCCAAGAAGTGAAAAAATACTTAAAGGCACGCCTATGGGTAGATTTGTTGATGCAGACGAATTACTCGGTGGCACGTTATTCCTTTGCGACGATAAGTCGGCTTCGGCAATTACGGGCGTTGTTCTTCCTATTGACTGTGGTTTCGCTTCATACAGCGGTGTTTAATTCAATATTTAACCCTCCTTTTAGGAGGGTTTATTTTTTTGTATAGAATATTTTAATTTTGTCAATAACTACTAGCGGAGGTAGTTTATGGAATTAAAATCATCTAAAACTTACGAATATTTAAAAAAGGCGTTTATTGCAGAGTGTGCCGCAAGAACTAGGTACGAATTCGTTGAATACGGTCAGCGTATGAACGGCTTTGAAGGGCTTGCAAAAATAACCGATAAAATTGCTTATCAAGAGTTTAATCACGCGCGTATGCTTTACACTCATATACAAAACGCAAGTAAAGAAATTATCGAAAACGAAAAGATTTCGCTTACTCTTCCGTTTAGACAAAAGTGGGACTTAACCGAAAACTTAAAACTCGTTGCCGAAGATGAAGAAGACGAGGCAAAGTTTTATATGCGCGCTTATAAAACGGCAAAAGAAGAAGGGTTTAGTGAAATTGCAGGGCTTTTCGATATGATAAGAAAAGTTGAACTTAAACACAAAAAAATACTTTTATATTTATACGACAAAGTAAAATCTAAAAAATTATTCAATTCTGATAAAGATAAAGACTGGATTTGCCCAAGTTGTGGTCATATTATAAAAGCAACCGTTGCACCTGAAAAATGCCCGCTTTGCCTAGCAAAACGTGAAACGTTTGAAATAACTTTACCACAGTATTTGCAAATATAAAATATCGCGTAAAGTTGATTATTTTAGGAGAAAGTTATGTCAAAAAATATTAAAACGTTAAATGATAAAGAGTATTTAGAATATATAAGCGAAATATCGGGTGGGGAAGACGTAACTTTACCCGAGCCAACTAAAAAAGACTAACAAAACGCGCTCAACTTGGGCGCGTTTTTAATTGTAGTGCGCATTAGAGATAATTTATTACAAATATTAAATAAACTTTAAAAAAAAGGTAGCAAAACCATAAATTATATGTTATAATTTATACGTATTTTTACGCACTTTAATAAAATATAGGTGAAATTATGCTTAAAAGAACTTGTTTAAAAGAAATATTTAATAACTCGCAGGCATTTGAAGGTAAACTTGTAACCGTTATGGGTTGGGCAAGAACTATTCGTGATAGTAAAGCCTTTGGCTTTATTGAACTTAACGACGGTAGTTCGTTTAAAAGCGTTCAAATAGTTTTCGAGCGTGCAAAAGTAGGTAATTACGATGATATTGCTCGCCAAAACGTAGGCGCGTCTTTAAAAGTAACGGGCACTGTAATTTTAACTCCTAACGCTAAACAACCTTTTGAAATTAACGCAACCGAAATTGAAGTTGAAGGCACTTCAACTCCCGATTATCCCTTGCAAAAAAAGCGCCACTCTTTCGAGTATTTGCGTGAAATTGCTTATCTTCGCCCAAGAACTAACACCTTTAACGCCGTGTTTAAAATTAGAAGTGAAGCGGCTTTTGCAATTCACAACTACTTTAATTCAAACGGCTTCGTTTACGTTAACACGCCCATTATCACGGGGTCTGACTGTGAAGGTGCAGGCGCAATGTTCCAAGTAACCACGCTTGACCTAAATAGCGTTCCCAAAACAAACGGCGCAGTCGATTATAAAGAAGACTTTTTTGAAAAACCTGCAAGTTTAACGGTTTCTGGCCAACTTTCGGCAGAAGCGTATGCGCTAGCATTTGGCAAGGTTTACACCTTTGGCCCAACGTTTAGGGCGGAAAGGTCTAACACCGCTCGCCACGCAGCAGAGTTTTGGATGATAGAGCCTGAAATGGCTTTTTGCGACCTTCAAGGCGATATGGACGTTGCCGAAGGTATGGTTAAAGCAATAATTAACCACGTTATGAAAACGTGTAAAGACGAACTTGAGTTCTTAAACGCTTTCGTTGATAAAGGCTTACTTGAAAGGCTTAACAACGTTGTTTCTAACGAGTTTGTAAGATTACCTTACACCGAAGCAATTAAGATTTTAGAGCCTTATAAAGATAAGTTTGAATATCCCGTATACTGGGGTTGCGACCTTCAATCTGAACACGAGCGTTTCATTACCGAAGAAGTGTTTAAAAAGCCTGTATTTTTAACCGATTATCCAAAGGAAATTAAAGCGTTCTATATGCGCCTTAACGACGATGGCAAAACGGTTGCCGCAAGCGACCTTTTAGTTCCTGGAATAGGCGAACTTATAGGTGGCTCGCAAAGAGAAGAGCGTGAAGACGTTTTAAGGGCAAGAATAAACGAAATGGGCCTTAAAGAAAAAGATTACGACTGGTACTTAAACCTTCGTAGGTTTGGTGGCGTTACCCACGCAGGCTTTGGTTTAGGCTTTGAGCGTATGATAATGTACTTAACTGGCATTTCAAATATTCGCGACGTAATCCCGTTCCCAAGAACGGTTTCAAATCTTGATTATTAAGGAGCACTTATGAAGATTTTATTAGATGCGTTTGGTGGAGATAATTCGCCACTTGAAGTTATTAAAGGCGCAGTAGAATATATTGCAGAAGGCGGTGCTTGCGAAGTTTGCCTCGTTGGTATGGAAGACGTTATCAACAAGATTTTTGAAGAGAACGGCTATTCTAAAAAGAACATATCAATAATGAACGCAACTGAAATTATAACCTGCCACGAAGCGCCCACAACGGCTTTTAAACAAAAGCCCGATTCAACTATAACGGTTGGCTTAAAAGCGCTTAAAACGGGCGAGTACGACGCTTTTGTGTCGGCAGGCTCAACGGGTGCGCTTTTAACTGCGGGAGTTTTGTTAACGGGTAGAATTAAAGGCGTTTCACGCCCTGCGCTTGGAACTTTACTTCCTACCATTAAAGGAAATCCAACGCTTTTTATGGACTGTGGCGCTAACGCAGACTGCAAGCCCCAAAACCTTGTTCACTTTGCGCTTATGGCAGATATTTATATGCGCCGTATAGGTGGAGTTAAAAACCCCAGAATAGGACTACTTTGCAACGGCACTGAAGACCAAAAGGGCAACGAACTTACTCACGCAACTTTCAAGGCGTTAAAGCAAATTAAAACCATTAACTTTGCAGGTAATATCGAAGGTAGAGATATTTTAACCGGCGAATACGACGTTGTCGTAACGGACGGGTTTAGCGGTAACGTTGCAGTTAAGTCAATTGAAGGCGCTGCAAACGCTATAATTGCCATTTTAAAAGAAAACATTATGTCTTCGTTCAAGGCTAAAATGGGCTTTTTACTTATGAAAAAAGCCTTTAAAAAGACTATGAAGCAAATGGACTACAACAGTCGCAGTGGCGCAGTATTTTTAGGTGTTAACGGCACTATTTGCAAAACTCACGGCTCTTCGAAATCACCTGCGTTTAAAGCAACTCTTTTCCAAGCCGAACAAGCAATTAAAGAAGATATAAGAGAAGAGATTTTTGAAGTTTTAAATAGAGAAGATATAAAATCTTTAACTTTTGACTAATATGAAAATAAATTACGGTTTCGTAGAAAAAATAATAGGTTACGAGTTTGGCGACAAAGAACTTTTATTAAACGCCTTTACTCATGCATCGTTTGCCAACGAAAAAGCAGGCGAAAAAAATAACGAGCGTTTAGAGTTTTTAGGCGATAGCGTTTTAGGGCTTGTCGTAAGCGAATACCTTTATAAGTTAGGCGAGTTAAGCGAAGGTAAAATGACCTTTAAAAAACAGTCGATAGTTTCAAGTAAACCCCTTGCAAGCGTTTGCTATAACCTTGGAATAGAAAGCGAACTTTTGCTTGGAGAAAACGTTAAAATTACCGATAATTTAAGGGAAAATCTAGTTGAATCGCTTATAGGCGCAATGTATTTAGACGGTGGTTACGAGCCCTGCAAAAACTTTATTTATAACTTTATTATAAAAAGCGATGGTACTAGCCTAAATAAAACCGATTATAAAAGCGAACTTAACGAATACGTTTCTAAATATCGCCACGAAGTAAAATACGAAACGGTAGATAAATCGGGTTTAGATAACGACCCAACTCACACTGTTGCACTCTATATCGACGGTGTGCTTATTGCAAAAGCAACCAAACAAGGAAAAAAACAACTAGCCGAGCAAGAGGTTGCCCGCCTTGCGCTTGAAAAACTAGCAAAACGGTAAAAAATATGCTTAATTTTGAAAGAATTGAACTCTTAGGATTTAAGTCCTTTGCAGATAAAGTTAAAATAGACTTACTCGACGGTATTACCGCAATAGTAGGTCCTAACGGTTGTGGCAAAAGTAACGTTGCCGACGCTATTAGGTGGGTTCTTGGCGAGCAATCGGCAAAAACCTTGCGTGGCTCGTCTATGCAAGACGTTATTTTTAACGGTACACAATCAAGAAAATCGCTTTCTTATTGCGAAGTTTCGCTTTACTTTAACAATAGCGAAAAAATATTTCCAAGCCTTGACTACACCGAAGTAGTTATGACTAGAAAACTATACAGAAGTGGCGAAAGCGAATATTATCTTAACCGTCAGCCTTGCCGTATGCGCGACCTTATCAACTTACTTCACGAATGTGGCGTTAGTAAAGAAGGTTATACCATTATAGGTCAAGGTAAAGTTAGCGAAATACTTTCTTCAAAACCCGAAGATAGAAGAGCGATTTTTGAAGAAGCCGTTGGTATTGCAAAAACTAAAAAAGATAGAAACGAAACTATTAACAAACTTGCAAGAACTAACGATAACATTACCCGTGTAAGCGATATTATTACCGAGCGTGAACGCCAACTTGAACCACTTAGAAAGCAAGCCGAAAAAACAAGGGCAAACCGTGCGCTTTCCGAACAACTTAAACACCACGAAATTAACACTTACTTATATAAATACGAAAACGCTAGCGAAACCAAGCGCAAAATTAACGATAGAATTAAAGGTTTAACCGAAGAAATTGAAGCAAGAAGGGTTGAACTTAACGAAACTATCGCGCTTTATAATTCGCATCTTGACGAAGTTAAGCACGCAGACGAGTTTTTGCGCGCAATTGCTAACGAAATTACCGACCGTTCGGTTGATATAGAAAAGCAGTCGGGCGAAGCCAAAGTTTTTGCCGAAAAAATATCGTTTTTCCGTTCTGAAAACGAGCGTTTGTCTAGCGAAACGGCTAAAAACACCGAAAAAATTAGCGAAAATGAAACTCAACTTAAAAACAAAAAAAGTTACACCGTTTCTTGCAACAAAGAAATTGATGCTTTAACTAAAAAATCTGCCGAAATTAGCAAGAAAATCGCCGAATTATCGGGCGAAATCACCCGTGGTGAAGACTTAGCCGAGTCAGTTCAAAACGAAGTTATTAAAAGCGTTGAAGGCCTTGCCGATATGAACAAAAACCTTGGCGCAATATCGGCAGAAGAAAGCGTTATTTCTTCGCAACAAAAATCTATTGTCGATAAAGTTAACGCTCTCGTTGATAAATGCACGGCGTTAATGCTTGAAAACGACGAAAATAAGAAAGAACTTGCTTCATTAGAAGAGTTTATTTCAAACGCTAAACTTGAAGTTAAAGATAAAGAAGATAGCGTATCTTCAACCAACAACTTTATAGAGCAAGTTACTAACAAACTTTTAGAACTTGAACGCATTATTAGCGAAATAGACACTCGCTTAAAGTTTACCCTTGGCGTAAAAGATTCTTACGCAGGTTATAACGAAGCGATTAAGCGCCTTATGGAAGCAACCAAGCAAGATAAAAACTTGGCTCAAAAGGTAAAGGGCGTAGTTGCCGAAATTATGTCAACTGATAAAAAGTACGAACTTGCAGTTGAAAAGGCAATAGGCGGTGCAATTCAAAACGTTGTAACCGAAACTTCTAAAGACACTGAATATTTAATTTCTTACCTTAAAAAGTCGAATATAGGTAGAATAACTTTCCTTCCTATTGAAACTGTAAAGGTAAGGGGTAACGGTGGCGATTTAATTAGCGCAATAAACGAAACGGGCTCGCTAGGTTTAGCAACCGATATCGTTAAGTACGATACGTACTACGAAAATATAGTAAAACATCTTTTAGGTGGCACTTTAATCGTAGATAATCTTCAAAACGCAAGGCAAATTGCGCACAAATACCATTTCAACTTTAAAATCGTTACCCTTGAAGGCGACGTTATTGCTACTTCTGGTAGTATGACGGGTGGTGCGCAAGCAAAGCACTCTAACAACTTGCTTACTATCGACCGTCAAATTGCCGAACTTACGCAAAAAATTACCGAAAGAAAGAACGAGTTTAATTTGTTATCTACCAACAAACAAAACCTTTTAAAGCAAGTTAACGAAAAAGTAGACGAGCTTAACGCTCTTAACGAAAGTTTGTTCTCGGCTAAACAAAAATCGGCAATTTTACGCGAAAAATTAGTGGTTACCGATAAAGTTATTCAAGATACTCAACTTGAAATTGAAAAGTATAAAGACGATATTGCCGTTATTTCGCAACGTCTTTCTGAAATATCGCTTGCATACACCGATATAAATAAAGGCAACGAAGAACTTAACAGGCAAAAAGAAACGGCTTCTAAAGAACAGTCGCAACATCGTGAAATGTTTACCGAACTTAGAAAACAACGCGATGAAGTCCTTAAAGAAAACACTAGCGTTCAGTCAAGGCTTTCTTATCTTCGTTCGGAAATTGCGGGCGCAGAAGCCGATATCGAAAGGCTTGGTTTAGAAATAGAAAATCTTAACACGGCTAACGAAAACAACAAAAAAGTTACTGAAAGTAACTTAAAAATTATCGAAGGGCTTATTCGCAAGGCTGAAGAGGTTTCGCTTAATGCAGACGATAAAAAGCACCTTGAAGATTTACGCAAGCAACAAGCCGAATTCGACAGTAAAAAAGAACGCTTAAACGAACTTATTGCGCAAGACAACTTAAAGCGTGAAGTTTTACAAGCCGATATTGATAAAAATAGTGAAAGAAAGGCAAGCGAAGAAGTTAACTATACAAAAGTTGACACCGAACTTGACTTTATGTCGCAAAACATATTTACCGAATATCAACTTACGTACGAAACTTGCTTGCCACTTCGCGACGAAAACTACGAAATAGCAACTTCTCAACAAGAAATATCAACTTTAAAGCGCAAAATTGCTGCTCTTGGTAGTATTAACCCTAACGCTATTGAAGAGTATAACGAGTTAAGCGAAGCGTATAACGAACTAGTTTCTCAACGCGACGACCTTTACAAAGCGCAAGACGACCTTCAAAAAGTTATAGACGACTTAACCAAGGAAATGACGCTTACCTTCAACGAAGGGTTTAAAACTATTCGTTCTAACTTCTCTAAAATATTTAAAGAGTTGTTCGGTGGTGGTAGTGCAGACCTTGTCGTTGAAGAAAGTACGACGGGCGACCCGCTTGACGCAGGCATTGAAATCGTTGCAGAACCACCGGGAAAGAAACTTCAAAAAATATCGCTACTTTCTGGTGGCGAAATGTCGCTTACCGCTATTGCAATACTCTTTGCAATACTTCGCCTTCGCCCAATGCCGTTCTGCGTGCTTGACGAAATTGAAGCTGCGCTTGACGACGCTAACGTTGCAAGGTTTGCAAAATACCTTAAAAACTTTGCTAAAGAAACACAATTTATTTGTATTACGCACAAAAAAGTTACAATGGAAAATGCAGACGGTCTTTTCGGTGTTACAATGCCCGAAAAGGGTGTATCAAGCATCGTTTCAGTTAAACTTTCAGATGCTATCGAACTTGAAAGGAAGAACGCTTAATGGGTATATTTTCAAAACTTGCCGAATCGCTTAAAAAAACTAAAGATAAAATTAGCGATACTTTTGCTAGAGTTTTTCAAATCGACCGTATAGGCGAAGTGTTTTATGATGAACTTTTAGACGCGTTAATTTCTGCCGATATGTCCGTTACCTTTGCTATGGATTTAGTTGATAATCTTCGCGAAGAAATGATAGACGGTAGCGTTAAAGATAAAGAAGAAGTTAAGCGCGCGCTTAAAAGCGCAATAATCAAAATGTGCGAAAACGTCGAAGATTTTGCGCTTGACTATCCCGCTGTAATTATGTTAGTAGGCGTTAACGGCGTTGGTAAAACTACAACGATAGGCAAACTTTCAAACTACTTTAAAAATAAAGGTAAAACGGTTACTTTATGCGCAGCAGACACGTTTAGAGCCGCCGCAAGCGACCAACTTTCAGAGTGGGCAAAAAGGGCAGACGTTAGAATTATTAAACACGCCGAAGGCGCAGACCCGTCTGCAGTTGTTTACGATGCAATTTCTTCAGTAAAGGCAAAACAAACCGACGTTTTGATTATCGACACGGCAGGTAGGCTTCACGTTAAGCAAAACCTTATGGAAGAACTTAAAAAAATGAGTAGGGTCGTTGAGCGTGAATATAGTGAAGCAAACTTTTATAAGTTAATCGTTTTAGACGCAACAACAGGTCAAAACGCCGTTAGTCAAGTTGAAACGTTTGACGAAGCCGTTTATCTTGATGGTATAGTGCTAACTAAACTTGACGGAACTGCAAAAGGTGGCTTTGTAATTTCAATGCTTGCAGAGCACGAAGTGCCCGTTGCCTACGTTGGCGTTGGCGAAAAACTTGACGATTTAGAAGAGTTTAACCTAAACGAGTTTATTGATAATTTATTTTAAACAGTTATATTGTATAAAAAAGGATAGTATTGATTTTTTTCAATACTATCCTTTTATTTGTCTATTTTTTCCAAACTAAAACTTCTTGGTAACCTTCGTTTAACGATGCTAATGGACCGGGCTTAACGTTATCGCCATAAGATTCGTTTATAAGGTCAAATGAAAAGTCATAATCATCACCATTTGGAGCATCAAATGGTAGTGCAGAAATTCGCGTTTCGCCAAGACGTTTAGTTGAAATACGCTCACAATTAGCATAAGCGACTTCTTTAGGCACGTTAAGAGAGAGAAAAACGTTGCCATTATCTTCATTTATTTCCGCTAAAAGACCTTTTGCTATAAATGCATTTTTATCGTGTTTAGATGGGCGCGCATAACCTGAGTAAGCGTTATCTTTTAGCCAAACTGGTTGTTCCACAATAAGTTTATATCCAATATGACCGCACTCATCGTATATTTTATTTATTTTTTCATTGTATTCTTCTGGGGACGTAAATCTATCACAATTTGTAGAAAATTGTTCTAAAAACTCACAGTTGTTTTCCCATTTTCCAGCAAAAATATTATTATAGTATCGGTCGTCGCCACCGTAAATCTCGCAGTAGCCCGCAACGTTGGTAGAGTGAGCTTGGTGATATGGTGTAGAGCGTTCTAAAATAGTTCTATTAAATATTTTTCCCAATATTAAATTGTGAACGAAGGCACTTCCTTGCGACCAGTTATCGATTGAATATTGAGAAGTAAAAACGTTATGGTCAATAAGTATAGGACCGTGACTAACTTCAATCATAAAATCGCGATTGTTCTTATGAAAAACGTTTCTCGTTACACGCATGCCCTGTGCTTCCCAATCAAGCCACATGCCAAGTGTGCAATCGTGAATATTATTATTTATTATATGTGTGTCGATTGCGCTATGAAACTTAATTCCAGCAATTTCATGTCCCCAAAACTCGTGTTTTACACCTATATTGTACACGTTGTTATGCTCTATTTTTGAAAAAATACACCCAAGGTGTCCAACTATACCGTTTTGTCCACAATCGTGAATTGCGTTGTTTCGAACGATATGAGAACCAACGCTATCTTTATTCCACCCCATTTTAAGTGCAGAAAATACAGCTTCAAGTTGATAGCGGTGCCCAGATTTTCTATGAAATCTTGAAGACGTGTTATGCCCGGTTCTAATTTCTTTGCCAAGGCTGATTGCACTGCATTTAGCGTCGTGGATATCGTTATTTTCAATAATCCATCCTTTACTCCAATGTGGACCTACCATACCTATTTGGTCTGCAGTGGGAGGTGTCCAGGGGCAACCTGCATGTGCAATTTCAAATCCGCGAAGAGTAATGTAGTTTACGCCTGTTAATTTTGGATAAAAACAGCAAGGGCGTACGTTAATTTCTATAAGTTCAATGTTTGGATTGTATTCGTGAAAATTGCAGTATAGGGTGGTTGTAGTATCGTCTACTTCTGCATACCATTTATATCTGGTAAGTTCTGGATTTAAAATTAGTTCGTCTTCAATTCGCCTATAATGTTGAGCACCAATTGTTCTTAAAGTAGAGTCGTAAAGGTCGCTAATAGATTTCGCCTCAAACATTGATACGCCGTTTATATAAACGTCGCCCAGATGAACGCGATATTCTTTTATCGGGTCAACTAGCCAATCTCCTTCAACCATTATAGCAAATGGATTCCAATCGCCAAACAATGAGTTTGATATGGTTTTTGTCCAAACGGTGTCTCCAATATTTTTCCATCCTGTTATTACTTCAGAACCTTTAATAACGGGATGTTCGCCTTGAACAGCTTCGTATGTTATTCGGTTATTATTACTAGTCCCACCGTTTTTTGGGTCAACCCACTCTCTATAAGTTCCACCAAATACTCTTATAGTGTCACCTGCAACGGCAATTTTTGATGCGTGATTTATAGTTTTAAAGGGTAAATTAATCGAGCCATCGTTTAAATTACTTCCGTTTACTGAAACGTAATAAATCATGGTTAGCCTCCTTTTAACCAAACAGCACGTTATTTAAAACGCTTTCAAGATATTCTTGTTTACCTGACCCAGGTAGTTTCGCTTCACCCAAGTTTTCTGCGTAGTTAGAAAGTTCTTCTAAAGTCGTGTTTTCAGATACTATTTTGGCGCCAATTCCATGTTTAAAACTGTTGTAGCGCATATTTATAAAGTCGTCTATCGTGCCATCGTCAATAATTTTTGAAGCTTTTATAAGTCCAAGTGCAAATGCGTCCATACCTAAAATGTAAGCATTGAACATGTCTTCATGCGTATATGATGAGCGACGGTTTTTAGCATCAAAGTTTAATCCACCTGAAAGACCGCCTGCCTTTAAAACCTCGTACATACACATTGTGGTTTCGTAAACGTTAAACGGAAATTCATCTGTATCCCAACCTAAAAGATAATCGCCTTGGTTTGCATCAATAGAGCCAAGCATTCCATTTATTGCAGATATCCTTAATTCATGTTGAAAGGTGTGTCCCGCCAACGTTGCATGATTTGCTTCAACGTTAATTTTAAAATCTTTATCAAGTCCGTATTGACGCAAAAAACCTATTGCAGTTGACGCATCAAAATCATATTGATGTTTCATAGGTTCTTTTGGTTTGGGTTCAATATAAAAATCTCCTTTAAATCCAATACTGCGTCCATATTTTACAGCCATTTTCATTAGTCTAGCAATGTTTTCCTGTTCAAACTTAACGTCGGTATTAAGTAAGGTTTCATAGCCTTCGCGACCACCCCAAAAAACATAGCCTTTACCACCGAGTTTTACGGTAATGTCTAACGCTTTTTTTACTTGCGCTGCTGCAAAGCAAAAAACGTCGGCAGAGTTCGTAGAGCCTGCTCCGTTTGCAAAGCGTGGATTGCTAAACATATTGGCAGTACCCCAAAGGCATTTAATTCCGGTTTGCTTCATTTTAATAAGCATATAATCGGTAATTTCATCTAAACGGCGATTAGTTTCTTTTAAATTATTTGATTCTGGAACGATATCAACGTCATGAAAACAAAAGTATTCAATGCCTAATTTTTGCATAAACTCAAAACCAGCATCAACTTTTGCTTTTGCGTGTTCCATAGTGCCTATTATAGTTCCAAAGGATTTATCGGCTGTATCGCGACCGAACATATCCGTACCGCAAGCGCAAAGGTTGTGCCACCAAGCCATAGCAAAACGCAAATGTTCTTTCATAGGCTTACCAGCGACAATTTTTTCGGCGTCATAAAACTTGAAGGCTAGGGGGTTTTTAGAATTAGGCCCCTCGTATTTAATTTTAGTTACGTTTGGAAAATACATAAATAATTTCTCCTTATATAAGTTTAGTAAATGTTTCTTTTAACGCAGGATATATGTGTTTAAACTGCTTATAACGTATCTCGTATTTTTCAACTAATTTTGCATTAGGCTTAACTGTTGTGGTAACTGACGTAAGTTTATTACATGCCGTTTTGACACTATCATATTCGCCACACGCAATCATTGCAAGAATTGATGCTCCAATTGATGGGCCTTGTTCTAAATTATTTTCTTCTAAATTAACGTTTAATACGTTTGAGATAATCTGCTTCAAAAGTTTAGATTTCGCGCCACCACCACATATTTTAGACGTGGTTATTTTAATGCCTAAACTGCGCGCCACTTCCACAATATCGCGAATTGCGAAGGCTATTCCTTCTAAAACCGCTTGAGTAAGGTCGCTACGCTTAGTATCTAATGTAATTCCTATAAAAGTTCCACGAGCGTTCGTGTCGTTAATAGGGCTACGTTCGCCCATTAAATAGGGTAGGAAGTAAACTTTATTTTCACCCAAATCATCATAAGAAATTAGTTCTTGCTCTGCTTTATAATCGCTTGTTTGAAAAACGTTTTCCATAAGCCATTTGTTACATGATGCAGCAGATAACATACATCCCATTAAATGATATTTTCCATCTGCATGAGCAAATGAATGAAGAGCATTATTATTATCAACGCTAAACGTTTTTGATGAAATAAAAACAGTACCAGACGTGCCTATGCTTATATTGCATTCACCATCAACGATTCCTGCACCTACTGCAGCCGCAGCGTTGTCGCCTGCTCCTGCACACACCGTAACGGAATTAGGTATTCCTAACAATTTTGCAATATTAGGTAAAACCTTTCCTATAGGAGCATAACTTTCATATAACGTGGGCATTTGCTCTTCGGTAATATTGCAAATAGTTAGCATTTCTTTACTCCATTGCTTGTTTGCAACGTCTAGTAGAAGCGTGCCAGAAGCATCTGAATAATCGCTACTAAAAACTCCTGTCAACGTGTAGTTTACGTAGTCTTTTGGTAGCATTACCTTAGCAATTTTTGAAAAGTTAGAAGGTTCGTTATTTTTTAACCAAATAAGTTTTGGCGCTGTAAAACCTGCAAATGCAACGTTGCCAGTCCATTTTAAAAGGTTGTTCTTGCCGATAATGTTGTTTAGGTAATCAACTTCTTTAAAAGTTCTGCCATCGTTCCATAAAATTGCAGGGCGAATAACGTTGTCTACGTCATCTAAAACAACTAATCCGTGCATTTGTCCTGCACACCCAATACCTGCGATTTTTGAAGCGTCAAACCCGTTTAAAAGTTCGTTAGTTCCGTCAACTAAAGCAGTTATCCAATCCCTTGGCGACTGTTCACACCAATTAGGGTTAGGAAAACTTAAAGGGTATTCTTTAGTAACGGTATTAAATATTGTTCCATAAGCGTCTGTTAAAACAATTTTCATAGCAGACGTTCCAAGGTCTATTCCAATATAATAAGTCATTTAGTAATCTCCTTTTTTATAGTATAATGGGCTATTGTTGACATTACAAGAAAGAAAGTATATAATATATAGACAAAAATTGTTTTTTTTAAGGAAATATGTTTTATCAGTTTAATCATTTGGCAATGCCAGGGTATTTAAAAATTGAAAGTGGTAGTAATTTTTGTTATCCACCACATTTACATCAATGTTTTGAAGTAATAGTAATTCTTTCAGGTGAAATGCACGTGGAAGTTGATGGAACTACGTACCATTTAAAGAAGAATCAAGGTGTTTTAATTTTCCCAAATCAAATTCATTCACTTGAATCTGTTAAGAGTGAGCACGTGCTTTGCATATTTTCGCCTGATTTAGTACAAGAGTTTTCTACAGGGGTTATAGGAAAAAACCCTGTGGATAATTTGTTTTGTTTAGATGATTATCTTGTTGATGCGCTTCATAATCTTAAAGTTACATCTACAATAACGCAAAAAAAGGGCGTTCTTTATTCAATATGTGCTCAGTTTGATAATAATAGACTATACGAAAATAGGCAGGTAGATAAAGACGGGGTTCTAAATAAAATATTTACTTTTGTTGAAGAGTGTTACGGAAAGGATTGTTCGTTAAAAAAACTTGCAGAAATATTAAGATATGATTACGCTTATCTTTCTCGTATTTTTAGAAAGACTGTTGGTATTTCTTATAATTCTTACGTAAACCACTATCGTCTTGGTCACGCTTGTTTTCTTTTAGAAAATACAAGTTTTAGTATTATACAATGTGCGTATGATAGTGGCTACGATTCCGTGCGCAGTTTTAATCGCAACTTTAAATCGTATTTAGGGTTAACACCTAGGCAGTATCGTGAAAACAACGCGCGATTATGAATTGATTAGTTTTTTATACGATAAGAAATATTTAAAACTGTCAAGTAAAAATGCTTGACAGTGGCGTTTTATTCGTGTATAATTACCGTAGATAAGGAAATTATGGTACTTTTCGACTATTTAGAGTTATTTTCAACCTATAAAAATCTTTTAACTGAAAAACAAGTTGAAGTTTTTTCGCTTTACGTCGAGTGCGACCTTTCTCTTGGCGAAATTGCCGAAATTAAAGGCGTTTCACGCCAAAGCGTTAGTGACGCTATCAATAAAACTAAAGATATTTTGTTAGGTTACGAAAACAAACTTTCGCTTTGCAAAATTAAAAGCAACTTAAAAGAAATTGCAGAAAGTTGCGATAGCGAAGAGTTAAAAAGTAAAATATTAAACGCTTTAGGGGAGTAAAATGGCAAACGTATTCAGTGGTCTTTCAGAAAAACTAAATCACGTTTTTACCAAACTTACTAAAAGGGGCACGCTTACTGAACTTGAAATTAAGCAAGCAATGCGTGAAATTAGAATTGCCCTTTTAGAAGCAGACGTAAGTTTAATGGTTGCCAAAAACTTCGTTCAAAGGGTAAGCGAAAAGGCACTTGGTCAAGAAGTTTTAAAAAGTTTAAGTCCTACGCAACAAGTTATTAAAATCGTTTGCGATGAACTTACCGAACTTATGGGTAGCACAAACTCTAAACTTCTTATATCGCCAGAGCCACCAACAGTTATTATGATGTGTGGTCTTCAAGGCGCTGGTAAAACAACGCTTTCTGGTAAACTTGCGCTCCACCTTAAAAAAGGCGGTAAAAAACCATTACTCGTTGCGTGCGATATTTATCGCCCCGCCGCAATTAACCAACTTAAAGTAGTTGGCTCGCAAGCAGGCGTTGAAGTTTACGAAGAAGGTCAAAAAAACCCAGTAAAAATTGCTCAAAACGCAGTTAAACACGCTAAACAGTACGGCTTTGATACCGTTATTATAGACACGGCAGGTAGGCTTCATATCGATGAAGAACTTATGAACGAACTTATCGATATTTCTAACGAAGTTCACCCCACCGAAATACTTTTAACTATCGACTCTATGACCGGGCAAGACGCAGTTAACGTTGCAAAATCGTTTGACGAAAAACTTGCAATTACAGGTTGCGTTCTTACTAAACTTGACGGGGACACTCGTGGTGGCGCTTGCTTATCTGTTAAAGAAGTTACCGGAAAACCCATTAAGTTTTCAAGCGTTGGCGAAAAACTTCAAGATTTAGAGTCGTTTTACCCCGACCGTATGGCAAAGCGCATTTTAGGTATGGGTGACGTTATGTCGCTTATAGAAAAGGCGCAAGAAGCAATCACTGAAGAAGACGTTAAAAAACTCGAAAAGAAAATGAAGGAAAACTCCTTCACTTTAGAAGATTATCTTCAACAATTTGATATGGTCAAGAAAATGGGTGGCGCTCAAGAAATGCTAAATATGCTCCCAGGTATGGGCTTTGGCAATATGAAAGGGCTTAAAAACGCCACCGTTGACGAGAGTAAGTTAGAGCGCACCAAAGCAATAATTTATTCAATGACTAAAAAAGAAAGGCGCGACCCGTCAATTTTAAACTATTCAAGAAAAGTTAGAATTGCAAAGGGTAGTGGCACCACTATTCAAGAGATAAATCAACTTCTTAAACAGTTTGATCAAACCAAACTTTTAATGAAACAACTAAAAAACGGCAAAAGAAGAATGCCTTTTATGTAAAAAACGCGTGTAGCGTGTAAATATTATATTTTAAGGAGAAAAAATCATGGCAGTAAAAATGAGATTAACCAGACTTGGTGACAAGGGTAACGCACTTTACAGAATCGTTGTTGTTGATTCAAGAGTTGCAAGAGACGGAAAGTATATCGAAAAAATCGGTCACTACAATCCTAATACCGACCCTGCAGAAGTAGTTGTAGACGTTGAAAAGGCTAAAAAATGGCTTGCAAACGGCGTTCAACCCACCGAGACCGTTAAAAACATTCTTGTAAAAGCAGGCGTTATTGAAAAACCCGCTAAACTTTCACCCGCTAAAACTAACCCCAAGAAGAAAAAGAAATAATTAAGGAGACGGTATGCTCGACCTTGTTAAATACGTAGTTTCGCATTTTGCTGAAAAGAAAGACGATATTCAGTATTTAGAAAGCGAAGAAAACGGCGTAGTGACTATAACCGTAGTGCTTGACGATAGCGATATGGGTAAAGTTATAGGCCGTCAAGGCAAACTTGCCAAGGCACTTCGCACTATCGTTCGTTCGGCTAGCGCGAAAGAAAACAAAAAGTATAACGTTGAAATAAAAGCGAAGGGCGAACTTTAATCTCTTCATTTTATGGAAAAACTTGCTTGTTTTACCGTGGTAAAACCACAGGGAATTAAAGGTGAATTAAAAGCCAAAATACTTGCAGACGGCTTATCAAGCGTAAAGTCTATAAAAACGCTGTACGATGATAACGGTAACGCTTTTAAAGTGAAAACCGTTAAAGATGCGTTCGGCGGTTTTGCATTTATTGCGCTTGATTCGGTCGTAACTAGAAACGACGCGGAACTTTTCCGTGGCGTTACTTTTTATGCCGAAAAATCGCAAATAGCAAAGAATAAAAACGACTTTTTTATAGCCGACTTATTAGGCTTAAAAGTTATGGTTTCAAGCGAGCCTTTCGGCACCGTTAAGGACGTTGTTCAGTCAAACGTAGATATGTTTGAAATTGAACTTTTAAGTGGTAAAAAAGCCTATTTTCCCTTTTTGAAAACGCTTGATATAAAAATCGATTTAGAAAATAGTACGTTAAGCGTTGAAAAATCAAAACTCGACGGGGTAATTTTTTATGAAGATTGATATTTTAACCCTTTTTCCAGAAACGTTTTCGTATTTAAACGAAAGCATTATAGGAAGGGCTCAAAAATCGGGAGCGCTAGAAATTAACGTTCACGATATAAGAAATTATTCAACCGATAAACATAAAAAATGTGACGATTATCCTTTTGGCGGTGGCGCAGGTATGGTTATGATGCCACAGCCCGTTTACGATGCGATTAACGCTATCGACCCACGTCACGAATCAATTCGTATTTTCACTTCGCCAAAGGGTAAAACCTTGTCGCAAGGGCTTGTTTGTGAACTTGCAAAAAGCAAAAACCTTTTAATTCTATGCGGTCATTACGAAGGAATTGACGAAAGAATTATAGAACTTTGTATCGATTTAGAAGTTTCTATCGGCGATTACGTTTTAACGGGTGGCGAACTTCCCGCAATGGTTATAACCGATGCCGTTTCTCGCTACGTTTCAGGCGTAATTAACGAAAACTCACTTCAAGAAGAAAGTTTTTCGTCTAATTTACTTGAATATCCGCAGTACACGCGCCCACAAGATTTTAAAGGCGTTAAAGTTCCCGACGTATTGCTTTCTGGTAACCACGCCGAAATTGAAAAGTGGCGCAAGCAAAAATCATTAGAAATAACCAAAAAAAATCGCCCCGACTTACTTAAATAATTATGTTTTTACAATGGTTTCCCGGTCATATGACCAAAGCGTTAAGAATGATGGAAGAAGAAGTAAGGCTTTGCGACGGTATCGTTATGGTATTAGACGCAAGGGCGCCTTTAGCGTGCTTTAACCAAAAACTAACGGCAATTTTTGGCAATAAGCCCGTCGTTTACGTTCTTAACAAGTGCGACCTTGTAGATAGTAAAGACGTTAAGTATTTTGAAAGCGAACTTAAAAAATCTTTTAAAAACGTTATTTCAATTATAGGAACAAGTGAAAAAAGCGCACAAACTCTTTACGGCGCTATTGAAAAAGCGCTTGCTCCCGTAAGAGAAAAATATAAAAACAAAGGCGTTAACAAGCCTTTAAGGGTAATGGTTGCAGGTATTCCAAACACGGGAAAATCAACGCTCATTAATCTTTTGTGCGGAAACAAACGCGCAAAAACGGGCGATAAAGCAGGCGTTACCAAAGATAAACAGTGGGTAAAAGTTAAAAGTATTGAACTTTTAGATACACCTGGAACAACTCCACCAAGTTTCGAAAATCAAACCTTTGCAAAATACCTTGCATTTATCGGCTCGATAAACGACGATATAGTTGATTTTACCGAACTTTCTTTAGAACTTATTAGTTATTTAACTCAAAACTATAACGGCGTTATAGAAACCGTTTATAAAGTAGAAACGCTTGAAAAACAGCCCGAACAAATCTTTTTAGATATTGCCAAAAAGCGTGGTGCGCTTAAAAAAGGTGGCGAAATTGATGAAGAAAGGGCTTCAAATATTATAATTGCCGACCTTAGAAAGGGAAAACTTGGCAAAATTGCCTTTAAATAATGAAAATATACGTTCCACAATTAGATTACGAAAACGAGTGCCTATCAAAAGGCCTTAATTATATAGCAGGGGTAGACGAAGTTGGCAGAGGTCCACTTGCAGGCCCCGTCGTTTGCGCTGCGTGCATTATGCCTTTAAGCGATATTATAGAAGGCGTAACAGACAGTAAAAAGTTAAGCGAAAAAAAGCGCGAATTGCTAGCAAGCCAAATTAAAGAAAAAGCGCTTGCATATTCAATTAAAGAAATATCGCCCGAAGAAATTGACGAAATAAACATTTTACAAGCAACTAAAAAATGTATGGAAATGGCAATAAACGGGCTTAAAATAACGCCAGACGTCGTTTTGGTTGACGCGGTTAAACTAGATATTTCTATAAAAACCGTTCCCATAATAAAAGGCGACCTTAAAAGTTACACTATAAGTTCAGCGTCTATCTTAGCAAAAGTTTATAGAGACGAACTTATGAAAAAATACGCCGAACTTTATCTCGATTACGGGTTTGATAGAAACAGTGGTTACGGCACTAAAGAACACATTAACGCAATAAAGGGGGTAGGACCTTGCCCAATTCACCGAAAAACCTTTATAAAAAACTTTTGGGGCTAACGGGCGAAAGCCTAACTGTAAAGCACCTTAAAAAACTTGGCTATAAAATACTAAAAACCAACTACGTTACCCCGTTTGGCGAGGCAGATATCGTCGCTATAAAAAACGGCGTTACGGTCTTTATTGAAGTTAAAACAAGGTCTTCTAATAAATACGGTAATCCCGCTAGCGCAGTAGGTTATAAAAAACAGCAAAAATACCGAGAAATTGCTAATTTTTACGTTTTAGAAAACGGGCTTAACGATGCTATAATATCGTTTGCAGTCGCCGAAGTTATAGGCGAAGAAATAAATATAATTACGGATGCATTTTAATGAAAATTACTATAACGGCACCGTCTGGTCTTGAAGGCGTTGTTAAAAGAGAATTATTGAGTTTAACGAGGATAGACGCGCCTTCCTATAACGGCAAAATTACCTTTGAAGGCGAATTAGAAACCGTTGCGCTTTTAAACCTTAAAATGCGAACTGCTAGCCGTGTTTATATTTTAATAGGCGAGTTTAAGGCAACCGATTTTAACGAACTTTTTAGTGGTGTTGAAGATTTAGATTTTGAAAATTATATAGCAAACAACGCTAAAATACAGGTAAACGTTTCTTCGTTTGAAAGTAAACTTTCTTCAATTCAAGCAATAAAATCCGTTGCTAAAAAAGCAATTTTTGAAAGGCTTGAAAACTTTTACAAGCAAAAACAAACTGAAAACGGCTTTGAACATAAAATAGAGATTTCTTTGCGCCACGACTACGTTACCGTCTATTTAAACACGTCGGGCGAGCCACTTCACAAAAGGGGTTATAGAACGCTAAACGGCGAAGCACCTATTAAAGAAACGGTTGCATCTTCAATGCTACTTCTTTCCGTTTGGAACCCAAACAAACCGCTTATCGACCCGTTTTGCGGCAGTGGTACGATAGTTATAGAAGCGGGTATGATTCTTAAAAATATTGCCCCCGGCTTATATAGAGATTTTGACTTTTTGCACTTTAATAAGTTTGATACTTCATTTTATTGTAAAATGAAACAAGATGCGTTAAGCGAAATTAAAAGCCCCGAAAAAGTAACTATTTTTGGTAGTGATATAGAAGAAAGCCAAATAAAACTAGCAAAATACCATGCTAAAAACGCAGGCGTTCTCGACGCCGTTAGTTTTTCGGTTAAAAACGCTTGCGAAATATCAAGTAGCGAAAGTTACGGCGTTATAGTTACTAACCCACCTTACGGTGAAAGGCTTATGGAAAGGCAGGGTATAGTTAGCCTTTATAAAAACTTTTCAAAAGCGTATAAATCGCTAAACGAGTGGTCGCTATATCTTATTACTCCCGTATCAGATTGCGAGCGTTTGCTTGGCGTTAAGGCAACTAAAAAGCGTAAAATCTATAACGGTAAGTTAGAGTGTACTTTTTATAGCATTATGGGTAAAAAACCCGAAAAAACGTATAAAAAATTGTAAAAAAGCATATAAAATTGCTTGATTTATACAAGCGTTTATGCTAAAATATTTAAAGACTTCGGGTGGTCCTCTTGAAAATGTCAATGAACACTACGTAATTATGGAGGTATAAGTCATGAATATAATTGATCAAATCAATCAAGAAAACGTAAAGAAAGAGGTTCCCTCGTTTAACGTTGGTGATACTGTTAAGGTATCGGTTAAAGTCGTTGAAGGTACTAGAGAAAGAATTCAAGCATACGAAGGCATCGTAATTGCAAAACGCGGTGGTGGCATTAGTGAAACCTTTACCGTTAGAAGAATTAGTTTCGGTGTTGGCGTTGAAAGAACTTTCCCACTTCACTCACCAAAAATTACCGATATTAAGGTTGTTAAGAAAGGCGCTGTAAGGCGTGCTAAACTCTACTATCTTCGTAACCTTACCGGTAAGGCTGCAAAAGTTAAAGAAGTTATACGTTAATTTTAAAGCGCATAGTAATTATGCGCTTTTATTTTTATAGGTAGAATATGAAAGTTGATAACGCGTTTGAACTTATAGGGAATACCCCCGTAGTTCGCCTTAAAAAAATTGAAAAGTTTTATTCGCTAAACTCGGAACTTTACGCTAAACTTGAATATTTTAACGTTTCTGGTAGCGTTAAAGATAGGGTTGCATACCATTTAATTAAGGTTGCTGAAGAAAGTGGCAAACTTAAAAGTGGTGGCGTTATTATAGAGCCTACTAGTGGCAACACGGGTATAGGATTAGCGTTCGTTGGCAAGTTAAAAGGCTATAAGGTTATTTTAACTATGCCCGAAAATATGAGCGAAGAACGCATAAAACTACTTAAAGCCTACGGGGCAGACGTTGTTTTAACCCCAAAAGAAAAGGGTATGGCAGGCGCAATCGAAAAGGCTAACGAACTTTTAAAAGCGTTGCCTGGCGCTTATATGCCTAATCAGTTTGATAACCCCGAAAACGCCAACGCTCACTATCTAACGACGGGCGTTGAAATATTTAACGATTTTTCTGGCGAAATCGATTGTTTGGTTGCTGGCGTAGGAACGGGTGGAACTATTACTGGTACGGGTAGGTACTTAAAAGAAAAAATTAACGGCTTTAAAGTTTACGGCGTAGAGCCTAGCGAAAGCGCAGTTATATCAGGCAAAAAAGCGGGCGCACACGGTATTCAAGGCATAGGCGCAGGGTTTATTCCAAAAGTTCTTGATTTATCGGTTTTAGACGGTGTTATTCCCGTAGAAACGAAAAGCGCGATAGAAACTGCAAAACTACTGTCAAATGAAGAAGGGTTATTCGTTGGAATATCAGGGGGCGCTAGCGTTTACGGCGCAATAGAAGTAATTAAAAACAATAACTTTAAAAAAGTTATTGCAATTATTCCCGACAACGGTTTTAAATATATGTCAACCGATTTATTCAAATAAAAAAAGCGTTCAATCGAACGCTTTTTTCTATTTAAAGTTTTCACCCGTTAAAAAGTAAGTTTTAAACGGTTTTGTAAACGTAAACGGTATTAAGAAAATTAAGCAAATTACCATATCTGGCATAACGTACGCTAGGTTATACACAAACGAATAAATAAACATATTATCTGCGGGGAAACCTTCCGTTATATAGCCCATAGAGTAGTAGTTAAGTCCCGATAAAAAGTGCATAACAAACCTAACTAAGTAACTAAAAACCGTTCCCAAACTTATTGCAAGCGTTTGGTTTTTAACGTTCTTTTTAAATACTCCCGCAAAGCATACGCAAGAATAGGGCAGAATATAGTCTAAAAAGAACGATAATGGCGTTAACGCCCAAGGCGACGTTATAAACTGCAAAAGCCCAGTTATAAAGCCCGTAATTAAACCGTAATAAAGCCCAAACGCATAAGAGACTAGTAAAACTGGTACTAGTGAAAATAGCGTTATCGAGCCACCGTTTAAAAACGGCATTTCAAACTTTATTAGCGACAAAACGGTTGTAAGCGCAACCGAAACTGCCACGAAAGCAAGTTTTTTAGCCGTAAAACGCACGGTTTTTCTACCTAATATAAGAACTAATACAAGTGCCAAAACTATAAGTGCAACCGATATTCCTATATAGAGGTTAGTGATTTGTTGTTCGTTAAGTGCAAGCAAATTATACATAAAATCTCCTCCAAAAATAAAAGCGCCTATAATTTGGGCGCACGAAAAAAACAACCTTCCTTCCATGAATTACCATGGCAGGTTCTAAGGGTATAATCTCAGCCGTAGCACCCCTGCTTTTAAATTGTAATTTTATTTTATCACTTATGACTAAATCTGTCAACAATATTTTGCTAAACTCTTGAAAAAGGAGTGAAGTTATGTTACAATTTTCAAAAGGAGTTTTTATGAAATACGATTTTTTTGCATATATAAATAGAATGAAATATATCAAGCGTTGGGCGCTTATGCGTTCCACCGTTGAAGAAAACGTTAGCGAACATACCGAGCAGGTTAGCGTTATTGCTCACGCTCTTGCCGAAATTAAAAATCGCTACTTCGGTGGTAAAGTTGACGTTTTAAAGGTTGTGCTTTATTCGCAATACCACGAAACTAGTGAAGTAATAACGGGCGATTTACCAACGCCTATCAAATACTTTAATAAAGAAATCAATTCCGCTTATAAAGATATTGAAAAGGGTGCTTGCCTTAAACTACTAGAAACGCTACCAACAGAATTGCTTGATGGTTATAAGCCTTACGTTTTACCCGACGAAAATAGTGAAGAATATAAAATTATGAAGTCGGCAGATAAAATATCGGCGTATATTAAATGCGTTGAAGAAGTTAAGTCTGGAAATAGCGAATTCGTTAAAGCAAAAGAAACGCTTTATAATTCCGTTATGAATATCGATAGAGAAGAAGTTAAATATTTTATGGAAAATATTGCGCCCAGATACCTTTGCTCGCTAGATGAACTCGAATAAAATCAACCCCGATTTAATCGGGGTTTTCATTTTGTAGTTATTGACATATATTTTATTATATGCTATAATAACAACATGAAGAAAATATTTACTATAATTTTATCGCTTATAATTTGTTTTTCAACGTTTTCGTTGACTGCTTGCATTCTAGGTGGTCCAACTGGTCCTGTTTATTCAGAAGAGTACGATTATGATGAAGAGCATCACTGGCGCCCCCTTATTAGTGGTAGCGAAACTGACCCAACTTATACCGATTATAGCACGCACGTTAACAAAAAAGGCAAATGCGTTTGTGGTTACTACTTTGAATGCCCTTATTTGTCTTATCGTTTAAACGGTAGGGGTGGGCTTATTTGTTACGGCGCTGCAGACGTTGAAAATGGTTACTATTACGAATATTCTACTGGTGGAGAATATCATTCTTACGAAGATAAAAATGGTGTAGATAACATTGCTACTAACAACTGGCTTCACGTTGAAGTTCCTAAATATGCTGAATATGAAGGTACGTCTTATCCCGTTGTAGAACTTGCTTCATACGCCTTTACTCTTGATATGGTTGAATCTGTTAAACTTAACGAAGGGCTTTTAAAGATAGGAAGTCAAGCGTTTTCTTATTCAGGAGTGAAAGAAATTCGTATTCCCGACTCGGTTACTGACATTGGTCATTCGTTATTTTATGAAAATAGTTTTATCGAAACCGTATATTACGGCGCAAACGTTACTCAAATTGGTGGATACAACTTCTATGATTGTCGAAATCTAAAAAACGTTTATTTAAACGATAAAATTAATTATATAGGAATATCTGCGTTTAATAACTGCTCTAAGCTTGAATATTTAATCATTCCTGAAACTTGCACTAGTATTAACGTTGACTGGACGTCTATTGAGGGTTTAAAATATTCGCCATTCCAAAATTGCGACCCTAAAGTTTTAAAACTATATTTTAAAGCAGATGCTATACCTTCAACCTTTCCTAAAGAGTGGAATACTGATATAATACCGTATTATTTAAATGGACAGTGGGCGCTTGACGCAAAAGGCGTGCCTTACGTTCTTTAAAACTTCTAAAAATATATAACGAGGTTTATATGAAAAAACTTTTCACGTTAATTCTATCTATAATTTTGTGCTTTTCATCGTTTATTTTAACTTCTTGTGGTCCAACTGGTCCTGTTTATTCAGAAGAGTACGATTATGATGAAGAGCACCACTGGCGCCCTCTACTTGAAGGTAGCGAAACCGACCCCACGTATACCGATTACGGTGAACACGTTAACAAAAAAGGCAAATGCGTTTGTGGTTACTACTTTGAATGCCCTTATTTGGCTTACAAGTTAAATAGAAATGGAAATGGTTTAATTTGTTACGGCGCTGCAGACCTTGATAATGGTTACTATTACGAATATTCTAATGGTGAAGAATATCATTCTTACGAAGATAAAAATGGTGTAGATAGTATTTCTACTTATAACTGGGTGCACGTTGAAGTTCCTAAATATGCTGAATATGAAGGCACGTCTTATCCTGTTGTTGAACTTGCTTCATACGCCTTTACTTCTGAATTAGTTGAATCTATTAAACTTAACGAAGGGTTAAAATCTATAGGTACAGAAGCGTTTTCGTACACTCCAAGGCTAAAAGAAGTTCGTATTCCAGACTCGGTTAATAGCGTTGGTACGTCATTATTTTTTCAGTCAAATGGTATTGAAACTGTTTATTTAGGTGAAAACGTTCCTTTAATTCGCAGTTATAATTTCTATAAATGCTCAAATCTTAAAAGGGTTTATACTAACAAAAACTTAAAGGCTATTTATGCAGTTGCTTTTTACAATTGCACTAGTCTTGAATATATCGTTATTCCCGAATCGTGCGTTGAAATGGATAACATTGGTCCTGCATCGCCTGCAACGACTTATCCTCCTTTTTTAGAAACTAATCGCAAAGCAACAATATATTTAGAACACGAATCGGCGCCAGCGGGCTTTGCTCACGACTGGAACATTATGGGGATTAAATGCTATTGGAAAGGTCAGTGGGCTTACGACGCTAACGGCGAACCTTACGCTTTATAATTAAAAATTAAACACGCAGTTATTATCAATTTACTGCGTGTTTTACTATGTAATAAATTGACAATTATATCCTTTAATGATATTATAACTGTATGAATATTAAAAAAACACTATCTCTTATATTATCAATATTCACGTGCGTTTCAGTTTTTGCGCTCACTTCGTGCAATAAAGAACCCGAAGGTCCCGTTTACGCAGATTATTTTGTTTACGACGCGCAAAACCACTGGCGCCCACTCTTAGAAGGTGGCGATGAAGATTTGCCCGTGGTAGATTTTAGCAGTCACGTTAACAAAAAGGGTAAATGCGATTGCGGTTACTATTTTAAATGCCCTTATTTAACTTATAAGTTAAATAGATATGGAAATGGTTTAATTTGTTACGGCGCCGCAAATCCTAACGGATATACCTATAGTAATGGCGACACTGTGCCTTACGATTCTGCTGGAAAAGACCACGTTGCAACCCCCGAACACGACTGGGTGCACGTTGAAATACCTTCGCATGAAGTTTACGAAGGTGTAACTTATCCCGTAGTTGAACTTTCTTACTACGCTTTTAAAAACGACCCTATTGAAAGTCTAAAATTAAACTCAGGGCTTACGTCAATATGTACCGAAGCCTTTGCTTACACGCCTTCACTTAAAGAAGTTCGCATTCCAAACAGCGTTTCTAATTTTGGTCACTCTCTTTTTAAAGGCTCGCAAGGTATTGAAAGGGTGTATTTAGGCAGTAACATTTCTGAAATAGGGGCAAACACTTTCAATGCGTGCATAAACCTTAAAAACGTATATTTTGGCGACCTTATAAGTAAAATAGGCGTTAATGCATTTAATGGTTGCATAAAACTTGAATACGTAGTTTTACCGTCAGGTTGCAAAACGATGGCGTCGTCAAGTGGCGTTAGCAATCAGTTTGCAGGTTGCAATCCGTCTTGTAAAATATATTTTAACGTTACGTCTGTTCCTACCACCTTTGCATCGGGTTGGAACCCCGATAATTTAAGCTATTACTTATTAGGCGAGTGGGAATACGATGAAAACGGTATTCCCAAAGTTAAATAACAACTAACCCTTGCAAGCAAGGGTTTTTTTGTGGATTTTTCGGCATTTTTTAACCAAAACCATATTGACAATTTTATATATTTATTATAAAATAAATATGTATTTAGATATTTAGCGAACTTTTGCTTTATATAATTTACAATTCATATTCACAAGGAGGGTAACCGTATGTTACAAAACGCAACCTTCCTGTTACTTGCAATGTCACCAGTTACCGTTGGTATTTTAGGTGGCGTAATTGGCCTTATCGTTGGCGTCGGCGTATTTTTCGCCGTTACTTCTATAATGCGTAAAAACAAAATAACTTCTACCGAGCGTTTGGTTAAAGAAATGGTTTCTAATGCCGAAAATGAATGCAAAGCGCTTAAAAAAGAAGCAATTGTTGAAGTAAGAGAACAGGAAATTAAATTAAGAAACGAATTAGACAGAGAAACTAGAGAAAAAAGGGCAGAACTTCAAAAAATGGAGCAACGCCTTAACCAAAAAGATGAAATACTCAATAAAAAAGACGCTACGCTTTTAAAGCGTACCGAAGAAGTAGAAAATCTTTCTAAAAATCTCGAAAAGAAGCAAGCCGAAGCCGACGCTTTGGTTAAAAAACTTGAAACCCAGCACGAAATCTTCGTTCAAGAACTTGAAAAAGTTGCTCAAATGACCGAAGAAGAAGCCAAAAAAATGATAATTGAAGAGGTTAAAGACGATGCTCGTCGCGAAGCGGCAGGCTACGTTCGCAACCAAGAACAACAAGCGAAAGACGAGGCTGATAAAAAGGCAAAAGAAATTATTTCACTTGCAATTCAACGCTGTGCAGTTGACCAAAGCAACGAACTCACCGTTACTTCAATATCAATTCCTAACGACGATATGAAGGCTCGCTTAATAGGTAGAGAAGGTAGAAACATTACCGCTCTTGAAAACGCAACGGGCATAAGACTTATTATAGACGATACGCCCGAAGTTGTTGTGGCGTCTGGTTTTGACCCCGTTAGGCGTGAAGTTGCTCGCCGTGCGCTTGAAAAACTTATTGCAGACGGTAGAATTCAACCCACTCGTATTGAAGAAACCGTTGAAAAGGTTAAAAAGGACCTTGACAATATTATTAAAGAAACGGGCGAATCGGCAACGTTTGAGTGTGGCGTTTATAACGTTCACCCCGAACTTATTAAAATACTTGGTAAACTTAAGTTTAGAACTAGTTACGGTCAAAACGTATTAAAGCACTCAACCGAAGTTTCGCGCCTTGCAGGGCTTATGGCTCAAGAATTAGGGTGTGACGTTGAACTTGCTAAACGTGGTGGTCTTTTACACGATATAGGTAAGGCTGTCGACTTTGAAAACGAAGGCACGCATATTGCGCTTGGCGTTGAACTTGCTAAAAAGTATAAAGAAAACAAATTCGTTATTAACTGTATCGAATCGCACCATGGCGACGTTGAGCCAAGATGCATCGAAGCCGTTTTAGTTCAAGCGGCAGACGCAATTTCTGGCGTTCGCCCCGGCGCAAGAAAAGAAATTGAATCAAGTTACGTTAAAAGACTTGAACAACTTGAAAACATCGCTAACGAGTTTAAGGGGGTTGAAAAGTCTTACGCTATTCAAGCAGGTCGTGAAGTTAGGGTAATAGTTCGCCCCGAACAAATTGACGATAGTCAAGCGTTGTTCCTTGCAAAAGATATTGCTAGAAAAATTGAAGAATCTATGGAATATCCAGGTCAAATTAAAGTTAACGTTATAAGAGAATCGCGTAGCGTTGAATACGCAAAATAAATAAAGACACCTTTTAGGTGTCTTTGACTATATAGGAGAAATATGGCATACTTTGATTTTCGTAAAAAACTTGTAGATTTTCACCCAAAGAACATAAGAAAAGATATTTCGGCACTTGATGGCGAAGTTCAAATACCAAACCTCGTTACGCTTATTAAAAGTGACGACGTTGTTATTAACAACGCTATAAAAGACCTTAAAAAGTTTTTTAAAGTTTCGCTTGACGTTACTTGCGAAATTGATTTAACGGGCGCAGGTTTTAAAATTGAAAGTAAAATTAACCCACTTCAAGCAAAGCGTTCATACACTATTACCGCATCGAGCGACGGTATTGTTATATTAGGCGACACGAATAGGTCTGTTGCGCAAGGTATTTATTACTTTGAGTTTTTACTTACCGAAAAGAAAGCACCCATTATTCAAAAGGGTAGCATAACCGTTAATTTACCGTTTACGCCAAGAATGGTGCACTCTGGTTACGGTTTCGATTTATTCCCCAACGAATATTTATCAAATATTGCTCACCACGGTTACGATGCTATATTGTTATATACTAACGGCGTTAATTCTTCGCCTGCTGGCTACCTTGACTTTAACGACATTGTCGACCGTGCAAGCGAATACGGTTTAGACGTTTACGTTTACGCCGCTTTCGGTAGATATATTGACGTTTATGCCGAAAATGCAGAAAAAGAGTTTGACGAAACTTACGGCGCAGTGTTTGCAAGTTGCCCAAGGCTTAAAGGTATAACGTTAGTTGGCGAATCGGTTGAGTTTGCAAGCCGTGACGAGAGAGTTCTTCATCACTCGAGAGAACAAAAACCTGCTGATAATTTACCCGAAGGGTTGCCAACACCAGGTTGGTATCCTTGCAGAGATTATCCTATTTGGATTAACTTTGTTAAAAATAGCATAAGGAAGCATAACCCCGATGCCGACGTTGTATTTTGGTCGTATAACTGGGGTTGGGCGCCTGAAAAAGATAGGGTAGAACTTGTTAACACTATTCCTACCGACGTTACTTTGCTCGTAACTTTTGAAATGTTCCAGCACTACAATATGCTTGGTAGCGACCAAACGGTTACCGACTATACAATTGCTAAAACCAACGCAGGCCCGTACTTTATTAGCGAAGCAAAGGTTGCTAAAGAGCGTGGTCTTAAACTTTACGCTATGGTAAACACGGGTGGTAGAACTTGGGATATAGGCACTTGCCCGTATTTCCCAATGCCTAACCAGTGGATTGAAAGGTATAAAGCAATTAACGAAGCAAAAAATCTTTACGGTTTATGTGGTTTAATGGAAAGCCATCACTACGGCTTATTCCCAAGTTTTATATCAAAACTTGCTCAACTTTGCTATACCTTTGATAATTCATACGAAAAAAATCTTAAACGTGTTTATAACGCATATTTTGATAATTCTTCGCAAGAAATTATCGATGCTTTTGAAGATATAAGCAAGTCGATAAGTTATATGCCACCATCAATTGAAGAGCAATATGGTCCGTTTAGAATAGGCACGGCGTTCCCGCTTTGCTTAATTTCTTCAGTTAAGCCCCCAAAGCAACCTGATGCAGTTTATGGCGATATTTTCTGGCCAGGTTTTTATGGTCAGTTTGAAGAAAATATAGGGCTTGGTTTTAGCGATATAGGCATACCCTACGGCCTTCGCCATAAAACCGAAATTAAAATGCTTAAAGAAATGCTCCGTTTAATGAAATCGGGCGTTAAAAAACTTAAGGCAATTCAAGGCAAAAATAAAGAACTTTTAACAGTTTTAAACCTTTGCGAATATATTGCTTGTTGCGTTCAAACGGGCATAAACGCTAAACTTTTCTACGAGCAAAGAGTTGCCTTAAAACTTTGCGAAAATCCTGCAAAAATGCTTGAAATATGCAAGAAAATACGCAAAATTGCAAACGACGAAATTAAAAATGCCGAGTATAGTTTAAGGTTTGTTAAAAAAGATTCGTCAATAGGTTTTGAAGCGTCTATGTTATACGTTGGCGGTGTAGATAGAGTTAACTGGAAAATTAAGCAAGTAAACTCTATGATAAACGGCGAACTTAACTACTATGAACGCGAAACTAAAAAGCATATTGAAAGAATAAAAACTTTATAATAAACAAAAACGGTTGCAGCGCAACCGTTTTTTATTATAGAAAAAAGCAACCTACTATTGTAGATTGCTTTATTTTGTTGGCATAAAGACGCGATTCGTAAGGAGCAAGGCGACGGAATAGCAAGCAATATAATGCGAGCGTCACACGCTAACCGTAGGTTGCTGAAAATAAAAAACGCTTTGCCATAATTAACAGCAAAACGTTCTTGTTGGCAGGGGAGACGCGATATTGCCCTTTATAAAAGCCCGTCAAAGGTTGTCTTCGGCAAATGGTTTTGCTTCGCAAAAGCACCGAACACTTGCGCGTTCTCATCGCTACTATTAACAAAAAAAGCAACCTACTATTGTAGATTGCTTTATTTTGTTGGCAGGGGAGACGCGAAACTCTAAACACCAAATATATGCTTAAATTCAAGATTAAAACCACAATATATAGTGGTTTTTTCTTTTATGTCACAATTTAGTCACATTTTGATTAAATTTTGTCAATGATTTTCTTTTTATC
>JAFXHX010000009.1 GCA_017536205.1 Clostridia bacterium | reverse complement strand
GGGGAGCCAAAAAATTCCGTACACGCGAGTGTGCGGAATTTTTACTTATTACCTCTTCACTCTTCACTTTTCACTAATTTGGCGTGTACGGAATTTTAGGTAAGAAGTAATAGTGAATAGTGAAGAAGTAATGGTTGATTTGCTTCACAAATCTTTTTTAATAAGTTGCAATTCCGTTCTATGATCACATATTGGGGCAACAATTTTGCACCCTAACACAAAAGTCCTTGATTTTCAAGGACTTTTTGTTTTTTGGGGGTGAAAAATAACCCCTTTCACCATTGCACCTTTTCTTGAACCTTATGGACTTGAACCTGCGACTTTAGCAAATTCTTGAAATTTATTTATGATTGTGATATAATGTATGAGTATGATTAATTCTTGAAATACGGAAAGGAATACCGAGATATGGTTAAAAATATTTTCAAAAAAGCAAACTGGATATGGTGCGAATCCGAAGGACAGGCAGATGAATACGGCGAATTCTATTCCTCGTTCAACTATGACGGAGAGAAAAATGTAAAATTGAAAATATCCGCGGACAGTAACTACGCGGTCTATATCAACGGCAAATTTGAGGTCTTCGGGCAGTACGCCGATTTCCCTTACGATAAAATATACGACGAGGTCGATATTACAAAATTCTGCAAAAACGGCAAGAATCACGTTGCCGTTATAGTCTGGTATTTTGGTATAACAACGACTTCAGTCTATTACAAAGGAGAGGCTTCCCTTATTTTCGAAATAACAGAGGGAGAAAATGTTTTGTGCTTCAGCGGCGAGCAGACTCTTTCACGCCTTAGCCGTACCTACGATCAGCATGTATGCAAGATCATCACGCGTCAGATGGGGCTTTCCTTTAGCTACGATATGACAAAAGAGGACAAGTGGAAGATGGGAGAACTTTGCGGATTTTCAAACAGCGTTATCGTTTCAAAGCATCCATCTTGCCGAATTCGTCCGAATGAGAAGCTCGTCCTTGAAAAAAAGGTTTTGGGAAAAGAAATAAAGCGCATATCCGATAGCGATGTTATTTTTGAGCTGGGAAGTGAGCAGGTCGGCTTTGTAAGCATTGATATAACCTCTGATACCGAGCAGGATATTTTGGTAGCTTACGGTGAGCATATTGTGGACGGAAACGTAAGACGTATCATCGGACCAAGAGATTTCAGCTTCAAGATTCGTTTGCGCAAGGGAAAAAATAAGTATCTCAATCCATTTCGTCGTTTGGGGGCGAGATATTTGGAGATAAAATCTGAATCTCCCGTGACGGTAAACGAAGCGGCAATCACGCCGACCATGTATCCCGTAACTCTTAAAACCAAGCCTGAGCTTAACGAATATCGCTCGAAAATATACGATATCTGCGTAAACACACTGCGTCTCTGTATGCACGAGCATTACGAGGACTGCCCCTGGAGGGAGCAGGCGCTCTACTGTATGGACAGCCGAAATCAGATACTCTGCGGTTATTATGCCTTCGGTGAATATAAGTTTCCGCGCTCCTGCCTTGAGCTTATATCAAAGGACGACCGTAAGGATAGGCTTCTTTCCATATGCTATCCCGTAAATAACGATTATTGTATTCCTTCGTTTTCAATTCACTATATAACCGAGTGCATAGAATACCTGCAGTATTCAGGAGATAAAGCGTTTATTGAGGAGATATATCCAAAGCTTGAAAGTGTTCTTTCCGCCTTCCTTGAAAGACGCGAAAACGGACTTGTGCCGATTTTTGAAGGCAAACAGTACTGGAATTTCTACGAGTGGAGCTACGGTCTGAGCGGTAACGGCATAGGATACGAGCTGCCGAAATTCGATATCATAATGAACGCGCTGATCTCTATTGCCCTTGAAAATATGGGCAAGATCGGAGATATACTGGGTAAGCAGAACCAATATCGCGATATGATCCCCGAGATCAACCGTCGCATAAGAGAAGAGTTTTGGGATGATGAAAAGGGCATATTTGCGGACTGTCCGGACAAAGCCAGATACAGCGTTCTCGGCAACTCTCTGGCGATTCTTTGTGGAGCAGCGGAGGATCCCAAGGGAGTATGTGAAAGAATGCTTAATTTGGAAGGTATGACGGATATCTCTCTCAGTATGCGTTGCTTCAAGTACGATGCGATGTTGCTTGCTGACAAGGGGAAATACAAGGAGTCTATCCTTTCCGAAATCGACGAAAATTACAGACCTATGCTTGAGCTTGGCAACGGGACCGTTTGGGAAACGGATGAGGGCGAAAGTGATTTTGGAAAGGCAGGAAGCCTTTGCCACGGCTGGAGCGCTATGCCGATATATTACTACAATATTTTATCATAAGATTTTTAATGAGTTCTAAAAGGTTTGAAATTGTTGGGGGAACTCAAAAAATAGAAGTACCAAAAGGTGCTTCTATTTTTGTGACCAAAGTAGGTGAAGGACATACGAAATAGGTTTGGCCGTCAAATGACGGACTATCTTTGATGGACAAAGGTCAGCCAGGGTGTCCCTACAGCGTAGGGTGTGGCTGTATCTTACACGGGGATAAACTTTTGCACCGTGTATTTAATTGATATATAACGTTAAAAAAACCAAGGCATCGCCTTGGTTTTTTAATCTTCTAATCCTAAAATATAATCGGTTGTTTCGCCGAAAAACTTTGCAAGAGTTATAATTGCACTTGCAGTTGGCTCGGTTTTTCCTAATTCCCATTTTGCAATGGCCGATTGACTTATCCCTGTTTTTATAGATAGTTGCATTTGGCTTAAATTAAAACTACTTCGCAATTCTTTTAATCTATGTTTAAAATCCATAATAATATTATACACAAAACAAGTCTTAAAATACTTGACAAGTAAAATAAGACTTGATATAATTTGAGAAAAATAATATTTATTTAAAAGCAAAGGATGAGTTTATGAAAAATGTAGGGTTTTGGGTATTAAGTGCTTTTGTGGGTATAGTGTGCAGTTTATTAATTTTGCTAATATGTGGACCGTTACATCTATACATCACTGCCGGTCTTGCAGCGGGTGTTGTTGCAGGAGTTTTATATTATGGTTTTTTGGCAAAATCAAATATGAAATTGCTTATTAGTGTTGTTATTGCAATTATAGTATATATACTTTATTATTTACTTTATTCATACGTTAATTTTAATTTTGAATTTAATGCAGAAACATTTTTAATTCCATTTTTAATATTTACCGCTCCTTATATTTTTGCTTCATATCTGTTTTTTGCAATTCGTGCAATAAAAAACACAACTGAGGGCGCAAGTAATGATAATAATGATACCGAAGATAAACAATAATTTTTTAGTTAAAACTATAAAAAATAATAAAAGGAGAAAGAAATGGGCATATTAGAAATAACAAGAAATAACTCGTTAACAGGTAGTGATGCTTTTAGAGCGTATCAAGTTTATGTTGATGGAAATAAAATTGAAGAAATTAAATCTGGAGAAACAAAATCTTTAAAATTAGAAGATGGTGCACACGTGTTGCAATTAAAGATTGATTGGTGTACAAGTAAGAAATTAAGTTTTTTAATTGAAAAAGATAAAGTAAAGCGTGTAAAATGCTATCCTGCAGGAAAAGGTTTTATGTCAACACTAAACTTAATATTTAAAAAAGATGAATATATTACCGTTGAGATAGTGTAAACAATTCTTTAAATATTGAATTAAAAATTATAAAAATACAAAAAAGAGAAGTATCAAACGGTGCTTCTCTTTTTTATTTGCTTATATATGGTTGTAAAGGTATATTGATTTATTGGTTTATGTATGATATACTTTGTTTATAAAAATGCGAGTTTAAAGGAATATTTATGAAAGATATTTACGTTTTAGGCAGTTTAAATATGGATTTGTGCATAGAAAGCCCTTATATACCAACAAAAGGCGAAACTATTGTTGGCAGTAATTTTTTAACTAACGGTGGTGGTAAGGGTGCTAATCAGGCAACTGCAGCAAGCAAACTTGGTGGAAACGTTTTTATGTGTGGAGCAGTTGGAAACGATTCTTTTGGCAAAACTTTGTTAAAAGACTTAGAAACTGCTGGTGTAAACGTTAATCAAGTTAAAACTATAAACGGTGTGTCAACAGGAATAGCAGTAATTTTGTTATCGCAAGGCGATAATAGAATTATTCTTGATAAAGGCGCAAATGCGCTTGTAACCAAAGCCGACGTAGATAATTTTTTAAGCAGTTCAAAAACTGGCGATATATTTTTAACGCAACTTGAAAACCCTATTGAAATTGTAGGTTACGCATTAAAAACCGCAAAAGAAAAAGGGTTGTTTACAATATTAAACCCAGCGCCTGCAAACAAAGAAATAATTCCGTTTTTAAAATGGGTTGACTTAATTGTTCCTAACGAAACTGAAATGGAGTTGTTGGGAGGAAAAGACAGTTTATTTGCTAATGGAATTAGTAGAATAGTTACAACACTTGGCGAAAAAGGTTATGAAATAAGCGATAAAACTAGCGCAATGATTTACCCGTGTATAAAAGTAAAAGTTGTTGATACTACCGCAGCGGGTGATACGTTGTGTGGTGGTTTAGCCGTGGGATTATCGCGTGATAAAAGTTTAGAAAAATCATGCGAATACGGAAGCAAAGCGGCAAGTATTGCGTGCACGTTAAAAGGTGCGCAACGCTCTATACCAACAGAAAAAGAAGTAAACGAATATAATAACTAAAAAAGCAAGGTAAAAACCTTGCTTTCTTGTTTGTTAAATTAAGGTTTGCGTTCTAACTTGACTAATCTTATTGTTTTTGATATAATTCCATTTAACAAAAACTAATAGGGGGCTATATGAAAACCAAAGCAGTAAGGTTATACGGTGCAAATGACGTAAGGCTTGAAGAGTTTGAACTTCCTAACATTACAGAAGACGAAGTTTTAATTAAAGTTGTTAGCGATTCGGTGTGTGCATCGACCTATAAGGCGATTAAACAAGGCACGGCGCATAAGAGAGTGCCAAACGACATTGACAAAAACCCCGTTATTATAGGGCACGAAATGTGCGGAATAATTTTGCAAGTGGGTGGCAATTTAAAGGGTAAATGGGAAGTTGGTCAAAAAATTGTAATTCAACCCGCGCTTAAATTAGAAAGTGGTTACGACCCCGGTTATTCATATAAATACATAGGTGGAAACTCGCAATACGCAGTTGTTCCCAAGGTTGTTTTAGAGCGCAACTGCTTACTTCGTTACGATGGCGAAGGGTATTTTAAAGGCTCGCTAGTAGAAGCGCTTGCCTGCGTTATTCGTGGTTTTAAAGGGCTATATCACACCGATTACACAACGTACGAAAGAACTGACGGCGCTAAAAAAGGCGGAAAGTTAGCAATTCTTGGCGGAGCAGGCCCTATGGGCATTGGCGCAGTTGAAATTGCGTGTGGTTACGCCGGCGTTTCGCAAGTGGTGGTAACCGATTTAAGCGATGAAAGGCTAGCGTTTGCCAAGGAAAAATCAAGTGTAGAAAACGCTAAAAAGCGTGGCGTTGACCTTAAATATATAAATACTTTAAACGTAGAAAATCAAGAAGAGTACCTTAAAGAAATATCGAATGGCGGTTTTGACGACGTGCTTGTGATGGTGCCCGTTCCCGCACTATTTAATCTTGCCGAGCGCATTTGCCGTGAAGACGGTTGCATTAACTTTTTTGCAGGCCCACCCGTGCACGATATGCAAGGCTCGTTAAACTTATATAGGGTGCATTACGACGGAATACACGTTGTTGGCACGGCGGGAAGTATTCCTAAAGATATAGAAGACGTTATAACTTTAATTGAGCAAAATAAAATTAACGCAGGCGCACTAGTTTCACATATTTTAGGCCTAAACGCCGTTAAAGACACGCTTTTTGCAATGGAAAAACCAAACGGCGCAAAAAAGGTGTGCTACAACGAACTTGACTTGCCGTTAATTGCGCTAACCGACCTTGAGGAACTTGGTAACTCAAGCGAACTTTACAAAGAACTTGCAAAAATAGTAAAAGCAAACGGTGGGCTTTGGAACGTTGAAGCCGAAAATTACCTTTTAAAGCACGCACCTAAGATTTAAGGGGAGATATTATGAAATATCTTATAGTTGTAGATATGCAGGTTGATTTTATTACCGGAAGTTTAGGTAGTAAAGACGCCGAAGCGATACTTGATAACGTAGTAGAAAAAGTAAAAAACTACGACGGAAGAATAATTTTTACAAGGGATACGCATTTTTCTAATTATTTAACAACTCAAGAAGGTAAAAAATTGCCCGTTGTGCACTGCGTAAAAGATACGTTAGGGTGGAATATACACGGCGCATTAAAGCCTTATGCAAACCTAGTAATAGATAAAATTACCTTTGGAAGCGTAGATTTACCAAACGTTATTAAAGACTTTAACGAAGAAATTGAAGAGATAGAACTTTGCGGGCTTTGCACCGATATTTGCGTTATTTCAAACGCAATGATTTTAAAAAGTGCCTTTCCCGGAGTTAGAATATCGGTTGACAAAGAGTGTTGCGCAGGCGTAACGAAAGAAAGCCATAACACTGCGTTAAATGCAATGAAAGCCGTTCAAATTGAAATTAAATAAACTAAAAAGCAACCGTAAAATCGGTTGCTTTTTAATCTTCTAATTCTAAAATATAATCGGTTGAAACTTTATAAAACTTTGCTAGTTTAATTAAAACGTCTATAGGAAGTTGGCGTTTGTTCGTTTCGTATTGCGAATAAGTGTTTTGTTTAACGTTTAAATAATCGGCAATTTGTTTTTGTGAAACGTTGTTTTCTTCTCTTAACTCTTTTAATTTCATATAATTATTATACTAAATCTCGCTATGAGATATTGACATATATCTCATATTGTGATATAATAAGCAAAAAGTGAGAGGCACTTAAAAACAGAGGAGAAAAATTATGCAATTAGAAATTACATTTATGGAAAAAGTTATGGGCATTATGGAAAAGTTTGTTACCAAGAATATATCAAGGTCAACTATTTCATATAAAGGCAGTAAAAAGTTTTCAGACGTGGTTGAGTACGTTAGGGCTAAAAAGTTTGGAACTGATATCACGGCAAGCGTTATTCGCGATACTGATAACGGAATGATGTTTGTTTACGAACTTGATTTTGGGCGTGGAAACGGTAGGTATACTATAACTATACACCATCGCGGCGAAACTATTACCGATATGACTTATTTTAGAGAATGTCGTGGCGCAGTGTTAACCATTAAGAGCGATTTAAACAAAATGGACAAAGAACTTCCCGATTACGAGCCAAAAGCCGAAGAAGAAGTTGTAGTGGTGGAAGTTCCTACCGTTGATTATTCAAAGAAAGACCTTAAAAAACTCGTTGATATTTTTGACGAGAAACTTCAAGAATTAGAAAGCGCACCATCTAGCGCTACTTTACAAGAAATTGTAAACATTAAAAAGGCAATTAGCGATAAAATTAACAAAAAGCCCGTTGCAGAAAGAGCACCTTATAAAAAACCTCTTGCAGATATGGGTATGTATATCGATGCGCTTAATATGCAATTTAGCGCAGGAAGCACACAATTTGTTGGCACTTACGTTCCACAAATTGCAACGGCGCTTGCAGAACTTGCAGAAGCAGTTAATGCAAATAATTAAAATAAAAATAAAAAACCAAGGTAATTGCCTTGGTTTTTTTCTTGTATTATTTTTTCTTAGACGGTATAAACATAAACGCTATTGCGCTTAACGCCAAAAGGTAAGGATAAAATAGAAAAGGAATAATTGCTCCAGCTGAAACCCATGTTGCAGAAACGGCAGCCATAACTTGCGCTCCGTAAGGAATAATTCCTTGAACAACGCTACCAAAAATATCAAGAAGCGAAGCGGTTTTGGTGTTTGTTATTCCGTATTCTTCGCTAATTGTTTTAGCAATAGGCGCAGCCGTAACTATGGCAACGGTGTTGTTTGCGGTAGCAACGTCCATAACAGATACTAAAAGGCTTATTCCAAGTTGGCCACCAACTTTACCTTTAAACACTTTTTTAATGCCTGAAAGTAAGGCGTCGAAACCACCGTATTCACGCATAAGCGCAGAAAGCATTGATACTAACATAGTTACAAGAATAACTTCAAACATACCACTTGCGCCCTTGCCCATATTAGTTATTATTGTAAGTAATTCCGTCCCAAGTGCAAGATTAATAATTATAGCGGATACTATGCCCGTTATTAAAACCACGAAAACGTTTATGCCAGCAATTCCACCAACTAAAACTAAAACGTAAGGAATTAAAAGCCATAAGTTGATTTTGTCGGGGATGTAAGAAGTTTCAACGTTAGAAGTTAGTGCAAATATAACTAGTATTACAATTGTTAAAAGGGCGGCGGGTAGGGCTATAAAAAAGTTCTCTTTAAACTTATCTTTCATTTTACAACCTTGGGTTGAAGTTGCTGCAATAGTCGTGTCTGAAATAAACGAAAGGTTATCGCCAAACATTGCGCCACCTATAATCGAGCCAACGATAATCGGGAGCGGAGAGCCTGTTGCAACTGCAAGTTCAAGGCCTATAGGCGCAATAACGGTTATCGTTCCACAAGAAGTGCCCATTGCAGTTGATACAAAGCACGAAACTATAAAGAGAACGAGCGCCGAATATTTTGCAGGAATAAAACTTAAAAATAAGTTTGCAACGGCTTTTGCACTTTCTCTACCCAAAGTTCCTGCAAACACGCCGGCTGCAAGGAAAATAAGTATCATAGTAACGATGTTTTTATCGGCAAAACCTTTTGCCATTACTGAAAGTTTATCGTCAAACTTCAACTTACGGTTTTGAAAACAAGCAACGAGTATTGCTATTAAAAACGCAACTACAACGCTCATAGCGTTAAAGTTGTTAAAAATTAGGCTAAAGCCCATATAGACAACTAAAAAAACTAATATAGGCAGTAAAGCCCACCAGTTACCTTTCTTTTGTGAAACTTCTTGCATAAAAAACTCCTTATAACCACTCAATTATAACTGTAAACGTAAAAAATGTCAATATTAAAACGGCAAACTAGGCTTATAGTAAAAAGCGTTTATTATTAGTTGAATATTTATGTTGAAATTAAAAATAAAAGGTGGTATAATGTTTTTAACGTAAAATTAAAAACGCAAAAAATCACGGAGAAAATTAATGAAAATAACAGTTCTTGAAAAAGATAGCGTTACAAAAGGCGATATAGACTATTCACCCCTTAACGCCACCTGCGAAGTAACTTACCACGGCATTGTTGAGCCCGAAAACGTTAGCGCAACTATCGGCGATAGCGACGGGGTTATCGTTAACAAAACCCTTATTACCGCTAAAGTTATGGACGAGTGCAAAAACCTTAAATATATAGGTACTTTTGCAACGGGCTATAATAATATAGATATAGATGCCGCAAAAGAGCGTGGAATAACCGTTTGCAACGTTCCCGCTTACTCAACTGAAGGGGTTGCACAGTCAACCATAGCCTTTATTTTATACACGGCAACCTCACTTGGAAAATATATTCAGTCGGTAAACGACGGCGACTGGAAAAAGTGCAAAAACTTTTGCTATTACCCATACGATATTAGCGAAGTATCAGGCAAAACACTTGGAATTATAGGTTTTGGAACTATCGGTAAACGCGTTGCCGAAATTGCAACTGCGCTCGGTATGAAAGTTATAATAAACTCACGCACTAAAAAAGAAAGTGAATATGAGTTCGTTTCGCGCGAAGAAGTGTTTAAACGTAGCGACTGGTTATCGCTTCACCTTCCACTTTCTAAAGATAGCGAAAACTTAATTAACGAAACAACTCTTTCTATGATGAAAAAGTCGGCTATACTTGTTAACACTGCTCGCGGTGGGCTTATTGACGAAAACGCTTTGGCGTTGGCACTTAAAAACGGAGTTATTAGGGCTTCGTGCCACGACGTTATTAGGGTTGAGCCTATGCAAGATAACTGCCCACTTTTCGGCATAGAAAACTGCTATATTACTCCACACGTTGCTTGGGCAGGTAAAGAAACTCGCCAACGCCTTGTAAACGTTGCGGCTAAAAACGTAGAGTGCTTTATAAACGGTAACCCACAAAACGTTGTTAACAAATAATTAAAAGCAAGGCGATTGCCTTGCTTTTTTGTTAAAAAATAGCACAAAATTGCTTTTTTTATTGCATATACACGTTAGTTTTGTTATAATAATAGTAATAAAATTACAAGGGTGGCTTTAATGAAGAAAAACGATGCTATAAATCAAGTTGCAGAACGTCAGCGTATAGAGTTTTCAAGCGACGATTTTAAAATAGTCGTTTTAAACCAACTAGTAAGCAATTTTCCCAAATCGTTCCACGAAGAAATAGAAATTAAATACTATTACGAAACGGGCTCTAAAATTATGATAGGCAACGATATTTATAACGCCGATAAAGGCGATATAATCGTTATTAACCCCTATGAAATACACGCTAACGTTAATATAAACAACACTCCTATAAGATATTATTCAATAGTAGTTGCCGTTGATTTTAACAGTTTAATAGGCAATTCGATTGATTTAAGAAAAATACTAATTGAAGACGGTAAAAAGTTTAACAACCTAATTAAAAACGACGAAAGGCTTCAAACGCTTATATCTCGTGCCTTTGATGAAATGCAACGCAAATCAGAGCATTATCGCTTGGTAGTTCGCGCGTTGATGCTAGAGTTTTTCGTAATTCTTCTTCGCGATTACGTTAACGGCAACGAATCAAGAAAAGAAGGGCTTAACTTAAAGCAAGCCGAAATCGTAAGGCCTGCGCTTTCTAAAATACACGCCGACTTTAACAAAAAAATTACCATTGAAGAACTTGCCGACATTTGTAATATCAGCAAGTATCACTTTTGCCGTGTGTTTAACAAAGTTATGGCTGTTAGTCCCGTTGAATACCTAATTAGTTACAGGCTTAAAATTGCGGACATAATGCTTAAAGATAGCAACGAAACAATATCTACAATCGCCGAAAAGTGTGGGTTTGAAGATAAAAGTTATTTTTGCCGTTGCTATAAAAAGCATAAAGGCATATCGCCTAAAAAAAGCAGAAACTCTAAATAATTTAATTTAACAAAAATAGCAAAATGGAGCATTTTAAGACTAAATGGCATTAAAATAACCGTTTAAAAGGGTGCTAGTAGCAATATAGTGCTAAAACGTAGCAAAATATTCCATTGACATATATTTAAGTAATGTCTATAATTATTATAGACAACAAGGAGTGGGTTATGAAACTAGTTAAGAAAATAGACATTCACGCACACATTACACCTTATAAGCACTTATGTCCTAACGCAATGCTTTCAAAAGTCACTATGGTTGACGATAACGAACTTATTGCAATTTACGACGAACTCAATATTGAAAAAGGCGTTTTATTACCACTTGTTTCCCCTGAATATCACTCGTACGTAACGACGAGTGCAGAGGCGAAACTCCTTTCAGATAAGCACCCTGATAGGTTCGTTTGGTTTTGTAACGTAGACCCAAGGGCTTACGGCCACAACCCAAAGGCAGAACTATCTGAGCAACTTATGTTCTTTAAGGGTTTAGGCGCTAAAGGCGTTGGCGAAGTAACCGCTAATATTCCTGCAGACGACCCTTTAATGGATAACTTCTTTTATCATTGTGCTAAGTGCGATATGCCCGTAACTATTCACATTGCGCCTATGAGCAGTCAATACGGTTACTACGGCATTAAAGACGATTTGCATCTTCCACGCTTAGAAAAAATGATGAATAAGCACCCCGACCTTAAAATACTTGGTCACTCACAAATGTTTTGGTCTGAACTTGGTGACGACGTTACCGAAGAAACTAGGTTTATTTACCCGAACAGCAAAGTTGAAGGCGACGGTAAAATCGTAAAAATGCTTCGTGAACTTCCCAACCTTTACTGCGACCTTTCTGCAGGCAGTGGTCTTAACGCGTTAATGCGCGATAAAGAATACGCTGCAAGGTTTATTGAAGAGTTCTCTGACAGAGTGCTTTTCGGTTTAGACGTTTGCGCACCTTCTAACACTCATCAATACAGGTATGAAGAGTTCCTTACCCGTATGGTAGAAGACAAGTATATAAGCGAAGAAAATTATTATAAGTTTGTTCGTGGCAACGCGATTAAACTATTAAATATTGAATAATAAATAGGAGATAAAAAATATGGAAAAATTAGCACTCTTAGGTGGCAGTCCTAGCTTTCAAGAATTAGCTACCGATAAAGAAATCTTTAGATGGCCCATCATAACGCAAGAAGATAAAGATGCAGTTATGGATATCGTTGAAAACAACAAGTTTTCGGGTAAGGACATTACCAAAAAGTTCGAAGATGAATTTGCTGAGTGGATTGGCAGAAAGTACGCTTGCGCATACACTAACGGTACTATGTCGATAACTGCAGCAATGTTCGCTATCGGTCTTGGTATTGGCGACGAAATTATTTGCCCCACCAAAACTTACTGGGGTAGCGTTTCGCAAGCAATTAACTTTGGTGCTTCGGCAGTATTCTGCAACATCAACGATATGCTTTCTATGGACCCGGACGACTTAGAGCGTTTAATCTCTCCAAGAACTAAAGCAATCGTAGTAGTTCACTATCACGGCTATCCTTGCGATATGGATAGAATTATGGAAATTGCTAACAAGCACAACCTTTACGTTATTGAAGACTGCTCGCACGCACACGGTTCATTATACAAAGGCAAAAAAGTTGGTACTTTCGGTCACATCGCCGCTATGAGTATGATGAGTATGAAAGTATTTGCTGCAGGCGAACTTGGTATGGTTGTTACCGACGATAGAAGACTTTACGAACGTGCATTAGCGTTTGGTCACTACGACCTTAACAACGAACAAAACATTCTAGTTGCAGATGAAATTAAAGGTTACTATCACATCGGTTTAGGTGGTTGCAAAGGTAGAGCAAACCAAGTTTCTTCAGCGCTCGCTAGAGGTCAACTTAAACACTTCGACGAACGTTCTGCTGAAATTAGAAAGGCAATGAACTACTTCTTCGATTCACTTGCAGATATTAAAGGCTTAAAGCCCCTTCGTTGCAACGAAGCAGAAGGTTCACATATGGGTGGTTACTATTGCCCACAATTTGCTTATTATCCCGATGAATTCAAGGGTTTATCTGCAAAGCGTTTCTGTGAAGCTTTAAGAGCAGAGTTTAACGGTGCATTCTTCTCTTGGGAAGGCGCAAACTTCTGCTTACATAATCACGAATTCTTCAAAACGTTCGACTTATACAACACCGGTAAGCCAACCCGTATAGAGTTTGCTGACCGTGACGTTCGTGAGCTTGACGAATCAATCAATAAATCAAACACTAAATATTGTATTTCAGTTCCTTGGTTTAAAAAGTTTGATAAAGAACGTATTGATGCTTACGTTGCAGTTTATAGAAAGGTTGCTGAAAACTACGAACAACTTCTTGAAGGTGACATAGATAAAGAACAAGGTGGTAGATGGCACGGTACTGAAAACGCTGCTAACCAACAAAAAAAGAAAAAATAAATAGCGTTTAACTAAAACGAAAAAAGAACCGATTTTTATCGGTTCTTTTTAATTTTATTAAAAAAAGTGAAGCTATATAAAGTTTAATGTAAAAGTGGAGTTTTACCCCTATTTTTAAAACAATAATAACCTTATTACTATATATAATAGTAATAAATAGCAATATAGTGCTACAAGGTAGCAAAATATTCCATTGATATATTTTCTAGTAATGCTATAATATTTGTAGGTAAAAAGGAGAAAACTATGAAGCAAGTTAAAAAGATTGATATACACGCACACGTTACACCGTACAAACACTTGTGTCCAGACGGGGTTAACTCGTTAGCACCTATGATTCAAGATGATGAACTTTTAGCAATATACGACAAGCTCAATATTGAAAAAGGTTTACTTTTACCACTCGTTTCGCCCGAAGTTCACTCTTATCAGCTTACTAACCAAGAAGCGAAATTGCTTTCAGACAAGCACCCCGATAGGTTTATGTGGTTTTGTAACGTCGACCCAAGGGCGCACGGCAACAGGCCAGACGCTAATTTGTCTGAACAACTTATGTTTTATAAAAACTTAGGCGCAAAAGGTCTTGGTGAACTTACGGCTCATATGCCTATTGACGACCCCTTAATGGATAACCTTTTTTATCATTGTGCTAAGTGCGATATGCCCGTAACTATTCACGTTGCAACCATTAAAGATAAATATGGTTACTACGGAATTAGAGATGATTTAGGTCTTCCCCGTTTAGAAAAAATGATGAAGAAGCACCCCGACCTTAAAATACTTGGTCACTCGCAAACTTTCTGGGCAGAAATATCTGGCGACTGTGACGACGAGATAAGGCTTGGTTGGCCACTTACCCCCATAAAGGGCGTTGGCAGAGTAACCGAAATGCTTCGTGAACTTCCCAACCTTTACTGCGATATGTCTGCAGGTAGTGGCATGGGCGCGTTAATGCGTGATAAAGACCACGCTGCAAGGTTTATTGAAGAGTTCTCTGATAGAGTACTTTTCGGTTTAGACGTTTGCGCTGCAACAAACGTTCACCCCTTCGAGTATGACGAGTTCCTTACCCGTATGGTAGAAGACAAGTACATAAGCGAAGAAAATTACTACAAATTCGTTCGTGGCAACGCGATGAAGTTATTAAATATTGAAGAATAATAGGAGAGAAATATGGAAAAATTAGCACTTTTAGGCGGTACGCCTGTTGTTACTGAAAAAGCGCCCGAGGAAATGTTTAAGTGGCCCATTATCACCCAAGAAGATATAGATAACGTTGTTGAAGTCGTTAAGGCTAACAAGTTCTCTTACGAAGATATAACTGAAAAGTTCGAAAGTGAATTCGCTGAATGGATTGGCAGAAAGTACGCTTGCGCATACACCAACGGTACTATGTCGATAACTGCAGCAATGTTCGCCATCGGTCTTGGTATTGGCGACGAAATTATTTGCCCCACCAAAACTTACTGGGGTAGCGTTTCGCAAGCGGCTAACTTTGGCGCATCGGCAGTATTCTGCAACATTAATGATATGCTTTCTATGGACCCAGACGACCTTGAAAGGTGCATTACTCCAAGAACTAAGGCAATCGTTGTAGTTCACTACCTTGGCTATCCTTGCGATATGGATAGAATTATGGAAATTGCTAACAAGCACAACCTTTACGTTATTGAAGACTGCTCGCACGCACACGGTTCATTATACAAAGGCAAAAAAGTTGGTACGTTTGGTCACATCGCCGCTATGAGTATGATGAGTATGAAAGTATTTGCTGCAGGCGAACTTGGTATGGTTGTTACCGACGATAGAAGACTTTACGAACGTGCGTTAGCATTTGGTCACTATGGTAAAAATAGCCCCGAAAACATTATTGAAGCCGAAGAAATTAAAGGTTACTACCACATCGGTTTAGGTGGTTGCAAAGGTAGGGCAAACCAAGTATCTTCAGTTCTTGCAAGAGGTCAACTCAAATACTTTGACGAACGTACTGCTGAAATTAGAAAGGCAATGGACTATTTCTACGATTCACTTGCCGATATCGAAGGCTTAAAGCCACTTCGTCCTAACCGTGAAGAAGGCTCGCACATGGGTGGTTATTACCTTCCACACTTTGCTTACTATCCTGAAAAGTTTGGTGGTTTATCTGCAAAGCGTTTCTGCGAAGCGTTAACTGCAGAGTTTAGTGGCACTTTCGGTGCTTGGGAAGGCGCAAACTTCTGCTTACACAACCACAAGTTCTTTAAAGAATTCGACTTATTCAACAATGGTAAGCCAACCCGTATTGCGTTCAACGACCGTGACGTTAGAAAAGACGACGAAGCCGTTAACCCATCTGAAAAGAAATATTGCGTATCTGCTCCTTGGTTTAAAAAGTTTAATAAAGAAATTATCGACGCTTATTCAAAAGCATTTAGAAAAGTTGCCGAAAACTACGAACAACTTCTTGAAGGTGACGTTGATAAGGCACAAGGTGGTAGATGGCACGGTACTGAAAACGCTGCTAACCAACAAGAGAGTAAATAATAATGGCTAGCGCATTAATTATTACCGATTTAGAAGGCGTTTCTAACGTTTCTAATATGCAAATGGTTATAGACGAAACGTCTAACGGATATAAACTTGCAACCGAGCGTTTAATGAAAGAAACAAACGTTGCAGTTAGTGCACTATTTGATAGTGGTGCCGATAAGGTTTACGTTGTTGATGGGCACGCTTCAGGCAAAAACTTTATAAAAGGTATGCTTGATTCTCGTGCCGTGCAACTGCCTACTTGGGAACTTACTCCCTATATGAACGAGATTGATGCTTTCGTTATGATAGGCACGCACGCAATGGCAAAAACCGAAAATGCGTTTTTCGACCATACTCAATTATGGGAAGCCATCAAAGGGTGGTACTATAACGGAATTAAGGTGGGTGAAACAGCGCAAATGGGCGTGTATGCAGGTGTGTATAACGTGCCTTGCGTTGCAGCAAGTGGCGATAAAGCCGCTTGCGAAGAAGCAAAATCGTTCTATAACGGCCTTGAAACAGCAGTAGTTAAAATTGCAAATAGCCGTGATAGCGCAACTTGTTTTAGCGAAGAAGAAGCGCTTAATAGCATTTATAACGCAGTTTCAAAAGGTTATAAAAAACGTGGCCAAATAAAACCCATAAAAATGGAACTTCCGCTAACTATTACTATTGAATACGTAAGCGAAGAAGATTGCAAGTACGACTGCCGAAACGTTAAAAACGCTAAGTTTTTAAATGAATATACGGTGCAAGTTGTAAAAGAAAAAATAGTTGATTATTTAGACATTATGATTTATTAAAAAAGAACCGACAGCAGTCGGTTCTTTTTTAATATTTAAAGTCGTGTTGTTTTGAATTAAGCGCATCAAGGTATCGCTTGCACTCTATTTTTGCAAGTTTTAGAGAAAGACACTTGTAGTTTCCGCACTCAATTTTTGTATTTCCAAACATTTTGCCGTTATGCTCTATCGTTTTTTTAAGGGCAAGTTTAACTTCGTTTAAAACTTCTTCGTTACTTGCGTTTCTAACAAGTAAATAAAAACCCGTTCTGCAACCCATAGGCCCAAAATAAATTACGTCTTTACCTATTTTAGAACTTCTTAAATAGGTTGCAAGCATATGTTCAACAGAGTGCATAGTAACAGTGTTTAAATAATCGCCGAAGTTTGGCTTTCTGGTCCTAAGGTCGTAAGTTGTAATATCGCCGTCTATTCTAGAAACGTAAATGCCAACTTCAAGTTTGTTATGGTCTATTTTAAAACTTTCTATTTTACTAACTTTCATATATAAATTGTAGCATTTTTCCCGTAACTTTTCAATAAAAAAGTAGGCTTTTGCCTACTTTTTATAATGCCTTTTTAATAGCGTTTAAAAGTTCGCTATAAGTTTCAAATGCAGGAAGATTTGGATAATCTTTTTTAATTTTATCGGTACTTCTAAATAAAAAGCCTGCTTTACTGTTTAAAATCATTTCAAGGTCGTTATAACTATCGCCTGCGCAAATAGTTTCAAAGCCAACCGATTGAAGGGCTTTTACCGTTGAAAGTTTACTGTGTTCGCAACGCATTTTAAAACCTGTAATTTCGCCTGAACTTGCAACTTCAAGGGTGTTACACATAATGGTGGGGTAACCTAGTTGTTTCATAAGCGGGGTTGCAAACTGATAAAACGTGTCGCTCAAAATAACCACTTGGGTAATTGATTTAAGTTCATCTAAAAACTCTTTTGCCCCGTCAAGTGGTTTAATGGTAGAAATAACGTCTTGTATTTCTTTAAGCCCTAATCCGTGCTCTTTTAAAATGCCTATTCTATAATTCATAAGTTTATTATAGTCTGGTTCTTCACGGGTGGTAATTTTAAGTTCAGCAATACCGGTTGCTTCGCTAAAAGCAATCCAAATCTCGGGAACTAAAACGCCTTCTAAATCTAAACAAACAATATTCATATCGTTACTCATAGTAGTTTTATTATAGCTAAAACGGTAAATATTGTCAAGATTAAACTCAATTTACTATTGATTTATTTCTATATAAATGGTAAAATATTATTACTATATAAAGGAGTATATTATGAGTAGTTTTGAGAACTTAAGAATTGTTGATAACTTTTACCAAACGTCGCTATTTTTTCCTATGCCAACGGTAATTATAAGCACTCTTTGTGAAGACGGAAGCACAACTTGTGGTCCGTATTCGTTAGTTCAACCTTATTACGTTGCGGGAAAAGATTATTACGCAATGCTACTTTCTTGCCGTAACTCGTCAAACACCGCTCAAAACATATTACGAACGGGAAAGTGCGCAATCAGTTTTATAGACGACAACCCCAAAACCTTTAAAGAAGCAGTTAAACTTTCGTGGCCGGGCGATAAGCCAAGCGAAAAAATGCCAAAGTGCAAGTTTAAACTTGAACCGGGGCTTGTTGAAGAAGAAACGGGCGAAAAGCGCCCCTATGTTTTAAGTGACGCTATTGAAGTTATAGAGTGCACTTGGGTTAGGGAACTTGACGGTGCCGATAAAGATAAAGCGGGCGAACTCCACGGTTACGAGCCACCTTATCACGATTTCAACGGCATAACAAGTAAGTTTGGCGCTCACTTCATTTTAAAAATAGATAAAATACTTATGAAGAAAAAGTATAGCGATGCAATTATTAACGGCGTTAAGGCAAAAGATTTTCCGCCACTTCCCGTTGACTACGGCTATCGCGATAGCAAGAACTTCTGGTATCACAGAAAAACAAGAATGCGCGCAGAACTTCTTCAAATGCGCCAAGCGTCGCTTGAATCGGTTAGGTACGCTGCCGATAGAGTTGACGACGTTGTTAAGTTTACCGACGAAGCGTTAAAAACCGTTTTAGGCGTTCCCAGGGTATTTTTACCACTCGTTTTAAAAGGTTGCGTAAGTTGGGCTAAAGAAAACGGCGTTACGCTTATTACCGAAGAGCATATGAAAATTATTAACGACAAGCGCGCCGAAGAAAAGAAAAAGAAGAAATAATTTAAGATTTTTATGAGAAATAATTTTTTTGATATACACACGCACTATTATAAATATCCGTTTATTAACGAAGCAAGAAGAATAATGTTTCCTAATAAAGAAGAACTTTACCGTGCTCACGAAAAGTTTGGAATTACAGGTGGTGCGCTTATGTGCCTTGTCAACGCCGAAGAGTATCAACCACAATCGGTTGGTGAAGTTATAGATATGGCTAAAGAATCGGGTGGCAGATACGTTCCCTTTTGCAACGTAGACCCCCGTGCAATAGGCAACTCGAAAGATTCTGAACTTGAACTGTTGCTTGAGTTTTTTAAAAATCAAGGTTGCGTTGGCGTGGGTGAAGTATTGCCTAAAATGGAGTTTGACGACCCTAAACTTTTAAACCTTTATAGGGCAAGCGAAAAAATGGAACTCCCGCTCCTATTCGATATGTATTCAGACCCTGATAGAACTTACGGCGTTAGCGACGAGCCGGGGCTAATAAAACTTAAAAAGTGTTTAGAAAAGTTCCCTAATCTTATATTTATAGGTCACGGTCCCGGCTTTTGGGCAGAGTTTGGCACTTTACGCAAACCTGAAGATAGATACGGCTGGCCCACCTACGATATAGACGGTGAGGGCGCAGTGTTTAGTTTAATGCGCGAGTATAAAAACTTATACGTTGATTTGTCGGCAGGAAGTGGGCTTGGCGCTATGAAAAGAAACCTTAACTACACTAAAAAGTTCTTAAACGAGTTTCAAGATAGAATTATGTACGGCTCTGATATCTGTTATCACGACGATTATATCGGTCAAACCGATTTTATGAACAAAATGCTAGATGAAAATTATATAAGCGAAAAAGTTTACGATAAAATTGCAAGAGAAAATGCAAAAAAATTATTAAAAATAGAAACTAAATAAAAAAGCAAGGATTATTTCCTTGCTTTTTTGCTTTTAGCATATTCCTTTGGCGAAACGTTAAACGCCGTTTTAAAGGCTTTGGTAAATGCAAACGGCGAAGAATAGTTTAATATTACAGCCGTTTCGGTAACGCTCTTTTTGCCCGTTGTAAGTAGTACTTTTGCCGTTTGAAGTTTTTTGCTTCTAAAATAATCGGCAAGGTTTTTGCCCGTTGTGCTTTTAAAAAGCGAAGATAAGTAACTATAATTATAGTTAAACTTTTCTGCAACTTCGGTTAGGGTAGATATGGTTAGAAGGTGCGTGTCTATATAATTCATAACTTGCATGCAAATAATTTCTGCGCCCGAAACGCTTAACTTTGGGCGAGATATGCCGTTAAAATCGCGAACGATATAAGTAAGCGCGCTATAAAAAAGCCCGTTTAAAAGTTCGCTTTCGCTATCTTGCAAGGGAAATTCGCTTAAAGCAAAGTCAATAAGTGAAGAAACTTTATCGTCGGCAAAAGTTCTAAGGCTTGGGCTATTGTGATTAGCCAGTATGCTTTCAAAATCGGCAACGAGTTGCGGGCTGGTTGGGTAAAAGGCAAAAAAGTCGTAATCGAACTTTTCGCCTTGGTCGGCGTGTATTTCGTGTATTTCGTAAGGAAAGGAAAGGTAAATATAGCCTGCCGTTATTCTAAACCTTTCGCCGTTAGTTATAAGCGTTGCGCTACCACCTTTAACGATAGTAAGTTCAAAAAGTTTATCGTGAACGTGCCTAGGCGTAACGTCGCCTTCACGGCAATATTTTCTGCCTATTTGGTAAAGCAGTAAATCTTTAAACTCAAGCGGGCTTTTAAGATAGTAGTTGTTAACGTGGTAATTAGCAGTTATTTCCATAACTATATTATAAGGTAGCATAATATCCGTGTCAATAATAAAACATTAAAATTAGCCCTTATTTTGCTTAAAAAACGCTTAAATCTAAAATAATGATATGTTTTATACAAAACGAACTACTTGAACGCAACGCTAAATAGTTATACAATAAAATAAAAAGGAGTTAATTATGTTTAAAGTTGCAGTTATAGGTTGCGGAAGAATTAGTAATTCTAAATATTTTCCATCACTTTCTCAAATTGAAAACGTTGAAATCGCTTACGCGTGCGACGTTATTTTAGCAAATGCCGAAAAGGCTAAGGAAGACTTTCCTTCAATAAAAAAAGTTGTATCAGACTATAAAGTTTGCTTAAACGACCCTGAAGTTGACGCCGTTTGCGTATGCACGCCAAATAGCCTTCACTACACCGTTACTATGGATGCGTTAAGGGCAGGTAAACACGTTTTTTGTGAAAAGCCCATAACCATTAACTACCCCCTTTCTAAAGAAATGGCAGAAGAAGCCGAAAAGCAAGGCAAAATGCTTAACATAGGCGTTTGTAATCGCCACAACAAATCGGTTGAAATGCTTAGAGAATGGGTAGAAAACGGCAAGTTTGGTAATATGTATCACGTTTACTGCAATTTTAGGTGTTTTAGAAATATACCCGGTCTTGGCGGTGCGTTTACCACTAAATCTAAATCGGGTGGTGGCGTTTTAATCGACTGGGGCATTCACTTTTTAGACCTTATTTTATACGTTTTAGGTGGTGCGAAACTTAAAACCGTTAGCGCAAACGCATATTCAGAAATGGCAAAAGACTTAAAGGCTTATAAGTACGAAAGTATGTGGGCTGAAGAAACTGCTAACTTTGAAACGGGTGTTAACGACGTTGACGACTTTATTAGTGGCTACGTTAGAACTGATAAGGCAAACATTTCCTTTAACGGCGCTTGGGCGCAAAACGTTAACAAAAACGAAATGTATATCGACTTTTTGGGCGATAAAGGTGGCGCAAGGCTCGATTACGGTGGAAAGTTTACTTTCTGGAACGGCGCCGATTTGAGCGAAGAAAAGCCCGAATACGATATTCCCGATATGTATGAAAAAGAACTTGTTGAGTTTATAAAGTCAATAGAGTCTGGCGTTAAAGATAAAAACCATATAGACTACGTTTTAGAAAGTATGAAACTTTTAGACGCACTTTACGAATCGGCTGAAAAGAACAAGGAGATTACCTTATGAAAACTATAGGTTTTATCGATTATTTTATAGATGAGTGGCACGCTAACGAGTACCCTAACTTTATAAAGGCTTATAACGAAAAAAACGGAACGGACTTCGTTGTTAAATACGTTTGGGCAGAAACTAATAACCCAAACGGCATTACAACCGAGAAGTGGTGCGAAAAATACGGGGCTATAAAGTGCGATAGCATTAAAGAACTTTGTAAAAAGGCAGACTTTATTATGCTACTTGCTCCGTCTAACCCCGAAAAACACCTTGAATACGCTAAACAGATGTTCGAGTGCAAAAGGGGTGGTTACATTGACAAAACTTTTGCGCCCGACTACGAAACTGCAGTTAAAATATTTGAATTAGCAAAAGAGAACGGCGTTGAGTTCTTTACTAGTTCTGCGCTCCGTTACGCCACTGAACTTGATGAGTACGCTGGCAAGGCAAAAACTCTATTTGTAATGGGTAGCGGTGGAAACTATGAAGAATATATTATTCATATGATTGAAATGACCGTTAAAATGATGGGTTTTGGCGCAAGTTCGGTTAAATATAACGGCTATAACGACCAAAGGTGGCTTGATATAAATTATGCCGACGGCAGGCACGCTAAAATACTTCAATCGCCGTTTTTCCCGTTTGCGTTTTCCGCTACCATAGAAGGTAAAAACACCGAGTTTATTACCGTTAACTCACCTTTCTTTGACAACCTTATTGCCGACGTTTTAAGATATTTTGAAGAAGGAACGCTTTCGTTTAACCCCGAAGAAACGCTTGAAGTAATGCGCCTTCGTGGATACGCTATAAAAGCAACTAAAACCCCCAACGTAGAGATAGAAATATTATGAAAATAAGCGTTATATCACACTGTTTTAAAACTCATATGATCGCCATTGAAACGGCGCACGAATTAGGGCTTAACGGCGTTCAAATATACGCAACGGTGGGCGATTTTTCACCCGAAAACTTAACTCCCGAAGTTAAGCAAAAATATAAAGATATTTTAAAAGAATATAACCTTGAAGTATCGGCGCTATGCGGTGATATGGGTGGGTTTGGCTTTGAAATAGAAAAGGATAATAAAGAGCGCATTGAAAAAACCAAAAAAATTATAGACCTTGCCGTTGAGTTTAAAACTAGCGTTGTAACAACGCATATAGGCGTTATTCCCGCAGATAAAACGAATAAGCGCTATAAAACTATGCTAAACGCGCTTACTGAGTGTGGGCTTTACGCAAAGGAGCGTGGGGTTACACTTGCAATAGAAACGGGGCCTGAAAAGGTTGACACGCTACTTGAGTTTTTAAAAGATACAAAAGGTGGCGTTGGAGTTAACTACGACCCTGCAAATCTTACTATGGTAACGGGGGAAGACGCAGTTAGGGGCGTTTACGTTTTAAAAGACTATATCGTTCACACTCACGCAAAAGACGGCGTTATGCTAGATAAAAATCAAGACCCAACCGAAGTTTATCACGCCTTTGCAGTTGGTGGGCTTGATGCGCTTAATGCGTTGAGTGGCTTTAAAGAAATGCCACTTGGCGAGGGCGACGTTGACTGGAATGGCTATATAAAAGCGCTTAAAGATATAGGCTATAACGGCTATTTCACAATTGAACGTGAAGTAGGCAACACGCCTGAAAAAGACGTTGAAAAGGCAAAGGACTTTTTGCTTACTTTAAACTTTTAAACAAGGGGGCAACCCCTTGTTTTTATTTGCGAATATTAAGCGTTTATGCTATAATAAAATTATGAAAACACATTTACGCGATTTACATACCCATACCGTTTATTGCGACGGAAAGTCAACCCCAGAAGAAATGGTTGTTTCGGCAATAGATAAAGGGCTTGAAGAAATAGGCGTTTTATGCCACTCTTACGTTCCGTTCGATAAAGAAACTTCTATAAGCCCAAGCGAAGAAGAAAGGTTTATTAGCGAAGTTAACGCTTTAAAAGTTAAATACGCTAGTAAAATTAAGGTTTTATGTGGTATTGAACAAGACTATTATTCTAGCCCTCAAAGAAAGGGTTACGACTACGTTATAGGCTCGGTGCATTATTTTTGTTTTAATGAAAGTTACTACACGATAGACCAGTTCCCCGAATATTTTACTAAAATCGTTAACGACTTTTTTGGTGGCGACTATTTATCGGCAGTTGAGCATTATTACGAACTCGTTTCAAACGTTGTAGAAAAAACAGGCGCAAATATCATAGGGCATATAGACCTTATAACGAAGTTTAACGAAAACGATAAAATGTTTTCAACTTCGCACCCACGCTATATAAACGCCTATAAAAAGGCAGTTGATAAACTTATTAGTTACGGCGTGCCTTTTGAAATTAACACGGGCGTTATATCAAGGGGGTATAAAAGCAAGCCATACCCCTCTAAAGATATAATCGATTATATTAAAAAAGCGGGTGGAAAACTCGTTATAAATAGCGATGCGCACCACGCTAACGGCGTTGCGTTCGAGTTTGATAAATGGAAAAACCTTTTGTAATAAGATGCCCGACAAAAAGTCGGGCTTTTTAGTTGTAAAAATTATTCGTTTATGATAATATAATATAGGTATGATTTGTAATAACATTTTAGATGCAATAGGCAACACGCCTATTATAAAACTTAATCGCATGGTAGAAAAGGGCTCGGCAGAAATACTTGTAAAGTTCGAAGGGCTCAACGTTGGTGGCTCTATAAAAACTCGCACGGCATACAATATGATTTGCGATGCCGAAAAGCGTGGGGTTTTAACTCCAAACAGTATAATCGTTGAGCCTACTAGTGGTAACCAAGGCATAGGGCTTGCGCTCGTTGGCGCAGTAAAGGGCTATAAAGTTAAAATTATTATGCCCGACTCCGTTTCCGTTGAAAGGCGCAAACTCGTTGAGCATTACGGTGCAGAAGTAATTCTCATTCACGACGACGGGAATATAGGGCTTTGCATTGAAGAATGCTTAAACCTTGCCCTTAGAATGAAAAATGAAGATAAAAACGTTTTCGTTCCCCAACAGTTTGAAAACCCTGCAAACCCCGATATTCAACGCTCGGTAACGGGGCAAGAGATTTTAGAGCAAGTTAATAAAGAAATACACGGCTTTTGCTCGGGCATAGGAACGGGTGGAACTATAACGGGTATAGGCGAGGCGTTAAAGGCTAAAAACCCCAATATTACCATTTGGGCAGTCGAGCCTGAAAACGCTGCAATACTATCGGGTGGTTCTATCGGCACGCACCTTCAAATGGGTATAGGTGACGGTATTATTCCAGAAATACTTAATCGCGATATTATAAGCGACGTTTGTATAATCGACGATGAACTTGCCCTTCAAACTTCACGCGATTTAGCGCTTAAAGAAGGTATTTTATGTGGAATATCAAGTGGAACTAACGTTGCCGCCGCTATAAAACTTGCAAAGGTTTTAGGCGAAGGAAAAACCGTTGTAACCGTTCTTCCCGATACTGCCGAACGCTATTTTTCAACCCCACTTTTTAAATGAGAAAAACACGCAAAAAGCGTGTTTTTTATTGACTTAAAATGAACTAATTTGTATAATAGCCGTATGGAAAGAGAGTATAGAAAAATTAAACTTGCGTGCTATTCTGGAAGCGCAACTATGGCGGTGGTTGGCGTTATGCCATCGCTACTATTTACCACGTTTCGCGATTTATACGGCATATCGTATTCGCTACTTGGCTCGCTTGTTGTGTTTTTCTTTTTTACACAACTTTTAATAGACGTTGTGTTCTCGCTATTTTCGCATAAGTTCAATATTCAAAAAACCGTTAGGCTTATGCCTATAATTACGATAATAGGTTTAGTTATATTTGCCGTTTACCCTATGCTATTTCCAAATAGCGCTTACGTTGGGCTAGTTATAGGTATGGTTATATTTGCAGTTTCTGCAGGGCTTGCCGAAGTTTTAATAAGCCCTATTATTGCCGAGATACCTGCAAAAAACCCCGACCACGAAATGAGTAAACTTCACTCTATGTACGCTTGGTGTTCGGTGTTCGTTGTTATAATAAGCACGCTTTTTATTTTGGTGTTTAATGGAAAAAATTGGCACTATTTAGTGCTTTTAATTGCAATCGTTCCGCTTTTGTCGTTTATATTTTTTATGCGTGCTAATATTCCAAACCTTAAAACTACCGAAAGTTCTTTAGGTGCGCTTAAAATGCTTAAAAATAAGCAAGTGTGGCTTATGTTTATTGCTATATTTTTAGGTGGCGCAACCGAGTGTACTATGGCGCAGTGGAGTTCTAGTTTTATAGAGCGAGCACTTCAAATAAACAAGGTATGGGGCGATTTATTCGGTGTTGCGCTATTTTCAATAATGCTTGGGCTTGGGCGTTCGCTTTACGCAAAATACGGCAAAAACATTGAAAAAATGCTTGCAATTTGCGGTGCGTTATCAATAGTTTGTTATTTAACTGCAGCGCTTATAAACGTTCCCGTTATAGGTCTTATGGCGTGTGCGTTAACGGGGCTAACTTCTTCGCTTATGTGGCCAGGCAGTTTAACCGTTGCCGAAAAGAGAGTGCCTTACGGCGTGTTTATATACGCCTTTATGGCAGCAGGTGGCGATATGGGCGCTTCGCTTGGGCCACAGGCAATAGGGATTGCGGTTGACTTCGTTTCTGAAAACTTTACTTCGCTAGCCCAAACGCTTAATTTAACGGCAGAACAACTTGGAATGAAAGCAGGTATGCTTTTAGGCGCAATATTTCCTATACTTGCGTTTATAGTTTATTTAATTATTTATAAAACGACAAATAAAAAGCCAAATAATTAAAATAGCCGTATTGACAAAACTTAAACGGAATTATATAATATTTATATAAAAGTTTAGCAGTTTAAAACAAACTGCATATAATATAAAAGGAGTAGTAGTATGAAACAATTTATTAAAGAAATGGATAACCTTCCCTTACTTGTAAAACTTATTTTATGTATTCCCGCAATTGATATTATATGGGCTGTTTACCGTATAGTAAAGGGTGTTGTAAAAGGAAGTATCGTGCAAATTATAATTGGTATTTTATGGATTGCGCCCGGCGTTGCGTTCGCTTGGCTTATCGACCTTATTGCCATTTTATTAACGGGTAAACCCATTTTAACAGACCTTTAAAAACAAAAAAACTCTCACGAAAAGTGAGAGTTTTTTTATTTACTTTTTACTTAGTTTTTTAATTCCAACGTACGCCATAAATATTGCAAACGATATAAGCACGAAGCCAAGTGAATATATAACTATAAACACTCCCCAAGGCACCATTTGGCGAATTTCGCTTAAAATGGGTAACGAGCAACCGTAATAAGGGCTTATATAGAAGAAGTTTATTACGTTTCCGTTTGTTACGCTTGGGTTAAATATAAGGTTAAACGTAAGCGCAAGCGCTAAAAATCCAAAGAACACTATTACGCCCGATAAGAAAAACTTAATAGAGTACTTTTCACGCATTTTTACTGCAATAAACGCACCTGCCACAACTTGAAGCCCGTGATGCACCATAGTTTGAATACAAATGCCTATTGCCATATCGGACCTTAACTGGTCGGGGAAAATAGAAACCATAGCGCCTGCTAAGAACACGAACGTCATAGTAAACGAAATAAATGCGTTTCTAACTTTTCCATCTTTTAAAAATACGATAGGAAGTAAAACGTAGTGGATAGACGAACAGAACTGGAAAGGAATATCGTTAAAATTATATTTCCAAACTGCCTTTCCGTCAACAACCGAAAACGGCGATACTATTTGCTTATATATTTCAAAAACGAATAATATAATCCAAATAATAAAGAGTATTTTTCTAAAGGTTTTATCTGAACAATTTTTAAACTTTAAGCACACTAGCACCGTTGCTAATATAATGAGTGCAAACATTATAAAGTGAAAGGGCATAAACGGCGCTTGCACCCTTGGCATTTCGGCGCTTAACGCTAAAACAATTTTTTCAAAGGTATTCATAATTATTTCTCTTTTGCGTAGTATTTTCTAATTGCTTAAAAATATTACACTTTTGGTAATTTTTTAAGCGCTAATTCAATTTCTTCGTCACTAGGAATATAATCTGTCATTTCCCCGTCGTGATAACGCTGGTATGCGTACATATCAAAGTAGCCCGTGCCCGTAAGCCCGAAAAGTATGGTTTTTTCTTCGCCCGTTTCTTTGCATTTAAGCGCTTCGTCTATTGCAACTTTTATAGCGTGTGCAGATTCGGGCGCAGGGAGCGTTCCCTCAACCCTTGCAAACTGTTCTGCCGCTTTAAATACTTCAGTTTGTTTTACCGAAACTGCCTTCATATAGCCTTTATCGTAAAGTTCAGAAAGCGTTGAAGTCATACCGTGGTACCTTAATCCACCTGCGTGGCTTGCTGCGGGAATATAGTTACTGCCAAGCGTTTTCATTTTAGAAAGGGGGCAAACGGCGCCTGTGTCGCAATAGTCGTATGCGTAAGCGCCACGAGTAAGCGACGGGCAAGATACGGGTTCAACTGCAATAAACTCGTAATCTTCTTTACCTTGAAGTTTTTCTGCCATAAACGGGGTAATTAAACCGCCAAGGTTACTACCGCCACCTGCGCAACCTATAATAACGTCGGGCTTAATGCCGTACTTATCCATTGCCGTTTTGGTTTCTAAACCTATAACAGACTGGTGAAGTAAAACTTGGTTTAAAACGCTACCTAAAACGTAACGGTAACCATCAAGTTTGCCTGCAGTTTCAACTGCCTCGCTAATAGCACAACCTAAACTGCCGTTAGTGCCGGGGTGCTCGGCAAGTATTTTTTTGCCAACTTCGGTTAAAGTTGAAGGTGAGGGGGTTACGTTTGCACCATAAGTACGCATAACTTCACGCCTAAACGGTTTTTGCTCGTAAGAACATTTAACCATAAACACCTTGCAGTCAAGCCCAAAGTACGAGCAAGCCATAGAAAGAGCAGTTCCCCATTGACCTGCGCCCGTTTCGGTGGTAACGCCTTTTAAGCCTTGTTCTTTGGCGTAATACGCTTGCGCTATTGCCGAATTGAGTTTGTGCGAGCCAGACGTGTTGTTGCCTTCAAACTTATAGTATATTTTAGCGGGAGTTCCTAACGCCTTTTCTAAGCAATAAGCCCTAACGAGGGGTGCAGGGCGATACATTTTATAAAAGTCTTGAACTTCTTCTGGAATAAGAATAAACTTTGAAGTATCGTCGAGTTCTTGTTTTACAAGTTCACGGCAAAAAACTTTTGAAAGTTCATCTTCAGTCATGGGCTGTAAAGTCTGCGCGTTAAGAAGGGGTGCAGGCTTTTCTTTCATATAAGCCCTTAAGTTCATCCAACTTTTTGGCATTTCGTTTTCTTCAAGATAAATCTTGTAAGGTATTTCTTTTTGCATACTATCTCCTAAATAAAAAACCCGAAAAGCGCTTACGCTTTTCGGGACGATTGTTAACCGTGGTGCCACCCGTTTTGGCGCATTTTGCGCCCACTTTTTTGCGTACTACATACGCAGACCTTTGTTTACTAGAGAGCCACACTCCGTCTTACATACTTGGCTTAAAGCCGTTCCGTTCGCCCTCGAAAGTCCATTCAAAAACGGGTTTTACGCCACACTTACACCAAACGGTGGCTCTCTTTGCAAAAACGCACGATTTCTACTTACTCTTTCTCATAGGTTTTATTTTTCTAAACTATAACACAATAATATTTATTTGTCAACCGTTTTTATCTTATTAAAGATATAAGATAAGGAATGCAAGGCTCGAACTTTGCGCCGTACCAGTGGTTTTTATCGCCTGCCGTTGCCTTTATACACTCAACGGTATAATCCGCCGCAATTTGCGATGCGTTTTCAGGGGTTTTTCCACTCATAAGCGCGCCAACGAACGCCGAAGCGTATATATCGCCGGTGCCGTGGCAACTGCCTTCAAGTAGTTCGTGCTCGTAATAGTAGTAATTTTGGCTAGAAATAACAACTATGCCCGTTTTACCTTTTCTATAAGAAACGCCCGTTAAAACCACCGTTTTTGCCCCCATATTTATAAGATTTAGGCAAACGTTTTTAATATAATCTTCGTCGTATTCAGTTTTGTAGTCAAGCCCAGTTAAAAAGCAGGCTTCGGTAAGGTTAGGAAGAAGATAGTCGCTTATAGGAACGAGTTCTTTCATTTTTGAAACGTAAGCGTCGTTAAATATAGGGTAGAGTTTGCCCCCATCTGCAAAAGCGGGGTCAACGATTACCTTACCACCTTGTTTTAAAGTGGTTTTTGCTATATTTTTAACGTAGTCAACCTGCTCGGCGCTACCTAAATAACCCGTGTATATTCCGTCAAAGAAAATGCCTTCTTTAACCCAGTGCTCGTTGATAGACGGCATATCGCCCGCTAAATCGCGAAAAGTAAAGCCATTAAAGCCTGCCGTATGCGTTGAAAGTATGCTTGACGGAAGAACGCTAGTTTCAATTCCACAAGCCGAAATTATAGGAAGTGCAACCGTTAACGAACATTGACCTACGCAAGATATGTCTTGAATTGTTAAAATGCGTTTATATTCCATAATAAAACTCCTTTACAAGTTTTTGTAAATGTATTATAATACCATTGTGATATTATTAAAATAATCAATTACGGAGTTTTTTATAATACCAGATGAAAAGCAAGAAGTATTACGAATTATATAATAAAATAAAAAGCGATATATATTTAGGCGTGTATAAAGCGGGCGAGAAGTTGCCTTCTAAACGAAATATGGCAAGCCTTCAAGGCGTTAGCCAAATAACCGTTTTAACGGCTTATGAAATGCTTGAAGCCGAAGGTTTTATTGCGCCGAAAGAGCGTAGTGGCTATTTCGTTTTAAAAGTAACCCCACCAAACGTGCATTATAAGCATATTGATAAGTTAAGCGAAGAAACGCCCGCTATAAGCGAGCATTTTGAATATTCGTTGTGGTTTAAAACGGTTAGAAAGGTTATAAGCGAAAAAGATAAAGAACTTTTTATAAAAGCGCCAAGCGAAGGTTGCGCCGTTTTAAGAAACGCAATAGCAAATTACCTTGTAAGGTATAGAGATATTGCCGTTTCGCCAAAAAACGTTATAATAGGCTCGGGCGCCGAGCAACTTTACGAAAACGTTGTTAAACTACTTGGTAGAGATAAAGTTATAGGCGTTGAAAACCCCTGTTATAGCCAAATTATAAAGGTTTACGAAGAAGAAGGCGCAAAAACGCTTGCGCTTGAAATGGGCGAAAACGGTATTAAGAGCGCAGAACTTAAAAAGCCCTTTCAAATACTTCACGTAACGCCTTATTCGTCGTACCCGTCGGGCGTAACTGCCACGCTTGAAAAAAGGCGTGAATACGCTTTATGGGCAAAGGAAAGTGGTGGCTATATAGTTGAAGACGACTATAAGAGCGAGTTTTTTACCGATAAATATCACTATAAAACTTTAAAGGCAATAAGTCCCGAAAACGTTATTTACATTAACACGTTCTCTCAAAGTTTATCGCCTTCAATGCGCGTTGGGTATATGATACTTCCAGATAACTTACTATCTATATATAAAGAAAGGCTTGGTGGGTTTTCGTGTAGCGTGCCCGTTCTTGAACAGTATTGTTTAGCCGAGTTTATAAATAGCGGGAGTTTCGAACGCCACTTAAATAGAGAAAAGCGTAAAATTAAAAGGGGTGAAGCGTGAAAGTAATTGCCAAAATACAAAACGAATATACCGAAAAGTTTGGAGTTCCACGCCAAAGCGGTAGGGTTGAAAGCACCGTTAGCAAAATAGTTTTTGAAAAGGAGTTTTCTTCGCCCGACGCCGTTAGGGGAATAGAAGGGTTTTCGCACCTTTGGCTAATTTTCGGGTTTGATAAAACGGGTGGCAAATACCGTTTAACCGTAAGACCGCCTAGGCTTGGTGGAAACAAAAAGGTTGGCGTATTTGCAAGCCGTTCGCCGTTTAGGCCTAATTCGCTCGGGCTTTCTTCGGTAAAACTAGAACGGGTAGAAATAACCGAAAACGGCACGGTTTTATACGTTTCGGGCGCCGACCTACTTAGTGGAACGCCTATTTACGATATTAAGCCGTATCTTACTTTTACCGACTGCCACTTGGATGCAAAAAACGGCTATGCCGAAGATTTTATAAACTATTATCTAGCAGTTGAAAACACCCATCTTTTAAACGGACTTCCAACCGAAACGAAAAACAAAATTATAAGCGCGCTTAAAGAAGACCCAAGGCCTTCTTATCATAAAGACGGTAGGGAATACGGCGCAAATCTTTTTGGCGCAGAAATAAAGTTTAAGGTAGAAGATAAAACCTTATATATTATAAAGGTAAACTAAACCATTAAAAAAGCACTCCGTTTGGAGTGCTTTTTAGTTTAATTATTCTTCGCTAGTGGGTTCGTTAGTTTGAGTTTCTTCGGTTTCTTCGTTAACCACTTCGTCAATAATAATTTCTTCGCTAGCGTTTTCAGTTTCTTCGGCTTCTTCAACGTCTTCAACTACTGCTTCTTCAATTTGTTGGCTTTCGTCGTAGTCGTATTCAACTTCATCCTTTTCAGCAAGTGCTATTTTGCGTTTCTTACTAGCAATTTTATCAAACGCTTTTTGTCTTGCATCTCTATCAAAGCCGGAAACAACTTCGTAGTACGCTTGAGTTTTTTGAAGTTTTTTAGCACGCTTTTTAAGAATATTTCTAATTACAACAACTGCCATTACTACAATTAAAATAATTGCAATTACTATTGAAGTAATTTGAAGTGCTGCGCTTGGGTTAACTTCGTAAGTTTCTTCTTCGTCTTCCGTGTCGGTAGTAGTATCGTCGCTACTAGAAGTGTTGTCAACTTCGGTTTCAACGTCGATAGTCGAATAGTCGAAGAACTTAACGAGCGCGTTACCTAAGTAAACTTCGGTAGGTTCGAAGTAGGTAGTTTCGGTTACTTCGTTTCCATCTTCGTCAAGGCTCTTGGTTACAAGGGGAACTCTTCTATATTCATCGTAATTAGTAAACATATATTCCACTTTGTCGGGGTTGCCTTGATATAAGTTTTCAAAGTCTTTCTTATAAGCGTTTTTATCAGAAGCGTACTTAGAAGCGTCAACTCTGTTATAAATAACGCCAGTTGAGTAAATTGCACCGATAGAGCCTTCTTGGCTATCACGGTCGCCGTTTCTAATTTCAACTCTAAAGTGAATATCTTTGTTACCTGCCACAACGTAGAACACAACGTTAGTCCAACCGTCTATGGTGTGAGAACTGCTAGTTACGGTTGCTTGCATTTTTTGGTTAAAGTTATCATCAGGCTTAAAGTTAAGAACTTCGTAATCGTTATTTTCACCAACAACCGAAGTTACTAAATAAACGTTTGCTACGGCGTTGCCGGTTGCTCTTACCTTAACTGTAACTTTAGTAATTTCGTTTAAGGGAACGTAGTTGCTGTTTGAAATATAGCGCGATTGAGTTTTAACTTTGTTATCAAGCACCATTACTTGAGCGTAGGTATTGTCGCCTTCGTTAAGCGAAGTAATTTCGTTAACGTTAGTAATGGTGGTTGAGCCGTCACCGTAAACGCTACCAGAAACGTATTTACTGTTTATTAAACCGTGAACTACGCTAGATTTATCCGTTGCTTTAAAGGTGTAACCGGTAATGTTGGTTGCGGGCCTGTTTTGAATAGCAAAGGTTTGCGCTTTATCAACTGCAAGGTTGTAAACGTCGTTACCCGTTTCGGCTTCCGTAATATCGCTATAAGACGTGTACACGCCGTATATTTGAGTTTTAGAAACCGTTGAACTTGCAGTTGCTAGGCTATAATACTTTTCGTTAACTTCACTAGTAATTGAAAGGTTTGCAACTACTGCGTAACCCGTTTGGAGTGCGTAACTGTCGTTCCACTCGCCGTCGTAACCGAAAGTAATTTTAATTTGGTATTTAGCAAGTTTGTCTGTGGGGTTGTTAACTATAATTTTATACTTAATCCAGTCACCGTATCTGCCGTTTTCTTGTTCTTCGGTTGCCGTAATAGATGCAAACGCCGAAACGTCTTTATCGGTATCGGAACTAAGAATGTCAACTAATTCAACTTTAAGGCCTTCTGATTTTGAGTTGTTTGCATTTACTTTTGCAAAGAAGGTAATATAGTCGTATTTATCGCCTTCAATCGATAATACGTCAGATACAAAACTTGCAGTAGATTGTCTTGCAAAGTGGAAAGCAATAAGCGAGGGGTTGTTTGCTATGTCGCTTGCAATATTATCAAACGCGCCGTTAAACTTTGCTTTTTCATCGTTGGTAAACTCGCTGAGTGCGCCAACTTTAGTAAAGTTTGAAGTAGAGTAATCGTAACCGGGGTCGGTTTCGTTGTAACTAATAGTGCCGTTAACTTGAGTAACACCGTCGCCTAAAGTAGCGTAATTGAACTTGTAATCGGTGCTAGTGTATAACGAAGCGTTAGCGTCGGCGTAATTTTTCTCTGCGCCGTTATCTGCGTAAGAAGTGGGGGCGTTTACGTATTCGGGAATAGATTCGCAATCGTATTCGGTTGAAACGTTTGCAAGGTACTCTGCTTTGGTAATGGTTTTTAAAGTAACGTTATCAAAGTATGCAAAACCTTCAACGAAGTCGTTAGTGTCGGTTCCGTTACCACGACCAAGACCGAAAGTAAGCGAGAGTGAAACTGCACCGAGTTCAGAACCTTCGATATAGAAAGAGAACTTTGCCCATTCGCCGTTTGTGTTAATTCCGTCAAGCGTAAACTTGTTATACGCTTCAGAACCTATCGAACTAGTTAATAAAGCGTATGCGCCGGGGGTTTTGGTTGAGTTAAGAGTTTTAAGGTTTATAGTGTTTACCCAAAACGATAAAACTGCGTAACTGCCTTCCGAAACGGTTAAGGTTGAAGAACTTTTAAACTTTTGCGCAGTACCAAGCCCGTTTATATCGCGGTGCTTGTTGTTAATCATTAAAACTTTAGTACCTGCGGTTTGAGCGTTAGCACGCTTGTCTTCATCATCGTAATCGTATTCGTTAGCAACTAAACCGTAATAGTAAGGCGTTCTAGGGTTAATAATGTTACCCGTTGCGCTATCGGTAGGTTTGTTTTTTGAACTTAACTTCGAATAAACGTCGCTACTAGTGTCGATTATACCAGAAGTGCCTGAAGATGCGGGTGCGTTAGTAGCGTCGGTATCAACGCTTTTCGACCAGTTAATCGAAGCCCAGTACGGATAAGTGGTTTTTTCATCCGTAGAAAACTCAAAGTCACCGTTTTTAATCGATTGATAGTCGGTAATAGTGGTGGTCGTTGAAGAATCGTCGTCATCGTCGTCGCCACCGTCGTCATTGTCGGCTTTACACGCAACCGAAAATGCAAGCATAATTGCCATCATCATTGCGAGCATTGCTATTAAAAATCTTTTGAGTTTGAATTGTGTTTTTAAGTACATAAGTCCCTCGTATTTATAATCGCGAGCATATACGCGCGCCCACTTTGTTTATTTATTCTAAATAAGTATAAAGCATTTTTTTCAAAAAATCAATACTTCAAGCCCTATTTTTTAATTTTGTAGAGCAAAATCGCCAAAATTACACGCCGTTTTCGCAAATTGAACTTAATTTTTTGCTTTTCAAGGCTGGAAGGTGCAATATTTTTTAAAAACTGACTACAATATAAGTATGTCCAAAAAGAAAATTGCTTTACTTATTTTAATAGGCTCGGTCACGGGTTTTGTAAACGGATTTTTCGGTGGTGGCGGTGGAATGATTGTAGTTCCTATGCTCACTTTAATTTTAGGATTTAACGAAAAAGTTTCGCACGCAACGGCTATAGCCGTTATTTTGCCCGTAACTGCAGTTAGCGTTGTAACCTACTTTATAAGTGGCTCGTTTAACGTGGAAATTATAACGCTAATAGTGGTTGCCGTTGGGGTAACGGTCGGCGGTGTTGTCGGCGCGCTACTTCTTAAAAAAATAAAGCCCAGCGCACTTGCAAAAATATTTGCGGTAGTTATGCTCGTTGCGGGCGTTAAAATGATAATAGGCTAATTTTTTTACATATGCTTAATTACGTTTGGTTTTTTATTGCAAGCGCACTGTCTGGCGTGCTTGGTGGCATGGGTATGGGTGGCGGAACTATTTTAATTCCCGTTCTAACTATATTTTTATCCGTTTCGCAACTCGGTGCGCAGGGGCTAAACTTAATATCGTTTTTGCCTATGGCAATAGTCTCTTTAATACTTCACTTTAAAAACAAACTAGTAAACCTAAAAGGAATACTTTTCGTTATAGTTCCCGCCGTTTTATTTGCAATAGGTGGCTCGGTGCTATCTTCAATAATAAACGCAGGCGTTTTAAAGCGTGCGTTCGGCGTGTTTTTAGTTGCGCTCTCGGTAGTTCAATTTTTATCTCCAACCATAGCCAAAAAACTTAAAAAATATAGCGCATAACCTTGTAAAAGCCTTAAAAAAGTTGTAAAAAGTCGATTTTTTTTCAAATGGGTATTGAAAAGATTGAAAGTTTAGTGTATAATTAACAATACTAAAACTTTTGCTCGCTTAAAGGGCTTTAAATTATGAGGTAACTAGAGTGGAAAGAATAGGAATTATCGATTTAGGTTCTAATACCGCAAGGCTCGTCATCGTCGAAATGTTAGGCGACGGGCACTTTGTCGTTATAGACCAGTTAAAAGAAAGCGTTCGCTTAGGTCAAGATATGGAAAGGGACGGGTTTTTGCAACCTTCACGCGTGGCAGAGACTATTAAAACCCTTAAAATGTTTAGAAAACTTTGCGATGCTTACGAAATAGAAAGAATTATAGCCGTAGCAACTGCGGCAGTTCGCCGTGCGAAAAATCAACGCAGTTTCCTTGACGAAATAGTTGCAACAACGGGTATTAAACTTAAAGTATTAACCGCCGAAGAAGAAGCAACTTACGTTTATCGTGGCGTTATAAACACTATGGACGTTTCTAAGGGGCTCATTATAGAAATAGGTGGTGGCTCAACCAAGGTTATTTACTACAATAGGCGCAATCTTCTTCACTTTGAAACGCTTCCGTTCGGCGCGGTAACCCTTACCGAACTTTTTGCAAGCGATAATCTTTCGGGCGAAGAACAGGCTAAAAAGATAGAAGAGTTTATAACCGAACAATTATCTCAAATAGAGTGGCTTAAAGAAATCGACCCCGAAACTCAACTTATAGGTTGTGGTGGTAGTTTTAGAAACCTTTGCAAAATAGTTAAAATGAAAAAGAAGTGTCAACTTCCGCTTATTCATAACTACGTTGTCGAAACTGAAGAGTTTGTTTCCGTTTACGAAATGCTTAAATCGCTCGACCTTGATAAGAAAAAGCGCATAAAGGGCATTTCGTCAAAGCGTGCCGACCTTTTACCTTCTGCGTTTGCAGTTGCTCACGCATTTATAAAATATCTCGGCTTTGAAAAAATGACTATATCGGCTTGTGGCTTGCGTGAAGGCATTATGTTTAACTACGCCGTTCCTATGACGGTTGAAAAACCTATTAGCGACGTTTTAACTTACAGCCTTCAAACGCTAGTAAAATATTACAAGTGTAACGAAAAGCACTGCGAACAAGTAGTTAACCTTTCAGTTCAACTTTTTAAGCAAATGCACGTTCTTCACAAGTTCCCACGCCAAGCCCTTAAAATATTAAAGGTTGCTGCGTATCTTCACGATGCGGGAACTAGTATTAAGTATTACGATTATCAAAAGCACACTAGTTACCTTATTTTAAACTCTAGTTTATACGGAATTAGTCAACGTGAAATAGTTCTTGCCGCGCTTGTCGTATCAAATTATAAAAACGACGATTTTTCTATGGCAGACCTTATTAAATATAAAGAGTTCATCAGTGAAGAAGACGTTGATCTTATAAGAAAACTCGGCATTATGCTTCGCATAGCCGTTAGCCTTGATAGGTCTATGAGCAGTAGCGTTGAAAGTTTAAGTTGTGACGTTTTGGGTGATTCCGTTATTATGAAAACCGTTTTATCCAGCGATGCAACTTTAGAAATTAAAGACGCGCTTTCTTCTCAACCAGATTTCAGGCGTATATTTAAAAAGAACTTGGAAATCCTCTAATTTTAAGTACAATAAAAGCACCGTTTTCGGTGCTTTTATTTCGTTATAAGCGTCGCGATAGTGCGTTTCTGCTTCAAAGTTACGACCCCGATGACCACAAAGGTCAATCGTGTCCGTACCTTTTCGCGAGCCTTCTCTCGCTCGCTTCTAACGTCTTAAAATATCACTTTCTACAACCAACAAAAATTGCGAGCCTTCTCTCGCTCGCTTCTAACGTCTTAAAATATCACTTTCTACAACTAACAAAAATTGCGAGCCTCGCCTAACTTGTTTCTACGGGCTTAAAAGTTTTAAGACACAAAAAAGCGTGGCTAGATGCCACGCTTTTTTATTTCGTTATAGCCGTCGCAATACTGCGTTAACTGCCGTCAATTCGTGACCGTAATGACCAAAAAGGTCAATTACGCCCAACGCCTTGCCGTCGAGCCTTGTCTTGCTCGGCTCTAACGGCTTAAAATATCAGTTAATACGGCGTGGATGGGGTAGAATAATAGTTAATGCGTGGGCATATAGTTTTATATGCAAAGTGGGGTTTTACGTTTAGCATTTTTAACGGCGTTCGTTTTTGTTGGGGTGGGGTTTTTGTCCGGCAAAGAAACCGCCCTTTTTTTCTTATCTTATAAAGGTTGGGTGTGGGGGCTAGTTTTAAACTGCACTTTAACCGTTTTGTTTAGTGGCGCTATAATAACCCGTTTTCAAACTAAAAATAAAACGACAAACTTTTCACTTTCAATTCTAGAAAAAACGCTTTCCTTTTTAATTATAAGCGTAACAATATCGGGCTCTGGCGAACTGTTAAGTTATATAACGGGCTTTAATAAAAACGTTTGCTCGGCTATTTTTTCAATTTTAATTTTACTTTACTCGTTTAAGCCGTTAAGTGCAGTAACTAAAACTTTAAAACTTTCACTTCCCGTGTTACTTATAGGGCTTTTATTTTGTGCGTTTTTAGCGTTTTATAAAAACGGATTTAAAGTAGATTTAACTTTAAATAACCACCCTATAAGCCCGTTTTTACCAAACGTTTTTGTTTCGGCACTCACTTATGCGGGCTTTAATTCGGCGTGCGCTATATCGGTTTTAAAAAAGCAAAACAAAGCGTATAATCCGCCTTTTAAAAAGGCGTGTTCACTTATAACTATGGGGCTAATACTTTTAATTTTATCGCTACTCGTTGCCGTTTTGCTATTGTGTTTTAAAGGGTGTTTAAACGCCGAACTTCCACTTGTGTGCGCAATAAAATCGCTTTGCTTACCACTGTATATTTTTATAAGTATAGTTATGCTTTTAAACGCCTTTTCGCTTGCTTCTTCTCACCTTGGAGCGCTACTTAAAACTAATAAAATAACGCCTAAAATTACAACGATTTTATGTGCTTGCGGGCTAGGTTTTATAGGTTTTTCACGCTTAATTTCAACGGTTTATCCTATAATAGGTTGGGTGGGGGCGCTTGTTGCTTTATGGTTTTTAATAAGCAATTTTTTTACAAAGTAGTAAAAATATTATATTTGTGTTGATTATTTTTACGTTTAGTGATAAAATTATTAAAAACACGAAAGGAGTTTTTTATGGAAAGAGAAAAACTTGGCAGTAGGCTTGGCTTTATACTTTTATCGGCAGGTTGCGCAATAGGCGTTGGCAACGTGTGGAAGTTTCCGTATATGGCAGGTCAATACGGTGGTGGTATATTCGTTTTAATATACCTTATATTTTTAGTAATATTCGGCGTTCCCATTATGACTATGGAGTTTTCACTTGGCAGAGCGTCGCAAAAAAGCCCCGCAATGCTTTACCAAAAACTTGAAAAGCCCGGTCAAAAATGGCATATTCACGGTTACGCAGCTTTTGGTGGAAATATCGTGCTTATGATGTTTTACACAACCGTTACCGCTTGGCTACTTCAATACTTCGTTAAAACTTTGGGCGGAACGTTTTCTGGGCTTACACCCGAACAAGTAGGGGCGCAGTTCCCACTTATGCTTCAAGACCACTGGACGCAACTTTTATTCGTAGCAATAGTAGTTGTAATAGGCGTTGTGGTTTGTATATTCGGTGTTAAAAACAGTCTCGAAAAAGTTAGCAAAATTATGATGGTTGCCCTTCTTATTATTATGGTTGGGTTGGCTATTTATTCGCTCACGCTTGACGGGGCTAAAGAAGGCTTAATGTTCTATTTAGTTCCAGATTTTTCTAAAGTAAACACCTTCCCAAAACTTGCAAACGTTATAGCGGGTGCGTTATCTCAAGCGTTCTTCACGCTTTCATTAGGCATAGGCTCAATGGCAATATTTGGAAGTTATTTATCTAAAGACCGTTCGCTTCTTGGCGAGTCTATTATGATTACCGGTCTTGATACTTTCGTTGCGCTCGTTTCAGGTTTAATTATTTTCCCTGCTTGCTTTACTTATAATGGTGGCGTTGTTGACGAAGGTGGCGGATTTATATTTATGGTATTCCCTAACATATTTAACAGTATTCAACCGCAAGGCCTTGGCGTGTTTATCGGTGCGTTATTCTTTGTATTTTTATCGTTTGCGGCGCTTTCAACTATTTTTGCCGTGTTTGAAAATATATTTGCTTGCGCGCAAGACATTTTCGGGTGGTCAAGAAAGAAATCGTGCTTAATAATGGGCGCTATAATATTAGTTCTTTCAATACCATGCGTTCTTGGTTTAAGTGTTTGGTCGGGTGTGAGAATACCGGGAATAGGCGATATTATGGATATGGAAGACTTCTTGGTTTCTTACGTATTATTGCCACTTGGTTCGCTTTGCTACGTTTTATTCTGCGTTACTAAAAAAGGTTGGGGATATGAAAACTTTGAAAAAGAAGCAAACACCGGTAAGGGCTTAAAAGTGCAAAAATGGATGAAGCCGTATTTAACTTACGTTTTACCTGTTCTTGTTATTATAGCGGCTGTTATAGGCTTACTTATAAAGTTTAAACTTATTGGATAATTAAATATTAAAAGCGTGCTACCTAGCACGCTTTTTTCATTTTATATAAATAAAATGTAAAATTGTGAAAGTTTTTTCACAAAACTGTTGAAATATAATTTTAAAAGTAGTAAAATGTAAACATAATTTGTGCTACAAGCACTAATAGGAGGATTTTTAGATGGATAAGTTTTCACAAACCAAGTTTGCTAAACTTCTTGGATTTAATGCCGAAGAAAAGCAAACTAACGTTAAAACTGAAATCGTTGCAGGTTTAGTTACCTTCCTTGCAATGGCTTACATTTTAACGGTTAACCCGGACCAGATTTTAGGTTTCAATAGAGCAGACGCTTACTGGCCTTCAGTATTTATGGCAACTGCGCTCGGCGCTATTATCGGTACTTTACTTTTAGCTTTCGTTGCTAAAATGCCACTTGCACAAGCTTCGGGTATGGGTCTTAACTCGTTACTCGGTGGTTTAGTAGGCGCAGGTGCGGTTACTACTTACGGTGATCAATTCAGTTTAGGTCAAGCGTTTATGCTCGTTTTAATTTCGGGTCTTGTATTCCTTGCCCTTACTCTTATAAAGATTAACGGAAAAACCTTCCGTGAACTTGTGTTCGACGGTATGCCTGTTCCTGTAAGAAGTGCAATTTCAGTTGGTATTGGCTTATTCATTGCATATATTGGTTTCCAAGGTGCAAAAATTATCGTTGATAATCCTTATACTTTAGGCGACCTTATTCTTTTCTCTAAATTCGATATTAACGTAGCTAACGCATTAGTTTGCTTTATAGGTCTTGGCGTTATAGCAATTCTTGATAAACTTAACGTTAAAGGTTCGGTTATTTTTGGTATTTTAGCCGCTACTATTATCGGTTGCTTCGTTGGCGTTACCGACCTTTCTGTTCTTGCAGGCACTCAAGATGGTATTTCTTGGAAGTTCTGGGAAAACTGGGCTAACTTCTTTGGTGATAAGAGTGTATTCTTCTCGTTCACTACCGTATTCAAAAACGGTTTGCTTCCCGAAGGCGTTTCAGTATTTACCGTTATAATGCTTGTAATTACCATGTGCATGATTGATATGTTCGACACTATGGGTACTATAGTTGGTTGCTGTGGTGGTAACAGAATATTATCTGACGAAAACAACAAACCCCGCAACTACGACAAAATTATGATAGCTGATGCCGTTGCTACTTGCTCGGGTGCTATGCTTGGTACTTCAACCGTTACTACTTTCGTTGAATCAGGCGCAGGCGTTTCGGCTGGTGGTAGAACTGGTCTTACCGCGTTCACCGTTGCTTGCTTATTCTTCTTAGCAACCTTTGCAATGCCACTCTTTGCAGTTATTCCTGGTGCCGCTACTGCATCTGCACTCGTTTACGTTGGCGTTCTTATGATGAAAAACAACGTTAAATCTGTTGATTTTAGCGATGCTATCGGTGCAACCTCGGCGTTCTTAACTATTAGCGTTATGGTACTTGCGTACTCTATCACTAAAGGTATTGGCGTTGGTCTTGTTTCTTACGTTTTAATGAGCACCCTTGAATACCTTATTAAACTTGTTAAATACGCTATCGACAAGAAGGAAAAACCCACTTGGAACGTTTCTGTTATTGCTATAATAGTAACTGTATTATTCCTTGCTTACTTCTTCGTTCCTGCCGTTTAATAAAAAACCGTAAAAGAAAACACCCACAAACTTGTGGGTGTTTTTTATTTTACTTTTTTTCATTAGGGTCTTCAGTTTCTTGAATAAAGGGTATTTTAGGAAACTTTTCTTTAAGTTCGTTAATAAAATCTTCTTTCCAAGTTTCGCCTATAATTATAACGAAATAACTATCGTCGTTAAAAGTAAGGTTAAGGTTTTTAGAAACGGTTAAATATTTTATTTCTTTAACTTCGCTAATATCAATTACGTTTTTAATTAAGCCCCAACGCAAAATTACTTGGCTACTTGTTATTTCGTAATAAGAACTAATTACTGCCGTAACAAGCAAAACTATAAACGTTAAGCAAATTAAAATAGCAAGTATTAGCGACATATAGCCGTAAGCACCAGGGTCTTCGTTACGCTCGAAATAGCCTATAAACCTTAAAGCGTTTATTACAACTGCCGAAATTGCTATTACAAGCCCAACGCACGCAATAACAATCCAAAGTGGTGGAAACTTAAACTTATATTTTTTACAGCATTTATTATTCATAAATAAATAATAACACAACTTTGCTCTTTTTGCAAATAACTTGACTAAAACTTTTAAATCTTATATATTTTAATAGTTATGAGTATTTTAGAAATAAGAAATCTTACCCATCGTTATGATGATAGATATTTATTCCAAAACGCTTCGCTTCAAATTAACAACGGCGAGCATTTAGGCGTTGTTGGTCTTAACGGAGCGGGTAAAACAACGTTTATAAATATAATTGCAGGCAAACTTTCGCAAGACGACGGTGAAGTTTTAAAGTCTTCTGGTATGCGCTGGGGTTATCTTGACCAACACGCCGATATAGAAAGAACGCAAACGGTTATAGAATATTTGCGCCACGCCTTTGATTATTTATATGAAATATCTGCTCGCCTTGAAAAACTTTACGAAAAAATGGGCGAAACCCTAGATGCAGACGAACTTGATAGGCTTATAAACAAGTCGTCGCGCATGCAAGACGAACTCGATAATGCTGGATTTTACGATTTAGATAGTAAAATTAAAAAAGTTGCAGGTGGTTTAGGTATAGGTAGCGAGTTTATGGATGCGCCTATATCAAGGCTTTCAGGTGGCGAAAGAGCAAAGGTAATGCTTTCTAAATTACTTCTTGAAGAAGTAGACGTTATGCTTCTTGACGAGCCAACTAACTTTTTAGATATTGAGCATATAGAGTGGCTTAAAAAATACCTTAACGCCTATAAAAAAACCTTTATGGTCATCTCGCACGACGTTTCGTTTTTAGATAGCGTGTGCAAGTTTATTATAAATATAGAAAACGGCAATATTAAAAAATATTCAGGAAATTATACCGAGTTTTCAAGCCAGCGTGAAATGAATGCCAAGCAGTATGAAGACGAGTATAATCGCCAACAACAAGAAATTAAAAAAATGAAGGAATATATTGCCAAAAACGGCGCGCGTGCGGCAACTGCAGGCATGGCTAATTCAAGAAAGAAAATGCTTGATAGAATTGAAGTTATGCAAAAGCCACTTTCGGTGCACGACGCAGTTTTTAATTTTCCGTATATACAGTTAAACAGTAAAGATTTTCTAATTATAAAAGACCTTGAAGTCGGCTACGACAAAACTCTTATTCCGCCCATATCACTCCACCTTAAAAGTAGCGATAAACTTTGGGTAAGGGGCACTAACGGCGTTGGAAAAACCACGCTAATAAAAACTTTGCTTAGAAAAATACCTGCAAGAAAAGGCTCGTTTAATTTTCACGTTGCAACTAAAATAGCGTATCTTGAACAAGAACTTAACTTTGATGGTATGGGCGAAAACGCAATGTATTATTTTAGCCACTTTTTCCCAAGAGCAAACGTAAAGGAGCAACGCCAAGAACTTGCAAAAGTTGGGCTTAAAGGCGAACTTGCAACTAAACTTATAACCGATATGAGTGGTGGCGAGCAAGTAAGGGCAAAACTTTCCGTTTTAAACAACACCCCGTCGAACGTGCTTATTTTAGACGAGCCTACCAACCATTTAGACGTTAGGGCGAAAGACGCGCTTAAAAAGGCGCTAATTGCTTACGAAGGCGCAATAATACTAGTTTCGCACGAACACGAGTTTGCAAGCGATATTTGCAACGTTATTTTTGATGCAAAAAGCAAATAATTATTGAAAAAGCCGTAAAAAAGCGTTATAATACCTATAAGGAGAAAGGTTATGGTTACGTCAACTGAAATAGGTGAAATATCAAAAGTTATAGGCGAAGAAAGGGCGGTAGAATTAGTTGCTAAATCGGGCTTTGGAGCTTGGGACTATAGCATGTTTGCTATGACTAAGTTTAACCACGAAATACGCTTAATAGAATACACCGACCACACTTTGGCAAGTGATAATTACGCTAGTTTTTCTAAAAGGTTAAGAAAAATAGGTGAAGATAACGGCATTGTTTGCAATCAGGCGCACGCTCCCTTTCCAACGTGCCTTAATAAGACCGACAAAATTATAAAGCGCGCAATAGAATGTTCGGCGATAGCAGGCGCTAAAATATGCGTCGTTCACCCTATCAACAACGGCTCGCTTATAGAAAACGCCCAAATGTATAAAGACCTTTTACCCTTTGCAAAAGAGCACGGCGTTAAAATAGCCACCGAAAATATGTGGAACTGGAATTACGACGAAGGGCATGCAAAAACTGCTGCTTGCTCGCATCATAACGAGTTTAAAGAGTATATCGACTTTGTTTCCGACCCGTATTTTACTGCGTGTTTAGATATAGGTCACGCCGAAATGAAAGGGCTTGATACGTCTGCCGTTTTAATGATTAAAACGCTTGCCGATAGAATAGGCGCACTGCATATTCACGATAACGATTTATTATACGATTGCCACGGGCTTCCTTTTACTATGAAAATAGACTTTAACGCCGTTATAAACGCGCTTAAAGAAATAGGTTATAGTGGCGACGTTACTTTAGAAGTTAACGGGTATTTAGAAAGTAAAACTGAAAGCGAAATATTTGAAAAACTTAAAAACGCATCGAGCGTTGCAAACAAAATATTAAACATGCTAAACAGTTAAGCAAAATAAAAAAACTCTCACAAAAGTGAGAGTTTTTCGTTTTTATTAAGCCGTTTCAGTTTCGGGCTTTAAACCGTTCCAGTAGTTAACGGTAATGTATGCGCCGTATTCGGTACTAAAGTCTGCCTTAACTTCTAATTTAGCGTTGTTTATTGCAGTGGTAATTTCGCTTGCCTTAACTTCGATAAGGTTAACTATCGAGTCGATAGTGTTGTTTATAGTAGTAACTGCGGTGTTAATAGCAAGGTCGAGTGCAGAAATGGCTGCTTGTGCGCCGGCTTTTGCTATTTCAAGTGCCGATTCAGCAGTGGCAACAGCAAGTTCTTTAGCGTTTAAAATAAATTCGCTAGCGCCTGCAAGTCTTTGTTCTAAAAGTTCTTTTTTAGCAGAAATGAATTCTTGCATTTTAATTTGATACTGGCTATTTGGGTCAAGGTAGTTTTGAACGAAAGTGTTTTTAAACTCTTGAAGTTTAGAAATCATAGTTTGAGCAGTGGTAGTAAGCGTGCTAACAAACGACGATACCATTTGAGAGCCTTGGCTTGCAAGTTCTTTAACCTTTTCAAGTTTAGCGTTGAGTATTTCAACTGCACGTTCTTGATAGTAAAGGTCTTTAAGTTCTTGAGAGTAAAGGTTTTTAGTTTCTTGCCTTGATTCTTCTATTTTTTGAACGAGTTCTTCTTCAGTAAGAGCGTCAACTTCTTTAGAAGTAAGTTCTTGCATGCACTCTTTAACGAGCGATTTAAGTTCTTCAACGGTAGTTTCGTCAAACGTGATAGAAACAGAAACGTTGTCAAGGGTTGCTAAGTATTCGTTAGCGGCAGCCTTAACGTCGTTATAAATCTTTTCAGCGCTTTCGCCCGAAACTTCTATTTTAAGTTCGTTTTCGCCAGAACTTCCCTTTACTATAAAGCCGTTTTCTTCGCTAACTTCAATAAAGAGTTCGGTAGCGTCTTCTTTAGAAAGGCCAACGAAAGTTGCGTTTGCAATAATGAAGTTGCCTTCGTCGTTAGTTGCGTTAACCGAAACAACCTTGTCGTTACTGTCTAAAACGAATTCAACGGATGGGTTAAGCGATAAGTTCATAACCTTTGAAGAATCGTCTTTCTTACAACCTGTAAGCGACGTTGCAAGGGGAACTGCTAAGCATAAGCAAATAAAAAGTGATAAAAGTTTTTTCATAGTATTTCTCCTTTACGCTAGTTGCGTTTCTTGCCTATGATACAATTAACGTTTGCCGTTTTATTGGTAATTTTAAATATTTTTTTCTTGATAAAAACTTTTATTTGGTTTATAATAACAAAAAAGGAGCTATTATGAAGAAGAAATATACGGTAATAGGAATGTCTTGCTCGGCTTGCTCAAATGCAGTAGAACGTGCCGTTTCTCGCGTTCAAGGCGTTACTAGCGCAAGCGTTAACTTAACTGAAAAACTTCTTGTCGTTGACGGTGAGTTTTCAAACGGCGATATTTTTTCTGCTGTAAAAAAGGCGGGTTTTAAAGCCTATTTATATAAGGATAATGTGGGCGTTCAACCTGAAAGCGTTAATTCAAGGCTTATTCCATCTATTATATTACTTGTAATTTTAATGTATTTTTCAATGGGGCAAATGCTTAAACTTCCCTTTCCAAACTTTTTAAAGGGTGAAGGTGGGGCGGTAATACTCGTAACTATTCAGTTAGCGCTAGCAACCCCCGTTTTAATACTTAATAGAAAGTTTTTTATTAACGGGTTTAAAGCCGTTATAAACAAAGCGCCTAATATGGATAGTTTGGTGGCGCTTGGTTCGGGTGCAAGTTATCTTTACGGCGTGTTTGCGCTTGCTATGATAATTTATGGAAAAACGGTATCAAACGCAGAAATTATAAACACTTACCTTCACAGTTTATATCTTGAATCGTCGGCTATGATTTTAACGCTAGTAACGATAGGTAAAGTGCTTGAAGAAAAAGCCAAAAAAAGAACTGAAAGCGCAACTAAAAAACTTAAAAAACTAGTGCCTAACGTTGCAACCGTTATTATAAACGGCGTTGAAAGCGAAGTTAGCGTTTCAAGTTTAAAGGTGGGCGACGTCGTTGCTGTAAAAGAAGGTAATTCCTTCCCGTGTGACGGTGTGGTTATAAAAGGCGAAGGCTTGGTAAACGAATCGTCGTTAACGGGCGAGAGTATGCCCGTTTATAAGTGCGAAAATAGCGAAGTTAAAACGGCAACAACGTTAACTTCGGGGTATTTGCAAGTTAGAGTAACTGCAACCGATGAAGATACCGTTTTATCTAAAATTATAGACTACGTTTTAAATGCCGAAGCGTCAAAAGCGCCTATTCAACGCCTTGCCGATAAAATTAGTGGAATATTCGTGCCAACGGTAACGGCGCTTTCAATTTTAACGCTTATAGTTTGGCTTATTATAGGAAAGCCTTTCGATTTTTGCTTGTCGCGCGCAATATCCGTTTTAGTAATTTCTTGCCCGTGTGCGCTTGGGCTTGCAACGCCGGTTGCAGTTACCGTTGCAACGGGTAGGCTTGCAAGTAACGGCGTGCTTGTTAAAAATGCCGAAGTATTAGAGATTTTAGGGCTAGTAAACGTTTGCGTTATGGATAAAACGGGAACGGTTACGCAAGGCGAAGTTAAAGTTGGTGGGGTTTACGGGCTTAACGAAGAAGAACTAAAAGAAGTTTCTAGCGTAGAAAGTTTATCAAGCCACCCGCTTGCTAGTGCAGTTACAAATTATATCGAGCCTAAATACGAAGTTTCAAACTACCTTTCCGTTACGGGTAAAGGCGTTTTAGGCACGGTAAACGGCAATAATTATAAAATAGGAAATAAGTCTTTCGTTTGTTATAGCGAAGAAGTTTTTGTTAAAGCGCAAGTTGCGCTAGAAAACAAAAAAACCGTGCTTTTCGTAGAGAAAAACGGCGTTACGCTTGGCTTTATAGAAGTTTTCGACACCTTAAAGCCCACGTCGTTACAAGCCGTTAAAGACCTTAAAGAATTAGGCGTTAAAACGGTTTTACTTTCAGGCGATAACAACGTTGTTACTAATCTTGTTAAAAACGAACTTTTAATAGACGAATATTACGCCGAAGTTCTTCCCGAGCAAAAGGCAGAAGTAGTTAAAGAATATAAAAAGTCGGGCGTTGTTGCCTTTGTTGGCGACGGGGTTAACGATAGCCCTGCCGTAGCCGTGGCAAGCGTTTCTTTTGCCGTTTCAACGGGTGCAGACGTTACGACCGAGTCAAGCGACGTAATACTTCTAAACGGCGATTTAACGGCAGTTTCTAAGGCGATTAAAGTTGGCAAGAAAACAAGGCGTATAATAAAGCAAAATCTGTTTTGGGCGTTTATATATAACGCGCTAGGTATTCCGCTTGCTATGGGCGTTTTATATCCCCTTGGCATACTTTTAAACCCAATGATAGCGTCGCTTGCAATGAGTTTAAGTAGTTTATTCGTAGTTACCAACGCTTTAAGGATTTTAAAATGATATATTACTCTTATAGTAAAGAAGTCGAGATTTCTAACTTGCCTAAAAATATAGAAGAGCACGCAAAAACCCCACTTTCTAAAACGGCGTGGAGTTTGCTTTTAAAAAAGTATTATTCGGTGTTTAAAGAGCAACTTCCACCCGTAACTTTTTTAGAAAGTGGAAAGCCCGTTATAGAAGGCGGTTATATATCAATTTCGCACTCAAACGGCGTGGTTGCAGTTGCTTTTTCTAAAACTAATAGCGTTGGAATAGATGTTGAACTTGTTAAAGAAGTTCTGCCAAAAACGCTAAACTTTTTAGGCGTTAGCGAAAAGGATTTTTTCCCCGAGTGGACAAGGCGTGAAAGTCTTATTAAAGCCTTTAACAAAAGCGCCTTAACAAAAGATTTGCCTAGTTTTGTGGGAATAACTCAAACCTTATTAGTAGGCGAAAAAAAATACAGCCTTTCCGTTTACGGAAAAGGCTGTGAAATTAAACTTATTTAAGGCTATCATTAACCGTTATATAGTCAACGTTATAGTATTTTAAAACCCCAACTTCATCTTTTTTAGAAAGAAAAACTGCGTTTACTTTAATGCCTGCGCTGTGCATTTCGTTAACTCGTTCGGGCGCAAGCGTTGGGTAGTTAAAGGTAACTTCAAACCCGTTGGTTATTAAAAAGGGAAGAACGTTAGGCGAATATTTTTCGTAATAAAAACTAATATTTGCGCTAGGGTTTACCGATTTTATAAACGCCACTTGCATAATAGAATCAACTATAAAAGTTGCGTTTTGTCCGCTTAGTTGAGTGCTTGCGCTAATAATATCGTTTGCGCTTAAACTTCTAACGTCAAAAAACAGTTCTTTGCCTATAAAAAGGCTTAAATTGTGCTCTAAACTATTAACGTAAAACCCGTCGTACACGCTAAGGTCGCTACAAGACGGGGTGTAGTTCAAAATAATTTTACTTTCCATATAAAAAGTGTATTACATTTTATAAGTTTAGTCAATAAAAAAGGAGATATTTATGAAAATTATATTTAATCCCGATGAAAAAATCGTTAGCGCAATACGTGAAGGCTTAAAGAAAAAAGACGGGTATTGCCCGTGCAGACTTCAAAAAACCCCCGAAAACGTTTGTATGTGCAAAGAGTTTCGCGACCAGATTGCCGACCCTAATTTCGAAGGTTTTTGCCATTGTAGGTTATACCAAAAAATAAAAGATTAAAAAGCGCGCCGTTTGGCGTGCTTTACTTCCAAAAAAATAAATATTTTTACAAAATCTTTTATAATATGACAGGCATTTGGCATATTTAGTTTAATAAAATAGTGGTGTAAAAGGAGAAACCACTATGAAACTTATTGATAAATTATACGCTTGGTGTTTTGAAACGGTTAACGTAAAACCCCAAGAAAAGCCCGTTTATATTTCGTGTAAAGACTTGTTTTTAAAAAACTATAAAACTGAAAGCGTTAAACAAACTGAAAAAGCGCAATAAAAAACCGACCGTAAAAGGTCGGTTTTATTTTACATTGAAGTAAATAAATTAGTAAGAGTTTCTGCAATACCTAAATCGCTAAACAATGCGTTAAGGGGGTTGATGTCGTGAATAAACGATAAAACTTCGCTTGCTCTTATTACTTCGTTAGCGTAAGTGAACATAACGCCACCTTCTTCAAATACGTAAAAGAACGCCATAATTGCAAGAACGATGCCTGCAGATAAAGCAAAGTTAATAATAAAACCTAAAAGTTTATCGAAAAAGCCGAAGAAGGCAACAGAGTTAATCTTTTTAAACAAGCCGAGTATTAACTTTCTTACTATGTTTAAAACTACGCCGTAAACGATAGCGGTAATTATAATTAAAAGCCCAAGACCAAGGTAATACGCAACGAGGTCAACTATTTCTTGCCCACCTTGTATTTTGCTATTTCCTAAAACTCCTTGGAAAAATAGCGTAATTTCTTCAAGCCAGCCCCATTTAGCAAAAACTTCAGTTACCGTAAAATACGACGCTACTAGCGAGCCTGCAAAGCAAACTATAACTAAAAGCAAATTGACAGTAGAATTGAAAAAGCCTGCTTTAAGCCCGTATAACGTTAAGCCAAGCACGAATAAAAGTGCCAACACGTCAACGATAATATACATAATAACTCCTTACTTTTTAAAACCGTCTTTAAGCGAAGTGATTTCGCCAAGCACGATTTTACCGTTTTTAGTAGATTTTTTATAATAGCCTTTTCTTAAAAGTTGGAAAGAAGCCCCGTCGTTAGCGGTTGCTAAATACGGTTCTATATAGCCTTTAAATGTGTGAACGCTATCGTAATTCATGCGCTCTGAAAAATCTTGCCCAGAATACTCGGCGTCTTTTAAAAGATAGTCGTATTTTCTAACTTCAACTTCTTTAGCGTAAGGCTCTGAAACCCATTGAATAGTACCTTTGCACTTAATTCCACTAGTGTCGCTACCTGAACGGCTTTCGGGAATATAAGAACAAATAACTTCTTTAACTAAACCGTCATCGCCCAAAACAACGTCGTCACACTTAATAATATATGCGTTTTTAAGTCTAACGTAACCACCAAGTTTAAGCCTAAAATATTTAGGTGGTGGGTTAAGCGAGAAGTCCTCGCCGTCTATATACAAGTTTTTTGTAAACTTAACTTTTCGCTTGCCGGCGTTTTCGTCGTTGGGGTTTATATCAAACTCAACGTCTTCTTCGCCTTCGTAGTTAGAAATGGTAACCTTAATAGGCTCGGTAACTGCCATAGCCCTTTCGGCGTTAAAGTTAAGATAATCTCTAATAAAGTGTTCTAAATACGAAACTTCAATTTCGCTATTTGCTTTTGCAACGCCTATTTCTTCGCAGAAGTTTTTAAGCGCCTCTGCGGGAACGCCACGGTTTCTAAGCCCCGTTAAAGTTGGCATTCTTGGGTCGTCCCAGCCTTCAACTGCACCGTCGTCAACGAGTTTTTTAAGGTAACGTTTGCTCATAACGGTGTTTGTTACGTTAAGCCTTGCAAACTCTATTTGGCGTGGTTTATGCTTAACGCCCGTGTTTTCAACCGACCAGTTGTAAAGGGGGCGGTGGTCTTCAAACTCAAGCGTGCAAAGCGAGTGGGTAATTCCCTGCATACTATCGCAAAGTGGGTGAGCAAAGTCGTACATAGGGTAAATGCACCACTTATCGCCCGTTCTGTGGTGGGTTGCGTGAAGAACTCTATAAATAACGGGGTCGCGCATATTGATGTTAGGCGACGCCATATCAATTTTAGCCCTTAAAACCTTTTCGCCGTCTTTATAAACGCCGTTTTTCATTTCTTCAAAAAGTTTAAGGTTTTCTTCAATCGAACGGTTGCGGTAAGGGCTTTCAACGCCGGGCTCTGTTAAAGTACCGCGCGTATTTTTAATTTCTTCTGCCGAAAGGTCGCAAACGTAAGCCTTACCGTCTTTAATAAGTTTAACTGCAAGGTTATAAATATCTTCAAAAAAGTCGCTTGCGTAGTGTATCTCAAACCACTCAAAACCAAGCCATTTAATATCTTCTTTAATGGCGTTAACGTACTCCGTCTTTTCCTTTGAAGGATTAGTGTCGTCAAAGAAAAGGTTGCACACGCCACCGTACTTTTTAGCAGTGCCAAAGTTAAGGCACAAACTTTTAGCGTGGCCTATGTGAAGATAGCCGTTAGGTTCTGGGGGGAAACGGGTGTGAACGCCGTTTACAACGCCCCTTTCAAGTTCGTCGTTTATAATTTCTTCTATAAAGTTTTTTGATTCAATAACGTTTTCCATAAAAGCCCTTAATGTTAGTTTAGTATATTTTATCACATATTTTTATAAATATCAATACAAAAAACGGGGGTAATTTTTTAAATTAGTAAAAAGAGTGGGGTTTTTGTTGACAAAGGTGGGGTTTTTATATAAAATATAAAAATAAAATAACGTTCGAGGTGCTTTATGGACAAAAAGGCAGTTACTATGGATAAAATCGTTAACCTTTGCAAACTTCGCGGTATAATCTACCCCGGTAGCGAAATATACGGCGGTATGGGCAACACTTGGGACTACGGCCCCGTTGGCGTTGAAGTTAAAAACAACATTAAACGCGCTTGGTGGAAAAAGTTCGTTCAAGAAAGCGAAAACAGTTTCGGTGTAGACGCCGCTATTTTAATGAACGCTCGCGTTTGGGATGCGTCTGGTCACACCGCTTCGTTTAGCGACCCTAAAATGGACTGTAAGGAATGTAAAACTCGCCAAAGGGCAGATAACCTTATTGAAAACCACAGCAAGGGTAAAGTTAACCCCGATAAACTCACGCAAGAAGAAATGCAAGCGTATATCGACGAGCACAAAGTTGCTTGCCCTAACTGCGGTAAGTTTAACTGGACGCCTATTCGTAACTTTAACCTTATGTTCCAAACTTCGCGTGGCGTAACCGACGAGTCTACTAACGTTATATACCTTCGCCCCGAAACTGCGCAAGGCGAGTTCGTTAACTTTTTAAACGTTCAACGCACCACCCGTGCTAAAGTGCCTTTCGGTATTGCTCAAGTGGGTAAGGCGTTTAGAAACGAAATTACCCCCGGTAACTTCATTTTTAGAACTATCGAGTTTGAACAAATGGAACATCAATGGTTCTGTAAAGAAGGTACCGACGGTGAGTGGTACGAATATTACAAAAAATCGGCAAAAGACTTCTTGCTTGCGCTTGGTTTTAAAGAAGAACACCTTCGTTATCACGACCACGATAAACTTGCCCACTACGCTAAAGCGGCTTGCGATATTCAATACCTTTTCCCAATAGGCTGGTCTGAACTTAACGGTATTCACAACCGTACCGATTACGACCTTTCACGCCACCAAGAATATTCTGGCAAAGCAATGGGTTACCTTGACCCGTTCACTAACGAAAGATATATTCCTTACGTTATCGAATATTCTATCGGTGCAGATAGACTTATGCTTGCAACCCTTTGCGAAGCGTATGACGAGCAGGAATTAGAAGGTGGCGATACCAGAGTAGTTATGCATTTCCACCCCGCAATCGCCGCTTATAAAGTTGCAGTTTTACCCTTACAGAAAAACCTTGGCGAAAAGGCGAAAGAAATATACAAACAACTTGCTAAATACTTTATGGTTACTTACGATGAAGCAGGTTCTATCGGTAAGCGTTATCGCCGTCAAGACGAAATAGGAACACCCTATTGTGTAACCATCGACTTCGACACCTTAGAAAACGGCACCGTAACCCTTCGTGACCGTGACACTATGGAACAAGTTCGTATGTCAGTCGAAGAAGTTATTAGTTACGTTAACGAAAAAATACTTCTTTAATTTTAAGACATAAAAAGCACCGTTTTCGGTGCTTTTTATTTCGTTATAGCCGTCGCAATACTGCGTTAACTGCCGTCAATTCGTGACCGTAATGACCACCAAGGTCAATTACGCCCAACGCCTTGCCGTCGAGCCTTGTCTTGCTTGGCTCTAACGACTTAAAATGCCACTTTCTACAACCAAAAAGGTTAGTTGTGTGCCCCTTGTTGTCGAGCCTGCTTGTGCTTGTTTCTGCGGGCTTGCGTCGCAACTTGCTATAACTCTCAACCCTTAAAGTGTTAAGGGTAGGGCTATATCGCAGTTGCTCCTTTTTCCCAAAAATCTTTTTATTCTAAAAACATTTTCGGGAGCCCTTTTAAATTGCTTTCTACGGCAAACAAAATTACTTTAAAGCGTTGATTTTTTGCTTGTGGTTTAGTACAATATAGTTATGCAAACGCCTTGTTTAGAACAAATTAAAAAAGGGCTTAATAGCCCCCTTAATATTTGCCTTTTAAAAACCGTTACTTCTACTATGGACTATATAAAAAGTAACGGCGATATTTTTGCCGTTATTGCAAATAGCCAAACAAACGGGCGTGGCACTAAAAACCGTAACTTTATATCAAGTGAAGGTGGTATTTATTTAAGCGCTGTAATAAAGCCGAATATATCTACTGATAAACTTCCACTCGTAACCCCTTACTTTGCAACCGTTATAGGTAACGCTTTAAAAGAGTTTAATATTCCGTATTCATACAAGTGGGTTAACGACGTTTTCGTGTCAAACAAAAAACTTGCAGGCATTTTAACCGAAACTTCAATTTCAAACGGCAAGGTAGATAAAATAATTGTGGGAATAGGCTTAAACGTAAACCAAAAAACCTTTCCAAACGACTTAACTAATATTGCAACTTCGCTTGCGCTTGAAGGGTTTTTAGTTGATATTAACCGTCTTATAGCCTTACTTTTAAACGGAATTGCAAACTTTAACAGCGCATTTTCAACGCTTGATTTTTTAAGCGAATACAAGGCTAATTCGCTTGTTATAAACAAAAAAGTTTCGGTTACTTTTGGTAATAACGTAACGTTAGGCACGGTTATTGATATAGGTGGTTTAGGCGAACTTTTAATAAAAACGGATACCGGCGTAGTAACGGCGCACGGGGGAGATTTAACGTTATTATGAAAAAATCAACTTCAGTTGCGCTTGCAAAAACGGCAATTTTAACTGCGCTTATTTGCGTTGTGTCGCCTTTTTCAGTGCCTTTACCAAGCGGGGTTAGCGTTTCGCTTGCAACCTTTATAATATTTTTAGCAAGCGCCGTGTTAACGCCCTTTCAAGCAACCGTATCCGTTTTAGTTTACCTTTTTATAGGCGCAGTGGGCGTTCCCGTTTTTCAAAACTTTTCAGGTGGTTTTTACTCTTTAATAGGCCCTACTGGTGGGTATTTATTAGCGTACCCTATATGCGCGCTCGTTTCGGGGCTAATTATCAAAAACAAAAGTGGGTTTTGGCGTTACGCACTAGCCTTTTTTGTAGGAACGGTTATAATTTACCTAATAGGCGCGCCGTGGTGCTCGGTTGTAACTACGGGCGGGCTAAACCTTAAAGTTATTCTTACGCTTTTAATAACCTTTTTGCCGTTTGATATAATTAAAATGATTTGCGCATCTGCGCTTGCAAATAAACTCAACAAAAAACTAAAAAACGCTACGTAGGTAGCGTTTTTTATTATACTGCTTCGCTAACGTAGTCCACTGAATTAACAAAGGCGTTTTCGGGCACTCGTGAAGTTCCAAGGCTAAAAACGGCAAGTGTGTCAGGTCCACTATGAACGGCAATAATAGGGTCTATATAGTTAAATACAAACTCTTTAACGTGCACCTTTTTAGAAATAAGTTCGGCAAGGTATTTAGCGTCGTCAATGCAGTCGCCGTGGCCTATAAACACCGTTTGTTCTTCGGGGTTTATTACCGATTTATAAAAGTTTTCGGCAATTTGCGAAATTGAACGTTTTCTTCCTATAACCTTGCTTGGCGCAACTAGTTTACCCCTTTCGTCAACGTGCATAATGGGTTTAATGTCAACAACGGTGCCAACCGTCATAGAAAGTTTGCTTATTCTTCCGCCTTTTGCAAGGTAAAATAGCGTTTTAACTGTAAATAAACTATTAAGGTTTAAGCGAACGCTAGTAATATAGTCGTAAACTTCTTTTGCCGAAAAACCTTCTTGTTGCTTTAAAAGCGCAAGGTAAACTAGCATACCTTCGCCCTGTGCGGCGTTAAGCGAATCAATAATGTATACGCTACGGGCGGGGAACTTTTCTTTAAGTTCTTTGCTAGCGTCGCAAGCGTTTTGCATAGTTGATGAAAGCCCTGAAGATAAGCCTATATACAAAACGTCGTAACCACTTTCAAGGGCTGGGGTAAATCTATTTAAAAAACTTTGTTTGTTAACGCAAGAAGTGCTCATACTAGCGTTTTCGCGAAGTTTTACATAAAAGTTCTTTAAAAAAACGTCGTCGTCGCTTTTAACGGTAACTTCTTCACCGTTAATTGTCATAGGAACGGGAATAACGTTAAGTGGATATTTTTCAGTTACGGACTTTGGTAGTCCCGAAGAAGAATCTGTAAATATTTTATAGTTCATAAACTGCCTCCTTTAATCGTAATTATATACCAAAACTATATAAATATATCTCTACCGTATAAAAATGGACTATACTACTTTTAAAAACAACTCTACTCACGGTAGAGTTCAAAAACTCCTAGAAAAAGTGCGTAAAAAAGCCCACGATAACGTGGGCTTTTTTTGATTGCAATTAAAGGTCGTCTGCATCTTGAACGGGTTTTTCACCGTTTTCGGTTATACCCGTATAACTACCTAAAGGGTCGAAAGCAGACTTAAAACTTTTCTTCTTCATATTATTTGCAATCTTTAGTTGACTTCGTGTTCTTTGCACTTTGTTTAGTGTTAGAAGTCTTGGAGTTTTTTGCATCTTTAACGTTTCTCATGTTTTACCTCCCAAAAGTATAATGCGTATAATTTTGCGTTTTATACTAAAAACGTAATTTTTTATTTTATTTCGTTCTAAACCTTAAAAAAACTTCATACAAATTATTAAAAACGATAAAGGAGACGTGTTATGAGCGAAAATTACGTTAAAATGCTTGAAATACCCGTTAACAGTTCTAGCGTGGTGTTTAAGCCTATGAAGAAAAGGAAAAAAGACGTTAAAAAACAAGTTATAGAAAAGGTGAACGCCGAAAAGGTTGAGCCTAGTGTTATAAAGAGCGAAACGGTTACGGTAACCCCGTTAAAATCGCCCGCTAAAAAAAGAATTAAACTTAAAACCAAACCCGTTATTAAAAAAGCGGTAGAAGAAGGCGAAGTTTTAACTACTAGCACGGTAAAAAAGGGTGGGTTTGATATAGTTTCGGCGCAAGTGGTTGCCGTGTTCGTTTTAATAGTAAGCATAATACTTACCAACATTTTTTGGGAAGATAGTGGTATGAACGTTTTATTCCGTTCAGTTTTTAACGATAACGGCGGGTTAGGAAATAGCGTTTACACAACGTTTAGCGCATACGCTCCGTCAAAAACGGCGAGCGTAACCTTACAAGACGGAGTTATGACGGTTGACGGTGGTAGCGTTTATTCGCCTTGCGCAGGAACGGTTACTCAAATTAGTGAAGTTGACGGGCTTTATACCGTTACCGTAAGCCATAGCGACAGTTTTTCCACCGTTATATCGGGGCTTGAAAACGTTTACGCTCAAACGGGCGAAAGCGTTTATGAAAACGTTCCCGTTGGTTATAGCAGTAATGAAATAAAAGTTTCTATGTTCAGTAGCGACGTTATACTTACGGGCTATATGTTATCGGGTAACCAAATAGTATGGCTGGGTTAAAGTTTACTATACACCCCTTATTTTTCATATTCGGTTTATACTTTGCCGTAACGGGCAAAGTATTTTCCTTTTTGGCGTTTACCTTTAGCGCAGTTATTCACGAACTTGGCCATTATTTTGCAAGCGAACGCTACGGCTATACACTTAATAAAATAGTTTTAATGCCTTACGGCGCAATTATTAAAGGCGATGCGCTAAACCTTAAATATAAAGATGAAATTATAATTGCGCTAGCAGGTCCTTTTATAAATATTTGCACTTGGCTTTTATGCGCTTCGCTTTGGTGGCTCGTTCCAGATAGTTACCCATACACAGAACTTATGGCAACTTCTTCGCTTGCGCTATTTGTTATCAACCTTTTGCCGTGCTACCCCCTTGACGGCGGTAGAGTTTTGCTTGCAACGCTATCGCTTTTTCTAGATAGGAAAAAGGCGAAAAAAATTGCAAAAGTAATTTCCGTTACCTTTGCAATAGCACTTATTATTTTGTTTATATATTCGCTTTTTACAAGCGTAAATATAAGTTTACTTTTGTTTGCAGTTTTTATATTAGCGGGCGCTTTTTCGTTTGGTGGAAGCGATTACGTTAAAACGTATTCAAGCGTTTATTTAGGCGTTAAAACGTATAAGACTATAAAGCGAGTAGCAATTAACGAAAATATGCCTGTAAAGGTGCTTTATCGCCTTATAGGCGAAGATTATCACCTTGAAGTAACCGTAATATCAAACGGCAATAAGCGTGAACTTACAAGTGAAGAACTAATAAACGTTTTAGAAACGGCAAGCCCTTACGCAATAATAAAAGAAGTAATTTAAAAGCGTTTACCACTTCGGTAAACGCCTTTTTATTATTCGGTTATAGTAACTTTTTTAAGGGTGTAGCAAAGATAACCTAAACTGTCGTTAATTTTTATATACGACCTAGTTAAACGGTGGCGGTCAACTTCTTTGTTAACTGCGTAGTAGCACTCCATAACTGCGCCTGAATAAGTATCTTGAATTGAAATAGAAAGCCTTGCAGAAGGTACTTGTTCGCCAACTATACCGTTAAGTTCGTAAGCAGGCATATTCTTTACGTCAACTTCTTCGGTGGGAACGTAATACATCATATCTCTATTTACGTTACCTAAAACGTCGATAGTTTTAAACGTTCTTGAAAAACCTGAAGTAAGGTTATAAAGCCTTGGTATTAAAAATAGTGTGTTGTTATCAATATAAGCGCCTTTCGTATATTTTTTAAAGGTGTTTTGCGTGTCGTGTGGCGCGCCTTGCTCGTCGTACTCGGTAAGTGTGACGTTGGCGTTAGTGCCCTCGTAGTTTATAGCGTACGAATATTTGTAAGAAAGCAAGCCGTAACCTGCTTGGTCGGTAACTAAAAGCGTGTTGTTATCTTGCGTTTTAGTGCTGGTTATAGGAACTAAATCTTCGCCAAACTTGGTAACCGTTGTGTAAGAATCGGTAAACGGCTCAACTTTTTGTGGTTCGCCGGGGAAACGGTAATTTCCCGAAACGTTAAGGACTGTAGTGTAAAGGTAATATCTATTAGAGCCTGCGCCTTCACGAGTTTCAAGCGTGGTGGTAAGTTTACCTGAAGTTATTTCAAGCACAACGCCGTTTGGGTTAGTTACTTCGGTGCTAGAAGAAAAGGTGGTAGAAGTAACGGTAACGTCGTACTCGCAAACTTCTTTATAAAGTGCTTTAAAACTTGCCGAAGGGTCGCTAAACCAATAGTTGCCGTCTTTAGAAAGGGTGGCGCTTCCACAACCCGTAAAGAAAACTGAAGTTACAAGCGCCAAGGTAAGCGCTAAAATCTTTTTTAAACGTTTCATAATACTCTCCGCAAATATTGTAGCACAAAACTTTAATAAAGTAAAAACAATTTGTGAAAGTTAAATAAAATGTGTTCAAAAATTACAGTTTATGTTACAATATATACAAGTATTTTATACTTGTGCCACCCGTTTGGCAAACAAATAGTTTAAAATGCTTGAAAAAGGAGAACGGCTTTGAAGATTTTTACCCATCCCACAAGCGAATCTATAATTAAAAAAACGGCAACGCTCGTTAAAGAAGTAAGTGACGCCCAAAAAAAGTGCGTAGTTTTTTCAGAAGACAAAATAAACTTGTCGCTCGAACTTGAAATTGCAAAGGCGCTTGGCGGTGGCTTTTTCGACGTTGACGTTTTTACGTTTAGGCGTTACGTTTATTCAGTTAGCCCTAGCGATAAAATACTTTCCGAGCAAAGTTCGGTTATGCTTATTAGAAAAATACTTGCAGAAAAAACTAGCGAACTTTCTTGTTTTAAAGGCTCGGCGCTCGGTCCTAATATGGCGCTTACCCTTTACGAACTTATTTCGCAACTTAAAAGCGCAAAAGTAAGCCCTAGCGATTTATTCGGGCTTATAGAAGGAACGCATTTAAAAGACGGGGCTTTGCGCTCTAAACTTTGCGACGTTTATTTAATTTACAAAACCTATTGCGAATACGTTTTAAATAGTGGGTTTTACGATAGGAACGATTACCTTTCGCTAATGCCACAAACGGTAATAGGCGACCCTAATCTTAAAGGTGCAGTAATAATTTTATCGGGCTTTCCGTCCGTAACACGCCAAAGGTTCGACGTGTTTAGAGCGCTAAACACAGTTGCTAGCGAAGTTTACGCAGTTGTTCCTTACGACGAAAACAGTTCCGTTTACACGGGCGAAACGCTAAACAGGCTTTTAGAAATTGACGGTGGGGCAAGCATAATAAGTTCGCCCCGTTTAGATTTTGAAAAAGAAGCGCTTAAAAAATACCTTTTTAGTCACGACGTTTTTAAAAGCGATTTTAAGCCTTTTACTACCGACAAAATATCGCTTTATCGCGCATACGATACCGCCGATGAAATAGACTTTATTGCAAGAGATATAATTTCAGAAGTTAGGCTTTCGGGTTATAGGTATAAAGATATAGTTTTAGCAGTTGGCTCGCTTGCAGAAACGCTACCGCTTTTAACTAGAACTTTTAAAGATTACAACATACCTTTTTACGCCGAAAAACAGTCGTCGCTTGCAGAGCACCCCTTGTCGCAGTTTATAATATCGTTTTTAGATATGGCAAGAAAGGGCGTTCCCGTTAAAGAGTTCGTTAAAATTATAGGGCACGCCGTTTTAATTTCAAACAAACAAGTTGCCGACGGGTTTATTTCGTACATATACAAAAACGCCGTTTCTAAATACGCCGTTAAAAAGCCGTTTACTTTCGAGAGTGAAAATCTTTCCGTTTACGAAGGGTATAGGGCTAAAATAATAGCGCTATGCGAAGAACTTTCAAAGTGCAAAACGGTTACCGATTATATAAAAGCAATAACTAACGTTATTAAAACGCTAAATATCGAAAACAACGTAAAAGAACTTTCTAAAAAACTTTGCGCTATAAACGAACTTGTAAGCGCCGAGTTTAACGACGACGTTTTGCCTAAAATAAACGACGTTTTAAGCGAGATGGAAAACGTTTTGGGTGGCGGTAAAATTACTGCGCTTGATTTTAAAAACGTGCTTTTAAGTGGGTTTAACGCAACCAAAGTAGGTGCAATTCCCATTTTAAACGACGCCGTTTACGTTGGCGAACTTAAAGATATTAAACTTAAAGGCGCAAAGGTTTTATACGCCCTCTCGCTTAACGGCGACGTTCCCTTTACGCAGAGCGACACCTCGCTTTTAACCGACGGCGACCTTGCCGTTTTAGACGGTTTCAACGTTATAGTAGAGCCTAAAATAAAAGTGGTTAACGACCGTGACCGTGAAAGCGTTTTAATGGCGCTTACTTCTTTTGAAGATAAACTTAAACTATCGTACTCGCTAGTAAATAGCGCGCAAAGCGCCGTTTACAAGTCGGAACTTATAAAGTCCGTTACTAAAATATTCAACCTAAACGTTTTAACTAGGCAGGCTATTTTAGACGGAATTGAAAACGGGCTTGAAGAATATAAAAAGTATGAACTTGGCGCTTACTCTTCAAGGGAAACTGCCCTTCGTGAAATAGCGTCGACTTACACCGAATATAAACTTTCTAGCAAAAACGCACTTAAAAAAGTAGCGTCGTTTTACGAAGCGCTTGAAGGGCTTAACTATAAAGATTTAATTGATAAAACTAACGAACTTTTTCAAGACGAAGAAAAAGACGTTTACGTTGATAAAGCCTATGTTAAAAGCGCAACTTCTGGGGAAATTAGCGCAACCACGTTAGAAACGTTTTTCTCTTGCCCTTTTAAAAGTTACGGGCAAAAAATACTTAAACTTTCCGAAACGGAAACGGGTGAAGTTAAAGCCAACGAAACGGGAACGCTACTTCACGCCGTGTTAGAACGCTACGTTCAAAATATGGATAGGGTAAGCGATAAATATCTTCAGATATGCTCGTTGAAGAAATTATAGAAAGCGTTATTAAAGAAGATAAGCAAAACAAATACAACGCGCAAAACCCCGTTTTAGAGTTTGAGCTTAAACGCACCGTAAAAGAAGCGAAAAGGGTGTGTTTCGACGTGTTTGTAAACCAAAAACGCTCGAAGTTCGTTCCAACTTATTTTGAAAAAGAGTTTGGTAACGGTAAAACTATTCCCGCAATAAAACTCAACGCCAAAGGTGGCGAAGTGGGCGTTCGTGGAGCAGTTGATAGGGTTGATTATTACGGCGATTACGTTAGAATTATAGACTATAAGTCGGGCGCTATAAACAGTTCTACCGAAGGGCTTTACACGGGAAATAAACTTCAACTTTACCTTTATATGAACGCCTTTACGGGCGACGGTAAAAAACCTTCGGGCGCGTATTATTATTCCGTTAAAGATGAGTTTTCTTTAGACGGTGTTTCGCCTGCAATGAGTGGAAAAACCGTTTGCGATAAAGATATAATTATGGCAACCGACGGAGATTTAAAACCACGAGATAGGTCGAAAATCGTAAACGTTGCCCTTACTAAAGACGGTGAAGTGCACGGCTCGTCGCAAACGCTTACAGAAAAGCAATTTAACGACCACTTAAAATATTCGGTAAAAGTGTGTGAAAAGTGCGTTGACGAAATTAGAAGCGGGTATATAACTGCAACTCCTTACAAGGGGGCTTGCACTTATTGTAGTTACTCTGCAATGTGTGGGTTTTCAGAAGAAAACGGCTCGTTAGAGCGCAAAGAAGACGGCGTTAGCGTAGAAACTATTTCAAATGCGCTAGAAAAGGGTGGGGAGTAATATGCCAACTAATACAAACAACGAAAAATTAACCTTTACTCCTATGCAGGAAAAGGCTATAAATCACGTTCACGGCAACGCGCTCGTTTCGGCGTCTGCAGGTTCGGGTAAAACTCGAGTGGTTATCGAAAGGATTTTAAACCTTATTGAAAACCACGGCGTTTCGCTTGAAAACGTTTTGGCAGTAACTTTTACAAAAGCCGCCGCCGAAGAAATGAAAGATAAACTTAAAACTAGGTTAACTAAAAAGTACGCCTTAACGGGCGACCAAAGGTTAAAGGAGCAGTTATCGCTAGTTCAAGGGGCAGACGTTTCCACCATACACTCGTTTTGCTCAAAACTTTTAAGGCGCTTTTTTTACCTTACTGAACTTGACGGCAAGTTTGAAGTTATAGACGAACTCCGTGCCGACGTTTTAAAGCAAACGGCAATGGAGCAAACGTTTGAAGAACTCTACGAGCAAAAAGACCAAGACTTTTTCGACCTTGTTACCGTTTTTGGAAAAAAGCGAAAAGATTTTGAACTTCGCCTATTAGTAGCAAAACTTTACGTTTTTTGCATTGAAGAAGGCGGGGTAAACGTCGTTTTAGAAAAAACGCTTAAAAACTACGAAAACCCTAATAAGTCGCTAAATATAATGATTTACGAAAGCGTTATAGGCACTTTAAAATGGGTAAAAACGGCGCTTGAAAACGCTTTGCCACTCCTTAGTGAAGACGTTAAGCGCAAGGAGTTTTGCGCTCAACTTATAACGCTAGTTAAAGGCGTAATTTCTACAAAAAGCGTTAATGATTTTGGGGCTTACGCCCTTATTGTAGAGCCCTTAAAAGCGCCGGGTGGGAAAATTATAAACGAAAAAGCGAGTAACGTTTTAAAAACTTCGTTAAAAACTATAAAAACAAGTTTAATAAACGCAGTAGAACAAGTTACTAACGCTAACTCGAACGAAGATTTAAGCGGTAGCAAAGACCTTTGCGTAAAACTACTAAATCTTACCGAAAAGTTCTCTAAAACCTACGCTAACTTAAAGCGTGAAGAAAATGCACTTGACTTTAACGATTTAGAGCAGTTTACCCTTGAACTTTTACAAAACCCCGAAGTTAAAGAAGAAGTTAAAAATACATATAAATACGTTTTTATAGACGAGTATCAAGACGTTAACAACGTTCAAGAAAAAATTATGCTCGCCCTTCAAAACGATAATTTGTTTATGGTTGGCGATAGCAAGCAGAGCATTTACGCTTTTCGTGGGTGCAACCCGAAACACTTCGTAAACAAATATTATAATTATTTAAACGGGGCAGGCACGCCCATTTCGCTAGATAACAATTTTAGGTCTGCTAAAAAAATTATTCAAACGGTAAACGCCATTTTTAGCGAAGTTATGAGTTTAGATTTTGGTGGAACGGACTATAAAACCAGCCCTATGATTTACGGCGAACGTTACCAAGGTTACGAGGGCGAAAGCGAACTCCATATAGTTCAAACTACTAAAAAAGTTAAGGAAAAGTTGCTTGAAGATAGGGGCGTTTATTCGGTAATAGATTCAAACCTTCGCACGCCTAGCGACAATAGAGTTCCCGAAGCGCAATTAGTGCTTAACTTAGTTAGAGAAAACCTTGGTAAAGACTATTACGATCCCGACGAAAAAAAGGTTAAAAAGGTTGGGTTTGGCGACGTTTGCATACTTCTTCGTGGAATGACTAATAAACTTGCAAGCCAAATAGTTGAAGAACTCACCAAGGCTTCGGTGCCCGTGTCGTCTACGGTAGAAGTTAAAATACAAGATTACCCTGAAATAAAACTACTTCTTAACCTTTTATCGCTACTAGTTTGCGCCGACCGTGACGTTCCGCTTGCAACGGTTATGAAAACGCTTTTCAAGTTTACTCCAAACGAACTTGCAGAGATACGTTACCGTGTAAGTAGTGGAAGAAAGAGTTTTTACGAGTGCGTTTTATCGGCTAAAAATTACAGCGACAATGTTGGCAAAAAAGTTGCTTTGTTTTTAGAGTGGCTTGATAAAAAACGCCTTATAGCCGAGTTTTCAGGTGTTGGCGAAGTAATTTCGCAAATAATTAAAGAAACGGGTTACTACGCCGAAATTATGGCTTCGCCTTTTGGAAGCGTTAAAATTAAGCGCATAGAAAGGTTTTTAGCCGAAAGTGTTTTAGGCGATAAAAAGTTTAGAGCGCACGAGTTCGAAGCGCATATTAAAGACACTATGAGCAACCTTGCTATAAGCGAAGCAACCGACGACGACACCGTTAAGGTTATGACTATGCACGCTTCAAAGGGGCTTGAGTTTCCCGTGGTTATAGTTGCAGGCGCAAACGCTCAGTTTAGTAGTAAAGACCTTTCAGGTAGCGTTATTTATAGCCGTGACTATGGCATAGCCGTGCAAAGTTTCAACGTTGAAAATATGACGGTGAAAGAAAACTCTGCAAGAATGGTTATTAAAGAAAGCGTTAGGCGTAGCACTGCCGTTGAAGAGTTAAGGCTATTTTACGTTGCGCTTACCCGTGCTAAATATAAACTTATAGTTACAGGTACTTCAAACGATTATAACGGTAACGTTTTAGACTATAAATACGACGTTAAAAACTATTTAGGCTTTATTCCTAACGGCGCTATAAATACGTATTACCACACCGATTTAGAACTTTTATCAAGTGAAGTTAATGATAAAGAAACTTCGGTTGCAGGTAGCGACGTTGATAGCGAACTCGTTTCAATAATAAAAGGTGGGCTTACTTACGTTTATCCACACGAAAACGCAGTTAACTTGCCCGTTAAACGCTCGGTTTCGGCGGTAAGGGCTAGCGAAGATGACGAGCATTATAAAACCACTGCAATTTACGGCGATGCTAGCGCCGAAAAGGGTACTGCATATCATAGGTTTTTAGAACTTATTGATTTTTACTCGTTTAATTTAGGCGATAAGCAGGCGCTTTTAGATAGTGGTAAACTTACATTAGAGCAGTTTAACGCCGTTGATGAAAACAAGGTAAAAAGCATACTTTCTCTAAGCATTTTTGATAAAATTAAGGGCTATAAACTGTATAAAGAACGCAAGTTTTTTATGCTTGTTCCAGCAAATGAACTTGGGCTTTCAACTTCAACTGAAGAAGTTTTAATTCAAGGCATTATCGACCTTTTGGCAGTTAAAGATAACGAGGCAATTTTAATAGACTATAAACTTTCTACCATTGAAAGCGATAGCGACCTTAAGAAAAAGTACTTAACGCAAATGGAACTTTATAAAATGGCTATTGAAAAGGTTTTAAAACTTAAAGTAACCACCGTTTGCATACTTAACGTTTTAAAAGAGAGCGAGATTTTCGTATAAAATATTAGTTATAGGTAAATAATTCCGTAAAAGGAGTTATTATGCTTGAAACTTTTAATACGGTAATAAATTATTTAGTAAATGCGTTAAAGGGCGATTTTTCTGCTTACGTTATAATTTCGCTAACCATTTCGCAAACGCTTATATTTATAATAGAACTTATAATTTCGCTAACTAAAAGGCCAAAAAAATCACACGTTTATAACTTTTTGTTTTCGTGTGTTTTGCTAATAGTTCAAAGTTACTTTTCGGTAAGCGATTACTTGAATAAATCGCTACTATTTGTTAGTGCGTGGCACGTTTACACCTACCTTTCAATTTGTGTACTACTTTGTGTAATTTATAGCACTGCGCTTTATTTAATTTACGATATAAAGCGAAAAAAAGCCGTGAAAAAGCCTAGAAAACCACTAGAAGTAGCCGAAACGTTATCGCCTAGTAAAGTAGAAACCTATTTTACAACCGACGGTGTTTTAAACGGCAACGGCGAACTTTCAGGTTGGCTTAACGTTAGCCATTTAAAAGGGCTTTTAAAAGAACTTAAAACTAAAAACCTTAATGAAGAAGAACTTAAAGAAGTTGAAGATTTTGAAGTTTACCTTTTAAACTTTATAAATCGCCAACCAAACGCCTATGAAAGAAAAATACTTTCGGGGCAAATAAACTTACTATTTAAAAAAATTGCTCGATACACGGGCTAAGGATTTTATGACTATTTACTTCGATACCGAAACAACGGGGCTTACTCCGGGAAGAATTATTCAACTTGCCTACGTTTTAGATTACGGCGATAGGGTGGTTGGCAAAAACTTTTATTTTGCCGTTGATTACGTTCCTAAAGAAGCATCGCTAGTGCACGGAATTACTACCGAAAAACTTAAAGTTTTATCGGGCGGGAAAACTTTTTCGTGCTATTCTAACGAGATTTATAACGATTTTGCTAGCGCCGATTTAATAGTTGCGCACAACGTTAATTTTGATATAGGCTTTTTAAACGCCGAATATTCATACCTATGCGAGCAGTTTAAGTTTAACGCTTGTTTAGATACTATGAAGTATTTTACCCCCGTTATAAAACTTGAAAGAAGGTCGGGTGGCTATAAATACCCAAAACTTAGCGAAGTTGCCGAGTTTATGGAAGTTTACCCATACGACGCTTCACGCTTTTGTAAAAAGGCGTTTAACGAGCAAAACGTTTCTTTTCACGACGCACGCTTCGACGTTGCAATAATGTACCTTTGTTTAAAAGGACGACGCGAGTGCGATGAAGAACTTAAACGAATAATTTAAAATGGTTGGCGCTTGCCAGCCTTTTTAATTTTTTGCCGTTTTTTTAAAAAGGCGTTTAATTTAGTTGAACTTTTAACAAATATTTGTTATTATTGTTTGGAAATTGGGGATTCGCCAAGCGGTAAGGCTACGGACTCTGACTCCGTCATTCGGGGGTTCAAATCCCTCATCCCCAGCCATAAAAAAAGAACACCAACACGGTGTTCTTTTTTTATGGTTTTGTTAGACTGTGAGGGATTTGAACGGGTGGGAATCGGCAACTTAGAAGAAATAATTACTTACGTTAGTTGCCGACAAACAGTGGTCACCCACTGTTTGCCACCCAGGCGTGATAGCAAGGCTTTGCCTTGCGGAGCAAATCCAACACCGAAAATATTATATAACGGCAATTACAAGGCTCGTTTTTAATGGATTTATAAGATGATGGAGGGATTTGAACGGGTGGGAATGTGGAAAGTTTAAAACGTACTATGCAAATTGACTTTTATAATAAAAGCGTGTTATAATAATTTGGTTACTTTAAAAGGTTGTTATGTGGAAAATACTATCGCTTATAGCAGGCGTTTTAGCGGTTACTTTATACGTTGCTTGCTTTCAACTTAAAAATAGAAAAAGTATAATAGTTTGCAATATACTTTCAAGGGTTTTTTACGTTTTGCAATACTGTTTTTTAGGCAGTTTTACGGGCGCTGTTATGGATATTTCGGCAATGCCATCTTCTTTCGTTGCAAGCAAGAAAAACCATCCTTTTGTTAAAAGGTTTAAACTGCCTATTATAATTTTAGTTAACTTAATAATAGTAACGGTTGGGTTACTATCTATGTTTTTACTAGATAACGGAAACCCTTTGGGTATATTATCAATTTTAGGCGTTTTATTTGAAACTATTGCGCTTTGGTTTACTAAAGAAAATCATATAAGAATAGTTTCGTTACTAGGTGCGCCGTGTTGGTTTGTTTATAATATGCTTTGCGGGGCATACGCTAGCGCAGTTGGAAGCGTTTTAACTATAATATCAATAATAGTTGCGCTAGTAAGATACAAGAAAACTAGCGTTTAACTATTAAAACTACTATTGCTTTTACAAAATAAATGAAGTATAATACAATAAATTATATTTTTAGGTGAATTATGAAAGACGTTATAAACAACGCTTTAAAATTAGAAGATGAACTTATTGCAATTAGGCGCGACCTGCATAAAATACCAGAACTCGGCGGTAATTTACCGTTAACTTTTAATTACGTTTGCTCTAAACTTGATAGTTACGGTATAAAATACCGTAAAAACCAAAACGACCACGGCATTATTGCCGATATTGTTGGCGAAAAAAGTGGCAAAACCATAGCGCTTCGCGCCGATATGGACGGGCTTGAAACAACCGAAGAAACAAACGTTCCGTTTAAGTCGATAATGCAAGGAAAAATGCACGCGTGCGGGCACGACGTTCATACGGCAACCCTTTTAATAGTAGCCAAAGTTTTAAACGAAAACCGTAAAAATCTAAAAGGAACGGTGCGCTTACTTTTTCAAACGGGTGAAGAAACTAGCACGGGCGCAAAAGAAATGATAAGTAGCGGTGCATTAGACGGCGTTAGCGAAATATACGCTTTACACGTTGGTAACCTTGCAGGCAACAACTTAAACCCCGGCGATATATCTATAATTTCAGGCCCCGTTAGCGCAGGCAAAAACAAGTTCACAATTACCGTAAACGGCGTGGCAACTCACTCGGCGTTTCCCGAAAGGGGAGTTGACCCTATTTTAATTTCTGCTCGCATAGTAAACGGGCTTGAAGAACTTACTGCCCGTGAAATACCGGCAGGCACTCCCGCCGTTATATCGCTTGGCAGTTTAAACGCAGGCGAAAACCACAACACTATTCCTAAAAAAGCGGTAATTAAAGGTAGCATACGTTGCCAAGACCCAACTGTTAGAGAGTTTTTAGGTGAACGTGTTAAACAAGTTGCCGAAAATATTTCTAGGGCGTATAGGGGAAGTTGCGATTTTGAACTTATAAAAGGCTCGCACACCATAGTTAACGACGAAAGCCTTGCAGAAAGCGCCGTAAACGCAATAAAGGGCGTTTTAGATAGTGGCGTTGTAACCAAAACTTCTTTGCCACTTATGGGGTCAGACGATTTTTCGCTTTACGCAGTAAAGGTAAAATCGCTATACTTTTTCTTAAACACCAACAATATAGAAAAGGGAATAACCGAGCCCAACCACTCAACGTTTTTTAGCGTTGACGAATCGGTTTTGATAAGGGGCGTTATTGCATACCTTGCAATATGCTTTAATAGTTAAATTAAAAAGCAAGGCGATTTGCCTTGCTTTTATTATTTATTATAGTCGCTAATAAGTTCTTCGTAATTGTTTTTAACTTGTTCAACGCTATATTTAGTTCCAACGCCAACTTCATAGGTAAGCGTTCCTTGATAGTTTGCTTTATCAAGCGCAGAAAGAACTTTGTTAAAGTTAATAATGCCTTCTTTGGGTAACCAGTGGCGCTCGAAAGTACCGTCGTTATCGGAAACGTGCACGTTTTTAACGCGTGAGCCAACTGCGCTAATATAGTCGGCGGGGTCTTCGTATAAAGCGTGGTTAATATCAACCGTCATATAAAGTTTTTTAACGGCGTTTAAAACTTCTTTTGCTTCGCTTGAAACGTTTAACATACCCGTTCCAACCATATTTTCAACGCAAATGGGAATGGGCGAATAGTCGCACATAGCATCTAGCGATTTTATGAGTTGATATAGTTTTGCTTTTCTATCTTCACCTTCTTCGGGCGCAGGGTCTGGGTGGACAACGAAAAGGTTGGGAAGTTCGCCGTTAAAACACTCTACCACCCACTTGAAATGCTCAACAGAGTTAAGGCGTTCTTTTTCATCAAGCGAAGAAATGTTATACCACGAAAGCGAAAATGGAAGGTGTGCGCTGTGAAAGTTAATGCCATAGTCTTTAATAACTTTTATAGCCGTTTTTATGTGGGGGAAGTTCTCGCGTTCTTCTTCAAAGTTCCACGGGCCTGCCGTGCCAAACTCAATAGCGTCGAACCCACACTTTTGCATTTTACTAACGGTTTTTTCAAACTCGCTTTCTCTGCGAATAATTTTATAACCACCGTTTTTAAGCCATTCTAAACCAAAGTAGCCAACAGAAACAGATAATTTAGGTTTAAACATAGTAAGTCTCCTTAATTTGATACAAATATTTTACACCACTTAAAAATATTTTTCAATAGAGTTTACAAAAAACTTGAAACAAAAATTAGTGAGTGTTATAATATGAATATTATAATTTGGCGTTTTGGCGTTTGCTAAAACGAAATAGGTTTAAAAATGGAAAACGTTTTAGTCGTTGAAGGTTTAAAAAAAGAGTTTAAACTTTCTAAAAAACAACAACAAATTGAAAAGACGAAACAAAAAACTAAAATTGCTGTAAACGGGCTTTCGTTCACGGCAAAAAAAGGTGAGATTTACGGGCTTTTAGGCCCTAACGGAGCAGGTAAAACAACAACGCTTCGCATTATATCAACCCTTATAAAAGCCGACGAGGGCGACGCTTACGTTTGTGGCGCTTCGGTAAAAGAAAATCCCGAAAAAGTGCGTGAAAAAATAGGGTTTTTGACAAGCGAATTAAAACTTGAAGACTATTTTACGCCCAACTATTTGTTCGACTATTTTTCAAGCCTTCACGGCGTTAGTGAAGAAGTTGCCGAAAAAAGAAAAGCCGAACTTTTTAAAAAGTTTGGCATTGAAGACTTTAAAGAAGTTAAGGTAGCAGATTTATCTTCGGGTATGAAACAAAAGGTTTCGCTAGTTATATCGCTAGTTCACGACCCTGACTTTTTGGTGTTCGACGAGCCAACCAACGGTTTAGACGTTATTACTGCAAAAACGGTAACCGACTTTTTAATCGACCTTAAAAACCAAGGCAAATCAATAATAATTTCAACGCACATTTTCTCGCTAGTTGAAAAAATATGCGATAGCGTTGGCATTATTATAAACGGCAAAATGGTGCTTTCTGATAGCCTTGAAAAAGTTAAAAGCGGGCGCTCGCTTGAAGACGTGTTCTTTGACCTTTACAAACAGGAGGTGGGCGAAGATGCATAATATTTTAACGGTTATTAAAAAGGAACTTAAACGCTTTTTTGGCGATAAGCGTATGCTTGTTGCGCTATTTTTCCCGGGCATTTTAATTTACGTTTTATATTCTACTATGGGTAGCGTTATGGGTAACGTTATGGGCCCTAGCGAAGATTACGTTTACACAATATCTATAAACGTTGAAAACGAACTTTATACAGATAGTGCGTTTAACGCTTTAACGGGCGTTGTAGATTACACTAAAAAAGTGGTTTCTAGCGATGAAGAAGGCTTAGAACTTTTGTCAAGTGGCAATGCCGATTTATACGTTAGTTACACTGCGGGCGTAAGCGGTGGGCTTGCAACCTATAACGTTTATTTTAATTCGGTAGAAATGGAATCGGCTAACATATTCCAAATATATCAAGCAATTTTAACAGCAAACAACTATACTCCCGTTATTAACTTTGTATCAAGCGACGTGTCAACCGAAGAAGATATGTCTAAAATGATGTATTCAATGGTCGTTCCACTACTTCTTATAATGTTTATGTTTGTGGGGGCAATGTCGGTTGCGCCCGAATCGATTGCAGGCGAAAAGGAAAGGGGTACTATTGCAACGCTACTAGTTACCCCCGTAAAACGAAGCCATATTGCGCTTGGAAAGATAATTGCGCTTTCTGTAACGGCGCTTGCATCTGGGCTAGTTTCGTTTGCAGGCGTTGCGCTTTCGCTACCTAATTTGGTTGGCGGGGCAAGTGGTGGTGAACTTAACGTTACACTTTCACTTGGCTTTAAAGAGTATTTGGCGTTACTGCTTGTAATTTGCTTAACGGTAATAACGTTTACGGTGCTACTTTCAATACTTTCAACGCTAGCAAAAAGCGTTAAAGAAGCAACGTCTTACGCATCGCCACTTATGATTGTCGTAGTTGCCGCCGCTATGATAGGAATGTTCGTTGAAACCGAAAGCGTATATTTAAACCTTATTCCTATTTATAACTCGGTGTCGATAGTAAGTTCGGTTATGAACTTAAGCGTTGAGCCACTTGCAATTGTGTTCTTCGTAATATCTAACGTGGTTGTTATAGTACTTGGAATATTAGCGCTTGCAAAAATGTTTGATAGCGAAAAAATAATGTTTAACAAATAACAAAAACCCCCACGTCCGTGGGGGTTTTAAATTGTATTTAAAAGAGTGCAAACGCCCGAACCCGTGGGGTTCAAGTCCCCTTAATTATAAAACTTAAATAGGGCTCCCGAAAATATTTTGTTTGCAAAAGATTTTTGGGAAGAAGGAAAAGCAGGCTAAAACCGTTATTGCTTTTTAAAATAAAAAGCAAGACAAATAGCCTTGCTTTGACGTGGTGGACGATCAGGGACTCGAACCCTGGACCCACTGATTAAGAGTCAGTTGCTCTACCAACTGAGCTAATCATCCACAAAATATAAAAACCGAAGTAATATCGGTTTTGTTTATTTTGGTGATCCATCGGAGACTCGAACTCCGGACAACTTGATTAAAAGTCAAGTGCTCTACCACCTGAGCTAATGGACCATTTAATTGGCTGGGGTAGCAGGATTTGAACCTACGAATACCGGAATCAAAATCCGGTGCCTTACCGCTTGGCGACACCCCAATGTTTTTATGGGGCGAGAGATGGGAATCGAACCCACGACCTTCAGGACCACAATCTGACGCTCCACCGATTGAGCTACTCTCGCCATCAAGAGTATTTGGCACGCCAGAAGGGACTCGAACCCCTGACACCCGCCTTAGAAGGGCGGTGCTCTATCCAGCTGAGCTACTGGCGCAT
>JAFXHX010000008.1 GCA_017536205.1 Clostridia bacterium | reverse complement strand
CACTTTTGAATCTTGAAACAGGTGAAATATATGCAGAATATACGACCGATGGCGGTCACTTAACATCCGCAGGATACGAGGTGCTTACAAATACGATAACTCCCGCACTCGAACAACTATTAGGTAGATAACTGCGCTTAACAGCATTACAAACCAATTTATCGAACTAAAATGGGTGCAAACCCTTGTAGGAAGATGCACCCATAGTTCAAAAATGTGTACCCATTTTGAAACGGTATCAAAATTATGGATTATTCACACAAAAAAGCGATAGTCTTTTGGTTTATCGCTTTTTTGTTTTGTACGGATTTGAACCACCGAAGGTGGAATCGGCGCTTGCGTCAACCGAGAGGTCTCCGTTTACGGAGTTTCGGTTGTATCCACCTCTGCCCACCAAAAAATGCAAGGAAAACCTTGCATTTTTTATATCAAATTTGCAATAATTTGATTATAATGTTGCAAAGCAACTATAATTCAAGCGGTAGCGAGTCTTTTATATATGCTTCTGTTATTTAATAGTAAATTATTATCGAAAATTGTTGAAAAGTAAACGTAGGTGTGTTATAATATAAAAAACTTTTTAAAGGACGAAAATTAAGTGAATAAAGAACTTGCAATTCAAAAGTACAACGAAAAAATTAAAAGAGTAATTATAACAGAAGAAGAAATTAAACAAGCAATTAAAAAAGCGGGCGAAGAAATTGACGCTAGTTACGATGGTAGACCTATTTTACTAATTAGCATTTTAAACGGCGCTTACGTTTTCCTTTCTGATTTATCAAGGGCAATTACCGTTCCTTCTGAAATTGCTTTTATGCGTGTTAAAAGTTATTATCAAGGCACCGAATCTTCAGGAAAAGTTACCGTTTTAATGGACGTTGACCGCGATTTATCTAACTATCACGTTATAGTCGTTGAAGATATAGTTGATACCGGCAGAACTCTTAAAGACGTTTGCGCACTTTTAAAGGAAAGAAACCCCTTATCGCTTAAAGTCGTTGCGCTTTTAGACAAGCCTGATAGGCGCATTGTTGACTTTAATGCAGATAAAGTTTTATTTACTATTCCCGACTTTTTCGTTATAGGTTACGGCCTTGACTGTGATGAGTATTACAGAAACCTTCCTTACATAGCCGAATACGACAGTTCTAAATAAATAAAACGAACGGAAATCCCGTTCGTTTTTTTATTTTTGTATTGAAAAATGCAAAAAAGCATAGTATAATTATTTTAGGAGGCAACTATGAAAAACAAAAAATACAGGCCTTATCTTGCCGATATGGCACCTTCGTATTTAACGCATTTAGGCTTAATACTTTCAAACCTTTCAATACTGTTTCTAATTTTAACTATTGCAACCTTTTTCGTGGTGTTTATTCCTGTGCTTTATTACCTTATAATAATTGCAATTATACCCTTAACGATAGGCACGGTTTTTATAGTTTTTCCTAACTATTTTTCGCTTTTTACAAAGGGTACAGACATAATTAACGCCTTAACCCCCGTTATTGAAAAAGCATCGCCGTTATTTTTAGCGTTAACGGCAATAACTTTAGTTGTTTCAACGATTTTACTTTTAGTTGATAAAAAAGAACGCCACACGGGTAGGCTAGTTTATTCTTTTAGTATATTTGCAGTGGTTTTAGTTGTTTTAATCGGCATAATAGGGGGTGCCGTATGAAAGAATTAGTAATCAAGCAAATAAACGCTAAACACGTTAGAAAAATGGTTTACGTTGACGATAAGCCCGTTGTATTTTCAAAGGTTAAAAACGGCGTATGCGAAGGCTCTGTTAAAACCGACAAAGAAAGCGTTAAACTTACCGTTTATACTTTTACTGAACTTGCTAGCCCGTTATGGTGGCTATTTTCAATGCTGTTTTATATAATTAGCATATTTGGTCTTTTCGACCCCGTTAAGTTTAAAAGCGCCGTTATGATAGATTATCTAGCAACGCTAGATTTAACGCAAGAAAACCCCCGTATTAACCTTAAAACTAATTACGTTAAAGAAGGAAATAGGGCAATAGAACTTTCTGGAAACGTTGCCGTTTTAGAAGAAGTTAACGCTTACTATTTAGATGCCGAAATTAAAAAGCGCATAAAGTCGCTAAAAATATTAAAAATTGCAGTATTTATTTTATTCATTATATTATTATTGCTTAAATTATCAACTTTAGCATAAATAAAAAACGCCTTTAAGGCGTTTTTTGCTTGCAAAGGCTATTTTTTAGTGTTATATTATACTATGAGGTGCGTTATGAAACTTAATTTAAACGATTTAAACAAAATTACTTACGGTGTTGACCGTATAGTTGAAGAAGATGGTTTTATTTATTTTCACCGTTTTTCAGAAGAACAAGTTAAGTATTACGACAATAAAAACGCTATTTGGGGGTTGAAGGCAAGGTCAACTTCCGGCATAAAATTACGTTTTAAAACAAATAGCAAATACTTTAAACTTAAAATAAATGCAGACGAATATAACGGCGTTAGATATTTTTCGTTTGACGTTTACGTTAACGGCAAATACTTAAGTTCGCTTACTAATTACGAGCAAGGCTCACTTCCTGAAATGTATTATTACACAGAACCGTGCCCTATAGGCGACTTTGAAAAAACCTTTGATTTAGGCGACGGTGAAAAGACGGTTTTCGTTTACTTTCCTTGGAACGCCGTTATTAAGTTTTATAGCATTGAACTTTCAGATGGTGCTTATTTTGAGCCTGTTCCGTATTCTGGCAAAGCGCTTATATACGGCGACTCTATATCGCAAGGGTATTACGTTCAAACGCAAAAAAAGCGCTATATTTCGCAACTTACGGAGTGGTTAGACCTTGAAGAAGTTTCTAAAGCGATAGGTGGCGAAAAGTTTTGCCCCGAAGTTTTAGATTTGAAAGAAACGTGCAACCCCGATTTAGTTATCGTTTCTTACGGCTCTAACGACTGGTATTTTAAAACCCGTAACGAGTTCTATAAAGACGCCGACGAGTTTTTAAATATTTTAAGTGCTAAATATAATAACCGTAAAATAATTGTTCTTGGTCCTATTTGGCGAGCAGACCTAAACGAACCTAGAGAGTTTGGCGATTTTAACGACGTTGGTTTGGTTTTAGGGGAAATATGCGCTAAATACAAAAACCTTAACTATATTAATGCAAGGCGTTTCGTTCCCGAACTTCCCGAATATTTTGGTGACGGATACCTTCATCCTAACGATAAAGGCTCTGACAAATACTTTGAATCGTTAAAGCAAGAAGTGGAAAAGATTTTATAATTTATGGGCGATTATTTACTTTTAATTTTAAGTGCCTTGATGTTTTCGGGGCAAATAATTTTTTCAAAACGTTACGAAACAAAAAACGGCAACTCGTTTTACGCTACGGCGTGCTTTTCGCTAGTAGTTAGCGTAGTGTGTTTAATTTACACGCTTATACTAAACGGCTTTAAAATTAGGTTTGAGTGGTATTCGTTTATTATTGCGCTTAGTTACGCTTTAATTCACACCGTATCTCGCCTTATTTCAATAAAGACTATATCGCTTGGAAAGGTTTCAATTTACACCTTGTTTTTAATGCTTGGCGGTATGATAATACCTTTTTTAGTCGGCGTTACGTTTTTAGGTGAAGAACTTAAACTTCATTACGTTTTAGCAGTTTTACTACTTATAGTTGCGCTTATAATTCCAACGCTTAATATGGGTGGAAAGAAAAACGAGCAAAAAAAAGGCGTTTCAAAACTATTTTTGCTTTTATGCTTTATAACGTTTATTTTAAACGGTACGGGCGCTTCGCTTGTTAAAGTGCACCAAGTATATAGCGGCGTTAAACTTGAATCGAACGATTTTACCGTATTATTTACCCTTATTAGCGTTGTAGCGTCGCTTATGGTTTTTATTATTGCAAGTTTTAAGCGCGAGCGCACAAACGGCAAAGAACTACTTGTTTGCGGTGGTGGTTTCGGGCTCGTTCATATGACGGGAACGCTTATTCAAGTAATAACTGCAACTAGGGTAGACGGGGCGTTACTGTTTCCGTTGGTAACGGGTGGAACTTTAATATTCACACCGTTTTTATCACTTTTATTTTATAAAGAGAAAATAGACCTTACAAACGCAATTTGCATAGCGTTGTCGTTTATAGCAACTGTGATTTTTGCGTTTTAGGAGTGATTATGAAAATAGAAAATTGTTTTAAAACTAATAATATCGACGGTATTGCCGGTTTATTTTCCGTTTCTGGCGACTTTGGCGTTATAGACGGTTTAAATACGGGTTATAAAGTTGCTAAAACCGATAATTCCGTTTGTTATACTTTAACAACTAATAGCGTTGAACTTAAAGCAGAGTTCGTTTACCAAAACGACGGGCTAGTTTTAAGAAAAGACACCTTTAAAAACCTTTCAAACGAGCCGGTTACCGTATATAGACTATTTTCTCGCTTTGCTTTTGAAGGTGGCGAGTACGACGTTTACACCCAAACTAACGGTTGGCAACGTGAGTGCAAGGGAAGGTGGCAAACACTTTCTACGCAAGTAGTAGCGTCAAGCCTTGGCGTTAGAACGTGTGATAGCGCTTCGCCTATAATGGCGCTTAAAAACAAGCAAAACGGTAGAATTACCGTAATGCACCTTTTCCCTAACTGTCAATGGAATATGTCTGCAAGGCGCAGATTTTTCCCCGGTACGCGTGATTATATTACCGTTGAAACAGGTATAGAACCAAGTGGACTTGCTTTAAAAGTTGATGCGGGCGAAACTATATATCTTCCTGAAGTTTTGTTCTTGCAAACTGAAGATGCGCTTAGTTTAGGTTGCGATTTAGTTCATAAATACTTCTTGCAAAATTACCCACAACGTGAAGTTCCCGTAATTTACAATACTTGGCTACTTAATTTCGACCATATAAATTACGAAAATATAGTTCGCCAAGCCGAAACGGCAGCTGGGCTCGGTATGGAATATTTCGTAGTTGACGCAGGTTGGTTTGGTCAAGACGGAAAGCCTTGGTCAGAGTGCGTTGGCGACTGGGTGGAAAACACCGCAGGTGCGTTTAAAGGCAGGCTTAAAGAACTTGGCGATTACGTTAGAAGTTTAGGTATGAAGTTCGGGCTTTGGTTTGAGCCTGAAAGGGCGTTTCCTGAAAGTAACGCAAACAAGAATAATCCGGGCGAGTTTGTAGGTGATAGACTTACCGATTTTGCGAGCGATAAAGCGCGCGAAAGGGTGTTTAACGATATTTGCTCCGCTATTGATAAATACGACCTTAAATACGTTAAGTTCGATTTTAACTGGACCATAGCCGAAGACCCTACTCACTCTGGTTTTTACCGCTATATGCAGGGTAATTTCAAGTTTATAAAAGACCTTAAAGAAAAATACCCCGACCTTTATCTTACTAACTGTGCGTCTGGCGGTATGAGAATGGAACTTGAGCAGTCTAAACTTTACGATAGTTTTTGGCTTTCAGATAATCAAGGCCCGTACGACGGCATTAGAATTGTTAGAGATTATTTAAAGCGTTTACCTTCTTGCAAAATAGAAAGGTGGAACGTTCAAACTGCAATTCAAGGCGTTCCCAACTTATATAAAGACGAAAAACTTGAACTTATGATGTCTTGCAATAATGCAACTTGGGAGTTTTTAATAGGGGTTGACCCAACTTTCAACCTTGCATTTTTAACGGGTGGACCACTTGGCTATTCGTGCGATATAGCGTCGTTCCCAACGTGGTATAAAGAAAAAACCAAAGAGTTTATTAAACTTTACAAAGAAAACCGCAACTTCTTTGCCGTTGCATGCGCAAAAATGCTTTGCGAAACTGAAAGTATTACCGTTATAGAGTATTATAGTAGTAACTACGATAGGGCAATTATTCAGTTTTTTGCAAAGTGCGTCGACCAAGACGAACTTACCGTTTACCCAAGCCTAGATAGTGGCGCAACTTACCTTTTAAACGGAGAAGAAGTTTTGGCAAACGATTTAATTGAAGACGGTTACACGTTTAAAGATATAAAAGACAATTACGCCTACGTTTTAGATTTAAAAAAGGTTTAATATGAAATCAGTTCGTGAAATATATAAAATAGGCGTTGGTCCTTCAAGTTCGCATACTATGGGGCCCGTTTACGCAATTAACCGTTTTATAAACGGCTTGCAAGAAACTCCCGACCTTATAAAAATTATACTTTACGGCTCGCTTGCTAAAACGGGTAAGGGACACGGCACGGACCGTGCTTTAAAACTTGCAACTTCAGTTAACACCGAAATAGTTTTAAACGAAGAAGATACTACCGTAGAACACCCTAACACCCTTGATTTTTACGCATATAAAAACGGTGAAGAACTTGCTTTTACAAGATTTTTCTCGATAGGTGGCGGTGATATTGCTTGGCTTGAAAACGGCACTATTAAATACCCAACTTCAAAGGAATATTACGAGCATAGCACCTTTACCGAAATTGCTAACTATTGCAAGGAAAACGACCTACGCTTATCTGAATACGTGTTTATGCACGAAGATGAAGATTTTAAGGTTTACCTTCAAAAAGTTTGGCAAACTATGACTAGCGCTATAAGCGAAGGTTTAAGCGCAAAAGGAATACTTCCTGGCGGGCTTGGAACGCAACGTAAAGCCAAAAAACTTCACGGTCAGCGCCATATAGACGAGTCGCCACAAACTCGTGAAAATAGGCTTGTGTGCTCTTATGCGTTTGCAGTAAGCGAACAAAACGCCGACCTTGGTACGATATAACTGCTCCCACTTGCGGGGCGTGTGGCGTTTTACCTGCCGTTTTAAAATATATGCAAGATAAAAACGGGTTTACCGACGATGATATTATAAACGCATTAGCCGTTGCAGGTTTAATAGGTAACCTAGTTAGAACAAACGCATCTATTAGCGGTGCAGAGTGTGGTTGCCAAGCAGAAGTAGGAACGGCATGTTCAATGTCTGCAGGGGCGCTTTGCGAACTTTTCCAAATGACTATCGACCAAATAGAATATGCTAGTGAAATGACTATCGAGCATCATTTAGGCCTTACATGCGACCCTATTTGTGGGCTTGTTCAAATACCTTGTATCGAGCGAAACGCCGTTGCCGCTATGCGCGCGATTAACGCATTAAGCCTTGCAAACTTTTTATCTGACACAAGAAAGATTTCGTTTGATTTAATTGTTAAAACCATGTATCAAACGGGAAAAGATTTAAAGCATAACTATCGCGAAACTGCAGAAGGTGGACTTGCAGTTCACTATAAAGTAAAATAAAAAAAGTGGCTAAAAACCACTTTTTAAAAGCAAAATTACCCACTCGTGCCGTGCATAAAGAAATATTAACCCGCTTTTAAGCAGGTGGGTACTTCGTTGGTTGTATCAGACTTTTTGCATTAAATGAACTGCTAAGCAACGTTCGCAAAATACGCGTTGCAACCTAAACTGAAAAGTTCCCTTTTATAATAATTGTAGGATCTAACAAATCTTCGCCTCGAACACAGCAGGCAACCTTATTATATACAATATATAAAGTTAAGTCAACAAAATTAAAAGTAAGGAGTTTTTATGAAAATTACCGTTTTAGGAAAATACGGCCCTTTTCCAAGGGCAAACGGCGCAACGTCTGGCTATTTACTTAAAGGCGAAAAAACAAACGCCGTTATAGATATGGGGTCGGGCACGCTCTCGCGCCTTTTAAACGCAATTTCTATAAAAGATTTAAACTTTGTTATTTTGTCGCACTTGCATTTTGACCATATAAGTGATATTTTCCCCCTTTCATACGCTTTAAACTTTCAAAAAAACAAAAAGGTTAATCTTTACCTACCTAACTGCGATTTACCCGTTTTAGAAGTGATTAAGGGGCTTAACGCCTTTAATATTATTTTCGTTGAAGAAGGAAAAGTTTATAATGAAGGTGAGTTTACTTTTTCGTTTTACGAAGTAAAGCACCCCGTTAAAGCGTACGGCGTAAAAATTACAAACGGAACTAGAACGCTTGCATACACGGGCGATTCAGTTTACGTTGAAAACCTTAAAAATCTGGTTGACGGCGCAAACCTTATCATTGCCGACGGTGCGTTTTTAAAAGAAGTACATAACGATAAGTTACCGCATATGTCAATAGCGCAAGCAGTTTCGCTTGAACGCTTTTCAAAGGGTGCAAAAGTTATGGTTAGCCATATAAATTACGCTTACACCGACGAAGAAGTTATAAAAGAAATTAAAATGCACTCTAAAAGTGCGTTTATTGCAAAAGAAAACACTGAATATAACGTATGAAGGCAGAAAATACAAAAAACTATTACAATATAAGACCTGTCGTTATCGTAGCGACGGGTTTTATTTTTGGAATAATAACGGCGTATTTATATTTAACCGAAAAGGTGTATTTATCGCTTTGCTTATTAGTGGTTGGCTCGCTTTGCGCGCTAGCCGTTTTAGGCGTTCTTGCATATAAGAGAAAAGTTTTCACCTGCGCACTAATTGCAGTTACTATAATTTTATACGTTTTCGGTTTCTTTTATACTTTAATTCGTACTGACAAAGTGGTTAATTCTAATATTTACGGCAATCAAACTTTTAACTCTATAATAACTGAAATTAAAAGCGAAACTACAAGTGAAAACGGTTACGTTTACGAACTAGTTCTTGAAACTAACGATTTTAAAATAGAAGGCTTAAAGATAAACGCTAGTGCATATTGTAGCGATAGGCTTTTTACGGGAACAAAACTTAAAGTTAACGCTAATTTGTATAAAATAAAAATCGATAACTTTTCAATATCTACAAACGTTTATTACGGCGCAAATAGTATTGAAATTATTGAAAATTACGGCATTAGCGGAGTGTTTTATAAACTAAAACACAAACTCGTTACTTTGTTTGAAAAAACAATGCCTAACGTTTACGGAACTAATTACGCATTACTTACCGGTGATACGCAGTACATAAGCGAAACGCTACTTACAAAATATAGGCAAATGGGCATAGCGCACGTATTTGCAGTATCGGGCTTACATATAGGCTTAATGTACCTTTTATTATCAACCTTTTTAAAGGCGATTAAAGTAAAGCCAAAGTTAAAGGTTTTAATAGTTATACCACTTTTAACTTTATACGTAGCGTTTTGTGGTTTTACCCCGTCGTCACTGCGAGCGTTTATTATAATTTCTGTTGCAATGCTAGCAGGGGTATTCGGCTTAAAACCCGATAGTTCTAGTTCGCTATTTTTAAGCGCATTGATAGTTTTGCTTATAAATCCGTGCGATTTATTAAGCGTTGGATTTCAACTGTCGTTTGTAGTATATTTAGGTTTAACCGTCTTATCGGCGCCTTTTTCAAAACTTTTATCAAGATTTATTAGCGAAAAAGTGGCTAGCGTTTTATCTCCTTATATAGTAGCGCATCTCGTATCCTTTCCCATTATTTTAGATGCTTTTTCGTTCGTGCAACCACTGGCGTTTGCGCTAAATCTTGTAATCGTTCCTATAATATCTTTCTTATATGGCTTTTCGCTAATATTAGCAGTTTTGCAATTGATTTTTCAATCGGCAACGATTTTTACAGTTATTCCAAAAGTGTTTTTAGGCGTAATAAACAAACATATATTAAGCGTTGATACTAGCGTATTTTTAATAGAGAACTTTAAAATATCTTACTCAATGCCGTTTTATTACGGCTATCTGTATTTGCTTTCAGGTAAAATCAATTTTAGCGCAAAAACGCTTAAAATATTGCGTATAATATTTCTATCGCTATTTATTTTAGTTGTAACTTTATTAAATATATAGGTTTATTCTTGATTTTTTTAGTTATAAATGTTAAAATAACTATGGAGTATTAAATTGTTATTTCGTGACCTTAAAAAAACACTTAACGAAAAAGTTGAGAACATATATTTAATTTACGGCGACGATGCCTTTCTGCGCGAAACTTCTTTAAGGCTCATAAAAGAAAAAGCGCTTTTAGAGCCAGACCTTAACCTTACTAATTTAACGGGTCAAGAAGTAAAGCAAGATTACGAAACGCTTTATTCGTCAACGCAAAGTTATCCCTTTATGAGCGATAAGCGTTACGTTGTAGTGCGCGATTTTAACCCCACGGCAAGCGACCTTAAAAACAAGGTTTTAAAAAGGGTGCTAGATGAACTTCCCGAAACTACCGTGTTTATTATCGTTAACGAAAAAAACGCCGAACAACTTGCCAAAAAAGAAGGCGTTACGCTAGTTGATTGCAATAAAGATAAAACCGTTATTTCAGACTGGGTTATTAAAACTTGCAAAAAGCAGGGCGTTATTATAGCGCCGTCTACGGTAAGCGTACTTGCAAGTTTTTGCAGTAACGATATGGCAAGAATATCTTGCGAAACCGAAAAACTTATTGCCTACGTTGGTAAAAACGCCGAAATCACTAAAGAAACGGTTGAACTTTTAGTAGGTAAGGAAACAGAATATCAAGTTTACAAACTTGCCGATTTTATATCGCAGTCTAATTACGAAGCATCTTTCGAAATACTTTTCGATTTAGTTAATAAAAATCAAGACAAATATTATTTGTTTAGCACGATATATTATCACTATCGCACGCTACTACACGCTTCATTATCAAGAATGAGTGCAAGCGAACTTTCTTCACACCTTAACGTTCACAAGTTCGTTGCCGAAAAGGCTATAACGCAATCAAAACGCTTTAAGCCCAAGCGTTTAAAAGCAATTTGCGATAAACTCGGTTCGTACGACGGGGCTATAAAATCGGGTGAACTTTTAGTTGATACTGCGCTTTGGAACTCCGTTCTAAACGCAATGCTTATGGAGTAATTATGGTAAATCTCGTTAAAAAAATTACACAAACGCTCCCCACTATATTTACGGGGTTCGATATTTTAGACGGAATACTTTTAGCGGTGTTCTTCATTTTCTTTATGTTTATTTTTAGTTTGCTTAACAAAAATAACGCCAACAAAATATCGCTTTTATTTATGGTATATTTAATTGCGGTTAGCGCAATTTGTATAGAAGCAGGCTCGTCGAGAATAGAATACACCCTTTTAATAGTTGCTTTCGTTATATGTATAGTTTTACTTTTCGCAACCGAAATTAAGCGTAGCGTTTGGAACGTTAAAATAAACAAAGGTCAAACGCGTGACGTTGCTAACGCAGTTAGAAGTTCTGCTAAAACCGTAACGCACAACATAAATGAAATTATTAAAGCCCTTCAAGCAATGTCTAAAAACGATATAGGCGCAATAATAGTTTTATCTAACACCAAAATACCCGATAACGTTTTATCAAGTGGTGTTAAAATCGACGCTGATATATCAAGCGCGCTTATTGAAAGCGTGTTCTTCCCCAAAACCCCACTTCACGACGGGGCTATGATTATTCAAAACGATAAAATACTTGCAGCGGGCTGTTTCTTACCACTTTCACAAGAAACCGACCTTCCTAAAGAACTTGGCACTCGTCATAGAGCAGGTTTAGGTATTACCGAAGTTTTAAACGTAACTGCAATAATCGTTTCTGAAGAAACGGGTATTATATCAATCGCGCAAGGCGGTAAAATTAACCGTTACGCCGATTCTGAAGCGCTTAGAAAAACCCTTAAAGAGTTTTACTGGCAAGACCTTATAGGTCAAAAGTAAGGAGAGAAATATGGATAATAACAACAATAAAAACGGTGGTTCAAAGTTTTTAAGGGGTTTGCTTACCGTACTTCTTGCACTCCTTGCAACGGCAGTTTTGTTTATAACTTTACAAATAGTAGTTTAAAAACGGCTCGAAAGAGCCGTTTTTTATTTGCAACCGAAAGGTTGCTTTTTTTATTGTAATATTTTATTAGTCTAAAAAGTAAAATGTATAGGACGGGTGAAAAGTTTTTGATAAAAAATCATAAAACTATCTAAAATCCGTCAAAAATCTATCTATTTAGGTTGGTAAAATTAAATGGTAATTAAAACGGTTAAACTTTATAAGTCGCTAACAATTTTAACGTCGTGCCTTTTTATCGTGCTTTGTTCGTTTCTAGTTGGAATTACGGGAGCGCAAACGGTATATTTAGGTGGAACTATTAGAAAACTTCCTATTTACTCGGTTGATAGAAACGATAATAAAATTGCAATATCGTTCGACTGCGCTTACGGGGCAGATAAAACCTTAAACCTTTTAAACACGCTTGACGAATACGGCGTTAAGTGCACCTTTTTCTGCGTTGAGTTTTGGGTGAATAAGTTTCCCGATATGGTAAAAGAAATCGTAGATAGAGGGCACGAGATAGGAACTCACTCTAAAACCCACCCCAAAATGTCAACTTTAAAAGTTAGCGAAATAGAAAGCGAGTTAACTTCTTCAATAAATGCCATTGAAAACATAACGGGGCAAAAAGTAGAACTTTTTAGAGCGCCGTTTGGCGATTATGATAACGACGTTATAACGGTTGCCGAAAATCTTGATTTATATACTATTCAGTGGGACGTTGACAGTCTTGACTGGAAAGACGTTACCGTTAATCAAATAGTAAATAGAATAGTAAATAAAACTGTAAGCGGGTCTATTATACTTTGCCACAACAACGGCGAAAATACAGACAAAGCGCTACCTTACGTTCTTGCAAGGTTAAAAGAAAAAGGATTTGAGTTCGTTAAAATAAGCGAACTTATATATAAGCAAAACTATCAAATAAATCCGTTTGGAAAACAAGTAAAAACGGAAAAATAAACGAGGGAATTATGTTAATAAACGAAAATCAAAACAATAGGGTGTACGTTAAAGGCGAAATCGTAACCGAGGCAAAGTTCTCGCACGAGATATACGGCGAAGGCTTTTACGAAATGGACGTTATGGTAAAAAGATTATCTGGTCAATGCGACGTTTTGCCGGTAACTATATCGGAAAGGCTTATTGAAAGCCAAAACCTTCAAGTTGGTTCGCAACTGTGCGCTATAGGGCAGTTTAGAAGTTATAATAAGCAAATTGACGGAAAGTCTAAACTAATGCTAACGGTGTTTGTTAGGGAACTTTTAAGCGAAGATTTAGGCACTAATCCAAACAATATAGTTTTATGCGGTTACGTTTGCAAACCACCCGTATATAGAACAACCCCATTTAACCGTGAGATAGCAGACATTTTAATTGCCGTTAACAGGGCTTATAATAAAAGCGACTATATTCCTTGTATTGCTTGGGGTAGAAACGCACGCTTTGTTAAAAACGTTGGCGTTGGCGAAAAAATAGCAATATCAGGAAGAATACAATCGCGCGAATACCAAAAGAAGATAAGCGAAACTGAAACTAAACTTTTAACGGCTTACGAAGTTTCCGTTTCTAAACTTGCAGCGTTTGACAACGTTGATACCTTCGATTTCGATAAAGAGTTCGGGATTTTAGAGCAGTCTTACGAAAAAGAAACCGTTTGACAATTATGCGTTATAGTGTTACAATAAATTACGGGTAAAAAATCCCGTAATTTTTATTTGGAGAAAGGTATGCAGGGCGTTTATTCGTTTGCTAAAGTTAACTTTTTAATCGAATATAAATATCGCTACACACGCGAACTTTTTAAGGCGTATGAAACGTGTGGCGAGCCAAGCGCCGTTATAACGCTAAGCGATAGCGATTATGAGTTCGAAAAACAAAAAAGCAAAGCCCCTATCGAATATCTTGAAAACCTTGCAATACTCCGTAAAATTATAAAAGTTTTACTAAACGATTTTAGCGCCGTTTTATTTCACGGCTCGGCAGTTGAGTATAGGGGAAACGGCTATTTGTTTACCGCTCCGTCTGGAACGGGTAAGTCAACGCACGCAAGGTATTTAAAAGAGTATTTGGGCGATGTACTTAACTATATAAACGACGATAAGCCTATAATAAGGGTTGAAAACGGCACGGTTTTAGTGTGTGGTTCGGCGTGGAACGGCAAGCACGGAATAGGCTCGAATATTTGCGTTCCCCTAAAAGCCGTTTGCCTTTTAAAAAGGGGAAATGAAAATAAAATAGAACCGCTATCAAATGCGCTTGCAATAAAAACGCTATTTGAGCAAACGGTAAGTTATAGTAGCGAAGAAGAAGCCGTTAAACTTTTAAACGTGCTTTCTAAAATAGTTGAAAGCGTTAACTTTTACACGTTATACTGCGTTAACGATATATCTTCTGCAAAAACTTCACACGAAGGAATGATGTTATGAAAATTAAAAGCGGATTTATATTAAGAGAAATGTCGGGCGATGAGCAAGGCACTTATATAGTTGTTGCCGTTGGCGAAGCGAGCAAAAATCTTTCAGGTTATTTAACGCTTAACGAAACGGGCGCTTTTATATGGAAAATGCTAGAAAAAGGCGCAACCGAAGAAGAAACTGCGCTTAAGATTTGCGAGGAGTACGACGCGCCAATTTGCACCGTATCAAACGACGTAAAGTGCGTTATAGAAACGCTTGAAAAAATAGGAGCGCTCGATGTTTGATAAAAGTTTTGAAAGCGTTCTAACTAAAAACGGTTACGTGGTAACCGATTTTAGGGGAACTAGCATGAACCCCCTTTTAAAAGAAGGGCGTGATAGGGTGTTTATAGTAAAACCCACGTCTAAACTTAAAAAGGGTGATATTGCGCTTTACGTTCGCCCGTCAGGCGGGTATATTTTGCATAGAGTTTATAAGGTTATGCCGTCGTCTTACGCTATGCTAGGAGATAGTCACTTTACGGTTGAATACGGCGTGCCGTTTAACGCGGTTATAGGCGTTTTACAAGGTTACTATAAAGGCGAAAAGTATATCGACGTTAATAAATCTTTTTCGTATAAGGTTTATAAGTTTTTATGGTGTTCTTCGCTTTCAGGAAGAAAGTTTTGCAATTTTTTTAGAAAAATCTATCTTAAAATTAAACGCATTTTTAAAAAAGATTAACAGTAGGAATATTCCTACTGTTTTTTAGTTTATAAGCCTTGAAAAAACGGGCGTTTTGTGGTAAAATAATCGTATGCAAACTAATTACCTTGAAAAACTTAACAGCGAGCAAATTAAACCCGTTATGGATACCGACGGGGCAGTTTTAGTTATCGCGGGCGCAGGCAGTGGAAAAACTCGTGTTTTAACTAGTCGCATAGCGTATCTAGTTAACGAATTAGGCGTTAATCCCGCCGAAATACTTGCAATTACTTTTACCAACAAAGCGGCCGACGAAATGAAAAATAGGCTTGCAACGATGGTTCCTAGCGTTGACGGTATGTGGGTTTCAACCATACACTCTATGTGCGTTAAAATACTTCGCAGTTCAATAACTTTTTTAGGTTATGATAAAAACTTTTCAATTTATAGTGAAGACGATAAAGAAAGGGTATTAAAGCGCATATTAACAGAAAAAGGTTTGGAAGCAGACAAGTATTTAAAAGCGTGCAAAAACGCTATTAGTGACGCTAAAAATGCCGATTTAAACCCCCAAGAATATAAAGACGAAAACGTTAGAATGCCAAACGTGGGCGTTATAACCGAAGTTTTTGAACTTTACGAGCAAGAGTTAAAGCGTGCAAACGCCCTTGATTTTGACGACCTTCTTATAAAAACCCTACACCTTTTTATGGAGTTTGACGAGATTTGCGAGTATTATTCTAGGCGTTTCACTTACGTTCATATCGACGAGTTTCAAGATACGAACACCGTTCAGTATAAAATTGCAAGATATCTATCTTCATACCACGGCAATATTTTCGTGGTGGGTGACGACGACCAGTCGATTTACGGTTGGCGCGGTGCTAAAATACAAAACATTTTAGAGTTTGAAAAGCATTTTAGGGGGGCAAAAGTTTATAAACTTGAACAAAACTATCGTTCCACTAAAAACATACTAAATCTTGCAAACTTAATAATTAGAAACAACCAAAAGCGAAAAAGTAAGGTTTTGTGGACTGAAAACGAAGTTGGCGAAAAACCCGAACTTTACGTTAGTATGGATGAAACGAGTGAGGCAGAGCGCGTTGCTTTAAATATTAAATCGCAAATAAATAAAGGCAAAAAGGCAAGCGACTTTGCAGTGCTTATGCGAGTTAACGCCTTATCTCGCTCTTTTGAACAAGAGTTTTTAAAGTATAATATTCCATACAAAGTTTTCGGTGGTTTTAAGTTCTTTGATAGAAAAGAAATTAAAGACTTAACTGCATATCTTCGCATTATAACTAACCCACTCGATAACGAAGCCGTTTTAAGAGTTATAAACGTTCCTAGGCGTGGTATAGGCGATAAGACTATAGAAGTTATAAAGTCAACGGCGAGCGAAAAGGGAACGAGCGTTTACGAGCAGGTTTCGGCGTTTAACGAACTGCCACTTGGTGGGTCGGCGAAATCTCGTATTCAAGATTTTAAAGATACTATTTACGATATTATGATGGCGTCGCTTGATAAAAGCGTTCCCGAAATCGTTAAACTTGTAATTGATAGAACTGACTTTTTATCGCAATTTGCCGAAAGTACCGAAGAAAACGAAAGCAAAAAGATGAACGTTAACGAACTCGTTAACTCGGCGGAAGAGTTTTCTAAAATTAACAAAGGGGCGTCGCTTACCGATTATTTAGGCTCGATAACCCTTTCTTCAGATACCGACGAAATGGACGAGAGTAATTACGTTTCGATAGCAACCGTTCACGCAGTTAAAGGTTTAGAGTTCGATACCGTTTACGTTGCGGGGCTAGATGAAACGATATTTCCCATATCGCGCGCTTGCGATTCGCAAGAAGAACTTGAAGAAGAACGCAGGCTTATGTACGTTGCAATTACAAGGGCAAAGCGTGAACTTTATCTTACAAGGGCAAGAAGTCGTTACCTTTACGGAAATAGAAGTATAACCCAAGAAAGTAGGTTTTTAAGGGAAATTATGCCACTTTTATCGGTTAAGGGTAATTTAGTTAACGGTTATTCAGCGCAAAGAAGTTACGGTTACGGCAACGAAACTAGTTACCGTAATTATTCTAATTCTAGCGACGGTAGCGAGTTTGGATATTACGCCGATGAAAACACTTCTTACGGCAGAACTAAAAGTTTTAATTCGGGCTATAAAGTAACCGAAACGCTACGAGTTTCAAATAAACCGTCTAGCGCTAAATATTCAGTTGGTATGAAGGTTATACATAAAAAGTTTGGAAAAGGCACCGTTATTGCAGTTAAAGCAGAAGGAAAGTTTATAGACGTTGCCTTCGTTGGCGCGGGCATAAAATCGCTTGCAAGTGAAATAGCGCCACTTGAAATTGATAAGTAGGTAATTTATGGAAAAAATGAAAGCCTTGGTTGAAAGGCTTAACAAGTACGCATACGAATACTACGTTCTTGATAACCCCACCGTTTCAGACGGAGAGTACGATAAGTTATACGATGAACTTTTATCTTTAGAACGTGAAACGGGTATAGTTTTAGACAACTCTCCAACTAAAAGGGTGGGTGGCGAACCGCTTTCAAAGTTTGAAAAGCACACGCATATCAAACCGCTTTTTAGCCTTGATAAAGCAGTTACTAAAGAAGAACTTTCTGCGTTTTTACAAAGGGTTGAAAAGTTAACGGGCGTTAACCCAGAGTACACCGTTGAGTTTAAGTACGACGGGCTTACCATTTGCTTAACGTATGAAAACGGTAAGTTTATAAGGGCAACTACTCGTGGTAACGGCGTTTACGGTGAAGACGTAACTAGGCAAGTTTTAACAATAAAAACGTTCCCTTTAACAATCGATTATAAAGGCGTTTGCGAAATACAAGGCGAGGCAGTTATAAAACTATCAACGCTTAAAAAATATAACGAAACCGCAACCGTTGAACTTAAAAACGCAAGGAACGCAGTTGCAGGCGCAATACGAAATCTCGACCCTAAAGAAACTGAAAAAAGAAAGCCCGAAATACTTTTTTACAACGTAAACTACTTATCAACGGGTGAACTAAAAACGCAGGTTGAAACGTTTGAGTTTTTGAAAAACAACGGCTTTAAAGTTTACGATTTTATGCACGTTGTAAAGGGTGTTGATGGCGTTGAAAAAATACTTAAAATTATCGAAGAAGAGCGAAAAAATATCGATTATTTAACCGACGGCGCAGTTATAAAAGTTAACGACGTTTCACTTCGCGAAGACCTAGGTTATACCGAAAAGTTTCCACGTTGGGCGCTTGCTTATAAGTTTGAAGCCGAAGAAACAACCACCATCGTTCATGACGTTGTTTGGCAAGTTGGTAGAACGGGTAAACTCACTCCGCTCGGGCTTGTAGAGCCCGTTGATTTGGGTGGCGTAACTGTTAAAAAGGCAACTCTAAATAACTATGGCGACCTACTTAAAAAAGGCGTTAAAATAGGTTCGAGAGTGCTTATAAGAAGAAGTAACGACGTTATTCCCGAAATACTAGGCGCAACCGAATACCCTAAAAACTCTGTTGAAGTTGAAAAGCCAACCGTTTGCCCGTATTGCAAAACTACACTCGTTGAAGACGGGGCAAACCTATTTTGCGTAAATCAAAACTGCAAACCAAGGGTGGTTGGCTCGCTAGTTCATTATTCAACGAAAGACGCTATGAATATAGAAGGTTTTTCTGAAATGACGGTGGGGCTTTTGTACGATGAATTCGGCGTTAAAAACTTTTCAGGTCTTTACACGCTTGATAAAGATAAACTTTTAAGTTTAGAAGGGTTTAAAGACAAAAAGACCGAAAATCTTTTAACTTCAATTGAAAACTCTAAAAAGACAACGCTTGCGTCGTTTATATACGCGCTCGGCATCGACGGGGTTGGTAAAAAAACGGCAAAAGACCTTCAAAAGCAGTTTAAAACGCTTGAAAATATTATGGGCGCAACTTACCTAGAACTTGCTTCAGTTAAAGATATAGGCGACGTTACCGCTCGCTCTATTGAAGAGTATTTCGCTAGTAGCGAAAACGTTGAAGAAATTAACAATCTTTTATCGCTTGGTATAGTAATTGAAGAAACTGAAAGTGCTACGGGCGATAAGTTAAAGGGCGAAAAGTTCGTTTTAACGGGCACGTTACCCACTTTAAAGCGTGCAGAAGCAACTAAAATTATCGAAAGCCTTGGCGGTGAAGTTATGAGTTCGGTTTCAAAACTTACAACTATAGTTTTAGCGGGTGAAGACGCAGGCTCTAAACTTGAAAAAGCAAAGAAGTTAGGAATTAAAATTATCGATGAAAACGAGTTCAAAAACCTTGTTAACTAGTTGATTATTTATAATTTCTATGATATAATTAAATTACTAAACGGCTAGGAGATTATCCATCAATGAAAAGTATGACCGGCTATGGCAAAGCAGAACTTATTGACGGTTTGCTTACCATAACCGTAGAAATTAGAACGGTAAACAATAGGTTTTTCGATTTTTCGGTTAAGTGCCCAAAGGCGCTTTCTCCACTTCAAGACGTTATTAAAAGCACCGTGTCAAAACACGTTTCAAGGGGCAAGGTTGACGTTTTTATTAACCTTCAACATGAAAGTAGTGGCGATAAAGAACTTGAAATTAACGAAGAATTACTTGAAAATTACTTAAAACTTGCTTTAGGTTTAAAGTCGAAATATAAACTTAAAAACGATTTTACGGTAACTACTGCGCTTAAAATGCCTGAAATCATGCGCGAGAAAAAAGAAGAAGAACTCGACGTTGACTCTATTACAAACGCACTTATAACGGTGGTTGAAAACGCTTGTAACAACCTTAACGCAATGCGCTCGTTTGAAGGTGAAAGATTAGAAGCAGACCTTTTATCTAGGGTTGATTTTATAGGCGAAACGGTTTTAAAAATTAAAGAAAGAGCGCCTATGGTAGTTATTGAGTTTAACAAAAAACTTCGCGAGCGCATTGAAGCCGTTTTAGACGGTAATGCCGAACTTGACGAGGCAAGGTTACTTCAAGAAGTTGCAATTTACGCCGATAAACTTAATATTGACGAAGAAATTACAAGGCTTACTTCTCACGTTGCGCACTTTAAAAACATTTGCAAAGAAGAAAAGCCCGTTGGTAAGCAACTTGACTTTTTAATTCAAGAGTTCAATCGTGAAGCAAACACAATTTGCAGTAAGTCTAACGACATTGAAGTTACCGATAACGCTTTAAAATTAAAGTGCGAAATTGAAAAGATTCGTGAACAAATACAAAATATCGAATAAGGAGTGTACATACATGATTAACGAACCCCCCGTAGACCTTTTAACCGATAAACTCGGCGAGAAATACAACGGCTCTAAATACGCCCTTTGCGTTGTAGCGGCAAAAAGGGCAAGGCAACTTGTTGACGTTGCTAAAAACCAAAACAACCCCGCTATATTAGATTCCAAAAAGCCACTTACCGCCGCAGCGTACGAAATAGTTGACGGCAAGGTTTCGGTTGTTAACGGTTAACTACTAGTCGGCAAGTTTTACCCTTGCCGGCTGTTTTTTGGGGTGACAAATGATTGCAAAAGTAATAGTGGATATTGCCACTACCGAACTTGATAGAATATTCGATTATAAAATAGGCTACTCTGGCGCAGTTGCGGGTAGCCGTGTTATCGTGCCGTTCGGTAAGTTTAAAACGGAAGGTTTCGTTGTTTCCGTTTCAAACTCTTCTAGTTACCCAGAAGACCAGTTAAAGTCTATAATTCGCGTTATAGACGACGTGCCTGCGCTCACCAAAGAAAATCTTGAACTTGCAAGTTTTATAACGGGTAAATATCACGTTTCAACTGCAAGCGCGTTAAGGCTATTTTTGCCAAGTGAAATGCGAAAGGGCAAAGTTAGAAAAAAAACGGCTAACTACGCAACGCTTTCTAGCGAACTTTCGCTAAAAGATATGCTTTTAAAACTTAAAGCAAACGCCGAAAAGCAAAAACAAGCCCTTAACTATCTTTACAAAAACGGAAAAACGAAGGTTTCTATTTTAAACGAAACTTTTTCAAACTCTGCGGTAACTGCGCTTAAAACCAAAGGTTTTATAATAGTTACTGAAGAGCGCATCGTTAGAACTCCGTATAAAGAACTAGGCGCAAGCGAGAAAAAAGTTAAATTAACGTTAGAGCAGTCTAGCGCCGTTCAAAAAATACTTTCTAGCACGAAACCAACGCTACTTAAAGGCGTTACGGGCTCGGGTAAAACCGAAGTTTACCTTCAAGCGATAGAAAGCGTTGTAAAAAGTGGAAAAACGGCAATAATGCTAGTTCCCGAAATATCTTTAACCCCACAAACTTTTTCACGTCTACGTGCTCGTTTTGGCGACAAGTGTGCCATACTTCACAGTGGATTGTCTGCTGGTGAACGCTTTGACGAGTGGTGGCGTTTAAGAAGTGGCGAGGCCGTTATTGCAATAGGCGCAAGAAGCGCAGTGTTTGCCCCCGTTGAAAACCTTGGAATTATCGTTATCGACGAAGAGCACGACCAAAGTTACGAAAGCGAGTCAAGCCCGCGTTACGTTACCGAAGAAGTTGCGCTTGAAAGGGCAAGGCTATCGGGCGCAAAAGTCGTTCTAGGTAGCGCAACCCCTAAAATTGAAAGTTATCTAAAAACCAAAACGGGCGAGTTTGAACTTGCCGAAATGAAAGATAGGGTTAACGGCAAGCCCCTTCCCGAAATAATTATTGCCGATATGCGCAGTGAAGTTAGGCGTGGTAATATCTCGGCTTTTTCAACTGCACTTAAACAAGAACTTAAACAAACCCTTGATAATAAAAATCAAGCCATTATATTTTTAAATAGGCGTGGTTACTCTCAAAAGGTTATATGCCGTGAGTGTGGCTACGTTGCAAAATGCACTCATTGTGACGTTTCGCTTACCTATCACCGTGTAGATAATCAACTTAAATGCCACTATTGCGCATCGGCTTATAAAATGCTAGAAGCCTGCCCAGAGTGTGGCTCGTTAAGCGTTAATTATTCTGGAACGGGAACTCAACGCGTTGTAACCGAACTTCAAGAACTTTTTCCAAACGCAAAAATATTGCGTATGGATAACGACAATACGCAAAATAAAGAAGGACATTACAAAATACTTAAAGAGTTTGGCGATAAAAAGGCAGATATACTCGTTGGAACTCAAATGATAGCAAAAGGGCACGACTTTCCGTCGGTTACACTCGTTGGTATACTCGACGCCGATATGAGCCTTTATTTTTCAGACTATCGAGCAAGCGAGCGCACTTTTCAACTTATAACGCAGGTTGCAGGTAGAAGTGGCAGGGCAGACGATAAAGGTAAAGTAGTTCTACAAACTTATAGCCCGTCAAACCCCGTTTTAACTTCTGCAATTCGCTACGATTACGATAGGTTTTACTTAAGAGAGTGCGCCGTTAGGCAGGCATCGGGCTTTCCACCGTTTTCGCACATACTTCGAATTATGGTTGAAGGAGAAGATGAAAAACTTGCTATCGAAGCGCTTAAAAAGGCGTTTGAAAGCGCAAAAACGGTGTTTGATAACTATCGCTCATCGTTTATTTACTTTGACAAAATGAAAAGCCCCGTTAAGCGAATTAACAATAAATATCGCTATCAGGTGCTTGCAAGAATTACTAATAATTATAAAGAGATTGAAGACGAGTTTTATAAAATTGCAAACGAAGTTACTTCAAAAAAGGTGCTTTGCTATTTAGAAGTAAACCCGTCTAGCATAAGTTAGGTGCATTATGGCTATACGACAAATTGTAAAATTAGGCGATGAAGTTTTAAGAAAAAAGTCTTTCGCAGTAACCGATTTTGGCGAAAGAACGCACGAACTTCTCGGCGATATGTACGATACGCTTAAAAAGGCTAACGGCGCAGGTCTTGCAGCCGTTCAAGTTGGCGTTTTAAGAAGAATATTTTTAGTTATTAAAGGCGAAAGCATTGAAGACGGTGTTTACGAAATGTTAAACCCCGAAATAATTAAAGAAAGCGGTGAACAATACGGCACCGAAGGTTGCTTATCAGTTCCCGGTAAATGGGGCGAAGTAAAGCGCCCATATAAAGTTACCGTTAAATATCAAGACCGTTACGGCAAACCTAAAACGCTTAAAGCAGAAGGCTTTTTAGCAAAGGCGATTTGCCACGAATACGACCACTTAAACGGCGTAGTTTACGTTGATAAAGCAGATAATTTAAGGGCAGAAGAAAAGTAATGAAAGTAATTTATTTCGGCACACCCGATTTTGCGGTAAAGCCACTTGAACGAATAATTGAATCAAACCACCAAGTCGTTGCAGTCGTTACCCAACCTGATAAACCCGTTGGTAGAAAGGCGATTGTAACCCCTTGCCAAGTTAAGGCGTTTGCGTTAGAAAAAGGCCTTAACGTTTTGTCGTACGATAAAGTTAGCGTTCAAGGTGTAAACGACCTTAAAAATCTCAACGCCGATATTATGGTTACTTGCGCTTACGGTCAAATACTTTCGCAAGAAGTTTTAAATATAACGAAGCACGGCGTTATAAACGTTCACGCTTCGCTACTACCTAAATACCGTGGCTCGTCGCCCATACAATGGTCTATAATTAACGGCGACAAAGTTACCGGCGTTACCGTTATGCAAACGGCGCTTGGCGTTGACACGGGCGATATTTTACTACAAAAACAACTTGAAATAGGTAAAACCGAAACTGCAGGCGAACTTTTTGAAAGGCTTTCAGTTTTAGGTGCAGAACTTATAGTTGAAGCGCTAAACCAAATTGAAAGGGGCGAAATTACGCCCGTTAAGCAAAACGACGCGCTTGCAACTCACGTTTCAATGCTAAAAAAGGAAAACGGCAGGCTCGACTTTTCAAAATCAAGCGAAAGTTTATATAATTTAATTCGTGGGCTTAACCCTTGGCCCGTTGCTTTTACCACTTACGAAGGTAAAACTTTAAAAGTATATTCGGCAAGCATTGATAGTCGCACGGGTAACGCAGGCGAAGTTATTAGTTCAAACGGCGAACTTGTGGTTGCTTGCTTGGTAGGCTCGCTAGTATTTAACGATATTCAACTTGAAGGCTCGAAGAAAATGACGGCGAAAGAGTTTTTGCTTGGCAGAAAAATACCCGTAGGCTACGTTTTGGGGAAATAAATGTTAGTAACTTATTACGATTCGTATAACGTTTTAACTAAAGTTTACGGAAGTGGCGCTTATATAAAGCAAGCCTTTTTATCAACGGTTATTGAAGAGAAAAATCGCCCGAGAGTAACGAAGATTTGTTACGGCGTGCTCGATAAAGATATTGAACTTTCTTATATCATAAAAAGTTTAACCGAAAAAACGCCTAAACTTGCAATTAGAACGCTTTTAAAAATAGCAATTTATTCAATTAAATATTTAAATACTCCACCACACGCCGTTACCGATACCATCGTTGAACTTACTAAAAAACTTGGCAAAGGCGGGGCTTCGGGCTTTGTAAACGCACTTATTAGAAACTTCGTTAGAAAAGGCGTTAAATACCCGGATAAAAAAGGTGTTTACGGGCTTTCAATTAACTATTCGTATCCAGAGTTTTTAACTAAAAAACTAATAACTGCTTACGGCGAACAAACTGCCGAAAGTATTATGGCTTACGATGAAGAAAAAACCTTTATTCGCTTTAATAAAGGCGTTAATGGTAAAGAGTTTTTAACTGAAAAAAACGTGGAATATATAGCCACTCCGTTTAGCGACTCGTTTGAAGTAAGAAACTTTAAAATGCAAGAAGATTTTTACCTTGGAACTTACACCTTTCAATCGGTTGGTAGCGTTGCTATTGCAAACGTTTTAGGTGGTGGCGATACTTTGTTTGATGCGTGCTCGGCTCCAGGTGGAAAAGCAGTACTACTTGCAGATAGGTTTACAAGCGTAACTGCAAACGAACTTCACCCGCATAGAGCCGACCTTATTAGGTCTTACGCCGAGCGTATGGGTAAATTAAACGTTAAAGTAGTTACGGGCGACGCAAGTAAGTTTAACCCCGTTTACGAAAACGCTTTTAGCGCAGTTTTGTGCGACGTTCCGTGTAGTGGCACTGGCGTTATTAAAGATAACCCCGATATTAAACTTAACCGTACCGAAAACGCAACTAGCGAACTTACGAAACTTCAACTTTCAATTTTAACAAACGTTTCTAAATACTTAAAAAGTGGTGGAACGCTAGTTTACTCTACTTGTTCTGTGCTCCCCGAAGAAAACGACGGGGTTATAAAGGCGTTTTTAGAAAATAACGATGGTTATTCGGTAAAAGAGTTCCTTTCGCCTTTAACGGGCGTTAAAACGGCTTACGGCACGCAATTTTTACCACATATATCAATGGGCGCAGGGTTTTACGTTTGCGCTTTAACTAGGAAATAAAATGAAAATATTGCAAGATTACGGTTTGGAAAGCCTTAAAAACTTAATAGCCCAAATGGGTGAAAAACCGTTTAGAGCGGGGCAAATTATGCGTTCGCTCCATCAAGGAAGGGCAATTAGCGAAATGACTGATTTAAGCAAAGATTTTCGTGAAAAGTTGCTCGAAAACTTCGTTGATAATCCTGCAAAAATTATTAAAAAACTCGTTTCGGTTGACGGAACTGAAAAATACCTTATCGCACTTTACGACGGTAATATCGTTGAAGGCGTGTTTATGAAAAACAACTACGGCAATACGCAGTGCTTATCAACGCAAGTCGGGTGCCGTATGGGGTGCAAGTTTTGCGCATCAGGAATAGGTGGGCTAGTTAGAAATCTTTCTGCGGGCGAAATGCTTGCTTGCGTTGCAGTAGTTAACAAAATCAACGGTGGAACGCTTGATAAAAGGGCTGTAACTAACGTTGTTTTAATGGGTAGTGGCGAACCGCTTGACAACTACGATAACGTCGTTTCGTTCTTGCGTATGCTATCAGATAAAAACGGGCTTAACGTTAGCCCAAGGAACGTTAGTTTGTCAACTTGTGGTTTAGTTCCCGAAATGTATAAACTTGCTAGCGAAGGCTTACCCGTCAACCTAACCGTATCGCTACATAACCCCTTTGATGAAGAGCGCAAAAAACTTATGCCTATTGCGCGCGCTTACACGGTTGGCGAAATACTTAAAGCGTGCGACAATTACTTTGAAAAAACGGGTAGGCGTTATATTTTTGAATATTCGCTAGTAAAAGGCGTTAACGACACTGAAGATTGTTTAAAAGAACTTGCAAGGCTACTTTCGCACAAGCCTTGCCACGTTAACGTAATAAGGCTTAACGAAGTAAAAGAAAACGGCTTAAAAGCAACCGACGATAAAAACGCTTATAAGTTCCAAGCAAACCTTGTTAAACTTGGCGTTTCGGCAACGGTTAGAAGGCTTAACGGCGCCGATATTGAAGGCGCTTGCGGTCAATTAAGAAGAAGTCACTTAAATAAAGGAGAATAATATGGGTAAAGCGTTAATAGCACCGTCAATACTTTCTGCAGACTTTTCTGCAATGGGAAACGCCGTTAAAGAAATTGAAAATTGTGGCGCAGATTTAGTGCATTGTGACGTTATGGACGGCGTTTTCGTTCCTAACATAACGTTTGGCATTAAAATGGTTAAAGATATAAAACCGCTTACTAAACTTCCACTAGACGTTCACCTTATGATAGTTGAGCCCGAAAGGTATTTAAAGCAGTTTATCGACGCTGGTGCCGATTATTTAACCGTTCATTACGAAGCGTGCAAGCGTAAAGTTTCAGACGTTTTAGACGAGATAAGGGCGCTTGGCGCAAAAAGCGCAGTGTCTATCAAGCCCGATACTCCAACCGAAGTTTTAAAAGACCTTATTCCACACGCCGATATGATACTTTTAATGAGCGTTTACCCAGGTTTCGGTGGACAAAAGTTTATTGAAAACTCAATAGAAAGGCTTGAAGAAATAACTAAAATGATAAAGGAAAGCGGATTAAACGTTTTACTTGAAATAGACGGTGGCGTTACCGAAGAAAACGCAGGCAAAATTATAAAAGCGGGCGCAAACGTTTTAGTTGCAGGCTCAACCGTGTTTAAAGCGCAAGATAAAAAGGCAACTATAAACAATTTAAAAAACGCTTAAAACGGTTACTTTTTTATAGCCCCTTGCATATAATAGCGTAGAGCGTATTATAAGGAGCGGGGTATGAAAATATATTGCTTTAAGCCACCCAAAATTATTAGGGCGTTACTGCGCCTAATATTTAAAGGCAACTAAAAAGGTCGGTAAAACCGACCTTTTTATTTTGTTAACTTGACATAGCCTATTAAAAGTGATAATATTTTACTTGTTAATTGATTTGGAGATAAAAATGGATTTTTCACTTTACGAAAAACTTGGAATATCTAAAAAAGTTTACGAGTTTGGCGAAGAAATAATTAAAACGCTTAAACAACGCTTTTTAGAAATAGATGCGCTTGCAGAGTATAATCAAGCAAAGGTTTTATACGCCCTTCAAAAAAATAGGGTAGACGCTAGTTGTATGCAAGCCTCAACGGGTTACGGATACGACGATATAGGTAGAGAAAAGTTAGAAAAAACTTACGCCGATATTTTCCATACCGAATCGGCGCTCGTTCGCCCGCAAATTACTTGTGGAACTCACGCGTTATCGCTTGCCTTAAACGCAAACTTACTCCCAGGCGACGAACTTTTATCGCCCGTTGGAAAACCTTACGACACGCTAGAAGAAGTTATAGGTATAAGAAACTCAACTTGTTCGCTTAAAGAATACGGCGTTTCTTATCGCCAAGTTGATTTGCTCAAAGACGGTACTTTCGATTACGAAAATATTAAAAAAGCAATAAACGAAAAAACTAAACTTATAACTATTCAGCGTTCTAAAGGCTATCAAACAAGACCTACTTTTTCAGTTAAACAAATAGGTGAACTTATAAAGTTCGTTAAAGATATAAAGCCCGAAGTAATAGTTATGGTCGATAATTGCTACGGCGAATTCACTTGCGATATAGAGCCTAGTGACGTTGGCGCAGATATGGTCGTTGGCTCGCTTATTAAAAACCCGGGTGGTGGGCTTGCTCCCATAGGTGGTTATATTGCAGGTAGATATGACCTTGTTGAAAGGTGTGGCTATAAACTTACTTCTGCAGGTTTAGGTAGAGAAGTTGGCGCAACGCTTGGAATACTTCCTAAACTTTATCAAGGTATTTTCCTTGCTCCAACCGTAACTGCAAGTGCGTTAAAAGGCGCGATTTTTGCAGCGAACGTTTACGAAAAGTTGGGTTATAAGGTGGTTCCTAACGCTACTGAAGATAGGCACGACATTATTCAAGCCGTAGAACTTAAAAGCGAAAAGGCAATGTGTGCGTTCTGCCGTGGTATTCAATATGCCGCCCCCGTAGATAGTTACGTTACGCCTATTCCCGCCGATATGCCAGGTTACGATAGCCAAGTAATTATGGCGGCAGGTGCGTTCGTTCAAGGCTCGTCAATCGAACTTTCGGCAGACGGACCTATTCGCGAGCCGTATGCAGTTTACTTTCAAGGTGGGCTAACTTTCCCGCACGCTAAGATAGGAATACTTCGTTCGTTACAAGAAATGGTTAACGATGGTATTATATCGTTATAATGTAAATAAAACTGCAGTATTTTGTTGACTTTTTTAAATAATAGTAGTATTATTATATCAATAGTTATTAACGGAGGTTAATGGTAATGAAACACATTAAAACTTTAAAAACGAGAAATCTTTGCGAAAGCGCTAAAAACGGTGGTTGTGGCGAGTGCCAAACTTCTTGCCAATCTGCTTGCAAAACAAGTTGTGGTATAGCAAACCAAAAGTGTGAAAACGCAGAAAAAAAGGAAAGCAAGTAATTGCATTGAGGTTGTAAATTAAAACAACCTCTTTTTTTTCACTTAATTATTTTTTTTAGCGAGAAAGACTAATGATACACCAATATAAATTATTTGACCTAAATATCGTTTTAGACGTTGCCTCCGGCTCGATACATTTAGTTGACGATATTGCCTACGATATTATAGCCTTATTTGAAAGTTGCAATAAAGAAAAGGTAGTATCAAGCGTTTACGATAAGTATAAAAACGAAGTTTCTTTAAAAGAAGTAGAAGAGTGCTATATGCAAGTTGTTCAGCTTAAAGATAACGGCACTTTATTTTCTAAAGATAATTTCGAGTCGGTTGCTGGTAAATTAAAAGCAAAGAGCAACGGCATTGTAAAGGCGCTATGCTTACACGTTGCGCACACTTGTAATTTAAACTGTTCGTATTGTTTTGCATCGCAAGGCAAATATCACGGCGATAGGGCAATTATGAGTTTAGACGTTGCAAAGCGTGCGCTTGACTTTTTGGTTGAAAACTCTGGCTCAAGGCACAATTTAGAAGTTGACTTTTTTGGTGGCGAGCCACTTATGAACTTTAAAATGCTAAAAGATTTAGTTGCATACGCCCGTTCAATCGAGAAAAAGCACAACAAAAACTTTAGGTTTACCTTAACGACTAACGGCGTGCTTATCGACGATGAAGTTATAGAGTTTGCAAATAAAGAAATGAGCAACGTCGTTCTTAGTTTAGACGGTAGAAAAGAAGTTCACGACCGTTTTAGGGTTTACTATAACGGCAAGGGTAGTTACGACGATATAGTTCCAAAGTTCCAAAAACTAGTTAAAGCAAGGGGTGGAAAGGACTATTATATGCGTGGCACTTTCACCCACTATAACCCCGACTTTTTAGAAGATATTAAAACTATGCTCGACCTTGGCTTTACCGAACTTAGTATGGAGCCTGTGGTTTGCGCAAGTACCGATGAGTCTTGCTTAACAGGTAGCGACCTTGAAATCGTTAAAAACGAGTATGAAAAACTTGCTAAACTTATGATTGAAAGGCAAAATCAAGGTAAACCCTTTACTTTCTATCATTATATGATAGATTTAAACGACGGGCCTTGTATTTATAAAAGAATATCGGGTTGTGGGTCTGGAACGGAATATATGGCGGTTACCCCTTGGGGCGACTTGTATCCCTGCCATCAATTCGTTGGAGAAGAGAAGTTTAAACTTGGCGATATTTATAACGGCGTAAATAATACTGAGTTAACTAAAGATTTTCAGTCGTGCAACGTATATTCGCACAGCGAGTGTAAAGATTGTTGGGCAAGGCTGTATTGCTCTGGTGGTTGCGCGGCAAACGCCTATCACGCAACTGGCAGTATAAGGGGCGTTTACAAAAACGGTTGTGAATTGTTTAAAAAGCGTATGGAATGCGCCATAGCCGTTCAAATAGCAAAAATGCAAAGCGAGGACTAATGGATAAACCTATTTGCGAGTTTTTAGAAAAATATAATAATAAAAACCCTATAAGGCTACACGTTCCCGGGCATAAAGGTAAAAGTTTTTTAGGCTACGAACGCTACGACCTTACCGAGATTGACGGGGCAGATGAACTTTATATGCCAACGGGCATTATAAGAAAAAGCCAAGAAAACGCATCGAAAGTGTTTGGTTTTCCAACCTTTTATAGCGTTGAAGGCTCGTCGCACGCCATAAGGTCAATGCTATATTTAACTAAAATCTACGCAAAAATTACAGGTAAAAAATACAAGGTTTTATCAACTAGAAACGTTCACAAATCTTTTTTGTCGGCATGCGCTTTACTCAACGCAGAAGTCGAGTGGCTTTATAGCGATAACGTATTAAGTTATTTTTCTAACTACTTAACTGCAAAAAGCCTTGAAGAATATTTAAAATCAAGTGGCGAGATGCCTTGTGCGTTATACGTTACGTCGCCAGATTATTTGGGTAACTTGTTAGATATTGAAGGCATAGCCAAAGTTGCTAAAAAATACGGCGTTTTGCTTTTAGTTGATAACGCTCACGGGGCGTATTTAAACTTTTTGGGTATGCACCCTATAACGCTTGGCGCAACTATGTGCGCCGACTCTGCGCATAAAACTTTGCCCGTGTTAACGGGTGGGGCGTATCTTCATCTATCAAACGAAGTTTATAATAAGTTAAGTTCTTACGTTGAAAGTGCGCTTAGTTTGTTTGGGACAACTAGCCCGTCTTACTTAATTTTAAGTTCTTTAGATAACGCTAACGACTATTTAGAAAACGAATATAAATCAAAACTCAATGCGTTTATTTATAAAATAAACGGCTTAAAATCTGTTCTTAATAGCAGAGGTTACACTTTGGTTGGGAACGAACCGCTTAAACTTACAATAAACGCTAAAAACTACGGTTTCACGGGGCAAGAAATTGCTAATATATTAAAAGAAAACGGCATATACGTTGAGTTTTACGATATAGACTACGTCGTTTTAATGTTTACAATAGAAATATTAGATAGCGAACTTGAAAAGGTTAAAAAAGTTTTATTAAATATAAAACAGCGCACTAAACTACAAGGAACTAAATTAGCGCCTTTTAAACCTGAACGCGCCTTAACTTTGCAAGATACCCTTTCAAGTTTAACTGAAATTATAAGCGTAGAAAACGCAGTTGGTAGAGTTTACGCCGATTTTAATCTTCCTTGCCCACCTGCAGTGCCTATAATAATGCCTGGTGAAGTTATATCACAAAACACGCAACAAGTTTTTAAATATTACAATATAAACGAAATAAAAGTTATAAAATAAAAAACACTTGGCAATCGCCAAGTGTTTTTAAATTGCTATTGACTTATAAAATAATAATTGTTATAATTAATACGCTACACGAATTAAATACCACGAAAGGGGAATACTATAGTCAAAAACGTAATCTCCTGCCTTTTGTGGTATAATCGTGTAGCAACGAGGAGTGCGCGTTTTTCTGCGCTCGTAACGAGCGCAGTTTTTATTTATAATAATCTTTTGCGCTAAGTTGGTCAACGTTTTCAACTGTAATTTTACTAATTCAACTAACGGTTGAGTGTTTTTTGGGGGCAACTAGCGGTTTAAGGTGTATAATATCAGTATAGAATCGCAGAACGTAACTGCACACAAAGGAGAATTATATAAATGGGGAATTATGCAACGATAATTTCAGAACTTCGTAAAAAGGCTGGATTAACTCAAAGTGAACTTGGTGAAAAACTAAACGTAACTCCACAAGCCGTTTCTAAATGGGAAAATGGTCTTTCGGAACCAGACGTTGAAACGTTTAAGAAAATGAGTAAATTGTTTAACGTTTCATTAGATTATTTATTAAATGGAAAAGAAGAAATATCTCTTAATCAAGATGATATATTAACTTTTGATAAAGATGAATTAATAGTTGTAAACGAGCCGACTTTACATAAAATTATTTCAGGCTATTGTGTTAAATGTAAAGAACCTGTTGCTCCTGGCGAATATGAAGTTGTTTCTAACGGTCTTACGCAAGAAATATATTGTAAAGAATGCAATAGAGTAAGAAAAGAGCGCCAAAGAAAAATAGAAGCAGAAAATCGCAGTAAAGAAATTAAATCCGGCATTTTTTGGGGAATAGTAAGTTTAGTTATTTCGCTAGTACTAGGCTTTGTATTAATCAAAATCTTCGGCTTAGAAAATGATGCTATTTCTTGGATTGTATACGGCGTTGGCTCGTATGGGCTTGGCGCAATGGTGTGCATGTTAATTTGGGGCACTTGGCTTTTCGATATTTTTGAGTTTTTTATTCGTTCGTTTCAAATGCCAGGGGTTATATTCACACTTGATATTGACGGTTTAATATTTTTAATCGTTGTAAAAATAGGTCTTGCATTATTAAGTGGATTACTTTCGCTTGTTATTGGTTTAATTGGTGTAATAATATGTTCGGCAATTGCAACCGTTGGTTTTCCGTTCACGTTAATTCATGAACTTAAAAATTAATTATAAGGAGATAAGTATGAAAAAAATTGCATTAACTCTTTTAAACGTTATTTGCGTAATTTCATTTGTTTTCGGCATTGCAGGTTGTTCTTCAACTGACGATGGCGAAGGTGCTGATATGCAAATTACCGGCATCACTTTTGAAGATAAAGTTGTTACCTATAACGGACAAGAGCACTTCGTTTTAATAAACGGAACGTTGCCAAGTGGCGTAGAAGTGGCATACGTTAACAACGTGGGCACAAACGCCAACGTATATAATGCAACGGCAACTTTAAGTGGTGAAGGTTACGTTACAAAAACCTTAAATGCCAAACTAACTATTAATAAGGCTAACTACGATATGAGTAGTGCTGTTTGGAGTGCTGCTGATTTTACGTATGATGGAACTCAAAAATCCGTTACCGTATCGGGATTGCCTAACGGAGTTAGCGTTAAGCAATATTCAAACAATACTGCAACTAACGCAAACAACTACGTTGCCTCGGTTACTTTTAACTACGATACCGTTAATTATAATGCTCCTAGCGTTAGTAACTATAATTGGCAAATTAAAAAGGCTAATTTTACAGGAGTTGTTTTCAATGGCGAAACCTTTGATTACGATGGAAACGAAAAGAGTATTGAAGTTCAAGGTATTCCGAACGATTCTAACGTTATATATGAGTGTGAAAACGTTGACGGCATTGAAAATAATGCAACCGAAATAGGCACTTATCATATAATTGCAACAATAACAAATCCAAACTTTAACGAATTAGTTTTAGAAGCAGACCTAGTAATTAGTGGTAGTGAAGATGAAAGGCATATTTATATGCACGGCGATACGCTTTACTTTGCTAACGCATTACACGATGATTATTTATATGCGTACAACGGTGAGTCAGTAAGTTTAATTTCTTATGACGTTCCTTATAATTTTACTGAAAAAGACGGTGTGCTTTATTTAAGAAGTAAGTCGCTTTTTGGTGGTGCTGTTAAAGAGATTAAAATTGCTATAGACTCAACTAACGTTGATAGCGTTGCAGACGTTAAAGGTGAGTATTTAACTACCGATGGAACTAACTTCTATTACGTTGTAAACTCGCTTACTCAAGCAAAAAGCGGTATTTATAAACTTACAATTCCAAGTGGTGAAGAACCTGTTATAACTCTTTTAACAACGGGTAAAGCAAAATACTTGCAATATTATGATGGCTACCTTTATTTTGCAGATGGTGAAAACGGATATAAACTTTCAAAAGTCAGCGTAAACGGTGGCGTAAAAACGCTTGTAAGAGATGAAAAAATTAACAACCTTATCGCTGAAAACGGTTATTTATTCTATACCGTAAATAATCTTTTAGGCGATTATATTGAAAACTATAAAATATCTACCAACACTTATAAAAAACTTACTATCGATGCCGGCGCAAACCTTACGCTTATAGGAAACAAACTTTATTACATTAACGTTGACTTATTAACATCTTACGTAAACGGTGATGGTATTTACTATGTAAACGCTTATCCTTTAACAGATAATCAATTACCGGGCAGTAAGTTGGTAGGCGATGCAACGTTTTCATCGCTTACCGCTATTAGTAATAACGAAATAGCATATTATAAAATAACCAACACTCAAGAACTTCTTATACATAATTTAGACAATAATGAAACTACTAACGTGTTAGAAGGTTTTGTAAAACCAGAATCTATTCCTCTTAGTACCGGCTCAAAAATGCTTGCTTACGATGGTTTAGTATATTATCTTGACTTGTATAAAGGAAAAGTTCTTTATTCTTATAATCCAAGCACTCAAAAAACTAGAAAGATTACAGCAAATAAAGTTTCCGATTTTGCTATAATAGGCGATTATCTTTACTATAATGCAATTAGCACTCTAGTTGATAACAACTTATATTGCATCAATCTTAAAACGGGTGGCGAACCTGAAAAAGTTTCTACTTATGATGCAAACGATATAGTATTTGATGGTAATAACGTGTTTTACGTTGAAAAGAATGCTGGTGGAGTAAGAACTGCAATTAGAAAGGTGAGCGCAGACGGTACCGACCCCATAATATATAGCCATGGCGTTAATAATCTTCGTTATTACAACGGTTATATTTATTTCATTGACGGAGACGACCTTTATAGAATGCCAACCACTAATTATACGGTTGATTCTCCTGAACTTTTAAGAAGTGGCGACGTTGACGTGTTTGAAATAAACGAAGGTGTAATATATTTTAGGGAAGTTTTAATTATAAATAAACAACTTTCAAAAATTAACGTTGACGGCACTGGTTATGCCGTTGTAAAAACTGGTTACGATCCTGTTGATATTTGTATTCACGATGGATATATTTACTTCTATTCAGATACTATAAAAGCATCTACCGCAGGCATCTTCAAAATTGCAATTAGTGGTGGTGAAGTTACTCAAATTATTTTAAAAACAACTAACTCTACAACGTATTACCCAAGCGAAATAGTTATTTGTGGCGAAAATATTTATTTCGTAAACTACGCTTTAGGTGGTGTTGGCGGTGATTCTCACGTTTATAAAGTTAATCTTACAAGTAAAGAAATAGAAAAAGTTATTTAACAAAAAAACACTTGGCAATCGCCAAGTGTTTTTAAATTAAAAAGCCCGACAAAACGTCGGGCTTTTTTTATTAAAGTTTAGATGCGGCTGCTTCGTCAACGATAATGTAGCAGTCGGGGTGAAGTTGAAGTATTGAAGCGGGAACGGTTTCGGTTACTTCGCCTTTAACGGTTGCATAAATTGCGTCTGCCTTGTTCGTGCCAGAAGCAAGAAGTAAAATCTTCTTAGCGTTCATAACGTTTTTAATACCCATTGAAATTGCTTGGGTAGGAACTTCTTCAATAGAATTAAAGAACCTAGCGTTATCAGAAATAGTTCTTTCAGTAAGGTCAACAACGTGGGTAACCGAGCCAAATGGAGTGCCTGGTTCGTTAAAGCCGATGTGGCCGTTGCCACCTATACCTAAAACTTGAATATCAACTGAAATTGATGCGAGTTTAGCGTTATATCTATCGCATTCTGCTTGCATATCTTCTGCCTTACCGCAGGGAAGGTCGGTTTTGGCAAGGTCGATATCAACGTGGTTGAAAAGGTTATTTCTCATAAACTCAACGTAACTTTGCTCGTCGCCAACGCCTTGGCCAATATATTCGTCAAGGTTAACCGAACTAACGTTTTTATATGAAACGTTGCCTGCCTTATAGTCTTTAATCATTTCTTTGTAAAGACCGATAGGGGTAGAACCGGTTGCTAAACCTAATATAGCATTATCTTTCGAAGAAAGAACTTCTTTCATAACTTCGTATGCTTTTGCGCTCATTTCGTCATAATTTTTACAAACGATAACCTTCATAATAACATCTCCTAAATAAATATGTTTTATTATAAAACTTTAAATAAATTAAGTCAAGAAAAACTAGTCGTTTAAGTTCCAGTTTATAGGCAAAACGCCAACTTTTTCTAAAATAGCGTTGGTTTTAGAAAAGGGTTTAGAGTTCCAAAACCCGTTATAGCAAGAAAGTGGCGATGGGTGCGCACTTTCTATAATAAAATGCTTGTTTAAATCAATAAGGCGTTTTTTCGAACGTGCGTTGCCACCCCAAAGAATAAAAACTATAGGCTCTTCACGCTTTGAAAGTAGTGAAATAACTTCGTCTGTAAACCATTGCCAACCACAGTTTTTATGCGAGTTGGGCGTTCCCTCTCTAACCGTTAAAACGGTGTTAAGAAGTAGCACGCCACGCTCTGCCCATTTAGTAAGGTCGCCCGATTTTGGCGGTGCGTAGCCAAGGTCGCTTTCAAGTTCAGTAAAAATATTTTTAAGCGAAGGTGGGAACTTAACGCCTTCTTTAACCGAAAACGAAAGCCCGTGCGCTTGACCGTAACCGTGATAAGGGTCTTGCCCTAAAATAACTGCTTTAACCGAATTATAGTCGGTAATTTTAAAGCAGTTAAAAATATCGTGCATATTAGGGTATATGGTTTGAGTTTTATATTCAGTTTTCAAAAACTCTCTAATTTTTAGATATTCTGGGTTTTCAAATAAGGGGGCTAAAACCTCGTCCCACGAGTTGTTAAACGTAATCATACATACATTTTACCATTTTAATAAACATAATTCAATAGCGAGTGTGAATATTTTTTTATTTGTTTTTTATACAAATTACAAATAAATATATTATATATATTTAGTAAAAGAAAGTCATTTCGCCTTTTCCTTATATATTATATAAAGATAAGAAAAAAGCAAAAAAATTGTTTACAATTTGAGATTCTTGGTTTACAATATATAAAGTATTCATTATTATGGGGGATGTTATGCTTTCAAAGGTTAAAAGTTTTGCGCTTAACGGACTTAACGGTTTTTTAGTTGACGTTGAAGTTGACGTTTCTAACGGCTTACCTGCTTTTGATATGGTAGGTCTTCCCGATACGGCAGTTAAAGAAGCAAAGGAAAGGGTGCGCTCTGCAATTAAAAATAGTGGCAAGCGTTTTCCCACCACTAGAATAACCGTAAACCTTGCCCCCGCAGACGTTAAAAAGCAAGGCGCTTATTTAGACCTTCCTATTGCGCTTGGTATAATTAACGCAACTATGCCCGAACTTAAAATGGATATATCTAATTACGTTTTTATAGGCGAACTTTCGCTAGACGGTTCACTCCGTGAAGTTGACGGAATACTCCCGCTTTTAATTTCGGCAAAAGCAAGTGGATACACAAAGTTTATTATTCCTTACGACAATAAGCAAGAAGCAGGCTATATTGAAGGAATTGAAGTTTACGCGCTTAAAAGTTTAATTGAAACGGTTGAACTTTTAACGGGCGAACGAGAGTTTCAAGCCGTAACGCCACTTACATATAGCGCTAATAATACGGTTAAAGAAAACGACGTTGACCTTTGTTACGTTAAAGGTCAAGCTTTTGCTAAAAGGGCAATAGAAGTTGCAGTTGCAGGCGGGCACAACGTTTTATTCGTAGGGCCACCGGGTGCGGGCAAGTCAATGCTTGCTAAATGTATTCCCACAATTATGCCCGATTTGAGTTTTGAAGAAGCGCTTGAAACAACTAAAATACATAGCGTTGCAGGCGTTTTAAAGGGTGAAGACGGAATTGTTACCAAACGTCCGTTTATGACCCCGCATCACACCGCCTCGCGCGTTGCGATAGTTGGTGGTGGGCAAAACGCTCAACCCGGCGTTATAAGCCTTGCGCACAACGGCGTTTTATATTTAGACGAAATGCCCGAATATCCACGTTCGGTGCTTGAAAGTTTGCGACAACCCCTTGAAGATAGGGTTATAACGGTAACTAGAACGAAAGCGTCGGTTGAATATCCTGCAAGTTTTATGCTTTGCGCTAGTATGAACCCTTGCCCGTGTGGAAACTACGGCAGTAAAAACGCAGAGTGTAAGTGCACTTATTCGCAAATACAAAAATATCGTTCAAGAATATCAGGACCGTTACTTGATAGAATTGACCTTCAAATTACCGTTGACGGCGTTGAGTATGGAGAACTCGCTTCAACTAGCAAAGAAGAAAGTAGTAAAGAAGTAAAAAGGCGCGTTGATTTAGCAAGAAAAATCCAGCGTGAACGCTTTAAAGACGAAACTATAAACGTTAACGCCGAAATGAACGAAAAACACCTTAAAAAATATTGCGAACTTACAGCAGAGTGCGAAAGCATTATAAAAACGGCGTTTACTTCTCTTAATCTTTCGGCAAGGGCAAGAAGTAGAATTATAAAGGTAGCAAGAACTATAGCAGACCTTGAACTTAGCCAGCAAATTATGCCAAACCACGTTTTAGAAGCAGTTGGTTATAGGAGCAATTTTAACTTATGATAAACAATCTTTTTAAAGTAGTGCTTGATAGTCACACGAGTTTAGATTATAAACACAAGCGCGATATTATAAATGCAACGCTTAACAAGTCTACTTTAAACGAGATGGTAGATATTGCCGTAAATTATTTAACAAATAACGTTAAAAATTATAAAATCGACCTTTTTAGGGAAAGTTTTTCAAATAACAATTATCAAAGCATCTTAAAAAGTTATAAACTAAAAGGCATAACGGTAATTACTGAAACAGACGCTTTATATCCAAACGAACTTAAAAACACGCCGTTTGCGCCCATTTGTCTATACGCCAAAGGCAACTTAAACCTATTAGCAAGCAAAAACAAGTTTAGTATCGTAGGCTCAAGAAAAACCCCGCCACAAATATTAAAGTTAACTGAAAGCATTTCAAATAAACTTGCAAGCGCAGGCGTTACGATAGTAACGGGAATTGCAGTAGGTGGCGATTTATCTGCAATAAAAGGCGCAATTGAAACTAAAAACGTAATATCGGTGCTAGCAGGTGGTTTTGATTTTTGTTTAAGTGAATATAATAGTGACTATATAGAAAAGTTATTTAAAAACGGTTTAGTTATAACCGAACACCCACCTTGCGTTAAGGCTATGCCTTATTCTTATCCTATAAGAAACAGAATTATAGCAGGGCTTTCAATGGGAACGCTAATAGTAAGTGGCTCGCATAAAAGTGGAGCAAGGCACACCGCCAACTACGCGCTTGAATACGGGCGCGACGTGTTTGCCTTTCCATACCTTCCGTGCACGTCACAAGGCGAACTTTGCAACAAACTTATTAAAGACGGCGCATATTTAGTTGAAACTGCAAGCGATATAGCAGAAGTTTGTGGGTTCGATATAGAAAAAAGCGCAAGTTTGCAACTTTCGGGCACTGAAAAAACGGTGTTTGAAGTAATTTCAAAAGGAAGTGTTAGCGTTGACGCTATCGCTGAAGAAACGGGGCTAAAAGTTTTTGAACTTATGCCTGTACTCACGCTACTTGAAATTAAGGGCGTTATTGTAAAAGACGGGAACGGCGAATACGTAGCCACCCAAAACTAATTTTCAGGAGAACTATGCAACTAATCATCGTAGAATCACCCAAAAAAGCAAAGACGATTGAAAGATTTTTGGACGGTAAATATAAAGTTATGGGCAGTGGCGGGCACGTTAGGGGGCTTCCCGAAAAGCGCTTTGCCGTTGACGTTGATAACAACTTCGAGCCAACTTACGTTATAGAGCCAAAGCAAGAAAAACTCGTTAAAGAACTTAAAGAAATGTCTGCAAAAGCAGATAGAGTATACCTTGCAACCGACCCGGACCGTGAAGGCGAAGCAATAGCGTGGCACTTATACGAAGTTTTAGAAATTAAAGGTAAAACCCACCGTATAAAGTTTAACGAAATAAGTGAAAAAGCAGTTAAAACCGCACTTCAAACGCCTGGAAGAATTGACTATAATTTAGTTGATTCGCAACAAGCAAGGCGTATTTTAGATAGAATAGTTGGTTATAAACTTTCGCCACTTGTAAGAACGAGGGTAAAAAACTGCGAATCGGCAGGAAGAGTTCAGTCGGTGGCGGTTAAACTCGCCGTTGAACTTGAACGCAAAATACAAAGTTTCGTTCCCGAAGAATACTGGACTATAACTGCAAGTTTAAAGCCTGTTGATAGTCAGTCAAAGTTTAAAATGCTACTTGCTGAAAAAGACGGTAAAAAATATCGCCCGTCTAATCAAGAAGAGGCAGAAGAAGTGTATAACACCGTTAAAAACGGCGAATTCGTTGTTAAAACGGTTAAATCGGGCGTTTCAAAGTCAAAGCCGTTACCACCGTTTACAACTTCAACAATGCAACAAGATGCGTCTAATAAACTAGGTCTTTCAGCGCCACAAGTAATGCAGGTTGCACAGCACCTTTACGAAGGCGTTGAAACGCCTAAAGGTCATCTTGCGCTCGTTACCTATATTAGAACGGACTCTACCCGTATCGCTGAAGACGCGCAAAAAGAGTGCCTTGAATACGTTGCAAGTAAATACGGCAAAGAATATTGCCCGTCAAAGCCCAACGTATATACGGCTAAAAAGAACTCGCAAGATGCGCACGAGGCAATTCGCCCCATAGATATAAACGTAACGCCTGAAAGCGTTGAAAATATTTTAGATAAAAACCATTACAATTTATATAAACTTATTTACGAAAGGTATATCGCATCGCAAATGACTAGCGCAGAGTATAATTCTATGCAAGTTACTGCAGGTTGCGCTAATTACACTTTTAAAGCAAGTGGTAAAAGCGTTAAGTTTAAAGGATACACCGTTGCTTACGAATACGATTTTGCAGGAAAAACTGACGATGGTATTGAAAATAAACTTTTGCCACCGCTTAACGTTAACGATAAGTTAAACCTTCAAAAACTTGATAAAGAGCAAAAGTTTACTAAAGCACCCGTAAGATACACCGATGCAACGCTAGTTAAAGCCATTGAAGAAAACGGCATAGGCAGGCCTTCTACCTACGCAACTATTATAGGAACTTTAATTAGGCATAAATACATTTCAAGAAAGGGTAAATATTTAGTACCTACCGAAATAGCCTTTGAAGCAACCGACCTTTTAAACAAGTATTTTAGAGATATTATGGACGTTGGCTTTACCGCTAAAATGGAAACTCAACTAGATAATATTGCAGAAGGCAACGAGGATTGGCGCAAAATAGTTGGAAACTTTTACACGCCGTTTATTAAAGAACTTAAAATTGCAACTAACGACAATAACGAGCCTACCGACGTTCCCTGCGATTATTGCGGAACGCTTCTCGTTAAGAAAAAAGGTCGTTTCGGCGAGTTTTTAGTTTGTCCGTCGTGTAAAAAGACCAAAAATCCAGACGATAAAGTTACCGAGCATAAATGCCCTAATTGCAGTAGCAATATGGTGCTTAAAGACGGGCGCTACGGCAAATATTTATCTTGTACCAACGCTGAGTGTAACACCAAAATGCAACAGGGCGATGAATTATCGCAAGAAAAGTGTAGTAAATGCGGTGGCGTTATGCTACTTAAAACGGGCAAGTTTGGCAAATACCTTAAATGCACTAGGTGCATAACTACCAAAAGTATGAGCGAATACGTTGGCGAGTGCCCTATATGCCATAAGCCCGCGCAAAAAATGATTTCTAAAAAGGGAAAGGTTTATTACGGATGTTCAGGCTATCCCACTTGCAACTTTATAAGTTGGGATGCGCCCACCGGCGAACTTTGCCCTAACTGTGGCAAGCATTTAGTAACGGATAAAGATGGAAACGTTGTTTGTTCAGATAAAAACTGCAACTACACAAAAACCGTTAAATCGAAAAAGTAAAGGAGAACTTATGAGTTTAGATTTTCGTGGCACTACCATTTGTGCCGTTAAAAAAGACGGGGTTACCGCTATCGCAGGGGACGGACAAGTAACGTTCGGCGAGTCGGTTGTATTTAAAAATAACGCCGTTAAAGTTAGAAGAATATACGGAGATAAAGTAATAGTAGGCTTTGCAGGCTCGGTAAGCGATGCATTTACCTTAACCGAACGCTTTGAAGGTATGCTTAATAAGTACTCTGGAAACCTTTTAAGAAGCGTTGTTTCGCTTGCAGAACTTTGGCGTGAAGATAAAGTTGCTAGAAAACTTGAAGCAATGATGATTTGCGCCGATAAAGATAATTGTTACGTCGTTTCAGGTGGTGGTGAAATTATCGAGCCCGACGGTGGCGTTTGCGCAATAGGTAGCGGTGGCAATTACGCTTTAGCGGCTGCACGCGCGCTTATTGAAGAAACTGATTATCCTGCAGAAGTTATTGCCGAAAAAGCACTTAAAATAGCAAGCAAAATATGCGTGTTTACAAACGATAATATAAAAGTGGAAAAGATTTGAGGTATAAAATATGAACTTAACACCCAGAGAAATCGTTAAAGAACTCGATAAATACGTTATAGGTCAAAACGATGCTAAAAGGGCGGTTGCTATTGCGCTTAGAAATAGGTATAGAAGAAGCAAACTCACCCCAGAACTTCGCGATGAAATAACGCCTAAAAATATTATAATGAAAGGTCCTACCGGCGTTGGTAAAACTGAAATTGCACGCCGTTTAGCAAAACTCGTAGGCGCTCCGTTTATTAAAGTTGAAGCAACCAAGTACACCGAAGTAGGCTACGTTGGAAGAGACGTTGAGTCTATGATAAGAGATTTAGTAGAATGTAGCGTAAGGCTAGTTAAAGAAGAACACTTAAAAGTGGTTTCTTCAAAGGCTACTGCAACTGCCGAAAAGAAAGTGGTTGACCTTATATATTCTGCAAAACTTAGTGAAAAAGGCGAAAAGCCCGAAGAACTTTTCCGCCAAGAACTTTTAAACGATTTTAGAGAAGGTAGATACGACAATCTTCAAGTTGAAATGAGTGTTGTAGATAAGCCCCAACAAATCGATTTAATTGCAGGTATGGGCGCAGAAATCAATATAGGCTCGATATTCGGCGATATGATGCCCAAGCGCAAGAAAAACCGTAAAGTAACCGTTAAAGAAGCCTTTAAATACGTTTTAAACGAAGAAAGCGATAAACTTATCGATAACGATTCGGTTAACGCAGAAGCCGTTAGAAGGGCAGAACAAGAAGGCATTATCTTTATAGATGAAATTGATAAAATCGCCGCTAAATCTAACCAAGGTGGCGCCGACGTTTCGCGTGAAGGCGTTCAAAGAGATATTTTACCTATCGTTGAAGGTAGCACGGTTATTACAAAATACGGCCCCGTTAAAAGCGATTATATTTTATTTATTGCAGCAGGCGCGTTCCACGTTTCAAAAATTGAAGATTTAATACCCGAACTTCAAGGTAGATTTCCTATAAAAGTTGAACTTGCAAGCCTTACAAAAGAAGATTTTATAAATATTTTAACAATGCCCGAAAACGCAATTACAAAGCAGTATAAAACGCTTTTGCTGGTAGATAATATCGATTTAAAGTTTACTAAAGACGCAATAGAGTCAATTGCCGAAATTGCCGCCGAAATGAACGCTTCAAGTGAAGATATAGGCGCAAGGCGTCTTCACACCGTTATGGAAAATCTTTTAGACGATATTTCGTTTAACGCAGGTGGCGATATTCCACTTACTACCGTTACGGTAGATAAATCGTACGTTGAAGAACATCTTAAAACTTCTGAAAATACACGCAATCTTAAAAAGTACATTCTTTAAGGAGAAGTTATGATAAATATTCCAAAAGGCACTAAAGACGTTTTGCCTTTAGAAAGTTATAAATGGCACTATATAGAAAATATCGCTCGCGAAACGGCTAGTTTATTCGGCGTTAAAGAAATTAGAACACCTACCTTTGAACACACCGAATTATTCCTTCGTGGCGTTGGCGACACTACCGACATTGTAAACAAGGAAATGTACACCTTTGAAGATAAAGGAAAAAGAAGCATTACCTTAAAGCCAGAAGGCACTGCAGGCGTTGCGCGCGCGTTTATTGAAAACGGGCTCGTTAGCCTTCCTATGCCCGTAAAAATGTATTATATAACGCCGGTGTTCCGTTACGAGCGCCCACAAGCGGGTAGGCTTAGAGAGCACCATCAATTCGGCGTTGAGTTTTACGGCGCTAAATCGGCAGATATCGATGCAGAAGTAATTTTACTTGCAAACACTTTACTCACTAAAGCAGGGCTTAACGTTAAACTTAATATTAACAGTATGGGATGCGAAAAGTGCAGAAAAGAGTATAATGCTAAACTTAAAGAGTTTTTTAAAGATAACCTTTCAAATATGTGCCCAACCTGTAAGGAGCGCTATGAGAAAAACCCTTTAAGAATACTTGACTGCAAAGAAGAAGGTTGCAAAAAAATTAACGAAAACGCACCGTCTATACTCGATTTTCTTTGCGACGAGTGTAGCGAGCATTTTGAAAGCCTTAAAGCGCACCTTGACGTTGCAGGGCTTGAATACGCTATAAACCCCAAAATAGTAAGGGGACTTGATTACTACACTAAAACGGTGTTTGAATTCGTTACCACTTCGCTTGGCTCGCAAGGTACCGTTTGTGGTGGCGGTAGGTATGATAAACTTATTGAACAAATAGGTGGAACGTCAGTTCCCGGCGTTGGATTTGGCATGGGGCTTGAAAGAGTTATTATGCTTATGGAAGCCGAAGGGGTAAATATTCCTAACGACGATAAAGTTACCGTGTTTATTGCTTCTATGGGCGAAAGCGCTAATAAAAAAGCCTTTGAACTTTCTTATAAGTTAAGGTTAAAAGGCGTAAGCGCCGAAACCGACCATATAGGAAGAAGTTTCAAGTCGCAGTTTAAATACGCCGATAAAATAGGCGCAAAATACGTTATAGCGCTTGGCGACGATGAACTTTTATCGGGCGTTTGCAAGGTAAAAAAGATGGCAGACGGAACTGAAAGTGAAATTAAACTTGATAAAGTTTTAGAGTATAATTTTTAATTTTACCCAAAAACTTATATAGGAGAAAATTATGAGCGAATGTATTATAAACGTTAATTCAAGTAATTATGAAGAAGTAGTTTTAAATAGCAACAAGCCCGTACTTGTAGACTTTTGGGCTATTTGGTGTAGTCCTTGCAGAATGCAAGCGCCTATTTTAGAAGAACTTTGTGATGACGTTAAGGGTAAAGCAGTTATTGCAAAAGTTAACGTTGACGAAAACGAAGCATTAGCAGTTAAGTACGGAATAATGAGCATTCCTACGCTACTCGTTTTTAAAAACGGTGAAATAGTTGAAAAAGCAGTAGGCTTAACAAGTAGGGCAGACCTTGCTTCAATGCTAATTAAACATTTATAATAAAAAAGCCGTGGAACGCCACGGCTATTTTTATTGCAACGGAAAAAAGAGTTACCAAAAGGTAACTCTTTTAATTTTTTAAAAATAATTATTTAGATGCTTTTAATGCGTTGAATCTCTTCATAAGGCCAGACTTTTTGTTAGCAGCGGTATTTTTAGCGTAAATACCTTTGGTAACAGCCTTGTCGATAGCGGCGATAGTAGCGGGAAGCGCTGCTTCTGCTTCTGCAACGTTGCCTGCATCTAAAATAGCGTTGAAGTTTTTAATGTAAGTTCTAACTTCAGATTTATCACTCTTATTGATTTCTGCTTTTTTAGTATTAACGAGAACACGCTTTTTAGCCGATTTAATGTTAGGCATTTTATTTCTCCTTTCTCTTGTTCTTTTAAACTATGGTTATTTTAGCACACTTTTTTAAAACTTGCAACTTTTTTTAACGCATTTAACGGGTGTTTTATTAAAATCTTAATTATTTTTTTAACTTTTTTTATTAAAGGTATTATTGAAAGCGCAATTTAATAAAATTAAATGGATTTTATAGGGGGTATTATGGAAAATAGACCTATAGGCGTAATTGATAGTGGAATAGGTGGGCTTAACGTTTTAAAAAAACTAACAATCGATTTTAAAAACGAAAGTTTTATATATCTTGGCGATAACGGCAACGCTCCTTACGGAAATAAAAGTAAAGACTACCTTTTTAAAAGGCTCAAATTGCTCTTAGAGTGTTTAAACGAAAAAAACGTAAAATGCGTTGTGGTTGCCTGTAACACGCTTTCAACAACCTTTAAATGGTTTTTAGAAGAGTATAAAGTTCCAACCGTTTTAACTATTCCTAAATACGAGCGTGAAGGTGATTATTTGCTTTGCACGCCTTTAACTGCAAAATCAAAGTGCGTTAAAGATAACTTTAACGATAGCGTACTTCCATTACCTATGCTTGCAGGCGAAATTGAACGGCATTTGTTCGAGCCCGAAAAAATAATGATACATAAAGACTTAAAAGGCGTTCCGTCTAGCGCTAAGCGATTAGTTCTTGGTTGCACGCATTATTTATATTTAGAAGAAAAAATTAAAGAAGTTTCGCGGCTTGAAACGGAAAATGGTTTAACTTATATTTCAAACGAATTAAAAAGCGTTCTAACTAAAAATTGTTTAGAAAACACTAGTGGTAAACAAAGTTTAACTTTTTTAGGAGACCATAAAAATTACAACGAAAAAGTTTATTATAAGGCTCTAAAAGGTTTTTAGAGTGATAAAAGTGGTCAAAAAACTAAAAAAATTATAAAAAAATCAACAAAAGTGGTTAAAAGTGGTTGCAAGTGGCGAAAAATTGTGTTATTATAATGCTGTAAACTTGCTACAAGGAGGATTATCGGCTATGCTGTTTGGCGAATACGACCACCAGGTTGATAGTAAAAACAGAATAAGAATACCAAGTAAACTCAAAGCCGAAATCGGTAGCGAGTACGTTTTTATGAAAGGCGCGTCTAAATGTATAAGCATTTACCCCGCAAGTAAAATTGACGAACTTGTTTCTCAATTTTCGGGCGTTAGCGCGTTTGATAAAGAAGCGCAAGAATCACTTGCCGAAGTAATGGCGTCGTTTTATCCCGGTGATGAAGACGTTCAGGGTAGAGTGGTAATTCCCGAAAAGTTAAGGGAATACGCAGGTATCGATAAAGAAGTTGTTACCATAGGTATGGTAAACCACATTGATATTTATTCAAAGCAAGAGCGTGAAAGGCTTAAAGCCGAAAAGAGTTATCAAGAAAGAATAACACTTTTAAAGGACAGGCTTAAATAATGGAGTTTAAACACCTTTCGGTTATGCTTGACGAGTGCATTGAAGGACTTAACCTAAAGCCAAACGGAACTTATTTTGACGGAACTCTTGGCGGTGGTGGGCACTCGCTTAAAATACTTGAAAAAATTACGCCAGACGGTTTTTTATTTGCAACCGACCTTGACGACGAGGCTATTTCATTTGCAACTGAACGTTTAAGCAAATATAAAAACTCGTTTAAAGCGGTAAAAAGCAACTTTAAAAACTTTAAATCTGTTGCTGAAAGCCTTAACGTTAATGAAATAGACGGTGCAATACTCGACCTTGGCGTTAGTTCTTATCAATTAGATAATAAAGAGCGTGGCTTTTCATATATGGCAAAAGAAACTTTGCTAGATATGAGAATGGACGGTAAATCTTCTTTCTCTGCATACGACGTCGTTAATAGTTACGAAGAAAAGCAGTTAAAGTTTATTCTTTCTGCCTACGGCGAAGAGCGTTTTGCAGGTAATATTGCAAGAAATATTGTAGAAACTCGCAAAATTAAACCTATAAAAACAACGGGCGAACTCGTTGAGATTTGTGAAAAGTCAATACCTAACAAGTTTAAAAAAGACGGGCACCCCGCAAAACGAACTTTCCAAGCAATAAGAATTGAAGTAAACGGCGAACTTACGGGGCTTGATACCGTTTTAAGAGATATAGTAGACAAGCTTAAATCTGGTGGTAGACTTGCCGTTATTACCTTTCACAGTTTAGAAGATAGAATAGTAAAAACGGTGTTTAAAGACCTTTCATCAGGTTGTAATTGCGATAAGCGCTTTCCTTGCGTTTGTGGCAAGAAAGAAGTTGTAAAAGAAGTAAATAAAAAGCCTATAACGGCAAGTGAAAACGAATTAAGTATAAACAGTAGAGCAAAATGTGCAAAACTGCGAATTATAGAAAAACTTTAAGAATATTAAACGGAGGACAATAATATGTTAAATTACAAGCAGTCAAGCGTAATTGAAAAAGATGCGTTCATTGACGAGTTTGAAACTGAAACGGTAAACGAAACCGTAAACGAAGTTCAAACCCTTCAAGATGAAGAGCATCGTGCTTTTAACGCGCGCATTAAAGATAATTTTGATAAAATTATCAACTATAACGCGTACAACAGAACTAGCCAACTTCAAGAACGCGAAGAAACTGTTCAAAGATTTACTCACGGCGTTAATTACGACGTTAGTCCTTCGTCTACCACTATGCAATATAAAAATATGCCTAGGGCGGAAATATACAAAGACTATCGTGAAGAAGAATCGGTTTCAGCCGAAGTTAAGTTAAGGCCTAGGGCAAAACTTGCAATGTTTATTTTATCGGCAGTTATTTTAGTTCTTTCGGTATTCGTGGTGCTTAACACTGCGTTACTTAACAATATGAACAGTCAAATCGAAGGTAGGCTTTCTGCTATTCAAGAACTTGAAGATAGAAAATCGGTACTTGACGATAGACTTTCAGAAGTTTCTAGCGACGAGGCTATTATCGACGCTGCCGGCGATATAGGTATGATATTTTAACGGAGACAAACTATTAAACAATTTTCAATAACTATGGTACGAAAGAGGTTATTCGCATTGATTTGTGCAATAACCTTTATTTTTTTGTTCGTTTTCATAAGGCTGTTTTACGTTCAAGTTATTTGGGGGAAAGACCTTCAAATAAAAGCGCTTGACCAGTGGACTAGAAACGTTCCGGTACTAGCAAAGCGCGGTGAAATAGTTGATAGAAACGGGGTTGTTCTTGCTACGAGTAAAAAGACTTACACCATTTTCGTTCGGCCAAGGGCAGTTACAAAACTTGACGAAACGGTTGCAGTTTTAAGTGAGATTTTTAACCTAAACGAGCAAGAACTAAAACAAAAAATTACTACTACAAAAGTAAGCGAAATAAAAATTGCGAAACACGTCGGGAAGGAATATATTGATAAACTTTCAAACTATTCCTTGTCCGGCGTTTATTTTGCCGAAGACGTTACTAGGTATTACCCCTACGATAGTTTGCTGGCACAAGTTTTAGGCTACACGTCGGCAGACGGTAACGGAATATCGGGGCTTGAATATTATTACAATACTCAACTATCTGGAACAAACGGCGAAATACTTTACGAAGCCGACTTAACGGGCGTTGATATTAAAAATAAAGCGCCGTCTTACGTTCCCGCCGTTAACGGGCTAAACCTAAAACTAACTATCGACTACGAAGTTCAACAAATACTTGAAGCAATAACCGACGAGGCTATGAGCGAATATACGCCAAAGTCTGCATCGGCTATAGTAATAAACCCACAAAGCGGTGAAGTTTTAGGAATGGCAATGAAGCCTTCTTTAAACCTTAACAATGTTCCACTAGGCGACCTTGAAACGCTTAATAAACTTGGAAGAATTACCTTGGTTGCCGATTGTTACGAGCCCGGCTCTACCTTTAAAGTGTTAACTGCAAGCGCAAACGTAAACGAACTATTAAAGGGAAATAAAAATGCGTATTCGCTTGAACACGTTTATTCTTCTTCACGTTATAGGTACGTTGAAGGCAGTAAAATTAAGTGTTGGTCCACTCACGAAAAGGGAAAACACGCAAACGAAACGCTAGCCGACGCACTTAACAACAGTTGCAACCCCATTTTCGTTGATATAGCGCTAGCGCTTGGCAAGGATAATTTTTATTCGTATTTAAACTCGTTTGGTTACGGTAAAGTTACGGGAATTGATTTGCCTGGCGAAGCGCAAGGTATGTTACTTCCTAAATCGGCAGTTTTAAACGCCGACCTTGCTAGAATATCGTTTGGGCAAGCAATAGCGGTAACGCCTATTCAACTAGTAACTGCAACTGCTAGCGCAATTAACGGTGGAAAACTTATAACGCCTTATTTAGTTAAAGAAGTTTATTCGTCGGGTGGAACACTTTCTTTAAAAACCGAAACCAAGCAAACGGGCACTACCGTAAGCGCACAAACTTCTAAAATTATTAGCAGTTATTTAGAGGGCGTAGTTTCAAACGGCTCGGGTAAGCAAGCGTATATCGAAGGTTATAAAGTGGGTGGTAAAACGGGAACTGCGCAAAAATATCAAAACGGAGTAATATCGCAAGGGAAATACGTTATGAGTTTTATAGGCTTTTTTCCCGCCGATAACCCTGAATATTTGTGCCTAGTTATAGTTGACGAGCCCGTTGGTGGAACTTACGGCTCAACGGTAGCGGCGCCACTATGTAAAAAAGTATTTGAAAGTATAATAAAAGTAAAAGGACTATAATATGAAATTAAGCGACCTTATTAAACGTGTAAAGACTGTAAAGATTAAGAACTTTTGTGATTTTGAAGTTGAAGAACTTGCGCTTTCAAGTAAAGAAATATTTAAACAAAGTTTGTTTTTTGCCGTAAAAGGCAACAATTTTAACGGCAACGATTTTATCTATGAAGCGGTTAAAAGGGGTGCAAAAGCAGTTGTAACGGAATATGAAAGCGATATTCCCGTTTGTCAAATAATAGTAAAAGACGTTTATTTAGCCGTTTCTAGTATCTCTTACGAGTTTTATAAACCTAAAAAGCGAGTTAAGGTTATAGGGGTTGTGGGCACTAACGGCAAAACCACAACGACTTACGTTATTAAAAGCGTGTTTGATAAGGCGGGCATTAAATCTGGCGTTATAGGAACGCTTGGCGCCGTTTACGACGGTTGCTACGTCGAGCCGTCGCTAACAACGCCCGATGCAATCAGTTTAAACGAAACTCTTTATAATATGGCAGAGCGTGGGGTAGAGTACGCTATTATTGAACTTTCGGCGCATGCAATAACCCAAAAGCGAGCAAGTGCAATTAAGTTTGAAGCGTTAGTGTTTACAAATTGCACGCGCGACCACCTTGATTACTATAAAACGTTTGCTGAATACGAAAAGACTAAACTTTCGGTTTTTACCGAAAAAAACGCGCGTTTTGCAGTAGTTAACGCCGACGATAACACGGGCAAAAAGATTATAAATAGCAATAAGATTAAAACGTTTACTTACGGGCTTAATAATCCAAGCGACGTTTTTGCTATTAACGTTGATTTAAGTGCAAGGGGCGTTTCTTTCGTTATGAACTTATTCGACGACGTTTCAAGCGTTGATTACTCAGGTGCTGGAACTTTCAACGTTTATAACTGTTTAGCAGCGGCAACCGTCACTAGCGTTCTTGGTTTAAACGCACAGGTTATAAATGCGGGAATATCTTCTTTAACGGGCGTTGCGGGGCGTATGGAATACGTTGAAAGTTTTCGTGGAGCAGACGTTTTCGTTGACTATGCGCACACGCCCGACGGGCTTTTAAACACTTTAAAAGCGCTTCGTGAAATTACTGAAAAGCGCTTAATCGTTGTGTTTGGTTGTGGTGGCAATAGAGATAAAGGAAAGCGCCCCGAAATGGGTAAAATTGCAGGAACTTACGCCGATTATACAATTATAACAAGCGATAATCCACGCTTTGAAGAGCCATATGAAATAATTTCGCAAATTGAAAGTGGTTTAAGAACTAAAACTTTAAATTACATAACCGTTCAAAATAGAAAAATGGCAATAAATTACGCGCTTAACATACTTTCAAGCGGTGATGTTTTGCTAGTTGCTGGTAAAGGTGCTGAAGAATATCAAGATATTATGGGCGTTAAAACCCCGTTCAACGATAAGTTAGAAGTGCGCGACAGTATTGCCAAAATAAAATTCGGTGGAGAAATTATTTGAAACAAATTATACTTTCAACTTTGTTTTGCGCGCTATTATCTGTAATATTCGGCTACGTTTTTATTCCCGTTTTAAAAAGTTTAAAACTTGGTCAGCCTATACTAAAATACGTTACTAGCCACAAAACGAAAAGCGGAACGCCTACTATGGGCGGAATTATATTTATTATTCCGTTAGTTATTACTTTTTTAATATTTTCTAGTGGCGATAAAAGGCTTTCAATATTCGTTTTAGCAGTTACCGTTGCGTTTATGACTGTTGGCTTTCTAGACGATTTTTTAAAAATACGCTTAAAGCGAAACGAAGGATTAACGCCACTACAAAAAATATGCTTTCAGGTTGCAATATCAATAATAGCGTCGATAGTTGCATATAAAAGTGGGCAAACTTTTTTAAATATTCCGTTTACTAAAAAAACTTTAAATATAGGTATCTTCACAATAATTTTAAACGTTTTAGTATTCGTTGCATCGGTAAACGCCGTTAATTTAACCGACGGGCTAGACGGGCTTTGCGCTTCGGTTAGTTCGGTAAATCTTTTATACTTTTCGGCGTTAATTTACCTTCAGGTTACTGCATTTAAAGGAATATACGTTAACGAAAGCGAATATTTTAATTTAAGCCTATTTTGTCTTAATTTAGTTGCGGGGCTTTTAGGATACTTGCTGTTTAACACTCAAAGAGCGTCGGTTTTTATGGGGGATACAGGCTCACTTGCGCTAGGTGGGGCGATATCGGGCGTTTCGGTAATAACGGGAAACGCACTTCACGTTATATTTATAGGTGTATTTTATTTACTATCTGCGCTTTCGGTTATTATTCAAGTTGCCGTTTACAAGCGCATGAAAAAAAGGGTGTTTTTAATGGCACCACTTCATCATCACTTTCAAGAAAAAGGGTATAGCGAAGGCAAAATTACTTACGCTTACTCGTTTATTACCTTTTTAATAGGTTTATGTTTAATTTTAGTGTATTTTTGGTGAGTTATGTATTATAAAAATCAAACGTTTTTAGTGGTGGGGCTTCAAAAAAGCGGTTATAGCGCAAGTAAGTTGCTTATCGAAAAAGGCGCAACTGTTTACGTTTACGATAGTCGTAAAACAGAAAGTGTTGAAAATAATAAGCAAGAACTTATTTCGCTTGGTGCAAAAGACGTTATAAATCTAGACGGGATTGAAGATATTTGTAACGTTTTAGTGTTGAGCCCTGGAGTTCCTATTGATAGCGAATTAGTTGTAAGGTTTAAAAAGTGCAAAAAAAGAGTTCTTGGCGAACTTGAACTTGGCACGATGCAATTTACAACGCCTATAATTGCAGTGACGGGTACTAACGGCAAAACTACGGTTTCAACCGTTTTACATAAAGCGCTTAACGAAGCGGGAATAAAAACCGAACTTGCAGGCAACGTAGGGGTTTCGGTAACTTCTAAAATAGAAGATATTAAAAATGCCGATGCAGTAGTTTTAGAAGTTTCAAGTTACCAACTTGAAAGCACTTACGCGTTTATTCCGCACGTTTCGGTGGTTTTAAACTTAACGCCCGACCATTTAGATAGGCATTATACTTTTGAAAATTACGCGCTTGTTAAAAGTAAAATCGTAATTCCCCAAAAAGAAAGCGAGTTTGCAGTTTTAAATTACGACGACGAAACCGTTAAAACGTTTGCCGAACTATCGCCTGCTAATAAGGTTTGGTTTTCGTGTAGAGAAAAGGTTGACGGAACGTATATAGAAAACGGCTACGTTTACTTTAAAGAAGAAAAACTGTTTGAACTTAACTCTGGGTCGCTTAAAAACGTTTATTGCGTTCAAAACTTGCTTGCAATAGTTGCAGTTTTAAAAATTATGGGCGTAGAAAACGAAAAAATATTAAGTTCACTAGATGGTTTTACGGGCGTTAGCCATAGGCGCGAAGAGGTTTGCGTTAAAAATGGAATTACTTTTATAAACGACTCTAAATCAACTAATCCCGCAAGCGCAATAAGTGCAATAAACTCGCTTGAATATCCCACAGTTTTAATATTAGGTGGTTATGATAAAGGGCTTGATTATACCGAACTTTTTGTGGCAATAAAAAGTAGCGATAAAATTAAAAGCGTTGTAGTAACGGGTAAGAGTGCGTTTAATATGCTATCTTGCGCTGAAAAAGAAAACGTTAACGTAACTTATGCAAGTGATTTTACGGGCGCAGTAACGCTTGCTTATAAACTTGCAACTAGTGGCGACTGCGTGCTTTTATCGCCTGCAACTTCAAGTTTTGATGAGTTTGACGACTTTGAAAAAAGGGGAGAACGCTTTAGTGAAATTGCTAAATCAATCTAATCGCAGGGGCGATTTATCAATTTTAATTAGTGTTGTTGCCGTTTCAATATTTGGCTTGGTTATGGTGTATTCGGCTTCGTATTATCAAGCCGAAATAACCTACGGTGACAAGTTCTTTTATTTTAAAAAACAACTTATAGGCTTGGTTTTGGGTGTTATTTCAATGATAATAACTGCTAAAATCGACTATAAAGCAGTAAACAAATTAAAGTACGTTTTAATTATAATTTCAATAGTTTTACTTGCGCTTGTTTTAACTCCGTTAGGCGTTGAAAACTACGGCGCTAGGCGTTGGCTTAAAGTTGGGCCTATTACAATACAGCCTTCTGAAATTGCAAAGTTTGCATTTGCAGTTTTTTGCGCAGGTTATTTTTCTAAAGACCCAACTAGAACGAAACGCTTTTTAGGAATACTCCCCGTTCTTTTAATAGGTGGGGTGCTGTGTATTCTTATAATGCTTGAGCCTAATATGAGTATAACCGTTTGCGTTGGCGCGCTTATGCTAGTTATGTTATTTGCAGGTGGGGTAAAAAAACGCTATTTGTTTATGATTGTAATTCCCGTTTTAATTGCGCTTCCACTGCTTATAATTTTAGAGCCTTACCGTTTAAAAAGACTTATGGCTTTTATAAATCCGTGGGCTTCGCCAAAAGGTGAAGGATATCAACTACTTCAATCGCTTTACGCGCTAGGTAGTGGTGGACTATTTGGCGTTGGCATTTTTAATTCAAGACAAAAACTTAGGTTTTTACCTTTTGCTGAAAGCGATTTTATACTTTCGGTAATAGGCGAAGAGTGGGGTTTTATAGGAACGCTTTTACTGTTTCTCGTTTTATTTTTTATAGTAATAAGAGGTTTTAAAATTGCGCTTAAATGCTCGAACTTTTTCGGTTTTTTGCTTGGAATAGGTATTGTTACCGTATTTGCAGTTCAAGTTCTAGTAAACGCGCTAGTGGTTACGGGCAGTATTCCACCAACGGGATTGCCACTTCCACTTATAAGTTCTGGAAACACTTCGCTAATAGTGTTTATGTCGGCTTTTGGACTACTCTATTCAATTTCAAAAGACGGCGAAAACGTTTGATTAACTTAAACACCGTGTTTTTCATATTATAAGCATATAGGTGTTTTTATGAGTAAACTTATAGTAAATAATTGTCAAAGGCTCTACGGAAAAACCGAGATAAAAAGCGCAAAAAATGCAATGCTACCACTTATTGCAGCGTGCATACTTCTCGATTTCGAAGTGGGCTTTTATAATTGCCCTAAAATAAGCGACGTTTTAGTTATGCTTGAAATAATTGAAAGTTTAGGTGGAAAATATCGCTTTGAAGGCGACGTTTTATTCGTTGACTGTTCGGCGCTTTATTTATACGAAATCCCCTGTGAGTTAGCTTCTAAAATAAGGGGCTCGGTGTTTATGTTAGGTCCACTAATTGCAAGGTTTAGAAAAGCACTTGCAACTATGCCTGGTGGTTGCAAAATAGGCGAGCGCCCGATAGGGCTTCACCTTGATTGCTTTAAAAAAATGGGCGTTGAAATAGGTATGGGCGAGCATTTGTATTTAAGGGCAGATAACTTGCAGGCAAAAACCATAACTTTGCCGTTTAAAAGCGTTGGCGTTACCGAAAACTTAATTATGCTAGGTTGTTTAACCGACGGCGAAACCACCATATTAAACCCTGCAAGAGAGCCTGAAATTGTTTGTTTATGCGAGTTTTTAAAACTGTTCGGCGCTAAAATAAAAGGGGAAGGCGGTAACAAAATAGTAATTCAAGGCGTTAAAAAACTTAGAAAGTCTAGCGTTATTTTTAAACCCGTTGCCGATAGAATAGAAACGGGCACTTTACTTCTTGCAGGGCTTTCGGTTGGGTGCGAAATGGAACTTTCGGGCGTTAATTACGTACATAATTTTAATCTTATTAAAAAAGTTTTTAATAACACTTGCAAAATGTGCTTTTATAGTGATAAAATATATTTAAAGAGTTCTGGGGCGGGAAAAGGGCTAGGCTATATAAAAACTGCGCCTTACCCGTATTTTCCAACCGACCTTCAATCACCCGTAATGGCGTATGCAACAACGTTAAACGGCACAACCGTTATAGAAGAAACTATTTTTAAAGATAGGTTTTCAGTTGCAAGCGAACTTAACAAAATGGGTGCAAACGTAACTATACGCGGTAACGTTGCAACTGTAAACGGCGTTAATTCGTTAACGGGTCAAGAAGTTACGGCAAGCGATTTACGGGGTGGAGCGTCGCTAATTATTGCGGGGCTTAAAGCCGAAGGCAAAACGGTTATAAATAATCTTGAAGTTATCGACCGTGGGTATTATAAAATAGAGAATAAACTTAAAGCGCTTGGCGCAAAAGTTGAAAGGATTTAGTTATGAAGTACAAAAGACTGCTTGTTATTATGACGTGCTTACTGTTTATTACGGTGGCAGTTTTTTGCGTAACTTCAGCCTTTAAAATTACAGACGTTGAACTTTCGGTTACAACAATTGAGTCGTCTAGCGAAAACGTTAAAGAACTTGCAACTAATCACCTAAAAGAGTACGAAGGTAAGAACTTACTGTTTGTTAAAACGGATAGCGTTAAGCAAGAACTTGAAAGTTTATCGGGTTACCTTTCGGTTGAAAAAGTTGAAAAGCAGTTTCCAAATAAACTAACCGTAGTTGTAAAAGAAAGGCGAGAAACCTTTTCAATTTTATTCGGAAGCGAGTATTTAGCAGTTGATAACGAGTTGCGTTTACTCGATAGGCGTTCTAGCGCCTTAAATAACGTTGACGGAATTACTAATATTATTTTAAAAATGTCAACGGCAGACTATAACGTTCAAAAACTTGAAATAGGAAAGGTTATAGAAGTTTACGACCAAACCACTAAAACCTATTTACTTGGCGCGCTTGAAGGGCTTTCTAACCTTCGCGAAAACGTTAAAGAAATTACCGTAACCGTTAAAAAAGACGGGTTTTACGCAAGAACGCTCACCCTTAAAATGACCGAAGGCGTGGTGTTCAACATAGAAAAAGCAAACGAGCATTACGCTATTAAACTTCAAGCCACGCTTGATTTTTATAACGAACTATCACTTAAAACTACCGGCGTATATTATACCGTTTATCAAGACGGTGGTAGCGTTACGGTTAAATCTTAAACTTTAAACCGTTCTTGTCTTGACAAGACGGTTTATTTATATTAAAATATAAATTAGTAAAAATTGCAGGTTTTTTATGCTTAAAGATTGTGTTGCCATTTTTTATATAAGTTCAACCAAACTTACGCTTAGCGTTTGCGAGCGTAGCGTTAACGGTTCTTTTTCGTTTCGTGCAAACGAAGAGTGCGAGGCGTACACTTTTTTTGACGGCGAGTTTTACGACGTTAAGGCTTTTGAAGAAAGCGTATGCGCTTTACACAAAAGGCTAATTGTAAACAGTTCAGTATCTGAAATAAACACCGTTTACGTTGGCGTTCCAGGCGAGTTTACAAAAACGCTTACTAAAAAGTGTCGTATTCGTTTTGGTACTGTTAAAAAAATCAGTAAAGACGACGTTTTGGCGCTTTATAAAAACGGGCTAGACGAAGAAGATAACGAATATACTTTATCTCACCGCACGGCATCATATTTCGTTGTTGATAACTATAAAACGCACGAGCCTATCGGCAAAAAAGCAACTTCGCTTTCGGCAAGAATATATTATTCTTTAATAAGTAATTATTTTACTAGCGTAGTAAGTGGCGTATTTAATAAAATAGGCGTTAAAAACGTTAAATACATTTCGCAAGACTATGCTGAAGGTACCTATTTATTCCCACTTCAAGAGCGCGACCAAACTAAACTTTTAATAAACGTTTCTAAAACGACCACTTCACTTTCAATAGTTTATGGAAACGGTTTGCTGTTTAGTTCTGCGTTTTCAGTTGGTAGCGCAAACGTTATTGCAGAGTATATGGAAAAGTACGAGTGCGATTACGAAGTTGCAGAACTTTTATTTAACAAGTTAAACCTTGGTTTAAAAGATAGGGGAGGCGCTTTATATTTAGTTAGCGATAGGCGCTATGGCGACTATACTTTTCCAAGAAATGAAGTAAACGAAAAGGCAAAAGAAGTTTTAGATTTAATTGCCGAAAATTGCGATAACGCAATATCAAAATGCAAACTTAAAATACCAAGCGATATTGAAATAGCCTTTACGGGTGACGGTATTTGTCACGTTAAAGGCGCTACTCAATATATATCTATGCGACTTGGCGTGTTCCCCGTTGTGGTTTCGCCGTCAGTTCCGCATTACAACAAACCATCACACACAAGTTGGCTTTCGCTTATCGATACTGCTATAAGCGCAAGCAAAAATAAAACGTTCTTTGCGTAAAAGGAGTTACTATGTTTGAAGAAGAAAACTACGTTAACGTATGTAAAATTAAAGTAATAGGTGTTGGCGGTGCAGGTAATAACGCCGTTAACCGTATGATAGAATCGGGTATTGAAAGTGCCGAATTCGTTGCAGTTAATACCGATATGCAGGCGTTGCTTCACTCTAAAGCAGAGCCTAAAAACAGAATACAAATAGGTAAAAAATTAACTCAAGGTTTAGGTGCAGGCTCGCACCCAGAAATAGGTGAAAAAGCCGCCGAAGAAAGCCGTGAAGAAATTGAAAAAATGGTTGAAGGCGTTAACCTTTTATTCATTACCGCAGGTATGGGTGGTGGAACGGGTACGGGCGCCGCTCCCGTTATTGCAAAAATTGCAAAAGAAAAGGGTTGCGTTACCGTTGCCGTAGTTACAAAGCCTTTTAAGTTCGAGGCTAAAAAACGTGAAGAAAACGCTAAAAAGGGTATTGCAAACCTTTCAAAGTTCGTTGATACTTTAATCGTTATTCCTAACGACAAACTCGTTGACACATTGCCTAAAGATACGCCCATGAAAGAAGCGTTAAGGCTTGCCGACGAAAGTTTAAAACAAGCAATTTGCGGTATATCAGACCTTATTACTATTCCTGCACTCATTAACCTTGACTTTGCCGACGTTAAAACTATAATTGAAGGACAAGGTCTTGCTCATATGGGTATAGGTAGGGCAAAGGGTGAACACAGAATTATTGAAGCCGTTCGCCAAGCCGTTTCTTCACCTATGCTTGAAACAACTATCGAAGGCGCTAAGGGCTTAATTTTAAACATTACTGGCGACCCCAAACTTTCTATAGGTGAAGTTACTGAAGCCGCTAACCTTATTTACGGCATAGTTGACTATTCTGCAAACCTTATTTGGGGCGCAAACACCGTTGACGACCTTAAAGACGAAGTTATTATAACTATTATCGCAACGGGCTTTACAGGCTCGCAAGACCGTTTTAATCCACCAAGGTCGTTCTCAACCGATAACGGCGCTTACGAATCGGTAAATCTACTTGATAAGTCACAAACTCAACAAATTGTTCAACCTGCAGTTCAAGAGCAAAAGCCCGTTGAAGTGGTTGAAATTAAAAAAGTTGAAGAAGAAGTTAAACCTGAAGAACCTACTAGAAAAGAAGTTCCACCGTTTATTAAAAGATTGTTTAAAAAATAATAAAAAACGCAAGGCTAGTCCTTGCGTTTTTTTATAAAAACAAAAACGGCTTAAAGCCGTTTTTATTAGTAATTATTCTTCACTGGGTTTGTTCTTTTCAGCCTCGAAAGCCTCTAAAACTAAATCGATGATTTGTTTGCGAGTTTCGGTATTGATGGGGTGAACTATATCTTTATATTCCCCGTCACTTGCCTTTCTGCTGGGCATAGCAATAAAGTAACCTTCTTTGCCTTCGATAATTTTAATATCGTGAACCACAAAACAGTCCTCAATAGTTATCGACGCAACGGCTTTCATCTTGCTATCGTCCTTTTGTACTAAACGTACCCTTACATCTGAGATTTTCACTTTTCCTACCACCTTACATATTTTTATTATGATTTTTTATCATAATTACTTAAATTATACACTACCTAATGCATAATTTCAATAGGTTTTTCAAAAAAAGTTGCCATTTTTTATCGTTTTTTGCTAAAAAATGGCTAAAAACGTGCATTTTTCAACCTTTTTAGCATATTTTTTTATGCACGTCATATTATATTGTATGATACGAAATAAGGGCGAAATTAAAGTGCATTTTATCGGCGTTGGTGGCGCAGGTATGAGCGTTCTTGCAAAAACCTTAATTAAAAAGGGCTTTTTAGTTAGCGGTAGCGATATAAAGCGAAGCGCTTTAGTTAAAGAACTTGAAGATTTAGGGCTAAACTTTTTAGGCGGGCACGCTAAAGAAAACGTTATTAATAGCGACGTTATAGTTTATTCGTCTGCAATAAAAGACGATAACGTTGAACTTGCGTTTGCAAAAAGGCTTAACAAGGCAATATATAGTAGAGCAGAACTTTTAGATTTAGTGCTTAAAAGTTACAAGATTTCGGTTGGAATAGCAGGTAGTCACGGCAAAACTACGGCAACTTGTATGCTTGCAAGCGCACTTGATTACTTAAACTTATCAACGCTTTCGCTTATGGGTGGAAATAGCGTTACAATGGGTAATTTTAAGTTTTCTAGAAGTAATAAAAGTGCAATTAGCGAAATATGCGAGTTTGATAAAAACCTTAAAAGAATTACCGTAACTTACCCCGTTGTTTTAAACGTAGATAGCGACCATTTAGATACTTATAAAACGATAGACTCTCTTGCCGATGAGTTTTATGCCTATTTAAAAAGGGGGAAGGTTGCATTTATTAACCAAGATGACGCTAGGCTTAATAGTTACAAAGGTAAAAAAGTAACTTTCGGCATAAACTCAAATGCCGATTACACTGCTAAAAACGTTAGGTTAGTTGATGGTAAAGCAATTTTTAGTGCCTATGAAAAGGGTAGGTTTTTAAGTGAAATAAGCCTTAACGTTTACGGCGAGTGCAACGTTTATAACGCACTTTCAGTAATTGCCGTTCTGCGAAAAGTATATAAGGTAAAAGCAAACCTTTTAAGCGAGGCAATAAAAAGTTTTAAAGGTGTAAAGCGTAGGTTTGAAGAAGCATCTATTATACCTAATAAAAAGGTGATATTCGATTATTGCCATCACCCAACTGAAATTGCAAGCACTATAAAAACTTCAAAAAAATTGTTTGGCGAAGTTTTATACGTTTTCGAGCCACATACTTATTCTAGAACAAAACTACTATACAATGATTTTTTGAAAGTTTTTAAAGGCGAAAACGTTATAATTTATAAAACGTATCCTGCAAGGGAAAAATACGTAAAGTTAGGTAGTTCAAAAACGCTAGCAACCGATTTAAACGCACTGCATTTTTCTAAAATTACCGAACTAAAACGCTATTTAGAAAGTTCAAGTATAAAAACCGTTGTAATTATGGGCGCCGGTGAACTCTACGATAAACTTAACAAAAAAAAGGATAGGTAAACCTATCCTTTTAAATTACATTAAATCTATTAAGAACTCTGCAAGTTTTGCACCGCCTTTAATTTTTTCAACGGCGTTTTCAAAGTGTTTGTTTGCATATTCAAACTTATACGACGGAAGTTTAAAATAACTTAAATCAATAACTTTTTGCGCTATTAAGTTAATGCCCGTTTCAAGATTTGAAGTTCCGTTTTTAATAAAGGTAACGTTAAGTTCTTTTTCAAAGGCAATATTAGCGGTAAGTTTGGTTTTGGTTACGGCAATTCCCGTAATGCCTACGTGAGCACCGTGGCAAGTAAGTTTATCAATAATATCAATATTTATATCGCTACCGGTAATGTAAATTACCTTCGAACATTTTCTGCCACCCGTGATTGAAATAATTTCACGCTCGATATTCTTATCGTTTTTTAGGGTGTAGTAAACGTTTGTTTTGTGCGCTATATCTAAATACTCTTCGTTATCGTCAATAACGATGGGAACGCCTTGATAGTACATTATAAGTTGTGCAATAATATTGCCAAGAACGTTAGCGCCTAATATTGCAACGTGCTCGCCCTTATCGATATTAAGTTTATCTATGGTGGTAAGCGCAAGCGATAGGTGGGTAAGGTAGAGCGCGTCACTTTCGCTAACGGTTTTAGGAAGCACCCTTAAACTGCTTTGTGGAACTACCGCAAAGTCGCGAAGGTAACCTTCGTGATAGCCTTCTTCTTCAATAGGGGCAAGGTAAACCTTTGAGCCTTTACGCAAATAGTCGCTTTCTTTAAGCGTTTCAACCACTTGACCAACTGCAATATGCCCGGGAATAACGGGATAGTCGGTTTTATATGCACCTGAAAAAATGCTAACGTCTTTTGATGAGATAAAGCACTTAGTTATTTTAACTTTAACCTCGTCAATCTTCTCAAGATTTTCGGTGGTGTAATATTTGCCGATTTGCATCGGCGCTGTAATTTGCCAACTGTTCATACTGACATTATAACCTTTAATTTTGTTTTTTGCAAGTAATTCTTTGAAATTATAATTTTAAAAAAAATCGTTGCAAATAGCCTTTAAAATTGTTGACTTATTGATATTTTTAATATATAATAACGAAGTACTAATTTTGAAGAGGTGAAATAATATGAAGGAAAATATTCATCCCGCATATAAAACCGTAACCGTTCAATGCGCTTGTGGCGCTTCATTTGTAACCGGTTCAACCAAAAACGTTGACGTTATCAAGGTAGATATTTGCTCGAAATGCCATCCGTTCTTTACAGGCAAGCAAAAACTCGTAGATACCGGCGGTCGTGTTGATAAGTTCAAGAAAAGATACGGTATTTAATTTATTTGCTACACTTATACCTTTATGGTATAAAATACGCTCTAAGAACATTATCTTAGAGCATTTTTAATAATTTGGGTAAAATGGCAAAAAATAAAAAGTCAAAAACAACTTCAATAGGAGGCCAAGCGGTTATAGAAGGGGTTATGATGCGTGGTAAAACTGCCGAGGCAGTTGCCGTAAGGGCAGAATCAGGCGAAATACTCCTTGAAACCACACGCCTTAAAAATGCCGATAAACCGTATTATAAAATACCTATAGTGCGTGGTGTCGTTTCGTTTTTTAATTCACTCGTTGGTGGAACTAAAACTTTAATGCGTTCCGCTTCGGTTTTTGGTGAAGACGAAACTTCAGAGTTTGAAAACTGGCTTTCAAAGAAACTTAAAATAAACGCTAACGACCTAGTTACCTTTTTAGGGGTGTTTTTAGGGCTGGCGCTTTCAATTTTATTGTTTTTCTTTTTGCCACAACTAATTGCCGATTTATTTACGTTTATCGAACCTAACGGTTTTTTATACTGCTTAATTGAAGGGCTTATTCGCATTGCAATTTTTATTGCTTACGTTATGCTAACTTCACTTATAAAAGATATTAAGCGAACGTATATGTATCACGGCGCCGAACACAAAACTATATCGTGCTATGAAAACGGGCTTGAACTTACCGTTGAAAACGTAAAAAAATGTTCGAGAGTTCACGATAGATGCGGAACTACGTTTATGTTCTTAGTTATGACGGTTAGTATTTTACTATTTGCCGTTTTAAACGCAGTTTTATCGCATTTTGGCGTAACCTTTGAAGGTTTTACAGGAAAGTTGTTAAGATTTTTATTAAAACTTGCAGTGCTTCCGTTAATTGCAGGCGTTTCTTACGAAATATTAAAACTTCTTGCAATGAGTAAAAGCCCCGTATTAATTATCTTTAAAGCGCCTGGATTACTTCTTCAACGCATTACTACTAGCGAGCCGACTAGCGATATGATTGAAGTTGCGATAACTGCGTTTAACAAGGTTTTAGAAATGGATGCCGACCAAACCGTTAACGAAGTTAAGTTTAACGTTTTCGGAACGGTTAAAACACTTCTTAACAAGGTTAATTCCGTGCTTGAAAAATCGAAATGCGATTGTGAAAGTGACGGGGAGTGGATTGTTTCTAGGGTAACGGGCGTTAAAAGAAGTAATCTTTCTAATTCAACGCTAACAGTAACCAAAGAGCAAAGCGATACTGCGCTTAAATATGCAAAAGAGCGTTCGAGTGGAGTTCCACTTGCCTACGTTTTTGGCGACGCCGACTTTTACGGTTTAACCTTTAAAGTAAACGAAAGCGTTTTAATTCCAAGGCCCGAAACTGAAGAACTAGTTATGCACTCGTTAAAGGTTATAAACGCTAGCGATTTAGTTCTTGATATGTGCACTGGCTCGGGTGCAATAGCCGTTACGATAGGCGCAAAAACGGGCGCAAAAGTTATCGCAGTCGACTATTACGATAACGCCTTAGATATAGCCAAAGAAAATGCAAAATTAAACGGCGTTAGCGTTAATTTTATTAAGAGCAATATGTTTGATAGCGTAACTGAAAAGTTTAACGTTATAATATCAAACCCGCCCTATATTAAAAGTGAAGATTTATCTTCACTTCAAAACGAAGTTAAGTTAGAGCCTATTACCGCGCTTGACGGTGGGAGTGACGGGCTTGATTTTTACAAGATTTTAGTAACTTGTTCTCACAAGCATTTACTAGATAACGGATATTTGTTTTTAGAGTGTGGAATAGGGCAGGCTAGCGAAATAGTTAACCTATTAAATGCTCAAAACGAATATACTGAAATTGAAATTATAAAAGATATAAACGGCGTTGACCGTATTATAAAGGCAAGGAAGAAATGACACCTAAACTGCAATCAGTTCTAGATAGATACGAAAAACTTAATGAACTTGTTGCAGACCCTTCTGTGATAAGCGACGTTAATTCGTATAAAAACTATACTAAAGAACTTTACGATATGACCGAAACGGTTGTAAAAATTAAAGAACTCGTAAGGCTTGAAAATGAGAAGAGCGACGCTGAACTTACCCTTTCAATTGAAACCGACCCCGATATGCGTGAACTTTTAAACGCAGAAGTTAAAGAACTTATTAAAAGGGTTGCCGACGTTACTCAAGAGTTAAAACTCTTGCTTATTCCCAAAGACGAAAACGACGACAAGAGCGTTATAGTTGAAATTAGGGCTGGCGCAGGTGGCGAAGAAGCCGCGTTATTTGCTTACGAGCTTTATAGAATGTACGTTGGTTTTGCAGACAAGCATCGCTATAAAACCGAGGAAATTGACGGTAACTTTACCGAACTTGGCGGTGTTAAAGAAGTGGTGTTCTCGGTAACGGGTAACGGCGTTTACGGAAGATTAAAATACGAAAGTGGCGTTCATCGTGTTCAACGAGTTCCAGAAACGGAGTCGCAAGGTAGAATACAAACTTCAACTGCAACGGTAGCAGTGCTTCCCGAAGTTGAAGACGTTGAAATAAAAATTGATGAAAAAGACCTTAAAATAGACACCTATCGTTCGTCGGGTGCAGGTGGTCAACACGTTAACAAAACGGAAAGTTGCATTAGAATGACGCATATTCCAACGGGAATAGTAGTTACTTGTCAAGACGAGCGTTCTCAAATTAAAAACAGAGAAAAGGCGCTTAAAGTTATGAAGTCTCGCTTATACGATTTTTATAACGGGCAGTACCGAAAAGAATACGACGAAAATAGAAAAAGTCAAATAGGTACGGGCGACCGTAGCGAAAGAATAAGAACGTATAACTTCCCACAAGGAAGAATTACCGACCATAGAATAGGTTTTACGCTTTTCAGTTTAGAAAGTTTTCTTGCCGGCAATATAGACGAGATGACCGAGGCTTTACAAATAGCCGATAGGGAAGCAAAACTTGCAAATTGTGAAGAATAAAAACGGTTTAACCGATTGGAGAATGTATGAAAATATCTAAAAAGGCGCAATCAGTGCCAGCGTCTATGACGCTTGAAATTACGGCAAAAGTAAAACAACTCAAAAGTGAAGGCAAGTCAATTATAGGTTTTACGGCTGGCGAGCCTAACTTTGATACACCCGATTACATAGTTAATAGCGCAAAAGAAGCACTTGATAAGGGAATTACCAAATACACTCCCGTTGCAGGTATGCCCGAACTTAAAGTAGCAATATGTAATAAGTTTGAAAAAGACAACGGGCTTATTTACGAGCCTTCGCAAATTATTGTAAGTAACGGAGCAAAAGCGTCGCTTTACCACGCAGTATACGCCCTTTGCGACGACGGTGACGAAGTTATTATTCCCGCGCCGTTTTGGTTTACTTATGAAGAACAAGTTAAACTTTGTGGTGGCGTTCCCGTTATAGTAGAAACTAAGCCCGAAAACGAATATAAAATTACGGCAAGCGAACTTGAAAACGCTATTACCGATAAAACCGTGTTACTTATGCTTAACTCGCCTTGCAACCCAACGGGCGCGCTTTACACCGAACAAGAACTTACAGAACTTGCAAAAGTTTGTGAAAAGCACGGTTTAGCAGTTATTTCAGACGAAATATACGAAAAACTTATTTACGGCGAGCAAAAACACGTTTCAATCGCAAGCATATCAAGTTATATGAAAGAAAACACCGTAGTTATTAACGGCGTTTCTAAAACTTATGCGATGACGGGTTGGAGAATAGGTTACCTTGCTGCGCCTAAACAAGTTGCAAGCGCAATAAATAGAGTTCAAGGTCACACCACTTCAAACGCTTGTTCTTTTGCTCAATACGCCTCAATTACTGCCTTAAACGGTAAAGAAGACGTTGTTGAAAGTATGAGAAAGGCTTTTGACGAAAGAAGAAAATATATGATGAAACGCCTTGACGATTTATCTATTAAATACGTTGAGCCTAACGGTGCGTTTTATATGTTCGTTGATATTACTCCGTTTATAGGCAAGGCTTATAACGGCAACGTAATTTCGGGCAGTATGGATTTTGCAAACTTTTTAACCGAATGTGGCGTAGCAGTAATACCAGGGCTTCCTTTCCATGCAGATAGTTACGTAAGGCTTTCTTACGCAGTAGCAATGGAAGATATTGAAGAAGGATTTAATAGAATTGCAAGTTTTATATCAATGCTTAAATAATTAAAAAATACGCGCTTACCCGTAAAAAGACAAAGGTGAGCGCTTTTTTGTTAAAATTATTGAAAAAAATCGCATTTCCCTCTTGAAAAATGTAATTTTATCATTTATAATAATAGTACAAATAAATCGGAGGATTTACTAATATGATTAAAATTGTTTACGGCCCCAAAGGTTTCGGCAAAACCAAAATTATGCTTGATGAAGTTAACCAAGCCGGCAATACGGCAAAGGGCAACGTTGTTTTTATAACAGATAAGCGCTTTAACACCGTTAGCGTTAACTTTAACGTTAGATGCGTTTATACTGAAGACCACGATATAAAGGGCGCAGTTGCGTTTAACGGCTTTATTAACGGCTTACTTGCCGGTAATAGCGATATCGAATACGTTTTCATTGACGGTATTAAAAGAATTATCGGCGCAGAAATGGAAGGCGGAGATAAACTCTTTGCATCGATTAGCCAACTTCAAGAAGAATATCCTGAACTTAAGTTCGTTATATCGGTAAGCGCTGCTAAAGAAGATTTACCTGCTTACATTGCAAAATACGTTGACTAATATGAAAAGCGAAATAACAAAAAACCAAATCGGTAGGTATGTTTTACCTGCCGATTTTAAATATTTAACAACCGATTTTATTTTACAATTATTAAGCGTTGATTATATTTCTAGGCTAAAACTTTGCTACGAGTATTTTTCAAATACCACGTTAAGTAACGCCGCACTTAAAGATTTAGAAGAACTAGACGCTGATATCGTTTCGCTAGACGGGTATTTAGGTGTTTTAGAGCTCAATAACGGCAATACTCTTTGTTATACCGACTATATTTTCGATAAATCTTCTCCGCTTGGCGAGATTTATTCGCTCGCTTCGGTTTTTTTATCGGCTTATTGTGAACTAGTAAACAGTGGAATAATTAAAAACGGCGATAATATCAACTATTCTTGTTCGGGTGATGACGGAAGGCTTGCGCTTGCGCTTTACCTTTTAAAACGCTCGGGTGTGCCTATAAACACTATAATTTTAGGCACTAGCGAGCCACAAAAAGAGTTCGTTAAAGAGTTTTACGTTGAAACTGCAAGTGAAAGCGACGTGAGCGATATAACTTTTGGCTTATTTGAAGAAACCGAATATCTTTTAGACCCGATATCTGCTCGTGGTATGGTTGCAGAAGATTATTATTACGCCGATTACGACGACGGGTGTTATACTCTACTTGTAGGGCTAGTGTCGCCGTATTTTTACGCTAGAAAACTTTTAAAAGTTTTAACGGGCAAAAACGAACTTTCTCAACAAAAAGCGGTAACCTCACTCTATTTAGAAACGGGGGAAGTTCCAGAGAGTATTTTATCAGGTAGCGTTCAACCTTTTTATAAAGAAAACGCGCCTATAAATCTTAGTGACGCTATAGCCGTTATAAATGCTTAATATCGTTGATTTTTACGTGAATGTATGATAAAATATTATCATACGTTATTATTTGGTGAGATTATGGAAACTAAAAAAACACTTTTTAGCGCAGTTCAGCCTAGTGGAACACCCACAATCGGCAATTACGTTGGCGCAATCAACAACTTTGTAAAACTTCAAGACGAGTATAACTGCATTTATTCTATTGCAGACCTTCATTGCTTAACCGTTAAGCAAGAGCCCTCTGCTTTAAGAAAGGCAACGCAAGAACTTCTTGCACTTTATATTGCTTGTGGGGTAGACCCTGAAAAATGCATAATGTTCGTTCAGTCGCACGTTAGCGAGCACGCCGAACTAACGTGGATTTTAAACACTATGACGTACCCCGGCGAACTTAATAGAATGACGCAGTTTAAAGATAAATCGCGTTCGCATGCCGATAACGTTAATATGGGGCTTATGGATTACCCCGTTTTAATGGCTAGCGATATTTTACTTTACAACACGGCAGTCGTTCCCGTTGGTGCAGACCAAAAACAACACATAGAACTCACTCGTGACCTTGCTATTCGCTTTAACGGTAGATATAGCGATACTTTTACCGTTCCAGAGCCGATATTTCCTAAACACGGTGCAAAAATAATGTCGCTTCAAGACCCAACTAAAAAAATGAGTAAGAGCGACGAGAATATTAACGCATATATTTCTATGTACGACGATACCGACACCGTTATTCGCAAGTTTAAGCGCGCCGTTACCGATAGCGACACTAAGATTTATTTTGACCCCGAAAACAAGGCGGGCATTTCTAACCTTTTAACAATTTACTCTGTATTTGCAGGCGTTTCTGTTGAAGATGCTTGCATAGAGTTTGAAGGTAAGGGCTACGGCGACTTTAAAATTAAGGTTGGTGAAGCCGTTGCAGAAGGTTTAAAGCCTATAACTGAAAAGCGCGTTAAACTTTTAAGCGATAAAGCATACCTTGATTCTATAATGATAAAAGGCGCTGAAAACGCTTCGCGCATTGCAAGAAAAACTCTTTCTAAAGTTTATAGAAAGGTTGGTCTTTACCGTCCGGAGAGATAAGATGTTCGGCTATTTAAAACCAGACAATCCCTATCTTTATTTAAAAGATGAAACGCTTTATAAGGCGCTTTATTGCGGGGTTTGCAAGTCAATAGGTAAAACTTGTGGCGAACTTGCAAGGTTTACCTTAACTTACGACATTGCATTTTTATCTGCAATAGCGCACAATATAATGGGTGAAGACGTTAAAATTGAAAGGCAAAACTGCGTTGCGCACCCATTTAAAAAGCGCCCCGTAGCATTGCCTGACGATATATCTAATTTTCTTGGCGCAATTAACGTTATTCTTGCTTACTATAAACTTAAAGACGACGTTTTAGACGAGAAAAAGAGCGGGGTTAAAAGTTCTTTTTTAAAACCTGCGTATAAGAAGGCTAAAAAAATTGCGCCTGAAGTAGATAAGGCGGTAAGTTTATCTTACAAAAGCCTTGTTAAACTAGAAAGCGAAAATAATTCTTCTATCGACGTGGTTTGCGACCCGTTTGCAACTATGCTTCAAGAAGTTTCTACGATAGCGTTTGGCGATTTTGCTAGCGAATATACAAGGGGCTTATTTTACGCCATAGGCAAGTGGATTTATTTAATCGACGCGCTCGACGATTACGATAAAGATATAAAAAAGAAAAACTATAACGTTTTGCGTGCTTGTTACGGTGCTAATAGTTTTGAATTGCTAATTACCGAGCATAAAAACGATATCGTTTTCATTTTTAACGGTATTTTCATGCAGATTTTAGATAATTATAACAATATTCCAAAAAAATATAACACAGATTTGGTAGTAAATATATTAACGCGTGGTATTCCTGAAACTACACGCAAAATATTAGAAAAAGGAAAAGTAAATGAATAAATATTACAGAGTATTAGGTGCAAGCCCGTTAGATACCGATGAAGTAATTAAAGAAAAATATTATAGCCTTCGTTCTAAATACCAAGAAGAAAGGTTTGAAGAAGGCGAAAAGGGTAATAGAGCGGCTCAAATGCTTACTGAACTTGACGTAGCGTATCAAGAAATTATGGCTAGTCGCAACGAGAAAATTAACGAAAGTGGCACGTCTTCTGCGTTTGAATCGGTTGAATCGGCAATAAAGGCTGGCAATTTGCAAGCAGCGCAACAACTTTTAGATGATTTTAACGAAAGAAACGCCGAGTGGCACTACTTTCAATCGGTAGTTTTTTACAAGAAAAACTGGATAAACGAAAGTAAAAAGCAACTTGAAATTGCCGTTTCTATGTGTCCTAACGAGCAAAAGTATAAAGACGCGCTTTCTAAACTTGAAGATAAAGTTAAGCAAGGCGAAAGGGTTAATCCCGACTGGAATAAATCTTCTAGCGGTAGTCAAGAAGTTAACGTAAATCAACAATTAGGTGGTGACGGTTGCGCACAATGGTGTTGCGATATGATTATTTGTAATACCATACTCAACTGTTGCTGTAACTGCCGTTAATTATGAAAAACGGCAAACTAATTGCCTTATCGGCAATTACAACGGCGCTAGGGCTAGTGTTTTTAGCAATAGGCGCATATATAGAAACGCTTGATTTATCTTGCCTATTTATGGCTTCGCTAGTTTTAACGTTGCCACTTGCTAAAAATAGCGTTAAAGGTGCGTTGCTTACTTATTTAGCAACTGCAATTTTATCGCTTGTTATAGGCGCGGGTAGATTTTCGGTAAGTTTAACTTACGCTTTGTTTTTTGGTATTCATCCTATACTAAATTACCTTCAAACTCGTGGTGGTAAAAAGCGTTTTTACATATATTTTATAAAACTCGTTTTGTTTTTAATAAGTGCGTATTTAATGGTTTATATGCTTAATATGTTCGTGTTTGAAAACGAGTTTATAATTAAATATCTTCCTATAATAGTTTTCGTGGGTGGAACGCTTTTGTTTATCGTTTACGATTTCTGTATGGTTAGATTTCAAAAATACACAAATATTATAGTTAATAGGTTAGGGCTGTAATTATGCATAAGAATGACGAACTTATCGGCAACGTGTCCGCAATAGGCTCGAATATGGAAGGAATTGTCCGTATAAACGAGTTTATTTGCTTCGTGCCTTATGCTTTACTTGGTGAAAAAATCAAGTTTAAAGTACTTAAAATAACTAAAAATATTGCCTTTTGTAAACTTTTAGAAGTTTTAACGCCTGCCGAAGAAAGGGTTAGGCCCGTTTGCCGTGTTTTTACTAAATGCGGTGGTTGTCAACTTCAACACGTTAAATACAAAGAGCAATTAAAACTTAAAACTAATTTAGTAAGCGATTGTTTTAAAAAAATTGCAGGTATTTCAGTTAAAGTTTCGCCGTGCTTTAAAAGCGATGCCGAATACGAATATCGCAATAAACTTCAACTGCCTATAAGGTCGGTTGGTGGCGAGCCTAAAATAGGCTTTTTTGCCGAAAGCTCGCACAGAATAGTTGAAACCGACGATTGTCCTATTCAACAATCTTGGACTAAAAACGTAATTTCTGTTTTTAAAGAGTTTATCAACGCAACCGGTATATCTTGTTATGACGAAAGTTCGTTTCAAGGTTTACTTCGCCACGTTGTAGTTAGAAACGTAGATAAAGCGCTTATTATCGTTGTTGTAATTAACGGAACTTCGCTTTATAAAAGCGAAGTTCTTATTTCTTTACTTGCAAAGCGTTTTTTAAAGTTTTCGCTTTACGTTAACGAAAACCTTTCAACTTCTAACGTAATTTTAGGCGAGAAAAACACTTTATTGTTTGGCGACGGCGTTTATGAAGACGAGGAGTTTTCTATAAAATACCCCGTTACGCCTATGTCGTTTATGCAAGTAAATAGCGCGGTAAAACGTAAACTTTATAACGACGTTATAAAAACTATTAACGCCGATGAAAACACCACCGTTATAGATGCGTATAGTGGCGCAGGGCTTATGACGGCTATGCTTGCTAAAAACGCTAAAAAAGCAATAGGTATTGAAATTGTTAGTGAAGCCGTTGACGCTGCTAATAAACTTGCAGTTAAAAACTCGCTTTCTCATAAAATTACAAACTACTGCGCCCCGTGTGAAGATAAACTTCCTGAAATTATAAGCGAGATAAGAGCCGAAAAAGGCAACGTGGCAGTAGTTTTAGATCCGCCAAGAAAAGGGTGCGACAAGCGCGTTTTACAGGCTTTAAACAAGGCGTTACCAAACAAAATAGTTTACGTTTCGTGTTCGCCACAAACGCTTGCGCGCGACCTTGGTATTTTAACGGGTAGTTTAGTTTACGAAAATAACGAACTTAAAAGATGTGAAACGCCAAACGGCAACTACGTTATTGAAAAAGTTCAACCATACGATATGTTCCCACAAACCAAACACGTTGAAACACTCGTATTATTAACAAGGAAATAAAATAAATGAATAGCGTAAATAAAACCTTATACATTCCGCTTTACGGTAAGGCTTTAGTTAGCAGTAAAAATATAATATTAAACGATAAAAAGGCCGAAATAATTTGGCAAAATGCAGGGTTTAAACTTAAAGGCAAATCTAAATCAAAGTGGCTAGCATACTTTATGGCAATGCGCTCGGCGATATTTGACAAATGGCTAACTAACGAACTTGCTCTTAACGAAAATGCAGTAGTGGTGCACGTTGGTTGTGGGCTTGATAGTAGAGTTTTAAGGGTAACTTCTAATAGAAAGGCGTGGTACGACGTTGATTTTCCTTCGGTAATAGACGAAAGGCGCAAGTATTATAGCGAAACAAGTAATTATAAAATGCTTGCAGTTGATATGAAAACCGATAAGTGGAAGGAACTTATCAGTAAAGATAGCGACGTTATTGTTTGCATTGAAGGTGTTTCAATGTATTTTGAAAAGCAAGAACTTATAGATTTAATGGCAAACTTAAATAGTCATTTTAAATCGGTTAAACTGCTAATGGATTGCTACACCGAAAAGGGTGCAAGATTATCTAAATATAAAAACCCCGTTAACGAAGTTGGCGTAACTACCGTTTACGGATACGATAACTATAACGAACTTGCCGAAAAATCAGGCATAAACTTCGTTAAAGAACACAATATGACGCCAAATGAGTATATTGAGCAGTTGTCTAGGCTAGAAAGAATAATATTCAAAAAACTGTTTGCTGGCAAAATATCAAAATCAATTTATAAAATATACGAGTTTAATAAAAGTTGACTAAAAGCAAAAAGACTAAAATACAAAGGAAGAAATACTGTGAAAAGCGATAACGTTAAAGATAATAAACTGTTTAGAGCAAACCGTTTGTTTGTTGACAGAACTGAGCCTACTTCCCTTATAAATGAACTTTGTGGACAAATAATCGATGGCAAAATATTAAAGAAGTATTTGGTGTTTTACGGTTATGGTGGAATTGGAAAAAGCAAGTTCTTTGACGAGTTAAAAAATAGAATTATATACAATGACAGTTTTTATATTGTAAAAATCAACTTAAATATTTACGAATATAACAACGTTATGAATATATTGCTTGCAATAAGGCGTAATCTTGATTTCGATGCGCTTGCTTTTGACTATGCAGTTGCTCAATATTATAAAAAATGCGGGTTACCGTTTAGTGAGCTTAAAAAAAAATTCGTTGACGTTAAAAGTTCCGTTATCGATATAGTTAAAAAAGCATCGAAGGACTGTGCCGAAGCGATAATCCCTGGCTTTTCACAAATTGATAATTTTGTTCAGTTTATTCCAAATATAAAAAATATTTACGATAGAATTAGAAATAAGGCAATTTATTCTGAAATTGATGAATTAGATGCAAACGAACTTGTAAAGCGCATACCACTTTATTTAGCAGATGCTATAAATGCTAATGATAAAAACTGCATTCTTATATTTGATGATTACGACAGTATGCGAAACAAACTTAACGGTGGTTCGCTTTGCGATAACTGCGATGCTTGGGTGCTTAATTTACTTGAAAAAATTGAAAAAGGGTTGTTTTTGTTTTCATCGCGAGAAAGGATTAACTGGATAGGGCATAAAAAGGTAGCAGAACAGTTTTCAAACTATTATATTGATAGATTGTCAGATGACGACGTAAGATATTTTTTAGAAAACGTTCCTATAACTGATGAAGAACTTATAAACGATATAATTAAAGTTTCTCAAGGCGTTCCAATTTATTTAGATATGTGCGTTGATTTATATGCGGATTCTTTATCGTCAAACGAAAAGTTGTTTGACCTATCTGATATAGACGTTGCAACTATAACTTCAAGATATCTTGCGCATTTAAGCGACGTGCAAAATGAGGTTGTTAGGGCTTTATCTTGCCTTGATGACTTTGATGAAGATATTATTTGGTATATCGTTAAAAAACTAAATATTTCAATAGATAAAATTCAACTTGCAACGTTGCTTGAAAAGTGTATGTTTAACCATCTTGACAACGACACTTATAAACTTGACGCAACAATTAAAAAGCACTTACTTTCAACTAATGAATGCCATATTGTCGATAACGTTTTTAACGTTTTACTTGATTATTTGTCTGAAGAAAAAGACGTTGTTGGAACGGCATTATATTCGTGTTTTGAAAGTTTATGCGAACTAATATCGCAAAAAGGTTACGTTTTATCTGGTAAACAAATAGAAAAATTATTTGCATGTACAAACAATCTTTTAGACTTTGGTTATTGGTCTAAATTATATGGTTTATTAACGCATTATTTACCAGGCGAACATTATGCGCCACTTATTGAATATGCGCATGCGCAAATGTTAAGAAGAGAAGGTAAACTTGCAAAATCACATGAAATTGCAAAAGAACTAATTGCAAAAAAGAAATGGTTTGGGTGTTACCAGTATAGTGTTGAACTTTTAGAAAATCAAATATCACATTTATTAGGCAACTATTCAGTTGCAATTAAAAAGTATAAGCAAATCGTTGATAATATGGAATTGTTTATGCTCGATACGAAAGATAAACGCACTTATTTAATTTCAAAATTAAAGTATGCCGACTTACTGTTTTTAAAAGGTAATTTTTTAGAATCGTTACGCACTTTACGTGAAGTTGACGTTAGTGGTAATATTGACCTTAATATTGAACTTTCAAGAATTAAAGGTCATATAATGCGATTTAATCTTAACCACGATTTAAGTGAAGAATTGTATTCATACGCTTATGAAAATTGTGGTGGCGATATTAAAGGAAAGGGCGCATTATTAAACAATCTAACTGATATTAACTGCATAAGCAATCCAGAAAAAGCCGTTACCTATGCAAAAGAAGCGCTAAAAATCAATAATATGATTAATGCAAAAATAGAAATTGGCAAGGGGTATGCTAGTTATTCCGTTGCTGAAACTCGCCTAAAAAATTACGAAAAAGCAAAAGAACTTGCAAATAAGTCTATAAGTATTCAAAAATCAACCGGCTATGTTTCAGGTGAATTATTCGGTTATTTTGCATTGGCTTATGCGTATTATTTCGAAGGAGATATTGAAAATTACAAAATATCTATAGAAGAAATGAGAAAAATAGTTGATAAAACCGATATGTATAAGTACGTTGTATTTTTTATAATGGCATTATCGGGCGACTATTCGTATGGCGAAGACATTAATTGGCTTGAGCCTATTGAGGATAAAATCGAGGTTTTACTATGACGTTTTCAATTATAGGCGCTGGCAACTGCTTCAAGTTGTGGGACAATGCTTTTAAAGAACTTGGTATAAAGTTTTCTTCGGTTTGCGACACCAACTTTGAAAAATTAGTTAAAATTGAATGTCCTGTATATTCTAATTTAGACGACTTGTTAAGTAACGATAAGAGCGATTACGTAATAGTGGCAACTTCAGTTGATTCTCACTATTTTTTGGCCGAAAAAATTATTAATTCTTCAAGAAACGTTATTATTGAAAAGCCGATATCTTACGATTATAATCACATTGATAAACTTAATAATTTAGCAAAAGAAAAGGGTGTTAGGCTTCTTTGCGCATATCATTCTGCTTATTCGTTAGACGTTGACTATTTTTTAACGCATAGGTCGCTAATAGAAAAAGATTTAGGTAAATTGTTAGGCTTTGAATGTGATTTTTGTGACCCATACTTAATAGATGGCAAACTAGTATCATCAGCACGTAGTCTTCATGGTAGTTATTTAGATAGTGCAATCAATGCGTTAAGCGTAGTTCAGCGCTTAATAGGGCTTGATAATGCTATTTCATTAACTGACAATAAACTTTACGTTAACGATTTAACAACAAGTTCTGAATCGCATTACAAAATTGGAAACGTAAGTGGTGTTATTAGAACGTCGTGGGAAAAAGGCGTTAATTTTAAAGCCACAAAAATCATATACGAAAACGGTACTGTTTACTTAAATCATTCAATGCAAAATATAGAAAAGAACTTTAACGGAAACGTAACGACTATTGATTGTAATTCGAGTAAGAAAGAGCGACTGCTAAATCAATACGTTTCAATGATAAAGGCTATAACTTGTGAAAGTTTAGAACTTGCGCTAAATATACAAATATATAAACTCTTGTTAGATTGATATGAATAGCGACGTTAAAAAGGTAATTGAAAAGTGGTATAAAACGCTTGGTTTTAGTAATAAGCACGACCAAGAGTTTTATTCTGCCTTGAATACTTACGATATAAGCGCCGATTTAACGGTTGATAGTTACGACCTTTCGTGTAAAGACGGGCTTAAAAACCTATTATATTTTTTGTATTTTTGCGAAGAAACGCAAAATAAGTACAAGGAACTTAAAGTTTCAAGCGATATTTTAATCGACACGCTTAAAGATATTTGCATTTGGACAGATATTTGGTCTAGCGTTAAGGGTAGTTTGTGCCTTTTTGAACTAGCGTGGCTTAAACTTCACTTAAAAGCAAAGCTTTTTAAAATAGGAAGGCTAGAATACTATATGGCTAGCGCAGAGCGCGATATTGATAGTTTGGGCGTTAAAAAGGGTGATAATATTATTGAAATACATATTCCAAGTGGTGAAAAGTTAACTACTCATAATTGCAAAGCGTCAATAACGCTTGCAAAAGAGTTTTTCAAAAAGCATTTTACTAGTTACGAATATAAATGCTTTACCTGCCACTCGTGGTTACTTGATGAAACTTTAAATAAATATTTGTCTTCTAATAGTGGAATTATTAAGTTTTCTAGCCTATTTGATAAGGTTTATTCAAACGAAAGTTATTCAATTTTAAAATACGTTATTAGTTGGGACACAACAACTGAAAATCTAATTGAAAAAACACCCGTTTCAAGTTTTGCTACTAGTATAAAACAAGCAGTTTTAAACGGCGAAAAGTTTTACGAAACGCTAGGCTATATAAAAAAATAAACACGAGCAAATTGCTCGTGTTTTTAATTATTTTTCAATTTCGCTAACGAAGTATTTACCCATTTCGCATATTAGTTCGTAAACTTTATCGTGCGTGGGCGCAGGCATACGCTTTAAAACCTGTGCAGTTTCAAACGATAAATCGCCTTTATAATTTATATCTTTAAGCCCTTTAATAAAACCGTTCCAGTCGCAAATTAAGTGATCGGCAGTATTAACGCAGGTAAAGGGTAAGCAGTGAAGGTCTTCATCGCCGTTATTTTCGTGAATATGAAGTATTGAAAGCCTACTTCCTATATCTAAAAGGAACTGGTAAATATCGCGCCTTGAAAGCATTGAGTGACCAACGTCGAAACAAAAACCAAAATAGTCGCCACCTGCTTTATCGTTTAAGTAGTCTATAAGTTTAGCGGCTTCTAAAGCGTTTGAAAGCCTGCCTTCACAAGTTCTTCCTGGGCGCCTACCAAATATGTTTTCAATGCAAATCTTAACGCCGTTTCTCTTTTTAATTAGGGGAATAAGACCTTCAAATAAATTAAGGTTTCTTTCCCATTCTTCTTGCCTAGTTGCACCGTCAAGTGGGTGAACTACGATATGTGGACAATTTAAATACTCGCAAACGGCAAAGGTTTTATCAAGTGCCATATGAATATAATCGTTTGCCTCGTATTTGCCTTGCTCCCAAGCGGGGTAAGTTGCGTGCATTTGGGTAATTATAACGCCCGTTTTTTCACTTGCTTCTTTTAAAGGTTTAAAAAAGTCAATAAGTTCACTTTCGGTTTTATCGAATATAGAAGGTTTAACTCCACTACCCAAAACGTCTTTGCCGTTAAGGTAGGTATTTATATTATAATCTATTGCCTCAAATCCACGTGCTTTTATATATTCTAGTGATTCAAGTGCTTTATCGTGATTATAGAAAGGGTATGATTGAATTGAAACTTTATGCATAATTTTCTCTCCTTTTTTAATTATATTAAATTAAAAAAACCTTGTCAACAACAAACATTGTATTGACATAAAAAAGTGGCAATGCTATAATTTTACAAGCGGAGATAAGTAAATGTATACTAAAATTGATTTAAACACTTGGGATAGAAAAGACCTTTTTAATCTTTACACTAACGACCTTAAAATCGTTATGAATATGACCGTTGACGTTGACGTTACGCCCGTAGTTAGTTACGCTAAAGAAAAGGGTTTAAAGTTTTACCCTGTTATGATTTGGCTTGTTTCTAACGTAATTAACGCAAACGAGAACTTTAAACTTGCCTTTGATGAAAACGGCGACGTTATAAGGTGGAATTACGTTTCGCCTTCATATACCGATTTTAACGTAACTACTAAAAAGTTTAACAAGTTCGTAACCGATTACGATAAAGACCTTTTTGTTTTTTATAATCGCGTTCAAAACGATAGGGAAAAATATAAAAACGAAGTTGGGTTTTTACCTAATCAACCCAAAAATATATTTGATATATCTTGCTTACCGTGGACTAAATATAAAAGTTTAGACCTTCACGTTTATAATGATGGAAAGCAACTTTTCCCCGTTGTTATTTGGGGCAAATACGAACTTTCGGGCGATAAATATTTAATGCCCGTAACTGCAAATATTCACCACGCCGTTTGTGATGGGTATAATATTTGCAAGTTTTTTGAAGATTTACAAGCAGAAATTAACAAGTTAAAATGAAACTAATAAAAATAACTAAAGAAAGCGCAAACCGATTTATTTTAGAACTTAAAAATAATTTTCCTTTAAACGAATTAAGAGAAGATTGCGATACGCTCAAACTTTTTTCAAACCCTAATTATCAACCGTATTACCTAGAAGAAAATGGTAGTTTAGTTGGGTTTGTTGCGCTATGGAAATTAAAACCTTGCTATTTTATAGAGCATTTTGCAGTGTTTGACGATTATAAAAATAAAGGTTACGGCACTAAAGCGTTAAACTTAATTATAAAAACGCACAAAAACCTTATTTTAGAAGTTGAAGAACCACTTGATAAATTAAAGGCAAGAAGAATAGAGTTTTATAAACGAAACGGCTTTATTTTAAACGATTTTGAATACTATCAACCACCTTATAGAAGTTCAGACGAGCCAACGCCTTTAAAAATTATGTCGACTTTTAGCGTTGCTAGTAACTTTTCTAAACTTAAAAGCGAATTATACAAAACTGTTTACGAAATTAACTAAATAAACTGCGCCCCGATATTTTCGGGGCGTTTTTGTTAACTATTTTTTGATTTTGGGAATAATATGAAAAGAATAGGAGGGAATTATGAATCCGTTTTTAGAAAAACCAAAATCACTAATATCTTTACTAGAGAACTGGAAAGAGATGTACCCAAAGGCGTATAATAAGTATGAAGTTGACCCGTACACTAAAACTAGAATAATTTTAATGAACGGCACGGAGTTTGAAGCAAACTGGTTTTCGCATAACTTTGCACGCCACGTTACAGATAACGATTTAAGAAGAGATTTGTCTCTTACTCGCGCAATTGAAAAGCAACAACAATTAAAGGGTTCGCTTTTAAAGCCTTGCAACGAAAGTCCGCTTGAACACACTATATCTTACGAGCAACTTGCAGTTGACTTAACGGCTGAACTAGCAAAGCGTGAAAAGGACTGTTACGTTAAAACGGCGCTTGACTTTGCGCTACTTGAAGACTTCGACCACTTGTACAGGTATAGCGATTTGCTTCAAATGAAACAAGGCGTTCTTGCCGAAAAATTAGTTGGTGGTTACACCGAAATTATGCCGGGTAGACCTACAATTTCGCACCACAGGTTTTCAAAAGATAACGTAAAGCGAAATATAAACTCTAAAACTGCCGATAAGCAAACGGTTTTAAACACTATGATAATAACCGCCGCCGAACAACAAACGATGAACTATTATATGAATATTACAAATCTTCAAACCGACGATTTGTCGCGCAAACTCTACCAAGAAATATGTTTGGTTGAAGAAGAACACGTTACTCAATACGAATCGCTTATGGATTCGGGTGCAACTTGGTTTGAAATGCTACTTTGGCACGAATATACAGAGTGCTATTTATACTGGTCTTGCTATATGACTGAAACCGATAAGTATATTAAAAAACTTTGGGAACAAAACCTTGAAGTTGAAATTGCCCACCTTCATAAAGCCGTTGAACTTCTTAAAAAGTATGAAAATAAAGATTGGCAAGAAGTAATACCAAACGGAGAGTTTCCCGAGCCGTTAACGCTTAAAGAAAATATTGAATACGTTAGAAATATTTTAGAAACTACCGTTCAGTTTACGGGCGATTTTGAGGAATATACAAAAATTGAAGAGTTGCCTGAAAACGCTAACTTTTTCGAATATCAAAAAATTATTAACCCAACTACTGAAATCGTTCCGTCGCATATCGTAATTGAAGCGCATATATCAAATTACGGCAAAGATTATCGCTACGAAACGCAAGAAAACCCCATAAAGCAACTTCGCTCACGAACTAAAGACAACACTAGCGTTGGTAGAATACCATATTCTGCCGAAAGCACAGATTTTTTCTGCAACTAAATAAATTAGGTGGCTACGCCACCTTTTTTTGTTAAAATAATTGCGTTTTTCAATCGTGTTGTGCTAAAATGTTTAAAAGGAGATAACATATGGCAATTCGCATTGGAATATACGGTTACGGCAACCTTGGTAAAGGCGTTGAAACTGCAATAAAAAATAGTTCTGATTTAGAACTTGTTGGCGTTTTTACAAGACGTGACCCTAAAAGTTTAAAAACATTAACGGGCGCAAACGTTTATAGCGCTTCAAGCGTTTTAGATTTTACTGATAAAATAGACGTTATGGTGCTTTGCGGTGGTAGCGCAACCGACCTTCCCGAGCAAACACCATACCTTGCTAAATACTTTAACGTGGTTGATAGTTTTGACAATCACTCTAAAATACCAGAGCATCTTAAAAGCGTTGCTAAATCAAGTGAAGGGGCTAATAAAACTGCTATAATTTCCGTTGGTTGGGACCCTGGTATGTTTTCACTCAATAGGTTATACGCAAGTTCAGTGCTTACAAACTCTAAATATTACACGTTTTGGGGTAAGGGTGTAAGCCAAGGACATAGTGACGCTATAAGGCGAATTGACGGTGTTAAAGACGCTAAACAATACACCGTTCCCGTTGAAAGCGCACTTGAAAGAGTAAGAAACGGCGAAAACCCAGAACTTACTACTCGTGAAAAGCATTTAAGAGAGTGCTTTGTGGTTGCGTGCGAAGGTGCCGACCTTAATCGCATAGAAAACGAAATTAAAACTATGCCTGCTTACTTTGCCGACTACGATACTACCGTTAACTTTATTTCGCAAGAAGAACTTAACGAAAAACACTCTGGTATTCCACACGGTGGCTTTGTAATTTGTTCGGGAAGTACCGGTTTAAACGGCGAGAATAATCACGTTATAGAGTATAGTTTAAAACTTGATAGCAACCCCGAGTTCACTTCTTCGGTGCTAGTTGCGTACGCTAGGGCGTGCTATAAACTTAATAGAAAGGGGGAGTACGGTGCAAAAACCGTTATCGACATTCCGCCTGCATATTTATCAAGTAAAGATTATAACGACCTTGTAAAAGAACTTATATAATTTAAAACCCGTAGCAAGCGCTACGGGTTGTTTTTATATTTCGTTTTTAATTAAGTCTTCAAACGTTTCGCGTTTTACAATAACTTTATCAATGCCGTTTTCAATTGCAACCATCATAGGTCTACAAAGTTTATTGTAGTTAGACGCCATTGAATAGTTATAAGCGCCAGTTACTAAAACTGCAATTATATCGCCACGAGAAGTTTGTTGAATAGAAACGTTTTCCTGAATAACGTCGCCACTTTCGCAACAACGGCCTGCAATGGTGGCTATAACGGTTTTTTCAAGGCTAGCCTTGCTTGCGTTAATTACCGTGTAATCCGAGCCGTAAAGGGCAAATCTTGGGTTGTCGGTCATACCGCCGTCTATTGATAAATAACTTTTATAACCGTCTATCGTTTTAAAACTGCCTGCAGTGTATAACGTTAAGCCTGCGTTTGCAACGATACTTCTTCCAGGCTCTAAAATAACCGTTTTAACGTTAAGGTTATACTCTTTTAAAATATCGTTAAAAGTTTTGCCTACAATTTCAAGGTTTTTCAAAACGTCAATTTCAGGGTCACTTTCAACGTATCTAACGCCGTAACCACCACCCAAATTAAGTATTTCAGTATCAAAACCGAAAAGGTTTTTAACGTCACGAATAAAGGTGAGCATTATTTTAGTTGCGTCTATAAACGAAGTGCTATCAAAACACTGCGAGCCAACGTGGCAATGAAAACCCTTTAAGCAAACGTTTTTAAGTGCAAGTGCTTTTGAAGTGATATCAAACGCTTGTCCCGTTTCTATGGGAGTTCCAAACTTGCTATCAACTTGTCCCGTAGTGATTTTTGCGTTAGTGTGGGGGTCGATACCAGGGGTAATTCTAATTAAAACGTTTTGTTTTATGCCTTTACTATTTGCAATACTATCTATTGCGTTAAGTTCTTCAACGTTATCTACAACGAAGTAGCCAACGCCGTTTTCTATTGCGTATAAAATATCGCTATCGGTTTTGTTATTGCCGTGGAAAAATGCTTTTTCCATAGGAAAATCAACCGATTTAGCCGTGTAAATCTCACCACAAGACACAACGTCAATGCCTGCGCCTTGCGCTTTAACTATTCTATATATTTCTTTAATTGAAAGCGCTTTTGAAGCGTAGCACGGAAACGAAGTTGGGGTAAACGCGCTCTTTAAGCCGTTAACGTAAACGTTAACGTTAGATTTTACGCGTTCACTATCAAGTAGCATAAGGGGAGTGCCGTACTTTTTTGCAAGCACGGTAACGTCTGCCCCTGCAAACTCAAGGTGACCAAGTTCGTTAATTTTAACGTTTGTGTGTAACATATTAGTTTCCTATTAGTGATTTCATATCGTAAAGCCCAGCGGGTTTGCCTATAATGAATTCGGCTGCAGTTAAAGCGCCGTTAGCAAAAAGCGAGCGCGCATGTGCTTCGTGTTTAATGGTAATGGTTTCGTTGCCGGTGTTTATCATAACTTCGTGAATACCAACCACGTTACCCATTCTTATAGAGTTAATTCCTATTTCGTTTTGTTCACGCTTTGCAAGCCCGTTTCTACCTTGATTAACTTTAAGTTCGGGTCTTGCTTCAATAACCGAGTTTGCAAGCATTAACGCAGTTCCGCTAGGAGCGTCAACCTTTCTGTTGTGGTGGGTTTCAATAATTTCAATATCTGCGCCCGTCATAAACGAAACTGCTTCTTTTACGAGTTTTGCGGTAACTGCAACCCCAAGCGAGTAGTTCGCAGTGAAAAATACGGGTATTAATTTAGATGCGTTTATTATATCTTGCTTTTCTTCTTCAGTGTGGCCTGTGGTTGCTATAACGCAGGGAATATTTTTATTTATCGCTTCTTCTAAAAGTGCTTTAGTTGCGGTATGAAAAGAAAAGTCAACCACAACGTCGCCACAAACGTTACAGTCTTTTAAAGAAGTGAATACGCCTTCTCCACCAACTGCGTCTATTTTAGCAACGCACTCTGCGCCTTTAAAGTTTTTTTCGCAAAGAGCAATAACTTCTTTGCCCATAAATCCACACGCACCGTTAACTATAACTTTCATTAGAGTAAACCTTCTTTACGCATAATTTCAAGCATTTTTGCTTCTTTTGCTTCGTCCATAGTGGTAAGGGGCATTCTTAAATAGTTGTCGCAATACCCAAGCGCAGAAACTGCTGCCTTTACGGGGATAGGGTTAACTTCTGAAAAGAGTGCGCTAATAAGGTCGTGGAATCTAACTTGAAGTTCGGCAGCTCTTTTAACGTTACCGTCAAGATATGCTTTAGCCATTTCAACAGTTTCTTTAGGTGCAACGTTTGAAAGAACTGAAATACAACCTTTACCACCAAGCGCCATAATGGGAACGATTTGGTCGTCGTTACCAGAGTAAATATCAAGTTTACCATCAACGAGAGCAATAGTTTCAAGTATTTTAGAGAAATTGCCGTTTGCTTCTTTAATGGCAACAATATTTGGGTGGTCTGCAAGCGCTTGATAGGTAGATGGTTCGATATTTACGCCCGTTCTTGAAGGAACGTTGTATAAAATAACGGGTTTAGTGCTTGCATCTGCAATAGCCGTGTACATTTGAATAAGACCTTTTTGTGTTGCCTTATTATAATAGGGGGTAACAACGAGTACTGCGTCTGCACCTACTTCGCAAGCGTGCGCGGTAAGGTCGATTGCGTATGCAAGGTCGTTAGAGCCTGTGCCTGCAATTACGGGAACACGGCCTTTTACTCTATCAACAACGAATTTAATAGCGTCGCGGTGTTCATCGTCTGTTAAAGTTGATGCTTCACCGGTAGTTCCGCATACTACTAGCGCGTTAATGCCCGATTCAACTTGCCAGTCAACTAATCTTCCGAAACCTTCGTAGTCAATGCCGTTTTCGTTAAGTGGGGTAACAAGTGCGGTTGCAATGCCTTCAAAAATAGTCTTTTTCATAATAAAACTCCTTAAAAAGATGTAAACATAATAAAGGGCAGCTATACGGCTGCCCTGAAAATACGCTAAAAAGAACGTAATTTCATTGATAGCACTCCGTATAAACGACAGTCTTAAAAATGTTATTTTTAAGCCCAGGAAACCGTTTTTTGCAAGAAAACGACCCTTCGGCAATTGCCCCTTTCAAATAATCCGCTTGCACGGAACGCTATATTTTACTAATGACTTTTGCGCCTCTATCAATAATTGAACTAATTTTAGCACGCTAAAGCATCTTTGTCAACTGTTTTTTGCTAATCATTTATATATTATTGTTTTTTTAAGTAAATTGTGTTAAAATGTTTTAGGTGATATTATGAATACTTTAAAAAATGATAAAAAGTTTTGGATTGCACTTGTAGTATTCGGTTTAACAGGTCAAGTTGCGTGGGTAGTAGAAAATATGTATTTTAACGTGTTTATCTACAAAATATTCAACGCTAGCGAAACCGATATTTCAATTATGGTTGCAGTTAGCGCTGCCGTTGCAACGCTTACAACAATGTTTATGGGCGCTTTAAGTGATAAGGTAGGAAAGCGCAAACCGTTTATTTGTTTCGGCTACATAATTTGGGGCGTTACTATTTGTTTGTTCGCTCTTATAAGGGTAGACGTTATAAGTTCGCTCTTTAAAGGTGTGTCTGCGCTTGCAGTTGGCGTTACTTTAGTAATTATTATGGACGGGGTTATGACCTTTTTTGGCTCAACCGCTAACGACGCTTGCTTTAACGCTTGGCTTACCGATAGTTCTAATAGCACGAATAGGGGTAGAATTGAAGGAATTAACGCAATGATGCCACTAGTTGCGGTGCTCGTTGTGTTCGGTGGCTTTATGGGCTTTGACCTTGCCCTTATTGAAAGTTGGACTGCTATCTTCTTAATTATAGGCGGTGCAGTTATCGTAATAGGTGTTTTAGGTTTATTTATTATTAAAGAAGTTAAAATTGATAAAACCGATAACGATAATTACTTTAAAAACTTGTTCTACGGTTTTAGACCTAGCGTAATTAAGCAAAACTTACCGCTATATTTCGTTTTGATTGCGTTTGCAGTGTTTGGAATTGCAATTCAAGTGTTTATGCCTTACCTTATTATATATTACGAAGTAAGCCTTCAAATGGCAGATTACGTTTTAATTATGGCGCCTGCTATAATACTTGCATCTGTTGCAACTGCATTTTACGGCAAGGTTTACGATAAGTACGGGTTTAACGTTGCAATAATTCCAACAATAATTTCGCTTTGCGTTGGCTTTATACTCCTTTATTTATTTAAAGATAAAGTAATGGTGTTTATAGGCTCGTTATTTATGATGATAGGAAACCTAGCAGGAGCATCTGTGTTCGGTGCAAAAATTCGCGACTTAACGCCTGAAAATAAAGCGGGAATGTTCCAAGGGTTAAGAATTATAGGTCAAGTGTTAATTCCGGGAATAATAGGTCCGTTTATAGGCTCTGCAGTACTTAAAAACGCCGATAAGGTTTTGGGAAACGACGGTACCTATTCGTTTATTCCTAACGAAAATATTTTCCTTGCAGCACTTGTCGTTGCGGGTGTTATGGCTATTGTATTACTTTTAATTTCAAAGTTTACAAAAACAAAAAAGGGTAACATTTCCTAGTAATAATTGCATAATAAAGGCGAAAAGCACGTTGCTGTTCGCCTTGTTTTTTTATTTAATTGAAGTTATTTGCGTTGCTAAATTAGCGTTTGCAAGTTTTGTTGTTTTACCGTTACTGTCTATATGTAAAATATGTTTACCGTTACTAACGACTAACGTTCCGTCACTTAAAACGTCGTATGCGATAACGCCTTTTTTAATAACTTCAACGTTTTCGCCACTAATTTTAACAAGTTCGTAACTTCTTGGAATAATTCCTGCAAAGTCATCTTTGTGTTTAAGATTGTTTTTATATTCTTTATCGGCGTAAATCTCGTTGCCTTCAACGAAAATGCGCTGTGCAGATTTGTTGTTGGTTTTAGCGGGATTTGCCGACTTTTCCGTAAAGTTTTTGCCGGTAAAAGCACGGGTAAAACTTTCTAAAAAGTAATAAATTGCCATAATAAGTTTAACGGGAATAAGTAAAATATCAATAAAAATATTACTGCGTTTTTTATCGCTAACCGGCTTTCTTATAGCGTATAAATTGCCGTTTAAATCATCTTTAGGTTTAATAAAAGAATAGTTATTATCGCCGTAAACGTCTACGATATCGCCACTATGTAGGTTATACGACATAATATAAGAAGGTGAGTATTCTACAAAATTACCGTTACCGTCACGCCCAACGCCCTTTGAAGCGAATAAAACGTTGTTTTCATTAGACATAGAAAAATAAGGTTGCTCGTCAAAACTATCGCCGTCGGTTACCGTTTGATAATCGTCGGTCACCTTGTTAAAAATAGCAAGGTGTGAAGTAACGCCGTCGTTAGAAACGGTAAAGGCTATTTTCCCGTTACTTTCTTGCGCACCCCTTATAATTTTATTATTATCGTGAATAACGTGGCTTTCGCTTGATTTTTCGGCGTTTAAATCTTTACTGTAAACGCCAGATATATCGTTAATAAAAATTGAATAGTTAAGATTATCTTTGCTAGTTAAGCAAAGCCCCGTAATTTCGCTTTTAATCGTTGAGTTTGCTTGTTCTTCTTTAAGCGCTTCAATAGCGTCGCCACGGAATTGCGCGCCAAAGCCGGAGTGCTTCCACGCATCTTGCTCGGCTTGTTTTATAGAGTTTGTAACGTAGCGAGTATAAAAATCGGGTTCGAACTCTTTAACCGTTCCGTTATCGTACGATATTATTTTATTTGCACTGTTAAATACGATTTTATCCATAGTAAATATATTATATATATTTTTTTAATAAAAATCAATATTAAAAGTTGAAAAATAGCGTTTTTTATTGTATAATATTTTAGGAGAATATTTATGGCAAGAAAACGTTCTGTTAAAAGTAAAGTTAAAGCACGCATTAAAAGAAAATACGGCAAACTTTTAAGCACTATTGCAGTTGTGCTGGTAATTTCTTTTGCACTTTGTTATTATTTAATTCCGCCTTTTCAAGCGTGGGTAAACGCTTTTATTAGTGATGACGAGCCACCTTATAGGGTTGAAGGTGATACTACGATAGTAAGTCAAAGCGATTTTCGCGATTTAGAAGTGCATTTCGTTGACGTTGGGCAGGGTGATTGTATAATTATTAAACTTCCCGACTATAAAAACGTTTTAATCGACTGTGGCCAGTACCGTGCAAGCGAACTTGTCAGTTACGTTCAAAACGTTGCAAATATTACTACGTTCGATTACGTTTTAGCAACTCACTCTGATAGCGACCATATCGATAATATGGACGAGATTTTTGAAGCCTTTGAAGTTAAACACGTTTTTAGGCCCTACGTTAAGTCGACTAACGACGGTTTCACTTTTGATGCCGATTTTAATAAGGGTAGCACGGCGTTCGAGTCGGGCACGGCAACGTACGCTAGGTTTTTAAACGCAATTAAAAATGAAACGTTCGGCGCTAGCAATACCCCTGCAACTTGGGAATATTTTACTGATAAGAGCGACTTTGCGGGTAAAGTTAGAATTGAAGAAACTGACGAGATTTTTGAATATTACTTTGACTTCTTAACGCCAACCGTTGCACTTGACGACCTAGATTACACAAATCGCAACGATTATTCGCCTATCGTTAGGTTTTCTTATCAAGGTTTCGACTTCTTGTTATCTGGCGATGCTGAAAGTGATGCCGAGCAAGACTTTGCTGAATATTATAAAACGCTTTCCGGCGTTGATTACGACGTTGAAGTTATGAAGGCTGGCCATCACGGCTCGGGAACGTCTACATCTCAAGCGTTACTTGATATATTCAAGCCCGAATATATGGTTGTTCAATGTGGAATAGAAAACTCTTACGGTCATCCACACCGTTCGTTTTTAGATAGAATTACGGGGAGTAACGCTCCAACCTTATATCGCAACGATTTGCACGGCGATATAGTGTTTACAATATCAACGTTGGGAACTGTTAAGGGTGATATTAAACTAGAAACGCCGAATAAGTACGATGCAAGTTACCTGTATAAAACGGGTGATGAAATAATTGAACTTTTAAATCAAAGCGCCTAAACGGCGCTTTTTTATTGCCATTTTTTACTAAAAATCGACTAAAAACTATAAAATTAAACACCTAATATATCGTAATATTTTAGGTGCGAGGTTAATTATGAAAATAAAATACAAACTTGATAAAGGTACGCTTTACATATACTTAATAGGTGAGTTAGACGAGTGTTCGGCTCAAACGGCTCGCGATAAAATTGATGGACTTTTCACGGAAATAATCGGTATTTCTCGCGTTATTTTCAATCTTTATGGGCTTACTTTTATGGATAGTACGGGCATAGGTATGCTAATAGGTAGATATAAAAAGTTGAAGAAAATGAAGGTTGATACTTTTATTGAAAACCCAACAACGCAAGTAGAAAAAATTATTGAAGTTTCTGGACTTTACCAAATAATGCCTAAAGTATAGGAGAAAATATGTTTAACAAAGCAACTATTACCTTTTTGTCAATTTCACAAAACGAAGCCTTTGCTAGAAACGCCGTGGCGTCGTTTATGTTGCCACTTAACCCAACGTTATCAGTGTTAAGCGACGTAAAGACCGCCGTATCTGAAGCGGTTACAAACGCAATAGTACACGGCTACCCAGATAGCGTTGGCGATATAGAATTAACGATTATTTTAAGCGACGGGAAGTTACATATAGAAATTAAAGATTACGGCGTTGGAATTGAAAGCGTTGACGATGCTTTAGAGCCTTTTTATACAACCAAGGCTGAAAACGAGCGTTCAGGCATGGGCTTTACCGTTATGAAATCGTTTATGGACGAGTTTAGCGTTTCATCAAGGTTAAATGAAGGAACTACAGTTACTCTTATAAAATACGTTAACGAAAATAACGCCTAGAAGGAGCGCAAATGCTTACCGTTGAAGAGACGAAATATCACTTACGAAAGGCAAAGCAGGGTGTTGAAGAGAGTAAAGAAGCGTTAATTCAAAACAATTTATTGCTCGTAAAGAGCATAGCGTATCGTTTTAGAAATAAAGGCGTTGACCTTGAAGATTTAATAAGTTTAGGTAGCGTTGGGCTAATGAAGGCTATTTATAACTTCGATGAAAAATACGAAGTTAGGTTTTCAACCTACGCCGTTCCTATGATTTTAGGTGAAATTAAGCGTTTTTTGCGTGACGACGGCGAAATTAAGGTTTCAAGAATAATAAAAACGCAATATAGAGCAATTACTAAATACGTCGAAGACTATTTAGTTAAAAACGGAGTAGAGCCTAGCGTTGAAGAAATTGCAACTGCGCTAAACATTAGTGGTGACGACGTGGTTTTAGCGCTCGACTCGTCAAAACGCCCCGTTTCGCTATACGAATCGATAGACGACGGCGAAGATAGGGCACAAACGTTAATAGAAAAATTACCATCGCAGGAAACGGAAGATGATAGGGTAGATAAACTCTACGTTAAATCACTAATAAACACCCTTAACGAGCGAGATAAAAAACTTATAATATTAAGATATTTTCGCGATAAAACTCAAGGTGAAGTGGCAAAGATTTTGGGTGTTTCGCAAGTTCAAGTTTCTAGGCTTGAAAGTAAGATTTTAAAAAAGTTAAAAGAAAAATCAAAATAGCAAAAGTAGCGGGAAAAGTTGCCCGTTTTAGCATAAAAACTCCACGAAAAACGTGGAGTTTTTTGCGTTAAAAGTATTATTTTTTCATTGTTGCACACCTTATAATTATGAGAAAACACGCAGGCTTTTTAACCGATGAAGAAAGGGCAATAACGCCAAGCGAAAGTTATTATAAAGGTGGTAAAAATGACAGGCAAAAATAACGCTAACTTCAACAAAGAATACGTTGAACTTGTTTCAAAACTAACCCCTAAAACAAACGAGCCAAAAACGCTATTTCACGCATTTTGGGTGGGTGGTTTTATATGTATGATAGGTCAGTTTATCAAAATCGTTCTATCGTCTGCTTTTGGACTTTACGGTGATAATTTGGCTGGTGCAACTAGTATGGTTTTAATATTTTTAAGCGCATTACTAACGGGGCTTGGCGTTTACGATAGAATAGGCAAGTATGCTGGTGGTGGCTCGATAGTTCCAATAACGGGTTTTGCAAACTCGGTAGTTTCTCCCGCTATGGAGTTTAAAAGTGAAGGTTTCGTTTACGGGTTATCTGCAAAAATGTTTACGGTTGCAGGCCCTATTATAGTTTTTGGGGTAATAGGTAGCGTTGCAACTGGGCTAATTTATTACGTTTTAGGGCTTTTAGGCGTAATTGCGTAAACAGCCTGTTACATATGACTGATAAAGGAACTTTATTTTTTAAAAATAAACCCGTAATCAAATCGGCGTTTACAATAGTTGGTCCTAAAGAATCGCAAAGCGAACTTGGAAAGTTTTTCGATATTTGCTTAAAAGACGACAGATACGGCGAGTCTAGTTACGAAAAAGCAGAATGTAAAATGCTTACAATGTCAATGAAACGCTTAATTGAAAGGCAAAAACTTAAAGATAGCGACGTTGACGCCATAATTTCGGGCGACTTATTAAATCAAATAATATCGGCAAGTTTTTCTGCTCGCGACTTCGAAACGCCGTTTTTGGGGGTTTACAACGCCTGCGCTTCAATTTGTGAAGCATTAACGCTAGGCGCTACGCTCATTGACGGTAACTACGCTAAAAATACCGTTTGCTCGGCAGTTAGCCATTTTGCAACGGCGGAAAGGCAGTATAGATACCCGCTTGAACTTGGCGCAATACGCCCTGCGCAGGCACAGTGGACCGTTACGGGGGCAGGCTCGTACCTTGTTAGCGAGCATTTATCCGGCTATCCCGTAATTTCAAGCGCAACGATAGGTAGGGTAATAGATTTTGGTATTACCGACGTAAACAATATGGGCGCAGCAATGGCGCCTGCTGCGTGTTCAACTATTACAAGGCATCTTCGCGCTACGAACACAACAACTAGCGATTACGACCTTATAGTAACGGGCGATTTAGGTGCGTTGGGTAGTAGATTGCTTAAAGAACTTGCAAAAAAGCAGGGGCTCGATTTAGAACCTAACCACGTTGACTGTGGTGAACTAATATATAACATTGACGAAGACGAGTTTCAGGGCGGAAGTGGGGCAGGGTGTAGTTCCGTTGTTTTTGCAAGTTACCTATACCCTATGCTAAAATCTAAAAAAATTAAAAAATTATTGCTCGTTGCTACGGGAGCGCTTCTTTCAACGCTCTCTTCTCAACAAGGCGAGTCTATTCCCGGAGTAGCGCACGCAATAACGGTGGAGTGTTCAAATGATTGATATTTTAATGCAATTTGTTAAAGCGTTCGTAGTTGGTGGTGCAATATGTACGCTTGCACAGTTTATCATAAATAAAACCAAACTAACGTCGGGAAAAATACTAGTATTTTTTATGTTAGGTGGTTTAGTTCTTCAAGCGCTTGGCGTTTATAAATATTTAGTCGATTTTGCAGGTGCGGGCGCAACCGTTCCCATAAGCGGGTTTGGCTATTTGCTTGCAGAAGGGGCTATAAAAGGTGCAAAGGCGGGAATATTCGGCGCAATAACGGGTGGCTTATCTTCTGCTTCTGCAGGGGTTACAGCCGCGGTAACGTTCGGCTATTTGTCGGCGTTAATTTTTAATACGAAATCTAAATACAATTAAAACTTTTTAACTTCGGCGACAAAAATCGCCGTTTTCTATTTTAAAGTAGAACTAATTAAATCGTGCCAAAAACCGAGTTTTAGAGTGAAACTATTTAATAAATTAAATGTGCACTAATTTTTCACAATAAAATTATCAATTTTGCTTGACAAGAGTGCACAAGCCGTTTATAATGTAACTGTACAAATATGACAAAAAACGCATTTAACCGTTGTTACGTTTTGGTTTTTTGCCGTTTTTTTCCATAATTTATTAGTATTTGCGCGTTCCTTTGGGGGAATTATGCGCTTTTGCTAATATTATAATAGTATCACGCGTGTTAACTCTAGCGTTGGCACGATAAATATTTAACAACTACTTTAGGAGGTAGATTATGAAAAAGTTTTTGACTATGCTATTATGTCTAACCGTTGCTTTTTGCGCATTTGGTTGCCCTAAGCCTGAAGACGACGTAGACGATAGTGAAACCACGGTTCTTACAATTCCGTATTCAAGTGGTGGTATTGGTAAAGACTGGATTACCGGTCCTGCTGCACGTTTTGGAGAGTTAAGAAAAAATCACTCTTATGCAGAAGGTAAAACCGGTGTTGTAATTAAGGCTGTTGAAGGTGGTGCAAGTGCTTCTAACGTACTTGGTAGTACTTTCGATATTATCGGTTTTGACCGTGTTGACTATAACCCCATCGATATGGCGGCTAACGGTTCTGCAATTTGTCTTGACGAAGCGTTTACCACTCCGCTTACTGAGTTTGGTGAAACCAAAACCGTTGCAGAAAAAATCGACCCTGCTTTTGCAGATTTCTTTAAAGGAGCCGACGGTAGATATTACGGTATTCCTTGTATGGAATATTACGGCGGTCTTACTTACGACCCCGTTACCTACGTTAACTACGGTTTGTATATAGCAGCGTGCAACGTAACTGGTGAAAACGACGCTGAGTTTGAGTTAAATCACGATAATTTAGGCTTTACTTTTGGTTCTAAAGAAGAGGGTTATGCCAACGATTACGGTATGGTAAAATATGAAAGTTCATATTTTGGTATTGACCTTTACCTTGCTTTTGGTCCTGGCGAATATAACGAAAACACTTTAGAAGACGAACTTCCTAAAGATAGTTTTTGTGTTGGTCCTAATGGTATAAAAGGCGACTATGACGACGGTCTTCCTTCTTCAGTTTACGAACTTATTGCGCTTTGCGACTATATGAAATCTGAAGGCCTTTGTTCTCCTTTTGCACTTTCTGGTGAATATCAAAACTATTCAAACATGTTTTCAGACGGTTTATATCACTCGCTTGCAGGTAACTACGACGGTTACTCTATTATGACGCTCGACACTCAAGGTAGAGAAATTGAAGTTATTACCGGTTGGTCTAACGAAAAGTTATTCCCCAACTGTCCTGAACTTGCACATCTTCATAAACCCATAACCAAAAAGGTTAAAGTAACTGAACAAAACGGTTATTATACAAACTGGATGGTTGCTAGATACTGGGGCGCTGCATTTTTAGAAATTGCGGCAACGCTTAGTTGGTACAACCCAAGTTTTACTGAAGGTCTTAGCCACAGAAAAACTCACGAAAGGTTTATTTTTGGTAACTACGACACTGCTCCCGGTGTTCCCCCAACTGCTTTCCTCATGGAAGGTTCATTCTGGAACAACGAAGCAAGATTTATGGGTTGGTACGATGACCTTTACGAATACAAATATCCTCTTGACCACAGAGATTTCAAGTGGATGCCACTTCCTGTAACTGTTGATATTCCCGTTATTGGCGAAATTAACTACACTACTGATACTACTAATATTCCTGGCACTTATGATGAAGACGCTTATAAAGATGGTTTCGCAGGTCACGCTCCCACTATTATCGACGTTACTCGTTCTTTCTACGTAATTAACGGTAAACTTAAAAACAATCCTGAAAAACTTGAAGCTGCTATCGACTACGTAAGATTTATAATGACCGACCCCGAACTTACCTATTACGCTATTGAATCTGGCTGTTTTAGACCTATGAAATTCGAAATAGATGAAAGTATAGTTGAGGGTAAAGCTGCTTGGAACGTTTATATGCAATCGCTTTGGAACGTTAAGAAAGACGCTTATACCGTTTACTACAACTTTAACGCTAGTTTTGAAAAGAGTAAGTTCTACCGTGGCTTCTTGTCTGGCGCATATTCTATTGGTGCAGATTCTTTATCGTATATGGATTATCGTAAATACGATTTAAACTTCCACGATTACTGGGAAAAAACGATGTGGTTATACTCAACTGGTACACATGGAGACGGTTCTCCAAATTACCATTACTACAATGATGGAAACGGTGAAGTAAAATATACTAACTTTAAGACAACGTTCCCTGGTGTTGACTATAACAAACAACAATAATATAAATGAAACGACTAAGCGTAATGATTTACGCTTAGTCATTTCGTGCTAAATTGAACCTTACTCTATCTATATATAAATATAGTATATGATACAATTTTTATTAACTAGGTGAATTATGAATAGTGAATCTATAATTACAAGCGGTGAAGAGTTAAACGGTGGAAACGGCGGAAGCGGTTTACCTAACAACGTAAACTATAAACCGCCAAAAACGTTAACCAGAAAAACCAAGCGTTTAATTTTCTATACGCTAATGATAGCTATACCGTTTATTAACTTTTTAGTTTTTTACGTTTACGTTAACATCGACTCTATTTTAATGGCGTTTCAAAGATATCAATATAAAACAAACGGTGAAATGGGTTTCGACGTGTCTTTTACGTTAGACAATTTTAGAGTTGTTTACGAATATATAAACCGTAGCGATTACTGGTATATGATTGGAAACTCGTTGACGTTATACGTTATTAAACTTTTCTTCGGTACTGGTTTTGCGCTAGTATTTAGTTACTACGTATATAAAAAGTTTATGTTTGCAGGTGTATTCAGGGTGCTTTTATACCTTCCGTCTATTATTTCGGGCGTTGTAATGGCTATGATATATACCTATATTTTAAAAGACGTTTTACCAGGTTTGTCTAACGGCAAGATTGGCTATTTGTTAGATACTGCCGACGGTGCTTTCCCAGCGTTATTAGGCTATACCATTTTCTTCTCGTTTGGCGTTAACGTTTTAATGTATACCGGCTCTATGAGTGGCATTAACGAATCTGTTGTAGAATCTGCTCATCTTGACGGGGCTAACGTTGTTCAAGAGTTCATACATATAACCATTCCTATGATTTGGCCAACTATGATTACGTTCATAGTTTCGGGTATCGCCGCAATGTTTACCGACCAAATGGGCTTATATACGTTCTTTAAAGACGTGGCACCTCCGGGTGTTAGCACGGTTGGTTACTTTATATACACGCGTACTCTTCATGCCGATATGGTAGGTGATCCCAATGCTTATATAAATCTTAACAATCCTGATATTAAAATATCTTTATTATCATATCCACAATTATCGGCGCTTGGTCTTGTAATAACGGCGTTTACTTTACCCCTTGCGCTATTTGCTAAATGGGCAATGACTAAGTTTGGCCCGAGTGCAGATTAATAGGAGGGAATTATGGATACTGCTTTTAAAAATAAAAAAAGTTTAAATAAGAATCTTAATCCCTTCGTTATCTTTTTATTTGTAGTTTTGTTAATCTATTCGCTAACGCTCATTTTTATGATTTCTTGGGGTTTTATGACTTCACTTAAAAATGAGTACGACTTTCATGGTGGTCGTGGTCATATTGCTAACTATTTAGGATTGCCTAGATTTTCAATATGGAAAGATAAAAGCGTATTTACGAACTATGAAAGCGTAATGGGCTATTTTAATGGTGGAACTATACCTGCAAATAAAAACTATTGGTACGGGTTTAATTTGGATATTGATATGACTAAATCGGGTTATGCTAAATTCATCGACCTATTGTCCAACTCTATTTTATATGCAATATGTGGTTCGGTTGTTATAGCGTTAGTGCCTGCATTAGTTGGCTATCTTTGCGCTAAATATCCGTATAAGTTTAGTAGTTTAATATACACTATAACGATAGTCGTAATGGTGCTCCCGCTAGTTTCTGCAACACCTTCGAAAATAGTACTTATGCAAAGACTATGTATTTTCGATACTATATACGGCGACGTAATAGTTAATATGATGTTCCCCAACATGTATTTCCTTGTATTTTATGCGTTCTTCCAAGGCGTTAGCGGAACGTATTCAGAAGCAGCGGAAGTTGACGGAGCATCGCAATTTAGAATATTAGTTACAATAGTTATGCCACTTGCTGTTAAAATGATGACGACCGTTATTTTAATTTACTTTATTGGCCGTTGGAACGACTATGCTACACCTTTATTATACTTACCTTCGCACCCAACTTTATCTTTGGCAGTTCAACAGGTTATTCAAGGGTCAAACATTGAGGGTATGACTGGTACACCTGCAAAAATTGCTGCGACGATGACCGTTGCATTACCTATGATTATATTGTTTATCTGCGTTAAAGATAGACTTTTAGGCAATATTTCAATGGGTGGTATTAAAGAATAATATTACGCTTTGAAAACATTAATTTTAAAGGAGACTATATGAAAACTACAATCAACAAAAAAATTGCAGTTATTTGCCTATCTGCAATTATGATGTTCGGTTTGGGTTTCGGCGTTGCTAACATTTCTAGCGTTAACGCTAATTCTAAAGAAATAGAATTAACCCAAATTGAAGAAAAGTATGCTTTCAACTCGACCTTACTTCTTGACGATAGGCTTACCGGTGTTGCTATTGACGGCTATGGTAATTCTCTCGTTATTACCGAGGGTTCAATAACCTATCCTAACGGTATGATTTACGAAGCAAACGACGAAATCGGCCACGTACTTAACCAAGTAGGTGAGTACACCGTTTCGTATAAGTTTGTTGATAGTTTGGGTAAAACTATTACCGTTTACGATACGTTCGACGTTATGAGCGAATATTTCTACCTTTCTAACGAAAATGGTAGTACTATAACCGCTTCTAGCCCAGAAAATCCCTTAGGTTCTAAAGAAGATGGTATTTCAGTTAACCTTAACGACGGTTGTGAATTCGTTTTCAATAAACCTATCGACCTTAATAAAGAAGGGCTTGTTGATATTATTAGTTTCGACCCCGAAGGTTACGACCACGATTTATTAGCAAATAGTGGTATATACAAAACCAACGCAGAGTTCGTTACCGTTACTTTAACCGACGCATACGATCCGTCTATTTACGTTTTCTATCGCCTTTGCGTTAAAAACCAAAACGGTTACGGTTATATTCGTTCGGGTACAAACTCTCAACAAGATAGTGGTTTAATCGTTAACGAAACGTTGACTGGCCGTTGGGACCGTGTTGTTGCTTATATCGACGGTGTAAGACACGTTAACCACTTCGGTTCTACCCAAGGTGCTCAATCGGGTGGTAGTGCTCAAAGAAACGGTATTTATTACTTAAAATATGACTTTAAGAATAACTATACTTACGTTAGTACCGGTGTTAAAGATATTTTAATTTCACAACTTCAAAACCCTGCTTGTTATACTACCGGCGTTAAAATGTTCCAAGGTTTCACCACGGGCGAAGTTTTCGTGTCTTTAAAAGTTGAAAACTATGAAGGCACTGGTTATCAAGTTGATATTACCAGCGTTGGCGATATGTCTGGTACCGAACTTATTAAAAACTTTAACGGTACTAACTGGGAAGAAAACTATAAAGATGAAAGAGCGCCCGACGTTTACGTTGACGTTGACCTTACCGAAAACAACAGCGTTTACTGTGCAATAGGCGAAAACTTCGTTCTTCCTACTGCTAACGTTTACGACGTTAACCTTGCAACCGATATTCGCGTTAACGTTTATAAAGATTATTATAGCGATAATCAAAGAACCCCGATTACTATAACCGGTGGTATGTTTAACGTGCGCGATAACGAAGTTTATACCGTTGAATATTCTGCAAAAGACTATGCAGGCAACGTTGGTAAGTCTTATTTCGACGTTATTCCCGTTGACGTTAGTGGTATTACTTCATCTAAAGCACTTAATCATATAGGTACTCTTACCTTTGAAACTGATAAACTTACTCAAATATATTCAGGTGAAACGGTAACGCTTCCTGCTTATACTCTTTCAACGTATAACTTAGATAGCGCGTTAAAAATCGATATTACTGCAACCTGCAAAGGTAAAACTTATAATATCGACCCTGAAACTTTAGAGTTTATTCCGTCAACTACCGGTACTTATCAAATAACTTACGCTATTAGCGATAACGCTGTTTCTAAAGTGTTAACTTATAGCGTAGAATGTGTTTCTAACGGAATTATTCGTTTTGTAGAAAAACCGTTTGCTTATCGCAATTACTTAGCAGGCTTTACTTACGAACTTAAACCTTTATCAGCGTATAAATACGTTGACTTTGCTACTCCTGTAGCATCGAAAGTTTACGTTCAATACGACGGTGAAGGTGAATGGACCGAAGTTACCGATATTGAAAAATTCGTTGTTTCTTCAACTGCAACTTCATTACAATTTAAATACGTTGCAACTGAAGCAATGCCTGGTCAAGACGCTCCATATGCACTTAGCGACGTTGCAAATGTCGTTAACGTTGGCGGTGGTACTGCGCTTATTCCACAAAATTATTTTATAGGTGACGTTCCGTTTAATGGAGTAGTTGGTCGTAACCTTACTTACGATACTGTAAATGAAGGTACGAACGTAATTTCGTTTGTTAACCCAATCCAAGTTGGCTCTTTCAACTTCACGTTCTACACCTATATAAAATCTGGTAACGTTGGTAGCATTTCAGCTATAAATATTATTTTAACCGATATTTATAACACTGAAAACAAAGCGGTATTTACCATTTACGAACAAAACGATAAATATTACTTTATTACCGACCAAACTCAAGACGGTGTTTTATTAGCAGACATTTCGCTTTTAAACACCATGGATAAAATGTTTACCTACGACCACAACTATAGAAAAGCAACTTACGGCGAAACTGAAGTCGATTACCTTATAGACTTTACTACCGAACTTGCTTATCTTGATATTGAATTAGTTGACGTTACCGGTACGGTTACCTTTAGACCTGATAAACTTGCTAACGTTGTGTTTAGTAGTAACCTTACTTCAGATAAAACCACGTCTAACTATTACATTACGCGTGACCATGGTAACCATATAATAGGTGATAGCGTAACTATTTACGCTCCGTCTGTTGCGGATATTTTAACTCCTACTCGTTATTTCAATTACGAAAAATGTAAAGATAATTGTCAATGTGTTGCGTGTAAGAAAAACCCGACAAATTACGTTTCGCTTGAAATAATTAATAAAGACACGGGTAATCACGTAAAAGTTTTAGATGAAAACGGTAACGAAGTAGTTTGCGACGGTATTGCTAACGACCCAACTAAAGACTACACGTTAGTGCTTAATGAATACGCTACCTATCAAGTTATTTTATATGTTAGAGACGTTTCTAAACAAAACACCACTGCACTTACTAAAGAGGCAAGGGATACTTATAACATTAAAGTAATTAACGATAAAGCGCCCGTTATTACTCTTGGTAACGGCATCGTTGCAGAGTCGGTTATGAACGTTGGTATTGGCGAAACCTTTACAATTCCGTTTACCGTTAGCGACGATAATACTTTATTAGAAGATTTAATCGTTAGCGTTATGATTAGACATAAACATCGCGGTTATCTCATTCATACTGCAGAGCCTTTTGATTATATCGAAGTTGAGTCTTTGTCAGACGTTGTTGAAATAACCGATACTTGTGCGATTAACAGAAAAGGCGATTATGAAGTTCGTATTTACGCATACGATTCAGTTGGTAACTTTACGCTTGCAACGTTTACCATTCACGTTTCATAAAGGAGGGAAATTAGATTATGAAAAGATTAATTAAATTACTTGTTCTTTCTACGCTTATTTTAAGCATTTCCTTATCCGTATTTGCTTGTAAAAAAGAAGACGAAGCAACGACTTACGCCGAGTTTACACCTTTCGTTTACGACGGCGTTCACGAGTTCGATATAGTTGAAACTGACACTTGGCTTGTTAAAGACGGGCTTAGCGATTATACGATACTTCTTCCTGACGTTGTTGATAGTTACGTTAAAATTGCAAAAGAAGAATTACAATTGCTTTTCAAAAGGGCAACTGGTATTTCAATTACTGCAAAGTACGAAAATGAACTTCCTGAAGACCTTACCGAAACTGTTGCAACCGGTAAATATATATCTTTAGCAGATAACCGTTTATATCAAGCGGCTAACCTTAACGTTACTGAAGAAGATATGGATTCTCTTGATTACGACGGATATCTTATTCGCACGAAAAACCAAAACGTATTTTTAAACGCACCTTATGGAACTGGTGTAATTCAAGCAGTTTATAATTTTCTTGAAATCTATTTTAATTTTCAATATTATTATAGAAACTGTTGGACAATCGATAAAAACGTTACCGACGCTAAGTTTTTAAACTTAACCGTTATGGACGCACCTGACATTGAAAGAAGGTCGTATAACGTTGCTTGGTACGGTGTTGGTTTCGACGGTATGAAGACCGTTGACCCACTCGTTGAAGATATTACTTCACAAGACGTTGCATACCGTAAATGGCGTTTAAACGTTGGTAACGGTGGTCACCAAGAAGACTTACTTCCTATAGTTCACGACCGTAAATCACTTGCTGCTCAAAATGGTTATATTCACAACGCAATGGAATATCTTCCTAGAGCAACTGACGTTGACGGTAAACCCATTGACTATTTAAAATATTATTTTGAAGAATATGAGCCCGACGCAGCTCGCGTTCCACAATCTTGGATTGATAGCTATGGTGATTTAGAGTTTAATTCTACGAATATGCGCGACGTTGCAGGTTGGACTATAAAAAATGCAGATAACCCAAACCGTTCAGACGATAAACACACTCATGAAGACTGGTACGCTACTACGGGTGACCAAATATGCTACACTGCAAGAGGTAACGCCGATTCGTTTAGAGCGCTTGCAAAACGCTGTGCAGAAATGATTGAATATTCGCTCGTTGCATTCCCTCCCGAAGAATATCCTTTCCGTAATACGGTAACCATTACTATGGAAGACTTAGGTGCTTTATGTGGATGTGAACAATGCACGATTGAACGTGAAGCTGAAAACTTTACGTCTTCAGGTTCAGTTATTAAACTTTTAAACGCTGTTAACAAATACGTTCGCGATTGGATGAACAAACCTGAAAACGCAGCTTATAAGAGAGAAGATTTCCACGTCGTTTCGTTTGCTTACAATACTTTGTGTGCTCCACCTGCAGTTTACAGTGAAGCAGAAGGTAAATACGTTCCTTGTAACGACCAAGTAATTGCTGACGATGGTGTTGGTATGTATTACGCTGACACTCGTTACTTTAACTATTACACGGCGTTATACGCTCCCGAAAACCAAATAGGTATAGATATGTTCGACGCTTGGGATGCTTGTATTGATTATTTCTGGTTCTGGGGTTATCCTACTTACGCTCACGCTACTATTTTCCCTCACGATTCACTTGCGTTCTTTAACGGCGACCTTTTCCAATTCTTTGCGTATAAAGACGTTCAATACGTATTCCTTGAATCTCAAGACTACGGCGATAACGCAACTTCGTTCCAAAGCTATGCTTGTTGGATGGAATCACAACTTATGTGGGATTCATCACAAGATTACGACGCTCTTACTCAAAGGTATTTTGACGCTATGTATCAAGATGCGTCTGATACTATGCTTAATATATTAAAACTTTATCAAACACACGTTCAAACCACTTATTCAGAATACGGAATGCGTCCTAATAAGAGTAGCGCGCACGATAGCTGGGTAAAATCTACTGTATATTGGCCGTTACAAATGGTTGAAGGTTGGGTTGGATTATTTGACAAAGCGATTGAAGAGATTTCTCATTATCAAGTTACTAATAATAACCTTTATCTCGTTTTAAAAGACCGTATCGACGTTGAATCGATGACTCCTTTATACATCGTTCTTAAACTTTACGGTGATGGTGCAGAAAAAGGCACCAGTCAACTTTCGCTTGAAAAGTTTAGATATTACAAGAATAGACTTTACGAAATATCAGTTCAGTATCCGCTTATGAGTTACAACTGTTCAAGTGAAGGCTTAATACTTAACTGGTTACTTACTTTATAATAGGAGGATGAATATGAATAAATTATTTAAAAGATTACTTGTTCTCGTATTATCGCTTACCGTCGCATTAACGGCGGTAGGCACCGGTTGTAAGAAGGAGGAAGAAACTGACGACGGTCAACCAGATATTTATATTCCGCAACCTCCCGCTGCTACTTTAACTTTAGCGCGCAGTGCTCTTTCTCTTACCATAGGCGATTATTTTACGCTTTCAGCAACAACTACCAACACTACTAATAAAGTCGTTTGGTCGTCTGAAAATGCTGATATTGCAACTATTAACCAAACTACTGGTAAAATCGAAGCAATTAGCGAAGGTATAACCAACATCGTTGCAACTTGTGGCGATTTAGTTAAGAAGTGCGAATTAAACGTTTCTTTCGGTGGTCAAACACCTGAAGTTGACGTTCTTGGTGGCATCAAAGACGAAATTATTTTATCTAACAACGATACCTTCAATTTCGTTCCCATCGTAAGATTTAATAATCGTACCGACTATACCGACGCAACGTTCACTGTTACTTCTAGCAATGCTAGCGTTGTAACCGCTACTAACGACGGTTTACTCACTACTTTAGAAAACGGTGAGGCAGATGTTGTTGTTAGCGCTTCGTGGAGAACAAAAGACGCTTCTAACACCTTCCTTATGTCTAAAACGATTAAAGTTACCGTTCAAGATAACTTCTCGTTCTACGTAAATGGTAACATCGCTAAAGACATTGAACTTTATACTAGGGCTTCGTTCGAAGGCTCGTCTTACGTTAACACCTTTGATTTTGTTCCTACCGTAACTATTAACGGTGGCGCAGAAATCCCTGCTAACGTTGCTTCAAGTGCCAACGAAGATATTGCTTATATAGAAGATGGCAAAATAGTTGGTAAATCGGTTGGTACTACCGTAATTTCGTTCGGTTACGAAGTAGGTGGTAAAACCTACCTTAAAAACTTTAATGCAAGAATTATTCGTCCCGTTGCTAAGAAAGAAGGTAAAGTTGAATACTTCTCAACTTACATGGGTACTTATAAAGAAGAAAGCGACCTTAACACCAACTTAACTATTGATAACTTCATTTGGGGTACTGAAACCGAAATTATCGATGCTTGGCAAGGTGAAAATGTTCTTAACGTTAACGAAAACTACATTACCGGCGTTGTTGCTAACGCACACGACTTTACCGATACTACTATTTTAGTAGGTTCAAAAACTGAAATATACGAAGTTTCAGTTCGTGCAGCTGGTGCTTTCGTTTCAACCGTTGAAGACCTTAAAGACGCTGTTGAACTTCGCGCTTCGGCAGAAATGCTTGCAAAACGTGAAAGGGCAAACGCAAAAGCAAACGAAGGTAAAGGTCCTGACGATAAGCGCGAAGACGTGTGTGCTTCTAAAGCCGAATATAACGACCCATATCGTAAAGAAGCATACGTTTACCTTTTAAACGATATCGATGCATCTACGCTCGTAGTTTATCACTCGGCATCTGCTTCTGCATATCACCACGCTGAAGAATTATCGTTTGCTGCAACCTTCGATGGTAACGGCCACGTTATTTCTAACATTGACACCGAGAACTTTACTGTTGCACACCAAGGTAACCGTGTTGGTTTATTCCACCACTTCTCTAAAGATGCAGTTTTGAAAAACGTTGCTATTACCAATATTTATACTTATAGGGGTAGCTCGCTTGCATTCCTTGGCTACGGCGATTTAGAAAACGTTTATATTAGCTATAGGTCTGACTCGTATGACCTTCAAGGCTTATTCTATCAAGCTGGCGAAAATATAAATCTTACCAACGTTGTTGTTGAATATAATAACGAAACTCCTTACGACGTTAATAGTTCTCGATATGCTGTCAATGGTTATGCTCACGGCGTTCTTGTTGCTAGTCCTAAAGCAACCATTAATCCTAAGAAAGAAATTCAAGAATCACTCTTTAAAGATACTTACGTTCTTTCTGGCTTCGCTTTAGGAAACTATAGGGGAAGTAAAGATTTAAATACCAGACCTGGTACCGTTTTAAACGATGCAAACGGTAATTATTATCAATGGTATATTGCATACGCTGAAAATATTAACACCACTTACTTTGGTGAAGATATGTCTTCGTTCAACTCTGAAAACCAACAAATTCAGTACGACAAAGAAACGTCTTCAATAGGTGCGTTTAGATATACCGGCATTAAGCAATATAATAACGCTAATCAAATGGCTCAAGCAGAAAACGATTTAACTTCGTTTGATTCTAGATTCTGGAATACTTCTACCGGCGTTCCCGTATGGCACACCTTCAAACAAGACGGTGTAACCCTTTCGGTTGACGGTGTAACTCCTAAGTCGGCTGTTGAAGTTGTTAAAGGCGAATCAGTTACCGTTGGTCTTTCTAAATACGGCGTACTCGTTCCTGGAACTACTATTACTTCTAGTGATAATACCGGTATTTTAACTATCGACGGTGCAAGCGTTACCGTTGCTAAATACTCGGCTCAACCTGTTACGGTTACCGTTGCAAACGAAGAATTAGGCGTTACCGAAACCTTTGTAATTAAACCTTTAATCGACGTTAACTTAAAACTTGGCGAAACCGAAAATATTGTAACTTACGGTGAAATCGATATTGACGAAACCTTGGCGTTTAGCGCAGTTTACGGCACTGATAATATCGAAATTACTAGCGTAGTTTCTGGTGATAATTCACTCTTAACCGCAAGTGGTGCATCTATTACCGGTGTTCAAGCAGGTCAAACTGTTGCAACCGTAACCTTCACTTATAACGAATCTGAATACATCGTTCCTATTACTATTTACGTTAAGGCAGCACCTTCTACCGAAGATAACGTTGTTTTATACAATGCATACGATGGTTCTATCGTTTACGACGATTTAGACGATAGGGTAGTGCTTGATGCGCAACTTATTGTTGATGGTCAAGACCCTGTTGAATTAACCGTTAAAGATAATAAGATTTTTGGTGTTACTGCTCCTAAGGCAACTTACGGCGCAAGCAACCTTGTTAAACTTGTTGTTAACACCAGTTACAATACTATAACCTTTAACAATATTGAATATTGGGATAAGATTATTTACGAAGTTCGCGACCTTAGTGGTGCTTTAGACTACACTTCTAAAGACGGTGTAGTTACCGGCTGGTACACTCTTGGCAACGATATCAACTTCCGTATTGCCGATGCCGATGAATATGTGATTACCGATCTTAAGCACGAATGGCAACTTGTAGATAACAAAAACGGTCAATACACTGACGGTATTTATTATCTTCTTGACCGTTTTGATGATGGTAAAAAAGCAGACGGCTTTACTCCAACTTCTGTAAACGGCTTTGGTGGTGTGTTCGATGGTAAAGGCTATTCAATGTATAATTACGTTGACCTTTTTGCTAACTCAACTCACTTATACACTATGAGTGCTGGTTTATTTGGCAAACTTTACTCAACCGAAGAAATTACTCCCGTAGTTAAGAACTTTGCACTTCTTGATATGATGATGTCGTGCGACTCGCCCATCATTGCCGATACCGTTTCTAACGTAGGCGTTCAACACATTGAAAATATCTATGTTTCTAACAAGGGTACTTTCTATTCGGGATACTCTTACAATGCAACTACTCACGTAATGACTCAACAACTTTCAGTTGCATCTTACTTCATTTCAGGTATTGTAAGAAACGTTGGTCATACTTATATGTCTAACATTGTTCTTAAACAAACCGAATGGTCACCCGCAAACGCTTGGGGTGTATTACCTGGCTATGTAGGTGATGGTACTTCAAATCTTGCTGCAGGCTCGTTTGCTTCGGCATACAACTATGTGTTTGAAGATCAAACTATAGCATCTTACGATGAAACTTATGTTTCTGACGTATTGCTTATTTCAAGCACGTTACCCACTGTAGCATATCTTGACGACCGTGTTGGTCAACCTGGTTCATTAGATACAAATGGCCGTGGTGAAAAGAGTTATGCTGCTTATGGTTTCGACACTTCTAACGATGAACAATCAAGCCGTGCCCTTCTTCCTTACGACACTAGCAAGACTTACGAAGATAGTAATGGTATAAATAGATATAAAACGGCATACGACGACCTTACCGGTATTGAAGCAGGTGATATATCTTCGTTAGCAACCAAAGGTATTTACAAGTTCAAAAACGTATATCACTACAATGGTTTAAGTCATCTTATTGCTCATAACAGAAACGAAACTAACGAAACCTTACCTTTATTACAAAGATTTGCAACCAACTCGTTCTACGACGTTAACACAACCGATGGCGAATATGCAATTAACTGGAAGGGTAAATCTGCTGAAGTAACTAACGTTAAGGTTGGCGATACTATTGTTGCTGATGAAATCGACGTTCACGTAAAACTTGGCAAAGTTAAAGTAAATCCAGTTTCTGGCACTGGCAACAGCTCATTAAGCTTAGTTTCACTTGAATCAAGCAACGAATTCGTTGCAAAAGTAAATGGTAGCTATTTAACTCTTGTTAACTCTGGTTGTGCAGATATTATCGTTACCTACAAAGCAGGCGAAACTATTTTAACCAAAACGTTTACTCTTAACGTGTTAGGTGATCCTCTCACTGTTGAAGATGCAGTTTATTACTACGCATCAATCAATCACGTTGCATACGCGTTTAGCAACGATATAGTTTCTGCTAAATACGTTACTGGCGAAACTGAAACCGAAATTGATATTTCTTACGGTATTGTTCTTCCCGACGCAGCGTTTGATGCAGACTATATTGCGCTTTCAACTGAGTATCAAGAGTTTAGATTTACTAACATTATTAAACTTGATAACGATGCAACCGAAATTGATACCGAAGTTCTTTACCTTGCAAATGGTGGATTACAATATGACTTTGGTGACAGAGACCTTGTTTTAGCAACCATGTCGGCAGGTAGCGGTGAACTTGCACTCGAAATTGATGATGGCAAAATTATTCTTCCTGAAATTAAAATGCCTTCTTCTAACGAGTTTGTATTAACCGCATACTTTACCGATGGTATTGTTAAACTTAACAACGTTAAATATTTCGACGTAGTTATCACTTCTGCTATCGAATGGCTTGACTACTTTGGTCAAACCCCCGCAAGCGACGGTTCTAAAGTATCTGAAGAGTTTATTGCTTTAGCAAACAACATCAACTTCAAAGTTGACGCTATAACCGACGATATTAAGGACTATGCTGCTCACGTTGCTATTTACCACAACGGTAACGGTTACTGGGATGATAAGACGTCTACTCCTATTGGCGACACTCCTTTCCACACTGGCATTTACCTTGTAACTAAAAATGGCTTTAGTCAATCTTGGGCAGAAAGCTGGGCAGGCTTTGCTGGTCATCTCGATGGTCGTGGCTTTGCAGTTGAAAATGCTCACGGCTTTGACTACAATCGTGATAAAGATGGTAACATTTTAGGCCTTAAATTAACTGGTGGCGTATTCAACTCTATCAACTTAACTAAAGGTCACGACGTTACTATTAAAAACGTTGCGTTCACTAACGTTATTGCAGATAGTGCTTCGGTGCTTGCTCAGCATTTAGTTTGTGACGAATTTGAAACCAACAACCTTAACGTTGAAAACGTTTACTTAAATCTTTTGTGCAACGCTGCTGCTGAAGGTGATTGTCTTTCTGTTGCTGGTGATAATTACGTTACCTATAACTTCATTAATGGTAAGTCATACTCGCCAAACGGTCTTATAGGTGCTCGTGGTTACGTTGTTTACGATAAGTGGCAAGAACAAATTAAGCTTACCAACTTCTTATACGAATCACTTGTTAACGAGCAAGTAACCGGTACTGGTGCAACCACTATTACTGGTGCAATCTTTAAACCCACTGCAAAAACTAACGTTGCAACAATCGACGCTAACTGCTCGAACGTTATAGTTGTTTCTAAACAACTTATTGCAGGCTCGTTCGCTGGTGGCGATGCAGATGCTAAAAAGAATATTGATACGCTTTCAACTGCTAGTGGCTCGTTCGTTCCGTTCGTTCGTGGTAGCGCTCCATATCACGTTAAAAACACTGATGCATACGGCGTAATCTCTTACGGTGCTAACGAAACTAAAGGTACTTACAAGTTCTATCAAGGCTATAAGCAAGATGCAACTTACGATTTAATTACCGCAGGTGCCGCAGGTGCTTACCAAGTTTGGGATTACGATAACCTTTCAACTTTAGTTGCTGGTGACACTTCTAAGGTAGCAAACGGTGGTATGTATAAGATGGTTAACGTTATCCGTTACGACACTAAGGCTAAACTTGCAGAAGATAAGACTTATGCTCCTTCAGTTCTTGCAAACTTCACTTCAACTGTTTGGAAAGTAGATGCAGTAAACGGCTCTATTTCTTGGGCTAGCCTTGCTAATGCATAATAATTAGCTGTATAACAACAAAATTAGACCTTGGATTTTTCCAAGGTCTTTTTTTATTTATAATATAATAAGGATAGGGGAATAGTATTTATAAAATTAAATATAATATAATAAATATTGATATTAAATCTCGCTCGTTTACTGCCCAAAAATCAAAAATTATCGCTAAAATATCGCTTTAAAAAAACCATATTATAATAATATTATAAAATTGTTAAATATTTTAAAAAATAAACTGATAAAAGGGTTGACAACGCTTATAATCAGTGATAAAATAATACTGTGTAATTTTATAATTATGTTTTAATGGGCTTATTGTGTAAAAAATTATAATTCTTGTTAAAACAGGAGGGAAAGTATGAAGAAAAAATACTTTGCACCATCAATACTTGTTATTGAATATAACAAGGTTGATATAGTAACCGAATCGTTTGCCGATGCTAGGGTAGATTGGCTACCTGAAGATTGGATTAACGGTTTATCGTAAGGAGGAAAAAGATGGCTAAATTGAAAAAGATTTTGTTAAAAGCCTTTTCGTTTGTCTTTGCAATCTCGGCATTTGCCGTTGTTGCAACGCTTTCAACGAACTTGGCTAAAGCAGACGATTCTAGCGCATCGCCAAGTTTTGTTGTTAACCAAACAACGGCAGTTCGTATGCCCACAGGTGTTAATAACGACGATGCGTACGGCTTAAAGTTCTCTGCAACCGTAAACGGCGCGTGGTATACTGCGAACGTTGCTGAAGGCGAAAGTGTAACCTTCGGTCTTTTGGTGTACCCCAAGGCTAACGCTACTGGCGTTGACTTTGCAGATACTACTTTAACTATCGACGCTTACGAAACTGCATTATCGGCTGTTAAGTTCGCTTATCCAAGAGAGTCTGTTAACGGTTCTTACTACTTCACCGGTGCTGTTACTTATAGCAGAAACAGGCTTTTAGCTGGTGGCGTTCAAGAAGAACGTATAGAAGATGCGCTCAACTACTTCTATTCAATCGAAATGGAAGCAAGGGCTTACGCTCAAGTTGGTGATGAAATCATTTGGGCAGACACTACTTATGCTACTTCAATGCGTAAAACCGCATTACTTTCAATCGCAGAAGAAGAAAGCAAAGAAAACCCCAACGAAGATATTATTGGCATTTACGATGATTATACCAACATTATAAGCGAGCACGATATCGCTCCCGTTGTTGCTAAAGATACTGGTAAGTTCTTCGAACTCGACGTTGAAGATGGTAAATACGAACTTTACACTACTGGCAAAGTTTCTATTCCCGTTTCAGTTGTAAACGGTGTTTTAACTGCAGACGACCCCGCAGTTTTACAAAACATTGCTTCGGGTGATGCTACTGCATACTTATTTATAGATGGTAACGACGCTGATGTTTACGATAACGTTGTTTATAAAATTACCTTCACTCTTGCAGATAAAGTTATTACCACTGCTGAAGAATTTGCTCAAACTTTCCAAGTTGATAGAGCAAACGTTGAAGGTTACTACGCTTTAGGTAACGATATCGACCTTGAAGGCGTTAATTTTACACCTTCATATAAAGACACTGCTGGTGTTGCGGGTAGCCATGGTCTTACCGGCACGTTCGACGGTCGTGGTTATGCAATTAAAAACTTTAAGTTTTACAACAACAACTCAACCGTAGGTATTTTTGGTAACGTTCACGGTGGTGCTGTTATTAAAAACCTTGCTGTTACCGACTTCTGGGATAATGGCTACGCTTGGACTGCTTTAATAATTGCAAGCAAAATCTCTAACGCTACTGTTGAAAACGTTTACGCAAGGCCAAGGCCTGGTATTAACGGTGTTTCTATATTTGGTATGTTTTCTACTGAAGAAACCACCTTTAAAAACGTTGTGTTCGATTATCAACCCGATGGTACCGAATTAGACTCTAATGGTAATCATATAAATAATTACCGTAACCTTAAACTTTCAATTGGTAGTTATAAAGGTCAAGGTTATGCTGACCCTGTAACTGGTGGTGCTGTTACTGGTGGTATTGGTTCATACCAAGGTTTAGTTGGTAATGTGCTCGGTGTTACAGAAAACGTTTATATGGTATCGCCATACATTGCATCTTCTTACGGAATGTCTAATTATAGCGAAACTCACGTTACCGATGGAACTAACCTTAATTATGAAGTTGTATTTGCTTCTAACGATAACGAAATGCCTTATTTAACCACTACTATTAATGGTGATGGTTCTTTAACGCATAAGAGAATTGGTTATCCAGAAGATATTGTTAGCGTTCTTAATGAATATAATAAAACTGCAGAAGAAAAATATGAATTCGACCCTGAAAACCTTAAGGTAGACGACTTTATTAAATATTCTGAAGTTGACAATAAAAATGATACAAAAGCAAAACGTATTACTAGTGGATTTAACCGCTATAATACTTATGCCGAAATGTCAAAGGCTAATAACGACCTTTCTGCTTTTGAAAATAGCAAGTACTGGTCAGTTGTTAACGGTTGCCCCGTTTGGGCAGGCGAAGTAGATAAAGTTGCAAACGTTGTTGTTGGCGAAACTGAACTTGCAGGTAGCGCAGGTTACGTAACCATTTCAACTAACGTTGAAACTGCTATTTCTGTTAAAGTTGGTGGCGCAAATGCAACTGTTAATTCTATAACTGTTGCAAATGACGATTACGTTTCCGTTGATGGCAACGATGTTACTGGTGTAAGCGCAGGCTTAACCACTGCAACCATTAACTATACTTTTGGTGGCAAGTCTTTCGAAAAAGTTGTAACTATTAACGTTGTTCAATCTGTTATAGAAGTTAACCAAACCGTTATGTATGATGCTAGCGATAATAAACTCTTCTACGATTTAGATGGAGATATTATTTCTGGTTACGTTATTACTGAAAACGGCAAAGTTGATTTCAATTTAGAAAACGGCTTTACTTACGTTTCAGAAACTAACTCTTCTAACGTGTTTGTTGCATACGTTACTACTGCAAACGCAACCTATAAGTTTAACGCATTTGAATATTGGGATTTCGTTATTGAAGATAACGTAGAATATTCTGAAGCAATGAGTTACACTGGTGGTGCTGGCAATATGTATAAGAAATATATTGCACTTGGTAACGATGTTGACATGCTTATCAGTGCCGATACTACGGGCTACGTAACTTCTTATGAAGATAGAGTTTTACTTCTTGGCAATCAAAAAACCATTAAAGCAGGTGCATACCGTACCGTTAACCACGATGGTGGTTGGGGCCATGCCGACACGCGTGGTTTCGTTGGTGTGTTCGATGGTAAAGGTTATACTGTTGATAACTTTGTAAACTTTATGGTTCAAAAGAATACTGATGGAACTCTTAAAATCGTTTACGTTGAAGGTGTTTTACACCAAGTTACAGTAACTGAACAACTTGCACCAGTATTTAAAAACGTTGCTTATACTAATATGGTTGCATCGGGTTCGTCTGCTCTTATTGCAGGTCACCTTTGCAATAACTACACAAATAGAGAGATTTTAGTTGAAAACGTTTATATTCATTTACTTGCTCACTCTTGGACTAACGGTCTTGATGCAAATGGCGTGTTAAACACTCCAAATGGTAACGTTAACGTTTACGCACCCAACGCGTTGTTTACAGAGTTTGCTAACGTTAAAATGAATAACGTTTACTACGAATCGCTTAACATTAATTATAGAGACGAAGTTGCTAGAAACGCTACGTTGTTCCTTACTGCAGGCTCGCATAACACTGTTAATCCTTCTAGCGGTAAGTTTGAAGTTGCTCCAACTGCAGACGTTAAGTATTATGACGAACATGTTTCTAACGTAGTTTACCTTACTAATAGCGACCTTTATAGGTATGGTTTCGCAACAACCTCTGCTAAAGTTGATACTGCAATTTCTGAAGGAAAATATCCTGCTGATGCTTTATTAGTATTTGGTGCAAACGATACTACTACTTATAAAACCTTCTATCACGGAATTGGTGGCACTACTACTCAACTTAATGCTGATATTAGTGGACTTACAGCAGGCGACGCATCTACAATTGCATCGGGCGTTTACAAAATGAAGAACCTTCTTCGTTATAGTAGTACTACCGAAATGGCAAATGATGCTGGCCGTGACTTTAGCGGATTTACAAACACTAAATATTGGGTAGTAAATAACGGCATTCTTAAATGGGCAGGCGCTGCAAAAGCATATACGTCTGCAAGCATTAACGGTGCGCCCGTTTCAACCGAAGTTCCTTGCGAACTTGAAGTTGACCAAACTGCAACCGTAACCATTAATTCTGAATATGCTTCAAGCGTTGAAATAGTAGTTAACGGCAACGTTGCTACCGTTGATGGTAACGTTATTACTGCTGTTAAACCCGGCACTGCAACTTACGTTGTAACCGCAACTGTTAACGGTGTTGAACTTTCTTATGAAGGCGCTCTTACCGTTAATAAAAAGCAAATTGTTGTAAGTGATGAAGTTAACTACTTCAAGTCGGTTGACTATTTTGGATTTAATATCGAAGGTACAATCGTTTCTGCAACCGCAACTTACGCTGATGGCGAAGAAGAACTCAACGTTTCTAACGGTATAATTCTTACTGAACTTCCATTACAACTTGTTGTTAACACCGAAACTGCAGTTTACACCTTTAACAATATTGCTTATTCAGAAGAAGAGCCCACAAAGGTAACTTCTAATATAACTTATAATAAATCAACTTTAAACCTTGATTACGAATTTGACGCAACTGTTGCAGCTGCATATTACACGATTGGTAACGAAAAGGTTGCAATTAACGTTGTTGATGGTAAACTTGATATTCCTGCTATTGAATATAATAATTCTAATAATAACGTTATTTCAATAACCGTTATTACTAATAACGAAGTGTTAGAACTTACTAACGTTGAATATTGGGATAAGATTATTTACGAAGTTCGCGATCTTACTGGTGTATTAGACTATACTTCTTCTGATAAAGCGGTACTTGGCTGGTATGCTCTTGGCAACGATATTAACTTCCGCCTTGCAGATAACGATGCATACGTTATTCAAGACCTTAAGCACGAATATGATATTCAAGTAGGCGATTTCAAAGGTATTTACTATATTCTTGACCGTTTCAATGGTTACGGAAAATCAGACCCATTTACTGCAACTTCTAATAGCGGTTTTGGTGGTATGTTTGACGGTAAAGGCTATGCAATGTATAACTTCTTAAGCCTTTATAGATATAGTAATTCGTTAACTACAGGTGCAGACGGTTTATTCGGCAAACTTTATTCAACCGAAACTACAACCCCTGTTGTAAAGAACTTTGCGCTTCTTGATATGATTACTACTTCTGGTTCGTCTGTTCTTGCAGACTGCGTAAGTAACGTTGGCGTTCAACGCATTGAAAACGTTTACCTTGCTAACAAAGCGCATTCTTACGTTCAACTTAACGCTATAACTGCTACTAACGTTACTTCTGCTGGTAGTTTCTATAACAACTCTGCATACGCTTTAGCAGGTATCGTTAGAAACGTTGGCCACACTTATATGACTAACGTTGTTGCTAAGTTTAAAAATCAAGCAAACTTCTCGTATAACGTATATCCTGGTAACTCTGCCGATACTACTCAACAAGGTTCGCTTGCTTCAACTTACAACAAAGTAGATGAAACTCAAACCATTGCTTCGTATGATGCTAATTACCTTTCTAACGTTATAATCGTTTCGCCACAATTCTTAACTACAGCTTATATGTATAGTACAGTCGGTCATGCTGCTGCACTTGATACTAACGGACGTGGTGAAAAGAGTTACGTTGCTTACGGTAACGACTTCAGAACTGCACAATGTTCTGCTGCAACTCCACAATCATATACTGCTGACGGTAGTTCTATTAATAAAGCAGCAGACAATATTGACGATTTAGTTGCCGGTAATATTTCTGCGTTGGCAAGCAAAGGTATGTATAGGTTTGAAAACGTATATCACTATAATAGCGAAGGCGATTTAAGGTCTGCTAACGGTAACCGTGAAAATCCATCTATTATAACGTTATTAGAAGAACAATTTGCTAATAATTCGCTTTATACTACTAATACTGTAATGGATAAAATTGCTATCAACTGGGCTGGTATTGCAGGCACGTCTGCACAAATTACTGTAAATGGTAATAAAGTTGATAATGCTCTTTCTGTTTACAGCGATGCTGGCGAATTAAACGTTGCAGTTACTGCTGGTAACCTTAACTTAACGGTATCTTCTATTGCTGTTGCAAATGGCGAAGTTGCTACTGAAAGCGGTTCTAAATTAACTGTTGCAAACGTTGGCACAACATTAGTAACCGTAACTTACGCAGGTGGCGATACTACCTTAACTAAGTCGTTTACTCTTAACGTTATGGCTGCGCCTATCATAGTTGATAGCCAAGTTCCTTATTACTCATTAATTAAGCAAGTTGATTTTGATTTTGCTGATGAAATCGTTTCTGCTAAATACGTAACGGGCGAAACCGAAACCGAGTTTGATATTACTTATGGTTTAATTATTCCTGAAGTTGCGTTTGATGCCGACTATATTAGTCTTTCTACTGCAACGCAAGAATATAGATTTACTAATTTAGTACTCGATAACGAAGGTAATGAAAATAGTTCTTACGTTCTTTACGATGCAAAGGGTAACGGATTCACTTACACCTTTGATGAAGGTGCTACCGTTGAAGGCGCATGGGCAAACGGAAAAGAAGTTAACGTTGTTGATGGTAATATAGTTCTTACTAGACCTGAAGTTTATGGCGAAAACGTTTACACAGTAGACGTATTACTTAATAACGGCGTTGTTAAGTTTACTAACGTAAATTATTTCGACCACGTTGTTGACTCTGCAATTGAATGGCTTGATATATTTGGTTATATACCTACCGAACAAGATGGTATTTTAGAAGATTACATTACGTTATCTAACAATATTTCGTTTAAAGTTGATGAAGTAACCGAAGACATTAAAGATTATGTTGTTTACGTAAACTTTAACGTTGGTGTAAGTAGCGATGGTGTTGCTTGGGCTCCTGGTGCTTATCTTGCAACTAAGAATGGTTATAGCCAGTCTTGGGGTTCAACTTGGGCAGGTTTTGCAGGTTATATCGATGGTCGTGGTTATGGTGTTGACTATATTAGCGGTTTTGATAAAAACTCTTACGGCACTTTATATATGGTTGGTGGTGCATTCAACTCTATTAACTTATTAAAAGGCCACGACGTTATTATGAAGAACGTTGCATTCACTAACATTATTGGTGATAGTGGTTCGATATTTGCTCAACATTTACACGGTACTGAAAAACATCTTGTTCTTGAAAACGTTTATATTAGCCTTATGTGTCAAGCATATAAAGCAGGTACTGAAACTGTAAATATTGGCACTGAAGAAGAACCAAATAACGTAACCTTCAATAAATTAGGTAATGCTAACGCATACTCGCCAAGTGGTTTAATTCCTAACGGCAGACAAGATGGCATTAAACTTATTAACGTATTATACGAATCGAATTACTGCTCGCAAGTAGCAGGTGCGGGTGCAACTAACATTACCGGTGCGTTATATAAACCTGAATTAGGTGTTAACCCTGCAGATGTTGATGCTAACTGCACTAACGTAATATTTGTTACTAAGCAACTTCTTTCAAGCCAACTTGCTAACTATAATATTAAGAAAGGTATCGATGAAGTTTCAACTGCATCTGGTGAATTCGTTGCTTGGAAACGTGGTACTTCGTCTTACGCTGCTAACAACGCAAGCGCTCTTGGTGTTCTTACCTACGGTGCTAACGAAACCACTGGTACGTACAATATGTATCAAGGCTATAAAGATACTGCTACTTACGATTTAGTTCTTGCAGATTTAACTAATACAACTTACGGTACTTACCAAATCTGGGCTAAAGATGACCTTACTAACGTAACCGCAGGCGATACTTCGTTTATTACTAACGGTGGTATGTATAAGTTTGCAAACGTTCTTCGTTACGACGATAAAAATAAACTTGCTGCTGATAAAGATTTTGCTCCTTCAATTCTTGCAAACTTCACTTCAAGTGTATGGAACGTTAACGTTGAAAACGGTACTATTTCTTGGGCTAGATATGCACAAGCATAATAATTAGCTGTATAACAACAAAATTAGACCTTGGATTTTTCCAAGGTCTTTTTTTACTATAATAAAAAAGCACTGCTAACGCAGTGCTTTAATTGTTAAAATTATATTTCTTTTTTAACGTCGCGTATAGTAACGACTGTTTGTTTTATAAGTATTGATGCTTGGCGCATAACGTCTTCAAAAGGAACGGGCTTATTATCTCTAAACCACTTATAAATAAAGCCTATAACGCCCGAAATTAAAAAGTTTATAAGATACGGCATTGCCGGGTTGTTATTGCCACGTTCTTTATAATAAACTGCTAAAAACCTTTCGGTAAGCGCGTCGATAAACCCTTGAATAAACATACTTGAGTTTTTAGAAAATACAATATATTCTGTAAACGTTGTATTTTCAGTAAACGGGCGAGTAAACTCGTAAAGCATTGGGTAGGGGTTTAAAATAAACTCTTCATAACTGTAATTTGCAATAATACCGTCAATTCTAGCAATAATGTCACTATACACGTCGTATAAAACGTTTGAAACGTTTTTATAGTGCGTGTAAAAACTGTTACGGCTAACGTCGGCAAGTTTGGTAACTTCGCTTACGGTTATATCTTCTGGGAGTTTAGATTTTAAAAGTTTAATTACTGCTTGCTTAATAAGCGAGCGAGTGCGTAAACTGCGTTTATCGTTTTTAAAAATCATCATATTAAAATTATAATAGAATTACTATAATTTGTCAAATCGTTTTGAATAAACGGCGTAGTTTTGCAAACACTTATTATTATGAAAAGATTTTACTTGTTTAAAAAGGCAATAATTTGCTTTTTGTTAGTAGTTTTACTTAATTTTTCATTTAATTATGCTAGTGCTAACGTAACTACTTTATATTTAGGTGGTAACGTTTTAGGTTTTACCATTAAAACCGAAGGTGCAACCGTTGTTGGCACTTGCGACGTTATTACCGAAAACGGGCTTGTTTCTCCACTTAAAAGTGTAGGTGTTTTGCAAGGTGACGTTATTATAAAAATGAACGGAAACGCCGTTAATTCTGCTAGCGACGTTAACGCCGAAACAATTAAAAGTAAAGGTAACGTTATAGTTTTAGAATATTTAAGAGACGGTAAAACGCATATTGTAAACGTTACGCCCGCTAAAGACGTTAACGGGCTTTATAGGCTTGGCGTGTTTATTCGCAACGATTTAACGGGACTTGGCACTGTTACTTATTATACTAGCGACGGCAGTTTTGCATCGCTTGGTCACCCCGTAATAAACGAAAACGGCAGTATTATAAGCGTTAACTCTGGTAGCGTTTATTCTGCTACCGTTATAGGGGTTAACAAGGCTAGTCGTGGAAAAGCAGGTGAACTTAGGGGAACATTTTTGCAAGACGCTACTATCGGTAAAATTAGTAAAAACTCTAAAGTTGGGCTTTACGGCAAAATTGAAAAGTTTAATAGGTTTGGTTATAGGCTTATAGAGTGTGGAGTTGCAACGCAAGGTAAGGCTCAAATATATTCAACAGTTAACGGCTCTACACCCGAATATTACGACGTTGATATAGTTAAAACGGACCATAAAAACGGGCAAAACAAAAACTTGGTTATTCACGTTTGCGATGAAGAACTTATTAAAATTACGGGTGGAATACTTCAAGGCATGAGTGGTAGCCCTATAATTCAAAACGGAAAATTAGTTGGTGCAGTCACTCACGTTTTTTTAAACGACTCAACTCGTGGCTACGGAATATCAATACTAAATATGCTTGCGGAATAACTTAAACTTAATCTCCATATATATTTATGGAGATTTTTTTATGAAAAGTTTTGTAGCCGATTGTTTTAATTTAATAAAAAACAACCTAATTTTGTTTTGGGTTTTAGTGGGTGTTTTTGTTTTTGGGGTAGTTCTTGGGCTTTTAACGCCCGTTTTTAGCATTTTTAGTAAGTACTTTAGCGACTTTGGGTTAATCTATTTTAAAGCCGTTTTAAGCCCTGATAGTTCGGCGTTTTCGTTTTTAGTTAAACGGCTTATATACTCTCTTTGTTTTATAGGTGCATTATATCTACTATCGCTTAACAAAGTTTTGTATTACGCATGCTTTGCACTTATGTTTTTAAGGGCGTATTTTTTAGGGCTATCGGCAAGAATTATTATTTCGGCGCTAGGTGTTTTCGGTGTGTTTTCGTACTTGTTTTTAGTCTTTTTACAAGGCGTGTTCGTTTATGTGGGTGCATCGCTATATTTACTTTCTACATATAAAAAGCAGTGCGAAAAATGCTACGCTGAAAAGTTTTTTAAAAAGGCTATACTAGCGTTTATAATTTCGGCGGTTGGGGCTATAATAGAGTTTTTGCTTTTAGTGTTTTTGTTTAGGCCGTTAAGTTTTTATTATTAAAGTATAATTTTTTGGTAACTACTAAAACTGTTACTATGAAAAAGTTTATTAAGTTATTTATAGTTTCAATTTTGGCGTGTGCGTGCATTTCGCCCGTAACGGTGTTTGCCGAAGAAAAATCGCAAGCAAAATCGGCGTATTTATACGATTTTAACACTAAAACCGCAATTTACGCTCGCAACGAAAACGCAAGACTGCCTATTGCCAGTATGACTAAAATTATGCTACTTGACCTTATTTACGAAAACGTAGAAAACGGTGCTTTATCGCTTGAAGAAAGCGTTGTAATTAGCGAAAAGGCGTCTGGTATGGGTGGTAGCCAAGTGTTTTTAGAGGCAAACGGGTCGTATTTGGTTAAAGACCTTGTAAAATCTATTACGGTTGCTTCTGCTAACGACGCTTCAGTTGCAATCGCTGAAAGGCTTTACGGCAGTGAAGAAGAGTGCGTTAAGAAAATGAACGAAAAAGTTAAGGTGCTTGGGCTAACAAACACGCTATTTGCTAACTGCACGGGGCTTCCAAAGCCTATGCAATATTCGTGCGCTAAAGATATAACGTTAATTTTTGCCGACCTAATTTCACACGAACAGTACTTTGAGTTTTCGGGCGTGTGGCTTGATGAGATTAAGCATAGTAAAAATAGCACCCAAATTACCAACACTAACAAGTTAATTAAGTTTTATAACGGTTGTGACGGCGGTAAAACGGGCTTTACAAACGAGGCAGGGTTTTGCCTAACTGCAACTGCTAAAAGGGGAAATATGCGCCTTATATCGGCTGTAATTGGCGCAAGCGACTCTAAAAGTAGGTTTAGTGAAGTTTCTAATATGTTAAACCTTGGATTTAACGGTTATGAAAACAAAGCCGTACTTGATAAAAGCGTTCCACTAGATAGCACGGTTAGCGTGTTAGGTGGTAAGGTTAAACAAATTGAAGTGTTGCCTGAAAATAACTTTTTCGTACTTTCTAAAAAGGGCGAAAAGATTGACTGCGAAGTGGAATACGTATTCAGCGAAGTGCGTGCGCCTATTAAGCGTGGCAACGTTGTTGGCGAGGCGATAATTTACGTTTCGGGCGTTGAAAAGGGGCGTGTAAGGCTTGTGTCGGCGTGCGATTCTGGTAAAATGGGCTTTATTGATTACGTTAAAGAAATTGCAGGGAAATGGGCAGTTTAATATTTTGCAAGAACTGTAAAAGTTCTTGCATTTTTTTTGAGTTTATAGTACAATAAAAGTGTAGATTTTTCAGTAATTTTTAGGGGTTTTATGGCAAGTAATAACTTTGAGTCAAGGGTTGACTATACAACTAAATTATCTAGTCTTGACTTTGAAGGTCCGCTTGATTTATTACTTTATTTAATTAACCGTGCTGAAATCGACGTTAAAGATATTTTCGTTTCTGAAGTAACTAATCAGTTTTTAGAGTACGTTTACAATTCCGAAATCGATATGGAAACTGAAAGCGATTATTTGTCTATTGCGGCAACTATTTTAGAAATTAAGTCAAAAGCCATTATTCCTAATGAAGAAGCGCAACTTGAAGCCGAAGAAGAAGGTAGGCTTTTAATTTCTAGGCTTGAAGAATATAAGCTTTATAAAGAATCGGCTGAAAAACTTAAAAACTTAGAAGACGTTAACAAGTTTTATAAAAAACCCGATAACGACGCTAGCAAGGTCAAAATCGTTTATACCGATTTTAATCTTGGCGGGCTTATAAACGCGTTTACCAACCTTTTAAAGCGTGTTGACGTTAGAGATACCATTGAAAATACCGAAAAAGAAGTTCCACGCGAAGTGTTTACGGTTGCAGATAAGATTTATTTTATTCGCTCCCAACTTTTAGAGCGTAAAGAAATGAGTTTTTACGATTTATTCACGCGTTATAGCACTAAAACTGAAATGATTACTACGTTTCAGGCGCTTTTAGAACTTTTAAAGCACCAGTATTTAACCTTTATGCAAGACGATACTTTTGGCGATATTACGCTTTATTATAATGAAAACAACGGAGGAGAAGAAATTGGAGAACTTAGCGAATATAATTGAGTCAATACTATTCGTTTCGGGCGATGCCGTTGCTATTAAAGATATTGCCGAAAAGTCAAACGTAACTGAAAAAGACGTTTTAAACGCCGTTAAAACTTTGCAAGATAAATATTCGGGCGAAAGTGGTATTAACCTTTTAGTTTTTAATAAAAAACTTCAATTTTGCTCGAACTCAAATTATGCCGACGCTGTTTCTAACGTTTTAAACCCCATTAAAGAGCGTGAACTTTCAAAAAGTATGCTTGAAGTTGCCGCTATTATTGCTTATAAACAACCCGTAACTCGTATCGACCTTGAAGAGTTAAGGGGGTCTAACAGTGAATTTGCGCTTCAAAACCTTTTAAAACTTGGCGTTATTGAAGTTGTTGGCCGTAAAGATACGGTTGGTAAACCCGTTTTATTTGGCACGACAGACGAGTTTTTAAAACGCTTTCAAATATCTTCGCTTGAAGACTTACCCGATTATGAAGAACTTATGCAAAAAATCGTTGCGCTTCGTAGCCCTGCAAACGATAGTGCTTATCTATTTGAGAAAGACGAGTACGTTGAAGGTGAAGTTAACCCACTTCAAAAAGCAGTTGAAGAAACTGAAAGTTTAAACGATAACGAGCCTGAAGTTACTGTTAGCGAAGGTGATTTTGAACTTCCCGATATCGAAGCCGAAGAACTTCCCGAACACTTGCGTGGCGAGTCGGTTGAAGTAATTAAATAATATTTAAAAAATGCGTTTCTAACGCATTTTTTTATTGTTTTTCTAAATACTTATAGTGTGATTTTAGGTGTTTTTATTTTAACAATTATTTTGTTTATTCCTATATTTATTACAACCTATATTTTTTATGATGATAGCGCTAAACGGTTGTACTTTGCTTTTTATTTGTTTGGTTTTATTCGCATTGTTTCGGGCTACGTTAAAGGTAGAAACAGGGGCGGGTTTTATATTCATATATCAAACGAAAAAGCAATTATTATAGACACGAAAACTATTAAAGGTTTAAACGGTGGCAAGGGAATTACTTCTTCTTTTAGTTTGTTTTCAATTAGTTACGTATTTGACGTTGGGCTTAAAAACCTAAACGAACTAATTGCATTTTACGGTGTGTATACTCTAACAAATACAATTTTGCAGACAAAATTATATAATCGCTCGCACGTTGATTTTAACCCTAATTTTAACGTTTACACCGATTTTGATGATTTAAAGGCTATAAAATTAAAATTAGGCGTGTTTTTTAACCTGTTTTGTATAGTTAGGGCAATAATTGCAAACTCTAAAAGCAGTAAGGAAGTAGTTTATGAAAGATAAAAATAAGTTTATTTCAAGCACGGTTAGCGAACTACAAAACGCTTTAAACCCAAACTCTATTGTTGGCTCACCCGTTCAAATTAGCGATAGCGTTACTATAATTCCAGTTAGCAAAATAACAACGGTATACTTAGGTGGTGGTGGAGAGTACGGCGAGGTTAAACTGTTTGCAGGCGATAAAACTCACCCGTTTGCAGGTGGTGTTGGAACTGTGGTTAATATGGCGCCTTGTGGTTTTTTCATTTTTAATAACGGTGCATGCGAGTTTATAAAAGTACCACTTGATATTACCGAAACCATGTTTGAAAAATCAACTGAATTACTAAAAAAGGCACTCAATTATGAAAGTTAAATTATCTTTATATTTTGCGATAATTACGGCAATATTTGGTATTTTTCAATTTTCAAAAATAGACGTTGCAAGCGCTTATACCGTATCGAGTGGCGAGTGTGTAATGGAAGTGAGTACTGGTAGAGTTTTAAGTGAATATTCAAGCGACAAAAAACTTCCTATGGCATCGACCACCAAGATTTTGACTGCGCTTACCGTTATAGAAAACTTTGATTTAGATAAAGAAATAACCGTTCCTAAAAAGGCTACGGGTGTAGAAGGTTCTAGCATATATCTTCGTGAAGGTGAAAAATTAACGGTTAAAGAACTATTGTACGGGCTAATGCTTAGAAGTGGTAACGACTGTGCCGAGTGTTTGGCGATTTCGCTTGTTGACAGAAGTAAGTTTATTGCTCTTATGAACGAAACTGCTAGAAAGGCAGGTGTTATAAACTCTAATTTTGTAAATCCACACGGTCTTCACGATAAAAATCATTATACTACTGCACACGACCTTGCTAAAATTACTTGCCGTGCGCTTAAAAATAGCGTTTTTAAGGAGATTTGTTCAACAAAACGTATAAAAATATCAAACGACGGCTACGATTACGATAGAGTGCTAATTAACAAGAACAAACTTTTATTTAATTACGACGGCGCAACCGGCGTAAAAACAGGTTTTACTAAAAAGGCGGGTAGGTGCTTGGTTTCTTCAGCAAATAGAAACGGTATGGAAGTTGTTTCGGTTGTAATAAATAGCCCGCAAATGTGGGAGCGCTCTACTGAACTACTAGATAATGCATTTAATAGTTACAGTTTAGTTAAAATAGTTGATGCGCTTGATTTTGATAGGGTTTTTGCTGGCAAACGTGGGAAAAAGGTTAAAATATGTATAGCAAACGACGTTTATTTTCCGTTAACTAGTAAAGAAAGTTCTAGTGTAACTTATAAGTTTAACGGCGCTACGCTAGATGATTTTATAGAAAATGCCACAAAAACTGCCGATTTTGAAGTTTTTGCCGAAAATAAGTTGATTTTTTCTAAAAAAATATTTACTATAATAGATAATTAAATCTTTATAGGTGTTTTATGAGAATTAACAAGTTTTTAGCCGAAAGTGGCGTTGCAAGTAGAAGAAATTGCGATAAACTTATTGCAGACGGGCTTGTAACCGTTAACGGCAGGGTTTGTTCACTTGGCGAAGATATAGACGAGTTTAACGATGCAGTAGCAGTTAACGGCAAGCGTATAAGCAAACTTAAAAAGTTTTCGTACTACGTTATGAATAAGCCGAAAGGCTACGTTTGTACGGTTAGTGATGAAAAGGGTAGAAAAACCGTTATGGACCTTCTTCCTTCGGGAATTGATAGGGTTTTCCCCGTTGGTAGGCTTGACTATGATAGCGAAGGTATGCTTATTTTTACAAACGACGGCGATTTTTCTAATAGACTTATTCACCCTTCAAGCGAAATACCAAAAACTTATCTTGTAAAAATTGAAGGTACGCTTGACGATGCTTCGGTTTTAAAACTTTCGCGTGGTGTTGTTATAGACGGTGTTAAAACTAAAAAGTGTAATATTAAAGTGGTTGATGAAACTAAATCGTTTACTAAATATCACGTTACGGTTACGGAAGGTAGAAACCGTGAAATTAGAAAGATGTTTTTAACTGCCGGCAAAGAAGTTAAGTTTTTAAAGCGCATTAAAATAGGCGATTTAGGAATGGGCGGGCTTGACCGTGGCGCAGTTAGAAAACTTACCGAACAAGAAGTGGAGTACTTAAAAAATCTTTAACTAACCGTTTGCTTACATATTTTGGAGGCGAATTATATGCAAAAAAACGGTGTAAAAATACTAATTGCAGTTGCAGTTTTGCTAATTTGCATTGCAATATTTATTAGCGCTAAACATTACGTTACTAAACTTAACAAACTTTCTAGTTTAATTTTAGCGGTAAAAATGAAATAAAAAACTCGGCATTATGCCGAGTTTTTTGTTAGATTGATGTTTTAATAACGTAGTTTTTATTTTGAATTAGTAAATTGATTGCAGACTGAAGTTCCGAATCGCTTGTAATTTCTAAAACGATTGAACTTTCCGACGTATCGTAAAGAATAAGATTTGAATAATCTTCAAACTCAAACGTTACAGGGCAGTAACTAACTTCGGTGCTTTCGGTGGTCGTTTTATAAAAAGGTCTGTAACCTATAAACTTAACGTCTTTACCAAACGTTACGGTCATTTCGGGAATTGATTTTCCTTCAAACGCCCGTTCGCCAAAATATTTAACGTTTTTACTATTTTCAAACACTATTTCATTAAGCACGGCACTTCCGTAGAACATTGATTTAGAAATAATTTCAACGCTACTGCCTATAACGACTCTTTCAAGGCGAGTACATAAATAGAAAGTACAGTCGCCGTAAGTTGAATTGTTTGTAATATAGTTATCATACGAACTAAAGCCTAACAAGTAAACTTCAGAAACGTTAGAGTAACCAAACGCGTAATAACCCATTTCTTTAACTGAACTAGGAATTGTTATGCTAGGCTTAGCGTTACTATCAAACGCATACATAAATGCGTAACTCTGAATTGCTTCAAGCGTTTCGGGGAAATCAATTCCCTCAAGCGCAGAGCATCTATTAAAGGCGTAAGTTTCGATAGTTTTAATTGAACTTGAAAGCCTTACAGATTTTAAAGATGAGCAGTTTTTAAAGGTGCTAGCCTTAATGCTTGAAAGGGTACAAGTATCGTAGAAATAAGCTCTTACAAGTGAAGTGCAACCTTCAAACACCGATTCGCCCATAACCCCATCAATAAGGTTATAAAACTCTAATTCTTTTATTGCCGTATTTTTAAATGCGTAGTTTTTAATGGTGGTAACGGTTTGAGGAAGGGTAATATTTGAAAGTTTAGAGCAGTTTTCAAATGCGCTTCCACCTATCACTTGAAGTTTCGAGTTGCCAGTAAAGTAAACGCTTTCTAAACTAGTGCAGTTTTTAAACGCGTTACTGCCTATTTGTCTAACGCTTTCTGGAATATAAAGTGAAGTTATTAAATAGTTGTCAAAAGCGTAATCTTCAATAGAATAAACTTGATACGTTCCTATCATTGACGGTATTTTAAGTTCGCTACCAAGTACGGTTTGCGAAGTAATACCCGTAATAAATGCGTATTGAGTGGAAGTATTATCAATTCTACCAACGTTATAATTTAAGTAGGTTACGAAATCGAATTCTTCACCACAAATGCCACAGTGGTTGCTATTGTTAATGTTGTGGCTTTGTTTTTCGCCGTTTTCGTTGCCACAGTAAATGCAAATGCTTTGGTGATAATAATCGTCAAGCGACGTAAACTTAAACGAGCAGTAGCCGTAACCGTTATAAGTAATTTGTTCGTCGTTACAAATAGAGCAAGTCTTTTTAGTGTAGCCTTGTTGTTGGCACGTTCCGTTTACCGACTCGGTTTTATAGTCGTGCTTGTCGCTACTTAAAGGTATTTCAAAATATGATTTATCTTGAATATTTTTATCAGCGTCAAACCAATTATCGCAGTTAAAGCAGGTGTAGTGCTCGCTTACGCCAGCGCTTGCGCAAGTTGAATCGACGGTAGGAACTAAAATATAAACGTGATTTTTAAGTTCAACTTCAACGGCGTTATTTACGCGTTCACAGTCGGTACAATATACTTGTGCAACGCCTTTTGCCGTGCAAGTTGATGGGGTTATAATTTTGTAACCGTCTAAATTATGGGATATATGCTCGCTAGTAACGTCGTGCCCGCAATTTGCTTCGTGCCAGTGAGAAGTTTCGTCGTAACTCCATTTTTCTTCATAGGAGTGGCCCGTTGCGGGAATAACAAGGTTAGTTATTTCGGTAGTTAAATCGTTTTCAAAGTGTTTATTGCAAACCGAGCATAAATTAGAGTTTTTAACGCCCGATTCGGTGCAAGTTGCGCTAATTCCTTCAATAAAGGTCGTATCGTGCCCAGAAAGGGGGAGTAAGGTGCTACCTGTAACGTCTTCAATGGGTGAAGAAACTAGGTTAAAGTCTTTATTGCAGTTTTTGCAGTGAGAGTAGGCGATATTACCTTGAGTTAAGCAGGTAGAAGGTGTGTAATCGTAATGAGTAAAAGAGTGGCCCGTTGGTGCAAGTGTAATTAAACATTCGTCCATTTCGTTAAGGCCTGCTTCATCTCTAAAATATTTTAAGCAAGAAGTGCATTTCCAGTGCGCAGATTTACCACTTTGCGTGCAGGTTGGAGCAATATAGGCGTATTCTGTAAGGTTATGTCTACCAGTTGACGGAATTATTGCTTGGCTTTTATCAATTATATATTCGGGAGATGGCATCATCGGGTCAACCGAAAGGCTATAATAAGTGCTACAATATTCGCATTTATAGCACTCGATATTGCCTTGTTTGCAGTCTGCGCTCTTTGGTGCTAAATATATAAGCGAGTGGCTATATTCGTTTTTCTCGTATCCAACGAAGAACTGTTCGGGCGTTGAGTAATAATAATTCCACTCGTCGAAATATGCGCCACAGTCACAGTAAAAATATACAGAGTTACCGTCTTGAACGCAAGTTTGCTTTTTAGCGTCAACAAAGGTTAATTCGTGGCAGTTAACGTCGTAAAGGTCGCCGTTATAATTAAAGTCGTATATGGGCAAAGAACTATCGGGAGAGTCGTAGTTTTGCCCACAATCACCGCAATAATAATAGGGCATATGTCCAACAAAACCGTTTTTGCAAGACGGGGTTTGTTCGGGGTAGAAAGTTGCGTTATGTGAAGTGTTTGGAAGGAATAAATCACTATCGTTAAAAATCTCTATCGTTCCCGTTTGATCTTCAAACTTTCTATAGCATGAAACGCACTCGTAATAATCTTTAACACCACTTTGCATACACGTTGCTTTAACGCCGGGAATAAAGTTTAACGATGGATGGTTAGAATAGTCGTACTCTAAAACAAGTTCGTAAGAGCCTTCGTATGTTCGCATCGTTAAAAACTCGTCTAAAAACAAGTTAGAACAACCTTCGCAACGGTAATATTCTTTAACGCCGTAAGAATTGCAAGTTGCTTTAACTTCGGGGGTTTTAATGGCGTTAGCGTGAATAGGTGGAGACGAACTGTCGATAACGTCGAACTCTTCAACTTCTTTAGAAAAATCTTCAGTTAACGAAAGTTTGTGGCAGTCTAAGCACTTAAAGTGTTCGTAATTGCCTAATTCGCCGTTGCATTTCGGCGCGCTTGCAGGTTGAAACTCAACGTTAACGTGAGTACCTAATTCGCCAAAGTATATATCAGATTGCAGTATTTCGTTAGTTGCTAACTGGTCGGAGTATAGTTTGTTGCAACCACTGCAAGCATAGTGTTCAACACTTGCTAAACTTACGCAAGTTGCGTTTGTTTGTGGTTTAAAAGTGAGCGAAACGTGATTGTTTGGGTTTAAAGGCGACGCTACTAAAGTAATTTCTATCGTAGCGTTTAAATCTTCAAACTTTTTACCACAACTGCAAACGTAGTGAGCGATATTTCCGTTTTCAGAGCAAGTAGATTCTTGCGCTTCAACGAATGTTACTGCGTGCGTGTGTGGCTCGCTCGGAGTGCACGAAGTTACCGTTAATAGCCCAAAGGTAAGGGCTGTTATTGTAAGTAATAAGGTTAAAACTTTTTTCATAACTTTATTCCTAAAAATTGATATATAATATTTTATCATAGTTAAATATATTTATCAACTTATAAGCAAAAATAAACTAAAAATCTTAATTTTGTTTTTTTGCTTAAAATCGCTTGCATTTTTTAAATCTTTTATTTATAATAGTGTGGAATTAAATATTTGGAGGCTTATCGAAGCGGTCACAACGAGGCGGTCTTGAAAACCGTTTGGCCAAAAGCCACGGGGGTTCGAATCCCTCAGCCTCCGCCACAATAAAAGAGCACCTACTTGGTGCTCTTTTATTGTGCTATTCGGTTTGGGTGTTCCTACGATAGTAGGGTGTGGCTGTATCCCTCAGCCTCCTCTAATTATGTATAATATATAGATAAACGTTAACAAAAGAAAAATAACTTTTATCACAATATATTGTGGGGTAGCAAATATCTTATTAATTTTTAAAACTATATATTGACACTTGTCGAATTGTGTTATATAATGTAAAAGATGATAATTTAGTGAAATTATTAAATAAAAATTAATAGGAGTAAAAAAATCATGGCTAAATTAGTTTATGACATCCACGACAAGCCAAAGTTTAACAAAATGTTAATTTTTGCGCTTCAGCAACTCTTGGCAATTTTAGCGGCAACTATTGCAGTTCCCACTTTTATAGGTTTGCCAACACAAATACCCGCCGCTATCTTTGGCGCAGGCGTTGGTACTATAGTTTATCAACTATTTACACGCTTTAAAAGCCCTGTATTTTTAGGCAGTTCGTTTGCGTTTTTAAGTTCGCTTGGCGCTGCGCTTGCATACGGCTACTGCGGTATAGTTTTAGGCTCGATAGTTGCAGGTCTTGTTTACGTTGTTATTGCAATAGTTATTCACTTCGTTGGAACTAACTGGGTTTCTAAACTTATGCCACCGGTTATTATTGGACCTACCGTAGCACTCATCGGTCTTTCACTTGCAGTAAACGCAATGGGTGATTTAGTTAAGTCGAACGTTGCATCTACTCACAGTTCTTATAACCTTATTGCGCTACTTTGTGGTTTAGTAACTTTTGCTACCGTTGTCATTTGTACAACTCAAAAACGCTTTACTATGCCTAAACTCATTCCGTTCATTATAGGTATTGGCGCAGGTTACGTTCTTGCAACTTTATTTACACTTATCGGCATTATATTCAAAGTTGAATATTTACAAATTATTAACTGGCAACCCATCGTTAACAACTTTGTTGACGCAGAAGGTAAGTTTACTGGTCTTTCTGCATTCTTAACAGCCCCCAACTTCTCTATCGTTGAAGCAATTAAAGAACTTTCTTCAGGCGAATCGTTACTTACTGGTGGCGCTATTGTAGAAGTTATTATTGCATTCCTTCCCGTTGCGTTAGTTGTATTTGCAGAACACATTGCAGACCATAAAAACCTTTCTACTATTATTGATAGAGATTTAATTACTGACCCCGGTCTTAAAAGAACTTTACTTGGTGACGGTGTAGGCTCTATTATGGGTACCTTATTCGGCGTTTGCCCCAACACTACCTACGGCGAATCGGTTGGTTGCGTAGCAATAACTAAAAACGCATCGGTTGCTACTATTACGACAACTGCTATTATGTGTATGATTCTTTCGTTCATTAGTCCTATAATGGCGCTATTACAAACTATTCCTTCTTGCGTAATGGGTGGCGTTTGCTTAACTTTATATGGTTTTATTGCAGTTTCTGGTCTTAAAATGTTTAAAGACGTTGACCTTAATGAAAATAAAAACCTTTTCGTAGTTTCGGCAATTTTAATTGCTGGTATTGGTGGATTAACTATTCAAATACCTTATTCAAGCGATATTGCTTCGCAATTAATTATAAAGTTTAATGAATTTGGTATTCCTTATATTGCTGAAGTTGCAAGTGGATTTGCAAAAGTTATTACTGTAACTCCTATTGCTACAGCGCTTATTTTAGGTGTTTTAACAAACTTTGTTCTTACTAAAATTGAAAAATCTAAACTCGGCAAAGAAAAGGGAGAATAATAGTGAAAAATTACGATAACGTTGTTATTTTCGACCATATTTTAATTAAACACAAAATTGCAATTTTGCGCGACGAAAAAACAAGCATGAAAGAGTTTAGGGAACTCGTTGAAGAAATTACTACTTTAATGACCTACGAGTGCCTTAAAGATGGTGTTCCTACCGTTGAAGTTGAAGTTAAAACTCCACTTGAAACGTGTAAACAACAAATTGTTAAAGACAATTCTATTGCAATCGTTCCTATACTCCGCGCAGGTCTTGGTATGGTAAACGGAATACACGTTTTATTCCCATCGGCTAGAGTAGGGCACATTGGCATGTACCGTGACGAAGAAACCTTCGAGCCACAGTCGTATTATTGCAAACTTCCAGAAGGCATTGAAAATATGCTTGTTCTAGTCGTTGACCCCATGCTTGCAACGGGTGGTAGCGCGTGTGACGCTATTGCCGAACTTAAAAAACGTGGTTGCAAGAACATTAAGTTTATGGCAATTATCGGTGCTCCTGAAGGCGTTTCTAGGGTTGCAGAAGCACACCCCGACGTAAATATTTACGTTTCTACGCTTGATAGATGCCTTAACAAAAATTGCTATATTTTACCTGGTCTTGGCGATGCAGGTGATAGGCTTTTCGGCACTAAATAATTTATAAAAAAGACCTTGACTCTAAGTCAAGGTTTTTTAATTTACAAAATCGCTTGACAACGAAAATAAGCGATGTTACACTTAATTTATTTAAGGTGTACTATGGAAAAAGAATTAACTTGCGTTATGAATATTGCCGAAGAAATGATTATTTCGGGTGCAGAAGTTCATAGGGTTGAAGAAAGCGTTGTTAGAATGTGTACTGCATTAGGCGCTATTAAAACCGACGTTTTTATTATAACTAGCAATATAATAGCAACAATTCGCCTAGAAAACGGCGAGTCGTTCACGCAAACTAGGCGAATTACCACGTCAACTACTAGCGTTGAAAAAATACACGCTCTCAACTCTCTTTCAAGAAATATTTGCGCTAAAAAAACTATAGACGATAACGCTTTAAACGAACTTGAACGCATTAAAAAAATAACGATGTATCCGTTTTGGATAGAAGTTATAGCATACGCAGTTATTGCTTGGGCGTTTACCTTATTCTTCGGCGGAACGCTAATTGAATCGCTTGTGTCGTTATTTATAGGTGCAGTAGTTCGCTTTGGCATATTTTTTACCGATAAAGTTATAAATAATAGAATATTTTCAAAGTTTTTATCGTCGGTTATAGCATCATTTCTTGCACTAGTTGCAGTTAGGCTTGAAATAGTTGAAGGGGTAGATAAAATTATTATAGGTAATATAATGACTTTAATTCCCGGTATAGGCTTAACAAATGCTTTTCGCGATTTGTTTATCGGTGATAGCATTGCGGGCATTTTACGCACCGTTGAAGCCGTTTTAACGGCTATTGCAATAGCGGCAGGTTATTTCATTGCAGTGTTAATAGATAGGTCTGGCTCACACCTTGTTATAAGAAGCGTTGAGCCCAACGAATTAGTTCAAATTATAACGGGCTTTATAGGCTCGGTTGGCTTTGCATTTTTATTTAATATTCGAGGCTTACGCTTTGTGATTGCAGGGCTTGGCGGTTTAATTTCATGGTCGCTTTTTCTATTATTAACGTTGTTTATTCCAAGTGAATCGGTTTGTTATTTTATAGTAGCGCTTTCAATTGCAATTTATGCTGAAATTATGGCAAGGGTTATAAAAACGCCAACTACAACGTTTATTATGACTTCGTTAATTCCGTTAATACCCGGTGGCTCGCTTTACTATACTATGTCGCATTTAATAGGGGGCAACGTTAATAATTTTTTAGAAACAGGCACGGTAACCTTATCACTTTCAATTGCACTTGCGCTAGGTATTATAATTGCAACTGCATTAACAAAAATTGTTTTAACGCTTATAAATAAAGTAAAAACAAACAAAATAAACAGTAGGTGATTATATGAAAAAATTGTTAAAATCGTTGATTATTAGTGTAATTTTGGCTCTTTTTACTTTTAATTTTTACGGTTGTATTTCGGTTACGAATATAATGTTTGAAAGTAACGGCGCAGGCACTATTTCAACTAGGCAATATTTTGGAAAGCAAGAAATTACCGAACTTCCAACGCCTGAAAGAACCTTTTTTGATTTTGACTGTTGGTGTTTTGATAGCACGCTTAATAATAAAGTTGAACTTCCACGCGTTTTTACAGGTAACGTTACCTTATATGCTAAATATAGTTTACGCAACGATTCTAACGTGTTTAACGCTCAAAACCAAAACTTATACAACTGGTCGAGCACGGGGCTTGATATTACCGTTAATAGTGGAATGATGTTTATATACGTTCCCGCAAAAACTCCCGTTTATAGTTATTCAAAGGTAACGTTAACGGGTGGATATTGTAATAATATTGAACTTATTAGATTTGACGGTTATAATCTTTACGATTACGATTCAACGCCAACTAAATGGCTAGGTCAACCCGTTAGCACCGAAAATGCAAGTTTAATCGTTATAACGGGCCTATCTGGAACTCAAGTAAATATTAAAGTAGAATAATAAAAGCACCACATTAGTGGTGCTTTTAACTTGACAAAACGTGCATTAGCGTTTATAATTTTCAAGTAATTATGTTAAAAGTTCAAAACAAGAAAAACTTTATAAACGGCGTTAAAGATTCAGTTCCCGTTGCGCTTGCTTACCTTGCAGTTTCGTTTGCGCTTGGCGTTTCTGCGTCTAATTTAGGTTTAAAATGGTTTGTTACCGTTATAATGTCTATGACAAACTTAACTTCGGCAGGGCAACAAGCAGGCATTTTAATTATTGCGGCGTCTGGAACGGTAATTGAAATAATTTTTACTCAACTTGTAATAAACGCTCGTTATTTTTTAATGAGTTTAAGTTTATCTCAACGCTTAGACCCTAAAATTACGCTACTTGAAAGGCTTTTAATCGCTTTTGGCATTACCGACGAGATTTTTGCTATTGCAGTTTCTAAAAAAGAATACGTTACGAAGTGGTATATGTTAGGGCTTATATCGCTACCGTGGCTTGGTTGGACTTCGGGAACGCTACTCGGCGTTTTTATGGGCGACGTTTTGCCTACCGTTATAGTAAGCGCACTTTCAATTGCAATATATGCTATGTTTATAAGCATTGTAATAACTGCGCTTTTTAACGACGTTAAAATACTTCCCGTAGTAATTATAAGCGCAATTCTAAGTTGTGTATTATATTACGTTCCCATTTTTGCGCCACTTAGCGAAGTTTCGTGCGTTATTTGTGGAATAGTAGCAAGCGTTTTTGGCGCGCTCATGTTTCCTATAAAGGAAGAGGGGGAGCAAAATGGATAAAACGCTTTACTCACTTATACTAGTTGCCGTAATGGCTATTGTAACCTATATAATTAGGGTTACACCGTTCGTATTTTTTAGAAAGAAAATAAAATCACGTTTTATTAAAAGTTTTTTATATTACGTTCCTTACGCCGTTTTAATTGCTATGACTTTTCCAACCGTGTTTTCAGTTACGGGTAATGCGATTACGTCTATCGTAGGAACGGTGGTTGCAATAGTTTCTGCGCTAAATAAAAAAACTATGATGGTTGTTGTTGCGTTACTTGCAGTAATTGCAGTGCTTTTAAGCGAAGGAATACTTTATATTATTTAAAAAAGAGCCTAACGGCTCTTTTATTTTTTTATGGGAATTAACGCGTGAGTTTGTTTTTTATACTCATTAAAGCCTTCTTTTTTGGCTTGGCGATTATCTGCAAGAGGTATTGAAACGAAAATAAACAGTAGAGTGTTTAAAATTGCGCCTATAATTAAATAAGGCTTTCCACCTAAACCGAACACCGATGCTAATGCAATTCCCCACCACATAAGTATTTCGCCAAGGTAGTTAGGGTGGCGCGAATATTTCCAAAGCCCCGTTCTTATAAAGGGCGTTTCTCTATTATTTCTATATCTATGCATTTGAACGTCTGCCGTGCCTTGTAAAATTACCGCAAGTAGCGATAAAAGTAAAAACGGTAATGCTAACGCGCTGATATGCTTGCTTGATAATAAAACTTCAACGGCGGGGTAAGTAACTGCGTAAACTATTAGCGTTGGAACTAAATGTATGCCAACGAAGTTTATAATAGGGTAAAAGTCGCCCGTTTTTTCTTTAAGCATAGTGTATCGCCAGTCTTGATGGTTAAGCCCTAAAAACGTATATGCCCAGTTGGCAGTAAGCCTAACGCCCCAAATTAAAACTACAATAATAAAAGCAAGTTTAACAGGCGTTAACTCGCAAGCAGTTGCAAACGCAAGTAAAATTACTATGGGTTGAACGCTCCAGTAAGGGTCGTAAACCGATGCGTTTTTAAATATAACGCTAAAAATAAACGTTAAAACCGTTGCTAAAACGTCGGCAATTAAAAGGTTTAGCCAAGGCTTAAAGGGTAGCAATAAGTATGTAATAATGCCTAATATACTTGCTAAAACGTAAACTATCGTAACAATTATAAAACTAGTACTTCTTTTCATTTTTTCACCTGGTATTTGTTTCTATATTCCTTGGGGGAAAGCCCCGTTCTCTTTTTAAAAAATCGTGTAAAATAATGTATGCTTTCAAAGTTTAACAAATTAGAAATCTCTGTAAAAGTTGCGTTTGTATCGATAATTTTGCGTTTTGCATCTTCTAATTTTTTTGTTGAAACGTATTCGCTAACCGTAGTTCCCGTAACGTTTTTAAACTCTTTGCAAAGCGTTGTTCTATTAGTGCCGAATATAAACGAAAGTTCGTTAAGTGTTATTTTTTCTTTATATTTATCGTCTAAATACCTAACTATTTCGCTAGCGTTAAAACGTTGATAAGTTACGTCTTGCAAACTTTCGTTAACGAAGTGTTCGCGTATAATGCTAATAAAAAAATATTCAAGCGAAAGTTTAAGCATTTGTTCGGCGCCGTAGGGTTGGTTTTTGTTTTTTTTCATATCGTAAACGGGCACGTTATGTGGTGGCTCGAAAACGCTTCTTCCTTCCTTAACGGCTTCAGCAAGTTTTTTAACGTTATTTTCGCTTAATTTTAAAGGTTTTGATAAAAAGTTTTCGGGCATGCCTTCGCAAGTAAAGCCTATAATTATAACCGTTGCAGAAGAATCGCTTGAAAGTAGTGAGTGGTTTTCGTTAGGGCGGTGAATTATAATTTCGTATTTTTCAAGCGCGCCCTTATACTCGTCGGCAATAACGGTTAGAGTTCCACTAGAAACGAAAACTAGTTCGTAAAAAGGGTGCTTATCGTAAACCGTTTCAAAATTGTTTTCAAACTCAAAAAAATGCACGTTTGCAACGCCCGTAATTTTAAATTGGTCGCTTAATTTTTTAATTTTGAACTCCATAACTAAATTATACTACATTAAAACCTAACCGTCAATAAATATATTTACGAAAGTGCAAAAATATTTAACGATTTTATAAATACAAGTAGGGCGCTTAGTATTATAATTAAATTGATATTATAAATATCAATATAATTTTAGGAGATAAATTATGCAAAGAGTATGTATCCCTGATTATGAATATCAGGAAAGAATTGCAAAAGCCGCTAAACTCGTTGCGGCTAAAGGTCTTGACGCTATGCTCGTTGTTTCTACTGAAAGTGACTATGCTAACGCAAGATATTTCTCGGGTTTCTGGCCCTTATTCGAACGTGCAGGCGTTTTAATCGGCGCTAACGGTAAATGCGTTTTACTCGTTGGACCCGAATCGGCAATTTTTGCAAAAGACTTTGGTAAAATTGATAAAGTTATGGTACTTAAAGAGTTCCGTGAATCGGCAGACCCTGCTTATCCCGAACTTGTACCTGACACGTTTGCAGATGCGTTCAAATATATTGGCGTAACCGGCGAAAACATCAAAATTGGTCTTGGTAGTTACGTTGAATGCACGCTTCCTATTTTAGACGGTCTTAAAGACACGTTCCCCAAAGCAGAAATATCTGTTTGCAGTGACATCATGGTTGCTCTTCGTAGCATTAAGAGTGAAAACGAACTTGCTTGCATTAGAAAAGGCTTTGAAATCGTTGAAGTTGCTACCGATGAAGTTATTAAGGCGTTAAAGCCCGGCGTTACCGAACTTCAAATGGTTGGTGTTGCTCAAAAAGTTATTTACGAACTTGGCGCAGAATACGAAGGTCTTCCTATGTACGTATTTAGCGAATCTTCAACTCGCCACGCAATTAGCCGTTCAACCTATAAAGTAATTGGTAAAGACGATATCGTTCAACTTAACCTTTCTGCTAAAATTGACGGGTATTCACCCGCAATTGGTCTTCCCGTATTTATGGGTAAAGCAGAAGGCGAAAAGAAAGAACTTGTTGAGTTCTGTCTTAAAATGCACGATTGGACTACTGCAAACCTTAAAGCAGGTATTCCCGCAAACAAAGTTCCCAGAGAGTTCCTTCAAATGTTTAAAGATGCTGGTTATGAAAAGAACTACGTTTACGGACCTTGCCACGGTACCGGTATGATTGAAGTTGAAGCACCTTGGATGGAAACTTCTTCAGATTACACACTTAAAGAAAATATGACTTTCCAAGTTGACACCTTCATTTCTGGCTCAACCTTCGGTTGCCGTTGGGAAAAGGGTATTGCAATTAAGGAAGGCGGTGTTGAATCTTATACCGATTACCTTAAGAAAGGCATTATCGAACTTAACTTTAATTAAAACAATAAAACTTGCAAGCAAATGCTTGCAAGTTTTTAATTGTAATAAAAAACGCCTTAAAAAAGGCGTTTTTTAAATAATGGTTTTTAAATATTCAAGCCCAAGTTTTAATGCGCTAATATTATCTTCTAAACCTTCAAACTCAATAGTTAAAGTGCCGTTATAACCATAATTTTTTAAAATGTTTATACATTTTTCAACGGGAACTACGCCGTGGCCTAAAATTGTACCCCTTAAAAAGTTGCCACCGTTTGTGGTTATTTGATAGCCGTTTGGCATTTTTTCAGTTGAACTTTTAAACAAAAAGTCTTTAACGTGAACGTGTTTTAGGTATTTTAAGGCTGCGATAGTTCCTAGTTCGGGGCTAACGTCATCACACAAAAAGTTTCCTATATCTAATAGCCAACCGTAATTTTTCTCGTTTACAGATAGAATAAGTTCTTCAACTCGGTTTGGTGATTGAAAAATAAATCCGTGATTTTCAGAGCAAGTTTCTATGCCAAGGCTTTTTGCGTAAAGCGTAAGTTCTTTTATATAAGGCGTCATTTCTTGAATTGCGCTTTTATAATCGTAGTTAGGGGTGGTTTTTAATTTATAACAAACGTCGTGCCTAAATATTTTTGCGCCTAATGCTTTACAAACGTTAATTTCTTCTTTAAGTCTTTGAACTTCTTTATTTATATCGTCTGCTAAAAAGTTTGCTCCTACCGTATATGCAACAATTTCTAAACCTATTTTTTTGCAATATTCGTTTAATTCCTTTGCAGTTTTTAGTGGATTATCCGTTTTGATTGCAGTAAAATCTATATAATCAAAGCCAAGTTCTTTTGCTTTATCGCATAGCGAAAGCAAGTTTGCGCCCGTTTGATTAACGTAATTATTAAAACTGTAACTAGTAACGCCTATTTTCATAATAAAACCTAAAAGTTAATTTTTAATATTATAACACGTTTAGTATAAGGTTACAATATTTTATTATAAAACGCCTGCGCAGCAGGCGTTTTTTTATACAGTATGGTAAATATCGAGTTTAGATAAAAGTTCAACAGTGGTAACGTATAACGGGCAGTTAACCGACATTACTATCGGTAAAACTAAACCGTTTAATACTTGGTTTGCGTTTAGGTAATCTATACCGTTTATAGAGCCTACTGCAAAGGTAATTATTGCCGTTGCAATAGTAATTACAAGCGCAATTTCAAATGCGTTTATAAACTTTGGCAAGTCTTTTACAGCGCTAGACGGGTCTAGAACGTAAACTATAAACATAACGGCCACGAACGCACCGAATATTATTGCAATTCTTCCAAGCATAGCGCCGTTAAACGGAACGCTAGATGCAAATATTAAACTTAAAATTAAAAACTCTAAAACTGAAAGAACAAGAGTTATAACCGATGCGTGAAAACGCAATTTGTTTGCAAGTATTTTTGTGCCTTGATATCTGTTTGTGTCGCCAGAAGTTCTAATTTTAATATTTTCACGTTCAGAAAACTCGTAGATATCGGTAAAATCGGTGCTAGTTTCACTTTCAACTGCTTCAGTAACGGCAGTTTCTTCAGTAAAATCGTAATTTGAGTTTGCTTTTGGGAATAATTTATTTAAAACGCTTTTATATTCGTATTCACTGCTAACTAAACTGTCAAAATCAACGGGGTGTTCGTTTTGAACTGCAATTTCATCGTTAGAAACGTAAAGTGGCTCGGGTTTAGTTTCAATTTCAGGCTCGGGCAGGGGTTGTGGGGTAGGTTTTTCTATAACAACGTTAGAAAAATCAATATCGCCTGCAAAATCGCTTTCGCTACCTTTTTTAACGTATTCTAAAAATACGTTTTCAGTTTCGCTTTCTTCTTTTTGAGAAGCGGGAGTTTCTTTAATAACGGCTTTTTGCTCTATGGGCTCAACGTCACTAAACAACTCTTTATAATCGCTATCGTAAAGTTTAGCCCCGTCGTTAGTAATTTTATAGTATTTACGGCGAGAACCGTCGTTAGAACTTGCGCGATATTCGCTTATTAAGTTTTGGGTTTTCATGCGGGCTATAATCGAATATAGCGTGCCGATTTTAACTTCGCTAAACTTTGAATCAATTAGTTCTTTAAGTTCGTCGGTATGGCGGTCGCCACTTTGTAAAATGAATAAAATTATGCCAACGGTTTGACCTTTAAACTTTTCAGTATTATTCATATTTTCTCCGATAAAATAGGGGATTTTTAAAATTATTCTATCTAGTAACAATAATATTATATCACTATAAGTTAATATTGTCAATATAAATTATTTGATTAAAATATAATTATGTGATAATATAAAAATATGAAAATTAACGTTTTAAAATCAATACGAAAAACAACGGTGATAAAAATAGAAAATAACGGCGAAGTTACCGTTAAAGCACCCGTATTTTTAAGTGACAATAAGATTTTTGAATTTTTAAACTTAAAAAGGGCGTGGATTAACGAAAAAATAGCCGAAATAAATGCTCAAAACGCTAAAAATGAAAGCATTTTAACCAAAAAAACGGCGTATTTTAACGGAAATGAAGTAATTTATTCAAAAAATTACTATAAAGACCTTAAAAGTTTAGCAAAACGTTATCTAGTAGAGCGCGCTAATTTTTTAGCAAGGTATTACGGATTTACGATTAACCAAATTAAAATTAGAAAATATAAATCTCGCTGGGGCTCGTGCGATAAAAATAAAAACGTAACGTTAAACGTAATGCTTATGGCGCTAGATAATAAACTTATCGATTACGTTATAATTCACGAACTTTGCCACACGGTTCATTTTAACCATAAACAAGATTTTCATAAAATGCTTAAAAGTTTAATTAAAAACGCAAACGAACTAAATAAACGCTTAAAACAAATGTCGTATTTAACAAAAATTGATTACAAGTGAAAAATTATAATTTTCGATACAATCGGCAATTTTTAATAATATCTATGCGTAAAACAAGACTTTTGCGCATAGATATTTAACTATCAAAAATTAATATTTTATTGCCCTACACTAAAAAAGTTGTTTGAAAATCAAACAACTTTTTAATTTATTTCTCTATTTTAGTAAAGATAAACTTTATACAAGCAATAAATAATACAAGTTTCAGCGCTACGTTAAAAATGTTAGCAATCATACTAAGACTTATAATATTCATAGGTTACCTCCTTTTTCTTCATCTAAAACGTGACCGCAATAACTACACTCTTTATCGCCTTCTTTTATTTCGTGAAAACAACAAGGGCACTCGTTTTCTTCAGGTGCGTTTTCGTCATACCTTGGTTTTCCTTCGTATTCTTCAAGTGCCTCGATAAACGCTTCTTTATATAAGTTCTTTTTTGCTTCGTATTTTATACCACAAATTATGGCAATAATTGCAACGATTAAAATAATAGCTAAATCCATAATAATCCCCTTTTTAAATTATCAAGTACCCTACTCGATAGTTTTTTTATTTTTCTTAACGTATAAAACTATTGCGGTTATAACGTGTGCTAGTAATAATACTATTCCTATAATTAAAATTAACAAGCCGTATTTAATTTGGTTTATTACTAAAACACCACCTGTAATAATAACTAAAACTATTATAAACGAAACTATTCCCCCTAGTAGTTTTAAAAGTTTAACCTGCTTTTTAGTAAGGTTTTTGCTAGGGATAAGTTCGGTAACAAGGTCGCAATAAACGTCGAGCGTGAACTCAATAATAAAGTCTAACAATTCTTCCATATATGAATTATATCACCTACTTAATTATTTTACAATCGAATTGAAAAATTATTTTATCTTTGCGTAAAATTGTTGTATTTTGCGAAAAGTATGGTAAAATTATACTATGGCAACCGAAAATTATTATAAAGAACGTGAAAAAAACTGCATAAAACGCATTGATAATATGCTTGAAGATATGCCTTATATGGCAACCGAGTTTATTTTGGGTATTACCGAATATACTTCGCCCCTAACTAGGCTTAACTACACCTATGATTTACGCATATTTTTCGATTTTTTAACCAAAAAAGTGTTTAAAAGTAAGTTAATTTACGAACTTAACCTTGAAGATATAGCTAAAATTGACGTTACGGTGTTTGAAAATTACCTAGCCTATTTATCGCTTTATGAAATAAACGGAAAAGAAGAAACTTGTAACGAGCGCGCTAAAGCAAGAAAACTTGCAACGGTTAGAGCGTTTTTTAAGTATTTTTTTAATAAGGGAAAACTCCCCTACAACAACGCAAGTAAAGTTAACACGCCAAAACTTCACGATAAAGAAATTATAAGGCTTGATATTCACGAAGTTGTTAGGCTTTTAAACCTTGCCGATTGTGGTGATAAACTTTCTGGTAGACAAAAAGCGTACCACGAAAACACTAAAATTCGTGACGTTGCCATTTTAACAATGTTTTTAGGCACGGGCATAAGAAATAGCGAGCTTGTTGGCTTAAACGTTGACGATATCAACTTTGAAGATATGAGTTTTGCCGTTACTAGAAAAGGCGGAAACAGAACTATTTTATATTTCAACGATGAAGTTGAACGTGCTCTACTTACTTGGCTTGAAAAACGAAGCGCAATTAAAGATTTACCCGAAGATGAAAAAGCCTTATTTTTAAGCCTTCAAAACAAACGAATTAGCGTTAGAACTATTCAAGAACTAGTTAAAAAATACGCTAAAGTTATTACTCCCCTTAAAAAAATAACTCCGCACAAGTTAAGAAGTACTTTCGGCACTAATCTTTACCGTGAAACTCAAGATATATATATGGTTGCAAACGTTTTAGGTCATAGCGACGTTAACACCACTAAAAAACACTATGCCGCAACGAGCGAAGATATTAAGCGCAGGGCTATAAAATCGGTTAAATTAAGAGACGACTAATGGAAGATATTAAAAATATAGAAAAAGTTTACGTTATAGAGCCTATTTTAGAAGGCTCGCTAGGCGTAGATTATTTAAAAAACGAAATATTTAGTTTAATAAAAAGTGCAGATGCTTGCCCCGTTGGCTTTAACGCCGTTAAACTACGTGAAATTACCCCTGCAACCTTTATAGGTAAAGGAAAAGTTGAAGAAATACGCCTTGAAGTTGAAAGTTTAGAAGCCGACACTGTTGTTTTCGACGGGGCGTTATCCCCTTCACAAACGCTTAATTTACGAGAAGCAATAGGAGTTAATGTTATTGATAGAACTACCCTTATTTTAGATATTTTTGCTCGCTCGGCAACGACTCACGAAGGAAAATTGCAAGTTGAACTTGCTCAAAATAAATATTTATACCCCAGGCTTAAAGGCAAAGGTCAAGCGCTTTCAAGGCTTGGTGGTGGCATAGGCACTCGTGGCCCCGGTGAAACGCAACTTGAAACTGATAGACGCCACATAAAAGAACGCATACACAAACTTGAAAGCGAACTAAAAGAACTTGAAACAAGGCGCAACTTACAAACTTCAAGAAGAACTAAAAACGAAGAATTCGTTATTTCGCTAGTAGGCTACACAAACGTAGGAAAGTCAACCCTGCTAAACCTTTTAACAGGCTCACAAGTGCTTGTTAAAAACCAACTTTTTGCAACGCTTGACCCAACGGTTAGAAAGGCTAAAATTAACGGCATAAACGTTTTAATTACCGACACGGTAGGTTTTATAAGAGATATTCCGCACGACCTTGTAAACGCCTTTAAATCAACGCTTGAAAGCGCCACTAGCGCCGACCTTATAATTATTGTTTGCGACGCTACCGAAGATTATAACGAGCAGTTAAAGGTAACAACTTCAACCCTTGAAGGTCTTAACGCAACTAGCGAAACTTTAACCGTATTAAATAAATGCGACGCGCTTGAAAACCTTCTAGAAGTTCCTAACGATTATATTTTAATTTCTGCAAAAGACGGTAAAAATATAAACGCACTGCTATCGGCTATTGAGAAAGTTTTATATAAATATTACGTTAAAAAAACATATTCGCTTTCGTATAGCGAATTAAAAGATTTTACTCCCCTTACTAAATATTTAGACGACTTTGAGTTTGAATATTTAGATAGCGTAGTTTTATGCAAGGCAACGCTTAAAAAAATACATTTAGATAAGTTTAGTAATTTTAAAGCAAAATAAAAAGCCCTATTTTAAGGGCTTTTTTTATTTTTCAATTTTAATTTCGGTTATTTTAATTGCACGATACTCGTTATCGTCTTCTAAACATTTACAACAGTTATCGCAAATCTTATTAGGGTCTAAATCGCAAGTATCGTCTAAATACTCAAACTCGTCGCACTCGCCACAATTTATACAATCTCTTTCATACAAAATACATTTCATATATTTAGTTTACTACACTTTTTAAATAAAATCAATAAAATTACAATATAAAAAATAAACAAATGTTTGCAATTTATACTTTTTTATGTTATACTATAAAAAACAAAGGTGAATTATGGGGAAAATTGAACAAAAGTTAAACGAATTATACGCATACGTTCAAGAGTTTTTATCTGAAAACGGCTATGCGCCCACGGTTAGAGATATTTGCCGTGACTTAAATATTAAATCTACTGCAACTGCGCATTACTACCTTAATAAATTAAGCGATAAGGGCTTAATAAATAAAGATAATGATAAAAAGCGTGCAATTTCTGTTAAAAAGCGCGCCGATTTTATTGAAGTTCCACTAGTTGGAACGGTAACTGCAGGAACGCCCATATTAGCAGTTGAAAATCTTGAAGATTACTACCCCCTTCCCAAAGAGTTTAAAAGTGAAGAAACGCTTTTTATGCTTAAAGTTAAGGGTGAAAGTATGATAAACGCCGGCATTTTAAACGGCGATAAAATAGTGGTTAGAAAAACTGAAACTGCCGAAAACGGTGACATAGTCGTTGCTCTTATCGATGACGACGCTACCGTTAAACGCTTTTATAAAAAAGATAATAAAATTATACTCCACCCTGAAAACGACAATATGGAAGATATCGTTTTAGATAACGCAATTATTTTAGGTGTTGTTGAAGGTTTAACCCGCAAGTTTTAATAAAAAAATCTCGCTACAAGCGAGATTTTTTTATTTTAGTAACGACAATATTTCTTGAACGCCTATATCAGGGTTAGAACTAACGGTTTTAAGCCCTTCAAGGCGCTTAAAAAAGGTAATTTGGCGTTTTGCATAGTGGCGTGTGTTAAGTTTAATAAGGTCTATAAAACTTGAATAATCGCCTGTAATTACAGCGTCGTAAGTTTCTTTATAACCTATTCCCTGCATGCTTTGATGCGAAAGGTTAATTCCGTCGCTAATAAGCCCTTTAACTTCGCTAATAAGCCCGTCGCTTATCATACTATCAACGCGTTTTTCAATTCTATTATAAAGCGTTTGTCTATCAAGTTCGGGGGTAACTGCAACGTAATCAAAGCGTGGGGTTAAAACGTCGTTTTGCAAGGACTTTTTAACGCCCGTTGAATAAAATATTTCAAGCGCGCGAATTACCCTTTTAACGTCGTTAGCGTGAAGTTTTTTAGCAGATTCAGGGTCGACTTTTTGTAGTTCGCTATAAACTGTTAATGCTCCTTCTTTTTCAAAAAGGTCTTGATATTTTTTTCTAACTTCAAGGTTGGCTTGAGCGTTGCCGTAACTTAACTTATATAAAATTGAATTGATATAAAAACCCGTTCCACCACAAATTATGGGGTGTTTGCCCCTACTTAAAAGGTCGCTAATTATGGGTAGTGCTAGTTCTTCAAAGTTTGAAACTGAAAACGTTTCGGTTGGCTCTACAACGTTTATAAGGTGGTGTTTAACTTCGCTTTGTTCTTTTATAGTTGGCTTTGCCGTTCCTATATCAAGGCGTTTATAAATGGCTAAACTATCTGCCGATATAATTTCGGTGTCAAGAAGTTTTGCAAGTTTTAAAGCGAGCGCCGATTTTCCAGAGGCAGTTGGTCCGCAAATAATAATTAGTTTTTTATTCATACTATTCGCTTAAACCACTTGTCAATTTCAGTGCGTGATATTTTAACTGCAATAGGTCTTCCGTGCGGACATTTTAGGTTGATATTGCCGTTTAAAAGCGTAATTAAAGCGTCAACTTCACTTTGGTTAAGTTTCATGCCCGCTTTTATTGCCGACTTGCACGCCTTTTGAATAATTTTATCGTTAATAACTTCGGGAATATTTTCACGGCGAAGTTGATAATCGGATAAAACGTCGTTAAAGAAGTTGTCAAAATCAATGTCTACAAACTCGTTAGGAACGGCGTAAACGTTAAAATTACCACCTTCAACGGGGCTTATTTCAAAGCCAAGGTCTAAAACGTAAGAGAGTTTATCCATTATAAACTCATATTCAAGCGAGTTGGTTTTTAAAACGTAAGGAATTAAAAGTGGTTGAACTTGCTTATCGCCTAGTCTTCTTTGGTTAATAAACTTATTATAAAGTAAGCGTTCGTGAGCGGCGTGTTGGTCAACAAGATAAAGGTCGCCACCCATTTCAAATATTAAAAATGCATTTAGCGCTTGACCGATGTACTTTAATTCGTAGTTAACGGGAATACTTTCTTGCTTTGCCTTTTTAAGTTCTAATTCTTCAATGTAGCGCTTATTTGCGGCAAAAACGTCTTCTTTTTCGGGGTTACGGCTATTTTGCGAAGAAGTTTCGCAAACGTCGTCGTCTTCGGCCACCTTAAAGTTTTCAAACAAATCAACGAACTTATCGGGCTTATAACTACCCGTGTTAAAGGTTGTGTTGCCGTAAGTTGTTACAAGACGAAGTTCTTCTTTAGGGGCGTTTTTCTTTTCTTCTAACTCTTTTCTAACCGCTTCTGGCGATTTAAAATAAACTTCTTCGGGTTTTAAAATAACGTCGAGCGCAGTGTCTGTTCCATCTAAAACCTTGCTAATAGTTGAATAAATTGCGCCGTAAATTACAGAGTTATCAATAAATCGGACGTCGGTTTTATTTGGCGTAACGTTAACGTCAACAATTTCTTCGGGAACGGTTACATATAAAACGTATTGTGGATATCTTCTTTTCATTAAATAGCCGGAATACGCATTAAAAACTGCAGTTTGAATAGTTTGGTTAACAATGTATCTGCCGTTTAAAATAACCGTTTGATACGTTCTATTTGATTTCGTGTGGTTAATTTTGCCTATATAACCCTCGATTTTAACGCCGTGAACGTAGTTAGATATTTTAAAACACTCGTTTAAAAAGGTGTTTCCGTAAACTGCAACGATGGCGTCTTCAATACCTTCGCCGTAAGAGTTAATCATTAAACTGTCTTTAACGTAATATTTAATTGAAACGTTTGGGTTTGCTAAAATTAATCTAGAAACAACGTCTTGCACGTCGTTTTCTTCACTTCTTTCAGTTTTTAAAAACTTTTGCCTTGCAGGAGTGTTGTAAAACAAGTTTTCAACGGTAACGTAAGTTCCCTTGTTTGACGGACAGTCGTAAACTTCGGGCTTATCAAGTCCGTTAGTTTCTAAAGTGTAACCTATTTCGCTAGCGCCCGTGTTAGAAGTAATTTTTATTTTAGAAACCGATGCGATAGACGGAAGCGCTTCTCCCCTAAAACCAAGCGTTTTAATTGAAGATAAATCGCTTGTTGTTGATATTTTTGAAGTGGCGTGCGGAAGTATTGCCTTTTCTATATCTTCTTTAAGTATACCAGAGCCGTTATCTACAACTTCAATAAGGTCTTTACCGCCACCTACGATATTAACGGTTATTTCGGTAGCACCGGCATCGATTGAGTTTTCTACTAACTCTTTAACGACGGAAGAAGGTCTTTCAACAACTTCACCCGCTGCTATTTGGGTATATACTTTTTTGTCAAGAACGTTTATTTTTGACATTATTATTCTCCAATTTTACTTTTTAAGTAATATAAAAAATCAAGGGCGTCTCTTGGCGACATAGCGTCTAAATCAGCGCTTAATAGTTCGTTTAAAGCGTTATTATCGGGTTTGTCGCTAACTTCAAGGGCTTGGTTTTGTGGCCTATTTAAGTCTTTATTTTCAAGTTCTTTTAAAATGGACTTTGCCCTAGTAGTTACTTCTTTGGGAACGCCCGCAAGCGACGCTACTTCTATACCGAAACTCTTATTTGCGCTTCCTTCTTGTATTTTGCGAAGGAATATCACTGTTCCGTTATATTCTTTAACTAGTATTTTATAGTTTTTAACGCCTTCTAACTTGCCTTCAAGTTCAGAAAGTTCGTGGTAGTGCGTTGCAAATAAGGTGTTTGCCTTTATTACGCTAGTAACGTATTCAACTACTGCCCAAGCAATAGAAAGCCCGTCGTACGTTGAAGTTCCACGCCCAACTTCGTCTAAAATAATTAAACTATCTTTAGTTGCCTTGTTTAAAATAGTTGCAACTTCGTTCATTTCAACCATAAAGGTTGATTGGTCTAAAATTAAATTGTCGCTTGCGCCTACACGGGTAAATATCTTGTCCGTAATAGGTATTTCTGCGCTTTTAGCAGGCACGAACGAGCCGATGTGAGCCATAATCGTAATAAGGGCAACTTGGCGCATATACGTTGATTTACCCGCCATATTAGGCCCGGTAATAATCATCATACGGTCGCTACTAGAACACATATTCGTGTCGTTAGGGATAAATTGCGAACTTGAAACCTTTTCAACTACTGGGTGACGGCCACCAAGTATTGATAACTTTGTTCCCCTATCGCTTATTACGGGTTTAACGTAACTGTTCTTTTTAGCAACGGTTGCAAGTGAATACAAGCAGTCTAAAAAGGCAACTGCTTTTGAAGATTTTTGTATTTCAACGATATGCTCGGCTAAAACGTTTTTAATTTTGTTAAATATTTCAAGTTCTAGTTTATATGCTTTTTCTTTACTAGTTAAAAGTTCTTCTTCAAGATTTTTAAGTTCTTCAGTAATATATCGTTCTGCGTTAACGAGAGTTTGCTTTCTAACGTATGAATAAGGAACTTTATCTTTAAACGAGTTAGTAACTTCAATATAATAGCCAAAAACCCTATTGTAATCAATTTTAAGGTTTTTAATGCCCGTTGCGTTGCGCTCCCTTTCTTCCATCTCGTCTAATATTTCTTTTGAATTAGAATAAAGCGAGCGTAGCCTATCAAGTTCACGGTCGAAACCGTCGCGAATAAAGCCACCGTCTTTAAGTGCGTTTTGCGAAATATCTTTATCAATTGCAAGGTTTATAAGCGACGTTACTTCACTAAAATCAAAAATGTTTTTCATAACGTCGTTAAGCGCAGTACTACTAGCGCCAGAAAGCGCAAAGGTAAGCGATGGTAAAACGCTTAACGATTCGCTTAAAATATAAGCGTCTTTCGGGGTGATATTTCCGTTAGATATTTTGCCTGAAAGCCTTTCAGTATCTCTAACGCAGTCTAAAATATCGGTTAAAGCGTTTCTAATGAGAGCGTTTTTATATAGTTCTTCAACGCCATTAAGCCTATAATTTATTTTTTCTTTTGAAATAAGCGGGTTTAAAATCCAGTTATTAAGTAGCCTTGACCCCATAGGCGTTTTAGTACTGTCTAGCACCCAAAGTAGCGTGCCGTAACGCTTACCGTCACGCATTGATTTTATAAGTTCAAGGTTTCTGATAGCCGAAGCGTCAAGCAAAAGGTTTTTGCCGTTTTCTATAAGGCGCAAGGTGTTAACGTTAATAAGCCCGTGTTGTTGCGTTTCTTTAAGATATTCAATAAGCGCACCAGAGGACGATATTGCAGGTAAATTGCCCGTAATACCGTAAGAATCAAGGCTTAAAACGCCAAAATGTTCTTTTAAAGACTTTTCGGCGTGGGTTGGGTTAAATGACCATTCTTTGTATAAATTAAGGTAAAAACCACCACGACTTACAGCGTTTTGGCTTTTTAAGAGTTTGTAAACTTCTTGATTGCAAATTATTTCGGCGGGTGAAATGCGTGTTAAAAGGTCGATAACTTGCGAAACGTCTGCACCTGGTTTTAAGGCTTGAACTAAAAACTCGCCCGTAGTTATATCAACCCAAGAAACTGAAAAAGTATCGTTATCAAGTGCAACTGAAGATAAAAAGTTATTAACTTTATCGTCAAGTAGCGAGTTTTCAGTTATAGTACCTGCCGAAACGATTTTAACAACGCGACGCTCTACTATTCCCTTTGCGTTTGCAGGGTCTTCAACTTGCTCACATATTGCAACTTTTTCGCCAAGAGAAACGAGTTTTGCTATGTAGTTATCGGCGGCGTGAAAAGGTATTCCACACATAGGCGCGCGCTCTTCCCTACCGCAATCTCTTCCGGTTAAGGTAAGGTCTAGCATTTTAGAAACTTTTATTGCGTCTTCAAAAAACATTTCGTAAAAGTCGCCAAGCCTATAAAACAAAACGCAGTCTTTGTAATTTTCCTTCGTCTCTAAATAATGTTGCATCATAGGAGACGTTTTGGGTGTTTTCATATAATTTCTCCGTAAAGGGTAATTCCGTTTGCTTTTGTAATTTTAACGTTTTTAAACTCACCTATAAGGTTTTTATTATGGTAAACGTTAATAACTTTGCCACCTTCGTCACGACCAGACAAAAGACCGTCTTTTTCATTAAACGATTCAAATAGCACGGTAACTTGCTTGCCAACTGCGTTTAAAGAGTGTTCAAGGTTTATTGAGTTTTGAAGGTCAACGAGTTTAATAATTCGTTCTTTTTTAACGTTTTCGTCAACTTGATTAGGCATTTCGGCCGCTTTTGTTCCCTTTCTAGGCGAATAAACGAAGGTAAACGCTCCGTTAAACCTTGCCTTTTTGGTAAACTCTAATGTTTCGTTAAAATCTTCTTCGGTTTCGCCGGGGAAACCAACCATAATATCGGTTGTAACGTAAACGTTAGGAATAATACTTCGCATCATTTCAATTTTATTCATTGAATCAATGCCTAAGTAACGCCTATTCATATCTTTTAAAACTTTACTAGAGCCCGATTGTATGGGAAAATGCACTGAATTGCACACTTTATCGCACTCTTTTATGGTGTTGCAAAGTTTTTCGTTAACGTCTTTGGGGTGGTTTGACATAAACCTTATTCTAAACTTGCCGTCTATGCCGTTAACCATTTTAAGAAGGTCTGCAAAGTCGATAGACGGGGTTAAGTCTTTACCATAACTATCAACGTTTTGACCGAGTAGTGTTATTTCTTTAAAGCCCTTTTCTACTAGCGATTTAACTTCGTTAACAACGTTTTCTGGGGTGCGACTTCTTTCTCTACCCCTAACGTAAGGAACTATACAGTACGAGCAAAAATTATTGCAACCATACATAACGTTAACTAGCGCAGACGGGAACATTTTTCTTGAAACGTAGTTACATTCTTTCATTGAATATTCGTCGCTCGATATTTCAATAAAACTTTTTCCCGTTTCAAGTTTGCGCTTTAAAAGGCTTTCAAAATCGGCAAGGTTATGCGTGCCGAAAATAATATCAATAAACGGAAACTTCTTTTTAAGAAGTTCTGCCCTGCCTTTTTGTTGCGTCATGCAACCACCAACGGCAATAATTTTGTTTTTATTTGATTTTTTTAGTTTTTTAAGTGCGCCTATATTGCCTTCTGCGCGTTGCTCGGCGTTTTCTCTTATACAGCAGGTGTTAAAAACGATAACGTCGGCACTTTCGGTGTTTTCGGCTTCAATATAGCCCATATTTTCGAGTATTCCACCAAGTTTTTCCGACTCGTGTTCGTTCATTTGGCATCCGTATGTAATTACTTTATAATATCTCATAGTGATATTATACAAGTAACGCCGTTTTTTTTCAAGCAAATAACTTTAATTTTAAGGCTTTTTTACGCGCATAAAATCTTTTTTGTTATAAAAACTAATAACGTATGAAAAAAGCGTTGAAAATAATATCGTTTTTACTGTGTTCGGTAGTAATTATAGGCGTTTGTAGCGTAATTTATATGTTTTTATCGGTGTCAAATTACAAACTTGACGAAAGCAAACTTTTAAAATCGGCACAAACGTTTGAGTTCTATTCGCAAAACGGCGATTTAATAGCAGAAAAAAGTATGGTTAAAGGCTGTGATTATATAACGCTTAACAAGTTGAGCGAAAACACTAAAAACGCCTTTATTGCTATTGAAGATAGGCGTTTTTACTCTCATAACGGAATTGATTTAAAAAGAATGCTAGGCGCAACTTTAAAAAATATAAAAGCGCTTTCTTTTAAAGAAGGCGCATCAACTATAACTCAACAACTCGTTAAAAACACTCACCTATCAAACGAAAAAACGTTAAAGCGAAAGTTTGCCGAAATTAAAATAGCGCTTGAATTAGAGCGTAATTTTTCAAAAGATAAAATACTTGAACTGTACTTAAACACTATATATTTTGGAAAAGGTGCTTACGGCATAGAATCGGCTTCTAAAACGTACTTTTCTAAAAGCGCAAGCAGTTTATCGTTAAGCGAAAGCGCAACGTTAGCAGGGCTTATTAAAGCGCCTTCAACTTACCAACCAACCGAAAATTATAACGCTTGTTTAAATAGGCGTAACGTTGTTTTAAAATGTATGAACGAGTGTGGGTATATAAATAATAAAACTTATGAAAGTGAAACGAAAAAACCTATAAACGTTAAAATTGCAAGTGAAGATAATTTTGTTAACGACTATATAAACGCAGTTATAAACGAATATGAAAGTTTATATAATTTTACGCCGTATGGCTATGGTAAAGTTAGATTATACACTTATTTAAACCCCGAATTACAACGTGAACTTTATTCGTTAAAATGTGAAGAATACGGCACTCAAAAAATTGTAATAGATAGTAAAAATAACGGTGTTATCGCATATTATGGAAATAATTCTAACTTAAAGCGCTCGCCTGCGTCATGCGTTAAACCGTGGCTTGTTTACGCACCTTGTATTAACGACGGGTTTATTAAAGAAAGTTCGGTTTTAAGCGACGAGCCTATTTCATTTTCGGGCTACTCGCCTAAAAATTACAACGGTAGTTATAGTGGAAAAGTTACTGCTAGAACTGCTTTAATAAACAGTTTAAACGTGCCGTCTGTAAAACTATTAAACGATTACGGAATAGATAAAGCCGAGCGTTATGCAAACAAGTTTGGCATTTCAATATTAAACGACGGGCTTCCATCTTCTCTCGGCGCTATAAGTGGTGGTTTAACTATTAAGGAACTTTGCGACGTTTATTCGGTGTTTAATTCTGGTGGAAACTACACTAAATCGTCATTTATAAAATGCGTTTACGTTAACGGACTAAAAACGTATGAGCATATGCCCATAAGCACCCCCGTTTTTTCAGAACAAACGGCATTTATAGTTAGTGATATGCTTAACGTAGCCACTTTAAACGGAACTAGCAAGAAATTGCGCTCGCTCCCCTTTAACGTTTATGCAAAAACGGGAACTAGTGGCACTGAAAACGGAAATACCGATGCAATATCGGTAAGTTATACTAGCGACAAAATAGTTGGCGTTTGGTACTATCCAACTGAAACTGAAGTTATGCCTAACGTTGTTACGGGAAGTAATCACCCAACCGTTGTTTCTAGCGAAATATTATCGTATATTTATAAAAATAGTACTCCACCACCTATTAAAGAGCCAAACGGCGTTATAAAAAAGCAAATTGACACTAAAACTTTATTAACTGAACAGCGAGAGTTAATTTGTGAAAACGGCGAGCCGTTTTATTACCTTTTAGGAAGTGAGCCAACCGAATATTTAAGCGATTATTTAGTTCCTAGTGTTGAAAATGCAAGTATACACCTAAACGGCAACGAAGTTACTCTTAATTTTATAATAAAAAACTGTAATAAAATTGATATTTATAAAGAAAACGGCGGAATTACTACCTGCATATATTCAGGTGAGCCTAAATCACTATTAGTTGATAAACTTGATTTTGGTGGCATATATAATTATAAAATTATAGCGCACGGCTATAAAACCGTTGAATATAACTTTAATAGCGTTAAATATTCAAAAGAATTAGATATAATTAAAAACGGAACGTGGTTTTTAGATTAAAAAATGCAACCTATTTGGTTGCATTTTTTTAAAGTTCAATTATTTCTTCACTGCTTAACGCATTTTCAATAAGTAATTCTACGTTTAAATTGCTTTCTTCTTGCATAACCCTTTTTAGGTTTGGCTTAATTAACGGGTGTTTGGGCAAGAAAACGGTGCAACAATCTTCGTATGGTAATATTGAAGTTTCATAAGTTTCTATTTGTTCGGCAATTTTTATTATGTCAATTTTATCAAAAGCAATAAGCGGACGTAATACGGGTAGCGTAACAACGCTTCCAGACGACGTTATGCTTTCAATAGTTTGGCTAGCAACTTGCCCTAAACTCTCGCCCGTTATAAGCGCTTGTAAGCCGTTATTTTTTGCGATAATTTCGGCAATTTTCATCATAAAACGGCGCATGAGCGTTATCATATATTCTTCGGGGCAGTTTTTGTGTATTTCTTCTTGTATTTCAGTTAGAGTTATAACGTGAAGTTTAATTCCACCCGTATATGCGCCAACCATTTTAGCAAGGTCTACAACCTTTTCTTTTGCCGATTCACTAGTATACGGGTAAGAGTGAAAGTGTAGCGCTTCAAGTTTCATACCACGTTTTGCCATTAAATAACCGGCAACGGGGCTATCAATACCACCCGAAATTAAAAGTAAACCCTTACCTGACGAACCACTTGGCATACCACCCATCATCATAATTACGTCGGTATAAACAAGAGTGTAGCCACTTTCGCGAATATCAACGTGAACGGTAAAGTCGGGGCTATGAACGTCAACTTTAAGGTGTGGATAAGCCTTTAATATCTTTCCACCAAGTTGACGTGAAAAGTCAACCGAAGGCATTTCAAACTTCTTGTCTGCCCTGTTAGTTTCAACTTTAAACGTACCTTCTTTATCTTTAATAGTTTCAAGGCATGCGCAAGTTATAAGTTCAACTTGCGATTTAACTGCAAGCGCAACTGAAACTGAATAAACGCCACCAACTTTTTTAAGCCTTGAAATAAAATCGTCTACGTCATATTCATTAAAGTTTTCAATTAAATATCTACCCGATATTTTTTTAAAGGTAAAATCTAAACCGCTTAAAGAGTTTTTAATGTTATCTTCAAGCATTTTTTCAAATATTCCACGATTTTTACCTTTAAGATGAAGTTCCCCCCACCTTATAATTATAACTTTATTCATAATATAGCCTTTTTAAGTTGTAATGCTTTTTCGTTAATTAGTTGTACTGCCGTTAAAACTTCTTGCATTGTCGTTTCGGGCGAAAAACTTATTCTTAAAACGCCGTCTAGTACCTTTTTATCGTACCCTATTGCAGTTAAAATACGGCTATGTGGGTGCTTTGAAGAACAAGCAGAGCCGGTTCCTACTATAACGCCGTTTTCTTCTAGCATATGTTGCAAAACTTCGCCCCTTAAACCGAGCGCCGAAATTGAAATAACGTATGGCGACGAGTTGTTTGACGAAATAACTTTAAAAATTGATAAATTAATATTATTTAAAAACGCATTTTTAAGTTCAAGAGCGTTTTCGTAGTTTTTTAAAACGCATTGTCTTTCTTCTACGGCGTATTCAAACGTTTTAATTCCGTAAACGTTTTCAGTTCCACTTCTAAGTGCGTTTTCTTGCCCACCACCTAAAATTAAAGGTTTAAGGTTTTTAACGTTTTTATGCTTAATTAGTGCGCCAACGCCTTTAAACCCACCAACTTTATGTGCAGATATTGAATATAAATCAATTAAGCCGTTTGGCTTAAATGGAACTTTTAAAAACGCCTGCACCCCGTCGCTATGAAAGATAACTCGTGGATTTTTTGCTTTTACCCTTTTTGCAATATCGTTTATATCGTTAATTGCACCCGTTTCGTTGTTAACGTGAACAACCGAAACAAAAACGGTGTTATTATCAACTAAACTTAAAAGGTTTTCTACGTTAACGCTTCCGTCTTCGTTAAGGCTTGCAAACCTAGCGTCGTAACCGTTATTTTTAAAGTGTGTAAACGGCTCGTAAACGGCAGAGTGTTCGCCAAGTGTGGTTACGGCGTTTCCACGTTTTAAATACGAAAAAATAGCGGTATTATCGCTTTCAGAGCCACAAGAAGTGAAAATCACTTCGTAATTTATGCCAAATTGCTTTTCAATTAACGACCTAGCGTTTTTAATTGCGTTTTTTGCAGTAATTCCACCGTGATATTTTGCCGAAGGGTTATAAAAATCGGCAAATAAATATTGTTCTGCACGTTTAACTGCGCTATTAAGCGGTTTTGTAGTTGCCGCGTTGTCTAAATAAATAACGTTGTTCATTTTATTTGCTTTTTATATACTCAATTAAACCTTTTTCGCACTTGTTAACGCCGTAGTATCTTATTAACGCCGTTAAAAAACCTTCTTCATACGGTAAAACTAAAAGTTTAGATTCCCCGTCTTCAAACGTTATTAAAAGTGAATTACTTTCTATCTTGCTTGTTGCTATTAAGCGCTTATATTCTTTAAAATCTACGTTAGTTTTTGAAACTAAACCTATTTTTGTTATATTTTTTCCGTTAAAGCGAGCAATTAATAACCTTTTGTTATTGTTTCTTACTTTTACAATTTTAATTTCGCCGTCGTAAAACGAAAGGTCGTAAAAATTATAATATTGATGCTTTCCGTATAGAAACACAAATATTAAAATCACAAACAAAACGGTGGGTATAAACATAAGATTTTCCCACATAAATGCAAAGTTAAAGCAAATTAGCGCACCGGTAACGCTAATTGCAGTTAAAACTGCAAAAATATTCATTTTAATTTTATCTGCACGCTCGTTTTTCGGTGCAATTGTAATTTCGTAAACGTTCATAGCACAATAATTTTATCATAAAATGATAAAAAGTCAACTATTTAATCTTTATAATGGTAACGCCGTTTTCACCTTCGCCGTATTTGCCAAAACGGTAACTGTCAACTCGCCTATCTTTTTTAAGCGATTTGTGTATGCCTGAAGATAAAACGTGTTGACCTTTTCCGTGAACAACCCTAATTTCTTCGTAATTTGATAAAACTGCGTTATCAATAAACTTATCTAATTTTAAAAGCGCTTCGTCTAGGTTGTTACCAATAACGTTTAGTTCGGTTTTAATTTCAAACTGATTTTCGCGCTTTATGGAAACCGTTGGTGTTTCTTTCTTTGAATTATTTGTAGAAATAACGAAAATATCGGCAATTTTAGCGTTTATTCTAACAATGCCCGAAAGCACCCAAGCAGTTTTACCTTTTTTGTTAATTTCTAATATCTCACCGTTTTGGTTAAGCGATTTTAAATATACGGTATCGCCTACTTTAAGTTTTTCAATAATTGCAGGCTTGTATGGAACGCTTGTTTCTTCACCCTTTTCAACGCTATATTTTTCGTTTTCTATTTTGTTTTTAAGCGTTGCCATTTTAACGTAATCGCTTGAAGTGTACTCAGCTTTTTTAAACACTTCTTTCATTTCGGCAAGCATTTCTTCGGCGTTTTCTAATTTTTCGTTAACAAGTTTTCTTGCTTCTGCTTTTGCTTTTACTAAAAACTTCTCGCGTTCTTTTTCAAACTTTTCACGTTCACTTTTAAGTTCGTTATATAGTTTTACTTCTTCATTTTTAATGCGCTCGATTTCAGTTTTAAGGTTTTCGGCTTCAACTCTTGATTTTTCGGCTTGTTTTAAAACGTTATCAAGCGCCACCTTTTCACTTGATAGTAGCGATTTTGCACGCAATAATACGCTTTCATCAAGTCCTAAACGCCTTGATATTTCAATAGCGTTAGAAGTTCCCGGCGAGCCAACGTTAAGTTTGTATAGTGGTGCAAAGGTTTCGCCGTCAAAATCCATAGAAGCGTTTTCAATTTGGCTTGCAATTAAAGCGTATTCTTTCAGCGACGAGTAGTGCGTTGTAATAACGCCGTAACTTTTAAGATTTATAAGTTCTTCTAGAACTGCTTGTGCTATAACTGCGCCTTCTTCAGGGTCTGTACCAGAGCCGATTTCGTCTATTAAAACGAGTGATTTTGAGTTTGCACCGCTTAAAATATCAACTAGATTTTTAACGTGCGATGAAAAGGTTGACAAACTATTTTCAATACTTTGTTCATCGCCTATATTGCAAAATATTTTATCAAAAACCGATAGTTTTGTACCTTCAACGCTTGGAACGTATAAGCCAGACATTGCCATAAGTGTAAACAAGCCAACAAGTTTTAACGTAACTGTTTTACCACCCGTATTTGGGCCTGATATTAGTAAAAAATTGTAAGTTTCACCAAAAGAAATGGTTATAGGAACAACTTTTTCTTTATCAATAAGCGGGTGCCTACCCTTAACAATACTTATTTCGCCGTTTGCGTTAAGTTTTGGGTAAACACCTTTAACTTTATAAGAATATTCGGCTTTTGCAAAGCAAACGTCTAAATCGGTTAAAAGTTCAACGTCTTTTTCTAAATTATTGCAAATAGCCGAAACGTTTTGTGTAAGTTCTTGTAAAATACGCTCTACTTCAACGCTTTCGGCAAGCATTTCACGGCGAAGTTCGTTGTTTAAATCTAAAATCTCTTGTGGCTCAACGAAAAACGTGCTACCACTTTGCGACCTGTCGTGTATAAAACCTTTTAGCGAGCCAACGTGTTCTGCTTTTACGGGAACGACGTATCTTCCGTTTCGCATTGAAACAACGTTATCTTGTAAATATTTGTTTGCGCCTGCACGCATATATGAAAGTAAACGCTCTCTAATACGCTCGTTAATTCTTTTTATGTTTTTTCTTAAATCGTAGAGTTTTTGTGAAGCGTTATCGGCAACTTCATTTTCGTTTACTATTTTAGAAAAAATGTCATTTTCCAAGTAATTATCGTAAAATATTTGATTTGCTATATCTCTTAAAATGCTAGTGTTTTCACTAAACTCGAATATTTCGGTTGCAGTTATTCTGGCCGAGCGAAGTAGTCTTGCAACCGACAATAGTTCGCTAGGAACAAGCGTTGCTAACTTTTTAGCACGCTCTAAAGCATCGTCTAAAACGTCGAAATAAATAACGCCTTTAACGCCGTTTATATATAAGTTATACGCTTCACAAGTTTTATCAAGATTATGCTTAACTGATAAATAATCACAAACTGGCACTTCGCTTAAAAGTGCCTTTTTAGAATAACCGAGAACTGCATAAGATGCCACAGTTTCGAGTATTTTATCGTATTCTAATGATTTTAAAACTTTATTATTTATCATTTTATGCCTTTTTGTAAATTGCCTTTTGTAATAAGAGATAACGATGCTCTATTATCGGTAATTTGGTTGCCACTATAATTATAGTTAAGTTTAGCGTTATTAAACACTTTAAATCTACACTCACTTAACTTATATTTAATAACGGGAAACCTTCTGCTATCTTCATCAACAAGTTCAAAATTGCCGTTAATTTCGCAATTTTTGCAATTTTTAGAAAATGGACAATATATTAAATCTAAAACTTCGATTGCGCCGTTTGTTAAAACGAACCCGTTAGAGTTTAAACTGGCAATTTCGCTTAATGAAAGTTCTTTAGAATAGCAAAACTCGTTTACGCCGTTTAAACGTAGTTCGTTTACGTTTTGCGAGTTAAACACGTTAAACCCACACCCTGCAAAAAGTTTAAAGCCTTTTTGAATTGCATATTCAAGCGCCCAGTAACTTTCGCCGTAAATGCCGTGAAAGTGTGGAGCAATTTTATTTATAATTTCTAAATCGCTACCCGAGCAAAACGCAGGAACGTAAAGCCAAACTTTTTTATTATGTGGTAATTTTACGTTGTTATAATCTTGTGGAGCGTAAATAATATTGTCGTAACTTTCTAAATAATTAAAATCATCTGTAATAATTGCGCTGTTATTGCAACCGTTTTCAGTTATGCATAAATTAGTATATTTTTCGATTTTATAAGTAATATTTGATATTTTTCCATAAAATAATTTGGCGTATAACTCTGCGCGCAAACGGTTTAAAACGCTTTTAACTATAAAAGATTTACCATCAAAACTTTTAAAGTCAACGCTTACTTCATAAGGATAAACGTCGGTTTTAATAAGTGAGTTAATAACGTCTTGTTTTGTTGCCGGTGCGTTCTTTGCAAGTTCAAGCGCATCGCTTGAAGAAACCGTAATATCGCCACAAGTTAACGTTAAAGGTTTATTAGCGCACGCATCAACTAAAACAGTAATACTAACCTTTAGCTCTTTAATACACAAACTTTCAAGTAAATCAACGCGTTTAGTTAAGTTAACGCTATCACCCACTAAAACGTTTCCGTGGCATTTTAAAACTGTTTTGCCGTTTTGATTTAAGCACGTTCCGTTGCCAACTTCAACGCCGTTTCTAATAATTTTAAAAGCGTCACCAACCTTAAAATCGTAAGTTGGGCTTATAAAAATAACGTCTTTAACCACTTTTATAATTTTACCTACGCTTAAACCTTTATGACCTTGAATATTTGAAGAAATAAACGATTTTTCTTGCCCAAAACCTAAAAGTCTAGTATAATCGCCCCTATTGTATGCAGTTTTTAAATTGTTAAGCGAAACGTTTTCGCCGTTTAAAGCCGATTTGTATAAAAGTATTGCCGAAGCAACGTATTCTGCGCTACGCAAACGTCCTTCGATTTTAAACGACTTAACGCCTAAATCTTTTAAAGTAACAATATCTTTTTGGCTACATAAATCTGCAAGCGATAAAACGTAGCCCGATTTTATAATTTTTCCATTATAAACGTATGAATATTTCTTTCTGCACGGTTGCTTGCAAAAGCCACGGTTACCACTATTTCCACCTATAAACGATGAAAAATAACAATGCCCAGAAAGCGAAGTGCAAAGCGCACCGTGAATAAAAACTTCGGTTTCAATTATTTTTGAAATGCGCTCTATATCGCTAATTTTTGTTTCTCTTGCTAAAATAACGCGTGAAAATCCGTATTTTTTTGCTTGAATTGCACCGTATTCATTACAAACGCCCGCTTGCGTTGATAAATGAAGCGTAACGTTAGGCATTTTTTCTTTAATAAGTTTGCCTAAAAACAGGTCTTGTAAAATGAACGCGTCTACCCCGCAAGCGTAAGCATCGTTAATTGCGTTTAAAAGTGAGTTGATTTCATTTTCTTTAACGAGCGTGTTAACTGTTACGTAAACTTTAACGTTAAAAGTTTTAGCGTACGCAACGGCGTATTTTAACTCTTCAAGCGAAAAGTTATCGGCAGTTTTGCGAGCAGAAAAGTCCTTTAACCCAAGGTAAACGGCGTTTGCACCCGCAGAAACGGCAGTTATTAAGTTTTGTTTATTGCCAACGGGCGCTAATATTTCACACATATAGGTATTATATAACAAAAACTAAACTTTTTAAAGTGTTTTTAATAAAATAACCCACCAAAATCGGTGGGTTATAATTTTAACGCAATTCTATTCCCGCTTTTTTAAGCCCTTCTAATATTTTTGCAACCGTTTTATCAACTTCTTCAAGAGTGAGTGAACGCTCCAAATGCGAGAAGGTTAAGTGGTAAGCCATACTCTTTTTGCCTTCTAACACTTGGTTACCTTCGTAAACGTCGAAAAGTTCAACTGAAACAAGCGATTTGTCGGCGTTTTTCTTTATAATTTTAATGGTTTCGCCGTTAGTTACCTTTTTATCCATTACAAGAGCAAGGTCGCGCTCAACTGATGGATATTTTGCAAAAGGTTTGAAAATAAGTTTTCTGTTAAGCATTTTAGAAATTACGCCGTATTTAATTTCACCAACGTAAACTCGTTTATCAATGCCCATTTTCTCGCCAACTTGTGGGTTGAGTTCGCCTATATAACCTATTGAACGGTTGCCCATAACGATTTCGGCACTTCTCGTTGGGTGCATAAACGAACGCTCGCATTTAACAAAATCGGCCTTAAAGGTTGCACCAAGCGTTTCAAACAAGCCTTCAACAACGCCTTTTATGGTAAAGAAGTCTTCATCGCCGAACATACCAAGCGCTAAAACTTCATTTTCAACGGGAAGTTCGGTTAACGGTAACGCTTTTGGGTTATAAGTTTTAGCAAACTCGAAAAGCCTACCAGACAAGTTCTTCTTGTTAAGGTTTGTTGCAATTACCCTAGTAAGCGACGGAACTACCGCCGTTCTCATAACCGATAAATCTTCGCCAAGTGGGTTTAAAAGCCTAATAAACTTATACTCATCGCTATTTTTGTCAAGCCCGAACACGTCGTATTCCTTTTCAGAAACGAACGAATAAGTTACCGCTTCGTTAAAGCCTTGCGAAACAAGGTAATTTTTAGCCTTTTGAAGGTCTTTTTGTTCTTTGTTTAAACCACCAACCGTAATAGACGCATCTTTTAAAAGTGTGTTTTCAATATGGTCGTAACCGTATATTCTAATAATTTCTTCACTTAAATCGGGGTAATCTTCAACGTCGTCTCTATAAGGTGGTATTTCTGAAGTAACGTTATCGCCAACAATTTCCGTTTTAAAGTTAAGGCGATTTAAAATGTCGCAAGCGATATCACTAGGAACGTTTATACCTAAAACTTTATTGATTTTAGAAAGTTTTGTATTAAGAACTCTTGGAGTTAAATCAACTGCGTTTACGTCGATAACGGTTGACGCTATTTTACCTATTTTAAGGCTACTGATAAGCGATAAAGCACGTTTCATACCAAGCATAGCAATATATGCGTCGGTGCCCTTTTCAAAGCGTGAAGACGAATCTGAGCGCTTACCAAGCGTGCGTGAAGTTTTTCTAATGCTATCGCGCTTGAACATTGCCGATTCAAACACTATTTCGGTGGTATTATCGTCTATTGAACTACCCTTACCACCCATAATACCGGCAATACATTGACCTTTAACTTCATCGCAAATTAAAAGGTTAGAACTATTAAGTTCAAACTCTTTATCGTCAAGCGTGGTAATTTTCTCACCGTCGTTTGCTCTACGTATAACGAGTTTGTTTCCTTCTAAACGCGAATAGTCAAAACTGTGCATAGGTTGACCTATTTCAGTTAAAACGAAGTTAGTAACGTCAACCACGTTGTTTATTGCCCTAATTCCAACGCTATTTAAGCGTTTTTGCATCCACTTTGGCGACTCTCCAAGTTTAATATCGCCAACGTAGCCTGCAACGTAGCGTGGGCATAAGTCGGGCGCTAATACTTCAACCGAAAGTTTATCTTCGGTGGTAAAATTAGCAACTTCATAAGTTAAATCGGGCATTTTAAGGGGTCTATTTAAAACTGCCGAAACTTCGCGCGCCAAACCTAAAATACTTTGACAGTCAGGTCTGTTTGCAGTAACGCCTATATCGAAAATAACTTCGTCAAGACCAACTATAGGTTTAATATCGTCGCCGTTATTTAAAGAATTATCAAGTATTAAAAGCCCGTCGTAAGAAGCGCCTTTATACATTTCTTCGGTAACGCCTATTTCGCCACCAGCGCAAAGCATACCAAACGAATCGTAACCACGAAGTTTGCCTGCTTTTATCGTCATAACGCCTTCAATGGTAACGTGGTCTTTACCAGTTGCGTAAACGGTTGCACCTACGAGTGCAACGGGCGCTTTAATGCCAACTTTAACGTTATCTGCCCCGCAACATATTTGGAAAACGCCGTGCTTTCCACAGTCTACGTTACAAAGATGAAGGTGCGTTTCGGGAATTGCTTCGCACGAAATTACTTCGCCGACTACAACGCCTGATATATCTTTACCGTTTTCTATAACTTCTTCAACTTCAAAGCCACAAGAAAACAGTTTGTTTTTAAGTTCTTCTACCGATACGTCTGAAATATCAACGTAATCGTTTAACCAATATAAAGGAAGTTTCATATTTTCACCTATTACTTAAATTGCTTTAAAAATCTTACGTCGTTTTCAAAAAAGAGCCTAATATCGGGTATTTTGTATTTTAAAATAGCAATTCTTTCGATGCCTAAACCAAAAGCGTAGCCCGAATATTCTTCACTATCTATTCCACAACCTTCTAAAACCTTTTTGTTAACGATACCTGCGCCTAAAATCTCAATCCAACCGGTACCTTTACAAAGTTTACAGCCCTTGCCGTGGCATTCTGAACACGAAACGTCAACTTCAACGCTTGGCTCGGTAAACGGGAAATACGAAGGGCGAAGCCTAGTTTTAGCGTCTTTACCGAACATCATTTTGCAAAACTCGTCAAGAGTGCCTTTAAGGTCGCAAAGAGTAATATTTTTATCAACTACTAAACCTTCCATTTGATGGAACATAGGCGAGTGCGATGCATCGTCGTCTGAACGATAAACTTTACCCGGGCTTAATATCTTAATAGGTGGCTTTTTATCAAGCATTACCCTAACCTGACCTGCCGAAGTTTGCGTTCTTAACAAGATATTATCGTTTATATAGAACGTGTCTTGCATATCGCGTGCGGGGTGGTCTTCGGGAATATTAAGCATTTTAAAGTTATAATAATCTTCTTCAATTTCGGGGCCTTCGAATATTTCAAAACCCATGCTAGTAAACGCGTCGATAAGTTCGTTTTTAACTAACGTTAAAGGATGTAAAGTGCCCGTTTCGCGCTTTTTTGAAGGAAGAGTAATATCAATTTCTTCTTTTTCAAAAGTAAGTTTAATTTCGGCGTTTTTAAGTTCGGTTTCACGTTCGGCGTAAACTTCGTCGATTGCGGTGCGCAAATCGTTGACCATTTTACCAAATGCAGGCCTATCTTCTTTAGGTATATCTCTCATACCTTGCATAAGTTTAGTAACTTCGCCGTTTTTGCCTTGATATTTAACTTTAACTTCATTAAGTTCTTTAAGCGAATTAGACGCGCTTATATCAAGTTTGGCGTTTTCTAAAATTACGTTTAACTTTTCGTTCATAATTTCTCCTTAAAAATAAAAATACGCCGTCCAAAAAGGACGCCGTATTAGCGTGGTACCACCTTAATTTATACGGAATAACCGTATCTTATTCGTTATAACGTTACGAACGGCTCGGCTTACTAAAAGTTCGGCTTGCAACTCAAAAGTGAATAACGTTTTATCAGAGCGTAAAAACCTTTCAGCGTAACGGCTTTTTTCTCTTTCCGCCAACAAAAACGTCTGTCTTTATCATAGTTTTTATATATTTATATAAATTATAATAAGAAAAGCGTCTTTTGTCAATCGTTTAAACGAACTTATGTGCCGAAAACACAGTTCCGGTTAAATAAACTTCGGGAACTGTACCAACGATTAAATTATCGTAAAGCAAAACTCTAATATTATCAACAAGCGCCCTTGTTGTTGCAAGCGTTACTATTGAAATATCGGGCGTAACGTCTAAATATAAAGTGTGGCGAGTTTGGTTTATGCCTGCGCTTTCAAAAGTTGATATTACGTCACATTTAACGGAGTTTATTGCAATTAACTGCATATTTACTTTGTCACCAAAACCTGCAAGTAGTCTTATACCCGTAAAAACGCCGATAGGCACTTCAACGCCCTTGTTTACATAATTAGTTAAATACTCGCTAACGTAATTTGCAAGAGCCGTTGTAACGCTATTAAACTTATAAGCGTCGGTTGTAATCATAGTTATTTCGCCACTTGAGTTTTTAGAAACTTTAATAAGATTTTCGTAAGCGTAACTTGTTGAAAGCGATTTTTCTATTGCGTAATACGATGCAGTTGATAAAACGCCTTTAAAATTAGCCGTTCCTATTTCAACTAGCATTTTGTTAGAAACTGAATATAGCGCAAAAAATAGCGATAAAAATAGCGCCAAAAACAAAGCGAATATCCCCTTCTTTTTACATTTGCGTTTTTTCATATAATATAATACGAAAAATAAGCAAAAAAAATGCCGAGCAAATATCTTGCTCGGCAATAAAACATTGCGAAAGTTTATTTTATTTGCTAAAAGTAACAAACTCTTCTTTGGTAATGACTTGGTCGTAAAGATTTTTAAGTTTATAACTTAGAATTGTTATCATTATCGTTATCTTTACTATTATTACTTTTGTTAGTAAATCTAAAGAAACTGCAAATTGCCGCAAAGAAATATGTTAACGAGCCGACTAACATTATAAGTAAACCTAAAGTGTAAATTGACCCGCTTGAATACTCTAAACTATTAATTGCATTTATTCCTATCACTGCGTTAATTGCATAACCTACTTTATTTAACGTTTTAGAACTTGAAAAGCAAAAACCTAATACAAGAATTGGAAATACTGCATTATGATAACTATTTGATGTTATACTTAATGATGGCGAGCCAAGAACAAGAACTAAAAAGCCAATGGTAATAAAAATTAAATGTATACTTTTCTTTTTCATAAGTTTCTCCTATATATGCGCAATGTTTTATATAGCACCAAGGGGCTATTTTAAACAATTGTAGCACTATAGTGATAAAATGTCAATAATTAAAGGTGAATATGAATATAATTATTGCAGAAAGAATTAAAGAACTTATGAAAGAGCAAGAACTTAACCAAGTTAAACTTGCTGAAAAAATTGGCGTTAAGCAAAATACCATTAGCGCGTGGCTTTTAAAGAAAAAAGAGCCGTGCATAACGTCGCTTTGGTTACTTGCCGATTATTTTGACGTGTCTATTGATTATTTAGTTGGTAGAGATAACGATTGATATTAAAAACCCCTTGCAACTAGCAAGGGGTTTTCTATTACATAACGTATTTATCAAGTTTTTTGGGTGCGTTTTCAAGTTCTTTTTTCTTTTCTTCGTACCCTTTTCTGCCAAGAAGCGCGTAAGTTGCGTTTTTGCCGTTTTCAACGCCGGGTTGGTTGTAAGTGTCAACACCAAGCATTTCGCCCATATAAGCAGTTTCAAGTTCAAAGAAGAATAAAAGTTGACCGAGTGTAAACGCGTTAAGTTCGGGAAGATAAATAGTTCTATTTAATCTTTCTTTAACGGTTAAAGCATATTCGGTTGCAACGCGTTCTGCTTGAATAAGTTCGTTCATAGTGTGACCGCAAAGGAAGTTAACGTCGGGAATATCTTCGCAACCATCGGGGATTTTAACGGTTTTTCTATAATTATCTACCGCTAAAAAAGTTACCACTTTATCAAAAGGACCTTCGGTGTAAAGTTGAACTTGACTGTGTTGGTCGGTAACGCCAAGCGATTTTACGGGGGTTTGACCTGCAAAAACCTTATTGCCGTTTAAGTCAACTTCTTTACCTATACTTTCCGCCCAAAGTTGTGCGTACCAGTCGGCAACGTATTTAAGCCCGTCTGCATAAGGCATCATAACCGAAATGTTTTTGCCTTTTTTAACCGATAAGTAAGATAAAAGCGCACTCATTAAAGCGGGGTTTTTATAGGGGCTTTCGTAGTTGCATTGAAGGTCAACGTATTTAGCGCCTTCTAAAAGTTCCAAAATATCAATACCTAAAACTGCAGCAGGAAGTAAACCAACGGGCGAAAGTTCAGAAAAACGTCCACCAACACCATCGGGAATATAAAAGGTTTTATAATTTTCTTTAAGGGCAATTTTAATAAGATTGCCTTTAGATTGCGAAGTTGTTGTTATAATATGCTCGCTAGCCTTATCGCCGAGTTTTTTGGTTAAAATATCGTTAATGATAAGGTATTGAGTCATAGTTTCGCTAGTAGAGCCACTCTTTGTAATAACGTTAAACACGGTTTTTTCAACGTCGATAACGTCCAAAAGGGCTTCCATACGCTCTGGGTCAACGTTATCTTCAACGTAGAACTTTGGTCCACCCCTTTTTTCTTTTGGTAAATCGTTATAACGAAGATGGCAAAGTGCTTGGAAAACTGCCGTTGGGCCAAGTGCCGAACCACCTATACCCAAAACTACGAAATACTCGTAATTTTCTCTAATATTTTTAGCAACGTTTAAAAGGTCGTGAAAATAATGGCGTTCAACGTAAGGAAGGTCTGCCCAACCGGTCATACCACTACCACGTTTTCTAGCAAACTTATTAAAAGCGTTTTCTGCAAAAGCGTAATTTTCTTCAATTTCTTTATCGGAAAAACCTTCTTTTGCGCCTACAAACTTGTCCATCATATTGTTGTAATCAAACCTTAATTTCATGCTGTCGCACCATTCTTTGTTTTTGTAGTTCATAATAACTCCTTATTTTAAAATATTTTTTCTTTTAAATTACGAAGATAGTCAACGCTTTCTTTAAGTTCAACTATTTCGCCATAATCGTTTGTGTAAACTTCTATGAGCATATTGCCTTTAAAATTAACGTCTTTAAGGCGTTTAAATAACTCTTCAAAGTTAAAAGTACCTTTGCCTGGCAAACAAATTGCACCGCTCTCTGTAACGTCGGAAAGATGCACGGTTTGAATTGACGAGCCCATTTCCTTTATATAATCTTTATAACTATCGCCCGATATTCTTGCCTGCTTAACGTCTAAACACGTTTTAAGGTCGGGACAATACTTAACTATTTCGGTATAAAAACCAACGTGATTATAATATGCCCACTCTACGTTTTCAAGGCAAAGTTCAACGCCAAAAGTTTTAGCAAAATCTTTTGCTTTAAGCATTTGCTTGCCTATTTTTTCGTAATCGTTATATAAAACGTTGCGCTTAAACCTTGCAATTCCGTGTAAGGTATAGCATTTTGCGCCTAAAAGTTTAGCAGTATTTAAGCAGTTTCCAAATATTTTATAAGCATCGTCAACGGCGCGTGGATTTGCACCGAAAAGTTGTGGCTCAAAGTGAGTGTTTAAAGTATGTATAGAGTGAACGTTTAGGTTTCCCTTACTTTCTTTAAGAAGTTTAGCAAAATCATCGGTATATTCTTGGTACGTTCCTAAAAACACTTCGCACACGCGCGCGTCTAATTCATTTAGAGTAATAAGCGCGTCTTCATTATATTGACGCTTAAAAAGCGATGCAGTTGATATTCCTATTTCCATGTTAATCCTTCTTGTAAGTAACTACACCGTTTTTAGCGTAAACAGTAACGGTATCACCTGGGGTTATTTCACCTGAAATTATAGCGTCGGAAAGCAAATCTTCAACTTCGGTTGCTATAACTCTTTTAATATTGCGCGCGCCGTACGCGTGCGAGTACCCTTTGTTAACGATAACGTCCATCGCAGAGTTTTCAACAAATAATTTATAGCCTTGCGAGTTAACTCTCGCTATTAAAACGTTAATTAAAATATCGGCAACGTCGTAGCAGTCGTTTTCAGTAAGACGGTTAAAGTTAACTATTTCGTCAAGTCTGTTTAAAAACTCTGGTTTAAAAGTTGACTTTAAAGCGTCGTCAACGCTTAAATCTTCATTTCCACCACCAAAACCAACCGTTTTTTTGTAAGATTGTGAATAACCAGTGTTAGAAGTTAAAATAATAATGGCGTTTTTAAAACTTACTAACCTACCTTTATTGTCGGTAAGCCTACCTTCGCCCATAACTTGAAGTAAAATATCGTAAATCTCGGGTGAGGCTTTTTCAATTTCGTCAAACAGTACTACAGAATACGGATTTTTTCTTACTTTATCAACAAGTAAACCTTCTTGCTCGTAACCAACGTAACCGGGCGCAGAACCTATAAGTTTATTTATAGAAGTTTTATCTTGATATTCGCTCATATCAAAGCGAATAAGCGAGTTTTTATCTCCAAACACACATTCTGCAAGCGCTTTTGCTAGTTCGGTTTTACCAACGCCCGTAGGACCAACGAACAAGAACGAGCCGATAGGTTTATCGGGGTCGTTAACGTTTGCCCTTGAACGCCTTACTGCACGAGCAACGCTTTCTATTGCCTGCGACTGACCTATTACCCTTTTATAAAGTTCATCTTCAAGCGACATTAGTTTTGCCTTGTCGTCGCTAGATAAATCGGTTACGGGTATTTTAGTCCAAGAACTTATAAGTTTTTTAACGTCGGTGGCGGTAACTGCCCCGTCACTTTCACTGCGTTTTTTATAGTGTTTGTATTTTTCCTTGTTAATTTTCTCAGTTGCCTCGGCAATTTGTCTATCAGCATCCCTAGCAGTGTCAAGGTCCTTTTTAGACATAGCGTAGTCACGCTCTGCAGTTAAACTTTTAATTTTATTTTCAAGGTCGATAATAATTTGTGGAGTTGAAGTAATTTCAACGTGCTTTTTAGATGCCGTTTCATCAATAAGGTCAATAGCCTTATCGGGTAAAAACCTATCTTGAATATACCTAGCCGAAAGTTTAACGGCAGTTTCTATCGCTTCGTTAGTAATTAAAACTTTATGGTGCGCTTCGTAAGCAGTTTTAATGCCTTGCAATATTTTGATACTATCTTCAATTGAAGGCTCGCTAACGGTTATGGGTTGAAAACGCCTTTCAAGCGCAGGGTCTTTTTCTATAAAGCGAGTATATTCAGCGCTCGTAGTTGCACCTATTAGTGATATTTCGCCACGAGCAAGAAGTGGTTTTAATAGTTCGGCTACGTCTAAATTACCGTCTTGCGTGCTACCTGCGCCAACTATGTTATGTATTTCGTCAATAAAGAAAATTACGTTTTTATTTTTAACGGCGTAATCGGTAACCTTTTTAAGCCTTTCTTCAAAATCACCACGGTATCTAGTGCCTGAAAGCGCACTTGCAATATCAAGCGAGAAAACTATTTTATCTCTTAAAAACTCGGGCGCTTCGCCACTTGCGATTTTTTGCGCCAAACCCTCGACTACCGCAGTTTTACCAACACCTGCCTCACCTACTAAAACGGGGCTATTTTTGGTTTTTCTAGAAAGAGTTTGAATAACCCTTGCAATTTCTTCAGTTCTACCTATAACGGGGTCAATTTCACCGTTTTTAGCCCTTAAAGTTAAGTCAAAACCTAAACCTTCAAGTGGCGTTACAATTTGCCTTACGGGCTTATTTTCGGGTTTTTCTAGCGTTTGAGTTTGAGTAGTTTCGCTATCGCTTTGGTTTGCTAATTTTGATTTTTCTATAAGTTTAGAATAAAGTGAATTAAGGTCAACGCCTAAACTTCTTAAAATGCTAGTTGCCTTGCTATCTTCAACGCGAATAATGCCTAAAACCAAATGCTCGGTTGAAACGAAAGTTAAGCCGTGAGCGTTAGAAATTGCCCTTGCTTCGTTAATTGCAACTTTCATTTTCGGCGTTAAGCCTAAAACGTTGCGCTGTTTAAGGTTTTTTCTTAAATAAGGATAAACGTTATCTTTAGTAGCGCCGAAAGCGTTAAGGTATGTACACGCCTCGCATTTTGGAGTAAGCAAAACGGAGTACAAAACGAGTTCTGTACTTATATACGAAACGCCGAACTTGTTTTTAAGTTCGTCGGCGTTATTTATAACTAGCGTAAATCCTTTAGTGTAGTTTGCCATAAATTAAACGTTTAATGATTTTATGTAAGATAAAAGTTCTTCTTTAAGTTCGGGGTCGCGAAGACCGAATTCAATATTTGCCTTTAAATAACCAAGCCTAGAGCCCATATCGTAACGAATTCCTTCAAACTCTAACGCAGTAACTCCACCCTTTCTAGATAAAACGTCTAAAACGTCGGTAAACTGATATTCACCGTTTACGCTTGGCTTGAGCGTTTCTATTATAGAAAAGGCATCGGGCGTAACGACGTATCTTCCAAGTGGCGATAACGTGCTTTTAACGTTTTCAAGTTTGGGTTTTTCGGTTATTTTAGTTACGCTATAAACGCTACCTTCTACGCTTGAATATTCAACCGATGCGTATTTAGTAACGTCTTCACGAGAAACGTGCTTACAACCTATAACGGTTTTGCCCGTTTTTTCAAAAACGCTTATAAGTTGACCTATTACTGGCTTATTTTCGTTAAACATAACGTCGTCGCCAAAAAGCACGGCAAAAGGCTCGTTACCAACGAATTCTTTTGCAACTTCTATTGCTATTGCAGTTCCCGTTAACTCTTCTTGATATGCAAACGTTATATTTGCCATAGTTTCGGGGTATTTTACGGCGTTATAAAACTCTGTTTTACCCTTTTCGAGTAAAACTTCGTCAAGTTCTTTAGACGGGCTAAAATGGTCTTTAATAACGGCGTTTTTATAGCCGACAACGAACATTACGTCGGTAATGCCACTCTTAACTACTTCGTCTAAAATAATTTGAATAGCGGGTTTATTAAGTATGGGTAACATCGCTTTGGGAACCGCTTTTGTATAAGGTAAAAACCTCGTGCCATAGCCCGCAACGGGTATAACGGCTTTTTTTACTTTATTCATATTCCCTCCAAAAGGTTTAGTTAAAGTTTTCTTCTTCTACTATTTTAATTTTGTTGACTCTATTTAAATGCCTTCCGCCTTCAAACGGAGTATTTAAGAAAATATCAACGTACTTAACTATTTCTTCAACGGTAGATATTCTACCACCAAGCGCAATAACGTTAGTATCGTTGTGGCGCCTAGTCATTTCGGCAGAAAACTCGTCGGTAACGTGAGCGCAACGAACGCCTTTTATCTTGTTTGCAACAATGCTCATACCTATACCCGTTCCACATACTAAAACGCCAAAAGTAGAGTCACCCGCTTGAACGTCTTTGCAAACGGGGTACGCTATATCGGGATAGTCAACCGAGTTTTCATCAAAACAACCGTAGTCGGTCACTTCAAAACCTTTACTTTCAAAGTATTCAAATAGTTTTTGCTTTGCGATAAAACCGCCGTGGTCACAACCAAATGCTATTTTCATAATTCACCTTCTTTTTTATAAGGCTTGCAAGCCTTTTCAAGTCTATTCATAACGCCAACGTCAATCTCACTGCCCGTTTGTATTTTAACTGCAATAATAACGTCGGCAACCTTTTCCCCTTCTAGTAGTTTATAGTATAAGTTCGATGCAATTTCTTCTGCCGTAGTACCAAGTAATAACTTGTTGCCGTTTAATTTTTGCGAAACTATATTATCGCACATAAAATACGGCGTTTTACCTAACGAAAGGTAATTATCATATGCTTTTTGCGCTAAATCAAGTTCGCTTCTACTAAATAAAACGGTATCGCATTTAGGGGTGTAATGCGTGTATTTCATACCCGGTGAACGAACTTTATCTCCAACGGGCTTATCGGCATATTCACATTTTCCCACAACAGAAATAATCATATCTCTTGTTATTAAACCTGAACGAAGAATTAGTGGCGTTTCACTCGTAACGTCTAAAACGGTTGATTCGATACCACCTATACACTTTCCCCCGTCTAGAATAAGGCTTAATTTTCCGTTTAAATCGGCATAAACGTGTTCACTCGTTACTGGGCTAGTGTGCTTTGAAACGTTTGCAGAAGGCGCCGCAATAGGCAAATTAACCGTTTTTAAAAACTTTTGACAACCTTCGTGCGATGGTATTCTAATTGCAAGCGTATCAAGCCCACAAGAAACGTATTTTGAAACTACGCCTTTACTCTTTAACACAAGTGTTAAAGGTCCTGGTGTAAACGCTTTTAAAAGGTCGTAAACGTAAGGGTGCTCAACGCTAACGAGTTTAGTTAAATCGTAACCACTATGAACGTGAACTATAAGTGGATTATCGCTTGGTCTGCCCTTTGCAGTAAATATTTTTTGAACTGCGTTATCGCTAGTTGCAAGCCCACCTAAACCGTAAACCGTTTCGGTTGGAAAAGCAACGAGTTCTTCGTTTTCAATTAGTTTTTTAGCGATTTCAAGCGAGTTATTAGTGATTTTTGAAACTGTGGTATTCATTAGTAAAGCGGGTCCTCGTCTTCCATAGGCGGTTCGCCAACGGGAACGCTTGGGTCGTAACCGTCGTCAACGGGTTCGTCGGGTGCTTGTTTGTTCATATACGCAGGCATTTCAACGGGGTTAAACGCAATATTAACAAACTTACTTTGCTCACCCTTAAATAAAAGTTTAAACGAGTTGCACTCACCCGAACGGTTTTTAGCAACTATAATTTCGGCTTCTACCCTAGACTGTGGTTGAGCTTCTTCAGTTTTTTCATTAGCAACACGGTCAGGCCTATGAATAAACATAACAACGTCTGCGTCTTGTTCGATTGCGCCCGATTCTCTTAAATCGGCAAGTTGTGGTTTTCTTTTACCCTTTTCAGAGTCACGGCTAAGTTGTGAAAGCGCAATAACGGGAACTTCAAGCGTTTTTGCTATCATTTTAAGTCCACGCGAAATCTCGGTAACTTCTGCTTGACGGTTTTCGGCAGATTTAACCGCGTTCATAAGTTGAATATGGTCAACTACAATAAGGTCGAGTTTTCCACCGTTCATACTCTTTAAACGCCTGCATTTACTTAATATTTCGGGTACTGTAGTCATCGACGTGTCGTCAATAAAGATTTTGCAGTTTTGCATAATCTTTTTGGCGTCCCAAAACTTTTGCCAGTCTTCGGCGTTAAGTTTACCCTTTTTAGCCTTTTTACTACTTACGTCGCCGATAGAAGTAATCATACGTTCGGTAAGTTCGTGCTTTGTCATTTCAAGTGCAAAAACAGCGCAAACTGCGTTGTGGCGCATAGCAACGTTTTCAACAATGTTCATAGCAAGCGTAGTTTTACCAACCGACGGGCGCGCCGCTAAAATTATAAGGTTACCTTTATGTAAGCCGTTAGTAAGGTCGTCAAGCCCCGTAAAACCGGTGTATAAACCTTGCAAATAGTTCTTGTCCGACTGGATTTTTTGGAAGGTATCTAAAACTTCGTCTACGTTGTCGTTAATGTTGGTTAAAGACGACGTGTCTTGGCTCTCGCTAATATCGTAAACGAGTTTTTCTGCGTAAGAAATAGACGCACGGCTACTAGACGAAGACCTTGCATCTTTATCGATATTTTGCGATGCTCTTATAAGTTTGCGAAGTATGCTATCGCGTAGAACGATATTTAAATAATATTCGTAGTTTGCAGCAGACGGAGTTTTTGATGAAAGTTCGGTAACGTAGTCTATACCACCAACCCTATCGAGCATTGATTTGCTTTCTAGGCTTGATAAAAGTTGTTCGTTGCCCTTTTCGCCTTGCGATTTACGATAAGCAGGGGTTTTTGAAAGAACGTCGATAACGGTAACGAAGTCTATTGCCTTACCTTCACTAACAAGGTCTGACATTGCTTGAAATATAAACCTATGCGATTCAACGTAAAAATCGTCGGGTTTAAGTTTTGCAACGATTTCAAACTGCAAATCTCTATCTATTAAAATTGAGCCTAAAACGCTTTGTTCGGCTTCAAGCGAATAAGGTACGCTTTGATTTTGTTCTTTTACCATAATTTTATCCTTAATTTAGTTTTTCAAATTCAATAAGGGCGTTTTCAAACGAATTAAACGCTAACTCAAACGCTTCGTTTGAAGTTAAATCAACGCCTGTAAGTTTTAAAAGTTCGGTGGGCTTATCGCTAGCGCCTGAAGATAAGAACTTAAAGTAGTTTTTAACGGCGTCTTTTTCGCCCGAAAGTATTTTTTCAGCAATTGCAATAGCGATAATTATACCCGTTGCGTACTTGTAAACGTAAAACGCACTGTAAAAATGCGGTATTCTAGCCCATTCGTAAGCAATTTCTTTATCTGAAACAACGCTTTTACCGTAATATTTTTTGTTAAGTTTAAGGTAAATTGCGTTTAAAGTTTCTTTGGTAAGCGGGCTACCTTGCTCGCTTAAAGCGTGTGCTTTTTCTTCAAACTCTGCAAACATCGTTTGCCTAAATAGCGTTGTCCTAACGGTATCTAAATAATATGAAAGGAAGTATTTTTTCGTTTTATTATCGTTAGCGTTTGCTATTAAATATTTAATAAGTAGCACTTCGTTCACTGTAGACGCTACTTCTGCAACGAATATTTTATAATCTGACTTGGTGCGAGGCTGATAGGTTTTAGAAAAATGCGAGTGAATAGCGTGGCCAAGTTCGTGCGCTATCGTAAACACGCTATGCGTCGTTTTTGTGTGGTTAAGTAGTACGAACGGATGCTTTAAATTATGAACGCAAACGCTATAAGCGCCACTACGCTTACCTTCAGTTTCGTAAACGTCAATCCAACGCTCGTTTTTAGCCTTTAATAATAGGTTAATATAATCGTTTCCAAGTGGCTCTAAACCCTTTAAAACAAGGTCAAACGCCTCGTTATAATCAAGTTTTAAATCGGCGTTTTCGGTTAATGGAACGTATAAATCGTACATATGAATAGTTTTATTCATAATTTGCTTTCTAGCCGATATATAGCGATGTAGCGTTGGAAGCGCTTTATGAGTTTGCTTTATTAAGTTGTTATAAACCGATTTATCTACTTCTTCACCGAAAAGCGCCCTATCTAGCGATGAATTAAACTTTCTAACGCGAGATAAGAACACGTTTTTATCAACGTTGCCACGGTAAAGCGCAGTTATGGTGTTAAGCACTTTTAAATACGCTTTGTAATACGATTTAAAGGCGTTTTTTCTAACCTTTTCATCGGGGTTTTGTAGTAGCGACGAGTACGTTGCGTGCGTTACCCTAACCTTTTTACCATCAACTTTAATAGTTGGAAAATCAAGGTCGACGTTATCAAGCATAGAAAACGCGTCGTGATAGCCACCGTAAACTTTACCACCAAGCGATAAAACGTTTTCAGTTTCGGCGCTTAAAAGGTGTGGCAAAAAGTCTATTAAACGCTTTATGTCAAGTTCGTAATCGTTAAAGCGCCCGTCTTTAAGTAAGTTTTCAAGAAAATCTTTGCCTAGCGTTGAAAGTTCTGGGTCTATAAACGAAGTTTCTGCGCTAAACTTAACGGACAAGTCGTCAATTTTGCAGTTTAATTCGTTTGCAACGGGGTCTGCGCCGTTTTCGTCGCGCTTCATCATGGCGTAAACTGCTAAAACTTCAAGTTCAGAGTAAACGTCGTAAAGTTTTGTATAGCACTCTAAAATAACGTCGGGGCTTGAAAGTTTGCCTTTAAACATTGAAAAATCAACTTGCTTTTCAAGATTTAAAAACCTATCGTTAAACTCGCTTATTCCAGAAAGTATATCTTCGGTGTTCCAAGTGTATTCAGTTTTAATTTCACTTCTTTTCATAATTTCCCTTTGAATATCCTACTAAACAACTAGATGCAAGTTCGCAAGTTAAAATATCGCCTTTATTAACGCCTTCTAAAACAACGTTTGCATCAACTAAAACGGTATGCTCAACGTAATCGTTTTTAGCGTCGCTCCACTCTAAAGTTAAAAGCCTATAAAAGTCTAAACCACGGTAATTTTGTGGTTGGTAAAAAACGTCGAGTACGGTTAAGTCTACCTTGTACCTTGTACCAAAAACGGTATATTTTAAAAACTTAACGTAATTTTTTACGGGATTTAGTATTAACGAAAAATAGAAAAAACTAAAAATCGTTGCAACTGCAGTTAGAGTTATTAAAATCCAAATAAGTGGTGTTCTTAGCGTTGTTCCAAAAGGTTCGTTAGCGTAAATTACAATTACTGTAACTATTCCTATTGCAAACAAAGATATGATTATCGAATAAATTAAAACTAAAAGTTTTAACTGTTTTTCGTTTTTATTTAAGTAATCGAGTGAGTAAAGGTAGTTCATAAATTAAAAATCCAACCAAAAAGTTTAGTGTAAACGTTAGTGTTATCTATAACGCTTTGCTTTACAACGCCTAAAACGCTTTCTTTATCAACTGCGCCGAAATATCTACTGTCGTTACTAATTGCCCTATTATCGCCTAGAACAAAATAGCCGTTTTCGGGAACGGTAACTTCGTTAAATGCAAGCGTTGCGCTTTTAACGTAAGTTTCTTCAAGCATCGTAAACTCGCTTTCGCCCTGCTTTTTAAGGTAAACGTTAGTGCCGTCTGAATAAATAGAATCGCCTTCTTTTGCAATAACTCGCTTAATAATTTTGCCGTTATCGCCTTCAAAAACTATAACGTCGCCGTAATTTGGCTCTACTAGGCGTGAAACCACTAAAACGTTGCCGTCGTAAAGCGTGTCGAGCATAGAGTCACCCGAAACCATAACCACCGAAAAAAACACGTTGGTAAGCAAGAATATTACTATGAAAACACACAGCGTAATAATAAAAAATATCGTTTCGCGTGGATTTTGTTTGTTTTCTTCTTTAATAAGTGGGGTGTTTTCCATCATGTTACAAAACTTTTTTAATGCGCTTTTCAAGTTCAGTTACCGTAAGCATAACTATTCTGCCACAGCCTGAGCATTTAATTTTAATATCGGCACCCGTTCTAATAACAGTCCACTCGTTACTTCCACAGGGGTGCGCCTTTTTAGTAAGGATTTTATCGCCTAATTTAACCATTTTAAACCTATAAAATCAATATGTTGTTAATTGCAGTTGCACCGAGCGAAGAAAGTTTGAGTGAAAGCAGTTCTTCATGCTTTTTAAACGGCATTCCAATCTCGTTTTTAAACTCGGAAATATAAGCGGTAACGCGTTGCCACTCGCCTTTACCATCTAAATTAACGGTTGAAGAAAACTCTTGCCCGCTAGTTAAGGTGAAAGTTAAGGTAAGAGCGTCTGGCACTGGGGTATAAGCATCGAATTGAATAAACGATTTGTCGCTAATTTTATCGGCGTAGTTTTTAACCGAATAAGTATAAACGTCGTACTTGGTTGAAAGCCCTAAAATATCGTGCGGACCGCTTATAAAGTCAACTAGTTTATCTTTTGGGAAAACTTCGCCTAAAAGTTTCAAGTCGCCATCCTTAACGATAAAGCACGAGTGAATATTATAGGTGCTATAAACTACGTTTGGAAGCTTAGTTCCCGATAAAACGTTAATTTTTTTAGCGTTAAAGCGTGAAGTAAGCGTTAAGCCGTTTTTATATACAACGGTAACGAACGAAGTTTCAAACGTAACCTTACCAAATATTTTACGTTTAAAAAATACTTGATTTTTAGTGATTTCGTGTGGATATAAAACAACCCAAACGCGATTTATGGGCGTTATATCGTTAAACGAAGAAAATAAATATACCCTATCAACGTCTGAAAGTTTAGAAACTTCTGCTTTATAAACGACTTCTTCATCAATTATTTCCGATTCAAGTTTTGGTTGCTGATAAAACTTAACCGTTCTACCACTAATAAACTTTTCAAAGAAAAGTTCAACGTTTTGTAAACATTTAGCATCTAAAACGTCTTTTGCGTTGGTAATAAAGGCAAACCAGCACCTATCTTCGTTAGAAACCCTTTGAAGCGTGTCAAGCGAACGTTCGGCGTCAAACTCTTCGTTATTCGTGGTTGACATAAACATTACGGGCACTTTAACGTTTTGAGCGTACGATTGCGAGTCAACGCCCGATATAAAGCGATAGCGCTCGTCGTTAAGTTCAAGGTCGCTATCGGCGTACTTATACAAGCCTTTATAAGCGTGCCAACCTGCACCAAAAGCAAATGTAGATGCAGTAACCCTATCGTCGCTACCTGTAAGCATCCAAGCAACGTCGGCGCCGTATTTTACGCCTAAAACGCCTATTTTTGCGTTTGGGGTTAACTCTTTAACAAACGAAACGGCGTATTTAGCAACTGCGCACCATTCGTACCAACAGGTTTTTTCAGCGCCGTTTTTTGCACTGTAAAAGGTTTCGCCGGCAGTTAAGTAGTTTGCATAACTTATTTTTTCGGGATATCTCGTATAATTTTCTTTAAAATCGGCCGAGCCACCAAGGTCAACGCTTAAAACGTTATAACCAAGCGATGAAAAGTGAATAACCAAATCTTCGCTAACACCACTTCTAACGTCTGGCAAAAGAATTATAGTGTTTGCCTTTTTATTTGGTTGGCGTGCGTAAACGCCGAATATTCTAACTCTTTCACCCCCCACGTTTCTTCCTGAAAAATAAACGTGAGAAATTACTGCCTTATTAAGCGAATACGACTTAATCGTGCTAATTTGTAAAGGCAGTAAACTATTAAAGTTTTCCCAAAGAGTAACGGGTGTTAAAATTGATGGTTTCATATCGTGTATGCGCGCCTAAATGCGCTGGCGCTCGCGCAATATTATAATTAACTAATATTATACACATTTTATTTAGTTTTTGGTAGCGATTTTTAAAACTTTTTAAAAATAATTTTAATTTTTAGTTTCAACAATTTTAGAATATATTTCATATTTTGCGATATTATCGGCAATTTTTAAACTTTTTATATGAAAGCATTATATCTGTTTAAAATAGGCGTTAACTTTTAACACTTGTACCTTAAAAGCGTTTAACACCCAACATTTAGTGATTTTATTTTTTTAAAATAAAAGGCTTGCAAAAATTATTAATTTAGTTTAATATTATATAACTAATATTTTAAGGTGTATTATGTCCTTTTGTACTTTTTCTAAAGATAATATAAAATCGGGTAAAACTTACGTTGATAATCAATTTATTATTCACTTTATGCCCGACGCCCCTACCGACGCCGTAAAGGTTTACCTATACGGTCTTTACCTATGCCAAAACGCTGAAGACGGCGCAAGTAGCGTTAAAGCGTTTGCAGAGGCTCTTGAAATGGACGTTAACACCGTAATTGATTACTTTAAGTACTGGGATGAGTTTGGCGTTTTATCTATAACGTCGCAAGAACCGTTTTCAGTTAGTTACTACCCTTTAAACGAATCAACCTTACGTTATAGAAGACTTAATCCTGAAAAATATGAGGAGTTTTCAAAGGCAGTTCAGTCGATTATTACTGGAAGAATGATTTCAGTTACCGAATATAACGAGTATTATAATCTTTTAGAAAACACTTCGCTTAAAACCGACGCGTTTATTATGCTTATTCGTTACTGCGCCGACCTTAAAGGTAACGATATTGGTTATAAGTATATAACCACCGTTGCAAAAGACTTTATTAGTCGTGGAGTTACCACCCCTGAACTTATCGAAAAAGAACTTGAAGGCTATTTCGTTTCTACTAGCGAAATCGGCGAAGTATTCAAGGCTTTAAAAAGCAAAAAATCGCCCGAAATTGAAGATATGCAAGCATATAAACGTTGGACTGATAAACTTGGTTTTGAACACTCGTTTATACTTGCAGTTATTAAAATATCTAAATCTAAAACCATTAAAAAACTTGATAAAGCACTTGAAGAATTATACTCTAACAAATGCTTTACCGAAGTTGACGCTAAAGCGTATTTTGCACGCAAAAACGATATGTTTGAACTGTCTGCAAAAATTACTAAAGCACTTGGTTTATATATTGAAGTTTTAGATAACGTTTTAGAAACTTACGTTTCACCCTGGCTTTCTAAAGGCTTTAACGGCGAAACTTTACTATTCGTTGCAAACTACTGTTTTAAGAAAAATAAGCGCAGTTTAGAACTTATGAACGACACTATTTCAAACCTTTATAAACTTGGTTTAATAACCGTTCAAAGCATAACATTATATCTTGAAAAATATCATAAAAACGACGGATTTATCGCACAATTTCTATCTTATGCAGGTGTTGAACGCAAGCCTAATAACTGGGATAGAGAGTGCCTTGAAACGTGGCGCACTTGGGGCTTTACCGACGATATGATTTTAGAAGCATCTAAACTATCAACCAACACCACCCGCCCCGTTGCTTACATTAACACCATTCTTTCAAACTGGAAAAGTCAAGGCGTGTTTAACGTTAGCCAAATACCTAAAAACACAACATCTAATAAAAATAAAGAAAACAAATCTTCTCACTTTAAAAACGAGCGAACTTACACTACCGAAGAACTAGACGAACTCTTAAAGTCATTTGAAGATTTTGAGGTTTAATTATGCTCAATTCAAAAGCAGTACTTACAAGCATTAACGATTATTATAACGAACTTAAATCGAAAATGCTTACAATAAAATCGCACAATCGTAAAATACTTGAAAATATTGAAGGTTTTATTGAAATTGAAAACGAAATAGGCGCAAAAAACTTTGAACTTGCCAAACTTAAATACACAGGCGATACCGAAAGCGCTAAAAAAGTTCAAACTGAAATTGATAATTTAACTTTAAAACTTAAAGATATTATTAAAAGCGCAAGCCTTGTAAAATATAATTACGAGTGCCCTATTTGTAAAGATACGGGCATTGTAGATGGCAAGCGTTGTAAATGCTATTTAAAGCATATTTCAAACTATATTTTAAAAGAATTAGGCGCAAATAGACAACAAACTTGCAGTTTTAAAAGTTCAAAATCGTGCCCTAGCCTAAAAAAACACTACGAAATTGCTAAATCGTACGCTAAAACCTTCCCTAACACCAAAGTTAACAACTTCGTTTTTATGGGCAACGTTGGCTCTGGTAAAACGCATCTTTCTAAATGCATTTTAACCGAACTTGCTCTTAAAGGTTTTTCTACCGTATTTTTTAGCGCAACTGAACTAAATAACTTATTTATAAAAATGCACGTTGGCGAAGCAGATAGAGTTTTAAGTTTTGAAATGCTATCAGAGTGCGATTTATTAGTTATAGACGACCTTGGCACAGAGCCACTTTATAACAATATTACCGTAGACTATTTACTTTCGGTAATATCAACGCGTATCGGGCTTAAAAAGCACTTTATAATAACCACTAACCTTACAACAGACGAATTATACGCGCGCTATAACGAACGCCTTTTATCAAGGCTTTCAAATAAAACTGAAACGTTATTTATTCCATTTAACGGCGAAGATTTAAGAAGACAATAAAAAAAGCCCCGAACAAAGTTCGGGGCTTTAAATTATACCTTTTCGGGTTCTGGGTAAGTTACGCCAAAAGTTTCTACGGTAACGGACTTCATAATTTGGTCTTCATATGGTCTATCGCCCCAGTCGGTTTTAGTTTCAGCAATTTTATCAACCGTTTCAATACCAGATATAACCTTACCAAAACCTGCGTATTGACCGTCTAAATAAAACGAATCTGCATGCATAATGAAAAATTGCGAGCCTGCACTGTTTGGCATCATAGTTCTAGCCATAGATATAACGCCACGAACGTGCTTTAAGTCGTTTTTAAAGCCGTTTTGAGTAAACTCACCTTTAATAGAATAACCAGGGCCACCTGTGCCGTTGCCAGACGGGTCGCCACCTTGAATCATAAAGCCTGCAATAACTCTATGGAATATTATTCCGTTATAATAACCCTTATTTACAAGCGAAATAAAGTTGTTAACGGTGTTGGGTGCAATTTCGGGGTAAAGTTCAACCTTAATCTCATCACCCGAATTCATCGTAATAGTTACGATAGGATTTTTCTTTTCCATATATAATAACTCCTTATTCTTCATATTTAATAAGTTCAACGCCCGCTTCTTTTAAAAGTTCGCGCGAGAACTCGTCGGGATAGCCGTATTTGTAAATAACTTTTTTAATTCCCGAGTTTATTATCATTTTAGTGCAAATAGCGCAAGGTTGGTGCGTAACGTAAATGGTTGCACCTTCAAGCGAAACGCCTAATTTACTTGCTTGACAAATGCAGTTTTGTTCTGCGTGAACGGCAAAACAAGTTTCTTGGCGCGTGCCAGATGGTATTCCAAGTTTTTTTCTTAAACACTCGCCTTTTTCTTTGCAACTCTTAATTCCCGAAGGAGCGCCGTTATAGCCCGTTGTTAAAATGCGTTTATCTTTAACAACAACTGCGCCAACTTGCCTACCTTCTTGGTAGCAACTTGACCAACTTCCAACAACTTCTGCCATTTCAATAAAGCGTTTATCCCACTTATTCATAATATACTCCGTAATTTTTTTATATTAGTTTATCATATAATAAACGTATTTGCAATATTTTTATGTTAAACAACACGCATTTTTCACCATTTTTTTTGAAAAATATGTCACTAATCTATTGACAAATTATTTTATATGTTTATAATAGAATTAGCAATCAAAGGTCGAGAGTGCTAAAATGCATTTAAGGCTTTAAAAGGAGTTAATTATGAATATAAAACCATTGTTCGACAAAGTCGTTGTAGAAGCGGGCGGTAAAGAAGAAACAACCAAAACGGGCTTTATTCTTCCCTCTGCATCGCAAGAAAAGCAACAAACGGCAACCGTTGTGGCCGTTGGCCCCGGCGGTATAATAGACGGTAAAGAAGTTACCATGCAAGTTAAGGTTGGCGACGTTGTTTTATACGCAAAATACGCAGGTAGCGACTTTAAAATTGACGGTAAAGAGTTTACTATTATTAAACAAAGCGATATTTTAGCAATAGTAGAATAAGGAGAATAATTATGGCTAAACAAATCAAATACGGAGAAGAAGCAAGAAAGGCATTAGAAGCCGGTGTTAACACCCTTGCCGATACTGTTAAAATTACACTTGGTCCCAAAGGTAGAAACGTTGTGCTTGATAAAAAGTACGGCGCTCCCCTTATAACTAACGACGGCGTTACCATTGCAAAAGAAATTGAACTTGAAAATCCCTTTGAAAATATGGGCGCTCAACTCGTTAAAGAAGTTTCAACAAAAACTAACGACATCGCGGGCGACGGTACTACTACCGCAGTCGTTCTTGCGCAAGCAATGATACGCGAAGGCCTAAAAAACCTTGCTGCAGGCGCAAACCCCGTAATACTTAAAAAAGGTATTCAAAAAGCCGTTTCAGTTGCAGTTGACGAACTTAAAGAAGTTTCTAAACCCGTTACCGATAAACTTGCTATTGCTCAAGTAGCATCTATTTCTGCAGGCGATGAAGAAATAGGCGCGCTTATTAGCGAAGCAATGGAAAAAGTTGGTAAAGACGGCGTTATTACTATTCAAGAAAGCAAAACTATGAAAACTGAACTTACTACCGTTGACGGTATGCAGTTTGATAGAGGTTACGCTTCTGCTTATATGGTTACAAACACCGATAAAATGGAAGCAGTTTACGATAACCCACTAATTTTAATAACCGATAAAAAGATTTCTTCAATTCAAGAAATACTTCCCGTTATCGAGCCCCTTGCTCAACAAGGCGCAAAACTTTTAATTATAGCAGACGACGTTGAAGGCGACGCTTTGGCAGCCCTTGTAGTTAACAAACTTAAAGGCGTGTTTAACTGCGTAGCAGTTAAGGCCCCAGGTTTTGGCGACAGAAGAAAGGCTATGCTTGAAGATATTGCTATTTTAACGGGTGGCCAAGTGGTTTCTGCTGACCTTGGCTTAGAGTTCAACCACGTTACGCCCGATATGCTTGGTAGAGCGGCTCAAATTAAAGTTGATAAAGATAATACCACTATTATCGGCGGTAACGGTAAAAGCGAAGCAGTTAAAGCAAGAGTTCAAGCAATTAAAGCGCAAATTGAAGTTACCACGTCTGATTACGATAAAGAAAAACTTCAAGAACGCCTTGCTAAACTTGCAGGTGGCGTTGCAGTAATTAACGTTGGCGCTGCTACCGAAGTTGAAATGAAGGAAAAGAAGTTAAGAATTGAAGACGCACTTGCCGCAACTAAAGCAGCCGTTGAAGAAGGCATCGTTCCCGGTGGCGGTACTGCCCTTTTAACTGCAATTCCCGCAATTAAAGAACTTATTGCTACCCTTGAAGGCGACGAAAGAACGGGCGCTCAAATTATATTAAAGGCAATTGAAGAACCTGTAAGACAAATTGCCGTAAACGCAGGGCTTGACGGCTCGGTAATTTTAAACGATATTTTAAAGAGCGACAACAAGTACTACGGTTTCGACGCTTACAAAAACGAATATTGCGATATGGTTAAAGCAGGTATTATTGACCCGACTAAAGTTACGCGTTCTGCCCTTCAAAACGCTGCGTCGATTGCATCTACCCTTTTAACAACCGAATCAATAGTAACCGATATTCCACAACCAGAAGCACCTGCTCCCGCACCTAACATGGGTGGAATGTACTAATAAAAATAAAAGCAACGGCAATACCGTTGCTTTTTTCATGCAAATAAACCAAGTTTAAACTTTTATTTAAGGTACTTTACATTATAAAATTGATATGTTATACTATAAATATCTTTATATAGAAGGAGTTATCTATGAAAAAGAAACTATTAAGTATAATTTTAAGCATTTTTATGCTTATACCCTGCACGCTTGCATTAAGCGCTTGTGGTAAAACTACCACCATCTCAAAAGACCGTTGGGAACAAACGTTTAAAAACGATACTTTCCGTTTTCAAACTGATGCTTTAACGTTGAAAGTTACTGAAAACACTTTTGGATATAACAATGAATTCGTGCGTTTAACCGAGAACAACGAAACTAAATATTACTCGTATACTCTCAGCAACTCTTCAAATAGCTTTGGCACTTTAACACCGATTGAAGAAAGCGCCTTCGTTTATGGACGCGAGTATTTTGCCCCACTTCTAAACTTTATTAGCGATAATTATAAACAATTCAAGTACGAAAAAAATAGTATAGGCGGTAACACCTATCATGCAAAACTTCAAGTACCTGCTAACGTAAAAGCGATTATTTCCGAGCACGGTAACGTAGATAAAGACGAGTATTTATTTGTCGTTCAAATCATGTCAATGAGTGGCAACGATTTTGAAGAAACGGGCATTGTAGTAGATTACGTAAAAATATTAGATAAAGATTACGAAAGTTACAATATAAACGACCGTGGCATTATTGAGTTTCGCAATTTTGGTAAAGTATATTCAACGTATTTTATGGAGAAATCTTTATATGATATAAAAAATCTTAACGTTGATTTTAAGGTTGTGGGTGGTACTGGAACATACTATACCGAATTATATTTCACAAAGAACGCCGTGCGTTTCTGCACGCCTAACGTAGGCGCAGAGAGTGAATACGTTGAAGGTATTTATTGTTTAGACGAAGGTGTTTACACCTATTACAAAAAGAATAAAGCAGGACAATGGTCGTCTGAGCCTGTTGACGAAACAATCTTTAATACCGTTTATACAAGTTACTTCAATATGTTTGGTGGCAAACCGTTAATTGACCAAAACAATATGCGTTTATTCCGCAACGAAGTTAGATTTTCTAGCAACGAAGCCTTATTCGGTGGTCAAAGCAGTTTACAAAAAACGTATTATAATAATTATAGTTTGAAATACGACGACGGTATAATCGGCGGTAAGTGGAACGTTGAAATTCGCCAAGATTTTGGAGATTTATCGGTTGATACGGGAACTTATATTATGACTGTATGCGACGTTGAAATTGATATTCCTACTGTATAAAAAATATAATTAAAATAATAAAGCACACTATATTTCGCATTTACGATTTATAGTGTGCTTTTCTTGTTATATTGATTTTTTATAGTCGCTAGCAAGCCTAACGCTTTCAATTGCGTGGTTTTTAGCAGTTTCACCGCTATCACCGCCAACAAGGCGCATAACTTCTTTAATTTTGCCGTTATAATCTAGTTTAGAAACGGTTGTTTTAGTAACTAAGCCGTTATCATCTTTAAGTATTTTATAGTTAAAGTCTGCATAACTTACAATTTGTGGTAAGTGCGATATCGTTATGATTTGCGACTTTTTAGAAAGTAGAACAAACTTTTCGGCTACGATTTTAGCAACTTCACCTGAAATGCCCGCATCAATCTCGTCAAATATATAAGTTTCACCGTTCCCACCTGCCACGATTTTAAGCGAAAGCATAAATCTGCTCATTTCGCCACCACTTATTATTTTAGACATATTTTTAAGTGGTTCGCCTGCGTTTGAACTAAATAAAAACTCAACTTCGCTATTTCCGTTTAAAGAAAGTTCACTGTCGTTTTCGGTAACTAAAACTTCAAACTTTGCGCTTTTCATACCAAGCGTTTTAAGTTCGCTTTCAACCTGGCTAGAGAGTTTTAAAGCATAGTTTAAGCGCAAGTTATACATATCTTTATAAATTGCTTTTAACTCACTTAAACCCCTTTCTATTTGGTTTTGATACTCAATGGAAAGGCGTTCAAAGTTTTCAAGATTTTCGCATTCTATCTGCGATTTTTGAAAATATTCCACTATCTCGGCATACGAGTTACCATACTTTCTTTTAAGCGTTTTAATAAGGTCTAAACGCGACTCTATGCGCGTTGACTCAAACTCGTCTAAATCGATATTAGAAAGTAAGTTTTCGGCTTCAGAAGCAATATCGTCAGCTTCGGCTTTTAACGAATAAAGCCTATCGTAAAGCGCAGAATAATCGCTTGAAAGTTCTATTATTTTATGTAGCGAAGATATTGCCGAACTTATTACGTCGCACGCGCCCCCGTCGCTATAAAGCGCCCCGTTTACGTTTGAAAGGGACTCGCCTATTTTCTTTGCGTTTTTAATAAGCGCTTGCTTTTCAAGAAGTTCGTCTTCTTCGCCTTCGTAAAGTTCTGCCTTTTCAATTTCGTTAATTTGATATTTTAAAACGTCGAGTCGAATTGCGCGTGAACGCTCATCACCCCCGTTATCTTGTAACGCTTTTTTTGCCGACTTAACGCTTTCTATTATGGGAAGCGCTTTATTTTTAAGGTCTTGTATCTCCTTTCCTATAAAACCGTCGAGCACGGCAAGTTGATTGTTTTGATTAAGTAGCGAATAGTGCTCGCTTTGACCGTAAACGTCGCAAAGTAAACTTGAAAGTTTTTTAAGCATAGTTAAAGTTACCGTTTCGCCGTTAATTTTAACGTCACTTCTACCTTCAAGGGTAATTTTACGCTTAACGATAATTTCATCATCAAACTCTACGCCATATTCGTTTAAAACGCTTTGTACTTCGCTACAATTAGAAACGGTAAAACAAATCTCCGCCTCGGCATAAGTTTCGCCGTGGCGTATCATAGTTTTATCGGCTTTAGCGCCGAGAGCAAAGTTAATTGCATTTATAATTACCGTTTTACCCGCACCAGTTTCACCTGATAAAACGTTTAAACCGTTTTCAAGTTCAATTTCTGCACGTTCAATAACGGCAATATTTTTTAGGCGTATGCTTTTAATCATAAACCAACGTAACCCTTTATAGTTTGTTTAATACTATCTGCCGACTCATCGGTATCGGCAATTACAAGCAAGGTATCGTCACCTGCAACCGAGCCGATAACACCTGCAATTTTAAGTTTATCAAACGCCATACCACACGCTTGTGCGTGACCTTCTAACGTTTTTACAACAACCAAGTTGCGTGCAGATTGAACGTTTAAAACAAACGTTTTAAGCAAACTTAAAACCTTATCTTCATTAACGGTTCCTGAAAAGCCCGATTTTACGGGAATAGCATAACGGCAGTTTAAAACCTTGCCCTTTTCTTTTACAAGCCCAAGTTCTTTAATATCTCGTGATACGGTTGCTTGAGTAACCGAAAACCCTTCTAACGTTAAAAGCCTAGCAAGTTCGCTTTGAGTATTAATTTCGTTTTCAAGTATGAGTTCTTTTATTCTCTCACGACGCTTTTTAATACTCATCTCGTTTCACTCCACTTGTTAAGTTTAATTAAAAGTTTTTCAAAAAAGTTGTCGTCCGTTTTAAAAAACTTAACGGTTTTGCGACTGCGCGAAACTTCAACAACGTCGCCACGATTTAAACTCTTAACGTATTTACCGTCTATATAAAGAGCGCATTTTGAAGAGTTTTCAAGTACTTTTACTTCTGCTTGATACGAATCGGGGTAAACGATTGGGCGACTGTGTAAACTGTGCGAGCAAACGGGCGTTGCAATAAACGCACTTAAATCGGGCGTCATAATAGAGCCACCACACGAAAGCGAATAAGCAGTTGAGCCCGTTGGCGTTGAAATAATCATACCGTCGGCAAAATATTTATCAACGAAGTTTCCGCCTATAGAAAGTGAAAGTTTAGCAACTTCGCTAGTTGACAAGTTAGAGTTATAGCGTTGAACTAAACACTCGTTTAAAGCATAGTATTTTACGCCGTTAATTTTAACTTTCAAAACCGAACGCTTGTCAAGTTCAGCCTTGTCTTTAATAAGTTCAACAGCCTTTTCAAGTTCGTTAGACTCAACGCAACTTAAAAACCCTACAGTACCTATATTAACGGCTAAAATGGGCACGTCGAACTCTAAAGCGTATTCAATAACCCTTAATATAGTTCCGTCGCCACCGAAAACGGTAATAACGTCTATATCTTTAAAGTCTTCTTTCAAATTGACTATTTTATAGTCAATTCCATTTTGCTGTAACGTTTTTGAAAATGCGCTGGCAGTAGTATTTGCTTCACTTTTTGTTGTATTTATAAATATACCAACTTTCATAATTTCACCTTAATCTATATGTAAATCGTTATAGGCAACTAAGCCGTTTTTATAATTTTTAATAACCATTATAACGTATTCAACGTTCTTTTTTTCTTTGATGGGAGCAGTTGTAAAGTTAACGGGATATAAACCGTTTTGTAAACAAGCGTTGTAAACCTTTTTAACGGCGCTTTTTCTAGCGTTAAGACTTTTTACTATTCCACTGTTTCCCAAATATTCCTTACCACACTCGAACTGTGGCTTTATAAGCAATAAAGCAACACCACCATCTTTTAAAACGGCGTTTATACCGTTTAAAACGTAGGTTAGAGATATAAAACTAACGTCGCAAGTAACGCCGTCAACAAGTTCTCCAAGCGTTTCGTTAGTTAAAAAGCGCGCGTTAACGTTATCTTTAATAACAACCCTATCATCTAATTTTAGCGTTTCATCTAATTGCGACTCGCTAACGTCGATAGCGTAAACTTTTTTAGCACCGTTTTTAAGTAAACAATGCGTAAACCCACCGTTAGAAGCGCCAACGTCTGCAAAAGTTAGGCCGTTAACTGAAAAGTTAAAATCATTAAGCGCCTTTGCTAGTTTATAACCACCGTTAGAAACGAAAGTTTCGCCTTCAACTATCGTTATGCCTTCTAAACTATCAACGTTTAACGAAGTTTTACAAGGCTTTCCGTTATATAAAACCTTGCCTAAACTTATTGCTTCTTGCGCTTTAGTTCTAGAAACAAACAAACCTTGTTTATACAGAAAAGCATCTAATCTCATATTAGTTGTTCCTGTTTTTAACGTAGTTTAAAAGTTCAATTAAAAACTCTGTTTTTGATATTCCATCAAGCGCAGAAACGGCGTTGTTATAGTACTCTTCAGCCTTTTTTCTAGCACCGTCTATTCCGTAAAGAGAAACGAAAGTGAGTTTGTTTTGCTCTTTATCTTTATTTATCGACTTACCAAGCACTTCTTCAGTTGACGTATAGTCTAAAATATCGTCGGTAACTTGGAATAAATAGCCAAGATTTTTGCCGTAATTTGATAGTTCGTTAAAATAAAGGTTTGCAAACAACGCGCTTGGCGTAAGCACCGATGCTAGTATTAGCCTACCCGTTTTGTTTAAGTGAACGTTTAAAAGCGTTCCTTCACTCATAACGCCTTGCGACTCTATGTCGGTTGCTTGCCCCCCAACCATACCGAACGCACCTGCGTAAAGCGATAACATTCTGCAAGCAGAAATGCCGTTAATATCTTTAACCGCCCTAAAACACGTTTCGTATGCAAGGTTAAGTAGCGCGTCACCTGCAAGTATTGCCATAGCGTTACCGAAAACCTTGTGGTTTGTTGGCTTGCCACGGCGTAAATCGTCGTTATCCATATCGGGAAGGTCGTCGTGAATTAGCGAGTAAGTGTGAATATACTCAATAGCAAGCGCGTAAGGCATAACGTCGGCGCAAGAAAGACCTAAAAGTTCGGCAGTTGCAAGCATTAAAACGGGGCGCAAACGCTTGCCACCCGCTTTTAAACTATATTGCATTGCCTTTTTGAGCGTTTCGTTGCTAGACTTTATATTATTTGCTTCTTCGTTTAGTTTTTCTTCGAAAAGCGTTTTGTATTTTGAATATTCTTTATTGAAAATCATCTGCATTTTTACTTCTAAACGCCGCTAAAACGGTGTTGTACATAAGCATAGTAACCGTCATAGGACCAACTCCACCTGGAACGGGAGTTATAAGCGAAGCCTTTTTGCTTGCGCTTTCAAAATCAACGTCGCCGTAAAGTTTACCGTCTACCCTATTTATGCCAACGTCAACTACTACTGCGCCTTCTTTTACCATATCACCGGTAACAAACCTATCTTTACCGATAGCAACCACTAAAATGTCGGCATCAGTAGAAAACTTTTTAATATCTTGAGTTCTGCTATGGCAAGTGGTAACGGTGCAGTTCTTTTGAAGAAGAAGCGACGCGATAGGCTTACCTACCATATTGCTTCTACCTATAACCACTGCGTTTTTGCCCGAAAACTCAACGCCGTACTCTTCTAAAAGTTTTATAATGCCGTAAGGTGTGCAAGAAACAAGCGTTTTTTCGCCCGCAACGAGTTTGCCAAGGTTTTCGGTGCATAAACCGTCAACGTCTTTTTCGGCGGGAATATGTTTTAAAATACTAGCCGTGTCAAACTTTTTAGGAAGTGGGAGTTGAACTATAATACCATCAACTTCGGGGTTTTCGGCAAGATTTTTAACTTGAAGTTCTGCTTCTTCTTGCGAAATTGTTTCGGGTAGTCTTAACGAAAACGACTTCATACCCACTTCTTCAGTTGCTTTAATTTTATTATTAACGTAAATCTTCGAAGCGGGGTCCTCACCTATAATTACAACTGCAAGCCCTATTTTTCTTCCAAAATCGTTAAAGTACTTGTCCGCACGAACTTTAAGTTCACCGCGAAGTTTAATTGAATAACTTTTTCCGTCGAGTATAGCCATTTTAATTCTCCAACTGTTTTTTATATTCTGCAAGTATTCCGTTAACGAAGTTAGGGCTTTCTTTCGTTGAAAACTTTCTAATAAGTTCCATTGCTTCGCTAATTGAAACAATGCGGGGAATATCTTTAAAATAAGTCATTTCAGTAATGGCAAGTTGCAATGCGCACTTGTCGGTTGAATAAAGCCTTTCGAGTTTATAGCCTTTTGCTAGGTTTGAAATAATTTCGTTAACCGTTTCTTCGTTGGCGTAAAAACTTTCAAGTAATGAGTTAGCAAACTCAATATCGTCGTCGTTTAATTTTTCTTCAGCGTAAATAATTGATTTAAACTCGTCGTCAAACTTGCCGTTAAACTGGTTTGAAAACAATAATTTATACACTGCTTCTCTAGCATTTTTTCTCATAATACACCGTTTTTTACATAAAACAAGCCACTGCAACGCCGTTGCAGTAGCCTAATAAATTATTTTTCTTCAACGTCTGTAAACAACACGCCGTCGATATGTACGTCAACACTATCAACTTTATAGCGCGACATTGCCTCAACGTTATGTTTAACGCTTTCTTGAATATCGAAAGCAACGTCTGGCACGTTATTACCGTAAGTTACGTCAACCGAAACGTCAACCGAAACAACGTCGCCGTTAAACGAAACTTTAATAAGGTCAAGTTTATCTTTTTTGCCTTCCTTTTTAAGTGAAACGCCTTTAACTTCGCTAACTGCAAGCACAACTATGCCTTTAACGATACCGTCGTTATAAGTGGTTTTGCCTTTGCGTTCGGCTTCGGGAAGGAATCTGTAATTTGCCATAAATAACCTCGCTATTTAATAACTTTGTTATTAGTATAGCACAGTTTTTCAAAATTACATAGCGTTTTTATCAAAGATACGGAATAATATTTACGTTTTCTGCATCAACTTGCGTTTCTTGACTTAAAATAGTATATATTTTAACGGCGTCGGTTTGGTCAAAGTCAACGTCTTTAACTACAACGCTAACGTTAGGCGAGTTTAAGTTCATAGTGACGACTACTTCTTCGTAACCGTACGCTTTAATAAGCGATTCAAGCCTTAGTTCTTTTTCTGTAAGCGCAGTAAGCTGAAGTTTTTGAGTGAGTGCAGTTTGCTTTACTTCACTGCCGTCTTCGGCCTCCGCTATAATTTTTTCAAGTTCAACTAGTTGTTCGTTTCTTGAAGACGAGCGTTGCGACTTATATTCGGCAAAATACGCAGCACCCGTACTTGCTTCGTAATTTGATGAAGAAGATAGCACGAAGTTAAACACTGCAGTTACCGCTAAAAGCAATATCATTGCGCTTAAAATTACCACTTTTTTTGTTTTTGACATAACCTACTCCTTATTTCATTTTTAATATTTTTATTCGCTCTGCATCTATTTGCAGCGCGCTTTTAACACACTCTGTAATTGCAACCTTAACGGCAACTTTATTAGCACCTTTACACACTATTGTAACGCCTATAATTTTAGGCGATAAAACCTTTGTAACGTAGGGCTTTCCTGAAATTAAAATTAGCGATTCCGTCGTTATTTTTACGCCGTTTTCTATTTTAGTTTCAACCGTTTTAGCAAGCACTTCTTCACTACTTCCGTCAACGGTAATAAACACTTCAACTTTGCCAACGCCTTCAATTGACGATAGAAGTTTTTCTACCTTACTTTCTAGTTGCGAAGCGTAGTCTTCACCTTTTGTTGTTTCGTAACTAAACCCGAACGACGATAAAAAAATTACTAAAATTGCAATAAGCGAAACTATTAGAGTTATAACTAATTCTTTTTTTAGTTTTGGCTTTACAACCTTTATACTTTCGCTAGGTTTCAACTATTATTTCTACCCCATCGTTTTTAATTACTGAATAAACTCTTTCAGTTATTATATTTATATGTCCGTTGTCATCTAATATAACTTCATTTTCAATTTTTATAAAAACTTTAACGATTTTACCGTTTTCTTTTTCAAAAGTTACACTTTTAACTTCAATACCTTTCTCGTTAATAGCCGTTTTTATTTTACTTTTTAAGTTTTCATCTTCAAGTTCAGTTAAATACTCAAAATATTCGCTTGAAAAATCTAGCGAAAAACTACCTTTTCCCGTTATTATAGAAACTACTGGCACTGCAAGCATTGTGGTTACAACTAAAGCAAGCACGCTTTTAACCACTTTGCCGTTTTTGCTTTTTGATATTAAAATATCAATTGAAATTAAAACTAAAACCGAAATTAAAGTTGCAAATAAATATTCTTTCATTACGATATTAAGGCAGTTGTTGATATTACCGATATGCAAACTAGCACAAAACTGAACCCGCAAACGAAAATTACCGCCGATAAATGATTAAAAACTTCGCTAATGCCCGTTACTATTGAAGTAAATCGCCTATCTAAAATAGGCTCGGCAACAGAAACTGTAAAACGCATTATTAGCGACGTTATTAAAACGGTTATCCCCTTTATTCCAAGCGTTAAAAATATAAAAGCCGATGCAAGCAGTCCAAAAGCGTTTTTAACAAGCACTGCAGAAGATAAAACAACGTCTAACCCACCGCTAATAAAACCACCCACTATGGGAATTAACGAGCCCGTTGCGTATTTAAGTATTTTAAACGATATACCGTTATACTGCATATTTACAACGCTTTGCCCCGTTATTACAACGGTAAGCACTGCAGTCGTTATGCCTAAACACCACTTTACAAGCGATAAAATTGTTTTGTTTAGCGAGTTTAGGTTTATGCTAGTGGAAACGTTACTAACAATAACCGTTACTGCCGAAAATGATAAAAGTGGCAATAAAAGTTTTGAAGAAAGCGTTGAGGATATAAACGAAACTATTACCATAAACGGCTTTACCGCCGTCAACCCAAAACCACCCGTAAACTCAACCAAAGTAATTAAAAGCGGAAACGTAAGTTCAACCGTTTTACTTAGTCCGTTAATTGCTTGACTTGCAAAGTTAAAAACAGTTGAAACAACGCCAACAAGCAAAGAAATTATTACTAATAAGCAAATATAATTTACAATAGATTTTTCGTTATTATCGCTATTTTTAGAAATTATTGTATTTATAATACCACATAAAATACCTATAAATATAACGCACGCCATAACGCTTGCAACGTTAGAAATTAACGAACTGAAAAGCGATATAAAATAACTTTTAACGCTACTTAAATCAAAGGAATATTCACCCGTTATAAAATCAATAATCCACTCTTTAAACGTTTTGTTAGTTCCTGAAATTGAGTTTAAAAGTTCGGTAAGTTCACTAAAACTTTCTTCATCTATTCCGTTAAGCACGTCTAATATAGCCTTATCTATATCGCCGGTGCTAGTTTGGGTAGCATAAACCGTTTTAGGGTAAAAACATAAAACCGACAAAATTATAAATATAGCCGTTAATATTTTAATTTTCATATTATTAAAGCGCTTATAATAGTAAATAAGTTTTCAAATACGGGTATCGACACCACGAATATTATAAGCCGACTAACAAGCGAAACCTTCTCGCCTATACTTGATGCTCCAACGTCCTTGCAAAGCGCTTCGGTAAAATCGGCAAGGTATGAAATTATAATAACTTTTACTAAAATTGTAAAAAGTTCACCGTTTATCCCCGTTTTTTCATAAAGCATTACAAAAAAACCAAGCGACTTTATAACGTAATCAACCGAAAATAAAAGTAGTAAAAGCCCTGTTGCTGTTGAAACTAAAATTGAAAGTTCGCTACCTACCGATTTTAAATAGAAAAACGATATTGCGCCTACAACTCCAACCGAAACAAACCTTATAATATCCATTAGTACAACTGAAATATATCTTTTAAACTTGTAAAAAGTTCGCCTATCATAGATATTACTAGCGTTAAAACTATAACTAGCCCTGCAATGCTAACGAGTGTTGCAATATCGTCGCGCTCTGATTTTTTAAGCAGTTGACAAACTACGGTAACTATTATTCCTATTGCAGCAATTTTAAAAATGATATCTATGCCGTAATTCATTAAACCACCATAATCAAAAGCATTAAACCTATAAAAAACCCTATTTTTTGAATTACACTAGCGTTTTTAGTGTTGTTTTCACTTAATTTGCTAGCAATTTTTTCATATTCGCTAATATAAGCCGTTATCATAATTTTTTGTGAAGATAAGTTAGAAGTTCCTAAACTTTCAAACAATATTTTTAGTTTTTCAACTTCATAACTTGTTAAATATTTAGGAAAAAACGCCTTATCGCTAGCAAAATATACGCTGTAAATCGTTTTTGCAAAATCGCTTGATAAATATTCAATATCAACCGTTTCTTTAATAGAACGCTTTCTATATTCAAGTTCGCTATTTACGCTACTAAGCATTGTCAAAAGCGAATTATAATAATTTACTTTATCTTTTTGCTTATTTGCGTACCGTTTTGATATGAAAACGCATAAAATAAGCGCAGTTACGCCTATAATTAGCCTTAATATTTGCATATTTCGTTTAAATCAACGTCGTAACAAGTATAGGTGCGACGCAAGCCGTTTTTTGTTATTAAAACGTAATAATTAAACACCTTTTCATCTATAATTTGCGATAAAATAGGCTTATTTTTAAGTTCTAAAACCGAATTAGCGTGCACTGATGCAACAACGTCAACCCCTGAATAAATTGCCGATAATACGGCACTTGTGTCGCTTAAAGACGTGAGTTCATCGGTAACTATAACGTTTGGGTTTAGTGTTCTAACACCTTGTAAAAAGCCGTAGGACTTTGAAACGTAAGTTAACACGTCAGCGTTAACGCCCAAATCAAAGGGGTTATCGCAAGAATATGCGCCTATTTCGTTGCGTTCGTCAACAACAGTAACGTTTTTATTACAATCGTTTGATAAAAACCTTGTAAAATCTCGCAAAAAAGTAGTTTTTCCTACCCCCGAACGAGAAACGACCAAAACACTACCACCTTTATAAAAACTAGAAAAAACGCTTGAAACGCCCTTAACGTCGCTAGGAAACCTTATAGTTAAAGAGTGAACGCTTTTAACGCCCGAAACTTCTCCGTTTTGTGTAACGAATTCGCCAGCAATTCCAACCCTTATTCCACCGTCGACAGTGATAAAACCGTTTTTTATATCGTTTTCTTTGCTATAAATCGAGCCGTTTGAGCCAAGCACTAAAAACCTATATAAATCGTCTTTTTTATAAACGAAATCTTTTAAAAAACCTTCACCGCTTTTAGCCGTGTATTTAACGGGACTATTAACCCTTATCTTAACTTCGTTAAGATTTTCTATTTTTTCAAGGGCACGTTGTAGGTTTTTAGGTAAAAAATCTAACACGCTATATTATATTTTTTTAATGCTAGTATTAGAACGAAAATAATAAAGCTTTATCAAGCATATATTGTATATAGATGCAATATTACCTAACAAAATTAAAAAGTAATTTAAAAGGAGTGGCTAAACCACTCCTTTTTTATACCGTTTTTTCATATTTTTTTTCTTTATAATAGCGTTCTTTTGCTTTTAGATATTTATTTGATAGTTCTAAAGTATAGCGACCACGTTGCTCGTATGATAGCGTTTTATAATACTCTTTATCGGTTAGCCTACCTATTGCGTCGCTCACGTCGCCAACGGTATCTAAAAGTTTTTTAACTTGTTTGTAAAAATCTTCGTCGCTTTGCAAAACGCCGTTAATAGTTTCGGTTGCTTTTACTTGATAATACTTTATTACCTTTGATGCGCTTTCTCCATCACTTTCTGCTTGTTCGGCACTGTTTTTAACGTTACTTTTATAATCTTGCCAGAACGAACTTTTCATTCTTGCTTTGGCTTCTTTTGCATAATCTCTTAAAGTCTTGTTTGTACTCATAATTCTCCTTGCAAAAAAATATCCGCAAAATTCGACATTTTGCGGACGTAAAACTTATTATTAGCCTTTAGCGTTTCTCTTTCTGGCTGCTTCAGCCTTTTTCTTTCTTCTTACAGAAGGTCTTTCATAGAACTCTTTACGGCGAAGGTCACCTATAATACCATCGCGTGAGCACTTTCTTTTAAATCTTCTAAGAGCACTGTCAAGCGTTTCGTTTTCACCAACTCTAATAGTAGACATATTACAACCCTCCTTTGCCCTTTTGGCAATTAGTAAGCTTCTATATTATATTAAAAACAACTTATATTGTCAACGAAAATTAAGCCGTTTTTATAAATTATGCAGGTGTCCAACCCATTTTTTGCCCACAAAGTATATGAACGTGAACGTGTGGAACGGTTTGACCAGCGTCGTCTCCTTGATTTATTACTAAACGGTAACCACCTTCTAAACCTAAAAGTTCGGTAAGTTCAGGTAATTTTTTAAGTGCACGAGCAAGCATAATAGAATCGTTTTCGGTCATATCGGCAAGGTATTTAAAGTGTGATTTTACTACCATTAAGTAATGCCTTTTAGCCTGTGGCGCTATATCTTTAAATATAAGCATATTTTCATCTTCATAAACGATATCTGTTTTAAGTTCTTTATTTATAAACTTACAAAATAAACAATCCATAATTTACTCCTTTATTATTCCTAAAGCCCCGTCTAAATAAGGCTCTTTAAGTATTACGTTTAATTTTTTAGGTTCAAACGAGCCTTTAACGTACGTTTTTATATAGTTACCCGTGTAACCCGTCATATAGCCTTTATATTCTTCTTCAAAAATAACTTGATGCTCTAAACCCAAGTTGTTATTTATAAACTCGCTTTTAAGGTTTTGTTTTAAATCAAGCATTTTGTTAAGGCGCTCTTTTTTAACGCTATCAGGAAGGTCTTTTAATTTATAGGCGTTAGTCCCTTCACGCATTGAAAACGGAAAAGCGTGAATATCTGAAAACTTAACCCTTTTAGCAAACTCGTAAGAAGTGTTAAAATCTTCTTCGGTTTCGGTTGGATAGCCAACTATAATATCGGTGGTAATTCCAGCATTAGGAAATACCGAGCGAATAAGATTTATGCCCTTTTCAAACTCTTCTGCCGTGTACTTTCTATTCATACTCTTTAAGGTTTTAGTTGAGCCGGATTGTAACGACAAGTGAAAATGTGGTGCAAAATCGTAAAGATTTTTGCAAGCGCTTAAAAAATCGGCGTTTATAACGTTTTCTTCTAGTGAGCCAAGCCTAATTCGCGATTTTACGCTTGAAAGCGCGCTAATAAGGTTAGACAATCGATTGTTTTCAAAATTATACGCCGAAAGGTTTATTGCCGTTAAAACGGCTTCTAACGGCTTAACGGTATCGATTTCGCAAAGTATACTTTCTATCGAGCGCGAACGACTTCTACCCCTTAAATAAGGAATTATGCAGTACGAGCAAAAATTGTTGCAACCGTCTTGTACTTTAATAAACGAGCGCACTTTACAAGTTAACGGAACTTCCATATCTTCATAGCACGGCTCGAAGTCGAAAACCTTGTTGCCACTTTCGTTTAAAAGTTCAATAATTTTTTGCTTATACTGTGTGCCCGTTACAAGCGTTACCCCGTCTTTTTCTAAAAACGACGTGGGATTTTTTTGCGATGCGCAACCCGTAACTATAATTTTAGCATTTGGGTTTTTACTTTTAACCCTTGCTATTGCTTGGCGTGACTTTTTCTCGGCTTCACTAGTTACGGCGCAAGTATTTATAACGTAAACGTTAGCAAACTCTAACTTTTCGCTAGTTTCATAACCTAGTTTACTAAATAAGCGAATAAGCGACTGGCTTTCGTATGAATTAACCTTGCAACCAAGCGTAAATACTACGGCTTTCATATCTTTTCCATTACGAGCGCAACCCACTCGCCCTTGCTTTTTGAATTAAGAACTTTATACCCAAGTGGAACGTAAGTACTTACGACTTGTTCTGCTTTATCGCGGAGTATTCCACTCATTATAAGTTTAGTGCCTAATTTAACGTGCTTTTTAATAGACGTTGCTAAAACACACAAAACGTCGGCAGTAATGTTTGCAACAACAACGTCGCCAACGGCGTCAACGCCCGTTAAAAGGTTATCTAGCGTAATTAAGCACTTGTCACTTACGCCGTTAAGTTTAGCGTTTTTAGTGGCGGTTTTAACGGCAATTTCGTCAATATCGGTCATAACGGCAGAGTTTGCGCCAAGCGCGCAAGCAACTATACCCAAAATACCAGAGCCGGTGCCAACGTCTATAACCTTAACGCTGGGAGTAACGTACTCGCACAAAAACTCAATGCACATAGAAGTAGTTTCGTGTTCGCCCGTGCCAAACGCCATATTGCTATCAATTTTAACAACGGTACCTTCGCCTTTATATTCTATCCACTCTGGGCAAACGACTATTCCACCTATGTTCATAGGTCTATAATGCTTGCGCCAAATCTCAATCCAGTCGTCACCGTCAACGATGCGCTTAACAGTTTCAAGCGTTCCAAAATCTACAAAACCCTTTGCGTTTTCGCGCATAACTTCTAATTCTTTGCGAAGATTTTCAATTTTATCGCTTGCAGTTGGAATATCGAAATACGCTTTAATTAGAGTGACGCCAGAGCCAAGATTTTCGGTAACTTTATCGTCTAGATAATCCCAAGTGTTTCTACGCTCGTTAATTAGTTCTAAAACGTCGTAATCGTCGCAAACGGAAACTCCGTACTCGGTGTATTCCCAAAGTTTAGAAGAAATAAGTTCTTCGGCTTGGTGAGTTGTTGTAATTGTTAGTTCAACGTAATTCATATAGGTATTTTAGCACAATATTTTATATATATCAACAAAAGAGCATAAAAAAACGGCAATTTAATTGCCGTTTTAGTTAACAAGATTTTAAAAGCCTTATATAAAACTCGGTTGCCGATTTTATTGTTTCAAGCCTAATTCTTTCGTTGTTGCCGTGAATAGTGGACCTTTCTTCAGCAGTAAAATCACTAGCAGAAAAACGGTAAACCTTATCGCTAATTCTGCCGTAATGCCTACTATCGCTACACTGCACCATAAGATACGGCGAAACGATTGCGCCTTTATAAGTTGAAGCAACTGCGCTTGCAACTTTATTATACGACTTACAGTCCGTTTGAGAAATACGGCTTGGGTTATACGACATTAACTTTGATATTTCAACTTTATCGTCACCTACAGTCTTTTTAACGTAATCGATAACGCTATCAACCGTGTCGTGCGGGTTAATTCTAATATTTGAAACCATTTCGGCTTCAGGTGGAATTACGTTTGATGCAGAACTACCCCTCATTTGAGTAAAAGCAACGGTTGTTCTAACAAGTGCGTTAATTTCGCCACCTTGAAGTTTACCTAAAAGGTCTATAACCCAACTAAAACACCACATATTTGCAAAAATAAGTTTATATAGAAAACTAGAGTGCCTACCAAGCGTGTCGAACATTTCTTGAACGGGCTTTGTAACGTGCATTTTAAAGGGGTGTTTTTCCATTTTAACACACGCCTTTGAAAGCGTTCCTACAGGAGTTTTTGGCTTTGGCGCCGAAGCGTGGCCACCGTTTGACTTAGTTTTGTAAACAACGTCGACCATGCCCTTTTCGGCAATACCTATAAGACCACACGCACTTTTAACACCCGGGAAAACGTTTGAAACAACAGCACCGCCTTCGTCAACGACAAGTTCGGGTGCTATGCCGTTTTGTTCAAAGTAATCAACGATATTTTTAGCACCTACACCGTTAATTTCTTCACTGCCTGAAAAGGCAAAATACACGTCGTTTTCGGGAACAAAGCCTTTTTCAATTAAGTGGTTTGCAGCAGTTAATGCGCCGTTTAAAGTAACTTTCGTGTCAAGCGTGCCACGCCCCCACAAAACCCCGTCTTTAATAACGCCTGCAAAAGGTGGCTCTACCCAAAGTTCTTCACTTACAGGAACAACGTCGTAGTGCGACATCATAACCGAAGGCTTATCGTGTTTTTTGCCTTCCCACTTAAATAATAACGCTCTACCGTCAAACTTTTTAAGTGAACAAACCTTAAAAACGTTTGGATAAAGTTCCGGCAACAGATTTACGAGTTTTTCAAACTCTTTTTCGTCTTCTAAAGAAGAATCTTTATAAGAAATCGTTTTGCATTTTACTAGCTGCTGTAAATTATAAACCGCCTTATCACCGTCAAACTCGATAACGTCGTCATTTATAACAACGTCGTTTTTAGGCTTGAAAGAAATTGCGCGAATTATAATTATCGCTAAAAATATAACAATCAAAACAATTATAGCATATAAAACGTAATCCCACATTATAACATACCCTTTTTATACAATATTCTAGCAACAACGATTGAAACCACAACGCCTACCGGAACCATAATGCCAACCATAGACGTATCAAGTGCAGGTATTGCTATAAACAACACAAGCATTAACAAGCACGGCACTATCGCTATTTTAAGGTTTTTAGCAAGAAATACTACGCCTAAACCACCGAAAAGCGCGGGCAAAACTTGGTCGAAAGCACTTTTAACAAGAGGGCTAGTTAAAACGTCGCCCAACGGTGCTATAGCAAATAGACCAATAATAATGATAAGAGTCGTAACTATACTTGAAACGGCAATTGAAATCGTTGATATAATTTCACCTTCTTCACTTGAAGGTTTTACGTTTGCAATTTCCATAGCGTTAAGCGCGCAAGGAAGTTTTAAGTTTGAAATATTACCCGTTACGAACGAAAGATACGTTCCACCTGCACCAAGCATAGGAACGTAAGTTATAATTTCAATAACTGCAACTGCCCAATACATAGGCATAACTGCAATTAAACCTTCTGCAAGCGCACTCCATTTAGGAAGCACGTTAAAAATTATACAAGCAATTATTGGAAAAAGTAAAATGGCTCCACATAAAACAAGCCCCCATATTTTACCGTCACGATGAACGCTTTCCATATAAGTTAATTCTTTGCGTTTTATCATACGTTCACCCTCCTTAACCTAACCACATCGTAAAAGGAACGGCAGAAGCCATACCTAAAATTAAACTGATAGGTAATGCGTAATCTGTAATCCAGCGTTGTTTGGTCTTTTTAGAAAGCAAACCTAATATAACCATTACGATAGCAGATACAAAAAATACTAAAACGGGAATTAAAAACTGAGTATTTGTGTAAACTATAGGCTCTTTAATTTCAACGCCTTTTTCAGCCAACTTTTCCATTGCTTTTATAGCAAGTTCGTTTAATTGTTCTTGAGAGTAAAACACTTTTGTAATATCGCAGAAAACGTAGCCTAAAAATGCAGAAATCATACCCATAAACATTGCGTTATTAAGTATTTCCATCCACTTTTTATCTTTATTTTCAAGTTTAATCATGCCCGACTGTATTTTTTTAGTTACAAGTGGAACGGCAATTAATCCTAAAGCAATACCAACAGTCATTACTATAGTAACCGTTACAAACTCTTCTGCCGTTATATCAAGACTGCCAAGCGTTTTTCCAAGAGCCACCAAAGTTTGCCCTGCAGAAATGGTTTCATACGAAAGCGAGCCTACAACCGACAATCTAAGCCAAGGAAGCGGAATACCAAGCGCAACCGATAACGTTACAACGCCAACGAGTATTGATATTGCAGGCGCAATAGTAAACGTTGCTGATGTGGTTATAGTTTTTTTAACGACTTTTTTATCAATACCAAGTTCTTTTGCACGTTTAAGCGCCTTTACTAAAAAGTAAACGGACTGACCTAAAACGACTGCAATTATTAGCCCTACAATTATAAAGAGTATGGGGCTATTAACGTTAAAATCCATAATTAAACTCCTTTACGTTAGTAATTTTTTAACGGCATTAGCAGTTAAGCCGTTTTTTTCTAGTTGTTTTTCAACGCTAGCGTGCACAACGAAAGCGTCTTTTACGCCTAGCACGGTAACCTTTTGAAGAACTTTATTATCTGCGTAATATTTAAGCACATGCGTTCCAAAGCCACCTAATTCGGCGTTATCTTCAAGTGTTATTACGTTCTTACCCTTAATTTCGTTTAAAACGTTAGCGTCAAGGGGTTTTATAGTGCGTGCGTTGTATACTGCAGTGTCTGTACCTTTGCTTGCATTTAGCGCAAGTTCAATCATTCTAGGACCAACTGCTAAAATTACGTTTTTACCACCTTTTTGCAAAAGTTCCCACTTAAAATCGCTTGTAAACGGCGCCGTTTCCTCAGTGTTTTGTATTTTACCGTTAGGATAGCGTATTGCAACGGGAGCGTTGAGTTTTAACGCCTCTTCTATCATTAAAGAAAGTTCGTTTAAATCTTTAGGAGCTAACACTGTTAAGTTTGGTACGTGTGATAGATACGAAAGGTCGAAAACGCCTTGATGAGTTTTACCGTCGCTACCAACTAACCCAGCCCTATCCAAACAAAAAATTACGGGTAAGTTTTGAAGGCAAACGTCGTGAACGATTTGGTCGTATGCACGTTGCATAAACGTTGAATAAATAAACACGATAGGTTTTGTTCCGCTAATTGCCATGCCAGATGCAAGAGTAACTGCGTATTCTTCACATATTCCAACGTCTATAAAGTTTGACGGGTGTTTTTCGGCAAAATCTGAAAGCCCCGTTCCGTCTTTCATACCTGCCGTAATTGCGTGAACGTTTGGGTTTTTAGAAACTATTTCGTTTAAAACGCTAGATATTCCACCCGAAAAGTAGTGTTTCGATACTTGCATATCTTTAGAAACGCCGTGAAACTTTGAAGAGTTTTCTTCTGCAACGGGTAGCCCCTTACCTTTAACCGTAGTTAAATGAAGTAAAGTTGGAACGTTACTATCGCGAATATCAGCAAGTATTTTAATTAGTGTTTTTAGGTTGTGCCCGTCAAACTTGCCAACGTATTTAAGCCCAACGCTATCGGTTATAGTGTTTATTGACATAGAACGCTTTAAAAAACGTTTAATTGCCTTTAACCACCTTCCTATAAAACACTTTCCAACCGTTCTTGATAAAAAGGAATTAAACCTATTGTAGCCTTTTTTAACGGTTATTTTTGAAATTACTTTATAAAGCCCGTTGTCGTTTTTATTGATAGACATACCGTTATCGTTTAAAACGACTAAAAAGTTAGACGGTTTGTTAGTTGACGACGTTATTGCTTCAAGGTTTTCGCCGTTAAATAGCGAGGCATCGCCAACAACGGTTATAACGTTATAATTATCGCCAAGTTTATCGCGCGAATAGCAATAACCAAGCCCCGACGCTATGCTAGTGCCGGCGTGACCAACCGAAAAAGCGTCGAATTCGCTTTCGCTTGGGTCTGGAAAACCACTAACGCCGTTTTCTTTGCGTATGTGCGACAAGTCCCTTCCGGAAAGTAATTTGTGCGCGTACGCCTGATGCCCAACGTCGAAAATAATTTTATCGCTTGGTAAATCGAAAACGTAATGGAGCGCAACTGTAAGTTCAACCGTGCCAAGATTGCTAGAAAGGTGACCGCCGTTTTTATCAACCACCCTTATAATTTCACTTCTAAGTTCCTGACAAAGGGCGTTAAGCTGTTTAATATTAAGTTGTTTAAGGCTCTTTGAATCAGGTATAGTAATCATATATCTTTTACAGTGTAATTTTTAACAATTTCGTCGATTTTATCGAGTTTTTTATAAATATCTTTGCAGAGAGCAATTTGGCAACGAGCACGCATTAAGTTTTGGTTTTTATAAGATATTCTAAAATACGTGTCGCCATTTAAATAGTCGTGCAAGAATCTTGTTGCAAGTTCAAGCGTTAAAACGTAAACGCTTAAAGCAAAGGTATTGCGCTCGTTTTCAGTTATGGTATTTTTAAGGTGAGTAAAATAACCTTTTGCAAACCTTTCAAAGCGCTGTAAATCAAAATTAACCTTTGATAAATCTTGCTCGTCTTCTTCTGTGGTGCAACAAATTGAACGAGCACCGTCGCCAAAGTCGTAAGCGGTAAGTCCAGGCATTATAGTGTCAAGGTCGATAACCGAAAGCGCTTTTAAAGTATTTTTATCAAAAATAACGTTATTGCATTTCGTATCGTTATGGGTAACGTGAAGTGGTAATTCGCCGTTTTCAAGCATATTAACTAGCGTTACGCCAAGTTTTTTGTTAGCAAGAATATAATCAATTTCGCTTGTACACTCTTTAATTCTTGCGCCAACCGAATACTTGATAGTCCTTTCAAGCCCTTCAATGCGCTTTTTGGTGTTGTGGAAGTTTTTAATGGGTATAAATAAGGTTTTTGCATCAAAACCAGAAAGCATATATAAAAACTCGCCAAACGCCCTACCAGCCTCTTCAACCACTTGAAGATTATCGGTAAAGTTAAAGCACACGCAATCAAGAAAAGTTCTTGCACGCCAAAAGTCGCCTGTTTCATCAAGCACGAAAGGCTCGCCGTTAATCGTTTTGTTAAATGGAAGCACCACAAAATCGCTACCGCTCATATTGCTTGAAAGGTATTCGTTTACCCTTGATATGTTTCGCATTATTTGTTCGGGGTTTTTGAAAACGTTTTTGTTAATTCTTTGAAGTAAATATTCAAAAACTTCGCCGTTTAATTCGGTGGTAACTTTATAAGTCGTGTTGATATTACCTGCCGTAATAACTTCATACGACTTAAGTTCGCCACTAAATTGCAACTGTTTACAAATGTCGTTTAGATTCATAAAATACTCCGTATAATATACTATTATACTAAATTATTTTATTATTTGCAATAGTAATAGCGTTTTTTAGCGCGAATACACTCGTTTTAAGTAAAAAAGAGAATAAAAAAAGCAAGGCTAAGCCTTGCTTTTTATTATTTAGATAATAATTCACCAAGTGAAATACCACTATCGGTGCTTTCGGTCCAACCACGCATTTCATCGTCGTTTTCTTTCTTAGCCTTTCTTTCTTTTTTGGGCTTTTCTTCTTTCTTTTCTTCCTTAACGGGAGCATCTAAAAGAGCTTTGATAGAAAGGTTCATTTTTTCTTTTTCAACGTCGATAGCAAGAATCTTAACGTCAACTTCTTGGCCAACTTTAAGGCTTGATTTGCTTGCATCTTCTAAGAATTCGTATTGAATTTGAGAAACGTGAACTAAACCGTCAACACCTTTTTCAACTTCAACAAACGCACCGAGATGTGGAACGATTCGTACAACCTTACCACTAATAACGTCGCCAACGGCGTATTTTTCACTAACACCGTCCCAAGGCTTGGGTTGTAATTGTTTGTAACCGATAGAAACTTTTTTGTTTTCTTTGTCAACTTTTAATACAACGAAGTCGTATTCTTTACCAACTTCTAAAACGTCGGCAGGAGATTTAACGTTAGTCCAAGAAAGGTCGCTAACGTGTGCTAAACAGTCAAAACCGTTAACAACAACGAATGCGCCAAACTTTGCAAATCTTGCAACGGTACCCGTTACAACGTCGTTTTCAGCGATTGATGCAAAGAACGCTTCTTCTTTAGCGGCAATTTCAGCGTCTCTAACTGCTTTTTCTTCAGCAAGAATAACCTTTTGAGAAGCAACAATGTCTTTCTTTCTCTTACCGTATTCAACTTTAAGTGCTTTTACTCTTAAAGTTTTGTTAACGTATTTATCAAGTTCTTTAACGAAACCAAGTTTGATTTCGCCAGCGGGAACGAATACGCTAAAACCTTCATAAGTAGCGGTTAAGCCACCTTTGTTAAAGCCAGAAACGGTAACGTTAAATACTTTTCCGTTTTTAAGTTCTTCAACGAGTGCTTCTTCTTGTTTTTTAACAAGGATTTCTTTTTCAGAGATAGCAAAAGGTTTTACGCTCATAACGATAACTTCAAGTTCGTTGCCAAGAACGTAATTGCTCTTTTCGAATACTTCACAAGCAAGTTGGTCTTTACCGAGAGTAATTTCAGTTTTACCGTCGTGGTAAACCTTTAAGCCTTCGTCATTAACTTCCGAAATCGTAACGGTGATTTTATCTCCTTTTCTTAATGCGGGCTTTTCTGCAAGTAAGTCCATAACTTGTTCCATTGATTCGATTTTTTCCGACATAGTTAAGTAAACCTCCATAGATTCGTCAAGTGGCGTGGAAGCACCGCTGACGATACCAACGCTTTTATAGCGTTTTAATAAATTATAATCGAGCCCTTTGGGCGACGAAACGAAAAAAGTGTTTTTACAATTCGATAAGCAAATATCGTAAAGTTTTTTGGTGTTTGAACTTGAACTGCCACCAATTACGACCATTGCATCGCAATTTTTAGATAACTCAAGCGCTTCTTTTTGACGCTCTAATGTAGTATAGCAAATTGTTTTAAAAATCACAACTGTTTTTGCGTAAGATTTGCCGAAAATATTTAAAAAATCGTCAAATTTTTCTTTAGAACTAGTTGTTTGAGCCACTATGCAAACCTTTTCTTCTAAAAGAAGGTCGCTAGGCAAATCGTTAGAGTGTAAAATAGTTGCAGTGTTATCACACCAACCGTTAAGCCCTATAACTTCGGGGTGGTCGGGTTTTCCAAATATAACTATTTTGTACCCTTTTAAATAATATTCTTCAACGATTTTTTGCGTTTTTATAACGAACGGGCACGTAAGGTTTATTGCGTTAACTTTCATTTTATCAAGTTCTTCAAAAACTTGTTTACCTACGCCGTGCGAGCGAATAATTAAAGTATCGCCTTCTTTTAAACCTTGAATACTATTAACGGTTTTAATTCCTGCTTTTTCAAGTTTTTCAAGCACGCCTTCGTTGTGAATAATTTCACCTAAAACGTAAACGTTTTCGCCTGCAAGCGATAGCGCCGTGTCAACGGCTCGCTTTACCCCCATACAAAAGCCAGAGTTTTTTGCAATAGTAACTTTCATATTACTTCTTCTTAGCCTTTTTTGCCTTTTCGTTTTCAGCGTATGCAAATACTTCGTTTTGCAGTTCGTGAAGTGCGCTAGCAATAATTTGAGTGCATTCTTGCGAAACTTCATCGGTAAACTTAACGTCGTAATACTTTGATAAGTCGATAGGTTTACCGACTATAACGTAGTTCTTTTTAAAAACTCGAAGTTTTTCGTAAATCATAACGGGGGTAACCACTGCCTTACCTTTAACTGCAAACATAGCGGCACCCTGCTTTATTTCTTGAAGTGAATTATCGTTAAAATTGCGTTGACCTTCAGGGAAAACTGCAAGCCTTTTATCGTTTTTTAAAACGGTTAAGCAATCTTTAATACTTTTTAGCGAAGGCTTATCTCTATCAATGGGAATAGCGCCTAGTTTATCAATAACCCAACCTAAAAGTTTGTTATCAAACCACTCTTTTTTAGATAAAAACCACGTTTTGTTTTTAAAAAGAGCGCCAACGGCTAAAACGTCTGATTTTCCAAGATGGTTGCAAACTACTAAACTTCTGCCTTCTTGAATAGCGTTTTCTTTGCCTATAACTTTAACGGGGTAAAAAAGTTTATAAAACGCCATCATAAGTGGACGGCATATCCAGTAAAACATATTTATTCCCCCTTATTTATATGCTCTAAAACAAAATTAACGACTTCATCAACCGACATATTGCTAGTATCTAGAAGTATTGCGTCGTCTGCTTGGCGAAGTGGAGCAAACTTTCTATGAGAATCGTTATAATCACGTTCGGCAATTTCTTTTTTAAGCGCGTCTGCATCAACTACTTGACCTTTCATAGTAAGTTCTAAAAAACGCCTCTTTGCCCTTTCTTCAAGCGACGCGGTAACGTAAAACTTATATCTAGCGTTTGGAAGAACGTGAGTTCCTATATCTCTACCGTCTAAAACACAGTCGGTACCACTAGCAATTTCACGTTGAAGTTCAACGAGTTTTTCCCTTACCTTTTGGTGAGCCGATATGTTAGACGCCATCATAGAAATATGGTTTTCGCGTATTTTTTCGCTAACGTCAACACCGTCAAGATAAGTTCTTTGAGCACCACCAACGTATTTAACGCTAATTTTAACGCCGTCGATTATATTATTAACTGCTTGCTCGTCTTTAGTATCAACGCCTAAATTGTATGCGTAAAGACCGCAAGCACGGTACATTGCTCCCGTATCAAGGTATAAAATGTTAAGTTCTTTTGATATTGCTTTTGCAATAGTCGACTTGCCACTACCGGCAGGTCCGTCAAGCGCTATATTTATCATATATAACTCCTTTTTATTGTATGCCGGCTAAATAACCGGTTGAAAATGCAATTTGCAGGTTAAAACCACCAGTAAATGCATCAACGTCTAAAACTTCACCAACGAAATATAAACCGCTAATTAGTTTACTTTCCATTGTTTTTGGATTTATTTCTTTAACCGATATTCCACCCGACGTAATTACCGCTTCGTTATAGCCACGCAAACTTTCAACTTCAAACTCGCAGTTTTTAAGCGCGTAAACGAGCCTTGCCCTTTCTTCGCTGGTAATTATAGAAACTTTTTTATATTCGCTTACGTTAGCGCGCTTTATGATAAGCGGAATTGCCGTTTTTGGAAGCAACTCAATTAAAACATTTTTAAGTTCTTTATTATTTGCAGACTGAAAATCACGAAGTATTCTCTGGTCTAACTGCTTTTGAGAAAGGGCAGGTTTAAAATCAATTAAAAGTTTAACGCCGTTTTGTTTGTGCCTTGCAGTAAGCGCAGAGCCTGTTAAAATTAACGGGCCAGACACGCCGTAGTGAGTAAACAACATTTCGCCCTGTTCTTCGTAATAAGGCTTATTTCCATCATAAAGAGAAACCTTAACGTTTTTAAGGGTTAAGCCTTGAAGTTCTTTAAAATCGCTACCTTTAAGGTTTATTCCACATAGCGACGGGTAAAGCGAAGTAACCGCATGTCCTACGGTTTTTGCAAAAGTATAACCGTCACCCGTAGAGCCCGTAGACGGATAAGAAAGACCACCCGTTGCAACAATAACTTTATCGGCAAAATATTCGTTTTTATCGGTAATTATGCCGATAATTCTATTACCGTCTACAATGAGCGATTTGGCAGTTTCGTTAAAATTAACGTTAACGTTTAAACGGTTAAGTTCTCTTTCTAAAACCTTAATAACGTCGCTCGATTTATCGCTTACGGGAAACACTCTATTGCCACGCTCGGTTTTTAAGGTTAAGCCTATTTCTTCAAAAAACGACATTACGTCGCTAGGCGAAAAGGTGTTTACTGCACCCATTAAAAACTTGGGGTTTGAAACAACGTTAAACAAAACTTCTTCGGGAGAGCAGTGGTTTGTTAGGTTACATCTACCCTTTCCCGTAATGTAAAGTTTCTTTCCAAGTTTTTCGTTTTTTTCAATAAGTGTTACTTCGTTACCGTTTCGCGCCTGAAAAATTGCGCTTATCATACCCGAAGCACCACCGCCAACTACGATAGTTTTCATTATTTGGTTAACTCCATAAGTAAACTATAATCGGTTAGCACGCATTTTAATGGCGTTACCGTTATAAAACCTTTGTGGGCGTAGTAAACGTCGCTACCAAAATCGTTTTCGGTAGGTGGAATAGGCTTACCTATTAGTTGATAAACGTTTTTAGCGGTTTCAACGTAGCCGTCGGTGTATTTATTAACGCCTACAAAGCAGTATTTAACGCCGTTTAATTTACTTTTTAAGGTTGGAACGTTTACGTTAAAAGTAACGCTTTTATCTAGTTTAGAAAAAAGATTTGGTAGTAATTTTTCTATTTCGATAGCAACTTTATTAAAATCGGGGTTGACTTCAACAGAAGATAGCGCAATTGCGGGAATATCAAGCGTGTTTGCTTCAAAGCACGCTCCAACAGTTCCACTATAATAAATGTCACTACCAAGGTTTGAGCCGTTGTTTATGCCAGAAATAACAAGATCGAGCTTTTTGTTCATTTGAGTAACTGCAAACCTAACGCAGTCACTAGGCGTTCCTGAAAGGGCATAGCACTCTACCCCGCTAACACACTCAACCTTTTCAACGGACATATCTTTATAAAAAGTGAGTGAACGGGAAAAGCCCGAACGGTTTCCGTTCGGTGCTACTACCGTAATTTGGTGCTCCTTTTTAAGAATATTAGCGAGAGATATTATTCCCTCGCTAAAAACACCGTCATCATTACAGACTAAAATATTCATTTTTAAACGGGATAAACTTTGGTTTTTGCAAGGTCTGCATCAACCTTTTTATCTCTAGCAAGTCTGTATTTGAAGAAATTGATTGCAACTTGGTTAAAGAGTGCGTAAGAAAGTACGTCTTCTTCTTGAGTGTAATATTCCTTCATTTCTTCTTTGAACTTTTCGTATTCAGGTTCTAAAAGGTCGGCAGGACGGCAAGTTACCCTTTGCTCGTCGCCTATAACCTTTTTAAGAATATCGGCATCAGGTTCGCCTATAAGTTGACCGTATTCGCCTTTTATAAGGTTTTTAAACTCTTTAGTAACCATTTTGTAACGTTCGTTTTGTAAAACGTTTAAAACGGCTTGAGTGCCAACGATTTGCGAAGAAGGAGTAACGAGCGGAGGATATCCACAGTCCTTTCTAACGTTGGGAACTTCGGCAAGACATTCGGTGAGTTTATCGAGTTTACCTGCTTGTTTAAGTTGCGACATAAGATTAGAAAGCATACCGCCGGGTACTTGGTAAATTAGAGTATTAACGTCAATTTGCCTTACTTTGGGGTTTAAAATACCGTCTTTTTCAAGGCGTGCTGCAACGCCTTTGAAGTGTTCGTTTATAGGAAGAAGTTTAGTAAGGTCTAAACCGGTATCGTACTCGGTGCCTTGTAAGGTTGCAATAAACGGCTCGGTAGCAGGTTGAGACGTACCGTTACCCATTGCTGAAAGCGCACAGTCAACGATATCACGCCCTGCTTCGATTGCTTTAAGGTAAACCATATCACCCGTACCCGTTGTATTGTGGGTGTGAAGGTGGATTTTTGTGGTGGGTTTAAGCACCTTTTTCATACCTTTAATAAGTTCGTATGCAGTGTAAGGAAGAATAATGTTTGCCATATCTTTTAAGCAGATATTGTCGGCACCCATTTGTTCAAGTTCCTTTGCAAGTTTAATGAAATATTCGTTGGTGTGTACGGGACTAGTGGTGTAGCAAATAGTTGCTTCACAAATAGCGCCGTAATCGCCTTTATATTTATTTATTGCCTTTATTGCAGTTTCTAAATTGCGCTTGTCGTTAAGTGCGTCGAAAACTCTTATTACTCTAACGCCGTTTCTAATAGACGCTTCAACGAATTTTTCAACAACGTCGTCTGCATAGTGCTTATAACCTAAAAGGTTTTGACCACGAAGAAGCATTTGAATAGGCGTTTTAGTAATGTGTTTGCGAAGGGTGCGAAGTCTTTCCCAAGGGTCTTCGTTTAAAAAGCGTAAGCAACTATCAAAGGTTGCGCCACCCCACGCTTCTAATGAATAGTAACCCATATCGTCGAGTTGTTCGAGAACGGGAATCATTTCTTCAAGTTTCATACGCGTTGCTGCTTGTGATTGGTGAGCGTCGCGTAAAATGGTTTCTGTAATTAAAACTTTTTTAGACATATTTTTCTCCTAAATTAACCGCACATTGCAAGTAATACGCCGGCTGCTATTGCCGAGCCGATAACACCTGCAACGTTGGGACCCATTGCGTGCATAAGTAAATGGTTATTGGGGTCTGCTTCTCTACCCACGTCTTGCGAAATACGAGCCGCCATAGGTACGGCAGAAACGCCTGCAGAACCGATAAGTGGGTTGATAGTATTGCCACCAGAAAGTTTGTTCATAAGTTTTGCAACTAACAAACCACCGATAGTACCCATGCAGAACGCTGCTAAACCAAGCGCTATAATCTTGATAGTGTCGAGCGATAAGAATATCGAACCAACTGCCTTTGAGCCTACCATTAAGCCAAGGAAAATAGTTACGGTGTTCATTAAACCGTTCGACGCCGTATTTACAAGCCTTTCGGTAACGCCCGATTCTTTCATAAGGTTACCAAACATAAGCATACCGAGAAGCGGAATAGCGTCTGGAAGAATTAAACCAACAACTAGCGTAACTAAAATGGGGAATATAACTTTTTCCACCTTAGAAACACGGCGAAGTTGTTTCATTTTAATTTTACGTTCTTTTTCAGTAGTAAATAAACGCATTATGGGCTTTTGAATCATAGGAATAAGCGCCATATACGAATATGCTGCTATTGCTATTGCAGGAAGTAAATGGTCGGCAAGTTTTTTGGTAACGTAAATTGCCGTAGGACCGTCTGCACCACCGATAATAGCGATTGCACCCGCTTCTAATGAAGTAAAACCTAAAAGACTTGCGCCAAGGTAAGTAATAAAAATACCAAGTTGAGCGGCAGCACCTATAAGCATACTCTTGGGGTTTGCAATAAGCGGACCAAAGTCTGTCATCGCACCGATACCAAGGAAAATAATCGGTGGGAAAATTACCCAGTCAACGCCTTTATAAATGTAATAGAATAAACCGTAGTTACCTATTACTTGCTCGGTTGAAATTGCTAAGCCTGTTTTACCAATTTGCTCGATAACGGCAGTATCACTAATACTGTATGCAATTTCACGAATAGAAACACTATCTGCGTGATGGAATAAATAAGCGTTAACATAGTCGCTAAACGTTTCTAAACTTGAAATATTATAAAGTTCTTTCCAATTACCACTAGTTGCAAGAACTTTAAGTTCGTCAAGCGTTATACCCAAAATCTGTTCTATTTCCTTATCTGAACCACGAAAAATCTCTTGTTTGGTTAACGCGTCGGTAATTATATAACCTTTGTCACCAAAAAGTATTCTATATGCGCCGGGAACGTTAACTATAAACATACCAAACGCTATAGGAAGTAATAGAAGTGGTTCAAACTTCTTTACTACGGCAAGATATACTAGCACGAAAGAGATGAGCACCATTACTATATTTTGCCAAGTAGCCGTTCCCTGCCCGTCAAAGAGCGTGTAAATACCGGTACTTTGCCAAAGATTTGTAAGTGCTACACTCACTTCTTCCCAGAAACCTGCTCCAAGTGAATATAAACTCATATTAACTCCTTATTAGCCTATAACTGCCATTACGTCGCCGGTGTTAACGTTTGCACCAACTTGCGTTTTAAACGAAACAACACCATCACAAGGAGCGTTAATATCGTTATCCATTTTCATTGCTTCAAGTATAAGAACAACGTCACCTTTTTTTACGGTTGCACCTTCTTGAACTTTAAAGCCTTTAATCATACCAGGCATTGGTGCTTCTAATTTAGTGCCGTTAACGGGGCCTGCAGCTTTAGGTGCAGCCTTGGGTGCGGGTGCTACGGGAGCAGCCACGGGTGCTGCAGCAGTTACAACGGGAGCAACTTCACCCGATGCGCCGATTTCTTCAACGCCTACTTCGTATTGTATTCCTTCTATTGTTACTAAAAACTTACGCATAGTTTTTCTCCTTAATATCTTTTAATTGATTTTACTATGAAGTCGCATGGTTTTGACTTCGTGCCAAAATAGTATGCAGAAATTGCTGCAACTATTGCCGCTTTAACGTGTGCGGGAACTTCGTTTTGAACTTCTTGAACGGGCTCTACGGTTTTAACTTCAATTTTAGCCTCTTTTTTAGGATTTTCTTTTTTGTTAAGAACTTTACCAAAAAGAGTAACCGATAATACGATAATTATCATTCCTAAAAACACCACGAGTATGCCAAGAATGAAAACGAATAAGCCGTTTCCTAAAGGTGTATCCATACCGCACCTCTTACATAATCATTTGAAGTGCCGAGATTACGTATTGACGAACAAACTCTGGTTCGATAACGTTATCAACACAACCGATTTTTGCTGAATTGAACGCATCTTGACTTTCAAGATATTTTTCTTTAAGATTTTCAACTTCTTCGCTACTTACAGTACCAAATGAAGCCATAACGCCTGCATCGCCGTCCATAAGTGAGATTTTAGCGTTGGCAAAAGCAAAAGTATAGTCGGTACCGAATGATTTAGATGCAAATGCAGTATAACCAAAGCCGATTGCCTTACCGTAAATTACGTTAATGCGTTTAAGGCTTGAAAGGTTTTTAAGCATTTTTAATGTTTCTGATAAAACGGGTGAACTTGCAACGTCTGCATCTTGTTTAATGCCTTTAACGTTAATAAATGCAAGAACGGGGAAACCATTATCGCTTGCAAAATCAACAAAGTCGTTAATTTTTAAAACGTTATCAAGGTTAAGTTCAACGCCATCTTCGCCACCATCCATAACGATAGCACCAACTGCATAACCACCAACTCTACCAACCAGCGTTTTAACTTCGCTAGCGCGATTTGCATTAAGTTCTACTGCCGTGTTAGCGTCGAACGTTGCGCTAATTAAACTAGCAGCGTCAACTTTAGCGTTGAGTGCGGGAGTTGACTTATTAAGGTCGTCGTTACAATCGGTAACGTAGCCAGAGAAAATAGGCATAACGTCAAGCGCTTTTAAAATACCAGCCTTAACTTCAGCAAGTTCTTTAACAGCAAAAGTAGAAACGCCGTTTTTAGATTTTGCGCCAGAAATTGCCTCTTGGCTAGCGCCGTTTTTGCTTGCTACAAGAACTGCAGGGCTTGAATATGAAACGTTAGAAGCGCCTAATAAGTAAGCGTAATCTGCATTAGCAAATAAAAGCGAAGCGTGACCTAAAACGTTACCGGTAGCAACTGCAAATTGAGGAGCGTTACCTTTAAGTTCCATTGAAAGCCTTAAAACGTTTGAAAAACTTTCTAAAACTGCAACGCCTTCACCAAGTTGAATACCTTGACTTTCTAAAAGGTAAATAACTGCCGTTTCGTTTTGGAGCGCTTTTTCAAGGCAAGCACTAATTTTTTGACAATTTGCAACGCTTAAACCACCGTAGCAAACTTGGGGGTTTTGAGCAATTACGTAAACGGGATAACCGTTAACGGTTGCATAACCCGTAACAACGCCTAAACCGTTTTCATCTTCACCGTAAAACTCGTTACTAGCAAAACTAAACGTGTTGAGTTCAACAAAACTGCTTTCGTCAACGATTTCAGCAATTTTCTTTCTAACGTCTGCCGATTTTGCTAAAACTTCCGCTTTACGAGAGTTTAATAAATCGATTTTATTCATAAAATCCTCCATTTTATAATTCTATATAATTATACAATAAGAAAACGCAAAAATCAACGATTTTTTGAAAATTATTATTATAAAATAATAATAGAGTTTTTCAAAATAAAAAAAGCAGTTTAAAACTGCTTTTTTTGTTAAGGTCTTAAACCGCTACCACCTTGTAAAGTAATGGTTTCGCCGGTAATATACGAAGAAAGGTCTGAACATAAGAACACGCAAAGACCACCAACGTCTTGTTCAGGGTCTGCAAACTTGCCCATAGGAACTGCTTTAATAGTTTGTTCATAGCGTTCTGGATATTCTTCTTTAAACTTTTGTAAACCTTCGGTCATTGCAAGTGGGCAAATTACGTTTACCCTAATTCCATCGGGTGCCCATTCGGTTGCCGCTACCCTAGATAGTCCACGAATACCTTCTTTAGCAGCAGCGTAAGAAGATTGAGCAATTCTTCCAAATAAGCCTGCGCCTGAAGCAAAGTTTACAACTGCGCCTTTGCTTTCTTTAAGGTAAGGATAAGCTTTTTGCATATAGAAGAAAGTTGCGTATATTCCAGAGTTAATAGCAAGGTCTATATCTTCTTTAGTATGTTGAATAAGCATTTTACCAGAAGCCGATGCTTGCGCGTTGTTAACAACGGCGTCAATTCTGCCGAACTTTTCAACCGTTTTATCAATAACGTTTTGTATTGCTTTTTCATCGGCGCCGTCTGCAGTAACGGTTAATACTTCTGCACCGTATTCTTTTTCAAGTTTTTCTTTAGCCGATAATAATGTAGATTCAGTTCTACCCGTAATAACGAGTTTAGCACCTGCTTTTACAAACGCAGTTGAAAGGCCAAAGCCTATACCACGACCGCCACCCGTTATAATTACTACTTTTCCGTCAAGTCTAATCATAATAATTCTCCTTATTTAATGTTGCAAGTTGCTAAGAACTTGTTAAACGCAAGTATTCCCTTGCTATTCTTTTCAAACACCGAAGTGTTATATAAAATGTGTGCGCATACGTCGTTAACGTAATCGGTTATAACGGCGCTAGCTTTGTTAACGTCTTTAATACGGGGATATTTAGCCATTAGTTTAGCAATCATATCTCTGTGAACGTGTAAGTCGTTTGTAGGCTCGGCAAGTTCTGCGGGGTTATATTCAACCTTTTTTGCAAGTATTTCGGCAATTTGACCAAATTGACGTTTAAGTCTAGCAGGAAGTATGTATAAGCCCATTGCTTCTATAAGACCTATGCCTTCTTTTTTAATATTGTGATATTCGGGGTGAGCGTGGAACACACCGTCGGGATAAGTTTCGGTTGTAGAGTTGTTGCGAAGAATAAGTTCAATGCAATATCTCTTATCTTTTAAAACCTTGCAATAGGCGTTACTGTGTTATGTTTAACACCGTTTTCATCTGCAATGATACCAACGCTTTCGTCGGTATACCCTTTCCAAGCACTAATAATTTCTGTTGCAAGCGCTTGAACGGTACTTCTATTAAAGCCACACACCCTTACTACGGAGTTATAAAAGTCAACCACTTCAACGGTAGTGTCGGGATATTTATCGCATTTATACTTTTCAAAAGCCTTGCACTTTTGAAGTGGCATAAGGTGCTTACCACCTTGATAGTGTTCGTGGTTAAGAATTGAGCCACCAACGATAGGAAGGTCTGCGTTAGAGCCTATAAAATAGTCTGGGAACATTTCGATAAAATCAAAAAGTCTTTCAACCGTTTTACCGTCTATTTTCATAGGCGTGTGTTTTTTACTGAATAAAATGCAGTGCTCGTCAAAGTAAAGGTACGGCGAGTATTGCATACCCCACTCTTCACCACCAAGCGTTAAAGATATAGTTCTAATATTACTTCTTGCAGGGTGAGTTAAGGTACCGTAATAACCTTCGTTTTCTTTACAAAGGGGGCACGCTGGGTATTTTTCGCCTTGGGGTTGAGTTAAAAGTTTAGCAACGTCTTTATTACTCTTTTCGGGCTTACTTAAATTGATGGTAATTTCAAGTGGAATATCTAAATCGTTAGCGTCCCACTTAATGTTTCTATCAATAGCAGTTTTTCTTATGTAGTAGTTTTTAATGCTTAAATTATAAAGATAATCGCACGCTTGTTGTGGGCCGAGTTTTTCTTTAAGCGACATAAACGCTCCGTTTACTTCGCTTGGCTTTGGCGTTAAAATACCGAATATGTAGTTAGCGAAAAGGTCTGCTTCTATTTCGTTAGAAGCAAGGTTGTTTTCGGTTGCGTAAGCCATAAGTTCTTCAATTAAAGTATCGGGAACGGCAAGCGACGCAATTTCTTTCTTTTCTGCTTCGGTAAGCGAAGTTTTTGATGGCGCGTTAAGTTTTAACTGACCAAGAATTAGGTTTTTAGTGTAGATAACGTCTAAATCGTTAAGACCTAAAAACTCTTGAGCGTAAACAATCAATTTTTCAGTAAGTAATTTTCCGTCTATCATCGCAAATCTCCAAATAGCGTTCTTTAAACGCTTAAATTGTAACACAGTTTATTATTATAATCAACTGTTTTTTAAAATTAAATGTGTCCTTCGGGGTGAATAACGTGTTCTTCTTCGGGGTTTTCACGCAAAAAGCGCTTGTCCTTTAAAACTATTCCCTTTACAACGCTTTTACTGCCGAACTTGTTTTTAATTTTTGATATTGTATCGTTAAGTTTGGCCTTTTTCTCGTATCCACCACTTTCAATCGAAAGTTGTTCTGCTCCGTCTAAAAAACCCGAAACCGATATACCTACCGTTCTTATTCCCTTTTGAAAATTAAAGTTCTTTTTAAACAATTCAAAGGCAAAATCTTTAAAATCTTCTGGAAGGTCGCTAGGCACTTTGAGTTTACCTTGACGGGTAACGGAATATAAGTCTTCATCGCGAACGTATAAGGTAAGCGTGGTTGCCTTTTTGTTTACCGATGCTATAAGCCTAGAAGAAACGCTTTCTGCTAGCACCGTTAAAAGTATTTTAACGTCTTCATCGCAAACAAGGTCGCGATAGCACGTTATTGAGTTGCCAACCGACTTAACTTCGTCGCTTTCGTCGTCTTTTAAAACGGGGCTATTATCTTTTCCGTTAGCGTATTCGTAAAGAGTTAATCCCCACTTTCCAAAATGCGATTTTAAATATTCGGGGCTTGCGTTTGCCAAATCGCCAACGGTAGTTATATTTATTTTACGAAGTTTTTGCGCCGTTGACCTACCAACGAACAAAAGGTCTTGAACGGCAAGTGGCCAAACTTTTTGCTTAAAGTTATTTTCGGTTATTACCGTTGTTCCGTCCGGCTTTTTCATATCAGAACCAAGTTTTGCAAACACTTTGTTAAAACTAACTCCAACTGAAACGGTTAAACCTAGTTCGCTTTTAACTCTACGCCTTATTTCGTTTGCAATAAACTCGCCACTACCTAAAAGTTTATTCGATTCGGTAACGTCAAGCCAACACTCGTCTATACCGAACGATTCTATTTTATCAGTATAATCACGGTATACGTTTCTAACTAGTTTAGAGTACGCCAAATATTTATCGTGCTTGGCTTCAACGAATACGATATCGGGGCAAAGTTTTTGGGCTTCACGTATGGTCATACCCGTTTTTACACCCATTTTTTTAGCGTTTTCTGATTTTGCAAGTATTATGCCGTGCCTATTTTCAACGTTACCACAAACGCCCACGAACTTATTTTTAAGTTCGGGGTTTAAAATCATTTCTACGCTAGCGTAAAAATTATTAAGGTCAACGTGAAGTATCGTTCTCAAAACTTTTTCTCCGTTTTTTAATGTAAGACTTTGCTTGTTTTATAAGTTTATCGCCGTTTTTATAAAGGTAAACGGTTAAAATAACTACCGAAAGTATAACTACTGCCCATATAAGTATTCCCCACCATGTTGTGTAAGGAATTAAGTTGCCGTTTAGCGAAAACGCCGACAAAAACGCTGAAGTTAACCTACAAATTATAATAGTAACTAAAAAATAGCCTGCGCTCATAGTTGAAAGCCCTGCTACAAAACACAAAACGTCGTCTGGAAAAAATGGAAATAAAAACATAAAGGTTAAAACTATTTTATCTTTATTTTTAACCTTATTTAGCCAAGTTTTAAGTGTTTCTTCGCCTACTATCCACTTTACCACTTTATAGCCTAATATCCTTCCTATAAAAAAGGCTATAATCGAGCCGATGGTTATTCCTATAAACGATAAAGTACCCGCAATTAACGGGCCGAATAGCGCAACGCCCGTTCCTATTGAAATAAAGCCCGGTATAGGCAAAATTACAACTTGCAAAACGTTTATTATGGTAAAAATAACGTGGGCGTTATAGCCAAATGACGCAACGTAGTTTCTTAAATCTTCAATGCTATCTATTTTATCTAAAAATCCAGAAGTTTTTAAAAAATATAAAACTAGTAGCGCAAAACTTATAAGCGATAGCGTTATTACTGAAAGTTTATATATGGTTTTATTGTGAGCGCATAAAAACGAAAGCGATATTACCGTTATAACTGCAACGGTAATTACTATAATTGATAAAATCAAACTTTTATTATTGTAAAAAAATCCGTTTGTAAACGTGTTAACGTACAAAACGGAAAAGCACACCGTTAAAACCGAAATTAAAATTACGGCAATAACTGATAGTATATATTTAACGCTTAACACAACCTTCATATACAAAGTATATGTATTAAAGATGCATTTTAACCGTTATTTGAAAGTTTTAAAATCTCTTTACGGGCAATTTCGTCGCAACGGTTATTATTAACGTTATCGGCGTGCCCTTTTACTTTAACAAAGTTAACCTTGTGGGCGTTGGTAAGTTCAACAAGGCGCTTCCAAAGTTCAACGTTTTTAACGGGGCTTTTGTTTGCTAGGCGCCAACCCGTTAATATCCAACTTGAAATATACCCGTCTATAAACGGCGAAACGGCGTATTGCGAATCGGAATAAACGGTAACTTCACACTTTTCTTTAAGGGCTTCGAGCCCTTTAATTATTGATAAAAGTTCCATTTTATTGTTGGTGGTTTGATTATCGCCACCAGAGAGTATTTTTTCTTTGCCATTATATATTAAAATTGCACACCAACCACCTGCGCCGGGGTTGCCAGAACAAGCGCCGTCGGTATAAAGTTCAACTTTTTTAAGCATAGATTTCAACCTTTAATTATTATTAAAATAATTATATTACTTTATAATAAAAATGTCAATATAAGGAAAGTTTATAGGTTAATTTATTTTTAACACATTTTAAGGTTTTAGCAATAATTTTGTTGACTTAATTTTTGTTTTAGTATATAATACCACTTGCTTAGGGGAGTGGCTCAACGGTAGAGTAGCGGTCTCCAAAACCGTAGGTTGCGTGTTCGAATCGCGTCTCCCCTGCCAATATTCAAAAAACGCTTATTTTTGGCTATTTTTAGTTGAAAATGGGCGTTTTTTATATTGTAGT
>JAFXHX010000007.1 GCA_017536205.1 Clostridia bacterium | reverse complement strand
TTGTCCAATAACAGCCCGAAGCTGCAGTGAGGACAAATGCTCTCTGTAAATAGTATATCAAAATATTATGGGGATGTCAAGAAAAACTTTATTCTTATATCGAATACGCGAACGGATTATTCTTTACGTTGCCTATTGAAGAAATCGTAAACGCTATCGAGGTCATAAAATAGCTCATCGCAAGTGGCAATGACATAATTGCTCTAAAGAAATTGAACATAACAACAAAACCGAAGCCGATGAGATTTTTCACCACTTGAGCACCATTCGTGTCTTTCTCGTTATCTACCTTAAGTATTGAACGCAATTCATTTACGAATAACTCTGCAAGCATATAGAAAGGGCAGAAAGCATAAAAAACGACAATAAATACGCATCCTACTATTGCAAACGGGAACAGTATAAAGTTTTTAGGTGTCTTAAAGATGTCCTTTAACAGACAATTCATAGTTTCTATCTTTTTCATCGTTGTAACTCCTTTTATTATGATTATACACCTTCGAGCCTAAAAAGTCAATAACTATAGCCCGTAGACTATAATTTTAATTTTGACCATAAATCTAATTTTGACCACAAATTTAATAATAGAAAAAAAGCCCATCATCCGAAGTTGCCGCCAACCGTGGAAAAATGGGCTTGTTTATTGATAAAAAGGGAAAAATACCCCTAAAAAGCAATAAAAAACGCAGATTAGGCACAATTTCTTGTATCCTATTCTGCGTTCTTATTTGGCGGAGAGAGGGGGATTTGAACCCCCGATACGCTTATGGCGTATACACGATTTCCAATCGTGCTCATTCGGCCACTCTGACATCTCTCCGTGCAATGAAAACAATTATAAATTATTTTGTTTAAAAAATCAATCTTTTATAGCAGTATGTAAAAAATTATTAAAAAAACGCATTTTTCAATGCGTTTTTGTTATTTTAAAAATCCGTTTACAATTTGTTCTTCGGCTTGTTTTTCGGTAAGGCCTAAACTCATAAGTTTTATAAGTTGTTCGCCTGCAATTTGCCTATTGCCGCTTCGTGAATAAGGCTAGCGTCGATATTGTTAGCGTTAAGACCAGGAAGGGCAGATACGGTTGCGTTATCCATAACTATAGCGTCGCACTCGGTGTGGCCCGAGCACTTTGCGTTTCCGTTTACAACCGAATAAAACTTTTGGCTAGAATTATCTTTAGCAACCGAACGTGAAACTACGTGAACGCCTGCATTTTCGCCGTTTAAATCAACTTTAAAATCGGTTTCGGCAAACTGACTGCCGTGCGTCATAATCTTTTCGCGAATAACTAGCGTTGCATTTGCTTGTAAAACGGCGGTAGTTTTTCTAATTGACGAGTCAACGCCTTTAATTTGGGCGGTATCCATCGTAAGCGATGCGCCTTCTAAAAGTTCAATTTCGGTAACGGGGTTTAAAATGCGCTTGCCGTTGCCGTCACCGTCGCCGTAATGTTTTTCGTAATAGGTAACTTTTGCGTTTTTACCAACGTGGAAAGAGTGAATACCACTGTGTTCGCTATCGCCCCCGCAGGTATGAATACCACAGCCTGCAACTATAACAACGTCGGCTTCGTCTTCAATATAAAAGTCGTTATAAACAAGGTCTTTAAGCCCCGCTTTAGTTATAATTACGGGAATATCAACGCGTTGGCGCTTTTCTGATTTTTTAATAATAACGTCTATACCAGGCTTATCTTTTTTAGTAACGATATCAATGGTATCGGTAACGTTTCTGCCTGCTAATTCCCCGTCTGAACGAATATTAAACGCCCCGTTAGGAATTGCTTCAAGCCCGGCAACTTCTTTTAAAAGATTTTTCTTAATTCCGTCAAAAATCATTAGTTTACCCCCTTGCTTGAAAGTGCGCTACAAGTAGCACCCGAAAGTATTTTGGGTAAAACTTCATCTTTACTGCCGTCTGCTTTAACGGTGCCGTTTTCAATAACTATAATGCGCTCGGCAATATTTAAAATGCGCTCTTGGTGCGAAATTATAAGAAGTGTTCCGTCAGTTTTATTTGCAAGGCGCTCAAACACCTTTATAAGGCTTGAAAAACTCCAAAGGTCTATTCCTGCTTCGGGCTCGTCAAAAAGCGTGAACTTGGCGTTTCTTGCCATTGTAGATGCAATTTCAATGCGTTTAAGTTCGCCACCTGAAAGGCTAGAATTGATTTCACGGTTAACGTACTCTCTAGCGCAAAGCCCAACTTCGCTTAAATACGAACAAACTTCGGTAACGGTAAGTTTTTTGCCACTTGCAAGATTAACTAAATCGGAAACGGTAATGCCTTTAAACCTTACCGGCTGTTGAAATGCAAAGGCAACGCCCTTGTTTGCGCGTTCGGTAATAGAAAGGTTAGTAATATCTTCACCGTCTAAAAGTATTTTACCGCTAGTTGGTGAAAGTATGCCCATAATAAGTTTGGCAAGCGTGCTTTTACCGCCACCGTTAGGGCCAGTAAAGGCAATAAGTTTGCCGTCTAGCGTTAAAGAAACGTTTTTAATTATATCTTTCGTGCCTTGCTCGTTAGTTGCCGAGTACGACACGTTAATAAGTTCTATCATAGTAAACCCACTTTAATATATTTCCCGTTTATTGTACCTTTAAAACGCAGTTTTGTCAATAAAAAAAGAGTGGAACACCACTCTTTATAATTGTTTGCTAGGAAGGCACTCTATAAGCGTTGCGCTTTCGCTTGCCGAAACGGTAAACTTTCCTTCTGCAACGAAGGGAAGATAGAAGTACTCGCCACGGTTAACTTTGCGCTCGTAGCCGTCGCCCGTAATAACGGCGCTACCGTCAAGGCAAAGGTATACAGACGGAGCAAAGTCCATAACGAAACTGCCACCGTTTTTAATGGTGTGCCTGTTTTCTGCAAAGCAAGGCGTGTCATCATACGTTATAAGCGCTTCTTTTTTATAAGTTGGGGTGTCAATAACTACTTGGGGGTTAACCTTTGCGTAGTTTTTGGCTTCGTCACCGTAAATATCGTAGTTAATAGCGTCAAGCGCTTGGTCTTTTTCAAGCCCTAAAAACTCTTCTTCGGGCGACAAGTGATATTCGTTGCACCAACGCTCGGGTTGAATAGTAAAATCGGTTGGTTCTTGTATTTCAACAATGGTACATCCTGCACCTATTGCGTGAATAAGCCCCGCTTTAATAAGCCAAATATCGCCAACTTCAACGTCAACGCCCGATAAAAGATTGCCCATAATATCTTTTTCAAGTTCGCTTCTTTCTTCTAAAACTGCAAGTTGTTCTTTGGTAATTTTATCTTTAAAACCAAAATAGAGTTTTGCTCCCGGTCGCTTTTTAACTACTAGCCACGCTTCGGTTTTGCCGTAAGAACTATTAAAATACTTTTCAGAAAACTCACGGTTGGGGTGAACTTGGAATGGAAGCCTAACTGCGCTATCTAAATATTTTACAAGGCAGTCGTACTTTCTATGCCCTAAAAGTTCGGCGGGGTATTCTTTTAAAAGGTCGTCGAAGAAAACGTCGGTGCCCTTTATAACGGCAACGCCGTCACGCTTGCCAAAATAGCGTGGGTTAATAGCCTTTACCTTACTTGCAATCCACTCTTCGGGAAAGAAGTTATCAGTGCCGTCGTCAAACCCGTCGTTAAAAAACTCTTTATAAGGCATACCGCCACGGTAAATGCGGTAAACTCTGTTACGCTCGAAAAATATCGGTTCGGTTACTATTCTTTTAAGGTTAATCATAACTTAATCGCTCCTAAAAATAAGGTTGTTTTTGCGCCTACTTCATTTGCAGTTTTCATTGCGCTTTCAATATTAGCGGGCGTTAATTCTACGGTTTCAATACCTGCTAAAAATGCGCCGAAAAACGCATCGCCTGCGCCAGTCGTGTCAACGGGTTTTACTGGAACGGTAGGAACTGTGCCACTATTGCCGTTTAAATAGTAAAAACTACCGTCTTTACCAAGCGTAACCACTATAAGTTGGTTAGGTTTGGCAAGAAGTTTGCACGCCTTTAAAACGTTTGGCTCGCCGGTAAAAAGTTCAAGTTCATCGCTAGACACTTTTAATACGTTGCAAGCGTTAATAAACGGCATATAGGTTAGTTTTGCCGTGTTTTCATCTTTAAAAATATCAGTTCTAAAATTAACGTCGAACGAAAGTAACACACCGAGTTTTTTAGCAATAGAAACAACCTTTTCGGCAAGAATTACGCCTTCTTTTTCAGAAAGCATAAGCGAGCCTAAATGAATAATTTTAAGGTTTTCATACTTTGAAAAATCAATGCTTTCAAAATCAATATTATAGTCGGCAGTATTGTTTCTTATAAACTTAAAATCACGTTCGCCGTCGGTTAAAGTAACCTTTGCAACGGTTGTTGCACGCACGGCATCAACTTGAATATCAAGCGCGTTAAGTTCGGCTTTTTTTGCTTCGCTTATTAAAAACGAGCCAAGTTCGTCGCTACCAACTCTGCCTATAAAACCTGCGCTTGCGCCTTGGCGTTTAGCGTTTACTATAAGGTTAAACGGCGCGCCACCACAAAAGCGTTTTTCTACGCCACCGTCTAAAATAACGTCGGCAAGTATTTCGCCTATTGAAAGTATCATATTATTCCACCTCGATATACGCGTAGGTTTTTTCAAAGGTTAAAGCGTTTCCGTTTACGGTGCAACCACGCGCGTTTTTAATAGTGCCGTTTGCGTTAACTTCAACGGTTTTTTCGTTAGAAAAGTTAACCAAAATTGCGCTGTAACCCGTTTGAGTTTTATAAACGTAAGTTGCAACTTTTTGGTTGTTTACGCTTATAGGAAGTTTGTTTTCAAAAACAGTTTCGTAAACTTTATAAAGGTTAGTATTTTCGGGGTAGAACTCCTCGCTAAACGAGTTTTCAAGCGGGGCGTTAAAGAAGTAAACGCTACCTTTTCCGTAAGAGTTTTTAGTTAAAATAACGTCGGTTTCCGTTGTAATAATTTCTTTTGCGGTAACGGGTTTAAGCATAAGTTTGCCGTTAACTTTCACTTCTACCATAGCGTTATCAACGCTAAACGAAAGAGTTTCGGGCATTTCCGTTCTGCCTTGAACTTCAAGACCAGAAAGCCCTTCAAAGTTAGATAAATAGCCACCGTTATAAGTTATAAGCAATTTAGCGCCGTTTTCAACCTTTTCGGTAAGTTGCTTGACTAAAATAGAAGGTATTCCCGTTTGCGAAGTAATAGATGGTAAAACATAATACTTACTGTCGGGAAGTGGTTGGTTTTCAAACGTGAACGTTGCGCCGTGCCCAGATTGAATGGCTAAAACGTACGCTCCGTAAGCCGTTTTCCACTCGTCTTGCTCGCTAGATAATATAAAGCAAATATCTTTTTCGGGAGCGGGAAGTTTTGGTAACTTTTTAAAGAAGTTAGAACTCTCGTTAAGTTTAATAAGTGTGTGCTTGGGCGTTTTATTGTCGTAGGCAATACCAAGGTTTTGCTCTATTGCAAAAACGTCGTACGGAGCAAAATCAAGTTTGTCTTGGTCGAAAGCGCACCACCATAAAAAGCCAGTAGTTCCCGATGCAAAGGCCGTTGCATACGCTTTTTCAAGGTATTCGCCCGCCTTTTCGCCCGAAATTACCATAGGTCCAAGCGTTCCTATTTCTTCAACTAAACAGGGCTTTTTAGAAATAGACGCATAATATTCGCTTTCAGCCGAAGCGTGAAGGCTTGCACGCATACAAGTCATTTCTTCTTTCGAGCAGAACGGAGTGAATAAGGGGTAAGGGTGAGTGGTTTGCATATCGGTAAACTTGCCAAGCGTTTGAAGCGACCAGTTTCCGTTAGCCGACAAGCCGTGCATACCTGCGTAAACGGGGCGAGTAGGGTCGGCAAGGCGTATCGCTTGCGAAACCGTTTGCACCCACAAATCGTTGTCGTATCGGGGGCTTTCTAAACTTAAAGCGTTGCACTCGTTGCCAAGTTCCCACGCAATAATTTGCTCGCTTTCTTTAAACACGTTAACGAAGTCTTCAATAAAAGCGCACTCTAAAACGATGGCCTTTTTGTCGGTTATAGGGTTAAGTTCGCCAACTGCTTCAGGAACGAATTTTTTACCGCTCATCCAACCCGTTATAAGTGCAACAATAACTTTTAAGCCGTGCTTTTTAGCAAGCGTTAAAAGCGTTTCAAACTTTTTGCAAGCGCTTTCGTCAAGCCCGCTTTTATAGGTTGAATATTCAAGTGGAACGCCGTTATTTCTTAATGGAAAGGTGTCCGTTTTAGAACGTGAGTTTTCAACGGGCTGAAAATCGGGCCATAACGGAAACACCCTAACGGTGTTAACCCCGTAACTTTTTAAAAACTCAAAATCTTTGTCAATAACGCTTTCGTTAAAATCTTTAAAGGTGTGCATACCGGCGTTAGAAGCCCAGTAATTTACTCCGGTTAAAAAATCCATAATAACTCTCCTTTTCTTAATTATATAACGCCCGTGCGTGCGCGTATCGTGTTTTTTAATAAAGAATTGTCGATATTTTGCAAAATAACAGGCTAAAATAACAAAAATATACTTGTTTTTTGCAAATAACAGTTGTATAATTTTTATATGGAAGAATTAACTATTAAATCGCACCCGGGTAGCGAAAGTTATTTTGAAACTCACCTTTGCCGTGAGCGTGAAACGGTAGAGCACTCGCATAAAGACTTTTACGAGATTTTTATAACCTTAACGGGTGGAATAACCCATATTTTTAACGGCAAAAAGCAAACGCTAGACGATAAGGCTGTGTATATAGTCAACCCCGGCAAAGATAGGCATAAGTTTTTATACGACGGCAAAATGGTGGGCGACGGGTATTATCACTTTAACTTGGCGTTTATTAAAGACTATTTCGAGCGTAGCGTAACTGCCTTTTCGCTAGGTGCGTTAAGGGTAATTAACGCAAACGCGCTAACAAAAATCAACTTAAAAGAAGATGAGTTTAACTATTTATATTCGCTTATGCTCGAACTTGAAAGTTCAACGCTACTTAGCAGTAGGCAAACGCTAGTAAAAATAATTTTAACTAACGTGTGTATGCTTTTAGAGTTAAGGTTTAAATCAAACGGTGAAAATACCACGCAAAACTACGCCGTTTTACTTAAAGAACGCATAGATAATTTAGAGTTTATGAGTAAAGGTATAGTCGATGCTTATAGCGAATATCCCGTTGCGTTTTCTGGGCTTGTAAAGGCGTTTAAAAAACTTACGGGAAAAACGGTTGTCGAATATTTAATAGAACGTAAAATAGACTACGCTAAACTACTTCTTTTAACCACCGATTATTCCGTTTTAGCAGTTGCCGAAAAGGTGGGTTACGAAAGCCAAAGCCATTTTATAAACGTTTTTAAAAAAGTGGTAGGACAAACCCCGCTTAACTATAAAAAACAAAACAAACAAACAGTTTACGGCAAATAAAAAGCAACAAAAAGGCTAACTTCAAAGTTAGTCTTTTTTATTGCATAACCTAATGATTAGTGCTATAATAAAATTATCAATATTACTTTTTTATTTGGTGGAAAAGGTTATGAGAAAAAAGATATTGTTAACTTTAATAATGGCTTTTGCATTTAGCATTACGGCGTTTACCCTAACGGCGTGCGGTAATGCGTGCAATCACTCGTTTACAAACTATATTTCTAATAACGATGCAACTTTTGAAAGCGACGGTACTAAAACCGCTGTTTGCGATAACGGCTGTGGCAAAACAGATACTATTGCAGATGTTGGCTCAAAATTAACGGCAACCAGCGCTTCTGCATTTACTTTTGATAACGGAACTATTACAGGGTTAACCGATTATGGCAAAAGTTTAACTAAAATTGTAATACCAAAAACTATTAACGATATAGCAGTAACAAATATAGGTGATAATGCGTTTTATAGTTGTATTTCACTGACAAGCATAGAAATACCAAATAGCGTAACGAGTATAGGCTATAGGGCGTTTTATAATTGCTATTCACTTAATAAAGTTAATTATTTAGGAACAATAGATACTTGGGTGCAAATAGAGTTTGGTTATGAGGCTAACCCGTTACATTATGCTAAAAATCTTTATATAAATAATGAACTTGTAACAAATGCAAATATAACTACGGCTACTAAAATATCATCTTATGCGTTTGAGAATTGCAATTCTCTCCAAAGTGTAATTATTGGTAATAGCGTAACTTGTATAAAATATAATGCGTTTAGTGGATGTGGTTCACTTACGAGCATAATAATACCAAATAGCGTAACAAGTATAGATGAGAATGCGTTTAGTGGTTGCACTGCACTTACAATTTATTGCGAAGCAGAAAGCAAGCCTAGTGGCTTCGAGATTGGTTGGAATAATCCACAATGCCCTATTGTTTGGAACTGTTTAAATAACGACGCTACTAATACAGGTTCTATTTATACCGTAATAGATGGAATCCGCTATACACTTGCAGATGGCGTTGCAATTGTTGCAACGCAAGCAAAAAATATTACAACTGCAAATATACCCGAAAGCATAATTTATAAAGATACTTATTATAGCGTAACACATATAAGTAGGTATGCGTTTTACAATTGCACATCACTTACAAGCGTAACTATAGGCAACAGCGTAACGAATATACTTTATAATTCGTTTGATGGTTGCACTTCACTTCAAAGTGTAATTATTGGTAATAGCGTAAAAAGTATAGGTGGTTATGCGTTTTATAATTGCGATTCACTTAATAAGGTTAATTATTTAGGAACAATAGATAGTTGGGTGCAAATAGAGTTTGGTTATTATACTGCTAACCCGTTACATTATGCTGAAAATCTATATATAAATAATGAACTTGTAACAAATGCAAATATAACTACGGCTACTAAAATATCATCTTATGCGTTTGAGAATTGCAATTCTCTCCAAAGTGTAACTATAGGCAACAGTGTGACTGATATAGGTCAACGTGCATTCTATAGTTGTAGTTCATTTATAAGCATAATAATACCAAATAGAGTAACAAGTATAGGTGGTGATGCGTTTATGGATTGCAGGTTACTAACTATATATTGCGAAGCAGAAAGTAAACCAAGTGGGTGGAATACAAATTGGAACAATTTAAACCGCCCTGTTGTTTGGGGTTATAAACCCGAATAAAAACTTTATAAAACCGTTTACGGCAAATAAAAAAAGCGTTCTTACGAACGCTTTTTTGTTATTATGTTTGAAATTAAGTAATAAACGTAGGTTATAAGAGCGCAACCGCCTGCAATTACTATATGCATTACAAGAGAGTAAACTAGTTGCCCGCAAGCCACCCTAAGCGATTCCATAAAAGGAATGTTGCTATAAGCAAAGTTGCAAAAGTTAACGCCTATAATATGCGAAAGGGGCATTGCAATTATAACGTAAGTTTCAATTACTATAAACACTTTTATAAAGTCTTTTTTCTCTGGGGTGTAAAGTTTAAGGGCAAGGTTAATGGCAAAGTAAAGTATTACTAAATGGTGAAAGAAAAAAGTGTGGTACGATGCAAACACGTTGTAAAATTCGCTAACGTTAGAAAATTGCATATTCGTAAAGAAAATATCGTAAGGCGAGTCGCCTATGATACTTCCTGGTCCAAAGTAAAAAAGTAGCGTCATAGCGGTTGCCGTTACCGTAGAAACGGGCTTAAAAAACTTGCCTACTTTTTCGCCAAAAAGTTCTGAAAGTGGAAAAAAGAAAACGAAAAGCGAGCAAAAGTGAAGTGGAATTGCACCTAAACCGTAACCTTTTATAAAGTTAAGAACTTGTTTAACTATTTCTGCAACGAAAAGAATAAGCGCAATTATTTTAAGTGGTATGCTTCGCGTTTTATAGTTTTTATTTTTAAGTAAAACCCAAAGAAGTATTGTGGTTAATATTATAACCGCAAGCGCAATAGGTAAAACTATTAACTCGTATTTAGTCCAAGAACCCATATTATTATCCTTTGTTTATAATAAGCAAATTATAACACTATTACGTAAAACCGTCAAACGTTTTACAAAACCCGAAAAAGTAACTATGAGTATAACGAAAAAAATGCAACTCGCAAGAACGAGTTGCTATAACGTGAGCAAAGCGAACTATAATGCGCCGTAAGGCACTATAATTCGAGCGACAGTGAGTTATAATTCAAACTTGCATTGCTATTAAGATTCGCCTAACGGCTCGAATTATAATTATTATCGTACAGCCATTTCAGTTCTATTTAAATCATTGATATATTGTTGAGCATATAATTTTGCGGTTTGTTGGGAAATGTTAATTCCTGCATTTTTAGCAATATTGGGAATTATCTGTGAATATATTTGCGCTATCATATTATGGTTCATATCAATAGTTTTTTCAGTTCTCATATATTGCACTAAAATA
>JAFXHX010000006.1 GCA_017536205.1 Clostridia bacterium | reverse complement strand
GATAAAGTAGGCTACGTTATTCCCGTAGTTATCACTATTTATCAAGACCGTTCGTTCACCTTTATTTTAAAGACCCCACCTGCACCAGAACTTATTAAGAAAGCGTGCGGTATTGAAACGGCTTCTGCTGCTCCCAACAAGAACAAGGTAGCAAAACTTACCAGGGCTCAAGTTGAAGAAATTGCAAAAATCAAAATGGTTGATACCAATGCTAACGACCTTGAAGCGTGCATGAGCATGATTAAAGGTACCGCAAGAAGCATGGGCGTTACCGTTGAAGACTAATAAAGGAGAGTAGCGCAATGAAATACGGAAAAAAATACGCAGAAAGCGTTAAGTCGTTTGACACTACCAAACAGTACGAACTTGCAGACGCAATGGATATCGTACTTAACACCGCAAAGGCTAAGTTTGATGAAACTATAGAGTTCCACACCAAACTCGGCGTTGACCCGAAACAAGCAGACCAACAAGTTCGTGGCGTTATCGTTCTTCCTAACGGTACCGGTAAAACTGCAAAAGTTTTAGTTATCGCTAAGGGTGAAAAAGCAGATATCGCTCAAAAAGCAGGCGCAGATTACGTTGGCGCAGAAGATATGGTTGCTAAAATCCAAAAAGAAAACTGGTTCGATTTCGACGTTGTTATTACCACTCCCGATATGATGGGTGTCGTTGGTAGAATCGGTAAAGTATTAGGCCCCAAGGGCTTAATGCCCAACCCCAAGTCGGGTACCGTTACTATGGACGTAGAAAAGGCTATTAAAGACGTTAAGGCTGGTAAAGTTGAATACAGACTTGATAAAACGGCTGTTATTCACTGCTCAATCGGTAAAAAATCGTTTGGTAAAGAAAAACTTATTGAAAACTACACCGCGCTTTTAGATGCAATTTTAAAAGCAAAACCCGCAGCAGCAAAAGGTCAATACATCAAATCTATTGCACTTGCAAGCACTATGGGTCCTGGCGTAAAAGTTCAAGTTAAAAACTAATTATAATTGAAACGCGCGCACATACGCGTGAAAACGTTTGACAAACGTTAAAATAAGTGGTAAAATAACCACGATAAATACAAATAGCCGAAGAAAGCCGGTTTTTAAGTAACTTAGGTTACACCTGCCGAGGTTGTGAGTAATTAAGCAGATTTTTTATGCATCCGCTTTTTGCCCTTCAACTTTGGCAAAAAGCGGTTTTTATATGGCAATAATACAGGAGGTAATAAAGTGTCAGCTAATTTAGAAGCTAAAAAGCAGGTTGTTGAAGACATTAAAGCCAAAATTAGCGCAAGCAAGTCGGTTGTTCTTGTTGATTACAAGGGTTTAACCGTTGCCGAAGCCACCGAACTTCGTAATGCGTTTAGAAAGGCTAACGTTGAATACAAAGTGCTTAAGAACACTCTTGTAAGAAGAGCGTTTAATGAACTTGGCGTTTCTAGTTTCGACGGGGACCTTAACGGCACCACCGCAGTTGCTTTCGGTAGCGACGAAACGGGTGCATCGAAAATCGTTGTAGAAAACGCAAAGAAACTTAATGATAAACTTTCAGCAAAAAGCGCATACGTTAACGGCGAATACGTTGACAAAAATGGTGTTGAAGCACTTGCGGCAATCCCTTCGAAAGACGCGCTTTACAGCATGCTCGCAGGCACGCTTTCGAACTTCGTTCGTGGCTTGGCTGTTGCGCTTAACAGAGTTGCCGAAAAGATGGGCGAATAATAAATACGTCTTAAACTAATTTAAAAAATAATTCAAAGAGAGGATATAAAAATGGCAGATATCGCAAAAATGATAGAAGAAATTAAAGCAATGACCGTTATGGAACTTAACAGTCTTGTTAAAGCAATCGAAGAAGAATTCGGCGTTTCGGCAGCAGCTCCCGTAGCAGTTGCAGGCGCAGCAGCTCCCGCAGCAGCAGAAGCAGTTGAAGAAAAAACTGAATTCAACGTTGTACTTAAAGAAGTTGGCGCAAACAAAATTGCAGTTATTAAAGCAGTTCGTGAACTTACCGGTCTTGGTCTTGTTGAAGCAAAGAACATGGTTGAAAAACTTGGCACCGTTAAAGAAGCAGTTGCTAAAGAAGAAGCAGAAAAAATGGTTGCTAAACTTAAAGAAGCAGGTGCAACCGCTGTTGCTGAATAATTTTAAGAACATTAAAAAACACGGCTTTTCGCCGTGTTTTTTAATTCGTTATTTGCGTCGTTGGGCGGTGTTTACTGCCGTCAATTCGTGACCGTAATGACCAATAAGGTCAATTACGTCCAACGCCTTGCCGTCGAGCCTTGTCTTGCTTGGCTCTAACGGCTTAAAATGTTTAAGACACAAAAAAGCAGTGCGTTTTGCACTGCTTTTTTATTCCCGTATAAACGGCGTTATGCTTCGTTTCTGCGTCGGTCTTGCGACCTTGATGACCACAAAGGTCTATCAATTCCGCAATCCCTTGCGAGCCTTGCCTAACTTGTTTCTACGGGCTTAAAAAACACACGCTACGGCTAAATAGGGTAGTCGAGCCTTGTCTTGCTTGGCTCTAACGTCTTAAAATGTTTAAGACATAAAAAAGCAGTGCAAAACGCACTGCTTTTTAACTTATAATTTTGCTATAAATCTTAATAAGATTATTTTTTAAAGTGTTTTACTAATTTATATATTCCCGTTTCAATTCCAAAAACTAACAATGCAACTAACGAAAAACCTACTAAATAAATAATAAAGAATATTGCGTTTGGAACTAGTGGTTGAATATCTTGGAGTATAGGTAATTCGCAAGTGCCGTGTGGCGATATGAAAAACATATTAAACGTTTCGCTAGTCCATAAAGGTGCAAGAAGGTTAAGTGCTTGCGCTATTATTAAAACGCCTAAAAACATTACAGTGCCGTGCACGAAAAACTTTAAATTGCCCAACTTTTCCCTATAATAAACGGCAGTAAATATGCCCATTACTATTTGTAAACCGTGGTGCGTTAACGTTTGAATATTTATGCCAAGCGTTTCTACAAAAATTGTTGTTGGCGTTGCGTAAACGGCAAGGCCTGCAAATAAAACGAACGTCATAGTAAACGCAATAGCGGCGTTTTTAACGCGCTCGTTTTTACAAAATACTATAAATGGAAAAACGTATAGAGGGGTTGAGCAGAATTGAAAGGGGAAAGCATACCATTGATAATCGCCAGTTATCGTCGTGCCGTCGTAAGAAAAGGTAAAGTTAAACTGCTTGTACGCTTCAAATACAACCATAATAATCCAAGAAATTAAAATTATGCGTTCGTAAACCTTCTGGCTTGCGTTTTTAAACTTAACGCATAAAATTACCGTTGTAATTATTACTAGGGCAATAAATAAAAGGTGAAGATAGCCGTAAGGCTCGGGAGTAGTGATTTTAAAATCTAAAAAATTGATAATAGCACCTAAAACTTTCATATGTAATCCTTTGTTTAGCGTTTATTAAGTGGCTTAAGCGTAAGTTTAATTGTTAAATTATTGCCACGCAACTTTAATAATTATATCACCTACTTGTTATTATGTCAAACAAAGTGAAAATCTTGTAAAAAACGAAGTTTTTACAAAGTAAAACTTTAAAAAAAGTAAAATAATTGTTGTAAACGCTAAAAATATATGTTATACTAATTTAAGTATAAAATACTTAAAAATCTAATAAGTTACTTTAAGGAGAAGGTTATGGCGTTATTTAGGCTTAATATCGAGTGGAGTGACAATTCTAAAAACACCCTAGTTTACAAATACCCCTTTAAAAAATCGGGCAAAGAAGTAAACAATAGGTCAACCCTTACCGTAAGGGAATCGCAAGTTGCAATTTTCGTTTATAAAGGTCAGGTGGCAGACGTGTTTGGTCCAGGTTTATACGACCTTAAAACCAATATTTTCCCCATACTTACTAAACTTGCCGCTTGGAAATACGCCTTTGAAACCCCCATCACGCTCGACGTTTACTTTGTAAACACCAAACAGTTTACCGACGTTAAGTGGGGAACGCAAAACCCAATTATGATGCGCGACCCAGAGTTTGGCGTAATTCGCGTTCGTGGCTTTGGTGCGTTTGCTTTTAAAGTTGACGACCCAACCGTATTCTTAAAAGAACTTTTCGGCACGAGTTCGTCTTTTGAAACGGACGATATCGTTTCTTACCTTAAAACTATGCTTATATCAGCGCTTACCGATTCGCTTGGCGAAAGTAAGGTTTCTGCGCTCGACCTTGCCGGCAATACGCTTGAGTTTAACGAAATAGTTAAAAGGTCTATTCAAGATAAGTTTAACGCTATCGGCTTAAAACTTACCAACTTATTTATTGAAAATATGTCAGTTCCAGCCGAAGTTGAAAAGGCACTTGACGAAAGGTCTAAACTCGGTATTTTGGGCGATAAGACAGACGTTATGATGAAAGTTGCCGCTGCCGAAGCGATGAAGGATGCGGCTAAAAACCCCGGTAACCCTATGGCTAGCGCAGGCGTTGGTTTAGGCGCAGGCGTTGGGCTTGGCCAAGCGTTTGCAGAAGCCTTTCGCTCATCGGGCGAAAAGCCTGCCGAAAAAAAGGTTGAAAAGCCTTCTAAAACCTGCCCAAGTTGCAAGGCAGAAGTTTCTTTAAGTGCAAAGTTCTGCTCTAACTGTGGCGAAAAATTAAACGTAAAAGCATTTTGCCCTAACTGTGGTGAAGAAGTAAGCGTGGGCGCAAAGTTCTGCGCATCTTGCGGGCAAAAACTCTAATATAAGGAGATATATTATGGAAAACAAAATAACTAAAGACACTTTAATTATGGAAGCAGTTGAACTCAATCCCAACGCACCTGAAATACTTTTAAGTTACGGTATGCACTGCTTAGGTTGCGCTATTGCTCACGGCGAAACTATTCAAGAAGCGGCAATGGTTCACGGCATCGACCTTGAAGAACTTTTAGAAAAACTCAACGGCTAATTTATGAACGAACACGGTTTTGACGTATCTAGCGCCGAAACGGTTAATGAAAAATGCTTAAATTGCGGTTCGAACTTACTATTCGACCCTGAAACGCAAAAACTTAAATGCCCGCATTGTGAAACGCTAGTCGACTTTGAAAAATCTTCTAACGTTTTAGAAAACGATATACGCGAGTTTTTAAACGGCAATCAAACGTGGAACACGGAAAGCGTTGTGTACCGTTGCGAAAACTGTGGTGCGTCGCTAGTGCTTGCGCCAAACCAAACGGCAGCCAGTTGCCCGTACTGCGGAGCGTCGCACGTTGTTAAAAGCGAAGAAGAAGCAGGTTTAAAGCCAGGCGCAGTTTATCCTTTTACGATTACTAGCGAAGTGGCGAGTAATTTTGCAAAAACGTGGGCTAAAAAAAGGTTGTTTGCGCCGTCAAGGTTTAAAAAAGACCTTGTAACCGATAAGTTTAAGGGGGTTTATCAACCGTCGTACACGTTTGATAGTAACACCTATTCAACGTACTACGGTAGGGTAGGCGTACGCCATACTAGAACGGTAGGTTCTGGTAAAAACAGGCGCACCGAAACTTACATAGTTTGGCGAAACATTTCAGGCGACTATTCGCATTTTTTCGATGACGTTACCGTTAATAGCGACGATATAGAGTTTCAATCAACCATAAACAAGTTGCTACCGTTTAACTATAATTCCATTAAGGTTTACGATACCGAGTACCTAACGGGTTATATGGCAAAGCGTAGCAATCGCACGGTTAAAGATTGTTGGGGTGACGCCAAGTCGATGATGGATGCAAGTTTGCGTTCACTTATACTATCTAGGCATAGGCACGACGTAGTTGACTTTCTAAACGTTTCAACGTCGCATCAAAACGTAACCTTTAAATACGTTTTACTTCCCGTTTACGTTTCTAACTTCAAATATAAGAAAAAAGATTATAAAGTGTTCGTAAACGGAAATACGGGAAAAGTTACGGGAAAAACTCCCGTTTCACCTTGGCGCGTTCTTATTGCGGTTATATTAGGGCTTGCAATAGTTGCGCTACTAGGCTATTTATTTTATTCAAACAGTTAAACGGAGAACATTATGAAAAAGGCTATAACTAAAATTGTAACCACTATTATTTTATTTGCGTTAACGTTTACCTTGGCAGGTTGTCCTTACACTGCTAACGGTAGCGTTATTCAAGACGTTTCTTTTACCATCGCATACGAAGACGCAGACGGTGCTCAAAGCATAAACGCAACTTTATCGCTTTACAAAACGTTTGCTCCCGAAACCACTAAAAAACTTATAAAATACTTTAAAGAAGACGTTTACGAAAACAGCGCAATAGTTCTTACCAAATCGCAAGACTGTGCGGTTTTGGGTGAATATAACGTATCAAACGGCGAATATCAAAGAATAAACGACGCCAACTTTGAAACTATAAAAGGCGAGTTTACAAATAACGGTTGGAAAACCAAAAACGCCATTAAAACGGGTGCGCTTATAATGCTTCGCGATGCAGATACTAGCACGACCACTTCTTCTAGATACGATACTGCAAAAATTAAGTTTGCCGTTGTTTTAAGCGCAAATTACGAAGTGTTTAGCGCTGCTGATTACTGCGTGTTCGGCTATATGGATACCGAATCGGTTGAAGCGTTAAGAGAAGCACTTCAAGATAACGCTATCGATGAAGACGGAAACGTTAAACTTCGCTACGCAGGCGACCGTGTAAACGACGCTCAAACTTACGAAAACGGCTTTGATTATTTCGTTAACGACGACGGGGAATATTATATTCAAGGCGCAAACGGCTTGATTGAAGTTACTTCTAAAACCGAAGACGCTAACCACGCTTTATACGAAAAAATTACAAACGACGATTTAATTCAAGATATTCGCACTTTACCAAACACCGTGTTCACCGTTAAAAACTTTAAACTTAAATAAAACTAAAAAACTCTCACTTTTCGTGAGAGTTTTTTTATTTAAGCAAGTCCAAGCACCGAAACTAAAAGTATAAGTGAAGTACCGTAATAAACTAAAACTGCAACTAGGTCGTTAATGGTCGTAATAAGTGGACCGGATGCAACCGCAGGGTCAATTCCTATCTTTTTAAAGAGTATGGGAATAAGCGTTCCGTCAAGGCTTGCAATAACCATTGAAACAAGTAGCGATATGCCTATGCACGCCGAAACTGCAAAGCCCGATACGTTAAACGTTTCAACGAAACTTTTTTCAAAAAACTGAACGTAAACGCCAATAACTAAAAAGGCTAAAAGTCCTATAATAAGTCCGTTAAAAAAGCCAACGCGAAGTTCTTTAAGTATAAACTTAATTTTTTCTTTAAAGGTAAGCGTTTCGTCGCTTAAAAGCCTGATAGTAACGCCAAGGCTTTGAGTTCCCGCGTTACCACTCATACCAAGTATTAGACTTTGAAAGGTGTAAAGTATAATAAGGTTGGTTGGTATAAACGCCTGAAAACTTTGAATAACGGTTGCAATTAGCGTTCCTAAAACTAATAAAACTACAAGCCAAGGTATGCGTTTAGCAATACTTTTAAAAAGTGGCTCGTCAAGGTCTTCTGCAGAAGTTAAACCGGCAAGTTTTGCGTAGTCGTCGCCAAGTTCTTCGTCAACTGCTTCAACTATGTCAGATGCGGTAATTACGCCGATGAGTTTATTGTCGCCGTCTAAAACGGGAATACTGTCTTCGCTGTAATCTTTTAACTGTTCGATACACTCTGCAGTAGTTTCGTTAGCGTAAACGTAAGGGTAGTTGGTTACTATAATATCTTCAAGGGGTGTGGTTTCCCTTGCAATAACAAGGTCGCGAAGTTCTATTGCGCCAAAAAATGTTTCATCTTCTTCAACGGCGTAAATGGTAGAAATGTTATCGTTATCGGCAGCCTGCTTAATAAGCGCGCGCATTGCTTGCTTTACTGTAAACGTCTTTTTAATAGAAATGAAGTTAGTAGTCATTCGGCTACCTATTTTATCTTCATCGTAACTATCAATAAGTTTAATGTCTGCTTGCGCCTCGGGCTCGATAAGCGTAATAATATCTTGCTTGCGCTCTTCGGTAAGTTCAGATAAAACGTCAATAGCGTCATCGGCGTCCATTTCTTCAATAATGTCGGCAGCCTTTTCATCGTCGAGTTCGGCAATATAGTCTTCAACGTTTTCAAGGTAGGCAAATATATTAGAAACGGCTTCGTCGCCAAGCGTTTTATAAAGTTTTTTACGTTCGATAGGTTCGAGTAGGGGAATAACTTCTGCAATATCGTTATCGTGGTACTCTTCAAGTTTATCTTTAAGTTCGCTAACTTTTAAGTCGCCACGAATAATAGAAAGAAGTTCTTCGGTAAAATCTGGTTTTTCAGGAACTTCGTAAAGTTCCTCGTTTAATTTTTCGTTTTCCATATACGTTATCTCCTTTTGGAAATTATAAAACCCCGAAACCGCACGGTCGGGGCTCTATTTATATATAGAAACGCGCGCGCACGCATATGCGTTATAATGCGCGCCCCAAGATACGGTTTAAGGTTAGTTTAAGTTTTACGCTACTTCGCGGATTAGGTTCACTATTCATAACCGTACCTCCTTTTGGTTTTAGTTTAGCACAATTATAGCAGTTTGGCAAGGCTTTTTTAGTCTAAAAATATTTTTAAAAAGTGCGTTAAAACGTTTGACAATACTTTTAAAATATTATATTATATTTACGCTGTGTTTATAGGGAAGATGCGAAAAGTTACTTAAACTTTAAGTTTTAACGGCTCCGGAACCCGTTAAAATAAGAAGAAGATAATTTTCGTTGACAAATGTGAGAGTATAACTCTTGCGACTAACCATGCCCAATGGTATTACTAGGTCATTCGCTTTAAATAACACAGTTGCGAGTGATTTTTTAATGCCAAAACGCGTGACACACACGGCAATGTTGACTGCATTACAAAAGTTAGTATAAAAAAGGAGAAAATTAAGAAAATGGCAGGTCAAAAAATTAGAATCAAATTGGCAGCTTACGACCACAAAATGGTTGACCAAGCGACTGAAAGAATCGTTGAAACGATGAAGAAAGCAGGCGCTAAAATAAGCGGTCCTATCCCCCTTCCTACTGAAAAGGAAATCGTAACTATTTTACGTTCTCCCCACAAGTATAAGGACAGCAGAGAGCAGTTCGAAATAAGAACCCACAAAAGACTTATCGACATCTACTCGACCAACGCTAACATTTTAAACAGCATTCACTTACCCGCTGGTGTTGACGTTAAAATCAAACTGTAATAAACGGTTTAAAAATCAATAATACATTAAATTGTAAATAATTTGGAGGTGAACTTTATCAATGTATAAAGCAATCATTGGAAAGAAATTAGGTATGACGCAGATCTTTTCCGCAGACGGAAAAGTAATCCCCGTAACCGTAGTAGTAGCAGGTCCGTGCCCCGTTGTTCAACTTAAATCTGTTGAAAAAGATGGTTATGCGGCTGTTAAACTCGGTTTTGACGAAGTTAAAGAAGCTACTCTTAACAAGCCCGAAGCAGGTCAGTTCAAAAAGGCTGGCGTTGCTCCTCAAAGAGTTTTAAAAGAGTTTAGATTCGACGACGTTTCTGCTTACGAAGTAGGTAAGCAAGTAACCGTTGACGTTTTCGCAGAAGGCGACAAGGTTGACGTTGTTGGTACCACTAAAGGTCACGGTTTTGCCGGCGTTATCAAACGTTGGAATCAACACAGACTTAAAATGACTCACGGTACCGGCCCCGTTCACAGAGAAGTTGGTTCTATGGGTTCTATAAGCGACCCTTCAAGAGTATTCAAGAACAAACATATGCCTGGTCACTACGGTAGCGAAAGAGTAACCGTTCAAAACCTTGAAATCGTGAAAGTCGACACGGCTAGGAACGTACTTTTAGTTAAAGGTGCTATTCCCGGTGCAAAGGGTGGTATCGTTACCATTCAAAAGAGCGTTAAGGCTTAAAGGAGAACACTATGCCAAACGTTAAAGTATTTAATATGAAGGGTCAAGAAGTTGGCTCTATGGAACTTAGCGAAATCTTCGATATCGAATATAACGAACCTTTAATTCACCAAGCAGTAGTAACCCGTCTTGCAAACGAACGTCAAGGTACTAAAAGCACTTTAACCCGTTCTGAAGTAAGAGGCGGTGGCAAAAAGCCCTGGAGACAAAAAGGTACTGGTAGCGCACGTCAAGGCTCAACTAGAGCACCACAATGGATTAAAGGTGGCGTGGTATTTGCTCCCAAGTCAAGAGATTTCTCTAAAAAGATGAACAAGTTCGCTAAGAAGGTTGCACTTTTCAGCGCACTTTCTAAAAAGGTTGCCGACGAACAATTCTACGTTATCGACAATATCGCCGTAGAAAACGGCAAGACCAAAGAAATGGTTGCCTTCCTTGACGCGTTCAAGTTTGAAAAGACCGTTTTAATGGTTTTACACGAAAACGACGCTTTAGTTATTAGAGCAGCAAGAAACGTTCCTACGCTCAGCACTATTTCGATGGACCTTTTAAGCACTTACGAAGTTGTTAAAAACGCAGTTATCGTAGTTGATAAAAAGGCTATCGACTCGTTACAGGAGGCTTGTGAAGAATAATGAAAGAAAGAGATATTATTATCAGACCTCTTTTAACTGAAAAGAGTTACGCTGATATAGCAACTAAGAAATACGTTTTCATCGTAGATAAAAAGGCAAACAAAACCGAAATCAAACTTGCCATTGAAAAACTTTTCGGCGTTAAAGTTGATTCGGTTAACACTGCTAACTGCCGTGGCAAACTTAAAAGAATGGGTAGAAACGAAGGTTACACTCCTTCTTACAAGAAAGCCATCGTTCAACTTAAGGCAGATAGCAAGAGCATCGAGTTCTTCGATTCTTTAGCATAATAGGAGGATAAAATAATGGGTATTAAAAGATATAAACCTACTTCTGCCGCTCGCCGTTTTATGACGGTAAGCTCGTTTGAAGAAATTACCTGTACAACTCCTGAAAAGTCGCTTTTAGAAGACCAAAAGCACAAAGCCGGCCGTAACGCTCAAGGTAAAATTACCGTAAGACATCACGGTGGCGGCAACAAGAGAAAATACCGTATTATCGACTTCAAGAGAAATAAAGACGGTATCGAGGCAGTTGTTAAAACTATCGAATACGACCCCAACAGGTCGGCTAACATTGCGCTTTTATGTTATGCAGACGGTGAAAAGAGATATATTCTTGCTCCCGTTGGCTTAAACGTAGGCGACAAGATTTTAAGCGGTGCTGGCGCAGATATTAAGCCTGGTAACGCACTCGCAATTGAAAATATTCCCGTTGGTACTATGATTCACAACATAGAACTTCAACCTGGCAAAGGCGGTCAACTCGTAAGAGCAGCAGGCGTTGCTGCACAACTTATGGCTAAAGACGCTAAGTACGCTCAAGTTAAAATGCCCAGCGGTGAAATGCGTTTAATTCTCGTTAAGTGCAAAGCAACTATCGGCCAAGTTGGTAACCTTGACCACGAAATTATCCGTATCGGTAAAGCCGGTAAGGTTAGACACATGGGTATTAGACCTACCGTTCGCGGTTCGGTTATGAACCCCTGCGACCACCCACACGGTGGTGGTGAGGGTAGAGCGCCCATCGGTAGAAGCGGTCCTGTTACTCCTTGGGGTAAACCTGCTCTTGGTTACAAGACGAGAAAGAAGAAGAATAGAACCGACAAGTTCATTTTGAAGAGAGTTAACTAACTTTTGGAGGAACTATAAATGAGTAGAAGTGTTAAAAAAGGACCTTACGTCCAGGAAAGATTATTAAAAAGAGTAGAGGCTCTTAACGCTGAGAACAAGAAAACCGTTCTTAAAACCTGGTCAAGAGCATCAACTATATTCCCCCAAATGGTAGGACATACCATAGCGGTACACGACGGTAGAAAGCACGTTCCCGTGTATATAACCGAAGATATGGTAGGTTGCAAGCTCGGTGAGTTTGCTCCCACCAGAACGTTCAAAGGTCACGCAGGCGCGAAGACCACCGGCGGAAGATAAGGAGATAGAAAATGGCTACTAATATGAAATTAAAAACTCAACGTATTGAGGAAAATAAAGACAGACGCGCTAAAGCAACTGCCAGATTCGTTAGAATATCTCCTTACAAAGTAAGAGTAGTTCTCGACATCATTAGAGGTAAAAGCGTTAACGACGCCGTTGCTATTTTAGAAAACACGTCTAAAGCAGGCGCTGAACCTATTAAGAAAGTCGTTTTATCTGCAGCCGCTAACGCAGAACACAACCTCGGCATGAACAAAGACGACCTTAAGGTTGCCGTTTGTTACGCTGACCAAGGCCCACTCTTAAGAGAATGAGACCTATGGGTCACGGCAGAGCGTTTAGAATATTAAAGCGCACCAGCCACATCACGGTTATCCTTGATGTAATGGCTAAGTAAGTAGGAGGAAATTATGGGACAGAAAGTAAATCCACACGGATTAAGAGTCGGAATAATTAAAGATTGGGATACTCAATGGTATGCCGACAAAAAGGCTTTCTCTGTAAATCTTAAAGAAGATTACGAACTTAGAAAGTACATTAAAGCCACCTACTATCAAGCAGCAGTTTCTTCAATTAAAATTGAAAGAGCAGCAAACAAGGTTGCCGTAACCGTTTTCACTGCAAGACCTGGTGTTTTAATCGGTAAAGCAGGTGCTGAAATTGAAGTTATGAAGCAAAACCTTGCAAAAATTGCAAACGGCAAGCAAATCGCTATCAATATCGTAGAAGTTAAAAAGCCCGATCGTGACGCGCAACTCGTTGCAGAAAACATCGCTTCTCAACTTGAAAAGAGAGCATCGTTCCGTCGTTCGATGAAACAAGCAATTTCAAGAGCAATGAGAATGGGTGTTAAGGGTATTAAAGTTATGGTTAGCGGAAGACTTGACGGTGCCGAAATCGCACGTTCAGAGCAATATCACGAAGGTTCAATTCCCCTTCAAACTCTCCGTGCAGACATCGATTACGGTCTTGCAGAAGCCCACACCACCTTTGGTATTATCGGTATTAAAGTTTGGATTTACAAGGGCGAAGTTTTAGGCGGTAAGAAGACCACCGAAGGAGGCGAAGCTTAATTATGTTGATGCCTAAAAGAGTTAAAAGAAGAAGAGTTCATCGCGGTAGAATGACCGGTAAGGCTAACAAGGGCAACATCGTTGCTTACGGCGATTACGGTCTCGTTGCGCTCGAACCCGCTTGGGTTACTTCTAACCAAATAGAAGCAGCGCGTATCGCAATGACCAGATTTATTAAACGTGGCGGTAAGGTTTGGATTGATATCTTCCCCCACAAACCCATCACTCAAAAACCTGCTGAAACCAGAATGGGTTCAGGTAAAGGTTCAGTTGAATACTGGGTTGCAGTAGTAAAGCCGGGCAGAGTAATGTTTGAAATGTCGGGCGTTGACGAATCAGTTGCAAGAGAAGCAATGCGTCTTGCAGGCCACAAATTACCTGTTAAGACTAAATTCGTTAAGAAAGTAGATTTAGAAGGCGGTGAAGGTTAATGAAAGCGAAAGAAATTAAAGAAATGACGAACGACGAATTAGTTCAAAAACTCGCTTCGTTAAAAGAAGAATTATTTAACCTTCGTTTCCGTCACGCAACTGGTCAACTTGAAAATCCTAACGTTATTAGTGGCGTTAAAAAGGATATTGCAAGAGTTAAGACCATTATCCGTGAAAGAGAATTAAAGGCGTAACGGAGGAGTAGAAAATGGAAAGAAATATTAGAAAAGAAAGAGTTGGTTTAGTTGTTTCTGACAAAATGGACAAAACCGTTGTTGTAGAAGTAACCGATAAAAGAAAACATCCTCTTTATAAGAAAACCATCACGAAAACCGTTAAGTTCAAAGCACACGACGAAAACAACGAGTGTGGTATCGGCGATAAAGTAAGAATCGTTGAAACCAGAAAACTCTCTAAAACCAAAAACTGGAGAGTTGCTGAAATCGTTGAAAAGGCGAAGTAATTAGGAGGATGCGAAAATGATACAACCACAAACCAGATTAAAAGTAGCAGATAACTCCGGCGCCAAAGAAATAATGTGCATTAGAGTATTAGGTGGTTCATTTAGAAGAAGTGGTAACATCGGCGACGTTATCGTTGCAAGTGTTAAAACCGCAACCCCCGGTGGCGCAGTTAAGAAAGGTGACGTTGTTAAAGCCGTTATCGTAAGAAGCGCTAAAGGTTTAAGAAGACCCGACGGTACTCACATTAGATTCGACGACAACGCAGCAGTTATTATCGACAATAACAAACAGCCCAAAGGAACCCGTATTTTCGGACCCGTTGCAAGAGAACTTCGTGAAAGAGAGTTTATAAAAATTATATCTCTCGCTCCGGAAGTGTTGTAAGGAGAGTATTATGAAAGTAAAAAAGAATGATACCGTCGTAGTTATTACGGGTAAAGACGTTAAAAAGACCGGTAAAGTTTTATCGGTTATGCCCAAGGCTAACAAAGTAGTTGTTGAAGGCGTAAACGTTCAATCAAAGAGCCGTAAAGCACGTTCTGCACAAGAAACCAGCCAAATCATCAAAAAAGAAGGTCCTATCGATGCTTCTAACGTACTCGTAATCTGCCCCGCTTGCGGAAAAGCAACGAGAGTAGCACACGCAGTTATCGACGATAAAAAGGTTAGAGTTTGCAAAAAGTGCGGAAAGTCGCTTGACGTAGCAGTTAAGGTTGAAGTACAAGAAGCACCTAAGAAAACTACTAGAAAGAAGAAAGAAGTTACTGCAGAAGCAGAAACTGAAGTAAAAGAAGTTAAAAAGGCTTCAACGAGAAAAAAAGCCGTAAAGGCTGATGCGGAAAACGCATAATTTTTAAGGAGAACTTATCATGGCAGAAAAGACTCAGGTTGCTAAAGTAACTGCAACCGATTCGACATGCAGAGTAAGAGAAATGTACAAATCACAAGTTGTACCTTATCTTATGAAGCACTTTAACTATAAGAACGTAAACCAAGTTCCCAAACTTGTTAAAATCACCATTAACGGTGGTCTTGGTGACGTAAAAGACAACGCTAAAAGCGTACAAAACGTTGAAAAAGAACTTGCACTTATCGCTGGTCAAAAACCCGTACTTACCAAAGCAAAGAAATCAGTTGCTAACTTCAAGGTAAGAGAAGGTATGACCGTTGGTATTAAAGTTACCTTAAGAGGCGACAAAATGTACCAATTTTTTGACAAGTTCGTATCAATTGCACTTCCCCGCGTAAGAGACTTCAAGGGTGTTCCCGATAAGTCGTTCGACGGTAGGGGTAACTATGCGATGGGTATTAAAGAACAACTTATCTTCCCCGAAATTCAATACGACCAAGTAGAAAAGATTAGAGGTTTTGATATTTGTTTCGTAACCACCGCTAAAACGGATGAAGAAGCATACCAATTACTTAAAGCAATGGGTATGCCGTTCAAGGCGTAAGTAAAGGAGAACTTATTATGGCAAAGAAAGCAATGATAAATAAACAACAAAAAGCACCAAAGTTCTCTACAAGAGCTTACACGAGATGCAGTATTTGTGGTCGTCCACACTCTGTACTTCGTAAATACGGTATTTGCCGTATTTGCTTTAGAAACCTTGCATATAAGGGTCAAATCCCTGGCATTAAAAAGTCTAGTTGGTAAAAGGAGGAACATAAAATGACAGATCCTATAGCAGATATGCTTACAAGAATCAGAAACGCTCTCGTTGTTAAACACGAGACGGTTGAAGTTCCTGCATCTAATATGAAGAAAGAAATCGCAAGACTTTTATTGCAGGAAGGTTACATTACTTCGTACGAATTCGTTGAAGAAGGCGTACAAGGCAAATTAGTTATCACCTTAAAGTACGGTCCCCACGGTGAAAAGGTTATTAACGGTCTTAAAAGGGTATCTAAACCCGGTTTAAGAATATACGCAGGTCACGACGAACTTCCCAAAGTTTTAGGTGGTCTTGGTATTGCAATAATCTCAACTCCTAAGGGTGTTATGACCGATAAAGAAGCAAGAAAAGCCAACCACGGTGGCGAAGTACTTGCTTACGTTTGGTAAGGAGGGCGAGCACAATGTCAAGAATTGGTAGAGCGCCCATTAAAGTACCTCAGGGTGTAGAAATTAACGTAAACGGCGGTATCATGACCGTTAAAGGTCCTTTAGGAACTTTAACTCAAGATTACGACGCAAGCGTTATTGAAGTAAAAGTAGAAAACGGCGAAGCAGTAGTTTCTCGTAAAAACGAAGAAAATACTACCAAGTCGAAACACGGCTTATACAGAGCGTTACTTAACAACATGGTAATCGGCGTTACGAGTGGTTTTACTAAAACCCTTATCGTAAACGGCGTTGGTTGGAAAGTTACGCAACAAGGCAAAGACATCGTTTTATCGGTTGGTCTTTCGCACACCGTAGAGTTCAAGGCAGTTGACGGCATTACTCTTGCTTGTCCTTCTCCCACCGAAATTACCGTTAAAGGTATTTCTAAAGAACTCGTTGGTGCAGAAGCCGCTAAAATCAGAGCCATTAGAAAGCCTGAACCCTACCACGGTTACGGTATTCGTTTAAGCGACGAAGTAATCGAACGTAAGGAAGGCAAGACGGCAGGTAAGTAAGGAGTAACTCAGTATGATAACTAAAATTGATAAAAATGCTGATAGAATTAAAAGACATCAAAGAGTAAGAAAAAAGGTATCTGGCACTGCTGAATGCCCCAGACTTTGCGTATTTAGAAGTCTTAATCACATTTACGCTCAAATTATCGACGACGTTAAGGGTAACACCTTGGTTGCTTGCTCGACCGTAGAAAAGGCTATTGCCGATATGGTTAAAGAAATGTCTAAGAAAGAAGCTGCAAAAGTACTTGGTCAAGAAATTGCAAAGCGCGCACTTGAAAAAGGCATTAAAGAAGTTGTATTCGACAGGGGTGGTTACATTTACACCGGCCGTGTTGAATGCGTAGCAGACGGCGCAAGAGAAGCCGGTCTTGTGTTCTAATAGGAGGAAATTGTTATGGCAAGAGAAAATAAAGCTCCCAGAAGACAGGAAGAAAAAGACGGTCTTTGCAAAAAACTTATTTGCGTTAACCGCGTAACCAAAGTTGTTAAAGGTGGTCGCAAAATGAGATTTGCAGCGCTCGTAGTCGTTGGCGACGAAAATGGCAAAGTAGCATGCGGTATGGGTAAGGCTAACGAAGTTCCCGAAGCAATCGATAAAGCAACTGCTCAAGCTAAAAAGGCTATGAGAAAAGTTGCACTCGTTGGCAACACCATTTCTCACGGTACTACCGGTAAGTTTGGTAGAGGTTCCGTACTTATGCTCCCCGCTGAAGAAGGTACCGGTGTTATCGCTGGTGGCCCCGTTCGTGCGGTTATGGAAGCAGCAGGTATTAAGAACATTAGAACTAAATCTTACGGTACTACAAACCCCATTAACATGGTAAAAGCAGCGCTCGAAGGTCTTTACGGACTTAAATCGGTTGAAGAAGTTGCTGCACTCCGCGGTAAAACCGTTGAGGAAATCTTAGGTTAAGGAGGAGCGGAATAATGGCTAAAGCAAAAGCATCACAAGTAAAAGTAACGCTTAAAAGAAGCACTATTTCGTGTACCGCAGTTCAAAAGGGTACTGTTGCAGCACTTGGACTTAAGAAAATCGGTCAGTCCAAAACGTTTGCAGACAGCGCAACCTTACAAGGTCAATTAAGAGTAGTTAGTCACCTTGTAGAAGTTGAAAACGTTTAAGAGGTGTACTATGAGAATTGATACATTACAACCCCAAGTGGGAAGCAGAAAATCTGCAAAAAGACTTGGTCGTGGTACCGGTTCTGGCCTTGGTAAGACTAGTGGTAAAGGCCACAAAGGTCAATGGGCTAGAAGCGGTGGCGGTGTAAGACCCGGATTTGAAGGCGGTCAAATGCCTTTAACCCGTAGATTACCCAAGCGTGGTTTCAATAATCCTTTCAAAAAGGTATATGCAATAGTTAACGTGGCTATTTTAAACAACTTTGAAGCAGGCGCAGTAGTAGATTTCGAAACTTTATACTACGCAGGCCTTATCAAAGAAGTTAAAAATCCCGTTGGTCTTAAAGTATTAGGTACTGGCGAACTTAACGTAGCGTTAACCGTTAAGGCAAACGCATTCTCTGCGCAAGCAAAAGAAGCAATTGAGAAAGCCGGTGGTACGGCAGAATTAGTTTAATTTTACCTAGTACTTAAAAGACGGAGGTAATAAAATGTTTGAAACATTAAAAAATGCGTTTAAGGTAAAAGAAATTAGAGTTAAGATTTGGTTTACACTTTTATTCCTTTTATTATATAGAGTAGGTTCGTATATACCAGTTCCTGGTATAGGTGACGAACTTTTAGCGTCAACCGACCTTGACCTTTCTTACCTTAACATTATGAATATGATGACCGGTGGTTCGCTTGCAATGGGAACGTTGTTTGCTATGGGTGTTGGCCCGTACATTAACTCATCGATTATCATGCAACTTCTTGCAGTTGCAATCCCCGCCCTTGAAAGACTTTCAAAGCAAGGTGAAGAAGGTAGAAAGAAAATCGGTCAATATACAAGATATCTTACTATCGTTCTTGCTATCGTTCAAGCAATTGGTATCGTGCTTAACTACAGTAACGGTATTTCTACTCCTACGAACGGTGGTCAATCGCTTACGTCGCTTTGTTTCGGTCAAGAGTGGCTTGCATACGTAGTAGTTGTGCTTTTCTATACGGCAGGCACCGTTATTACTATGTGGATTGGCGAAAGAATTACCGACTACGGCGTTTCAAACGGTATATCGCTTCTAATTTTTGCGGGCATTGTCTCGTCTGCAGGTCAATCGTTTATCAACATGGTTCAAAACCTTTGGGTTGTTGATGGCGAAGGTCTTAACAACTTCTGGAAACTCGTTGCAATGGTACTTGCTATCGTTGTGGTATTCGTTGCAATAGTAACCGTTGAACTTGCAGAAAGAAAAATCCCCGTTCAATACGCAAAACAAGTTAGGGGTCAAAAAATGTACGGTGGTCAGTCAACCGTTATTCCTATAAAGGTTAACTCAAACGGCGTTCTTCCCCTTATATTTGCGTTTTCAATCTTAAGTTTCCCCGAACTTATTATGACCCTCTTCGGTTGGGCAGACAGTGAATTTGGCTTATGGTGGGCACAATGGATGGGCACTGGCTCATGGCTTTATATGGTAGTTCTTACCTTGCTCATTATATTCTTTGCTTACTTCTATACGTCAATTCAATTCAATCCCGACGATATTTCTAAGAGCATTCAACAAAATGGTGGTTTCATTATGGGTATTCGCCCCGGCAAGCCCACTGCACAATATCTTAAAAAGATTAGTGGCAGAATTACGCTTTTCGGCGCAATATTCCTTGCGATTTTAGCACTCGTTCCTTCAATCGTTTTCCAAGCGATTGATATGAGCAACGCTAACTCGTTCACCGCAACGGGTCTCTTAATCGTAGTATCGGTTGCGCTTGAATTCAACACTGCGCTTGAATCGCAAATTATGATGAAAAACTATAAAGGATTCTTAAAGTAAAATGAAAATAATATTGCTTGGAGCACCCGGCGCGGGTAAAGGAACGCAGGCTACTAGGCTTGCCGAAAAGTACCAAATACCCCACGTTTCAACGGGCGATATATTTAGAGCGAACATTAAAAACGCCACTCCTATCGGGGTAGTTGCTAAATCGTATATAGATAAAGGTCAACTCGTTCCCGATGAAGTTACGGTAGAAATCGTTAAGCAACGCCTTGCTGAAAGCGATTGTGAAAAGGGTTTCCTTTTAGACGGATTCCCCAGAAACACCTTTCAAGCCGAGGAACTTGACAAGTTTGCGAGCGTAGAAAAAGTAGTTAACATTAACGTTGACACTACTAAACTCGTAAAAAGAATTACTGGTAGGAGAGTTTGTCAGTGTGGCGAATCTTACCACGTTGATTTTCTTAACGGCAAGACTGACTGCGCTAAGTGCGGAAAAACCTTGTATCAAAGAGCCGACGATAACGAAGTTACCGTTAAAGAAAGGCTTTCCGTTTATGAAAAACAAACTGCGCCCCTTATCGACTATTACGAAAAAGCGGGCAAATTAGTTACTATAAACGGCGACCAAAATATCGATAAGGTATTTGAAGACATTATTAGCAGTTTATGATAACTATTAAAACTGACAAAGAAATTGAACTTATGAGAGAGCCCTGTAAAGTCGTGCGCGACGTGCTACTTCTTGCAGAAGAAAGCGTTAAAGTCGGTATGACTACGGGCGAGCTCAATAAGATAATCCACGATTATATAACTTCGTGTGGGGCGACACCGTCGTTTTTAGGGCTTTACGGCTTTCCCGCAGCGGCGTGCATTTCGGTTAACGAAGAAGTTGTGCACGGCAGGCCGGGAAGTAGGGTTATAAAAGAAGGCGATATCGTTTCAGTTGACGTTGGGGCTTATTTAAAAGGTTTCCACGCCGACGCCGCAAGAAGTTTCTGCGTGGGAGAAACGGACCCGATGAAAAGAAAACTCGTTGACGTAACGAGAGAAAGTTTTTTCAAAGGAATTGAAGGCATTTGCATAGGAAGTGCGCTTGGCGACGTAGGGCATCAAATTCAGTCTTACGTTGAATCAAACGGCTTCTCGGTTGTTCGTGCAATGGTAGGGCACGGAATAGGCAGAAAAGTCCACGAAGACCCCGAAGTTCCAAATTACGGAAGAAAGGGAACGGGTGTAAGGCTTCGCCGTAATATGGCGCTTGCTATCGAGCCTATGGTAAATATGGGCACGTTTGAAGTCGACATAAACGGTTGGGACTGCATCACGCGTGACAAAATGCCGTCCGCGCACTATGAAAACACGGTAATAATAACCGATAACGGAGTAGAAATACTTACGTTATAAGCAAAATTATATACGCCCGACGCTGGTGGTAAGCGTAAACTTTAAGCCTTAAGGAAGAAGCAGGCGTATATACGATATAAACACGATTATAAATGGAGGTATTACGTAGTGTCGAAAAACGACGTTATAGAAACCGAAGGCACGATTGTCGAGGCTTTGCCGAACGCAACGTTCAAAGTCAAGCTCTCAAACGGCTTTATAATTACAGCCTATATTTCGGGTAAGTTAAGAATGAACTATATAAAAATTATACCCGGAGATAACGTAAAGTTAGAAATGAGCCCGTACGACTTGACTAAAGGCAGAATCGTATGGCGCAGTAAAAACTGATTTTTATAATCAAAAATAAATCGGAGGAATAGAAAAAATGAAAGTAAGACCATCAGTAAAACCTATGTGCGACAAATGCAGAGTCATTAGAAGAGAAGGCAAGGTTATGGTAATTTGTTCAAAGAACAAAAACCATAAGCAAAAACAAGGTTAATTACTTCTTACACACTTAAAATTAAAACAAAAAATAATTTAACTAATTTGGAGGTTAGTAAAAATGGCTCGTATTGCCGGTGTAGATTTACCCAGAGAAAAGCGCGTTGAAATCGGTATCACTTATATTTACGGTATCGGTAGAACAACTGCTAAAGAAATTATGAAAGCAACAGGTATTAATCCTGATACAAGAGTAAAGGATTTGACCGAAGAAGACGTATCGAAATTAAGAGATTATATCGATAACAATCTTAAAGTTGAAGGTGAACTCCGTTCAGAAGTTAACCTTAGCATTAAAAGACTTATGGAAATCGGTTGTTTCCGTGGCGTAAGACACAGAAAAGGCCTTCCCGTAAGAGGTCAAAGTTCAAAGAGAAACGCACGCACGCGTAAAGGTCCGCGTCGTACCGTTGCAAAGAAAAAGACCGCAAGTAAGTAAGAGGAGGGAATTAAGTTATGGCTAAAGCAACTACCAAAAAAAGAAGAGAACTTAAGAAAGTTGATAAAGGTCAAGTACACATTCAATCTTCTTTCAACAACACCATCGTAACCGTAACCGATTTAAACGGTAACGCTATCGCTCATTCAAGCGCAGGTAGCCTTGGTTACAGAGGTTCAAGAAAAAGCACCCCGTTTGCCGCTCAACAAGCTGCTGAAGTTGCAGTTAAGGCTGCAATGGAACACGGATTACGCTCTGCTGAAGTTTACGTAAAAGGTCCTGGTCAAGGAAGAGAATCGGCTATCAGAGCATTAGGCGTATGTGGCGTAGAAGTAACTCTTATTAAAGACGTTTCTCCTATCCCTCACAACGGCTGTCGTCCGCCGAAGCGTCGCAGAGTATAATTAGGAGGTAACGAAAATGGCGAAATATACAGACGCAAAATGTCGTTTATGCAGAAGAGAAGGTTGCAAACTTTTCTTAAAAGGCGAAAAATGTTATAAAACTTCTTGTCCGTTTGAAAAAAGACCGGTTGCTCCTGGTCAACACGGTGCAGGCAGACACAAAGTTTCTGAATACGGCCAACAACTTCGTGAAAAACAAAAAACGAAGAGAATATACGGCGTATTAGAAAAGCAATTTAGAAGTTACTACGAAGAAGCCGACAGAATGAAAGGTATTACCGGTGAAAACATGTTATCACTTCTTGAAAGAAGACTTGATAACGTTGTATTCCGTCTTGGTATTGCTCAATCTCGTTCAACCGCTCGTCAACTTGTAACTCACGCTCACTTTACCGTTAACGGTAAAAACGTTGATATTGCTTCTTACCAAGTTAAGGTTAACGACGTAATTGCCGTTAAAGAAAGCAAAAAAGGCAACAATTATTTTGAAGCGTTTAAGCAAACCGAAAAATCGGGTAACGTTCCCAAATGGCTTGAATTCGATGCAGAAAAACTCGAAGGCAAGGTTATTGCTTTACCGCAAAGAGAAGATATTGATTCGCAAATTCAAGAACACATGATTGTCGAATTGTATTCGAAGTAATATAAAAACAATCTATTATTTGGAGGTAAACTTTCTATGATGGAAATAGAAATGCCCAAGATTTCGGTAGAAGAAAGCGAAAATCAAAGCCACGTTAAAATCGTTGTAGAGCCACTTGAAAAAGGTTACGGCACCACGATAGGTAACTGCTTTAGAAGAACTCTTATGTCGGCACTTCCCGGTGCTGCAATTCAAGGCATAAAGTTCGCACCGAGTCTTGACGTAAAACATGAATTATCAACTATTAAAGGCGTTAAGGAAGACGTTGTTGAAATCATATTAAACTTCAAAACCGTTGCTGTTAAAACTTCAACTACTAGCCCTGATTTTAAAAAGGTTTTAAAAATTAGCAAGCAAGGCCCCGCTGTCGTTTACGCAAGCGACATCGAACTTGATGCTGAAGTTGAAGTTCTTAATCCCGACCAATATATTTGTACCGTTGACGAAGGTGGACTTTTCGAAGTTGACCTTACCATCGGCAGAGGCAGGGGTTATACCGGCGCAGAAGCAAACAAAACCGGCGAAATCGGCTACATTGCTATCGACAGTAACTACTCTCCCTTAAAGAAAGTAAGTTTCACCGTTGAAAACGCTCGTGTAGGTCAAGACATCGATAGAGACAGACTCATTTTAGAAGTATGGACTAACGGTGCGTTCACCGGTAAAGAAATCGTTTCGCTTGCCGCTACTATTATTAAAGAACACATTAACATTTTCGTAAATCTCTCGGACATTGCAGACGGTATGAGTATTTTAACTTCTCAACCTGAAGACCCCGACGATATTATTATGAAAACCAACGTCGAAGACCTTGATTTATCGGTACGTTCGCTTAACTGCTTGAAGCGCGCAGGTATTCACACGGTAAAAGACTTAACACAAAAGACTGAAGACGATATGCTTAAAGTTAGAAATCTCGGTAAGAAATCGCTTGACGAAGTTATTTTCAAACTTGAAAGTCTTGGTCTCAAATTAAAGGAACAGGAGGAATAAGCAATGCCGGGCAGAATGGGTTTAACTACCACTCAAAGAAAAGCAGTTCTTAAAAACCAGGCTTCTAACCTTTTATGGTACGGAAGAATTGAAGTAACCGAAGGTCACGTACGTGCACTTCGTCCTTACGTTGAAAAAATTATAACTTTAGCAGTTAATTCATATGACGATACCGTTGAATCTACCGTAGTTACGAAAGATGCAAAGGGTAAAGAAGTAACCAAAAAAGTTATTAAAGACGGTCCTAAGAAACTTGCTGCAAGAAGAAAAATTATGGCTCTTACCTACGATATTCAATTCACTAAAGAAAACGGTGAATCGAAAGCAGAGTTTAGAGCAAGAGTAAAAGGCATTAACCATCCGCTTATTGAAAAGATATTTAACGAAATCGCTCCCAAGTATGCAGAACGCAAAGAACAACTTGGTCAAGGTGGCGGTTACACCAGAAAATATCTTAAAGGTCAGCGCCGTGGTGATGCAGCAGAAGTTGCTATTATCGAACTCGTTTAATTTTTAAGACATAAAAAAGCAGTGCTTATGCACTGCCTTTTTTTATTCCCGTATAAACGGCGTTATGCGTCGTTTCTGCGTCGGTTTTGCGACCTTGATGACCACAAAGGTCAATCAATTCCGCAACCCCTTGCGAGCCTAGCCTAACTTGTTTCTACGGGCTTAAAATATGATAATTTACAATCCGATGACCAAAAAGGTTAGTTGTGTCTGCTCCTTGTTGTCGAGCCTGCTTGTGCTTGTTTCTACGGGCTTAAAAATATCGTTTTCTACAACAAGCAAAAATAAAAATGCAATTACTACAACACAATGGGGTAATGGGCGTAAAATATTACTTTTAAGCAAATAAAAAACACGCCTTATGCGTGTTTTTTATTTTTTAAATATTGCTTTAAATACCGTTTTTCCGTTATTAGTTCCTTCAACGTAAACGCCACCGTCTATTTCTTTTTTATAAACGCTAATTTCATAGTCGTAATACGTTTGCGATATAAAGTGAAGTTCAAAGCCTGTAAAGTTATAGTTATAAAATTCGTTCGGCTCAAACGCATTAAGGGCAAGGCGAGCATAGCACAAATTATTAACGTGCCCGTTAACGTCTATATCGGTTAGCATAGTTTTATATAAATAGCAAAAGTTTTCAGGCTCAACCGTTTCTTTAATTCTTAAAAAATCGCTAACGTATTCCGATGCAGGCAAATATTCCATATCGTGTGGATAGCAAACGCTACTAGCTTTTCTAATAGCCATAGTGCTAGCATCTAAAATGCACCACTCGGCAAGCCCGTTTACCGTGCCCGTGCTACTTGTAATTTGAGTTTCTCTTAAAAACCTTATAAGTTGTGGTTTAAGTGGCCAAGTTTTAGCGTTCACGCTAGAAGAAACTTTAATTTCGCCCTTTAAATTAAAGCGCACCTTTGAAAGCACCCAAAAGGCGTTTGAACTTCTAAGTAAGTCGTCGTGCCCCGTACCCATTTTTGTAGAATGCTCGGTGGTAACGTCTTGAAAAATGCCTAAAACAGCGTCAAAACGCAATTTAGAGTTAACGTCGCATTGTGAAGATGCTATTATATAGTTTTGGTCGTAATAATTTTTCATAATAAAATAATAACTCTTAAAAGTTAATTTTTAGTTAAATTATTTGTTTTTAGTTAAGCTTTCACGATAATTTCTAGGTGAACAGCCCATTGCCTTTTTAAACGTTTTAGAAAAATATGCAGGGTCTGAAAAACCAACCTTTTCCATTATTTCGTTAACGGGTAGTTTAGAGTGTTCAAGAAGTAGTTTTGCTTCGCTCAATTTCTTAGCCGTTAGGTATTTAATCGGCGTATAGCCTGTTTTTTCCTTAAACTTCTTAATAAAGTGGTTTGGGGTGTAGCAAAACTTGCTTGACAGTTCTTCAAGGGTAAAATCACTTGAAAAGTTAAGGTCGATAAACTCTATCGCCCTATCAATTTGCGAATCACCCACACTGTCGCTAATAGGCTCAACGTGGCTAAAAAACTCTAAAACGATATCAAGTAAATATTTCGACGTTTTAAGGCTTTTAAGTGGGTCTGAAAGCCTTGAAGATAATATTGCGTTATCAAAGAGTTTAGCCGTTTCTTCTTTGTTTGATGCTTGCGCGCAAACGGGAACGGGGTAGTCTTTAAAAAACACCGACGACCCACGTTTAAGCGAAAAGTGAATCCAGTATTTTTTGCAAAGAGCCTTTTCGGTTAAAGAGCAAGAGTGCTTTGTGTAAGACGGAATTAAAACTATATCGCCCGATTTAGCAATAGTTTTTTTGCCGTTCATTTCAATAAAGAGTTCGCCTTCTTCAATAAAGTAAAGTTTATTGTCTGGAATAATAACGTTTTCCCACTTCCAGCCTTTATTGAGCGACGTGTGCGAGCCAAATATGTAACTTACAGATATAAAAGGAATCATACCTTAATTATAAAACCCACATAAAAACTTGTCAATAATAATGTCAAAAAAGTACAAAAAAAAGGCGCTTTAAGCGCCTTTTTTAATTGAATTAGTCGGGTAAAACGTCGTCTTTATGTTTAGCAAGCCACTCTAAGGCAACCTTATAAGCGTCGTGGTCAAGGTCTGCCATAGTGTTGGTGTGAAGGCAAATACCGTCAACTTCCTTGTTTCTTAAAAGTTCGTAGTACCTGTCAAGTTGCCAAGCAACTTCTTTGGGGTCTGCCTTTTTCTGGTCGCCAAAGTTGTAAAGATATAAGCCGAGTATACGCTTTTTACCTTGAGTTTTTTCTTTATAAATCTTAAACCTTTCTTCAAACTTCCAAAGGTTAGATTCGCCCATAGTCCAAAGCATAATACCGTCAAACGGTTCTATAAAAGGCCAAAACTCCTTGTCCTTTTCTTCGTCAACACCAAACTCGTCGGTGTATAAAACCATCCACATTTCAAGGGGTCTAACGTCGTTATTATGAAGAATATCTCTAACTTCGAAAAGGGTTTCAAGTTTAAAGTTTTTAAATCTGCCACCAGCAATAAAATCGTCGAAAACACCGAGAGTAATATTTTTAAAATCGCGCGCTTCTTCTACGAGTTCACGGGCAAAATCGGGGTTAGTACCTGCGCCTTTAATGGGGTCGCCGTCGTTGTTTCTTAAAAGGTCCCAACCAACCCTTTGCATAGGTTTAAACGAGTGGTTGTATTGCCTTCTGTTAACTTGAACGCCAACGGGAACCATAAACAACCCCGTACAATCTAAGTACATTGCGCCTTCAAGCGGAGTCATTCTAGAACGTTCGGTGTTGCCGTACTGATTGTAATAACATCCTTCAGGGTGAGCCCAAAGCCATAATTTATCTTTTAAAGTTGCCATAATAAACGCTCCTTTTACGTTGTTACCTTTATTATAATGCACCAAGTTTTTAAGTCAATACCGTTTATAAACATAAACGATTTTGTACAAATAATAGCGTGATATATTACAACTAAACTTTTAAAAAGTGGCACTTTACACGGGAATTATGGCGTTATTCGCACGTTTTTAGCATTTTTATTATAATATTTTAAAACTTTGCAGAGTGATAAAGTACAACTATGTTCGTAATTTTGTTATAACTTGCGCTTTTAATTTTTTGTATAATAAAAGAAAAAGGAGTGCTTATGAAAATCAATTCAGTTACGGGTGAAATAGGCAGAAACGACCTTGGCGTTGTAACCACGCACGAGCACGTTTTACTCGACCTTACCGCCTTTTACGAGCATAAGGAAGTTGAAGGCGTTATAGACGCTTCTACCCAAAAGGTAGAAATGTGGAACTTGGGCATTTTGTCAAGGGACTGTTACGCTTTAAAAGACAATTTGCTACTTACCGATGAAGAAACGCAACTTAAAGAGATAGAGTACTTTAAAAAAGCGGGTGGCAACACGGTGGTTGACGCATCACTTCCAGGAATAGGTAGAGACCCCAAAGCCTTAAAGCGTATTGCTAAAAAAACGGGGCTTAACATCGTTATGGGCACGGGCTTTTACGTTGGAGCAACTCACCCCGAAGCACTTTCGACTATGACCGACGAAGAAGTTGCGCAAATTATGGTAAACGAACTTACCGTTGGCGTTGACGGCACCGATATAAAGGCGGGCTACATAGGCGAAATAGGCATTAGTGAGATTTTTGACGACAAAGAGCGCAAAGTTTTGCGCGCGTCTGCAATAGCGCAACGAAAAACGGGCGTTGCAATAAACGTTCATATAAACCCGTGGACGACTAACGGCATAGAAGCGATGGAAATACTTCTAAACAGTGGAGTAAAGCCCGAAAAAATATGCATTAGCCACATAGACGTTGAAAATAATTACGACTACGTTTTAACGCTTTTAAAGCGTGGCGTTTACGTTGAATTTGATAACTTTGGAAAGGAGTATTACATCAAGCGCGAAGTTAGAAACTCGGGTTACGGCTTGTTCGTTCGCGATACCGAAAGGGTAACCTTTTTAAAGCGACTTATTGATGAAGGTTATTTAAACCAAATACTTTTATCGTGCGACGTATGCCTTAAAAACTTACTTCACACCTACGGTGGTTGGGGTTACGACCACCTTCTTAAAAACGTAGTTCCCATGATGGAAGACAAAGGAATTACAAAAGAGCAAATAGAAACTTTACTTATAAAAAACCCTGCCGACTGGCTTACGGGTAAAGGAGAATAATTATGGTAAACGTTCCGTCAATACCCCTTCAAGAGTATAAGGAAAGAGTTAAAAAAGTTCAAGCCCTTATGAAAGAGCAGGGCTACGACCTTATTTTATGCTACGGCAACGAAGCAGAGCCACAATACGTTAGATATTTTTCTAACTACTGGCCGTCTTTTGAAACGGCAGGTGTTTTAATTGCAAGCGAGGGCGAGCCTATGCTTCTTATAGGCCCTGAAAGTTACACCTACGCACTCGACCGCACCAAAATACCAACCATAAAGCAGTTAAAGGCGTTTAGAGAATCTTCAGAGCCCGAATATCCCGGCAAAAAGTTAGACACTTTTTCGCAAGTATTTGAAGAAATATTAGGTGGCAAACAAATTAAGCGTTTCGGCGTTGCGGGGCTTCCACTTATGACGATAGGCGTTTACGAAGCGCTTAAAGAAGCGCTTGGCGACACTAAAATTGAAAACGCCAACGACGTGGTTAACAAAATTAGAATGATTAAAACGGAAAACGAACTTAAATGTATGAGAGCGGCTGCCGAAATTACTCATAAAACTTTCGACTACGTTTTACAAAATATTAAAGTTGGAATGACCGAGCAACAAGTGGTTGGCTTGGCGCTAGGTAAAATGCACGAACTCGGTGCAGAGCGCGAATCGTATCCACCGTGGGTTTTAACGGGTAAAGGTTCCGACCAAGCAATTTCTCGCCCAAGAAACAAGGCTATAGAAAAGGGCGACCTTACCTTTATTCAAATAGGCGCAAGGGTAGATGGTTACGCATCAAGTATAGGTAGGGCAGTCGTTTTTGGAAAGGCTACCCCCGAACAAAAAGCGCTTATAGAGTGCGGTTATAAAGCGCACGGCGATATAATTGAAAGGTTGGTTGCAGGCACTCCTGCAAGCGATATTGCAAAGTTCCATATAGAAAACGTTACGAATATGGGCTTTAAAGACCACCTTTTATACGGGCCTTGCCACGGCAATGGAACTATGGAAGGCGAAGCGCCTTGGATAGAAACCACTTCTAACTACCTTCTTGAAGAAAATATGACTTTTTGCGTAGATATTTTCCTTGGAAGTAACAAAACGGGCGTTGGTTTAAGAATTGAAGACGTTGTTTGCGTTAAAAACGGCTACTGCGAAAACCTTACTAACTACCCCAAAGAACTATTTGAAATAGACTGCTAATATAAAAGGCGAGCCCACGCTCGCTTTTTTATTTTATAAAAAAATAAAATAGAAGTGTTTAAACGCTTGAAAAATGCAAAGCGTTATGCTATACTTATTACAAATATATTTGTAATTTCGGAGTTTCTGTTACTGACGGATAGTTATGGTTTACCATAGTGGAGCAGAAATGATAGCAACCGCAAGGTTGAGCCGACCGTCTGGGCGTACTTCTTTTTAAGGGATAGGTACGCTCAATTTTATTTTTAAGGAGAAAATTATGAAGAAAGTTGCAATCGTTATGGGTAGTGATAGTGATTTACCCATTATTGAAAAAGGCGTTGCCGTATTAAAAGACTTTGGCGTTCCGTTTGAAGTTTTAGTTTATTCTGCGCACCGCACGCCCGATGAAGCGGGTAATTTTGCATCAACTGCAAAAGAAAAAGGCTTCGGCGTAATAATTGCCGCTGCAGGAATGGCGGCGCACCTTGCAGGCGCACTCGCTGCAAGAACTACCTTACCCGTTATAGGAATACCTTGCAAATCTTCTGCGCTCGACGGTATGGACGCGCTTTTATCAACCGTTCAAATGCCAAGTGGCGTTCCCGTTGCAACGGTTGCAATTAACGGCGCTCAAAACGCGTGCTTGCTTGCAATTCAAATGCTCGCGCTCAGTGATAGCGAACTTGATAAAAAACTTCAAGCAAAAAAAGAAAGCGATAGAGTTAAGGCTCTTGAAAAATGTAAAAAAATTAACGAACAGTTTAAAAACTGAAACGTATAAGGAGAAAAAAATTATGGAATTAAAACTTGTTTACACTGGTAAAACCAAAAACGTTTACGCACTTGAAAACGGCAACTACCTTTTAAAGTTTAAAGACGACTGCACCGGTAAAGACGGCGTGTTCGACCCGGGCGAAAACTCGGTAGGTCTTACTATCGAAGGCGTTGGCGACGTTAACCTTAGAATGTCTATTTACTTCTTTGAAAAAGTTAACCAAGCAGGCATTAAAACTCATTATGTTTCGGCTGACCTTAAAGATACCACTATGGAAGTACTTCCCGCTAAACCTTTCGGCCACGGTCTTGAAGTAATTTGCCGTCATAAAGCGGTTGGTAGTTTTATCCGTCGTTACGGCGATTATATTGAAGAAGGCGCAGACCTTCCCGCTTACGTTGAAACCACCTTTAAAAACGATGAAAAGGGCGACCCACTCGTTACTAAAGACGCGCTCGTTGCACTTGGCGTTATGACGGACAAGCAATACGACGACGTTAAGGTTATGACTCAACAAATAACCCAAATCGTTGCAGACGACCTTAAAGAAAAGGGTCTTGTTTTATACGATATCAAGTTTGAATTCGGCTATGATAAAGACGGTAACGTTATGCTTATAGACGAAATTGCTTCGGGCAATATGCGCGTTTATAAAGACGGCAAGTACGTTGACCCTATGACTTTATCAAAACTTTTCTTCGCTTAATAAGGAGTATATTATGGGAGGATTTTTCGGGGCTGTCGGCAAAAGCGACGTTATAGGCGCCGTGTTTTATGGCACCGACTACCACTCGCACCTTGGACCAAAGCGCGGTGGTATGGCTGCTTATAACGACGAAGACGGACTACAAAGAGAAATACATAACATAGAAAATAGCCCGTTTAGAACAAGGTTTTCCACCATTTTTGAAGAAATGAGGGGTAATAGCGCAATAGGTTGCATTAGCGATAACGACCCGCAACCACTTTTAATGCGTTCTAAACTTGGCAAATATGCAATTTGTATAATAGGCAAAATTAACAACGCCGAAGAACTCATTGAAAAATATTTAGATAATTACGGCGCTCACTTTGATACGCTTTCAGGTAGCAAGGTAAACCAAACCGAACTAGTCGTTTCGCTCATCAACCAAAAAAGTACTTTTGAAGAAGGCATTTCATTTGCTCAAAGCGTTATCGACGGTACCGTTTCAATTTTAATTTTATTAGCGGGTGGAAAACTAATAGCCGCAAGAGATAAAATGGGTAGACTACCCGTGCTAGTAGGAAAAGGGGAAGACGGTTACTGCGTTACCTTTGAAAGTTTTGCGGCGTATAAGTTCGGTTATAAAATAGTTAAAGAACTTGGCGCAGGCGAAATAGTCGAGATTTCTACCGACGAAATAAAGGTTTTAAAAGAGCCCCAAAAAGAAATGAAAATATGTTCGTTCCTTTGGACGTATTACGGTTACCCCGCATCTGACTACGAAGGGGTTAACGTAGAATATTCAAGGTGTAAAAACGGCGAAATACTTGCCGAGAGCGAACTTGAAGAAATTAAAAAGCACGACGTTGACTACGTTGCGGGCGTTCCCGATTCTGGAACTCCTCACGCTATAGGTTACGCAAGAAAAACGGGCATTCCGTTTGCAAGGCCTTTCGTTAAATACACGCCTACTTGGTCAAGAAGTTTTACTCCTTCAAAACAAGCAGAGCGCAACAAGGTTGCAAAGGCAAAGGTGCTTCCCGTTCATCAATACATTGAAGGCAAAAACTTGCTTTTTGTTGACGACAGTATAGTAAGGGGCACTCAACTTAAAGAAACGGTTGACTTCCTTTACGAAAACGGCGCTAAAGAAGTTCACATACGCTCGGCGTGTCCGCCTATTATGTATTCGTGCAAATATCTTGCGTTTACTCGCTCAACGGGCGAAATGGAACTTGTTGCAAGGCGCGTAATTTTGGAACTTGAAGGCGAAGAGGGCTTTAAGCATATTGAAGAATATGCCGACAAAAATACCGAAAGGGGCAAAAAGATGCGCAAAGTAATGGCTGAAAAGTTCCATTGTAAAACGCTTGACTTTCAGTCGCTTGAAGGTTTAATCAAGTCAATCGGCTTACCCGATTGTAAACTTTGTACTTATTGCTGGAACGGCAAAGAATAACGTTAAGGAGAAAATTATGAACAAATCTAAATCAGATAGTTACGCTAAAGCAGGCGTTGATATAACCGCAGGCTACAAAGCCGTTGAACTTATGAAAAAACATATCGCTCGAACCGTAGTTAACGGTGGAAACGCAGATATAGGTGGTTTTGGCGGGCTTTTTGCGCTTGACTTAAACGGTATTACAAACCCCGTGCTCGTTTCTGGAACGGACGGCGTTGGCACTAAACTTAAACTTGCCTTTTTACTTGATAAGCACAACACCGTTGGTATCGACTGCGTTGCAATGTGCGTTAACGACGTTTTATGCGTAGGCGCAAAACCCTTATTCTTCCTTGACTATATTGCTTGCGGTAAAAACGTTCCTGAAAAAATTGCGTCTATAGTTGAAGGCGTAGCAGAAGGTTGCGTTCAAGCAGGTAGCGAACTTATCGGTGGCGAAACTGCCGAAATGCCAGGTTTTTACCCCGTTGACGAATACGACCTTGCAGGTTTTTCAGTTGGCGTTGTAGATAGGGCTAAAATAATTGATAAAAACTCTATGAAAGAAGGCGACGTTATGATAGCAATTCCTTCTTCGGGCGTTCACTCTAACGGTTTCTCACTCGTTAGAAAGGTGTTCGACGTTGAAAATTGCGACCTTACTGCACCCGTTGAAGAACTTGGTGGAAAATCGCTTGGCGAAACGCTTTTAACCCCAACTAAAATATACGTTAAACCCATGCTTGCGCTTTTTGAACAAGTTAAAGTTAAGGGCGTATCGCATATAACTGGCGGTGGTTTTTACGAAAATATGCCACGTTCTATTCCTAACGGCTTGGGCGTTAAAATTAAAAAAGAAGACGTTAGAGTTCTTCCCATTTTCAAACTTATTCAAAAAACGGGTGGCATCGACGAGCGAGATATGTTTAACACCTTTAACATGGGCGTTGGCATGAGCGTTGTAGTTAGCCGTGAAGATGCTGATAGGGCAGTTGAAATATTAAAGCAAAACGGTGAAGACGCCTATATTATCGGCGAGATAATTAAGAGTGAAGACGGTGTTGTTTTATGCTAAAAGATAAAATTAAAGTAGCGGTTTTCGTTTCGGGTGGCGGAACTAATTTACAAGCAATTTTAGAAAGCGAACGCCGTGGCGAAATACCCGACGGAGAAATTAAGTTGGTTTTATCTAACAACCCGTCGGCTTACGCACTTGAAAGAGCGAAAAACTTTGGGGTAAAATCCGTTTGCGTTGATAAGTCGGTTTATAAAACGCTTAAAGAACGTGAAGAAAAAACGATAGAGATTTTAGAAGAAAACGGCATAGAACTTATAGTTTTAGCAGGTTACTTATCAATACTTTCGGCCGATTTTACTAAAAAGTACGAAAATAGAATTATAAACGTTCACCCGTCGCTTATTCCGTCGTTTTGCGGAAAGGGCTATTACGGGCTTAAAGTTCACGAAGAAGCGCTTAAATACGGCGTTAAGGTAACGGGCGCAACCGTTCACTTCGTTAACGAAATACCAGACGGTGGCGAAATTATAATGCAAAAAGCCGTTGAAATATTAGAGGGCGACACCCCTGAAGTTTTACAAAGAAGAGTAATGGAGCGTGCCGAGTGGATTTTACTTCCTTCTGCGCTTCAAAAAGTATGCAAAAAATTAAGGAGTTAATATGACTTATCAAACGCTTAACGTAAGTGAAAGAATTAAAGGCAATCCCTACGTAGGAAGGGGAATTATCATAGGAAAATCAAGTGACGGAAACAGCGCCGTATTTGCTTATTTTATAATGGGTAGAAGCGAAAACAGCAGAAACAGAATATTCGTAGAAAAAGGCGACGAAGTTATAATTTACCCACACGACGAATCAAAGGTTGAAGACCCTTCGCTTATTATTTATTCGCCCGTTAAAAAGGTTGGTAGCGACCTTATCGTAACTAACGGCGACCAAACCGATACCGTTGAAGAGCATCTTTTAAAAGGTGGCGATTTCCGTTCGGCATTAAGAACTCGTGAGTTCGAGCCAGACGCACCCAACCTTACCCCAAGAATAAGTGGTATTTTGCACCTTGACGGTAACTTTACCTACGAAATGTCTATTTTAAAAAGCGCAGATGCAGAAGGTAGCGCATGCAACCGTTATTTTTACGAGTATAACGCGCTTAACGGGCTTGGCCACTTTATTCACACTTACGTTACGGACGGTAACCCACTCCCCACGTTTATGGGCGAGCCTGAAAGGGTTGTTATTCCTAACGATATCGACGAGTTTGCTAGCGAGATTTGGAATAATTTAGATAGCGCTAACAAAATAGCACTTCACGTTCGCTACGTTAATTTAACTAGCGGAGCGACCGAAACCGTTACTTACAACGTACACGAGGTAAAATAATATGAACGAAATGTTTTTAAAATACGGTTGCAACCCCAACCAAAAACCATCGAGAATATATATGGAAAACGGCAAAGAACTTCCCATTGAAGTTTTAGGTGGAAAACCCGGCTACATCAACTTTTTAGATGCGTTTAACTCTTGGCAACTCGTTAAAGAACTTAAACAAGCAACGGGTATGGCGTGCGCATCAAGTTTCAAGCACGTTTCGCCAACTTCTGCCGCCGTTGGTAAAAAACTTCCCGAAAAACTTAAAAAAGCCTGCTTTGTAGACGACATTGAAGGTTTAGACGATAGCCCCTTGGCGTGCGCTTACGCTAGGGCTAGGGGAACTGACAGAATGAGTTCGTTCGGCGACTGGATTGCGCTTTCAGACGAGTGCGACGAAGTTACCGCTAAAATTATTGCAAGAGAAGTGAGCGACGGCGTTATCGCACCAGGCTACACAAAAGAAGCGCTCGACATTTTACTTGCTAAAAGAAAGGGAACTTATAACGTGGTTAAAATCGACCCTAACTACGTTCCCGAAGAAATAGAGAAAAAACAAGTTTACGGAATTACTTTTGAACAAGGCAGAAACAATTTTAAAATTGACAAAGAACTTCTTCAAAACGTGGTTACCGCAAAGAAAGATATTCCAGAAGATAAAATAGTTGACCTAATTATTTCGCTTATCACGCTTAAATACACGCAATCAAACAGCGTTTGCTTTGCGTTCGACGGTCAAGCAATAGGCGTTGGCGCAGGCCAACAATCAAGAATACATTGCACCCGTTTAGCAGGTCAAAAGGCAGACCTTTGGCATTTACGCCAACACGACAAAGTGCTTAATCTTCAATTTGCAGACGGCGTTGGTAGGCCCGATAAAAACAATATTATCGACCTTTATTTAAGCGACGACGAAAGCGATTTAGTACTTGGCGACAACGTTTGGCAAAAATACTTTAAAGTTCGCCCCGAACCCTTTACCAAGGCTGAAAAGAGAGCGTATTTAGATACTATTACGGGCGTTTCGCTCGGTAGCGACGCTTTCTTCCCGTTTAGCGACAATATTGATAGGGCTGCAAAGAGTGGCGTTTCGTTCGTGGCAGAGCCGGGTGGTTCACTTCGCGACGATATAGTTATTTCGGCGGCCGACAGTTACGGTATGGCAATGGTATTTACGGGAATGAGATTATTCCATCACTAATTTTTTGGAGAGAATTATGAAACTTTTAGTTGTTGGTGGCGGTGGTAGAGAGCACGCCATAATTAAAACCCTTAAAAAGAGCGAGGGTGTTGAAAAGATTTACGCGCTCCCCGGTAACGGCGGTATTGCGCTCGACGCAGAATGTTATCCTATAAAGGCAACTGAACTTGATAAAATAGTAGAGTTTGCCGTGGAAAAGAAAATTGACTACGCCGTAATTGCTCCCGACGACCCACTCGTTATGGGGCTTGTCAATCGCCTTGAAGAAGTTGGCGTTCCCTGCTTCGGTCCAAGAAGTGAAGCGGCTATTATCGAAGGTAGTAAGGTATTTTCTAAAAACCTTATGAAAAAGTACGGTATTCCAACCGGCGATAGCGTTACCTTCACAAATTACGACGACGCCGTTAACTACTTAAAAACTACCGATTATCCAACCGTTATCAAAGCAGACGGTCTTGCGCTCGGTAAGGGCGTTATTATTGCCGGCACTTACGAAGAAGCAGTTTCGGCAGTAAAAGAAATTATGCTCGATAAAGTTTTCGGCGCAAGCGGAAACAGTATTTTAATTGAAGAGTTTATGACGGGGCCTGAAGTTTCGGTTTTATCGTTTACCGACGGAAACGTTGTAATTCCTATGGTTTCTTCAATGGACCACAAGCGTGCTAAAGATAACGACGAAGGTCTTAACACGGGTGGTATGGGAACTATTGCCCCCAACCCCTATTACACCGAAGAAATTGCCAAAGAGTGTATGGAAACTATTTTCGTTCCCACTATTAAGGCAATGAAAGAAGAAGGTAGAACTTTCAAAGGTTGCTTATACTTCGGTTTAATGCTTACCCCGAAAGGACCAAAGGTAATAGAGTATAACTGCCGTTTTGGCGACCCTGAAACGCAAGTTGTTCTTCCACTTCTTGAAAGCGACCTTTTAAAAATTATGCAGGCAACTACAAACGGAACTTTAACTGAAGATATGGTTAAGTTTTCTAGTGGTGCGTGTGCGTGCGTAGTAATGGCGTCTAACGGTTATCCACAAAAATATCAAAGTGGTTTTGAAATAACTCTTCCAACTCTCGGCGCAAACGAAGACGTTTTCGTTGCAGGCGCAAAACTTGAAGGTGGCGTTTTAAAAACGGCAGGTGGTAGAGTGCTTGGCGCAGTAGCATCGGCAAGCGACCTTGAAACTGCAGTTAAAAACGCATATCAAGTGGCTAATAAAATTAAGTTTGAAAACGCTTATATGAGAAGCGATATAGGAAAGCGTGCACTTTCGTGCCTTAAAAAATAAGGAGCATTATGGTTTACAGAATATACGTTGAAAAAAAGCAAGGCTTTCAGCACGAAGCAAATTCGCTTTTAAAAGAAATTAGAGATTTACTTGAAATTAAAAGCGTTGAAGGTTTAAGGCTTATAAACCGTTACGACGTTGAAGATATAGAAAAATCACTTTTCGATTACGCCGTTAAAACGGTTTTTTCAGAGCCTCAAATGGACATGGCTACCGAAACCGTTGATTTTAGTGGCGCATATACTTTTGCAGTAGAATATCTTCCCGGTCAATTCGACCAAAGGGCAGACTCTGCTTCGCAATGTATTCAACTTATTTCGCAAAAAGATAGACCAACCGTTAAAACGGCAAAGGTTTATATGATTTACGGCAACGTTTCTAAAGAAGATATCGAAACCATTAAAAAGTTCGTTATCAACCCCGTTGAAAGCCGTGAAGCAACCCTTGAAAGTTACGAAACTTTAAAAATCGAACAACCCGTTCCAAGCGCAGTTGAAGTTTTAAACGGCTTTACTAAACTTGATAAAGCGGGGCTTGATAACTTTATAAAAGAATATTCGCTTGCTATGGATAGCGACGATATTGCTTTTTGTCAAGAGTACTTTATAAGCGAACGTCGCGACCCAACGTTAACCGAAATAAGAATGATTGACACTTACTGGTCCGACCACTGCCGTCACACGACTTTCTTAACGACAATCGACGGCATCACTTTTGAAGATGAACTCTTACAAAAAACTTACGAAGAATATATTAGCGCAAGAAAAGAACTTAATCGCACCAAACCTATAAACCTTATGGATATAGGCACGCTTGCAGGTAAAGTTCTTAAAAAGCGTGGATTATTAAACGGCCTTGACGAAAGCGAAGAAATTAACGCTTGTACCGTTAAAATTAAAGTTAACGTTGACGGTAAACAGCAAGACTGGTTACTTTTATTTAAAAACGAAACGCACAACCACCCCACGGAAATAGAGCCGTTCGGTGGCGCCGCAACTTGCATAGGCGGTGCTATTCGCGACCCGTTGTCGGGTAGAAGTTACGTTTACGGCGCAATGCGCGTAACGGGCGCAGGCAACCCCTTAAAACCCGTTAAAGAAACGCTTAAAGGTAAACTTCCACAAAGAAAAATCGTTACTACCGCCGCATCGGGTTATTCGTCATACGGTAACCAAATAGGCTTAGCAACCGGTCAAGTTGACGAGATTTATCACGAAGGCTACGTTGCAAAGCGTATGGAAATAGGTGCAGTAGTTGCAGCAACTCCCGCCGAAAACGTTAGGCGTGAAGTTCCCGCTCCCACCGATAAAGTTATTTTAATAGGTGGTAGAACGGGTAGAGACGGTTGCGGTGGCGCAACGGGCTCTTCAAAATCGCACACCCTAGAATCTTTAACGGCGTGTGGCGCAGAAGTTCAAAAGGGTAACGCCCCTGAAGAAAGAAAACTTCAAAGATTATTTAGAAATAAAGACGCAATGCTTATGATTAAGCGTTGTAACGACTTTGGCGCAGGTGGCGTTTCGGTTGCCATCGGCGAACTTGCCGACGGGCTTTACATTAACCTTAACGCAGTTAAGAAAAAGTACGACGGTCTTGACGGTACTGAACTTGCAATTTCAGAATCGCAAGAAAGAATGGCGGTAGTCGTTGAAGAAAAAGACGTTAACGCCTTTATCGCACTTGCCGAAAAAGAAAACCTAGAAGCAACCGTAGTTGCAACCGTTACCGAAGAAAAACGCTTGGTAATGGAGTGGAACGGCGCGCGTATTTGCGACGTTTCTCGTGAGTTTTTAAATAGTAACGGCGCAGAAAAGCACGTTTTAGTTAAAACTTTAAAACCCAAGTGTTATAAAAAGCAAGAAGTTAATAACTTCACAAAGGCATATTTAGATTTAGCAGGCGACCTTAACGTTTGTTCAAAGCGTGGCCTTTCTGAAAGGTTCGACTCTACTATCGGCGCAGGCACGGTACTTATGCCTTTCGGTGGTAAATATCAACAAACCCCACCGCAATCGATGGTAAATCTCGTTTCGGTTGAAAAAGGCCATACCGACACCGTTTCCTTTATGGCTTGGGGTGGAAACCCTTATATCGCCGAAAAGAGCCCCTATCACGGCGCTTACCTTGCAGTAGTAGAAAGCGTTTCTAAACTTATTGCAACGGGTGCTGAATATTCTAACGTTTACCTTACCTTCCAAGAATATTTCAAACGCCTTAAAAAAGACCCCGAACGTTGGGGCGAGCCTACTTCGGCACTTCTTGGCGCGTATAAAGCGCAAGTTGAACTTGGCGTTGCCGCTATCGGCGGAAAGGACAGTATGAGTGGAACTTTCGAAAATATCGACGTTCCCCCCACGCTAGTTTCGTTCGCAGTAACAACGGGAAGCGTAAGCGACGTTATTTCGCCCGAGTTTAAAAAAGCGGGCAGTAAGGTGGTTATATTAAAACCCGAATACGACGCTAACGGTTTACCCGTAACCGAAAGCCTTATTAAAAACTTCGGCGTGGTAACCGAACTTGTAAGAAGTAAAAAAGCGCTTTCAGTTTACACGCCTACATACGGTGGCGTTGCCGAAGCCGTGCTTAAAATGGCAATAGGTAACAAAATAGGCTTTAAGTACGATAGTAGCGTTTCGCTTGAAGAAATATTCGGCTACAACTACGGCTCGTTCGTAATTGAACTTTTGGGCGATTACGAAGTTGGAAGTTTATTAGGCTACACTACCGAAAACCTTGCAATTTCTTACGGCGACGAAAGCGTTTGCCTTGAAAAAGCGCAAAAAATATACGAAGATAAACTCGAGCCCGTGTTTGCTTGCAACGTTAAAAACGATAAAACGGCAACCACTTTAAGTTACGATAAGCCTTTTAGTTTAACTTGCAACTTTAAAACTGCACGCCCCAAGGTTTTAATACCCGTATTCCCAGGCACTAACTGCGAATTCGATACGGCAAAAGCCTTTGAAGACGCAGGCGCTAATGCAGATATTTTCGTTATTAAAAACCTTACCGCAAGCGACGTTTCTAGGTCGGTTGAAGAGTTTAGTAAAAAGGCAGAAGAAAGCCAAATTATTTTCGTTCCGGGTGGTTTCTCGGGCGGTGACGAGCCAGACGGTTCTGGTAAGTTTATTACGGCGTTCTTTAGAAACGCAGAAGTTAAAGAGCAAGTTCACGCACTCCTTAATAATCGCGACGGTTTAATGGGTGGTATTTGTAACGGTTTCCAAGCGCTTATAAAACTTGGACTTGTTCCTTACGGCAAAATTATAGATACCGATGAAAAATGCCCAACCTTAACTTATAACGATATAGGTCGTCACCAGTCAAGAATAGTAAGGGTAAGGGTAGCATCTAACAAATCGCCTTGGCTTTCGGGCGTTTCGGTTGGCGACGTATTAAGCGTTCCCATTTCGCACGGCGAAGGCAAGTTCGTTGCAAGCCCCGAACTTATTAAAACGCTTGCAGATAACGGACAAATTATGACGCAGTACGTTGACCTTAACGATAACGCTACTATGGATATTCACTTTAACCCCAACGGCAGCATCAACGCTATCGAAGGTATTTTATCGCCCGACGGCAGAGTATTTGGTAAAATGGGTCATAGCGAAAGAAAAGGTTACGGCTTATACAAAAACGTTTTAGGCAACTACGATATGAAGTTGTTTGAATCGGCAGTAAAATATTTTAAGTAAGATAGCGCCTAACGGCGTAAGGATTTAAAATGGCATACTTATCAGATATTGAAATTGCGCAGGCTTGTAAATTACAACCTATATGTAAAATTGCCGAAAAAATAGGTTTAGGCGAAAACGACCTTGACTATTACGGCAAGTACAAAGCAAAAATCAATTTAAGCGCAATAAATAATAAACAGCGTAAAGGCAAACTCGTTTTAGTAACGGCTATTACCCCAACCCCAGCGGGTGAAGGTAAAACCACCACTACTATCGGTCTTGCCGATGCGCTTAACAAACTTAATAAAAACGCAATAGTTGCAATGCGCGAACCTTCGCTTGGGCCCGTGTTCGGCGTAAAAGGTGGCGCTTGTGGCGGTGGTTACGCCCAAGTAGTTCCTATGGAAGATATAAACCTTCACTTTACGGGCGACCTTCACGCAATAGGCGCTGCAAACAACCTTATTGCCGCTATGGTAGATAACCACGTTTATCAAGGCAACGCACTCGGTATAGACAAGAAAAATATTACTTGGCGTCGCTCAGTTGATATGAACGATAGGCAGTTAAGGCTTGTTATTAGCGGGCTTGGTAAAAAGGTAAACGGCGTTAAGCGTGGCGACGGTTTTGATATAACCGTTGCAAGCGAAATTATGGCGGTATTTTGTTTAGCGTCGTCTATTAAAGACCTTAAACAAAGGCTTTCAAAAATAGTTATAGGCTATAACTTTGACGGAAAGCCCGTTACCGTTGGTGAACTCGGCGCAGTTGGCGCAGTTACTGCTCTACTTAAAGATGCAATTAAACCAAATCTAGTTCAAACGCTTGAAGGAACGCCTGCGCTCGTGCACGGTGGACCTTTTGCAAACATCGCTCACGGTTGCAACTCGGTTATAGCAACTGAAACGGCTTTAAAACTTGCCGATTACGCTATTACCGAAGCAGGTTTCGGCGCAGATTTAGGCGCAGAAAAGTTCCTTGATATTAAGTGTAGGGTGGCAGGGCTTAAACCCTCGGCAGTCGTAATGGTAGCAACCGTTAGGGCACTTAAAATGCACGGTGGCGTGTTAAAGCAAGATTTAGGTATAGAAAACCTAGTTGCGCTTGAAAAGGGGCTTCCAAACCTTCTTCGCCACGTTCAAAATATTACCGAAGTTTACAAACTTCCCTGCGTGGTGGCAATTAACCGTTTCCCCACCGATACCGATGCTGAAATCAATTTAGTTCAAGAAAAATGCGCTAAATTAGGCGTTAAGGCGGTTTTATCAACCGTTTGGGCAGAAGGTGGAAACGGAGCAATTGAACTAGCAAAAGAAGTTGAACTTTTAACTCAACAAGAAAACGACTTTACTTACTCTTATTCGCTCGATTTATCTATTGAAGAAAAAATCGAACAAATAGTTAAAAAAGTTTATAGGGGAAGTGGCGTTAAGTTTTTAGAAAGCGCTAAAAACGAAATAAATCGCCTTAAAGAAAACGGCTACGATAAACTTCCCGTTTGTATTGCAAAAACGCAGTATAGTTTTAGTGACGATGCTAAAAAACTCGGCGCACCCGAAAACTTTACCGTAACCGTTAAAAAGGTTAAAATATCGGCAGGTGCAGGCTTTATAGTTGCCTTAACCGGCGATATTATGACTATGCCGGGGCTTCCCAAAGTTCCTGCGGCAACTAAAATCGACGTTGACGATAACGGCGTTATTACGGGACTTTTCTAACACACAAAAGGAGCACTTATGTTTTTCGACTATCTGGTTTTGGTTATATACGTCGTTATGATGGTTGGCGTTGCAATTTACACTAAAAACCGTTCCGGCTCGGTTGACGATTTTTTACTTGCAGGTAAAAAAGGTCTTAACGGGTGGATGACTGCGTTTGCTTACGGAACAACTTACTTTTCGGCAGTTATTTTTATAGGATATGCCGGTCAATTTGGTAAAAGTTTCGGCTTGTCGTCGGTGTGGATAGGTATAGGCAACGCTATTATAGGAACGCTTATTGCGTGGCTAGTTCTTGCAAAGCGCACTAAAAATATGACTACGCGTTTAGGCTCTAAAACTATGCCCGACTTCTTTGAAAAGCGTTACGGCTCTAAAAAATTAAAACTCGTTTCGGCAATTATAATATTTATATTCTTAATTCCGTATTCGGCTTCAGTTTACAACGGACTATCGGCACTTTTTGAAATAGTATTTAATATTCCAGGTTGGGTAGTTATGCTTGCCTTAGCAGGCTTAACCGCACTTTATTTATTCTTTGGCGGTTATTTTGCAACGGCGCTTTCCGATTTTATTCAAGGAATTATAATGATTATAGGCGTCGTGCTAATGATTATTTGTTTCTTAAGTACCGAAAACGTTAACTGGGATATTAGCGAATTAGTAAACAACCCTAAACTTACTTGGTTTATAGTAGGCGCAGAAGATACTTCTATTTTCGGGCCTGCCGTATCGCTTATATCGCTTATACTTTTAACGTCGCTCGGCGTGTGGGCGCTTCCTCAAACGGTGCACAAATACTACGCTATAAGAGATAAAAAGGCAATAACTCAAGGCGTTGTAGTTTCAACGGCGTTTGCGCTTTTAATAGGCTTTATTGCTTATTTCACGGGTGCACTTTCGCATTATTTCTTTGATGACGTTACCCTTATTCCAGATACCCAAGTAATTCCAACTATGCTTGCAAAGGTTATACCCGTTGGTTTAACGGGCGTTATAGCGGTGCTTATATTATCTGCTAGTATGAGTACGCTTTCTTCCGTTTCGCTTGCAAGCGCATCGGTAGTTGCAGTTGATATATATAAAGATACGGGTAAACCCAAAACCGATAAGCAAGTTAATACCTTAATGCGTATTTTAACTATCGTGTTCGTTGCAATCTCGGTAATTATTGCAATTCTTAACGAAAAGTTTAATATTGCCGCTATCGCTTATATGATGGGCGTTAGTTGGGGAACTTTAGCAGGTTGCTTTATGGGGCCTTTCGTTTTAGGCGTATGCAGTAAAAAGGTTACTAAAGCATCGGTTTGGGCATCTATTATATCATCGCTCGTACTAACGGTTGTTTTAATTATTGTTTTAGGTTACGCTAAAATAGGTTTAGCAAGTTCGTTTGGCGCAGTTTTAAAAGCAGGAGTATCGTGCTCGCCACTAATCGGCGTTATTTGCATGGTATTTTCTATAATTATAACTATCGTAGTAAGCGCGTTTACTAAAAAACCTAGCGAAGAAATTATTAAAAATGCATTTGAAAAAGAAGTTGAAGGGCTTATAAAATAATATGATTTGGTCTAAAATAGAAACTTTATCAAGACAAGAAATTGAAAAAATCCAACTTGAACGTTTACAAGAAACGGTAAATAGGGTGTATGAAAAAGTTGCGCCTTACCGCAAGAAAATGGATGAAATGGGTGTAAAACCCCAAGATATTAAAACGCTTAAAGACCTTGCTAAATTACCTTTCGTAACAAAGCAAGATATGCGTGATAATTATCCTTTCGGTTTGTTTGCCGTTCCTAAAGATAAACTCGTTAGAATACACGCTTCAAGCGGTACTACGGGAAAACCTACGGTTGTAGGCTACACTCAAGGCGACCTTGACACTTGGACGGAGTGCGTTTCGCGTATTGCGTGCATGGGTGGAGCAACCCCGAAAGACGTTTCTCAAATATGTTTTGGCTACGGTATGTTCACGGGTGCTTTGGGGCTTCACTACGGGCTTGAAAATATAGGCTCGGCAATAGTTCCCTCGTCAACAGGCAACAGCGAAAAGCAAATTATGTATATGCAAGACTTTGAAACGACCTTGCTCGTTGCAACGCCTTCTTACGCGCTACGCCTTGCCGAAGTTGCAAGGGGTATGGGAGTTGACCCTATTAAAGACTTAAAAGTTAAAATTGCGCTTGTTGGCAGTGAACTTTTAACCGAAGCAATGCGTGAAGAAATGCATAAATACTGGGGTAAAGACGTATTAGTTACTTCTAACTACGGTATGAGCGAACTTATGGGCCCCGGCGTTTCAGGCGAGTGCGAATACCTTGACGGTATGCACATAAACGAAGACTTCTTTATTCCCGAAATTATCGACCCCGTAACGGGTGAAGTTTTACCCGCAGGCGAAAAGGGCGAACTAGTTATAACTTGCATTAAAAAAGAAGGGTTACCCCTTATTAGATATAGAACTAAAGATATTACAAGGCTTATTTACGAGCCGTGTAAATGTGGTAGAACTTTCGTTAGAATGGAAAACCTTTCGGGCCGTAGCGACGATATGCTTAAAATTCGTGGCGTAAACGTGTTCCCAAGCCAAATTGAAGAAGTTATTTTAAGTTTTAACGAACTTGGTCCACACTACGAAATTATAGTTGAAAGAGAAGGTTATCTCGATAAACTTACCATTAAAGTTGAACTTAACTTTACAACCGATAGTTTTAAAGAACTTGAACGCATAACGGGTGAAGTTAAGGCAAAGATTAAAACCGTTCTCGGTTTAGATGCTAAAATAAAACTCGAATCGCCAAACACTCTTCAACGCTTTGAAGGCAAAGCCAAACGCGTTAAAGATTTAAGGAGTAAATAATGGAAAATAAAATTATAATGCTCGGCAACGAAGCAATAGCAAGGGGCGCGTACGAAGCAGGCGTTAAAGTTTCAAGCGCATACCCCGGCACTCCAAGCACGGAAATTAGCGAAGCGCTTGCAAAATACCCCGAAGTTTATACCGAGTGGGCTCCCAACGAAAAAGTTGCCGTTGAAGTTGCGTTCGGCGCGTCGGTTGCAGGCGTAAGAACGCTTGCTTGTATGAAACACGTTGGCTTAAACGTTGCAAGCGACCCCATTTACACTTTTGCATACACGGGGGTTAACGGTGGTGCAGTTATCGTCGTTGCCGACGACCCAGGCCTTGCAAGTTCGCAAAACGAGCAAGACACTCGTATGATAGCAAGGTCGTGCCACGTTCCCGTTTTAGAGCCAAGCGATAGCCAAGAAGCAAAAGATTTTGTTAAACTCGGCTACGAAATAAGCGAAAAATACGATACCCCCGTAATTTTAAGAACTACTACTAAACTTGCGCACTCGCAAAGCGTCGTTACGCTTGAAGATAGGGTTGAAATCGAAGATAAACCTTACGAGCGCAACGTTTCTAAATACGTTATGATGCCCGCCGCTGCAAAAGGTAGGCACAAAGTGGTTGAACAACGTGAGTTAGATTTAGCGGAAGACGCAAACGTTTTAAGCGTTAACAAAATTGAAAAGGGTAGCGATAAAATAGGTTTTATTACTTCTGGCATTTGCTATGAGTACGTTAAAGAAGCCTGCCCAAACGCTAGCGTTTTAAAATTAGGGCTCGTAAACCCACTTCCTAAAAAACTTATTGAAAACTTTGTAAAAAGCGTAGAAAAAGTTTACGTTTTTGAAGAGTTAGAGCCCGTTATTGAAGAGCAAATTAAATCGTGGGGCTTAAACGTTTTAGGTAAAGAATTATTCACCAAACAAGGCGAGTATAGCGCAAACCTTTTAAAGAAGGTGGTTTACGGCAAGAGCGATGAAGTTTACGCTAAACTTGAAACTCCTAACCGTCCCCCAATTTTATGCCCAGGTTGCCCACACAGAAGTGTGTTCTCCGTTCTTAACAAATTAAAAATACACGCATCGGGCGATATAGGTTGCTATACTCTCGGCGCAGTTGCACCCCTTTCCGTTATTGATACTTGCGTTTGTATGGGCGCATCTATCTCTGCACTTCACGGTATGGAAAAAGCAAGGGGTAAAGACTTTATTAAAAACTGGGTTGCCGTTATAGGCGACGGAACGTTCCTTCACACGGGCGTTAACTCGCTTATAAATATGGTTTACAACAAGGCAACTGGTACCGTTATTATTTTAGATAACAGAACTACTGGTATGACGGGGCATCAAGAACACGCTGCAACGGGTAAAACCTTAAAAGGCGAAGATGCTTACGCCATCAATTTAGTCGACTTATGTAAGGCAATAGGCGTTCCTAGCGTTAAAGAAATTAACGCTTTCGACGTGAAAGGACTTGAAGAAGCGCTTAAAGAAAGTTTAAACGGCAACGTTTTAACGGTAATAATTGCAAAAGCGCCCTGCGCACTTTTAAAGGGACAAAAGTTCTTAACTAAATGCGCTATTGATAAAGACGCTTGCAAAAAATGTGGAATGTGCTTAAAAATAGGTTGCCCTGCAATAAGCAAGCGTAACGGCGAAATCGTTATAGATGAAACTATGTGCAACGGTTGTGGTCTTTGCAAAAACTATTGCAAGTTCGGCGCAATAAAGGTGGTGGAAAATGTCTAAAAACGTAATGATAGTAGGCGTTGGCGGTCAAGGCACCCTACTCACCAGTAGAATTATAGGCAAATCGGCGCTTAAAGAAGGTTACGACGTTAAAATTAGCGAAGTACACGGTATGGCTCAACGCGGTGGTAGCGTTGTTACTTTCGTTCGCTACGGCGATAAAGTTAGCGAGCCCGTTGTTGAAGAAGGTTGCGCCGACGTTATTATAAGTTTCGAGCGTTTAGAAGCAATGCGCTACGCACACTATTTAAAACAAGGTGGCATTATAGTCGTGAACGACTGTCGCATCGACCCTATGACGGTAGTTACGGGCGCAAAAACCTACCCAGAAGGCATTATTGAAACGCTTAAACAAACTTATTCAGTTTATAGTATAGACGGGCAGGAAATAGCAAAATCATTAGGAAACAGCAAGGTTTTAAACTCGGTTGTTTTAGGTTACTCGGCAAGGCATTTAGGTCTTAACGTTGAAACGCTCAAACAAACCCTAGAAAGCATCGTGCCACCAAAAACCGTAGAAATTAACGTTAACGCTTTTAAAAAGGGTTACGAAAGCAAGTAAGGAGCAAATAGTATGATTTGGAACGAAACTAAAGAGTGTATGTCGAGAGACGAAATGACCAATCTTCAAAGCGCAAGGCTTAGAAAACTCGTTGATTACGTTTACCACAACGTTGAGTTTTACCGCAAAAAAATGCAAAAAATAGGGCTTTTACCAGGAGATATTAAGGGTATTGAAGATATAACCAAACTTCCTTTTACCACTAAAGACGACCTTCGCGATAACTATCCCTTTGGTCTTTTTGCAGTTCCCAACAGCGAAATCGTAAGAATACACGCATCTAGTGGAACAACGGGTAAAGCAACGGTAGTTGGCTATACTCGCCACGACCTTGATATTTGGTCTGAATGCGTTGCAAGATGCATGGCAATGGCTAACGTTAACAAAAACGACGTTATTCAAATTGCTTACGGTTACGGCTTGTTCACAGGTGGTTTAGGCGCTCACGGTGGTGCTGAAAAAATAGGCGCAACCGTAGTTCCTATGAGTACGGGTAACTCTAAAAAACTTACCACTATGATGGTTGACTTCGGCGCAACTGCAATAGCGTGCACCCCGTCGTATCTCTTATACATTTCCGAAGTTTTAGAGCAAGAAGGCTTGCTTGACAAAATCAAACTTAAATCGGCAATATGCGGTGCAGAACCTTGGACGGAAAAAATGCGTGAAGAACTTGAAAAAAGGCTTAACATTACTGCTCACGATATTTACGGTTTAAGCGAAGTTATGGGCCCTGGCGTTGCTTGCGATTGCAAGTTCCATAAAGGACTTCACGTTTGTGAAGACCACTTCTATCCAGAAGTTTTAGATACTAAAACCTTAACCCCTGTAAAACCCGGTGAAACTGGCGAACTTGCCTTTACAACTTTAACTAAAGAAGGTATACCCCTTATAAGATACAGAACTAAAGACTTAACTAGCATTAGTTACGATAAGTGCGAGTGTGGAAGAACTAGCGCAAGAATATCACGCTTTAAAGGCCGTGTTGACGATATGCTTATTATTCGTGGCGTTAACGTATTCCCAAGCCAAATCGAAGCGGCGCTTACCGAAGTTAAAGAAGTAACTCCGCACTATATGATGATAGTTGATAGGGTTAACAACCTTGACACGCTCGAAATCCAAGTAGAACTCGACCCCAAGTATTATACCGACGAAATAAGGGTAATAGAAGCGCACACCAAAAAGATAGGCCACGTTATAAACCAAGCGCTCGGCATATCGGCAAAAATCAAAATCGTAGAACCGCAAACCTTAGTTAGAAGCGAAGGCAAAGCAGTTCACGTTATAGATAAGCGCAAATTATTTTAAGGAGAGAATTATGACGGCAAAACAATTATCAGTATTTATTGAAAATAGAAAGGGCAGATTAAGCGAAGTTTTAGAAGTTTTAAAATCAAACGGCGTTAACATTTTATCAATGAGCCTAGCAGATACCACCGAATACGGTCTTTTACGCCTTATCGTAAACAAGCCTGAACTCGGCAAAGAAAAACTTACCGAAAACGGTTTTTCAAGCCTTTTAAGCGACGTTATTATTTTAAAAATCCAACACGAAGTAGGTAGTTTGCAAGAACTTTTAAAAGCCATTGAAGAAGCAGACGTTAACGTTGAATATATGTACGGTTTGTCTATCGACGGCGAAGAAGCCTACGTCGTATTAAAATCGTCTAACGTAGAAAAAACGGGTGAGGTTTTAGAAGCAAAGGGCGTTGAAACCCTTCTTCCTGAAGACGTAGTTAAACTTTAATTATGGTTATCGACTTTCACACGCACGTCTTTCCCGATAAAATTGCCGAAAGAACTATATCGGCGCTTCAGTCGGCAAGCAGTTCAACCCCGCACACGAACGGCACCGTTTTAGGGCTTGTTGAAAGTATGGAAAAACACGGAATTAGTGTTTCCGTTTCACTTCCCGTGCTTACTAAACCCGAACAGTTTGAAAGCGTTTTAAACTATCAAGTTTCTATAAACGAGCAGTTTAAAAACTCCACGCCTAAAATTATTTCGTTTGCAGGTGTTCACCCTAGTTGCGATAATTTAGAAAATAAAATGGAGCGCATTAAAAACGCAGGTATAAAGGGCGTTAAAATCCACCCCGAATATCAGCGTACGCCCATCGACGATGAAGGGTATATAAAGATATTAACGCTTGCTAAAAAACTCGATTTAATAGTAATTACGCACGCCGGCGTAGACGGGGCTTTTAGAGATACCCCGCTTATGTGCCCGCCCGAAAAACTTAAAAAAGTTATAGAAAAAGTGGGGCATAAAAAGTTCGTTTTAGCGCATTTAGGTGGCTGTGAACTTCAACAAGAAGTGTTAGATAAACTGTGTGGGCTTAACGTTTATTTCGATACGGCTTACGTTTTATCACGCTATAATAAAAACGAAGTTAAAGCCATAATAAATAAACACGGCTACAAAAAAATATTATTCGCTAGCGATAGCCCTTGGAGTAACGTTTATAGTGACGTTCAAGTTATAAAATCTTTGGGGCTGGAAAAAGAGCAAGAAAACGCAATTTTTTATAAAAATGCGTTATCTTTGTTGGGCATAAATTAAAGTGGGTACACAGTATCCACTTTTTTTAATTTTTTGCTATTGACTAAAATATCCTTTTATTATATAATTTATATAATAATGAAATATACAAAATGGGGTTTATATGAGAAAAATTGTTTGTATAAATAACGACTGGGGCTTTACTAAAGTTAGCGAAGTTCCCACCACTTTAGAAGGTTTAGAAAACGTAAACCTTCCACATTGCTGGAACGCCGTTGACGGGCAAGACGGTGGTAGCGACTATCATCGCGGTACTTGCTACTACGCTAAATCTATTAGCAAAAAAGACCTTCCCGAGGCAGAAGAATACTACGTTGAAATTAACGGCGCAAACTCTTCGGCAGACGTATATCTTAACGGCGAACACCTTCGCCATCACGACGGCGGTTATTCTACTTGGCGCGTTAACGTTACCGAATATCTTAAAGACGAAAACTTGCTCGTTATCGGGGTTGACAACGCTCCTAACGACACCGTTTATCCACAATTTGCAGACTTTACTTTCTACGGTGGCTTATACCGTAACGTAAACGTTATTGCGGTAAACAAATCTCACTTCGACCTTGACTTTTTCGGTGGCCCTGGCATTACCGTTACTCCAAGTGTAGAAGGTGAAAACGCAAGCGTTGAAGTAGTTACTTACGTTACCGCTAAAAAGCCCGAACACTCTGTTAAATACGTTATTTGCGATTTAGAAGGCAAGGTTGTTAGCGAAACCACTTCTTCAACCGACACCGTAGTTTTAAATATCGAAAACGTTATTTTATGGAACGGTAGAAAAAATCCTTACCTTTATTCGTTAACTGCAAGCCTTTTAGAAAACGGCGAAGTTATCGACGAAGTTAAAACCCGTTTCGGCGTTAGAACGTTTGAAATCGACCCCGAACGCGGATTTATATTAAACGGTGAAGAATATCCTTTAAGGGGTGTTTCTCGCCACCAAGATAGATGGACTTTTGGTAACGCTTTACTTCCCGAACACCATAAAGAAGATATGGATTTAATTTGTGAAGTAGGCGCAACTACCATAAGGCTTGCTCACTATCAACACGACCAGTATTTTTACGACCTTTGCGATGAAAGGGGTATGGTAATTTGGGCAGAAATCCCATACATATCTCAACATATGTCGACTGCAAGGGAAAATACTATTTCTCAAATGAAAGAACTCGTAGTTCAAAACTACAACCACCCGTCAATCGTTGTTTGGGGCTTATCAAACGAAATCACTATGAGTGGCGCAGACGACCCTGACCTTATTGAAAACCACCACGTTTTAAACGACCTCGTTCACTCTATGGACAAAACTCGTTTAACTACTATGGCTTGCGTTTCTATGTGTTCTATGGACGAGCCTTACGTTCAAATACCCGACGTCGTTTCGTACAACCACTATTTCGGTTGGTACGGTGGCGATACGTCTATGAACGGACCTTGGTTCGATAAGTTCCACGAAAAGTTCCCAAATAAACCTATCGGCGTTTCGGAATACGGTTGTGAAGCGCTTAACTGGCACACTAGCGACCCAAGACAAGGCGACTACACCGAAGAATATCAATCGTTCTATCACGAAGAACTTATTAAACAACTCTTCACTCGTAAATACCTTTGGGCTACTCACGTTTGGAATATGTTCGACTTTGGTGCAGACAGTCGTGCCGAAGGCGGTGAAAACGGTCAAAACCACAAGGGTCTTGTTACCTTTGATAGAAAGTATAAAAAAGATAGTTTCTACGCATATAAAGCGTGGCTTTCAGATGAGCCATTCGTTCACCTTTGCTCAAAGCGCTATATAGATAGGGTTGAAGACGTTACTAAAGTTACCGTTTATTCTAACCAACCCGAAGTTGAACTTTTTGCAAACGGCGTTTCGGTAGGTAAGAAAACTGCTGAAGACCACTTCTTCTATTTTGAAGTTCAAAACGTTGGCGAAACCAACCTTAAAGCCGTTGCAGGCGATTTAGTTGACGAAAGCGTTATTAGAAAGGTTGATACCTTCAACGAAGATTATCGCCTTAAAGAAGTTGGCGCAGTTCTTAACTGGTTCGACGTTACCGAAATCGAAGGCAGACTTTCGCTCAATAGCAAAATGAGCGACGTTATGGATACCTTCCGCGGTAAACTTTTAGTGCTTAAACTTATGAGTAAAATAATGAAAGGCATGAAAAAGAAAAAGTCGAAAGACAGTAAGGGTGGTATGAAGTTAAGTAAAGATATGATGCAAATGCTCGGTGGCTTTACCTTCCTTCGTATGGCAGGCTTAGTTGGTATGATGGACGTTACCTTTACCAAAGAAGAACTTTTAGCAATCAACAAAAAACTTAACAGAATTAAAATGAAAAAGAAATAATAAAAAGCACCCGTTAGGGTGCTTTTCTTTTATAGGCAAAACCTTCAAATTGTTTAAAAATATCAAAAATACCCGTATAAAATAGTTGACTTTAACGCTTTAGCGTGCTAAAATACTAAAGTAACGATGATTTATAGGTGGTAAAAATGAAAAAACAAAACCAAAGTGACTATAAAAATCTATATAAAGCGATTTTATCGCTTAAAACGGAAGAAGAGTGCTCGGCGTTTTTTTCCGACGTTTGCACCATACAAGAACTTGAAGCGTTGTCGCAACGATTAAACGTTGCAATAATGCTTAAAGACGGGGTTAGTTATTTAGACGTTAACAAGCAAACGGGCGCAAGCACGGCTACCATTTCAAGGGTAGGGAAATGTCTTAACTACGGTGAAGGTGGTTACGAAACCGTTATTAAAAGGATTAAGTAATATGATAGACGAAAGTATTTTAAAATTCGAAGAACAAGCCGTTTTTTCAATGCGTAATCTCTTTATTAAAAAGGGTTACCGTCCGTTTAAAATGAGCAAGTTTGAAGAATACGATTTATATTCTAAAAATAAAGACTTTTTAGTTAGCGACGGCGTTATTACTTTTAACGATACCAACGGTAAACTGCTTGCGTTAAAGCCAGACGTAACGTTATCTATAATTAAAAACTCTAAAGATACTAGCGAACTTCAAAAGTATTACTATAACGAAAACGTTTATAGAATATCTGAAAGCACGCACGCTTATAAAGAAGTTATGCAAACGGGTTTAGAGTGTATAGGAAACGTTACTATAAGCGAAGTGTGCGAAGTTACTTCGCTTGCAATAGAGAGTCTTAACGTTATATCTAAATCTTCGCTACTTGCCATTTCGCACGTTGGTCTAACAAGCGCTATTTTAGAAGACTACGGCGTTTGCAACACCCAAAAAGAAGAAGTTTTAAAAGCACTTGCAGAAAAGAACGTTGGTAGCCTTAAAAATATTCTTTCTAGTTCGCAGTTTTTAGCAATTAAGCGTTTAGCGCACGATTACGCTAGCGTTACAGAAACCGTTAACGCCGTTAAAGAAATTGCTCTATCAAGCGAAAGCAAGTCACTTCTTAACGAGTTTGAAAGCGTTTTAAATAGTTTAATTAAACTTGGCTACGAAAGCAGTATTAAAGTAGATTTTTCAATTACCAGTCCAGACGGTTATTATAGCGGTATTACCTTTAAAGGTTTTATAAGTGGTATTTCTCAAAGAGTTTTATCGGGTGGTCAATATAACAACCTTATGAAGAAGATGGGTAGAAACACAGGCGCTATCGGTTTTGCCGTTTATTTAGACGGGCTCGATAGGGCTAAATCGCCTTATAGCGACGGTTTTATTAACGTTGCCCTTCCAAAAGGCAGGCTTGGTGAAAAGGTTTACGATATGTTTGAAAAGGCAGGTTTCGACTGCCCCGCAATTAAAGAAAACAACCGTAAACTCATATTTGAAAACAAAGAGAAAAAACTTCGCTTTTTCTGGGTAAAGCCGTCTGACGTAACTATTTACGTTGAACGTGGTAGTGCCGATATAGGCGTTGCAGGCAAAGATATTTTACTTGAATACACACCCGACGTTTACGAACTTTTAGACCTTAACCTTGGAAAGTGCCGTATGGCGGTTGCTTCTAAAAAAGACTTCGTTGACGACGAGAGTAAAACCCTTCGCGTTGCAACCAAGTTTGCAAATATTGCAAAAGATTATTACGCTAAAAAGTGCCGTGATATTGATATTATTCACCTTAACGGCTCTATTGAAATTGCCCCCGTTTTAGGGCTTTCCGACGTTATTGTCGATATAGTTGAAACGGGCAAAACGCTTTTAGAAAACGACCTTGTTCCCTTTGAAACTATCGTTCCTATAAGCGCAAGGCTAATTGCAAATAAAGCGTCGTTCGAGTTTAAAAGCGAGCGCATACGCGAGATTAAAAACGGACTTTTAGAAAAGGTAGAAAAATGATTAAGATTTTAGACTATTCGGCGCTTAAAGATAAAATATTTGAGCGTTCCGAACAAAAGGTAAACGTTGAAAGCACGGTTGCCGAAATAATACAAAACGTTATAGATAACGGCGATAAAGCGCTTTACGAATACGCTTTAAAGTTCGATAAAGCAACGCTAACTTCGCTTGAAGTTTCGCCTAACGAGTTTGACGAAGCGCTTTCTATGGTAGAGCCAAAGTTTTTAGACGTTTTAGAAAAATCGGCTAAAAACATTAGGGCTTTTCACTCTAAACAAGTAAGAAAGGGATTTGAAATTAAAGGGGAAGACGGCAAGGTTATAGGTCAAAAAATAACCCCCGTAGAGCGTGCTGGGCTTTACGTTCCCGGTGGCACGGCAACTTATCCGTCAACCGTTTTAATGGATAGTATTCCCGCAAAAATAGCAGGGGTTAAAGAAGTTTGCATAGTAACGCCACCAAACTCGCTTGGCAAAATTAACCCCGTAATTTTAGCCGCCGCAAAAATAGCAGGGGTAGATAAAGTTTATAAAGTTGGCGGAGCGCAGGCAATAGCGGCGCTTGCTTACGGAACTGAAACCATTAAAAAAGTTGACAAAATAGTCGGTCCCGGTAACGCTTTCGTTGCCGAGGCAAAAAGGCAAGTTTTTGGCAGAGTTTCTATCGATATGATTGCAGGTCCTAGCGAAATTATGGTTATTGCAGATGGTAAAAGCAACCCCAAACACGTTGCAGCCGACCTTTTATCGCAAGCCGAGCACGACAAAATGGCTAGCGCTGTTTTGGTTACCGATAGTTTAGACCTTGCAAAACAGGTTGCAAGCGAAATAGAAGTTCAATTAGAAAACCTTTCTAGAAAAGAAATAGCAAGGGCGTCAATAGATAATAACGGCAAAATTATAGTTGCAAAAAACCTTGATGAAGTTATTGAAGTTAGCAACCGAATTGCCCCCGAACACCTAGAAGTTTTGGTTGATAATCCCTTTGATTATCTTGATAAAATCACTAACGCAGGTAGCGTGTTTATGGGAAGATATTGCCCAGAAGCGCTTGGCGATTATTACGCAGGCCCTAACCACACGTTGCCAACGGGTGGCACGGCAAGGTTTTCAAGCCCCTTGTCAGTTGACGATTTTATAAAGAAAACACAATACACTTATTACACCGAAGAAGCGCTTAGTAAAGTTTATAAAGACGTTGCGTATTTTGCCGAACAAGAAGGCTTACAAGCGCACGCAAAAAGCGCAACGGTACGTTTCGAGAAATAATAATGAGCAGATTTTTAAGTAACGAATTATCAAAATTAACCGCATACGTTCCAGGCGAACAACCGCAAGATAAAAAGTACGTTAAACTAAACACTAACGAATCGCCTTTCCCACCTTCAAACGGTGTTATAAACGCAATAGGAAACAAAGAAATTGAAAGGTTAAGGCTTTATTGCGACCCGCAAAGCAAACTTTTAAAAAGTGAACTTGCAAGGGTGTATAACGCCGAAATTGAAAACGTTTTCGTTTCTAACGGGTCAGACGATATTTTAAACTTTGCGTTTATGGCTTACGGGCATTTAGGCGTTGCTTTTGCCGATATTACCTACGGTTTTTATTCGGTTTTTGCTAGTCTTTACGGGCTTGATGCGCAAATTGTTCCGTTAAATAGCGATTTTACTCTTAACGTAAACGGTTTTTTAGGTCTTAATAAACTTATAGTTATTGCAAACCCAAACGCCCCCACGGGACTAGTAATTTCCACTAGCGACGTTGAAAAAATATTATTATCTAACCCAAACGGCGTTGTGGTTGTAGACGAAGCCTACGTTGATTTTGGTGGAACTAGTGTTAGCGAACTTACCAAAAAGTATAACAATCTTTTATGCGTTCAAACCTTTTCAAAATCAAGAAGTATGGCGGGCGCAAGGCTTGGCTTTGCAATAGCAAACGCTGAAATTATTAGCGACCTTGAAAAAATTAAATATTCAACAAACCCCTATAACGTAAACGCTTTAACGCAAATTGCAGGCGTTTCGGCTTTAAAAGATAATAATTATTATAAAGAAAACGCCCTTAAAATTATTGAAAACAGAAATTATACCGTAACGGAACTTAAAAAATTAGGTTTTACGGTGCTTGATTCAAAGGCAAACTTCGTGTTTGCTAAAAGCGATAAAATAAGCGGTGAAGAACTTTACAAAAAACTTAAAGAAAACGGCGTGCTCGTTCGCCACTTTACAAGCGAGCGCATTAAAGAGTTTAACCGAATTACCATAGGTAGCATTGAAGAAATGCAAATATTCATTGAAAAAGTTAAACTTATTTTGGGAGAATGATATGAGAACGGTAACCATAAATCGCACCACCAAAGAAACCGATATAAACTTAACCTTAAATATAGACGGCAAGGGCGTTTCTAATATAAACACGGGTTGTGGTTTTTTCAACCACATGCTTGAACTTTTTGCTCGCCACGCAAGGTTCGACCTTTCAGTAACGTGTAAAGGTGATATTGAAGTTGATTATCACCACACCGTTGAAGACGTTGGCATAGTACTTGGTCAAGCCCTTAAAAAAGCGCTTGGCGATATGCGTGGAATAGTTCGCTACGGCACTACCATTTTACCTATGGACGAATCGCTAATTTTAACTGCAATCGATATATCGGGAAGAAGTTATTTAAAACTAGATATGCCCGTTCGCGCAAGTAAAATAGGGGATTTTCCCGTTGAACTAGTTGAAGAGTTCTTCTTGGCGTTCGTTCGCCACGCAGGGCTTACGTTACACGTTGTTAAAATGGCGGGAACTAACGCTCACCACGTTGTTGAAGGCACCTTTAAATCGTTTGCGCGTTCACTTAAAACGGCAGTTTCAATCGACAAAGATTTTGCAAGCGAAATACCGTCAACCAAAGGTGTTTTATAATGATTGCAATTATTGATTACGGCGTTGGCAACTTGTTTTCGCTAACTTCGTCTTTTAAAAAAATAGGCGCAGAAGTTGTTGTTACAAGCGATAAAAGCGTTATTGAAAAGGCAAGTAAAATAGTACTCCCAGGCGTTGGCGCGTTTGGCGACGCTTCTAAAAAACTATTAGAAAGCGGGCTTGATAAAGTGGTTATCGAGCAAGCAAAAAACGGTAAACCTTTGCTAGGCGTTTGCCTTGGTATGCAAATGCTATTTGAAAAAAGTTACGAGTACGGCGAGTATAACGGGCTTTCGCTTTTAAAGGGAAAAGTAGTGCCGTTTAATTTGCCCAAAGAATATAAAATACCCCACATAGGTTGGAACGCTCTTCGCTTTAAAGCAAAAAGCCCACTTTTAAAATATATAAACGAAGGCGACTGCGTTTATTTCGTTCACTCATACCACGCCGTTGATTTAGATAATTCGCTTATCGCAACGGCAGAATATGGCACTGAAGTTACGGCAATAGTTGGAAACGGCAACGTTTACGGCTGTCAATTCCACCCCGAAAAAAGTGGCGACGTAGGTCTTAAAATATTAAAAGCATTTACTGAACTTGGAGAATAATATGCAACTTTTTCCCGCAATTGATTTATACGGCTCAAAAGCCGTTAGATTATATAAGGGCGATTACGATAAAATGACGGTGTATAGCGATAACCCCGCTAAAGTAGCCAAGGAGTTTGAAAGGCTGGGCGCTAGTAACGTTCACCTTGTCGACCTTGAAGGCGCTAAAGACGGAACTACGCCTAATTTAAACGTGGTTAAAGAAATTGTAAACTCTACCAACCTTTTCGTTGAAATAGGTGGTGGAATACGCTCGCTCGAAACTATTAAAACTTATATAGAAAGTGGCGTAAATCGCGTTATTTTAGGAACGGTTGCCGTTACTAATACAGAACTTTTAAAAACTGCAATAAGCCTTTACGGCGATAAAATAGCCGTTGGCGTTGACGTGAAAGACGGTTACGTTGCAATTAAAGGTTGGGTAGAAAAATCTAGTTATACTTGCTTTGAGTTTTGCGCGCAACTTGAAAAGTTAGGCGTTAAAACCATAATTTGCACCGATATTAGTAAAGACGGGGCTATGCAAGGCACTAACCGTGAACTTTATAAAGAACTTTCAAACAAGTTTAATATTCAAATAATAGCGTCGGGTGGCGTTTCTTCGCTTGACGACGTTGTTGCGCTTAAAAAACTAGGGCTTTACGGTGCTATTATAGGCAAGGCTTACTATATAGGCGCAATCAACCTTAAAGAGGCGTTGGAGGCTGTAAAATGATAACTAAACGAATAATTCCTTGCCTTGACGTTAAAGACGGAAGGGTTGTTAAAGGGGTTAACTTCAATAACGTAAGCGACGTTTCTTCGCCCGTAACGCTAGGAAAATATTATAGCGATTGTGGTGCCGATGAACTTGTGTTTTACGATATAACGGCTAGTAGCGACGGAAGAAAACTCTTTGCAGATATTTTAACCGAAGTTGCTAAAAACGTGTTTATTCCACTTACGGTTGGTGGCGGTATAAATACTCTTGACGATTTTGATAGAGTTTTAAAATGTGGTGCCGATAAAGTTAGCGTTAACTCCGGCGCAATTAAAAACCCTAATTTAATACTTGAAGGCGCAAAAAAATACGGCGACCAATGCGTTGTAATTTCAGTTGACGTTAAAAGGGTAAACGGCAAGTTTACCGTGTTTGCAAAGGGCGGGCGTGAAAACACCGAAATTGAAGCAATTAGTTGGATAAAGCGTTGTGTTAGTAACGGCGCAGGCGAAGTCGTAGTTAACTCTATCGATACCGACGGCGTTAAAAAAGGCTTTGATATAGAACTTTTAAAAGAAGTTTGCTCGGCAGTAAACGTTCCCGTAATTGCATCGGGTGGGGCAGGCTCTATACAAGACTTCGTTACCCTATTTAAAGAAATACCCACGATTGACGCAGGTCTTGCAGCGTCGATATTCCACTATAAAGAAGTAGAAATAGCAAATCTTAAAAAAGTACTTAAACAAAACGGCATTATAGTCCGTTAAGGAGAAATTATGGTAAACGTTAAAGATTTAAAGTTTGATAAAAACGGGCTTATTCCCGCAATCGTTGTAGATGTCTTTACAAAAAAGGTTTTAACCTTGGCTTATATGAACGAAGAGAGTTTGAATATTACTATAAAGGAGCGTAAAACTTGCTTTTGGTCTAGGTCTAGAAATAAACTTTGGCTTAAAGGCGAAACTTCTGGAAACTACCAACACGTCGTTTCAATTACGACAGATTGCGATAACGACGCACTTGTTATAGTCGTTGAAAAAGACGGGCCTGCCTGCCACCTTGGCACCGATTCGTGCTTTAACGGTAAAGTTTACGTAAATGAAGATAAAAACGAGTTTTCTTTCGATGGGCTTTACGAACTTTTAGAAGATAGAAAAGCGCAAATGCCACAAGGCTCTTACACCACCTATCTTTTTGAAAAAGGGCTTGATAAAATACTTAAAAAAGTTGGCGAAGAATGCACCGAAGTTATAATAGGCGCAAAAAATAACGATAAAAAAGAAACCGTTTACGAAATTGCCGACCTTGCTTATCACGTTATGGTTTTAATGGTTGAAATGGGAATATCTGTAAACGATATTAGAAAAGAACTTGCATCTCGCCACGTTATCGACCACAAAGTAAAGCAAGAAAAAATGACTAAATAAAAACGCACCCTACGGGGTGCTTTTGTTTTTATTGTGCAAATGTTAAATAAATGAATAATAACTTAATTCTATTGACTTTTATATTATAAAATATTAAAATATAACTACAATAATACTGCAAAGGATAAAAATATGGCAAAGAAATTAACAATAGCAGAAAAACTTCGCAAAAGAAAATATCGCCCTGCGCCCAAGTTTATTGCAGGACTATACAAGTTTATTATGTTTGATATTATCGGCAGAAAATATCACCCGCATATTAAGCATATTGATAAAGTTAGCGATTATAAAGGCCCTTGCTTTGTAATTTTTAACCACTTGTCGCGCATCGACCATATGTACGTTTCGGCGTCGTGCTACCCAAGGGTTACTAATATGATGGCTGGTTGTAGCGAGTTTTATAGAACTAAGTTCTCGTTCATTTTCTGGCTAGATAAAGTTATTCCCAAAAAGAACTATTCGCCTGATAGAGTTGCTATTCACGGTGTTTCAGAAGTTTTAAAAAGGGGTGGTTGCGTAACGTTTGCACCCGAAGGTTTAGCAAGCGATTACGGCTGTAATAAACCCGTCGTTCCAGGAACTAGCAAAATGTTCAAGCACTTTAAAGTGCCCGTATTTTTCTGTCATTTAGAAGGTCAGTACCTTCAAAACACCAAAGTTTGTTTAGATGAGCGTTACGGCGAAACCTACGCCACCACTTCGCTATTATTTTCTAAAGAAGACGTTGAAAGGTTATCCGTTGAAGAAATGGACGATATCTTAAACGAAAAGTTTAGGCGCAACGAATACGCTTGGAATAGGGAAAAGAAAATTAAGTGGGAAACTCACGGTAGAATATGCCATCGTTTAGAAGACTTTTGCTTTAAATGCCCCAAGTGTGGTAAAGAGTTTACAATGCTTGGCGAAGGCAATAAAATTGAGTGTACGGCTTGTGGAAACGGCGCCACGATGGACGATTATTACGTATTCCATCCATACGAAAACGCAGTTATTCCCGAAGACCCGTGCGTTTGGGTTGAAAACGAGCGTTTAGATATTATTAAAGAAATACGCGCCAACCCCGACTACTTTTTTGAAGACGAGTGTCAAATCGGTAATCTTGACGAGTATAAACTCGTAGGTAAAAACAAAACTAGTTTCATAGTAGGCGAAGGCAAAATAAGAATTGACCATAAAGGTATGCACTACGTTGGAACTAGAAATGGCGAGCCTTACGAGTTCCACGTTGACTATAACAACCTATACACCTTAATTACCGAAGTTGATTCAAGTTACTTTAACTTCTACCTAAAAGGCGAATATTTCGACGTGTTCCCCAAACACAAAACCGTTGGAAAGTTCAGTTTATTAGTTGAAGAAATGCACCGTTACCACGTTAACTTCTACAAAAACTTTAAGTGGAACGAATGGATGTACGAAGGGCTTGAACTTGGCATTGATTTAAAGAAATAAAAAAATCCCCGTAAAAACGGGGATTTTTTTATGCGTTATAAGCGTCGCGATAGTGCGTTTACTGCTTCAAAGTTACGACCCCGATGACCAACAAGGTCAATCGTGCCCGTACCTTTTCGCGAGCCTTCTCTCGCTTGCTTCTAACGTCTTAAAATACCACTTTATACAACCAAAAAGGTCAATCGTGTCCGTACCTTTTCTCGAGCCTTCTCTCGCTCGTAACTAACGCCTTAAAATATTGCTTTCTACGGTTAACGTTGTAGATTATTTAGGGAGTTTAACGGTTTTTTCGCGTGTTATAAGTTTCCAAATGCCCTTAAATGGTTTATTGTTTGCAATATCTAATAAGCCCTCGGCTTGCCTATGCGATAACATACCTTCGCTTGCGTATGAAATCGAACGCAAACTCATAGCCTTTGTAGTTTTCATTGCAAAGTAAGCGTTTTTAATTTTAGTTTCTTTATCGGGCGTGTCTTTTCCCATTGATGCAAACTTTAAAATGCATTTAAACACAAAGTTTATAAGCCCAACAATAAACTTTCCACCCGCCGTTTTATACTCGCGCATAGGCGTGTTTAGGTCGTAGGGGCGGGTAACGGGTTTAAGGGTAATAGGTCTATTTATAACCTTTTCAAAATCGCTATCGGTTATAGATAAAAGGCTTTCTTTCGTAGCGTAAAGCGTTTTAACTATATCGGGCGAATAAAGCGTTTCCCCGCACGAAACTACGGCTTGGCTTTCTAAAATAACGGTACTAGAGTCACTGCATATTTGGAACTTATAAGTTCCGTTTTCAAGCGCAAAACGGTTATCGTAATAGTATTTAATATCATCGTATAAAACGGTTATATTAACCGTTTTTTCTTCGCCTTTTTCAAGGAAAACCTTGCTAAAACCACGAAGTTCTCTAACGGGTTTTACAAACTCCGTTTTAGGTGCTTCAACGAATAGTTCAACGACTTCGCTACCTGCGTAGTCACCCGTATTTTTAACCTTAACGCTAACTTCAAAGCCGTTTTCGGTTTGGGTAGTAGTTAAATCGCTATAAGAAAAGGTGGTGTAAGAAAGCCCGTAACCAAACGGATATCTTACGGGAACGCCGTACGTTGAATAGTACCTATAACCAACGAACACGCTTTCTTTATAAACGTCGTTAGTGGTTAGAGCAAGTTCGTTATAAAACGGAACGTCGCTATAATTATACGGCCAAGTTTCAGTAAGTTTTCCACTTGGGCAAGCCTTTCCAAAAAGCAGGTTATAAGTTGCAAGCCCGCCTTCTTGGCCTGGAAGATACATATTGAGTATTGCGCTAACGCCGTCAAGCCCGTTAAGTTCAACGGGGCTACCACCGTATAACACCAAAATAACTTTCTTGTTAAGTTTTATAAGGCTTTTTAGAAGTTCAATTTGGTTTTTAGGAAGAAGCATATCTTCACGGTCGAAACCTTCGCTTTCGGCGTAATCTGTAAGCCCGCCAAAGAAAATTATGGTTTGAGCGTTTTCGCAAGCGGTTATGCACTCGTTTAAAAGCGTTTCGTCGGTTTCGTGGCTGTTAACTTTATAGCCCTTTTTATACTCGTAATTAGCGCCGTTTTCATCAAATGCGTTTTTAGGCGTAATAAGTTTATACGGGCGAAGAAGTGATGAGCCTGCGCCTTGATAGCGCATAACTTCAAACATTTCGCCAACCACTAAATATTTTTCTGTAGTGGGTAGTGGAAGGGAGCCGTTTTCGTTCTTTAAAAGTACTGCGCCCTCGGTGGCAATTTGTAAAGCGATAGAAGAATCTTCTTCTAAACAATTTTCTTGCTCTATAGCGCCGTCAATTCCGTTATAAACCATTTTAAGAACTCGTTTAACAGAAGTGTTAAGCGTTTCTTCTGAAACGGTGCCGTTTTTAACTGCATCTATAATAAGTTGGTTGTTGTGTAAAATATCGCCTGGCATTTCAAGGTCAAGCCCCGCATTTAGCGCCAAAACCCTGTCGTTAACGGCGCCCCAGTCCGACATTATAAGACCGTCAAACCCCCACTCGCCACGCGGAATATCCGTTAAAAGTTTTTTGTTTTCCGATGCGTACTCGCCGTTAACTTTGTTATAAGCGCACATTAGGGTGGCAGGTTTACCGTCTTTAACAATTTTTTCAAAGCCTTTAAGATATATTTCTCTAAAAGCCCTTTCATCAACTATCGAATCGCCAAAATACCTATTTTTTTCGTTGTTGTTGCAAGCGTAATGCTTAACCGAAGTTTGAACTCCCCTTGACTGTATGCCTTTGGTAAGCATAGTGCCCATAACGCCCGTTATGAGTGGGTCTTCTGAAAAATATTCAAAACTTCTACCGCAAAGTGGGTTTCTTTTAATGTTAACGGCAGGGCCTAAAATAAGGTGAACGTTATAATAGTTACACTCTTTGCCCATAGCCGTGCCCATTTTTAAAAGCAGGTCTTTATTCCAAGTAGAACCCGAAGTTACCGCAGGTGGAAACGCCGTTGAATATTCCGTTTCGCCAAGCCCCACCTCTTTAGAGTCTTCACGCTTTTTTCTAAGCCCGTGCGGGCCGTCGGTTAAAAATATTGAAGGAACGTCAAGTCGTGAAACTTTGTTTGTGTGCCACGACTTATGCCCGCTTAAAAGGCAGGCTTTTTCTTCAAGTGTTAAACCGTTTATTATCTCGTCTAAATTGCGCATATTTTTTATTCCGTTTTGAATTTATCTTGGTTAAAATAACGCTTAATAACGTTATAGGTAAGCGAGCCGTCGCTATGAATTTTATACTGACCGTCGTTAGTTCCGTCGTCAGTTTGTTGGCTAGACCAAAGTTCTAAAATCTCTTCGTAGGTTGCAGTTCTTAAATCGGTTTTTAAAACGGTGTTGCCGTCGCCATCGGGAAGTAGCCACATTTTATTAACTAAAACACCCCACGAACTATCCCACCAACCAACGGTAACCGTCTTATAGCTCCATATTGTCCAACCAAGCCCCGTTTGGTCGTAAACGTTTAAATATTCCATCCAAGCGTTTTCGTCGCCAAAGAAATTAAACTCGCCAACGAACTTTGGAACGTTATAATCAGAAACGGAAAGTTGCGCGTACATAAAGCCGTAGAACATCCAGTTAGGCGTTATATTAGAAGTCCAGTTATAAAAATGGTATTGATATAAAACGTTTTCCCAACCGAACTTTTCAGGGCTAGGAAGCGATAAGAAGAACCACACGCCTTCAATAGAAATAACGTGTTCGGTGTCAACTTCTCTAATGGCGTCGTACATCTTGTCCATAACTTTCCACTGTTTAAGCCCCGTTCCTATTTCGTTTCGGTTTGTAGGCTCGTTAACAAGGTCGTATGCTAGAATTGTAGAAGAAAGGTCGGCGCGCTCGGTTTTGTAGTGAAGGGCAATTCGTTTCCAAAGTTTGCACATAAAGTCGATATAGCCGTCGTTGTCCCAAAAATCAATGTCGCGCGTGCCACAGTGTTCAAACCCACTTTGGCCACCCATAACGCCGTGCATATCAATAATTACTTTAAGGTCGTATTTTTGCGCCATTGATAAAAACCAGTCAAGTTTTTCAAAATCAAACTCGTAAGTGGCAAAATCAATAGTTGATATAAGTTGTTCGTCGGTTAACCTATATCTATGGTGAGTAGATAAAAAGTTACGGTAGTACATAGGAAGTCTTATAGTGTTAAGCCCCATTTCTTTAATGAACTTAAAGTCGTACTCCGTGCAGTAAGAATAAAAATAAGCGTCGTTGAGCGTTTTAATTTGCTCGTCGGTAAACCTATTTGCTAAAATGGCGTCCATTTCTTCTTGGTAAATCTCTTCATATTCTTCAACAACGCCTTCGGGGTTAATTTTAGCGTAACTGCCGTCTTTATTAAGAAGTGGGCCAACCGAGTTAACCGTCATCCAACCTTCGGCAATAAAAAGGTTGCCAAAGTTAACGCCTTTAATTTCAAATACGTTGCCGTTTTCATCGTATAACGCCTTGCCTTCTGCTATAACGGTATTTCCACCGTCAGTTCTAGTTATGGTTGCAGGCGCGTTAAACTTATAGTTTTTACGGTAAATATGCCCCCAAGCAATAATTAGGGTTGCAAGTAATAGAACGCTTAATATAATAATTCCTAAAACTATAAAAAATCGCTTGAAAAACCTTTTCATTTTACTTCTCCTTTTTGGGCTTTGACTTTTCGTCGTTAAAAATAATTTTAAACACGAAGAAGAACACTATCATTGAAATTAAGCCCGTTACGTTAGTTTTTATAAATACGGTTAGTGCGTTTGGAAACGCCCAATACACGCAGAATATATTAAGTAACCCCCAAAGCGCGTTTGTAAATAGCGAAACTAGCACCCAACCTATAAAATACCACAGTGCTTGATACCAGGGGTTGCCGTGCGATTTAAAGGTTATGTTTCGTTGAAGGGGAAAGTTTATGCATTGCGCCGTAAATACGGCAATTTCAAACGCAATAAAGTTGCCAAGTCCACCGCCTATTTTAACGTTTCCAAGCGAGTCGTATAAAACGGGTTCGTTAAACATTCCAAAGGTGGCGGGTGTGCCGTCTGGCCAAACCCAAAGGTCAACTTTCGGCCAAACGAAAGGTGTTTTTGCTAAGTCCTTAAAAGCGTAAGGCAAAAATAACATAACTAAATATTGCCATAGCGTAACGCTAAAACTAAACAGTAAAAAGTTTGCTATTTGCAAAAGTAGTTCTGCTCCTTTTGGGTGCAAGGCTTTATAGCGTTGCCACCTAACTATAAAGAACCTGCAAAACGCGCTTTGCCTAACGTTTAAAAAAAACTCTTTAGTGCGCCTTTTTTTAGGTTCTAATTCGTTAAGTTTTTCGCGCTTTTTTAAAATGACAAGTTCTTCTGCTTGCATATACTCTTTGTATTTTTCGTTCATAATAACTCCTAAACGCAAGTTAAACTTCATTTATTAAATCATCAATAGTTTTGCGAATAGTTTCGTAATCTAATTTTGGAAGTAAATAAGTATGCGAGCCGTTTTCACACCTAATAAAATGCGTTACCATATTTTCATCAATGCTAATTTTGCCAAATTCACGCTTATTCCAATAAACGCCAGGGCGAACTGCTTCTAAAACTGCAGTATGGTCCCAACTGCAACGGCCGTTGTCGCCTATTGAAATGTTATATGCAAGCGCAACGGGGTCGCCTTTTTGAGCCCTTTTGCCATAGCCTTTCATCGTTACGATATACGAGCCAATTTCGTAACTTGAAAGCACAAGTTCATTAGGCCAATTATCAAACACGGCTTTTGCATCTTTATGGCCACTGCGCTTTACGTTATATTCCCACGTCATAACGTGGTGAGTGGGGTCACCACTCTCGTACAAGGTCATAGGCCAAGTTTCAAAAAACCTGCCACCCATAAATACGGTGCGATTTACTTTTTTTGCAATTAACTCTTTTCCACTTAACGGCGATATTTCGTCGGGCTTGCTTAAAACCAACCTTGCCATAGATGCAAGAGTTCCCGTTACAACAATGGTAACGCTACCATCTTCTGCGTTTGCAAGCGTTGTGCGAAGTAATTCAAGGGTATCTTTTGGGCCGTTTTTAGCTAAATATGTTTCTGGCGGGTATTTATTAGGGCAGTTTATGGCAAGTTTATCTGCATAAATTAATTGTGGAACTTCTAATATAGGCGCATCGTAGTTTATGCCTATGGGAACTTCTCTATTATAAAACGTATTAATAGCGTCAATACAGCCTGCAAGGTAAGGTGAATTATAGCAATGAGTAACAGCCAATAATTCGGCTTCGCCGTTGTTGCAAAGTTTATGAATTAAGGCAAGTGCGCCTGCATCGTCACAATCTTCACCAATGTCCGTATCGAATATAATTTTTTTTGAGTTTTTAATAATATTTTCCATACAGTTAATTATAACATAAAATATTAAATAATCAATACTAAAAAATATAGAAAGAACAATTGACAAAAATAAATAATTATAATATTATAATAACAAGGTAGCGCAAACTCAACTTATAAAGTTGTTTATTTGTTGGCACTAAAATGTGAAACCAACTGCGCAGTTAAAAGAGGTGATGAAAATCACCTCTTTTTTTTAGGGTCATTTATAACCCCAGTATGAATTAAAACATTATGCTTATCTTTACTGCTTAACTTAAACTTTGACTGTTCATCAGGGAAAACATCTATATCATCTAAACTTAATTTGTTAGAAGACATACGGTTTTTAGAAAATCGTTCAAAATCAAAGATTATACCTGCATTTCCTTTAACAAAGATATATTTAATTATTGTAATAGAAAAAGCGACTCTATTTGAGTTCAAATAGAGTCGCTCTTGGCGGAGAGAGGGGGATTTGCTCCGCAATTTTGCTAGCACAAAACTAACGCCCCGTTGGGGTTGCTATCACGCCGGGGTGGTAAACAGTGGGTGTCCACTGTTTCTCGGCAACTAAACTAGGTAATTATTTTGTATAAGTTGCCGATACCCACCCGTTCAAATCCCCCATAAACTTAACTAAAATAAAAAGCAAGTGGCGAAAAACCACTTGCCTTTTATTTGGCGGAGTGAGTTGTGTCAAATCCGAACCAAAGGCGGACTCTATCTCGTCGATTCCGAGTTCCGTCCGGTTGTCTCCGTCGTGGTTGTAGATTATAATAACCTTGTCGTC
>JAFXHX010000005.1 GCA_017536205.1 Clostridia bacterium | reverse complement strand
TAGAAAAAATGAAAGTCAGAATGTTATTTCTGAGCCGACGGAAGATATCAGTATTGGATAAAGGAGAATCCTATGAAAGCAAAGAAAACATATGCAGTATTCGGACTTGGGAGATACGGTATTGCTGTGGCAAGAGAGCTTGTCGAGAACGGCAGTGAGGTTATTGCGGTAGATGCTAATCAAAAAATCGTGAACGATGCAGCGGCATATTTACCTGTTTGCAAGTGCGCGGATGTGACCGACTCTGAGGTGATCGATCGCCTTGGTATTGGAAACATTGATACAGTCATCGTTTGTATGGCGGGCAATCTTGAAGCGAGCGTGATGGCGATCACGCTTTGCAAGGAGGCAGGCGTTAAGAATGTTATTGTAAAATGTGCGAATGAAATGCAGCAAAAGATATTGCTTCGTGTGGGTGCAGATCAAGTGGTTTTCCCTGAAAACGAGTCTGGTATACGCCTTGCTAAGAACCTCTTAAGCTCTGGATTTATTGATATGATATCTCTTTCAAAGGACGTGTCTATAGTTGAAATCGATGTGAAAGACGAGTGGTGCGGCAAGAACTTAATTGAATTAAATCTCCGTAAAAAATACGGATTCAATATCGTTGCAATCAAGAAAGGCGAGAAAGTCACCGTAAATATCAATCCCGAGCAGGTACTTGATGCTCAAACTACACTGATTGTGATTGCAAACACGACAAAATTGGGAAAATTGAAATAAAACCGTCAGATTCCAAATTGTCAAACTGAAATGGGTGCAAAGCCTTTCACCTAAATGCACCCACTATAAAATGGTATCAAGATATTAGTTTTCTCACAAAAAAAGAGAAGTCGAATTGACTTCTCTTTTTTTACGTCAAACTCGCAAGAGTTTGATTATAATGTTACGATAGTAACTATAATTCGAGCCGTTAGGCGAGTCTAAATAGTAATGCGAGTTTGAATTATAACTCACTGTCGCTCGAATTATAGTTCGCTCATTTATATGAGTTAATTAAAACGGACTATTGTTTTTTGCAGATAAATGTTGTATACTGTGTTTAAAGGTTTAAAAACGACTATAAAGTTATAGGGAAGAAGTGGCTATAAATACCAAGCAGGCAGTTGCAGAAAGAATAATTGAACTGTGCAGAGAAAGAAATATTCATAAATACGCTTGCAAACGAGTTGGGCGTTTCGCCGTCAACAGTTTACAGTATACTTAACGAAAGAAGCCAAAATCTCGGCGTAGTTTCAATTAAAAAACTTTGCGATGGGCTTTGAATTAGTTTACGCGAGTTTTTTAGTAGCGACGTTTTTAACGATTTAGAACAACAAATTAAATAAAAAAGACCTTGGATTTTTCCAAGGTCTTTTATTATATCGAATATAAAATAATTCCAAGTACTGCCGATATAATTATTAAAATTATAGGGGAAAGTTCTTTTTTTCTAAACAGTTTAACTAGTATTGAAGTTATTGCCACAACCCCAAAAATTACTAGCGAAACCCAGTTGAAATCAAACGAATCGCTTACCGTTTTAACGCCGAAAATAACCGTTAAAAACATTGTTATGCCCGTTGCTATAATTAAACCTGCAACGGTGGGTTTAATGCCGTTTAGCGCCCACTTTACACCTGCAAGTTTTAAAACGTTTTGAAGTACCGACGCTATAATTAAAATTATTATAAACGACGGGAGTATTACGCCAAGCGTTGCAACTATTGCACCTAAAATATCGTGCTGTGAACTTCCAACGAAGGTTGCCATATTAACGGCAATAGGCCCTGGCGTTGATTCGGCAACGGCAATAAAGTTTAAAAACTCGCCTTCGGTTAGCCAACCGTTAGTTAAAACTTCTTCGCGAATAAGTGGAATCGTAGCGTAGCCACCACCAAATGTGAACAAGCCTATTTTAAAGAACGTAAAAAATATAGTAAATAATTCGCCTATCATTTTTCACCGCCTTTCTTGCTTTTAACGGCTTTAGAAATGCCGAAAAACGCAAGGCCCGTAACTGCGCCTAATAAAATAAAGTAAATTGACGAAAAATCAATAGCGAAAAGTGAAAATAGCGTAAACGTAACCGTTACAACTAACGTAATCGCTATAGAAAATACGCCTTTTAATTTTTTTACCATTTTAAAGCCTGCGCGAAGTATTAAAAAGGCAACGCAAGCCTGAATACCTTTAAATGCGTAAGCAACGAGGGTAATTGATAAAAACTCGTTAAAAAATAGCGAAATTAAGTAAATTATTATAAGCGATGGAAGAACTATGCCTAAAGTAGCAAGTATAGAGCCTGAAACCCCCGCAGTTTTATAACCTATAAAGGTTGCCGAGTTAATGGCAATAGGCCCAGGCGTTGATTCGGCAATTGCTATCATATCGTAAAACTCGCCACCCGAAATCCACTTTTTCTTTTCAACGAATTCGTGTTCGAGCATTGCAATCATAGCGTAACCACCGCCAAAGGTAAACAGCCCTATTTTAAAAAACGATATGAAAAGATTAAGAATTAGTTTGGGTTTTGTCATTTTGTTTATCTTTTTTCCAAAAATAATTAAATATAAAGTAAAGCGCAACGCCTAAAATTACCATTAAAATAGACCAGAATTGCGATGGAGAAACTATATTTCCAACAAGCGTACCCCTATCGTCACCACGGAAAAACTCAATAATAAACCTAAATATTCCGTAAAGAACAAGGTATAAACTCATATTGTGCTTAAAGTCTTTTTTAAGCCACAAATAAGAAAATAACGCAAACAATATAAAAAGGAAAATTGCTTCGTAAAGTTGGGTGGGAACGTAGTATCCTTCGCCAAGCGTACCGTCCATATAAATGTCGCCAAATTGTTGGTTAGCGCCGTGGAACTCGCCGTGGCAACACCCCGCCATCAAACAACCTAAACGCCCGAAAGCGTGCGCAATAGTAATGCAACAAGGCACCATTGAAATTATAGATAAAAGCCTACCGCTTAAACGCTTTCTAATTATAAAGTAAATAATTAAGAACGATGCAACGCCACCTATAAGACCGCCTATAAAGGTCATACCACCAAACGAAAAGCCCTCTTCGGGATTTGCAAGGTAGTTATAAAACGATTGAAATAAAGTTGCGCTTAAAAAGCCTATAAAAATTGCTGCAACGCCTATATAAAACACTTCGTCTGTAAACTTTGGGTCAACGGGTTTTTTCTTGTTATAGGTAAATAAAACGCCGAAACAGCATAAAAGACCTATTGCTATAAGTAGGCCGTAAGGCTTAATTCCTAAAAAAAGGTCGCCTGTGCACATAGTAACTCCTTAAAGTTTTTTTATATTATATAATATTTTTTTTAATATGTAAACATAAAAAACCGACGTTGGGTCGGTTTTTAACTGTAAAGTTCGTTTTCAAGTTGATTTTTAACGCTAGTTAGTTCGCTTTTAAAATCGCTTTTGCCTAAAAAGGTAACTCCGTTTAGTTCGGTTACCAACAGTTTTTCATCGTCTATAACGATGGGCGCAAACGTAATAGACTTTCCCGTTTTGTTTTTATAAAGTCGTTCAAGGTATAAAAATCCCGAGTAAAGTTCACCTTTTTCCGTTTTAGAGCAGTTTTTATAGTCTTTGTCGGCAAAAATAATAACGCTTTCGCCGTTTAACAAATATTTAACCGTTTGTTTTAGCGTAATAAACGCTTTGGTGCTATTGCGATAAACGGGAATTGCCCCAACCGATTTTGTTAGCGGCACGGTAAGTAACGCTAAAATAATAGACGGCAAAAACGCCAAGAACTTTGGAAGTTTATAACGCTTTGTAAAGGTGTAGTTAAAAAAGTGATTAAAAGCGCCCTTAAAACTGAAAAAGTTGCCAAGCATAAGCGGTCTTACTTCAAAGTTAAAAGTTTTCAGCGTTGTTATAGCGCCGTGCATATTAAGGTGACGGCAAACGTAAACTTTCGGCTCGGCGCTTTTAGCAACGCTTGTAGAATATTCTTTTGTAAAAGTTCTAAGCAAAAACCTTACAAACTTAAAGTAGTTGCCGTAAATGCCCTTTTCTTTAGAGTGCTTAACCTTTTTCACAATAACGCTTTCCATATAAGTTAGTGTATTTATTACAAAAAATAATATACCTTAAAAAGGTGTGCGATAAATGGCAATTTTGTCGTTTTTAAAAAGGTTTTTTAAAAATTAGGTAAAAAGCGTGAATATATAAACAAATTGTGCTAAAATAGTTACGGAGGCAGTTATGTTTAACGTTTTAATTGTTGAAGACGATAAAAACCTTAGAAAGTTAATGGAAATTAAACTTTCTGGCGAGGGTTATAACACCATAAGCGCACAAAACGGTCAGGTTGCGCTTGATAAAATACACGAAAACCACGTTGACGTTATGATAGTTGACGCGATGATGCCCGTTATGAACGGTTACGACCTTGTTAAAGCGGTTAGGGAAGAAGGCTACACTATTCCCATTATTATGGTAACTGCAAAAGGTACTTTACAAGATAAAGAGCAAGGCTTTTTATCGGGCGTTGACGACTATATGGTAAAGCCCATAGAGTTTTACGAAATGTCTATGAGAATAAAGGCGGTAATGCGCCGTGCAAAAATAGTTAGCGAGCGTAAAATTAAGGTGGGCGATACCGTTTTAGATTACAACACGCTAACCGTTTCTAATAAAGACTTTTCCGTTTCGCTTACCAAAACGGAGTTCGGCGTGCTTTATAAACTTATGTCTTACCCCGAGCGTTCGTTTTCAAAAAGCGCGCTATTTGAAGAGTTTTGGTCGTGGGATAGCGATACCGAAGAAGATATAGTAAAAGTTTACATAAACCGAATAAGAAACAAAATAGAGCCCTTTAAAAACATTGATATCGAAACGGTTAGGGGCGTTGGTTATAGGGGTGTAAGAAATGAAAATTAAACTTGAAAAACCCGAAATAAAAAGCGTAGTATCGCCGTGGGTTATGGTGCTTGGCGTGTTTGCCGTGTGGGTAATAGGTTTAGTGCTTGGTAATTTTATAAACGCAATTATTACCGACTACGTTGAAAGCGAGCGAAGCCAAAACCTTTGGCTCGTTATAGTTTACTTTGTTCTTTCTGCGCTAATAGGCGTTGGGCTTGCATTTTTAATAACGCATATAACGATGCGAGTTATAAGAGAAATTAACGTAAATATAAACAAAATTGCAGAGGGCGACTTTACCGCAAGGCTTTCGCCCATAACTAAAAACCCCCACATTAACTCTGCCGTTTATAACTTTAACAAAATGGTTGAGCAACTCAATTCCGTTGCCGTTTTTAAAAACGACTTTATATCAAGTTTTACGCACGAGTTTAAAACGCCTATCGCATCGGTTAAGGGCTACGCCGAACTTTTATCGGTTTCGGAAAACCTTACCAACGAAGAAAAAGAATATTTGCGAATTATTATAGAAGAATCGGCAAGGCTTTCAGTTCTATGCGAAAACACTATGGCGCTTGCAAAACTCGATAGCGAATCGCTAGTAACTGAAAAGCGCATTTTCTCGTTAGACGGGCAAATTGAAGACTGTATACTTTTGTTTGACAACCAACTTAAAGAAAAAGGGCTTGAAATTGAAGCAAACTTAATTCCTGCAAAAATAAATAGCGACCCATATCTTCTTAAAGAAGTGTGGATTAACCTTTTAAGTAACGCCGTTAAATATTCAGGAAGTGGTGGGAAAATTACGGTAACCATTAAAAGGAGCAAGGAGCGCTACGTTGTTTCCGTTAAAGACGAAGGCGTTGGAATTAGCGAAGAAGCGCAAAAGCATATGTTTGATAAATACTATCAAGAAGACGGCTCGCGTTCCGCCGAAGGTATAGGGCTTGGCTTATCGCTAGTTAAAAGGGCGCTTGAATTAACGGGTGGTGAAATAGAGTGCAAAAGCGAAAAAGGCGTTGGCACCGAAATGATAGTTACAATTGATAAAAATATAAAAAACTCTCACAAAAAGTGAGAGTTTTTTGATTGTAACGATTATTTTTTAAACCAAGTTGAAGGCGTTAAAGCAAGAAGTAAGGGATAAATCTCAAGCCTTCCAAGTAGCATTGCTAGTGATAATATTATTTTAGAAAAAGGCGTAAAGTCTGCGTAACTACACATAGGTCCTGCAACGCTAAACGCAGGTCCAACGTTGTTAAAGCACGCGGCAGTGGCGCTAAAAGTAGCTTCAAAATCAAACCCGTCAAAAGAAATTAAAAGCGTTATTGATATAAAGCAAACTACGTAAACGGCAAGGTAATTAACTATTCCGCCTAAAACGCCGTCACTTACTTTTTCACCGTCCATTTTAATAACGCTTATGGTGTTAGGGTGTAATACCTTTTTAAGTTCTGCTTTAATCTTCTTAAAAATAACGACTAGCCTTGAAACTTTAAAGCCACCTGCCGTGGAGCCTGAACATCCACCTATGAGCATAAGAACAAAAAGTATTATTTTAGAAAGGGTTGGCCAAGCGTTAAAATCTTGCGTAGAAAAACCCGTCGTCGTCATTATGGAAGACGTTTGGAAAAACGCGTGCCTAATTGCTTCGCCTGCGTTTTCATAAGCGGGATAGATATTAAAGGTGATAAGCACCGTTGATGTAAGAACTATAAAAAGGTAATAGCGAAGTTCGGTAGATTTAAGAGCAGTTCCAACCTTTTTTATTAAAATTAAGTAAAACAGGTTAAAGTTCATGCCGAATATAAGCATAAATATAGCAATTACCCATTGTGAATAGGAACTATAATTTACTATACTATTATTTTTTACGCCAAATCCACCAGTGCCTGCCGTTCCAAAAGCGTGAATTACACTCTCAAAGAGATTCATATCTCCCAGCCAAAGTAGAATAATTAAAACTACCGTTAGAACGACGTAAATAAGATAGAGTATTTTAGCCGTATCTTTAGAACTCGGAACTAACTTGTCTACCGAAGGACCGGGCATTTCTGCGCGAAGAATATGAATAGGTCTGTCGGTAGTTTTAGAAGTTATTGCCATAATAAACACTAAAACGCCCATACCGCCTATCCAGTGAGTAAAACTGCGCCAAAATAGTAAGCCGTTAGAAAGCCCTTCAACGTTTTCAAGTATTGTAGCGCCGGTTGTTGTAAAACCACTAACCGTTTCAAAAAACGCATCTATAAACGAAGGTATTTCACCACTTATAACGAAAGGAATAGCGCCTATAACCGAAACGCTAAGCCAAGTAAGCGCAACGGTGATAAGCCCGTCTTTCGAGTAAAAATATTGAGTTTTAGGCTTGCAAACTATTTTTAAAACCGTTCCTAATAAGTAAGCACCAACTGCGGTTATTAAAAAGGCGTAAAAACAGTTTTCACCGTAAATTGCCGAAACGGCTAGGGGAAGAAGTAAAAGTATGGCTTCTACTCTAATAACCCTTGCAAGCGTGCTAAAAATTAACCTGTAATTCATAAAAACCTATTATTTTATAACGTCAACAAGGTCGAATAAACTTTCGCCTGCGGTAATTACTATAACTTTGTCGCCTGCGGTAATAAAGTCGTCACCACAGGGAATAATAACGTGCCTATCGCGGATAATTCCCGCTATTAAAACGTTGCTTTTAAGTTTTAAATCTTTAAGGCAAACCCCCGAATATTTAAAGTCTTTTAAAACTTCGAACTCCGAGGCTTCTGCCGAGCCTGATAAAAGGCTGTAAAGCGTTTCTATCTTACTGCCCTTTGAGTTTTCAAGCGCGCGTGCGTACCTAACTAAAGCGTCTGCAACGACGTGTTTAGCGGTAACTACCGTGTCAAGCCCTAAATTATCTGAAATATCAATAAGTTCGTCGCGATTTATTTTGGTTATAGTTTTTTGAACGTTTTTGCTTTGCGAATATATAGACATTAAAACGTTCTCTTCATCTTTATTCGTAAGTGATAAAAACGCGTCGGCAGATAGAACGCCTTCTTCAAGTAAGAGTTCTTGGCTCATTCCGTCGCCGTTTACGATGGTTGCGCCCGCTAATTTTTCTGCAAACTCAAGGCACTTTTCGGGGTTTTTATCAATAAGTTTTACCGAAGTTTTTGCGTGTAAAAGTAGCGTTGAAAGGTAGTAGGCAATTTTGCTTGCGCCAACTATTATAACCGATTTTGCAGGCTTTTTCTCAATGCCGAAAGCCTTTGCGAGTTTGTGAAGTTCGCTTCTAAGCGTTAAAACACCCACTTTATCGCCACTTTGAAGCACGAACGAGCCGTTTGGAATATGCGCTTCTTCACCGCGTTGAACAACGCAAATTAAAAAGTTGAGAGGCAGTTTTTTACGGAGTTCGTAAAGTGGAACGCCAAGCACGGGCGAGCCGTCTTTAAGTAAAAGTTCTATCATATCCATATCGCTAGACGAGAACTTTTCAACGCTCGATGCAGACGGAACTTGCAAAACGTTATAAAGCCATTTTGCCGTTAACATTTCGGGGTTTAAAACCATGCTAATTCCAAGTTGCTTTTTAACGAACTCGAACGCAGGGTTATTGTATTCGGGGTTTCTAATTCTTGCAACGGTGTGATTTGCACCCATTTGTTTTGCAACGAAGCACGAGAGCATATTAAACTCGTCAGAACCCGTAACCGAAATAAAAAGGTCGGCGTCTATTGCGCCCGCTTCGCTTAAAATCTCGTAAGAAGTGCCGTTTCCGCAAACGCCCAAAACGTCGTAATTATTAACTGCTAATTCAATTGTTTTGTGGTCGGTGTCTATAACAACTATATCGTGCCCGTCCTTTAAAAGCCCTTCTAAAATAGCCGTTCCAACGTTGCCACAACCAGAAATAATAACTTTCATAATAGTCCTTTGTGGGCAGTATTGCCCGTTTGGTTAGATATATTATAGCACTATTTTCAAAAAACACAAATGTTTTTTACTTCTTGCCCGTTTGTAGCCGTTTTATAGCATTGTGCGCGCAAATAATATAATATATATAAAATATTTTCAAAAATATGGTTAAAAATCGTTGACAACGCTCGCTTTATAGGTTAAAATAGGAAAGCACTCCAAAAAACAGGGGTGTTAATTTTTTAGGATGGATTTTTAAAATGGCTAAAGGTAATGCAGTTAGAATCACTCTTGCTTGCACCGAATGCAAACAGAGAAATTACGACGTTTACAAAAACAAAAAGAACACTCCCGACAGAATTGAACTCAGCAAATACTGCCCGTTCTGCAAAAAGCATACCACTCACAAAGAAACGAAATAATTTTTTGAGTAACGCTTAAAAGGTGTAAAATGGAAAAAAATAAAGAAACCAAGGTTGTTGACAAAAAAGTTCAACAAAAACCCAAAGCAAAAAAAGAAAATATTTTCAAGCGCTTCTTCAAAAAAATTAAAGAAGTGTTCTCGGAAATTAAAAAGGTATCGTGGCCAAGTTTTTCAAAGGTTCTTAAACAAACCGGCGTAGTTGTGGCCGTGGTTTTAATTTTTATCGTTATTATCACTTTAATCGATACCGGTCTTATAGCGCTTTTAAACTTAATCCGTAAAGTGTAAGGGGGCGTATTATGGCAGAAACTGCAAAATGGTACGTCATTTGTACTAATACCGGTTACGAAGCGATGGTTAAAAACACGCTTGAAAAAATGATAGAGAACAGTAACCTTCAAGACCAGATTCTCGATATTTATATTCCTATGGAAGAAACTATCGAAGAAAAGGCTAACGGTAAAAAGAAAATCGTTATGAGAAAGGTTTTACCTTGCTACATTTTTATCAAACTCGTTTACTCTAACCAACTTTGGTACCTTATAACAAATACCCGTGGCGTAAGGGGCTTCGTTGGCCCGCAAGGTAAAGCCGTTGCCCTTACCGACGATGAAGTTAGGCGCATGCGCTTAGAACGCACGCTTGACGAGGCGGATATCGACTTTGAAGTTGGTAGCACCGTTAACATCGTTTCGGGTGCGCTTAACGGATTTAGCGGAGTTGTTCTCGACCTTAACAAAACTTCGCAAAAGGCAAAAGTTAAAGTTCTTATGTTCGATACCGAAACGGAAGTTGAAGTTGACTTCGTAGGGCTTAAAAAAGCAGATTGATAAGGCTAACAGCCTATTGATATTAGTGGGAGAGGCGCTAAATCTCATTTCATGGCGCCACGATATTCACCACTTTGGAGGAAATTATTATGGCAAAGAAAGTTACTGCAGTAGTAAAACTTCAGTTACAAGCAGGCAAGGCAACCCCGGGCCCACCCGTCGGTTCAACGCTTGGACCTTACGGTATTAACCTTCCTGGTTTTACCAAAGAGTTCAACGCAAAAACGCAAGATAAAGTAGGCTACGTTATTCCCGTAGTTATCACTATTTATCAAGACCGTTCGTTCACGTTTATTCTCAAAACGCCACCAACGCCCGTGCTTATTAAAAAGGCGTGCGGTATTGAAACGGCGTCGGCTGCTCCCAACAAGAACAAGGTAGCAAAACTTACCAAGGCTCAAGTTGAAGAAATTGCAAAAATCAAAATGGTTGATACCAATGCTAACGACCTTGAAGCGTGCATGAGCATGATTAAAGGTACCGCAAGAAGCATGGGCGTTACCGTTGAAGACTAATAAAGGAGAGT
>JAFXHX010000004.1 GCA_017536205.1 Clostridia bacterium | reverse complement strand
TTTAAGAAGATGAGCGAGCATCTTGGGGCTGGTAAGGTCGTTGATAGCAACAACTTCGTAACCTTCAGCATCAAACATTTGTCTGAACGCTAAACGACCGATACGACCGAAACCGTTAATTGCAACTTTTACATTTGACATTTTTTTGTCCTCCAATACGTTAAATATTTAACAATTTTTATCATTTTAAACGGCAAGCTTTGCTTACCGTAGTTTATTATAATTGTTTTTGTTTTTTAAGTCAATCGTTTTAAAGCGATTATTTTAAATTGTCTGGATTTAAACACTTTAATTCTTCTAAAACGAATAATCCGTCTTTTCTAATAAGAACGTCGTCGAAATAAATCTCACCGCCACCGTACTCCTTAGTTTGAATTAAAACTAAATCCCAGTGTTCTGCCGACTTGTTTCCGTTATCGCACTCTTCGTAGCACGAGCCCGGGGTAAAGTGAATTGAGCCCGAAATCTTTTCATCGAACAAAATATCGCCCATAGGTTTATCTATAAACGGGTTAACGCCGAAAGCAAACTCGCCAACGTATCTTGCGCCCTCGTCAACGTTTAATATTTCGTTGAGTTTTTCGGTGTAGTTTGAAGTTGCCTTAACGATTTTGCCCTTTTCAAAGGTGAGCGAAACGTTTTCAAACTTCAACCCGTCGTTTATAGACGGAGCGTTGTAAGTTATAACGCCGTTAACGCTATCTTTAACGGGTGCGGTGTAAATCTCACCGTCGGGAATATTGCAACTTCCCGAACACTTAACTGCGGGCATACCCTTTATAGAAAAAGTAATATCGGTGTTTGGCGCAGTTATTCTAACCTTGTCGGTTTTTTCAATAAGCGCTTTAAGCGAGTCCATAGCCCTGTCCATTTTACAGTAGTCAAGCGTGCAAACGTTAAAGTAATAGTCTTCAAACGCTTCAGTGCTCATACTAGCAAGTTGAGCCATTGCGGGATTTGGGTAGCGAAGAATTACCCATTTAGTACCACCAACCCTTAATTCGTGGTGAACTTTTTTGCTGTAAATAGTGCCGTAAGCCGACATTTTTTCGGAACTAACGTCTGAAAGTTCAAAGGCGTTTTTATCACCCCTAATGCCGATATAACAGTCCATTTGCTTCATCATATAACCGTCGTAATCAGCCATAAAACTTAAAACGTTTTCGTCTGCCCCGTTTAAAATAGCACGGGTAATTTTAGTATCGCGAATCCAAACGAAAGGGTAACCCCCTGCGTTATACACTTCTTTTACGAGTGCGTTAACAAGCATTTCGTCTATGCCGAACGCTTCAATAAGGCACTTTTCGCCCTTTTGAACTTTTACCGAATAATTTACTAAGCCTTTTGCAAGTTTTACAATTCTAGCGTCTAACATAATTATCTCCTTCTAGGTTTTATTATTCTACTACTTACTTGCATTTTTGTCAATATTAAAAATATTATGCAAATGCACATTATTGTCAAACGAAAACTAAAATTAACTAACATTATTGACTTGTTTGCCAAATATTTGTATAATATAGTTATGGAGGTAATATATGGCAATACGCAAAAGAAAAGACAACCGTAAACGCAAACCCTTCGATTTTAGAAAAAAACCTATAAAGCCGTGGACTTTAATGTGGCTAATAAAGATACTTTGCAGAATTATGCTTATAGGCAGAAAACCAAAGTGGACTTACGTTGGCAATAAGCCGAAAGGCCCTTGCTTAATTCTTTCAAACCACGCTTCTTTTAGCGACTTTTTTATGCTTTTTACGTCGTTTAAAACGTTTAACATGAACTACGTTATGACGATAGACGCTTCTTACGACTTTACTCCGTTTTTAGTTAGGCTTATAGGTGGTATTACAAAGCGCAAGTTTGCAACCGACCTAGTACTTATGAAAAACTTAAAGTATACCGTTGATAAACTTCACGATAGCGTTGTTATTTACCCCGAAGCAAGATATTCTCTTGACGGAACTACTAGTTATATTCCCGAAGCGATAGGCAAACTTGCAAAGTTTTTAAACGTTCCCGTTTACACCTTAAAACTCTCAGGCAACCACGTTTGCGACCCACAATGGAATAAATATAAGGCAAATCTTCCGCTTGAAGCCGTTATAACAGAAACCGTTTCGCAAGAAGAACTTAAAACTATTTCTGCAAGCGAGATTTATAATAGGATTTTAACTAACCTTACCTACGACGACTGGGCTTGGCTTAAAGGAAAAGGCAATATTTTAACTTGCGAAACACGCGCTAAAAACCTTAACAAAATACTCTATCAATGCCCGCATTGCAAAGCGAAGCATAAAATGGTTGGCGAAGGTACTACCCTTACCTGCACGGCTTGCGGTAAAAAGTGGGAAGAAGGCGAAAACGGCGTGCTTACCGCTCACGACGGCGTTACCGAGTTTAGCCATATTCCAGACTGGTTTAAGTGGCAAAGGGAAAACGTTAGAAAAGAAGTGCTTGCCGGAACTTATTACTTTGAAGCCGAAGTTGACGTTATGACGCTACCAGACGGTATTAAATACGTTCCGCAAGGCAAGGGGAAACTAGTTCAAACCCCCAAAGGAACTACCGTTACCGTTAACCTTTACGGCGAAGATAAAACGTTTAACTATTCAGGCACTCAACTTGAAAGCGTTCACGTTGAATACGACTACAAAGAAGAAGGCGACTGGCTTGACTTTTCTATTCCCGACGATAGCGTTTGGGTTAGCCCCGACGTTAAAGATTGCGTTACGATGTTATCTTTGGCAACCGAAGAAATTAGAGATTTAGCCAAAAAAGCCATTAAAAGTTGATAAAAACGGAGCAAATCGCTCCGTTTTTTAATTGTTTTACCCTTTACAAAATCGTTTAAAAATTATATAATATAAAAATGGAAATAATACTTGCTAGCAATTCGCCGAGAAGGCGTGAATTACTAAGTAGCCGTGGCGTTACTTTTAAGGTAGTGCCAAGCGATTTTAACGAGAGTGAAGTTTTTATTACTTCACCAAAGGAATACGTTAAAAGTTTGGCGCTTAATAAGGCGTTATCAGTTTTAAAAAACAACCCTTTAAGCGTTGTTATAGGTGCAGACACCGTGGTTGTTTTTAACGGGCAAATATTAGGAAAGCCTGAAAGCGAAGAGCAAGCCCGCAAAATGCTTGAAAGCCTTTCTAATAACGAGCACGAAGTAATAACGGGCTACGCGGTTATTTCAAAAGACAAAAAGATAATAGACTGCGAAGTTACTAAAGTAATTTTCAACGAACTTTCTAGCGAGTTTATATCTTCTTACGTTTTATCGGGCTCGCCTATGGATAAGGCTGGGGCTTACGGTATTCAAGACGGTGGGCTTGCAAAAGAGATTTTTGGCGATTACGACAACGTGGTGGGGCTTCCTACCGAAAAAATCATTAAAGCGTTAACGGAGTTTATATGAAACCTAAAATAGCAATAGATATAGGAACTTCATTTACAAAAATATATAAGGCTAAAACGGACGTGGTGCTTGTTGAGCCAACCGTTATTGCCGTTAAAAACGGCAACTATTCACGCCCCGTTGCCTGTGGTAAAGAAGCACTTTCGCTAGTTGGCAAAGTGGCAGACGACACTCAAATTATATTCCCCGTTTCAAGCACCGATATTTTAGACTATAAAGCGTTAGTAGCGCTCATAGAATATTTTGTAAAGAAGATAAAACTTCCCTTTGAAGTTATAAGCGACGTGCTACTTACCGTGCAGTGTGGCTCTACGCGCGAAGTTATTAAAAAGTTTGAAAATGCGCTTATAGGCGCAAAAATATACAATGTTTGCTTTGCAGAAGCACCCATTTTAGCGCTCATAGGCGCAGGCGCCGAACTTACTAGCGACGTTCCTAGCGCAGTTATTGATTTTGGCGGTGGCCAAACTACCGTTTGCGTGTTAACGCCCGAAGGGGTTATTTCAGGCGCTTCTATGGAAATAGGTGGTAACCACCTTAACCAAATGATAATGGAGCACACCGAAACGGCGCTTAACCTTTCGATATCGAGTGCCACTGCAGAACTTTTAAAAACTTCACTCGCTAGCCTTGATGAAGACGATGAAACTAAAATAGTTATTAGCGGAAAAGATAATCTTACGGGCAAAAACCGTTCTATGCAGATTTCGGCTTCACAAATATATAAACCCGTTAGAGAGTTTTTGGGAAAAGTTTTGCAAGTTGCTAATATGATAATTTCAAGGCTTGGGGGCGATACTTTATCGCAAATACTTAAAAGCGGTGTTTACTTAACGGGTGGCGGAAGCGCCATTTACGGGCTTGGCGATTACGTTTCGAGTAGTTTAGGAATTAAAGCCGAAGTAGTTAGCGAAGCAGAGATTGCCGTTATTAAAGGCGCTGGTAAACTCGTTGAAAATAAAGAACTTTTAGAAAAACTAAAACTTAAAGTTTAGGAGATGCGCATGAACATTTGGAAAGATATTAGCATAGAAAGAATTAATCCCCACGATTTTATTGCCTGCATTGAAATTGAAAAAGGCTCGAAAAATAAATACGAACTCGATAAAGAAACGGGGCTTATTATTCTTGATAGAGTGCTTTTTACTAGCACGCACTACCCTATGAACTACGGTTTTATTCCCAAAACTCTTTCCGGTGACGGTGACCCGCTTGACGTTTTCGTTTTATGCTCGCAACCCATTGAAAAAATGAGTTTAGTTCGTTGCTACCCGATAGGCGTTGTTTTTATGACCGACAACGAAGAAACCGATGAAAAAATTATAGCAATTCCCTTTGGCGACCCACAGTATAACGGGTTTAGAGACGTTTGGGAACTTCCTAACCACATTATAGATGAACTTAAACACTTTTTATCGGTTTATAAGGCGCTTGAAAATAAACAAGTTGCAGTACTTGAAGTTGGCTCGCAAGAAACGGCGCTTAAAACTATTAAAGAAAATATAGAAGCGTATAAAAAAGCGTTTTCAAAGTAAATGATAGGCTTGGCAGTTGCCAAGCCTTTTTCATTGTGATATAATTTTTATATGAAAACTTTACGAGCAAAAATTAAATTACTGCGCGAAAATATGACAATAGGCGAAGTTCAAACTCTATCAAGCGCCGTTTATTCTAACCTGTTTTCGCTTGATTATATGCGTGAAAAGTCCACCTTTTTCGTTTATAAAAGTTTTAGAAACGAAGTTGACACAAGCGCTATTATTAACGAACTTTTAAAGCAAAATAAAACCGTTTCACACCCACTTATTATCGGCGACAAAATGATTTCTGCACTGCCCACGTCAAGCGAGTGGGTAAAAGACGCTTTTGATATAGAAACGCCAAAAGACTATAAAGAACTTTCTAGCGTTGAAGTTGCAATAATTCCACTTATTGCGTGCGATACAAACAAAAACCGAGTGGGCTTTGGCAAGGGGTATTACGATAGGTTTTTAAGCGAAACCCCCTGCATAAAAATAGGGCTTTGCTACGATTTTCAGGTAACTGAAACTATAACCCCTAACCCTTGGGACGTTAAACTTGACTATATTATTACCCCAACTAAAATTATTAAGTGAAATCCTTTGCTATAAAAAGCGATATAATAATTCGTTAAAAGCAAGTGAGAGAAGGCTCGCGAAAAGATGCGGAACGATAGACCTTTGTGGTCATCGGGGGGTTGCACCTTTGAGGCAGTTAACGCACTATCGCAATGCTTATAACAAATTAAAAAACACGGCTTTTCGCCGTGTTTTTATTTTAATATTTCGCGCTTAATAAGGCGTAGGTTTGGATTTTTTCTTTTAATATTTATTCTTACGCCACGCTTGTTAAGTTCTGCCATTATGGGATATACAACGGCAACTACTAATATTGAAATTACTATAAACCACATAAGCCAAGTTGGCATTGCCATAACTTTAACTTCATCCCACATATCGTTAAGGCGCTTCATTTCTTCATCGGAAAAATGTTTCATAATAGCGCAACGCATAACGGTTTCTCTATCGGGGTACTGCGTGGTAAGTTGCCTGCCGAGCGTGTCTGTCCAAACGGAATAGGTAACGCCGTTTAAATTATCTTCACGAGTGGTAAGAAGGAAAGATACGTCGTAATCGAAAAGTTCAACGTTTTCTTCACTAGTAAAGCCTATAATATTTTCATCGTCGTCGTACTCGGGGTACTTAATTTCGCTAACGGTTATTTTCTTATACCCCGTTTCGCTATCTATGCCGTTTAAAGTATAGTTGATGCCTTCAACTAATAAACCTTCGTCAATAGCGTCTTGAATATAATATTCAAAGTATGCAGTTCCGTCGTCGTCGATAAAGTCTGCATTGTCTACGTCGGTAGTTTCAATTAAAGTGTAAACGCCGTACCACTCTTTGCAAAGTTCAACCATTTCTTCGCCGGCAACTGCGGGAGTGTAACCTATAAAGTTCATATTGCTTTTAGCGTTTTCGGGGTCTGCTAAAAAGTTAACGAAATCTTGCGCAAGTTCAACGTTTGCGCCTTTTGGCATAACCCAACCGTCAAACCAAATGTTACTGCCTTCTTCGGGAACGGTATAGTATAGTTCAGTGCCTGCTTCTTCTGCAATATCAAGCGTGTAAACGGCATCGCCACTCCAAGCAAAGTTAATTGCAATTTTGCCAGAAGCCATATCGCGCTTACCGCTATCAACTTCAAAGCCGTAAACGTTGCCCTTTAAAACGGTGAGCGCATCCGTTACCTTTTGAACGGTTTCGGGGTCGGTAAGGTTGAATATTTTTTCAACTTCTTTAGAATATTCGCTTTCGGTGTAATTTCCACTATTATAACTTTCTTTTAAAGTTAAAAGTTCGCTAGAATAAACGTAACCGATAGCGAGTGCGTAGGTATCGCGAATACTATCTTTAATAGTTCCAAGGTTTTTATAATACGTTTTCCAAGGCAAATCCCATTTAAGTTCATCGCCGTCTTGATAGCCGTTTTGCGCTAACACGTCGGGGTTGTAAACAAAACCCATAGTGCCGTACATATACGCACAAGCGTAGTCAGTCCAACCGTTAGTTTCAAAAAGGTTTAAAATGTAGTTAGAAGAATAAGTATCATAATTAGTTAAATTGTTAAGCGTTCTATCATACTTTTCAACCATGCCTTCAAGTATCATTTTTTGAATCATATAATCAGAAGGACAAACAAGGTCGTAACCGTAATCGTAACTGCCGTCTTCACGCTTTACTTTTGAAAGTTGAAGTTCGTTATACATATTTTCGTTAGTGCCGAAAGTAGAGTAGTTAACCTTTACGGTTTTTTGATATTTTTCGCTAGCCATTTCTTCAAAGGCTTCAATTAAGTTAACGTCTTCATCAATGCAAAGATAGTCTTCCCAGTTGTATACGTCTAAATAAATAACGTCGTCTTTTTTAGCGCAACCAACCGAAAAAATCGTGGGAAAAAGCATTAAAAACGCAAGTGTTAAGGAGAAAAACTTTTTCATCTTTTCATCTCCTTTTTCTTTGCTGACTTCGTAGATAAAACGTACCTTACCACAACAAAAATTATCATAACTAAGAAAATAATGGTTGAAAGCGCACGAAGTGCAGGAACAGAAGAACTCTTACCACCTTTTGCATAAGCGTCGAAAACGTAAGTTGAAATAGTTTCAAAGGTAGAAGGTTTTGTAAACGTCGTAATAATATAATCGTCAAGCGATAGGTTTATTGCAAGTAAAAAGCCGGAAATAATGCCGGGGAGTATTTCAGGAACTATAACCGTAAAAAGCGCTTTGGTGGGCGTTGCGCCAAGGTCGAGCGCCGCTTCGTAAAGGTTATTGTCCATTTGTTGTAGTTTTGGCATAACGGAAAGCACTACGAACGGGAACGTAAGCACGACGTGGCCTATAAGTAGCGATGCGTAACTTCTACCAAAAGCAAACATAGTGCAAACAAGCGCAATTGATATAGCCGTTACTATTTCGGCGTTAATTATGGGTATTTGAGTTGCGCCGTTTAATATTTTACGGGTTTTTTGCTTGCTATAAAACATACCTATTGCGCCAAGCGTTCCAAGTATTGAAGAAAGCGTTGCCGAAACGAAAGCAAGTATTATGGTGTTTAACACCGTTTGCATAATATCCTCGTTACTAAATAGTTCGGCGTAAAGTGAAAAACCCCACTCGCTAGACCAAATACCTATTTCGCGCGACATATTAAAACTGTATGCAACGAGTAGTAAAATGGGCGCGTAAAGCATTAAGAGAACTAAAAAGACGTAACCGCCCGAAAAAATCTTTTTTACCATAATCCGTTCCCCCTTGCTTGAGTGTTATCATCGTCGGTGAACTTGTTAGTTATAAACATAGTTATAAAAATGACTACTAAAAGCACCATTGCTATTGCCGAGCCTGCGTGCCAGTCAAACATCGTTGAAAATTGCGACTCTATAATTTTACCTATAATGGTAACGTTGCCGTTTCCAAGAGTGTCTGAAACGACGTAACTTGTGGTAGTTGGCAAAAATACCATAGTAACTGCGCTTACAATTCCAGGAACGGTAAGCGGCAGTGTAATTCTAAAAAAGGTGCTAGCAGGCTTTGCGCCAAGGTCGGCGCTCGCTTCAAGTAGACTTTTATCAAGTTTAATCATAACGGTGTAAAGCGGTAGTATAACGAACGGCAAATAGTCGTAAACCATACCTATGACGGTGTTTACAAAACTTAATTTGTTTGAAGAATACATTCCTATTGCAAACAAAAGTTCTTTCATTGCAGCCGTTCTTAAAACGAAGTTAATCCACATAGGAAGAACGAACAAAAGTAGCATAACGCCGTTTTTGTTAAAGTTAGACCTTGCTAAAATATATGCAAGCGGGTACGCTATTAAAAGGCAAATAACCGTTGTAACAACGGCAAGGCCTAGGCTTATAAAAAGCACCCTAATATTAGAACTTTTAGAGAAAAAGTCTATAAAATTAGCAAGCGAAAACGAAACCTTAACGCCCGAAAGTTCAAAACTGCCGTTCGGGTCTACTTTTGTAAACGCATATAAAATTATTAAAACAAGCGGAAATATTACGAATATTAAAAGAAACAATGCGTAAGGTATTCCAAGTTGTTTTCTTGAAAAACGCAAGGACTTCATTACTTTTTGTCCTCCGTTTTAAGTTTAAGTTTAATTTTGTCTTTGGGTATTTTAACGCTAACCCTGTCGTTTTCGTTCCAAACGTATTCGGTATCGCAAACGAAATCTTCTTCTTCGTCGTCAGTGCGAATAATAATTTGATAGTGGTCGCCTTTATATACTATTGAAATTATAGAACCGCAAGCGTCGCCGTCGGTGTCGTTGTCTATAATCTCTATATCTTTAAGCCCTACTTCAACTTTAACGTCAACGCCGTTAAGGTCGATTTGCTCGCCGTCTTGAGTAATTAAATAACCTTCGTCATCTAAATGCGAGCCTTCGTAAAGTTGGGTAACGTCGCACTCGAACTCACCGTCGGCAAACCAAACTTTATTGTCTTTAGTTATATAGCCGTCGTAAACGTTAGAAACGAATTCTTTGTGCATAATGTGAATATCTTGCGGGGCAATATCAATGCTAACTTTAGTGCCTACTTCGTAGCCTTTTGTAGATTGAATAACCACTTCTGAACGGCCAACCATCATAGTCATTTGATAGTGAACGCCTTTAAATATGCACGAAGATATAACGCCTGATACTTTGCCCTTTTCTTCTTTAACTATTTTAACGTCTTCTGGGCGAACTACAACGTCGACTTTCTCGTTAATTTCAAACTCATCAACGCAGTCGAACACTTTGTTTATAAACCTAACCTTTTTATCGCCAACCACCGTTCCGCTATAAATGTTACTTTCACCTATAAAGTCGGCAACGAAAGCGTTAACGGGCTCGTTATAAATGTCTTGCGGAGTACCTATTTGCTGTATTTTACCGTCTTTCATAACGACAACGGTGTCGCTCATAGTAAGCGCTTCTTCTTGGTCGTGCGTAACGTAAATAAAGGTAATGCCAAGTTTTTTGTGCATTTCTTTAAGTTCTAGTTGCATATCTTTACGCATTTTAAGGTCGAGTGCGCCGAGTGGCTCGTCAAGTAGTAGTATTTCAGGCTCGTTAACTATTGCCCTTGCTATTGCAATACGTTGTTGTTGACCACCCGAAAGCGTTGTAACGCTTCTTCTTTCAAACTCTTCAAGGTCAACTATTTTAAGGGCTTTTGAAACTTTATCGTCAATTTCCTTTTTGGAAAGTTTTTCAATTTTTTCTACCGTTCTACCCTTTTTGTCAACGTAAGTTGCCTTTACCCTTTTAAGTTTTAAGCCGTAAGCAATATTTTCGTAAACGTTAAGGTGTGGGAAAAGCGCATAGCGTTGAAACACCGTGTTAACGGGGCGCTCGTGCGGGGGTAAATTAGTTATGTCTTGTCCGTTTAAATAAATAGTGCCAGACGTTGGAAGTTCAAAGCCCGCTATCATACGGAGCGTTGTGGTTTTACCACAACCCGAAGGCCCTAAAAAAGTAATAAACTCGCCCTTTCTAACGTAAAGGTTAACGTTTTCAACGGCAAGAGTATCGTCGTATGCCTTGCACACGTCTTTAATTTCAATAATTTTTTGTTTACTCATAACTTTTTCCATAACTTTTCTCCGTAATAATTAAAAGGTAGGTGGCGAAGATATCCATAAAAACTTCGCAGTTTTGTCTTTTTTATTTTCTATAAAATGCGATTTATCGGCGGTAAAATAAAAACTTTCGCCCTTTTTGCAGGCGTGGCGTTTACTGCCTAAATGAATAACTATTTCACCCGATAAAACGTAGCCAAACTCTTCACCTTCGTGTGGAACGTCTTCTTCGGTAACGGCAGACGGCGCAAGTTCTATAAGCATAGGCTCCATAACGTTTTTTTGAGCGTTAGGAACAAGCCAGTTAAGCGTTGACTTTTCGGTTATTTTTTCAATAAAGTCGTTTTCTTTAAAGACTATTTTTTCTTCTTGCTCTTCACTGAAAAACTCGTTTAGCGAAGTGCCAAGCGCAGAAAGTATATCTATAAGCGTTGCAATCGAAGGCGACGTTAAGTCGTTTTCAAGTTGCGATATATAGCCTTTTGTAAGTTCGCAACGGTTGGCAAGTTCTTCTTGCGTTAAATTGCATTGAAGGCGCAACCTTTTAATTTTATCGCCTATAACCATAATTTTCTCCGTTTGATAAATGTAAACTTTTTGTTTAGCAAAACTAAACAAGACCATTATATATATAGTATATATACGTTGTCAATTGTTTTAATAAAAAAAGTGAAAAAATTGTGGAAAATATGAAGATTTTGCCAAAAAAAAGAACGCACTAGGCGTTCTTTTTTATTTAAACTTTTTAGCGTAGGCGTTTTCTACCTTTTTATTAATGTCAATTAGCGTTTGCTTTTTAATTTTTAGCGTTCTATCAAAGGTGAAAATGCCGTTTTGCTCGTCTTCTATATCGGTAAGTTCAGTATAAACGGTGGCAGAAAGCCCGTTTTTTTCAATTTCTGGAATAATTTCCGTTTCAAAAAGTTTAACGTAAGCGTTTTCAAACTGCTGGGCGTTTTTCATTATTTTATAGCCGAACTTTTTAGGCGACGATTCGTGGCCTTTAACAACTAGCGTATAACCACCGAACTCCGTAAGTGCAAGCGCGCGCTTTTTATCGTTTTTAAGGCGTATTTTTCTAAAATAGATATGGCGTGAACAAACGTCGCCTCCGCCCATATCTTGCCAACCACTTGCGTGGTCGTAAAGCCTTGTAGGGTCGTTTGCTTTAAGCATTTCAAGGTTTTCAAGCGCATCGAATTGCCCCCACGCTTCGTTAAACGGGGTGTATAAACAAAGCGAAGTTACGTTATATAAAGTTTCTTGAAGTAAAAGCGCTTCTTTTTTATATTGCTTTCTAGACGCTTCGTTTCTACCCATAGCCTTATAGTCGTGGTCGTTAAGGTGAAGGTTGAAAAACGGTGCGAGCGCAATGCGAATTTGCTTATATTTAGCGCCACCGTTTATCATATCTTGCCAAACTAGAACGCCTAAAACGTCGCAATAATAATACCAAAGCATAGGCTCGACCTTAATGTGCTTTCTAAGCATATTATAGCCACACTCTTTAACGGCTTTAATTTCGTTATACATACATTCGTTGGTTTTTGGGGTGTATAAGCCTTGGTAATAATAGCCTTGGTCAAGAAGCCCGTTCATAAAAATAGGCTGGTTATTAAGCGCAAAGGTTTTAAGCCCGTTTTTTTCTATAAGCGAAAACTTTCGCATACCGAAATAACTTTCAACTTCATCGCCCGAAAAATAAAGTTTAACGGTGTAAAGTTCGGGACTTTCGGGCGTCCAGTCTTTAACGGTGGGAAGTGAAAGGGTAAGTTCGCCACTACCTGAATTAGTTGCAAGCAAAGTTTCACCGTCAAAAACTTTGGCGGTAAACTCACCGCTACCCACGAGAGTTGGGGTAATAGTTAAAGAACGCTCGTTATAATTAGGCGTTAGTTTCACCGATTTTATATAAGACGTGGGAACGCTTTCTAAAAATACCGATTGCCAAATACCACTAGTTGCCGTGTACCAAATGCCACCCGGTTTATACGTTTGTTTGCCACGCCCGTAAACTTCGGTGTCGGCATCGTCGGTTACGATAAATATAAGTTCGTTTTCGCCGTCACGCAAGGCACTTGTAATATCGAAAGTAAAAGGAAGGTAGCCACCTTCGTTTTCGCCAACTAATTTATCGTTAACGTACACTTTAGTTACTTGGTCGCATGCGCCAACGTTTAAAAGAACAACGCCCTTGTTAAAGCCGTTTGGAAGTGTAAAAACACGCTTATAGGTTAATATTTCGTTTTTTTTAAGCATGCGCATTACGCCTGAAAGTTCGCTTTCGGGAGAGTATGGCACAACTATTTTGCCACTTATTTCGCCTGCCGTTTTAGAAATGCCGTATTCCCAAACGCCGTTTAAAGATAGGTAACTATCACGCTTAAACTGTGGGCGTGGATATTCAAGTAACGGCGCGTCGCCCGTAATAAAAGTGGGTTTAAAAATCATTATTTATCTCCAAATAAATCGCTTTCTATTTGAGCGCAAATAGCGTGGTAAACTGCTAAATGAAGTTCTTGAACTTTATAAGTTTCGGTTTCGGGAACTTTAATTAAAACGTTACAAACGCTATCTAAAGCGCAAGGCTTGCTACCTGTAAAAGCAACCGTTTTAAGCCCGAGCGCCTTTGCTACTTTTAAGCCGTTAACAACGTTTTTAGAATTACCCGAAGTTGAAAGCCCAACTGCAACGTCGCTTACTTGATTATAAGCGTAAACTAGTTGAGCGTAAACCATATCGGGCTCAACGTCGTTAGCGTAGGCAGATAAAACGCCTATTTGCGATGGAAGCGAAATTGCAGGTATTCCCCTTTGAAGCGTTTTAATAAACTTTTCGCTATCTTCGGGGAAAGCGGTTTTGAAAAGTAAAGCGTCGTCTTCGGTTACCGAGCGTTTAAGCATAAAGCCTTTTAAGAGTTCGCCTGCTATATGCTCGCAATCGCTTGCGCTACCACCGTTGCCCATAAGAAGTATTTTGCCACCTAAATAGTAGCAGTCTTTAAAAACTTTAACTGCTTTTTCAATGTCTTGTTTAATAGGGGCAAGTTGTGGATATCTGTTAACTAAATTATTTATCATAATATCACCTTTTATATTATCTTTTAATAATATAACACAACTTTTTAATAAGAGCAAGTTTTTGCATTAAAAAAGAGCCAAACGGCTCTTTTTTAATAATTCGAGTAAATATCCGACATCTTCCTATCGTGATAAACGTTTTCGATAGCGAGAGCAAAGAGTTTTGCAACGGATACGACTTCGATTTTATCGATTTTCTTTTCTTCGGTAAGGGGAATAGTGTCGAGCACAACGAGTTTAGTGATGTGCGAGTTTTTAATACGTTCGATAGCGGGACCGCTAAATACGGCGTGAGTACAGCAAGCGTAAATCTCTTTAGCACCGTTTTTGTAAAGTGCTTCTGCGCCTTGAACGATAGTACCTGCAGTGTCAATCATATCGTCGACCATTAAGCAGGTTTTACCCTTAATATCGCCTATAATGTTCATAACTTCAAGTTGGTTTGCTTTGGGACGACGCTTGTCGATAATAGCCATTTGGCAACCGAGTTTAGAAGCAACGTTTCTTGCCCTTGCAACCGAGCCAACGTCTGGCGAAACAACTACGAAATCTTCGTTAACTTTGTCGGTAAAATATTTGTAAAGTAAGGGACCGCCAACTAAATGGTCAACGGGAATATCGAAAAAGCCTTGAATTTGAAGAGCGTGAAGGTCCATAGTTAAAACCCTGTCTGCCCCGGCAGTTCTAATAAGGTCGGCAACTAATTTTGCAGTAATGGGGTCGCGTGGGCGAGCCTTTCTATCTTGCCTTGCGTAGCCGTAGTAAGGAATAACTGCGGTAATACGACCAGCCGATGCACGCTTTGCCGCATCAATCATAACGAGAAGTTCCATTAAGTTTTCGTTAACGGGAGTGCCCGTTGACTGAATAATGAAAACGTCTCTACCCCTGACGGTTTCGCCAAGATGAACGTTAATTTCGCCATCGCTGAAACGACCAACTTCTATATTCGAAAGTGGCATTCTAAGTTCTTTTGCAATGGCTTCTGCTAAAGGTTTGTTTGAGTTACCCGAGAATAATTTAATCTCTGTGCCGTGTGTAATCATAGTTCCTCCGTATAAAATTAAAGTGGCAATTTAGCCTATATATATTTTATAAAATTAGACAAAAATAGTCAATTAAATAACGCCCTTTTACTCACTTTTTCGCTTACTTTCAAAAAACTTTTTTAAAAGGGTTGAACACTCGTTTTCAAGCACCCCGCCTTCGGCTTCGGTTTTATGGTTAAGCCCGCCGTGGAATAAAAGTTGGTGGTTAGAAAGCACTGCCCCGCTCTTTCTTTCGTAAGCGCCGAAATACACTTTTTTTATTCTAGCGTTAACGATTGCGCCCGCACACATAGGACACGGCTCTAGGGTAACGTACATTTCTGCGCCTTCAAGTCGCCAGTCCTTAACCTTTTTGCAAGCCTTTTCTATGGCAATAATTTCGGCGTGTTTAGTGGCGCAATTAGATGCGTTTCGCTTATTGTACGCACTTGCTAAAATAGCCCCGTCTTTTACGATAACGGCGCCTATTGGAACTTCGCCTAAATCGTATGCTTTTATTGCCTGTTTCAAGGCCTTTTTCATAAACTTTTCGCTATTTTTCATTTATGGTACTTCCCGTCGTTTAATATAGTAAACGCCCTGTATAATTGCTCGGTTAAAATAACTCGAGTTAAGGTGTGTGGAAACGTCATTTCAGAAAACGATATTTTATAGTCGGCTAAACGCTTAACGCTATCGTCAATACCGTACGAGCCACCTATAACTAGGGTGAGTTCGCCAACGGTATCTTTAACGGCGCTAATAAGTTTAGCAAACTCGCACGAATTATAACCCTTTCCTTCTATTGCCAAAACTGCAACGGTGCCAGATAAGTTCTTTTTTATTTCTTCGCCTTCTTTTTGCAAAATGTCTTGAATATCTTTTTTAGTGGGCTCGGCGTTAAAGTTTACTTCTTTAAGTTCTTTAACGGTAACCTTTGCAAAGCGAGTTAAACGCTTTAAATATTCGTTAACGGCGTCTTCATAATATTTTTCTTTAATTTTGCCAACGCAAACAACGTTAATTTTCATCATAGAAAAAGCCCCTGCAACCAAAACGTAAGCGCAACGCCAACGCCTACAAGCGCGTTTAATATAAAGCCCGTGCGCTCGTATTTGATAAGCCTTGTGTCAATTTCGGTTTTTTGGCGAGTTTTAATTAAAAGAATTATTCCCGCCACCAAAAACGCCAAGCCTATAACCGTGGAAACTAGTGTTGTTTCAAGCCCGAAATAGTAATAGTTTAAAATTACGAAAAGATTGTTTAAAAAGTGAATTATAAAGGTGTTTAAAAAGTTACCGCCACAAACTATAATAAGCGCGTAAACCACACCGCACGCAAACTGGTAAAGCGTTTGGGTTGGGCTCATATGAAATAGCGAAAATAGTAGCCCGCTTATTAAAATTGAAAACCAAGTTCCCGACTGTTTAAGATAGTTTTGCATTATTCCACGAAAGGCAAGTTCTTCAAAAAACGCAGGCAACAAGCACACGAAAATTATAGTTAGCGCTAAATTGAGTGGCGAAAGTTCTGGAATAGACGGTGGTGAAACGGTAACGCCAAGGCTTTTAAGCCACAGCGCAAAATATTCGTTTAAGCCCGATAGTCCAAACGTTAAACCTATAAACACAAGTAGCGTTCCAAGTGTGGGGTAAAGTTTAAGTTTTAACGGCAAAAGTGGACTTATAGGGTTGTTTTTTACTTTTAAACCTAATAATATAACGGCAACTAAAATTGAAACGGGGCCAAGCAAATAACTAACTAAAACGTTTGAACTACCCGTTAAAGCGCACACTGCCGAATAGATTACAGACGTAAAAAATACGCAGACCACCATTAGAGAATATAGCATTCCCCCGTTCTGCGCAATTAAAAGGTTATTTTGTTTTTTGCCACCGTTTTCCATATATATATGATATAGTATAATCGGTTTTTTTTCAAGCGTTTAGCAAAAATGAATTGCTAATTATAAGTATTTTTTCGTTTTGCTTGATTTTTATATAATTTGATGTTATATTTAAATAAATAATATATAAAGGAGTTTGTTATGAAAAAATTATTAAAATTAGCAACTGCAATAACTGCCGTTATTATGTGCGCAATTTCTTTAGTTGGTTGTGGCGGTAGTTTTTCTAAAGCTGAAATTACTGACGAAACGCTTTCAACCTATAGCCAAACTGTTAGACACAACACTTTAAGCAACACTTCTAACACCAAGTATGAAGCAACTTATAAATACGACAAAAAAGGGTCTAGTTACAACACTAAGTACGACGTTAAAATGAAAGTAAACGGCGATGCTGGTATCGGTGAAGTTTTTGCGCTTATTGAGTTTAACACCTTCTACACTCAAGACGATGGTAACCACGGTAGAGATTTACTTATACAATACGCTATCGTTCGTTCTACTAGCGGTAATTATTATAGCAACTATAAAATCAATATGGTTCTTGGCAAGCAATCGTCTTCTGAAAATACTTTTAGCGTAACGTTTAGCGATATGGTTGACGCTCTTATAGACGACGGCTACTGGTGCTCTACTGAAAGCAGATATATGACCGATATTTTAGATGATGACGATATTTTTGATAGTTATTACAATATGCTTATTGCTTTTGCCGAACTTAAATATGGCGACTATTTAGTTTCATCTGGCGATAACCCACTTGTTTTCTGCTCGCACGCATATAACAAAGGTGGCTTTTTAAACACGCTTAACGACCTTGACTCAAACTCTTCTAATAACGGCTACTCTCTTTACTCTTCGGGAGATAACGCGTTTAGAATTAAAAGGAAAAAGACCTTTTCTAATTACGGCATTACCGAAGAATATAAGTTAGAGTCTACTATAACCGTTCATGAAGACAAAACTTATACCTACAAAAGTTACGACTATTATAAAACTAACAACCCTGCAAGACTTGCCGAAGTTACAAAAGAACATGAACTAAAACCTATTACGGGAACTATTGAAAAACCTGCTTGGGCTTTACAATAATAAACAATTAAAAGGTTTGGTACGCCGTACCAAACCTTTTTTATATTTAACAATAAACACCTAAACGGTATCGTCGTAAAAATCAACTAGCCCTGCGCCACACTCGCTTTCGCACGGTGGTTTGCAAACATTTGGCTCGCAGTCTTTTTTTCTTTTTCCAAAGCGAACTAAAATGGCGTCTGCCCCTATTTTTTCAATGCAGTCGGCGTTAATTTCTAAATTATCGCAGTTTAAAAACCCGTTCTTTTTACCGGGGACTATCAAGGTTATTACGGCAAGCGATTTTTCTTTAAAAATAAGGTCGCTAATTCTTCCAAGGTTTTTGCCAGAGTCGACATCTACAACGTCTTTTCGTTTAAGTTCTTGATACGATATTGTTTGCATAGTTTATTATATTCTAATTTTTTCATATATATGAAAAAGCGTTGCATTTTTGCAACGCTTTTATTATATCATTTGGCTTTTTATGGTTTTTAAGGCAGTTTTTTCTAGCCTAGAAACCTGCGCTTGCGATAAGCCTATTGCCCTAGATATTTCCGTTTGAGTTCTTCCTTCGTAATAGCGCATATATAAAATTGACTTTTCACGCTCGTTAAGTTTTTCCATTGCCGATTTTAAACTTGCGCTTTCAGTCCAGCGCTCGTCAGTTTCGCGCTCGTCGCTAATTTGGTCCATAAGGTAAAGTTCTTCGCCTTCTTTAGAATAAACGGGCTCGTAAAGCGAAACGGGGTCTGATATAGCGTCTAACGCATATACCACTTCGCTTTCTAAAACGTTTAGTTTTTTGGCGATTAACTCGGTGGTGGCAACAACGTCTTGCTTTTCAAGTTCACTTCTAGTTTTTAAAACTTCGTAAGCGGTATCGCGAATTGAGCGTGAAACGCGAAGGCTGTTGCTCGTTCTTATAATTTTTTTAATTTCGCCTATTATCATAGGCACTGCGTAGGTTGAAAAGGTAACCCCGAAAGATTTATCGAAGTTGTTAACGGCTTTAATAAGACCTATGCAACCCGATTGAAACATATCGTCTTTACTTACTTTTGTGGTTGGAAAACGCTTTATTATTGATAAAACTAGCCTTAAATTAGCCGTTACGAATAGGTTTTTGGCAACTGCGTCGCCACGTTGCGCTTTTTCAATTAAAACGCTACTTTCTTCTTTGGTAATTTTAGGTAGTCTTGACGTATCTACTCCGCATATTATTACTTTTTGCATTTATATACTCCCCCTATGTACTAACTTTTTAAGGGGCGTAATAAAAGTTTAGCCTATCTAAAAATTATTATTCATTTAATTTTGTTGCTTTTATATGCATAAAAAAGTATAATGAACGGGTAAAGGGTAACTATTTATAGTTAAAATAGCCTTTTTAAGCGTTATTTCCATATGAAAAAAACTTTGCAAGAACAATTTAAAAATAGAAAAATTAAAAAGCCTAATAAACTTTTAGCAAAAATAGTTATTTGGGCGTTTTCTTGCATTTCTAAAAAGCGTGGCGTTTCGTTCGTTTATGAAAACGATTATAAAGAACTTGAAAACAAGCAAGTAATATACCTTTGCCAACACAAATCGCTAGATGATTTTTATTACGTTTTTGCAGGTATGAAAAGAACTGACGTTCACGTTTTATGCGGTATGCAAAACGTTTTTCAAAAGTATTTTTACACCCTTTTAAAACACCTTGGCGTTATTGCAAAGTATTTATATCAACCCGATATGCTTGCCATTAAACAAATGCGCCAAGTAGTTGATTTTGGTGGCAGTTTGGCAATTTTCCCAGAGGGAATACAATCAACCAGCGGTTCAACGCACCCTATAAACCCCACCACCTTTAAATACGTTTTTAAGCAAGGGCTTCCCGTTGTTTTAGTTTCGTTAAAAGGCTCGTACTTTACTAGAACAAGGTATTCTAAAGACGTTAAAAAGGGTAAAATTACGGTAACTTTTTCTAAACTTTTTGGCGTTGAAGATTTTAAAAACTATTCGCAAGAAGAACTTTATAACAGGCTTATTGAAAGGTTTAGTTATAACGAGTTTTTAGAGTTTAGTGGCGAAAAGGTTGAGTTTATAGGCAAAAAGCCTAATATTGACGGGCTTGATAATATTATTTATAAATGCCCCGAGTGTTTAGCAGAAGGTGCGTTTAAAATTGATAGCGACCAAATGTACTGCACTCGTTGCGGTTTTAAAGTTAAAATGAATAACTGCTACGAGTTATTGCCCATTTCAAAAAACTTGCCCTTTAAAAATACCGACGAGTGGTATAAGTGGCAACGTAGCGTTATTAAAAACGAGATATTAAGCAACGATTTCTTGCTTAACGCTAAAGTAAAAATTGCAACCGTTAACCCCTATAAAATAACTGATAACTATTCCCTTTTATATATAGGTGAAGGCGTTTTAACGCTTACTAACAAGGGGCTAACTTACGTTGGAACTAGAAACGGCGAAAACGTTACGCTATTTTTCGAGCCTAATTCTTTATACTCACTTTCTATGTCGCTTTCGTACGAGTTCGATTTTTATTATAAAAACGAATATTTTAACTTTAAACTTTTAGAAAACGAAAAACTTATGGCAAAATGGACCATAGCAAGCGAAGAAATACATAACTTATACGACGAGAAATGGAAAAAAGTAAGTGACGAGGTGTATAAATGTTAACCAAGAAAAACGTTATACTTTTAACCTTATCTTTAACCGTTATAATTGCCGTAACCGTGTTTTCTATTTTTAACTGGGACGTTATAACCTTTTTATTTACTCAAATGACAACGGGCGTTGACATTTTAAAGGAATACGTTTTATCGCTTGGAATAGTTGGCGTTTTGTGCATTTCTTTAATTATTATTGTTTGCTTTTTCTTTCCCGTTATATCGTCTGTTCCTATTCAACTAACTTCGGCATTAACTTACGGCTTGCCGTTTGCAACCGTTCACGTTTTAATTTCAATTTTTATTGCAAGCCAACTAGTATTTTTGTTTTCTAAAACGCTTACCATATTTAGCACTAAAAAACAAATTGAAGAGCGCAAAGAGTTAGAACTTAAAATTAAAAACAGTAAGCGAAGTATTTTAACTTTTATAGTGCTAGCATACCTTGCGCCGTTTATTCCGTTTATGCTTATTCATACCGTTGCCGCTAACAGCGGGCTAAAGTGGTGGAAATATTCGTTAGTTACGCTAATAGGTCCTATTCCCGATATTATAGTAACGCTTTGGGCGGGCGTTAAAATCACTTCGTCGTCGCCCGTAATTTCTTACGTTTTATTAGTAGTTATAATCGTTTGCGTTGTTCTTTCTATAGTATTTAAGAACAAAATAGTCGATTTTATTTTTAAACCTAAAGACACCATTAAGGAGAAAATTGATGACACAAAAGACTAACGAATCGGTTTTTGAAGTTAAGTTTGGGCTTAAAAGTTTTTTAACCGTTTGCTCTATTTTATTAGGGGTTATGATTTTCGTTGGAATACTTACTTTTGTTATTCCCGCAGGCGAGTATTTAAAAGACGGTAACGGAAACGTAATAGTTGATTCTTACCACCAAATTGAAAGCACCACAAGACTTCCCGTATGGCGTTGGTTTACCGCGCCTATCGAAGCACTCGTTATAGGCGAAGGCAACTTCAACGTTATTCAAATAATACTTGTTTTATTAGTTCTTGGCGGAACTTTTAAAGTGCTTGACAAAACGGGTAGCCTTTACGCTCTAGTTCAACTTATAATTTACAAGTTCTATAATAGGCGTTACCTTTTAATTTGGATTGTTACCCTTTTTATGATGCTACTAGCGTCGTGCTTTGGGCTTCAAGAAGAACTTTTAATACTCTTTCCTATATTCTTGGCGTTTGCCAAGGCTATGAAATGGAGTAAAGTTCAAGCAATAAGTTTAATTTTAATAACTACGGGCGTTGGCTTTACAACTGCTACCTTTAACCCGTTTACGATAGGCGTTGCCGCAGAACTTGCGGGCGTTAGCATTTTAAACGGGCTTTGGTACCGCGCTATAATATTTGCCGTTTTATACGTTTTAACTTCGCTCTATTTAGTTTTAATGGCTAAAAAAGATGAAAAACTTAACCTTTACGCCGACGAAACCGTTTCTTTACAAGACTTTTCTAGCGAGCAACTTAAAGACTTTTCGTTAAAGTCAAGGCGAATGGTAATTTTATTTTTAACGGTGCTTGCAGTTATAGTTTTATCTTCAATAATTCCGTTTATTGCCGACCTTGGCATAGGTATGGTTTTAATGGCGCTTACCTTCGTTGTGGGCTCTATGATAATAGGCGTTAAAGCGCTTGGTAGCATTAAAAGCGCACTCCTTGCCTTTTTAGAAGGCGTTAAAGATATTGCGCCTTCAATAGTAATAATTTTACTTGCGTTTAGCGTTAAATATATTGCCGATAACGGCAACATTTTGCACACTATTTTTTACTACTGCCACGCATATATTATTTCGCAATCGCCATACGTTGCAATAATACTTATTTACCTTTTAATTTTGGTGTTCGAGTTCTTTATTCCAGGCTCGCTTGCTAAAGCGTTACTTTTAATTCCTTTATTAACTATTGCGCCCATACCTAACATTAGCGTAAACGTAATTTTATTAGCCTTTTTATTCGGCGACGGTTACACCAACGTTTTATACCCCACTTGCGGAACGCTTGTAGTTGGGCTTTCTCTTGCAGAAGTAAACTATGCAACTTGGATTAAGAAAACGGCACTTTTCCAACTTGCGCTATTTGCTCTTTCTATACTATTTTTAGTCTTTGCAGTTTACATAGGTTTGTAATAAAAAACCGCCCTAAAAATCGGGGTGGTTTTTAGTTTGTCAGTTTATAAAATAATAACTATAAATGATGTCAAACCCTGTCGAAAGTAAAGAGTTTTCAACATAGGTTTTCAACAATGTTGATAACTTTCCTTTTTCGTTTAAATTATTGCAATTTATTTAGTAATTTGGTAAAATGTTTTTATGAACGAAATGCTATCTAGAACGAAGGCGCTTTACGGCGAAGAAAACGCTTTAAAACTTAAAAATATGCACGTTGCCGTTTTTGGTTTGGGTGGCGTTGGATGCTACGCAGTTGAAGCACTTGCAAGAAGTGGCATAGGCGCAATTACACTCGTTGATTGTGATAGTTATTCTAAGTCTAACCTTAACCGCCAACTCTACGCAACTAAACAAACGATAGGTCTTAAAAAGACCGACGTTTGTTGCGCACGAATTAAAGAAATTAGCGAAAACGTTTCTGTTTTTACCTTTAACGTGTTTATTGACGAAAATACTGTAAATCAAATAGACTTTTCTTCATTTTCTTACGTTATTGACGCCATTGACTTTTTAAACGGTAAAATTGCAATAGTTAAAAAGTGTAAAGAAAACGGCGTTAAGGTAATTTCTTCAATGGGAACGGGCAATAAAATTGACCCCACTGCCTTTAAGGTTGAAGATATTTATAAAACAAAGCAGTGTCCGCTTGCTAAAAAAATGCGCTTGCTTTGTAGGGAAAATAATATTGAAAGTTTAAAGGTCGTTTATAGCGAAGAACTGCCAAGACCTTCGGCTTTTGAAAACGGAAAGAGAGTACCGGCAAGCAACTCGTTCGTGCCACCCGTTGCAGGGCTAATTTTAGCAGGCACGGTAATAAACGAACTTATAGGAGAACAATTATGACAAGAAGAGAATTGGGCGAAAATTATTTTAAACAAGGTTATAACTGCGCTCAATCGGTAGTGCTTGCATTTAACGACGTTTTAGGTATTGATAAAGAAAGCGCCGTAAAACTCATTTCGGGCTTTGGCGGGGGCTTTGGCAGAATGCGTGAAGTTTGTGGCGCCGTTAGCGGTATGATTGCCGTTGTAAGCGCCGTTAAAGGTTATAGCAACCCGACTGCTACAACCGAGAAAACAGAACTTTACAAGGCAGTTCAAACGCTTATGAATGAGTTTAAAAATAAAAACGGCTCGTATATATGCGCCGAACTTATAGGCGAAAAAAAAGCGTGCTCGCCCACCCCTGAAAAAAGAACGGAAGAATATTATAAAAAGCGCCCCTGCGCACTCTTGGTTGGCGATGCTTGCGAAATACTTGAAAATTATTTAAACAATTAAAAAACGCACCTTTCGGTGCGTTTTATTTTTTAAAATATAGTACTCGACGTCAAGGCGCTTAGCGTAATTGACCTTTTTGGTTGTATAAAGTGGTATTTTAAGACGTTAGAGCCAAGCAAGACAAGGCTCGCAAAATCTCTTACCCCGTTTAAGTTGTAGTAATTACATTTTAAGCCGTTAGAAACAAGTTAGGCAAGGCTCGTATCCCGTTTTGCTGTATTAACCGACATTTTAAGCCGTTAGAAGCGTGTTTTAGAAGGCTCGTGAGTTTGGCGGTGGTACAACTAACCTTTTTGGTTGTATAAAGTGGTATTTTAAGACGTTAGAAACAAGTTAGGCAAGGCTCGCAAGGGATTGCGGAGTTGATTGACCTTTGTGGTCATCAAGGTCGCAAGACCGAAGCAGAAACGATGCATAACGCCGTTTATAACGGAATAAAAAAGTGTGGCTTGATGCCACACTTTTTTATGTCTTAAAATTAATAATTGCCAGTAATAGAACCATCTACCTGATTAAGTTTTTCACGTTCTTTGGCTTTTACAACGGGGATATCGGTTACGTCTTGACGGGGGCGAGTTTTGTATTTTCCACGAGTGAAATCGGGAATATTTACCATAACGCTACCTTCGGCGATAGACTTTTCGGTTAAATAGGTTATGCACATCCAAGAAACGGCGTCGTAAACGTCGATAGGCATATCGCCACCTGCACGGAGCGCCTTTGCCCACTCAACCATTTCAAGATAGTCCATACCACCGTGGCCTGCTTCTTTCTTTTCTTCGTCCATATCGGCCCAAATGGGTGGGAGATATTCGCTATATTTATCTTCGGTGCCGTATTCGTTCTTATAATCCCAACTGAAAATTGAGAACTCGCCTTCAAGTTGAACTGAACACATATTGCCTTCGTATCTACCCTTAGTGCCTGCAATTACAAGGTCGCGTTGGCAAACACGGGGAAGCGTGGTATCAAGTTTAATTGAAATAAGTTCGCCGTTTTCGCAACGAATAAACGTTTCAACAACGTCGGCTTGCTTGAACTCTACACCGCGAAGGTCGGCGTATTCTTCGTGCTCGTTAACGTATTCTGTAAGGCCGTGTGCGCCCGTTGACGCCATAGAAATAAGGTTAGTGAAACGGTTACCACGGTTAATATCTAATATTTTAGCGATAGGTCCGATTTCGTGGGTTGGGTAGTTATCGCAGTTGCGGTTTATATAGTTTCTTAAACGGTAGTGGCGCATTTTGTTACCACTTGCAATTTCTTCACGGATATCGTGACCGTAAGCACCCGAACAGTAAACTACTTTACCAAGCCTGCCGTTACGAGCAAGACTAGTTGCAATAAGTTCGCCTTTATTGTAGCAAACGTTTTCAAGGAACATAAAGGGGGTTTTAGTTCTTTCGTAAGTATCAACTAAATCCCAGCATTCTTGTTCGCTATACGCACCGCCAACCTCTAAGCCAACTGCAATACCACGTTCCATTGCTTCACAAGCCATACGAGCGTGGTCTTCCCAACTGCACGCAATAATAACGGCTTCGGGCTTCATTTCATCGTACATATCGTTAACGTACTGGAAAGGTTTAACTGAAATATTATATTTTTCACTAATTTCTTTAGCGGTATCTTCGGCTTTATCTAAATAAAGGTCGCAAACGGCAACGATATCGAATTCGCCCGTTTGTTGGGCAAGTTTTGCAAGGTGTATGCCACGGTGACCACAACCACATAAAACGGTTTTAAACTTTTTCATAATAATCTCCTTATTTAACAAGGGCGTTCATATCGTCTAAAACCCTTTCCATATCGGCAACGAGTTTAAGTTGAGTTCTTGCCCTATCAAGGTTTTGACCTTCACGATGAGTTTTAAAGTAAGTATCGCCCGATAAGTAATCGGCAAGGAAACGCATACCACACTCAATAGTCATTAAAATTGAGCCGAACGCAAGGTTTTCTTTTTCAATATTGGTAATTCTTGAACCAAGCGCTTCTAAAAAGCCTTCAAGATAAACTTTGTAAAGGTCGAAACGGAAGTTTACCTTAGAAAGGTCTTTTTCATCTTCTTCACAGGGGTTGCAACCAAACCTAATGCTATCGCCAAAGTCGTAGCAAATGCTACCTGGCATAATAGTATCAAGGTCGATAACGGCAACGGGCTCGCCTGTTTTAGCATCGAGTAAAACGTTGTTAAGTTTAGTGTCGTTATGCGTAACTTTAAGGGGCATTTCGCCACTAGCGAGCATATCTACGATTTTGCCGTAATAATGCTCTCTCGCCTTGATGAACTCAATTTCTTTTTGGCACTCTTTGGCTCTACCGAGTTTATCTTCTTCAAGCGCCTTTAAAAAGTCGCCGTAACGCTTTCTGGTATCGTGAAACCTAGGAAGTATTTCGTATAAACTAGAAGCGTCGAACTCGGCAAGAAGGTTGTTAAAATTACCGAACGCAATAGCGCTGTAATAAAAGTCTTTTGGGGTTTGAACGGTTTGGTAAGCAACGGTATCTTCAATGAAGATGTAAACGCGATAATAATCGTCTTCGTTTGCTTTATAGTAAGTTTTGCCGTCAATCGTTCTAACGATAGTTAAACTCTCTCTATCAGGGTTACCACCACGGCTTGCAATTTTTTGGCGATTGAACTCGGTTACAAGTTCAATGTTTTTCATAAGTTTTTCAACGGGGTCGAAAAGTTTAGAGTTGATTTTTTGGAAAATATAGCGTTTTTGAACGCCGTTTTCACTGTAAATTGCAAGGTAAGTACGGTTGATGTGACCGTTGCCGTAAGGCTCGCAAGAAATAAGTTCGCCTTTGATTTGGAAGTTTGAAAGTACTTTTGAAAGTTCGTTATTTATCATAAATTGGTAACTCCGTTACGTCCAAGATAGGACGGTTTTTATATTTTCCACGGGTGAAATCGGGAACTTGAAGTTCCTTGCCCGTTTTTATTGATTCTTCACTTAAATAACTAATGCACATCCAAGACGCAGCGTCGTAAACGTCTATTGCCATTTCTTCGCCGTTAATTAAGTGTTTTGCAAACGCTTGAAGTTCAAAGTAGTCTACCCCACCGTGACCTTCGGCTTCAATTTCGGGGGTAACGCCTTTCCATAAATCGCAAAGATATTTGTCGTAATATTCGGTGGCGTTGTTAACGTATTTAGCGTAGCCCTCGTGGTTGGCGTATTTTTCTTCAAACTTACCGTCTTCAAGCACCATATTAAACTCCATAAGCGCACAGCCTTTCGTTCCACGAATATTAAACTCGCGCGAGTAGAATATGGGAAGCGTGGTGTCTAGTTTTAAACTAACTAGTTCGCCGTTTTCGCATTTGATAAGCGTTTCGACTATATCGCCTTGGCTAAACTCAACGTGGCGAAGGTCTTGAAGTTGCGGGCGAGCCTTAATAAACTCTGAAAGACCCCTTGCCTTTGAAGAGCGAGAAACTAGCGTTAACATTTTATTGCCACGGTTAATGCCTATAATTTTTGCTATAGGGCCAAGTTCGTGAGTGGGGTAATTTTCACGGTTGTGTTCCATATAGTTTTTAAGGCGATAGTGGCGGTTAATTCTGCCGTGCGTTACTTCGTGGCGCAAATCGTGGCGGTAAGCACCGTGACAGTAAACCACTTCGCCAAGCACGCCGTTTCTATAAAGCGCCGTTGCTAAAAGTTCTTCTTTATTATAGCATATATTTTCTAAAAAGAAAAATGGTGTTTTGGTTTTTTCGTAAGTATCAACGAGTTTCCAGCACTCTTCTTCGCAGTAAGCACCACCAACTTCCATTGCTACTGCAATTCCACGCTCCATAGCCACGCAAGATATTTCAACGTGGGTGTGCCAAGGCGTTGAAACTAAAACGGCATCTGGCTTAAGTTCGTCAAACATCTTAACGTAATCGGTGTATACGGGTGGCTCTTGGTTGTAGAGTTCTTTAACCTTGTTAACAATCGTTTCGGCTTTATCTTTATAAAGGTCGCAAACGCCGACAAGGTCGTATTCTTCCATACGAGCAAGCATAAGTATTTGACCGTAAGCACGGTTGCCTGCACCACAAGATACTATTCTAATTTTTTTCATAATAACTCCTTTAAGGTGTTAATTCAATTATAATACACCTTGCGCTTATTGTAAATAAGCAAAACGTTTTTGTTTATGTGTTTTTTTATTATTTTTATTGACATTACTTTGCTCGTGGCTGTATAATTACTGTGCTATGAATAAACTATATCAAAGAAGGCACCTTCGCTTTAATGAAGATAAAAAAGTTGATACCGTGCACGTTTCAGACTGTGGCTATCACGATTTTAATTACCTTAAAAGCAACAAGAGTATGTACGTTCAGTCTGGCTCAACGCTCCATTTTGTTGAACGTGGCTCGGGAACGCTTCACGTTTTAGACAAGACTTTTGAAGTTAGCAAAGGCGATTTTTTCTTTTTACCACCGAACGTTGAAATTATGTATTACCCCAGCGATAGCGACCCTTGGGCTTATTACTGGTTTTTTATTGCGGGCACGGGTGGCGAAGAACTCGGGCACAGAATGGGCTTTTCGCTTGATAACCCCGTTAGGCGCGCAACTAACACGGGCGAAATTGAAAATATGATGGAATCGCTATTTTTACAGGGTTTTTCTAATGAAGAGCGCTATTTTAACGCCCTTTCTACACTTTACGCAATAGCATCGAAACTTGCCGTTTCGCAAGGCGAAGCGCAGTTCGTGTGTAATGCAGACACGGCGCAAAAAGTTAAAGAGGTTATTAAACTTAATTATAAAGATAAAGATTTTAGAATTGAACACGTTGCCGATATGATTTTCGTTAGCCACTCGTATATGTGCAAGTTGTTTAAAATGAAAACGGGAATAAGCCCCGTTAAATACCTTGTTAAGTTAAGGCTTAATAAGGCAAGCGAACTGTTAAAAACAAAAGACTATTCGGTTAAAAAACTCTGCCACGAAGTTGGGTTTAACGATGAACTACATTTTATGAAAGAGTTTAAAAAAGAGTTTGGCGTTACCGTTAAAGAGTATCGCGAAAAAGTTAGTAAAAAAAGCGACGGGGAATAAACCGTCGCTTTTATGTTATATTTTATATAGATTTAGGTTTTAGTAACGCTTTTTAGGCACGGCGAATACACTAATATTGCAGAGTGTTTCTGCAAAGGAACTACTAAAGATGTGCTTAAATTGTTGTGGCAACAGATGTGGTTGCCAAAACCAAAGAGTTAGAGTTATAGTTGGGCCTGTCGGCCCACAAGGTCCAAGGGGGCCAGTCGGTCCTGTTGGTCCACAAGGTCCACAGGGTTTAATAGGCCCCGTTGGCGCTACGGGCGCAACTGGCGCAACAGGCCCTATCGGTCCACAAGGTCCTGCCGGTGCTACGGGTGCAACGGGCGCTACGGGTGCTACTGGTCCTATAGGCCCTATCGGTCCACAAGGTCCGCAAGGTGAAGTCGGTCCACAAGGTCCCGCTGGTCCTACTGGTGCAACGGGTGCTACTGGTCCTATCGGTCCACAAGGTCCGCAAGGTGAAGTCGGTCCACAAGGTCCCGCCGGTCCTACTGGTGCAACGGGTGCTACTGGTCCTATCGGTCCGCAAGGTCCACAAGGTGAAGTTGGTCCGCAAGGCCCCGCCGGTCCTACTGGTGCTACGGGCGCAACGGGTGCTACAGGTCCCGTAGGTCCACAAGGCCCTGCCGGCACGGCAGATTCGGTTTACGTTAACGTTTTAGGTGGGGAAGTCGAGCCAGATGCTACAATTCCCGTAACCTTAAACGAGCAAACGCCTGATAGCGTTATGACGGTAGAAAATAACGGCGTTACCTTGCCCGCAGGCTACTACCTTATTAGTTATTACTATACTGCTAGTAGCGCAGGAACTACAATATCAGTTGCGCTTGAACAAAACGCAACCGAAGTTTCAACCGTTACTACCACGCAAGACGCTAACGCAGTAACCACCGCATCTAAAACCGTTTTGGTTTCGGCAAGCGACGGAGACGTTATTACCCTTTCTAACACTTCAGGCTCGGCAATAACTGCAACCGACGTTGGCTTTACAGTTTTAAAAATCGTATAATATACGGAAAAAGCAAGGCAATCGCCTTGCTTTTTTTAATTATTTTTAACAAACTCTACAACGTCTTCAAGTTTGCAATCTAAAAAAGCGCAAATCTTGTCAATCGTTTTAAGTTCAATATTTTGGTTTGCTTTTAATCTGCGAATTGTTTTACTGTCTATACCACACTCTTCTCTAAGCCTGTAAGTAGAAACGCCTTTTTTATCCATCGTAATAAATAATCTATCGAATTTGAACATTTTATTCCCCCTAAATATTGACGTTTATTATTAAAGGAACGAATTATCGTTCCTTTTTTTATACGCTATGATTTCATATATATGAAATATTTAAAATAATTGAAGCACGTCGACTAAAACTGAAAAACCTAAAAGTAGTAGCAAGCCAACGGTGTGAATAATTCCTTCAACCTTGCGGTTTACGGGCTTTTTAAATATCCACTCAATTAAAGTAAACACGATACGGCTACCGTCAAGCGCGGGAATAGGAAGTAGGTTAAACACGCCAAGGTTAATGCCTATAAAGCCCATCATTTCTAAAAAGAAGTTAAACCCACCCTGCTTTATTGCAGTTGACGTTAAGGTTATAGTTGTTACGGGGCCACCCATAGCGGTAAGTTCAAGTTTGCCCGTTAGTAGTTCGCCAAGCGTTGTGAAAATAGTTCCTGCTATTGAAAGGGAATATTGAAAACCACGCTCTACCGTTTCGAAAAACGGTCTTTTAAGTTTTACCGTTGAATATTTAAGTAGCGTTGAAGTTTGCCAAATATCAAGTGCTTGTAAAACTTCGGCATCGGTTTTTCCATCTAAACTCTCGGTTAAAGTTACCGTTTTTAAATAAGGCTCGGTGCCTTTTAAAACGTAATAAGATACGGTATCGCCAACGCTATGCGTGCGTGCAAACGAAACTAAATCGCTAGCAGTGAATATACGCGAGCAGTCTTCATAAGAAGTGGCGTTGTTTACGCGAAGAAGGTAAGTTCCCTTAATAAGATTATCGCTAACGCTATCAAGGCGTTCAATAGTTGAAACGCCAAGTGCAGTGAAAGCGGGAATAACGTCGCTAATATTTTTGCAATTAACGTCGCTACGAAGCCTAACTTTTCTATCGAGCGTTTCGCCGTTTGCGCTAACCGTTACGGTAACAACGTCGCCTTTGCTTTTTTGGTTTAGGCACTCTACAAGGTCGGTTGCCATAAACACTTTTTTACCGTCTATTTTCAATATAATATCGTCGTTAACGAGCGAATAACCCGAATATTCGGGGGCGGTTTCGGGTCTTATATCGTAAGTGGAAATAAGCATTTGCCCGTAAATACCAAGCGAAAGCGTTAAAATAAACACGCCGAGTATTAAGTTTAAAAGTGCGCCCGCCACCAAAACGATAATTCTTTGCCAAGGTTTTTTGGTGTTAAATGCACCTTCTTCGTTAGAGTTTTCGTCTTCGCCCTCAAAGGCGCAGTAACCGCCAAGGGGAAGTATTCTTATAGAAAAAAGTTCGCCCGTCTTTTTGTTTTGGCGTTTAAAAATTGCAGGGCCCATACCTATTGCGAACTCGTTAATTTTAAAGCCGAAAATCTTGCCCGCTATATAGTGACCGAACTCGTGCACGGTTATCATAATAAGCAGTATTGCTATTGCAAGCACCACAGATAGCACCGTGCCAAGCGCGCCGTCTATTGCTAAAAGGTTTAACATTTTATTCTCCTATACTCGTCAAGCACGGTGGCGCGCGCAAGTTTATCGGTAAGTTCTAGGCTTTCAAACGAAAGGGGCGCGTTTTGGTTTTTTTCAAGCGCACTTTCAATAAGCCTATAAATATCGGGGTAAGTAATTTTGTTTTGTAAAAAGAGTTTAACCGCTTCTTCATCGGCGGCGCTAAACGCACACGGGTAAACTCCACCTAGCGAAATTGCCTTATCGCAAAGGGCAAAGCACGGGTATCTATTAAGGTCAAGTTCTTTAAACGTGAGCGAAGTATTTTTAAAAGAAAGGGGTTTTGCGCCCGTTTCTAACCTTTCGGGGTAAGATAACGCAAGCGATATAGGAACGAGCATAGAAGGCGTTCCCATTTGCGAAATGACTGCCCCGTCGCTGTATTCTACCATAGAGTGAATAACGCTTTCGGGGTGAATAACAACTTCGATATCGCTACGCTTTGCACTGAAAAGCCACATTGCTTCAATAACTTCAAAGCCCTTGTTTACCATTGTGGCGCAGTCGATAGTAATTTTTGCGCCCATTTGCCAATTGGGGTGTTTAAGAGCATCTTCTGCCGTAACTGAGTTAAGGTCGTTTATAGGCGTGTTTCTAAACGCCCCGCCAGACGCCGTTATTATAATTTTTTTAAAGTCTTTTCTTTTTCCAAACTCTAACGACTGCCAAATTGCAGAGTGCTCGCTATCGACGGGAATAATATCTACCCCAGCGTTACTTGCCATAGGCATAATTAGCCCGCCACCTGCAACTAGCGTTTCTTTATTAGCAAGCGCAACGGGTTTTTTTAGGGCGATTGCGTGTTTTACTGCGTTTAGCCCAGCGTAGCCCATAACGGCGTCGAAAACAACGTCGCACTCGGGCGTAACTGCGTGAATAAGCGAGTTTTCACCGTAATAAAGGGTGGTTTCGGTGGGAACTTCTTTAATTTCGTGAACTTTTTCGGCGCACGAAAAGGTTGCAATACTCGGTTTATATTTGTTTAATTGCGCTTCAAAAAGGCTTGCGTTAGAGCCAGCCGACATTGAAACGATTTTATATTTTTCGGGGTAACGGTCAACGATTTCAAGAACTTGCCTGCCTATCGAGCCGGTACTGCCGAGTAGTGCTATTTTTTTCATATAAATATTATATCCTAATTTTAACCTAAAAATGAATAAATCATATAAACGGCAACGGCAGTGAAAACAAAACTATCTGCCCTATCTAAAAGCCCACCGTGCCCAGGTATAAGCGTGCCCGTATCTTTAACGAGTAACGCGCGCTTAATTGCGCTTTCAAAAAGGTCGCCAACTTGACTGGTTAAGCCAAAGAACACGCCCGTTATTACAAGGAAGAATATAACGCTAAACGTTTCTAAACCGAAAAACGGGTTATAGCCAAACGCCACGCAAACGTAGTAAAGGGCAACCGACGTTAAAGCCGAGCCTATAATACCCGCAATAAAACCACTAAGCGTTTTTTTAGGGCTTATAGCGCTTGCAAGTTGTTTGCCTTTTAAAAGCGAGCCGAATAAATACGCTAAAATATCGCTTGCCATACTTATAACCACAACCGATAAAAGCGCAAAGGTTGAAAGGGTTAACGTTCCGTTAATAAGCGTTAAAAACGTGAAGGGAACGGTTGGGTAAAACAAGAGTAAAAGTAGCGTTCCAAACCCACTAAAATCAATGGGCTCGGGCTTGCCGTCAACTATTTTTTGCTTGAACGTGGTAACCGTTAAAATAAGCGCTAATAAAAAGTAAGCAACTGCGTAAACTAGCGCAAATAAGCGCAAGAACACGGCAATGGGGAAAATTGTGAGTGGAAAGATTATTGCAAGCCATTTTTGAAGTGGCGTAACTCTATCACCCATAATTTTAATTAGTTCAAGCGTTGAAAATAACGATAGCGCCATTGCGAAAACGTCGAACAGCCTAACGTCTATAAGGCGTGATAAAAAGGCAATAACTACCGTTGCCACCACGAAAATGCCTGAAAATATGCGTTGTTTCATTATAGTTTTCCAAATCTCCTATTTCTGCTTTCGTACCAACTAAACGCTTCGTCTATATCACTTGAAGAAAGGTCGGGCCACAAAACGGGCGTGAAATACAGTTCTGCATAAGCCGACTGCCATAAAAAGAAGTTAGAAAGGCGCGATTCGCCACTAGTTCTTATAACAAGGTCGATATCGGGAAGGTCAAAGGTGTATAACGCGCTTTTAACGTCTTCTTCGGTAACTGAAGTTTTGCCACTAGCAATAAGGGTATTAACGGCGCTAGTAAGTTCTTGCCTGCTACCGTAGTTTATTGCTAAGTTTAAAACCTTTTTATAGTTTTTGGTAAGTTCTTCTCTGCTTTCTGCAAGGTCGATTAACTTTTTAGAAAGTTTGGTTTTATCGCCCGATATTTTAAGCCTAATGCCGTTATCGGTAAGCGTTTTAGTGTATTTTAGTAAAAAGTCGTAAAAAAGTTCCATTATTTTAGAAACTTCTTCTTCGGGACGCCCCCAGTTTTCAGTAGAAAAAGCGTAGAGCGAAATACACTCAACGCCTTTTTCAAAACAATGGGAAACAACTTTTTCAACGTTGTCTGCCCCTTTTTTATGCCCAAAGTTTCTGGGCATGCCACGCTTTTTAGCCCAACGTCCGTTTCCGTCCATTATAAAGCCAACGTGGCGCGGTATAATTTTTTCCATATTAAACGGTTAAAAGTTCCTTTTCTTTATCGGCAATAACTTTATCGATTGCTTCAACGGTTTTTTGGGTAAGTTTTTCAATAGCCGATTCGTATTCAGCATACTGGTCTTCGGTTATTTCTTTTGCGGTTTTAAGTTTTTTAAACCCGTCAAGCCCGTCACGGCGAATATTTCTAATTGCAACCTTGCCGTCTTCACCCATTTTTTTAACTTGCTTAACTATTTCACGCCTGCGCTCGTCGGTAAGCATAGGGAAAACAAGCCTAATAACGTTACCGTCGTTAGTGGGGTTAATGCCTATGTTAGAAAGTTGAATTGCCTTTTCAACCGATTTAAGTAGCGATTTGTCCCAAGGCGAAATCATTAAACATTGAGCGTCTACAACCGAAATGTTGCCTATTTGGTTAATGGGGCTCATTCCGCCGTACGCTTCTAATTGTATTTTATCTAAAATGTGTGGATTTGCTCTGCCCGCGCGAACTTGCAAAACTTCTGCCTTTAAAACGTCGAGCGATTTAAGCATGCGTTCTTCACATTCAAGTTCCATCATTTCTAAAGTTTCTAAATCAATAGCCATAATATACTCCTTAATATTTTGTATATTACTATTGTATTATAAAGTTAAACTTTTGTAAAGATATTTTTAGTTTTTGTTTATTTAATACTTTTATTCTTAATTAAAATAATAGGGCTTGCAAAAAGGTACAGACACGATAGACCTTTTTAGTTGTATAAAGTGGTATTTTAAGACGTTAGTTTTTGATTTGTTGTAGCAAGTGATATTTTAAGACGTTAGAAGCGAGCGAGAGAAGGCTCGTGAAAAGGTACGGACACAATTGACCTTTGTGGTCATCGGGGTCGTAACTTTGAAGCAGAAACGCACTATCGCGACGCTTATAACGGAATAAAAAAGCACCGAAAACGGTGCTTTTTTATGTTCTTAAAATTAAGGTGTTATTCCATAAAGTTCATAAGCAAGTTCTTCGCCAAGATAATATAAAATATACTCTTCTTCTTTTTGTTTGCGCTTATCTTCTTCGCTAACGTTTCTTAACGAATATGCGCTAGCAGTTTGAGTTGTAGCGTTAGTATATTGACGACCAGGGTCACCGTTAGTTCCTGGAGCGCCAGGTGTTCCGTCACTACTAAACCAACCACCTTCGCCACCAGCACCTGCAGAGCCACCAAGCCCACCAACGCCGGCAACATCGTCTACACCGTAACCGTTAAGCATATTCACAAACTCAACTTCTGCATCTCTACCCGAATTGTTAATTATACTGCCCGCACTAGTATTAATGAAAATGTTTTTGGTTGCCATGCCACTATCGCCACCTTTACCGCCGTTGCCACCGTTACCGCCGTTACCACCAGCGCCACCAAACATTCCAGTGTTCGATGCTCCGTTACCGCCGTTACCACCGTTTCCACCGTTACCACCGTTTCCGCCTTTGCCTGCTTTAACGGTAAGGTCGTAAGCGTTAATAACGCAACTTCCGTTAGTAAGCCAAACGCCGTAACCACTTATTCCACCGTCTACACCAAAGCCACCATTTTCGCCGTTGGTACCCGATGCACCACTACTTGCGCCGTTTACGCCGTTAGTACCCACAGTACCATTTTGTCCGTTACCACCGTTACCACCAAATATTTCTGCTTTAATAACGTTAATTGTTAAAGCTTTTGCATAAATTGCAGCACCGCCGTTACCAGCATAACTGCTATCATCTATAACCGAAGTTTTTTTAATGCCGTTTCCACCGTTACCACCCATTATTTTAATGCTTCCACTTCCGTTTAACGTTAACGCTTTGTTAGTAATTTGAAAGGCATTCATACCACTAATTTGTGTAAAAATACCGTTATCAACACCGTTACCACCACACAATTCAACAGTTCCTAAAACATTAATAATCAACTCGCGTGAAGACGTAAACAAACTAGTGTATGCAGGCGCAGTTAATTTAATGGCTTCTGCATTAGTTTGGTTAAAGTTAATTATTAACGGTGACGTTGAACTTGAAATAACAAAACTAATGTTGTTTATTTCTGTATTACCATAAAGGTTTAATGCGTTTACGCCAGTTGGTATGGTTATTTGCTTGGCGGTTTGCAACGCTTGCATTTCAATAATAATATTTTCTTCAGTAAAACTAGTGTCGCTTAACGTTTTGGTTACAAAAGTTTCTGTTACTGCGTTTGACGTAATTTTATAACCGTTGTTACCGTCTGAAAAAGAAGCACTAGCAACTATTTCTATTTTTCCGTCAACTGGGCGTACGTCGGTTAAATAGTAATAATATATGCTAGTATCTAAACCGTTCATGGTTATTTCACTACCGTTTATGTTAATAGTTAAGTTGTATAATAACCCTATATTGTTGCTTATTGCAATAATGTATTGACCTTGCGAAATATCAACCGAAACGCTTAAAACCTTTTCGCCTTCAACCATATAAACGTTAAAACTTTCTTCTAATTCACTAGTATTTTTAACGCTTAAAAAATATTCGTACCCACCTGTTAATTGAACCGTGTTATACGCTTCTTCGTTTTGAGAAGCTTGTATGTCTTTAATTACAACGTTGCCGTTAATATCATACCAAGTACTATCTATAACCGAACTGTTAACTATATATTTGCCTGTAATACTTGGTATAAACTTAAACACTTTAGTTTCGCCACCAAGTAATAAAGCGTAACTTTCTGCTTCTTGCGTAGAAGAGTATATTTGTGTGTTAAATATAGCGCTAGCAGTTATGTTTTGCTCACCACTTTCGCTACTATTAGTTATAAAAGTTATATAATACGGCACACTAGCAACAAATAAATATTCTGCTTTTCCACCTTCAAACGTTTGACTTTCGCCAGTTTGCAAATTAGTTATTAAAATATTAACGTTTTCATTATTTAAAGTTATTTTGCAGTTTGTGGTTGCAATAGGCGTGTAAGCATAACGCAACGCTTTATTGTTTTTTACCGTAAGTTGAGTATTGTTTAACAACGTTAAACTCGTGGGCAAATATTCGTAATTCGCATTAAACGGAACGTGTATATCTTGGTTATTACCGTAAATATAGTAAACAACGTAATAGGTGTTAGAACAATCATTATTATTGCAACCTACTACCTGACAGGCAGTTTGCTCTGCAAAGTTATGCGTAAAACTATTGTCTGTACTTATAATAACGTTTTTTATAAAATGCTCGTGTGAAACAAGTTCAGAAAGCGATAGATTTCTTAATTCTTGCAAATCTATATGCTCACCGTTATGAGTCTTTTTAAATAGCATTGCACCAATATTGTTTGAGTTTTTATTGCTAACGTTAAACCTATATCGCCCGTATTCATATTGATAAACGTCATTTCTAATTTCTATTTGAGGTTTAAACTCAAAGCAATCTATAACGGAATTATCTAATATGTAGGTATTATTTTCAGCGCTTTGATTACTTGCAGGTTTTTCTGGTAAGGTTTTGGTTTCCGTTTCATAATAATCATATACTTTTCCAATAGCAAATATTGCTTCGCTTAAATCGCCACCTTCTTCAATTTGTTCAACAATACTTAACTCATTGTCTGCAGAACACGCAACAATACTACCGCCATAGTCGATTGTAAAAGCAACACCATAAGACACCCTCATATTCTCAATTGTGCTACTATTTGTTATATTAAGTTTAATATTCGCTGCGTACTTATAATCATTAATATCCCCACTTAATGGTGAAAACTCTGCCCCTTCATTTATACCAAAAACAAAATCTCTAACGTAATTCTCATAATTATCTTGTATATCTTTTCTATTATAATTGATTTCGTTGTTTATTTTATACTCATCATCTTTTAAACGCACTGCATTATTTATAAGAATAATATTTTCTTCATTATTAGCACTAAAATTATCTAGACTGGCAATTGTACTGCATGCCAAAGAACAAACACCGGTAACTGCGCTAACCGCCCCACCCACCACAGGCACTACTGAAGTAGCGAGCGATACAATAGAGAGAGTAAATCCCGCAATATCCCAACCACTATAAGTAAGACTTCCTTCATAATCTATATCAGGATAAATATCATATTCAATATCTTCAATCACTCCACCGTTATCTTTAGTTCTAATATAATTCACATCTCCTATGTTCGCCTCATTAACATTTTCTATTCTTACTGCAATAGAAAGGTTTTTTAATTTAATAGTTTCGCTACCCGAAACAATTTTTGTAATACTAACCACGTTGTCAACTTCTTGTGAGTTTATATTTATTAGAACTAGTGGCGTAAGCTCAAACATCGGCTTGTGTTTAATTTCTATACCACTAATTGAATCCTTTGCCAACTCTACATTATAATCAATTATTAAAATGTTAGAACTTTTCTCTTTATTTCCAATATAATCATCTATATAAGTGGGTTGTGTCTCCATAAAAAAAGCATATTCTTTACCCACGTGATAATAGACGCCGTCTGTGCGTAATAATTCCATAGGTATAATTTTAGGTAAGATATTTGTTAAATCATTAGATGTGTAACCACTTTCTTTGTTATAATTCTCTGCAAATTGCTGAATTGTTAATTGTGTGGTAATATCTTCACCCGTGACAGTATCTGTATATGTATGTGTTTCACCATCAATAATATCGCTTGAAGTTAAACGCTCTATTTTTTGTTCAAGCGTTTCGGTGGTTGTATCTGCCTTGGCAATTTGCAAGTTACTAACGCCAAAAATGGCGCTAAAAAGCATAATAAAAGCCAACGCTATTACTAAAATACTTTTTTTCATAAAATTACCTTCCTTTATGGTTTTATTTATATTCTTTAGTATTTTAATATCGTTGGCTTTTGTATTTAATTTTTAATTATAAACTTTCGTAAACGTATAAGTAAACGTATTCTAATTTATACTTGTGCGTTTCACTACCTTCATAATATAAATGAACAATATATAAACCATTTGCAAAACTATCAGCACCTATATAATCGTTGAATGACATATCGTCTGAAATCTTTTTAGACTCGACTCTAACTGCTCTTCCTACTAGATTATCTGTCAAAACAACGCCCGTTTCTTTGTCGATTGCGCTAACTTTTATTGTTTCATATGTTGAAGATTTATCTTTTTCATAAATATAGTTTTTTAAATCGCGCGTATAATGTGCTCTAGAATCATAGAAAAAGTTCTTTACTTGAGTTGCACCGTCAATTACAAAATCAATTTCTTTATCACCAGAGTTATCTTCCATTAAAACCGTAAGTGAATAATTGATATATCGATTTTCGTAAGGTGCATTGCCGTATATTTCTGGAAACTTCGATTTGTCTACTGTGTATTTTACAACGTGCTTTTTCGTTTGTTCGTTTAAATGCGTTGAATAATCGATACTTGTTGAATCAATAGTGTCAGAGTAATTGTGCATAGTGTTAGTTCTAGCACTATTACTAATTTCTTCTAACTCACCTTCGTTATTTTCAATATAGTAACTAATTGCTTTTTCAATTTTATAATAATCTTGAATATCATCTATATCTGTATCTTTTATATAAACTTCTTCACGCCCTTTTTCACTTATTCTTTCTAAACAATATTCCGTTTTCAATTTTGGGTAACCAAATAAAAAACTTGTGGGCAAAGTAATCGTTTGGTTGGGGTTTTCTTCAGTGAGTTCAACTGTAAAATAAACTTGTGAACTTACTTGATTTATTGCTTGCTCATAATAAGGCGAAACCGTAATACTCGAAGTTATAACGGGCTCTTCTTCTTTGCAGGCAAAAAGCGAAAATGAAGATAGCGCTATTACCATAACCAAAACTAGTTTTATTACGTTATTATTTATAAAGGATTTTTTGTTTTTCATAAGTGTTCTCCTTAATTATATAATACAGTTTGGCTATATGCGTTGTCAACATAAAACCTTAAATATTACGGCTTTTTTTATATTATTTTGTCGTATTTTGTAAATAATAAAAAATAAGGCCCGCAAGGAATTGCGGAATTGATTGACCTTTTTGGTCATTTAAGTCTTGACGGTGTGGCAGTAAACAACGCCCAACGACGCAAATAACGAAATAAAAAGCACCCAAGCGGGTGCTTTTTTGTGTCTTAAAACTTTTAAGGTGCTAGAAGCAAGTTAGGCAAGGCTCGCAAGGGATTGCGGAATTGATTGACCTTTTTGGTCATCAAGGTCGCAAGACCGAAGCAGAAACGAAGCATAACGACGCTTATAGGGACTTAAAAAAATTATTTAATCCATGTTCCCAAACTATCATCACCACTAACGGCACGAATAAGAGCATCTTCTTCGTCAAGCCCGAAAGCGAGAATAGGGGTTTTGTTTTCCATACAAATTGCAACGGCTGCGGTATCCATTGCCTTTAAGCCTTGCGAAATAAAATCTAAATAACCTATTTCTTTATACTTTTTAGCGTTCGGGTTAAGTTTGGGGTCGCTATCGTAAATACCGTCGACGTTCTTTGCAAGAAGAATTACTTCTGCGCCTATTTCGGCTGCACGAAGTGCAACTGCCGTGTCGGTAGAGAAGAAGGGGTTACCCGTTCCACAAGCAAATATAACTATTCTACCTTTATCAAGGTGAGAAAGCGCCTTTCTTAAAATGTAAGGCTCGGCAACGCGGGTAATGTTAAGCGCAGTTTGAACTCTGGTAGGAACGCCACGACGTTCGATAGCATCTTGAAGAGCAAGCGCGTTTATAACGGTTGCAAGCATACCCATATGGTCGGCAGTGGTGCGTTCCATTTCGGTGCCTTGTCTACCACGCCAGAAGTTACCGCCACCAACGACGATACCTATTTGAACGCCAAGGTCGTGAACTTTGCAAATCTCTTCAACAACGCCTTGTAAAACGGCTTGGTCAAAACCCATGCCCTTTTCGCCCGCAAGCGCTTCGCCACTTATTTTAATAATAACTCTTTTGTACTTAACAGCCATAATCTACCCCCTATTTTTTGTTTTAAAAAAAAGGAACTAAAGTTCCTTTTTTAATTATTTTTTCATTTCTGCAACAGATGCCGAAACAGCGTCTGCTAAGTTTTCACTCTTCTTTTGTAAGCCTTCGCCCATTTCGTAGCGAACGAAACGACGTACCGAAATCTTTTCACCGATAACGGCAGTTGCTTCGGTAACTAATGTTTCAATGGTCTTAGAAGGGTCTTTTACAAACTTTTGGCAAAGTAAGCAGTTGTCTTCATAATAGGTTTTAATTCTACCTTCAACCATTCTGTCAACGATGTTAGCGGGCTTGCCTTCTTCAATTGCTTGTTGGCGTAAAATAGCCTTTTCGTTTTCGATAACTTCTGCGGGAACTTCTTCTTTAGTAACGTAAGAAGGGTTAGCAGCAGCAATGTGAAGTGCTATATCGTGAACGAGTTCTTTAAATTGGTCGCCACGAGCAACGAAGTCGGTTTCACAGTTAACTTCAAGTAAAACACCAACTCTACCGCCCATGTGAATATAACTATCTACAAGACCTTCTGCGGCAATTCTCGCTGCTTTTTTAGCGGCTTTAGCAATACCTTTTTCTCTTAAATAGGTAACTGCTTGTTCCATATCGCCGTTATTTTCTTGAAGAGCGTTTTTGCAGTCCATCATGCCTGCGCCGGTTCTTTCACGAAGAACTTTAATATCTTCCATGGTAAACGATGCCATAATTGTTTCTCCTTATAAATTATTCGGTCTTATCTTCAATCTGAACTTCTTGTGCTTGTTCCATTGAAACTTCTTCGTCTTCTTCAACGTTGTGTTTAACGGCGTCTGCACCTTGGTTTGCTTCGATAACAGCGTCTGCTATGATAGATGCAATAAGTTTAACTGCTCTAATAGCGTCGTCGTTACCGGGGATAACGTAATCGATATTGTCAGGGTCACAGTTAGTGTCGGTAATAGCAACAACGGGAATACCAAGTTTCTTTGCTTCTTTAACAGCAATGTCTTCAGTGTGGGGGTCAACGACAAAGAGTGCGCCGGGAAGAGCGTGCATATCTCTAATACCACCGAGAACGGTTTGAAGTTTTTCGCGTTGTGCTTTTAAGCCGATAACTTCTTTTTTAGGAAGAAGGTCGAACTCGCCTGCTTTTTCCATATTGTCAAGTTTGTTGAGCATATCAACTCTTGAACGAATGGTTTTGAAGTTGGTGAGCGTGCCACCTAACCAACGTGAGTTGATGTAGAATTGACCGCATCTTTCTGCTTCTTGCGCAATTGCTTCTTGCGCTTGCTTTTTAGTACCAACGAAAAGTATCGATTTGCCTGATTTTGCAACTTCTACAACGAACTTGTAAGCCTTTTCGATTTCTTCAACGGTGAGTTGAAGGTCAACAATGTGAATATTGTTGCGTGCGCCGTAGATGTACTTTTTCATCTTGGGGTTCCATCTGCTCGTAAGGTGACCGAAGTGTACGCCTGCTTCGAGCAATTGTTTCATTGAACATACTGCCATAAATATTTCCTCCGTTTATTCCTCCCGATAAAAGTTTTTTCTCGATTATATTCCGCGGATTTGAGATTTTTTTTGCGGAACAACGAAGCCGAGCAATTTATCGGTGTGATTTATGCTAGATTATATTACCATATTTTTTTTACTTTGTAAACGGTTTTAGAGGTGTTTTTTATAAAAACAATGCCTTTAAGCAATAAAAAACGCCCACTTTTTAAAGCGAGCGTTTATTGTGTTTATTTGTTTTTTACTTTTTGCAAGTAATTTTTTTCATTACGAACAAGAAAGCAACCGTTAAGCAAGCACCTAAAACTAAGCATACGGTAGCAGCCCAACCAAACGGTAAGAACGCTTGAACGAGGCCTGCAACTATATACATTACGAACGAAATTGCCGCAACGCTTACTGCGTAAGGTATTTGGGTGGTAACGTGATTTAAGTGTTCGCATTCTGCACCTGCAGACGACATAATAGTAGTGTCTGAAATGGGTGAGCAGTGGTCACCACAAACTGCGCCTGCTAAGCAAGCCGACATACTAATAATCATAATAGTGCCACCTTCTGGGAACATTGCCGTTACTATAGGAATTAAAATACCAAACGTACCCCAAGAAGTACCCGTTGCAAAGGCAAGAATACAAGCAACTATAAAGATAATTGCAGGTAAGAAGTAACCTAGGAAGCCTGCGCCGTTAGCCATAAGGTCGCCTATGAAGTATTTAGCACCTAAAATAGCGGTCATTTCTTTAAGAGCGGTAGCAAACGTTAAAATTAAAATTGCAGGTACCATTGCTATAAAGCCTTGTGGAATACTCTTCATAGAATCGCTAACGCTAACCACTTTTCTAATTGCCATATAAATTATAATTAGAACGAGCGCTATTAGACCACCCCAAGGAAGACCAACGGTAGCGTCGGTTGCGGCAAACGCTTCTACGAAGGTTAATCCGTCGAATATGCCACCAACGTAAACGAGCGCAAATACCGAACAAACTATTAACATTACAATTGGAATAATAAGGTCGATAACTCTACCTTTTTCATTTGCTTCAACCGTTTCTTGCGAAACTTGTGCGCCAGAGAAAAGGTCACCGTTTTCTGCGTTTTCTTCGTGTTTTTTCATAAGCCCGAAGTCAAACTTCATAAGTACTAACGCTATTATAAACACAAACGTTAAAAGCGAGTAGAAGTTAAACGGAATTGCCATAACGAAGAGTTTTAAACCTTCGCCCTCAGCTGCGTATTCTGCAACGGCGGCAGCCCAAGAAGAAATGGGTGCTATCATACAAATGGGAGCGGCGGTTGCGTCGATTAAATAAGCAAGTTTAGAACGTGATATTTTGTGCTTATCGGTAATAGGACGCATTACCGAACCTACGGTTAAGCAGTTGAAATAGTCGTCTATAAAGATTAAAACGCCAAGCACGAAAGTGCAAAGTTGTGCGCCAACTTTTGACTTAACGTTTTTCTTTGCCCATTCGCCAAACGCCCTTGAGCCACCTGCTTTGTTTACTATTGAAACTATAATTCCAAGTTCAATTAAGAAAATGAAAATACCTGCGGTGCCAGAAACTGCGCTAATTAAACCGGTGTTTACGGTATTGTCGATAGTCTTTAAAAAATTGAAGTCAGAAGCAAGAATTGCGCCTGATAAAATACCGATGAAAAGCGAACTGAACACTTCTTTAGTGATAAGCGCTAAACCGATTGCAATAATGGGTGGTAAAAGCGCCCAAAGCGAGCCTTCAACTACGCCAGAGCCACCACAAGTTCCACATAAACCGTCTGTACAGTCACAGTCAACCATAGTGCCACCACAAGCGTCACATACGCCACCAACACAGTCGGGACAGTCAAGCAAGTTGTGCACTGCGCCGGTTGCAACGGCAATTATAAGCAATGTTATAATTACTGCACCAGCAACAAGCAACGTAATAGTTTTTTTGTTAAAAAACTTTTTTGCGTTAAACATAAAACCTCCACGCGAATACAATTTCGCGTTATTTAATAATAAAAATAATATTATATTTTGTAATGCTTGTCAATTGAAAAGTAATAATTTTGCCGAAAAGTGCCAAAAATTAGATTTTTTGCGCCCTATTTCCATTTTTTAAAAAAAGTATAAAAATGTTTTGACTTTATTTTTGTATTGTGTTATTATGTTTAGGCTAAATTGTTTGTTTATTAGGTTGCGCCCCTGCTTCGGTGCCCTTAGCAGTGAAGCCAAATTGCAATTTTAGATTTAATATTAAAACTTAATAATTTAACTTGAGATGGAAAAGTACCCAAGAGGCTCAAGGTCACTGCGTGCCTGCTCCAAACATAGTTTGTTCGCCGCTTTGTCTACAAACAGTTCACTGAACTGTTTGCTTAACGAGTCGCGCCCCTGCTTCGGTGCCCTTAGCAGTGAAGCCAAATTGCAATTTTAGATTTAACATTAAAACTTAATAATTTAACTTGAGATGGAAAAGTACCCAAGAGGCTCAAGGGGCTCCCCTGCTAAGGGAGTAGTACGTTAATCACGTAGCGCGGGTTCGAATCCCGCCTTTTCCGCCAAAAAAGTGCAGTAGCAAAAACTACTGCATTTTTTTTGTTTGTAAAGACGTTTAGGGATTCGAACGGGTAAATCATAATTGCATTTTTAAAAACATTTTGTTTTTCTTTTATTGATAATAGTCGTTTTTTATGTTATAATTATTAAAACGCTGTAAGGAGACAAAACTTTGAAGTTATTAGACTCTAACTACATATACAACAATACCGATTCGAGTGCATTCCTTACAGAACAAATTATCACTTATTTGGGAAATAAACGTTCGCTTTTATCTTTTATAGGAACGACTATTGAGATTATTAAAGCAGAATTAAAAAAAGAACAATTAAGCGTTGCAGATATGTTTTCAGGCTCTGGAATAGTTTCACGTTATTTAAAACAACATTCTAGTGTACTCTATACAAACGACCTTGAAGATTACTGCGAAGTTATAAACAATTGTTATTTGCGCAACAAGCAAGACATTAATTATAAATTATTTAGCGAATACTATAATTCTATTATTAACGACCTGACTTGCAAACCTTTAAGCGATGGTTTTATAACAAAGTTATACGCTCCAAAGGATGATTGCCATATAAAACCTGGTGAGCGCGTATTTTACACAACGCGCAACGCAATGTATATTGATACTGCAAGACGTTATATTGAACTTGTTCCAGAACCCTATAAAAGTTTATTGCTTGCACCGTTACTTTACGAAGCATCGGTACACAACAATACTAGTGGGGTTTTTAAAGGTTTTTACAAAAACTCAAGCACGGGAATAGGTCAATACGGTGGAAATGGTAAAAACGCATTATCGCGAATATTAAAAGATATAGAACTTCAAAAACCCGTTTTAAGTAATTTTAGTACAGACGTAAAAATATTTAAAATGGACGCAAACCAACTTGCTAAAAAACTACCAGAACTTGACGTTGCATACATAGACCCACCTTACAATCAACACCCTTACGGCTCGAATTACTTTATGCTTAACCTGATAACGAATTACGTTGAGCCTAAAAATATTAGCCAAGTTTCAGGAATTCCGTTAGACTGGAATAAATCGTTATACAATAAAAAGGTCTATGCAAAAAACCAACTTAACGATTTATGTAGTAATCTTAAAGCAAAATATTTAATTATATCTTTTAATTCCGACGGGTTTATCACGAAAGATGAAATGCTTGAAATGTTAGAAAAAGTTGGCGAAGTTAGGGTTTTTGATAAAGAATATAACACGTTTAGGGGCTCACGCAACCTAAATAATAGAGATATTTACGTTAAAGAGTTTTTATATCTCGTGAAAAAGTATTAAGGAGAAACTAATGAGTAATAAAGCGCAATTAAGCAATCAACGATTAGACACGATAATAAATTCAATTTCTCGCACCGAAGACAAATTATGTTTTAGAGTTATATCAAAATTAAAAGAACAATTAAAAAGCGACTTTAATGTAAATCTTCAATGGGAAAAGAAAGTTTTATTAGGAGACGTAATTTCTATATTAAAAAACGCTTTCCCCGAAGTTTCTTTTGCTGACGTTAGACCTAGTTCTTTTATGTCCCCAGACGGTGGAATTACCTATATTGTTGATAAATCTGGAAATCGCTATCCTCTTTTAATTGTTGAAGTAAAAAATCAAGGCACTAACGATAGTAGAGCAATTGCAGGATTAAAACCACAATCTCGTGGAAACGCCATAGAAAGGCTTGGTAAAAACGTTATTGGTTTTAAAACCTATATGCTAACTGAAAACATATTCCCCTTCGTATGCTTTGGCGACGGTTGCGATTTTGATGAAGGTAGTTCTATATTAGATAGAGTTATTACGATAGCAATGTTTGGCGAATTAAACGTTGACCATACAACTAACGTTGGTCCTAACGGAATATTCAATAGAGGCAGTTATTATTTCAGAAAAGACCGTTGGACTTTTGACGAAATGTATGCCATACTCTACTCTATCGCAAAACGTGCAATATATTATTATTTTTCTAAATACGGAGAAGAACAATTCAAATAAAAATCACCCGAACGAGTGTTTTTTGTTATCAATAAAAATTATCTGGTTATATAATAATCTTCTTTTTCGGTATTTTATAATATCAAATTTAGATTTATAATAAAATAAAAAGGAGTTATAAAATGGAAGATAAACTTAGATTACAAGCAAAAGCAGTTTTTGAAGAACTTTATGAAAAGGCAAAACTTAAAACGGGCGATTTAGTTGTTATAGGTTGTTCTACAAGCGAAATTATAGGCTCGAAAATAGGAACGCAGTCTTCACCGGAAATTGCTTGCACGGTGTTTGAATCCATTTATGAAGTTGCAACTCAAAAGGGCGTTAACCTTGCCTTTCAGTGTTGCGAGCACCTTAACCGAGCAATAGTTATTGAAAAAGGCGTGTTGCCATTTGCAGAAGAAGTAAACGTAATTCCCCAGCCAAAGGCAGGTGGCTCGATGGCAACGCAAGCGTACGCTCATTTTAAAAACCCCGTGGTTGTTGAAGAAATTAAAGCCGATGCGGGAATTGATATTGGCTTAACGCTTATTGGAATGCACCTTAAAAAAGTTGCCGTTCCACTTCGCCTTGAAAACAACAAAATTGGCGAAGCGTTAGTTGTGGGCGCAAGAACTCGCCGAAAGTTCGTTGGCGGAGCAAGAGCAGTTTACAACCAAGACCTAATTTAATATATAGAAAAATAAAAAAGCGCGTAAAGTTTACGCGCTTTTTAGTTTGTTATTCGGTTTCTATAACCTTTTTTATTACTTCTTTATTTGCTTCGATAAACAACGTTGCGTTTTCATATTCGTTTGTAAAGTCGTATGAAATGCTTGAATCGGAATTGCAATAATTATAGCAGTTTTCAAAGCGTATTTCTTTTACGTTTTGGCAGTTATAAATTGCCTGCGCGCAAATGCTAGTTATATTTGCAGGAATATAAACGCTTTGTAAAGAAGCGCAGTTTGAAACAAAATCGGTTATTATAGCCGTAACGCTATCGGGAAGAATAATTGAAGTTAAAGCGTTGCAGTTATCTACCGAGCATTGCCAGTAATCGGTGCTAGTTCCACCGCTATTAAACGTTAGGCTAGTAAGTGATTGCAAGTTTTTCATTTCAACGTAGTTAACGTTTTTACCTATGGTTATAGATTTGAGTTTCGGGCAGTTTTTAATTTCCATACGGAACGTACTAATGCAACTATCTTCTATAACAACCGTTTCAAGTTCGGTAAGGTCTACTAGGCTAAAATCGCTTACGTCGCAGTTTTTAAATGTTATGCTCTTAACGTTTTTAAAGCCGACGAACGCATCGCTTATGCCGTAGGTAGAAAGGTTATCTATAACGATATCGACAACGTCTTTAGCATACCAAATATAATTTCCCGAGCCAAGTTGAATATAATTTCCACCCGATATAGCGCTTGAACTACTCTTATCAAAAACAATTTCGCCTATATCTTGTTCTTCACTTTTAACAAACGAAGAAAGTTGAGCGTTTAATACTAAACTAATTATTTTATTAGGGAGCGAGTTGGCGTTTAACTCTTTAAGCCCACCACCAACGTTAAATACACGGCAGTTAACTCCACTTTTTAAATTAAACGCGCTTTCGCCTATTTTAGTAACGCTATCTGGAAGTTCAACTTCTTTAAGCGAAGTATGTTCAAACGCATGCGCACCTATTTCGGTAACGCCGTAATTTATATTAACGGTTGTTAGCGAGCCTATGCCGTAATAAGCGTAACTAGAAACGTTATTGCTTACGGTAACTTCGGTTAAAAGTTCGCCGTTTATATAAACGCAATCTGAAGCTGTTTGTTTTGAAACAACAACTTGCAAATATTCTTCAAGCGTGCCTTTAAAGTATATTTCGCTAAAATTAGTGCCGTATGGTAAAACGGTGTTAGCGTTAGCGTAAAGAATACAATACGCTTGGGTTAAATCAATTCCACCAAGAACTGAATATTCGCTAGCGTTTAGCCCTTCAAGGTTAATGCTTATAAGCCTATATTCATCTTCTTTAATTTCAGCCTTAATTTCGTTATTATAATGAATTGTTTCATAGGGGCTATAAGCAACGTTGTAATTGCCAACGTAGTTTTTGCCGTATCTTATATAGCCTATCCAACTGCCTGCAGGCCCGTTCGAGCGAGCAAAACAACCTTCCATAGTTACAAGGCTATCGGGAAGAATAAGCGTTCTAACGTCGTCGCAATAACCGAACGCATCGACTATGCTAACAACGCCTTCTTCAAACTCAACGCTAGATAGTAAGTAGCAACTAGTAAACGCACCTGCTTTTATATTTCTAACGCCACTTGACACGACTAGCGAAGTTAAATACAAATCGCTATGCATAAAGTCTTGCGCTATATCGTATGGGTAACCGTTAACGCTAGTTGGTAACACTAGACGTTCGGTGTGCGCTCCAACATAGCCTACGAGTTCGTAACTATTATTACCAAGGTGAACGAAAATAAAGTCGTTTAAAACAATAGAGTCGCTTACGCTAGCAACTTCGTAAACCACTTCTCTGAAGAACGCTTCGCTATATGAAACGGTTATTTTGTCGTTAGGAATATACGAAGTAACGCTTTCAATGCCAGAGAACGTGCAGTTTAAAACTTCGGTGCCGTCTGCAAGCGTAGTGAAATCAACGGTGGTTAAAAGTTCGCCGTTTATAAACAACTTGTTAATGCCGAAGAAAACGTCTTCGTGCGTTGGGTGTTTTATTTCAACCCATTGTTGAAGCGTGCCCGTGTAATAAATATCTATTTCGGGTTTATATGTGCGAAGGAACGCGCGTGGGTATATAGTTTTAACCGACGACGGAATAGTTATAGACGAGATATCGTCGTAGTTTTCAAAAGCGTATTCGCCTATATTATAATCTTTGCCGTTTACGCTTTCAGGAAGAACTATATCTTGCGGATAATCGCCCCATAAGCCTATTATTAAAGGCATTTCATTATATTCTGTGTAAACGAAGTTATCTTCGCCAAACACTAATTGCGACGTAGAATATGCGTCCCACTTATTAGGCGCGAACGACGATGCAGGTATAGTAACTTCGTTTGCCTTTTGCACTAAATAAAGGTTATTACAGCCGTCAAACGTTGGAACGGTTTGACCACTATACAACCAGTCGCCGTAAAGCGTATATTTAACGGGCAACGTGATTTTTTCAAGGTGAGTAAGGTCTTTAAACGCATAGTCTTCAATTGAAACTTCGCTTTCGCTTGCTTCAAAGGTAACCCTTTGTATTTTAGTTTCACTAAATACGTGCCTACCAACGTTTACAACGCTTGCAGGTATAACCATTTCTTTAACGGCAGTATTTGCAAACGCGTATATACCTATTTTTTGAACGGTGTTTGGTATTTCAAATTCGGTAATACGTGCGCCCATAAAACCGTAATCTGCAATTTCTAAAACGTTTTCGGGAAGAGTTATTTTTTCAAGGTTTGTAGCGCCTTGTAAACCACCTATAACCGTGCAGTTAACGAACTCTACTTCGGTTACGTTTTCAACGTTTATGCTATTTATAACGAGATAAGGCGCGCGAATACGCGTTGCGCTACCCTTTCCTAAATACGTTTCAAGTTGGGTTGCAAAAATACCGTCTATCGAAGTGTTAGCGCAACCTTCAAACGCATTTTTATCTACCGTTTTAAGCGAAGAAGGAAGAATAAAGTCGTAACCCGTTTGAGTGCCCGGAATTACCATTTCGAAAAGTTTAGTGCAGTTTGCAAAGGCGTATTTACCAACGCTTTCAAGTATGGGGTTACTATCAAGCCCGATAGTAAGTAAACTTTCACAGCCGTAAAAGGCGTAATCTAAAACCTTTTCTACGCCGTGTATTTTAGCAAGAACTAATTCCGTGCAACCCATAAAGGCGTTTTCGCCTATTTCGGTTACGCCCGTAATATTTACGCCGTTTCCGTTTTCGTTAAGCACGTTTTTAATGCTTGTACAACCTGCGAACGCTCCCCTTTCGATTGCCGATATAGTTCCACCGTAAAGGTTTAAAACTTTAAGGCTTTGGGCGTTTTCAAAGGCGTATTCTCTAACTGCTAAATTAGTAGCGTAAGAGTTTACCGTTTGAACTCCTGCGTTTAAAAACGCAAGGCGTTTTATTTCTTGAACGTTTTCACCAAGTTTAACGGTTTTTACGCTAGACACGTTGTTAAAGAAAGCGTAAGGAACGTAACTTGCGTTAATTTCAACTTCGTTAAGCGAGGTGGGAATATAATAAGTTACCGTTGAATGCCCGTCTGTAAATACTTTTTGGGTTGTTTTTTCAGATTTTGTAGAGCTTTCATAAGTTCCGAAAATAAAGCCCAAAGGATAATCGTAGTTAGCGTTAAACTTTACGCTATTTATAGTAATTTTAGTAACGTTTTCACAACAAGAATAAGCACCCCTACCTACCGACGTTACCGTTTCGGGAATAATTGCCGTTTGAAGCGCTAGGTTATAGAAAAACGCATAGCCACCTATAGAAGTTAAGTTTTTAAGCCCCGATATATCTATTGCCTCGGTATTTTTTAAGTTTGCAAAGGCATAAGTGCCTATTGAAGTTATTTGACTTTCGCCTAAAAACTCAACGCTTTTAACGTTTTCAACTGTAGAAACGCCCGTATAGAAAAGGTAAGCGGGAACTTTTTGAACGGTTTCTTTAAACTTAACGGTAAAGCCACCACTAACGCCACTACCAGAGTTTCTAAACACTTCTTTATTAGTTGAAGTTACCGCTTTAGCGTTATAGTTAACTTCTTCAAGGTTAGTTATATATGCAAACGCACCCTTTCCTATTGAAGTTACGCTTTCAGGAATAGTAACTGCTTTAATACTACTTGCGTAAAAAGCGTTATTGCCTATAGTTGTAAGGCTAGTAAGGTCGCCAAAATTAACGCTTGAAAGGTTATAGCACTTTGCAAACGCGCTTGCGCTTATTTTAGTAACGTTACTAGCAAGCGTTACGCTAGTAAGGTCGGCACAGTTATAGAACGTGTTTTCACTAACAACGCTAGCAAGGTAATTAACGTGAGTTACACCCGAAGCGCCTTCAAAGCAATTTTTATAATAGTTTTGTAAAGTGTTTGGTATAGTTATGGTTTCAGGTAAAACGGCGCCTTTAAACGCATAGCCGTAAATGTGGGTTACGCCCGTTAAATCAAGGCTAGTAACGGTAACGTTTTCAAAAGCGTTAGAGCCTATTATAGTAAACTCGTTAGCGGTTACGGCAACCGTTTTTAAACTGCTTATCGCAGTATGGGTGGTTTTATCAATTAAAATGCCGTTTGCTATTTTATACTTGGCGTTTTCTTCGTGGATTTCAACGTTTTCAATGCCTTCAAAAGCAGATAAAAATCCACCCGAAACGTTAGTTATAGTTTTTGGAAGTTTTACGGTATTAACGCTTTCGCAACCTGCAAACGCAGCCGAAGTTACGCTAGTTAACGCAGTATTGCTTAAATCAATTACCGTTAAAAGTTTACAACCATTAAACGCAGATACGCCTATCGACGTAAGGCTAGTAAGGTTTGTTAAATTGATATTTTCAAGGCTAGCGCAACCGCTAAACGCGCTATCGCTTATTTGTTTTATTAAAGAGTTTTCGGGAATAATTATTGTTTCTAGTAAAGCGCAACCACTGAACGCGTTTCTTGGTAAACTCGTTAATTTTTCGCCAAGTTTAACGGTTTTTAAAGCGGTAAACCCGTCAAATGCGGGAATTGCAGTTACGGTTGCGCTTGTAAAATCAATTTCTTCAAGCGTTTCCTTAACCGAACTAAACGCCGTGCTTGAAATATTAGTTACGTTCTTTCCGTCTATACTACTTGGAATAACTATCGATTTACAATTTTGAATAGCGTAATCGGTTAAGCCTGCAATAGTTACCGACGAAACTAAAACGTTAGTAGTAAATATCGCTTCGTAATTAGCCGTTATTTCTACCTTATCTACACTGTTAGAAATAACTGCCGTTTTAACTAGCGAATTACTTCCGTTTATAGAATAACCTATAAACTCGTAACCTTGCCTTGTGGGTGCGGTAATGGTAATTACGTCTTCAACGGTGTAGGACGTGGGAATATTCCCTTCATAAGTAGCGTAACTACCTAGGTCTACCGTTAAGTTGTAATTTACAAGGTCGTAAACGGGGGTAAAGTTAAGGTAATTACTTAAAACTGTAAAGTCGCTAGTGTTAAAGCCGTTAAAGGTGTATCCACGCTTTTCAAAAACGGGGGCTTGCGCCTTATAGCCGTAGCGAACTTGTTGTGTAGTTTCGCCCGAAACGAGCGTTCCACCGTTTAAGTTAAAGTTAACGGTATATAACTTTCTATCGTATTTAAGCGTTAAAACGTTGTGTCCGTTATGCGTTGCAACGCAGTTTACGCTTGCTTGAGAGTTATATTCAAAGTGTTCGTAAATACCAGCAACGTCTTGTAAAGTAGAAAAAGCGTCAAGGTCGGCTTGAGTTGGGGTAACTTCACGGTCGGTAGTGGTGTAAATAAAGTCGCTAGTGTAAATACGGTCGTAATTATTTGGGTTTACGCTAGATTGAATATAGTATTCAACTTTGTACCTACCGCCGTCAGGAAGCGCAACGGGAGTAGTTGCGTTAATTGTAAAACTAGAGTTTATAGGCGTTGAAAAATCGTAATCCCACTCGCGAGTATAGCCGTTATCGGGCAAAATAAGTTGTGGAATACCAGTAATAGTGTCGCCTTCTTCAACGGTAACGGTATTATTAACGTTTCCGTCAACTAAAAAAGTAACGTTGTACTTTTCTTTTTTTCTAACCCTTAATTTGTAAACTTGTTCTTCATCGCCGTTAATTACCTTTATAAAGAACTCGGTAAAGGTAGAGCCTGAAACGTAAACGTGCCCCGTATAGTTAGTCAAGGTGCAGTTTTCATCGTAATAGCACTCGAACGACGCAACGTTTGGAACTTGAATATAAAGGTTAAAATCGTAAATATCTAAAAAGTCGGGGCTAGAATAGTTTGAAGAAAACACCCCTTCAAAGCCACCGTATTCGGGGTTGAAAACTAGTTTATCGGCAACTAGTTCAGTTCCTGAAAGGTCGTTTCGTTTAACTATTTTTGCATAAACCGTAAGTGGCATATGATTTTGAGCGTTTGATTTAAACTCTTCTTGAGTAAACGGAACTCTATATCCTAAGTCGAAATACCAGCCCATAAAAATCTCGTCTTCTAATACGCCAAGTTCACTTTCGGTGGGAAGTACGAAATCGCTACCGTCGTTTACGTATTCTCTATTTATCATTTGGTCTTTATAATAACACTCAACGTTTAAAGTTGGCGTACTACTACAAGCGATGGGTAAAGCGCCAAGCAAACACGAAAGTATAGTAAGTAGAGATATAACAAGTTTTTTTCTCATATTTCACCTATAAACACCTTTTGTGGTTTTCTTTTGTAAGTTTTATAATTATATTGTAGCATTTTACCTTTAAAATCACAAGTTAATTTTATAATTATAGTTTTTACCTTAGAAAGTTAAGGTTTTGCTTGCATAATTTAGTGCCGTGTGTTATAATTTTTCAAACAATTAAAGGAGAAAATTATTATGGCAAACGTTTGTGTTATTACAGGTGGCGGAAGCGGAATGGGGCTTGAAGCCGCTAAGTTTATGGCAAAAGATAAAATTATAGTTATTTCAGGAAGAACTCTTTCTAAACTTGAAAACGGGGTTAACGAACTTAAATCGCTTGGCTTTAACGCCTACGCTAAAACTTGCGACACGTCTAGTAGAGAAAGCGTTAAAGAACTCGTTGAGTTTTGTTTATCGCTTGGCGAAATTAAAAACGTTATTAACTGTGCAGGCGTTTCACCTGCTATGAAAGGAACTCCCGAAGGAATACTTAAAATTAACGCACTTGGTACCGTTTACGTTAACCAAGAGTTTTCAAAGGTTATGAACCCAGGTAGCGTTATAGTTGACGTTTCTTCTAACTCGGCATACATCTTACCTTCGTTTATAATTCCTAAAAAGGCGTATGCGCTTGCAGAAACAAACGAAGAATTATTCGTTAAAAAGTTAGTTAAGCGTGCAAGTATAGCAAAGGGCGAATATCAACAAAAAGGCTTTGCTTACTCGCTTTCTAAAAACTTCGTTATTTGGTACGCTAAAAAATGTGCCTTTGAATACGGCAAAAAAGGCATAAGAGTGGTTTCGTTAAGCCCCGGCCTTATTGCAACCGATATGGGCAACCTTGAAAAAGAAGACGGTGGAATGCTTATTCCCTTCTCGGCAGAAGAAAGAATGGGTAAACCCGAAGAACTCGGCTATGCGCTTGCAACCGTTGCAGACGAAAGAAATGGCTACCTTGCCGGTGTTGACGTTTTAGTTGACGGTGGTAGCACTAACGGTATGAACGAGTTTAAAAAGAAATAATAACAAATAAAAAGCACCCTATAAGGTGCTTTTTTAATATACAAATTAAAAATCGTTGCTTTTAAAAATTAGTAGTAGTATAATTTATTCGTTACTAAACGGTTTTGCCTACCGCTTACAAAAGAAAAAACGAGCATTATAAAGGACTAAATTATGGCACCCATTTACGCCGTGTGTTACACCCTTATAACGCTTGCTGTTGAAAAGTTTTGCTACAAAACTAAAACCAAATAATAAAAGCACCCACAGGGTGCTTTTTTTAATTGAATATTTTAGTTAAATCTTCGCCTAAATAGTTTTCTATTATAATATTAGTTCCAAGTTCTTTGTGAAGTTCACGTTGGCGCTTTGCCGTTTTTGGTAGCATACTTAAAGTTACTGCGCCAAGTTTTACGCCTGCCGTAATTTCACTTCTACCATCGCCAACGACTAAAACGTTTTCGCCGTTAACGCCTAATTCTTTAACCAAACGGAACATAACTTCGTCTTTGGGTATTTTTTCGCTCCATGTAGAACCTAAAATATCTTCAACTACTTTTCCCTTGCCTATTTCAAAGCCTAACCCTAAAACTTCTTCGTACATACCCATAGGGGGCTCTATGCTCTTATCTACGACTGCGCCCGTTACAAAGTAGTTTTTAACGCCGTTATCGTAAAGATATTTCATAAACTCTTTCGAGCCTTTTACTAAAAAATCTTGGGGGTTTTGGCGCGCTTTATAAAGGTTGTGGTCACGGCAAAAACGGTTTAAAACTTGTTCGTAAACCCAAAAGAGTTTGGGGGTTACTTCTTTTAAATAGTTAAGATACTCGGCTGGCTCGTTAAAGGTTTCGAACTTTTCTTCGCCTTGCCAAATAAGTTTAATAATTTGAGAGTTTACGTCACTTGAAAACTCACCGCTATTTAGTTCTTGGTTGCGCCTTATTGCCCACTCCATTTGAGTTAGTGCAGAAAGCCCTGCGCTTTCAACGCAAAACTTGTCCGTTTCTTCAAGGGGCTCTACCCCGCAAAGAGAAACTAAACGGTTAATATTTTCTTCGCTAGTAAGGTTTTTAGGAATACCGTTATACGCCGTATCGTATAAAACCCTACTCATAACGGGTGGCCAGTCGCGAATAAGCGAGTGCGTTCCGTCAATATCGTGAAAGGCGCAAGTTATTTTACGCTCTTTAACGGCGTTTATAACTTCGCTTACCGTTGCAAAACTAGTGTTAACTATCATATTAAATACCTTCTATGCACGCTTCAACTATTTCGCTAATTTTACCAGTTGCTAAGCCTATTGCACGGTCTGCAGCACCGTAGTAAACGTATAAAGTATCGGTTTCGTAATCGGCGTAAGGCGAACAAGGGAATACCGAGTTATCGCTATTTCCGTGAAGTTCCCATTCTTTTTCTGCCATCATAAGGTAAGACGACGTTTTGCCTATAACTTTCCAAGGCTCGTTAAGGTCTAAAAGTATTGCGCCCATATAGTAATAAGTTCCGCACGCAGTCGACGCAACGCCGTGAATAATATCAAGCCAACCCTTTTCAGTTTTAATTGCGGGGGTCGGGCCTATTTTTACGGTGTTCCAAAACTTATAACCTTGGTGAAGAACGGGACGGAAATTACCCCAGTGAATAAGGTCGGGCGATTCGCTTATCCAAATCTCGCCACTTGATTGAGAAGGATAGTCGTAAGGTCTATCAAGTTTATAATACATTCCGTTAATTTTTTCGGGGAATAAACTTGCACCGCGGTTACGGGGCGCAGTTATTATAGAGATAGGCTCGTAACTAGTAAAGTCGGTGGTTTTACCAAGTAAGCCAACGGGAGCAAGCCAGCCTTTCATCATAACGGGGGTTACTATGTAGTAGGTATCTTCAATTTTAGTAACTCGGTTATCTATAAAGTGCTTGGTTAAATTAAAGGGCTCAACGTCAGGCATTTTAATAAAGTTATCGTCTGATAAAGTAAAGTGAATACCGTCTTTACTTCTTGCAATTCTAGTTTCGCCAACGTCGGTACCTTCGCCTTCTGCAGCGTAGTCAACTACCGAAACGAGCATAATAAACTCATCGTTATACTTTACTACCGAAGGGTTGTAAAGTTGGGCAATTCCGGGAAAATCTTCAACGTGCAAAATGGGGGTTTCGTGCTTAGTTAAAAGTTTGGTTGCGTCTTTTTTAAACTTTCTGTCGCTCATAATAATAGTTCCTTTATAAGTTTTGCTTAATTATATCATTTGCGCCGTAATAATGCAATAATTACGGGTCTTTTTTAAAAATTATTTTGCAACTCTAGACGAGTGGCAGGTAAAGTATATAATTTGATATTCGCTTTCTAACTCTTTTAAAAAGCCAAGCGCATTTTTAAGTTTATCGCCGTCTAAATCAACGAACGGGTCGTCTAAAACTATATACGGCTTTTCGTTTTCAAATAGCGCACTAATAAGCGAAAGGCGCATTGATAAAGAAAGCGCAGTTTTAAAGCCCTTGCTATAATAGCCCACTTCACGTTGACGGCCTAGTTCTTCAAACGAAACGTTAAAGTCGGCGTCTAGAAGTAGATTGTCGACGTTAACTCCCGTTAACTTTGAGTAGTATTTAGTAAGCGCGTTTTTAACAGGGGCTAAAAAGCGAGCGCAAAGCGATTCGTTAGCCTTTTCAAGTAAATCTATTGCGTTTGAAACGTATTTAAACTGAACTTTATAGTCTTGTCTATCTTGGTTTAAAAGGTTAAGTTCGGCTTCTAATTCGCCTATTTTTTGAGCGCTTGTTTCAAGGTTTTGTATCTTTTGCGATATAACGCCTTTTTTGCGCTCTAAATCTTCAATTTCGCCTTGTAAAAGCCTTGCTTTTTTTTGAAGTTCATCTATATCAACGGCACTTGTTTCAACGCCTAAATCAACGCCTTTAAGCGCCTTAAACTCTTCAATTTCTTTAATCTTTTCGTCAAGTTCAATTCTTTTGCCTGCAAGTTCGTGGCGCATTTGTTTAAGGTAATCGAACTTTTCAGGGTACGATAGCCCGTAAGGCACTTTATATCGCGCTAAAAAACTTTCGAACTTATCTTTACTGTCGTGCATTTCTTCTTTTAAGATAGCGCACTCTTTTTCAAGAACTTCGTGCTTTTTAGAAACGTCTTGATAATCGTCTAGTCTTGCCATAATAACGGCAAGCGATTTTTGATAATCGGTTTCAAGGCTTTCGTATTTTGATATAAAGCCACCAACTCTGCTATTAAGAACCACGAGTTCTGCCCTTTCTTCATGCGTTAAAAGGGGTATTTTAGAAACGGTGTTTTTATACGATATTGCATCGTATAAATATTTTGCCAAAGCGCCAAGTGCTAAAACACCGCCAAGCGCAAAAAGCGTTATTGAAAGCGCAGTTATTTTAAGCGATAAAACGCCACCTAATATAAGCGCTAAACCAACCCCGCCACCTATAATCGACGGTTTTGCGCTGGGTTTTTTAATAACGTAACTTGCGCCTAACTTTTCAATTCGTTTAAGTTCGTTAAGGCGAGATAAATCGTTAGTTAAATCGATTATTTGTTCGCTTGTGGGAACGCCACTTGAAAAGTAAGAAGAAAGTTCTTCGTATTTTTCTTCTACGTAACTGTTTTCGGTTTTTGCAAAGAGTTCCGTTTGCTTTTTAACGGTGTTATCGTAATGCGAGCGCGCCTCGTCTATTTCTTTATACGTTAAGTCAACGTTGTTGAAAAACGCCCTAAGTTCCTTTACCGACGCTTGAAGTTTTTCGCCTTCTAAAACGAGTTTATTGTAGTTTTTAAGGTTGAGTTCTTTTTCTTTTAAAACGCCGTACTTTTTAACGCTGTTATCAATTTCAAGTTTTTCTTCTTTTAAACTTTGCGTTTTTACGTTAAGCCCTTCGCATTCAAGTTTAAGCGAATTAACCCCTAAAATACCTGCATTTAACCCGCTTATTTCAAGTTCTTTTTCGGTAATTTGTTTATCTAGTTTATCAATAACGCCCGTTTTTTGTTGGTTAGAAAGGCGTTTTTTTCTTTCTTTTAAACGCTCGATTGCACTTTCAAAGTTGGTTGTTTCGTCGGTGCCGTGAAGAAGTGAATTAAGCCTTGAAACAATGCTTTCGTTAACGCCCGTGTCAAGTGCTTTTTGTGGAATAAACGCCGTTCTTTCAAAGGCTTCGGCATCTAAACCGAAAAGTTCTTCACCTATATTTTCGGTGTAATCGCTACTTAACTTACCCGTTTTAAGGTCGTAAAGCGCAAAAGTATCGTCGCTTTCTTTTTTGCCGAAAAAGCGCTCTATACGGTAGGTTTTTCCGTTAACTTCAAAGTCGACATTTCCACCAAAGTTGCCGTTGTTCCACGGCTCGTATCTCTTTCTAACGTTTTCATCTAAACTTCTTTTGCCCGTTTTTTCAAGACCGTAAAACATAGCCTTTAAAAAGTTCGCAAAGGTAGTTTTGCCCCACCCGTTGTTTTCGTTTATAACGTTAAGCCCACTTTCAAAATTATAACTAAACGCCGTGAGTTTACCAAAGTTTTCGGCGTGGCATTTTATAAGTTTCATTATAAATCCTCCCCGTCGAGCGCTTTAAGCCCGTATACTATTGCGCCTTCTTTTTCTTCTTCGGTTAGTTTTGAGCGCAGAACTTGCCTTAAAAACTCACCTCGTAAAGATAAGTCGCTCTCTAAATCTTTTTCGGCAATTTTCATAATAGACTCGTCTTTAATTTTAAAGGCGTAAAACTTACCGTCGAGTTTAGCGTTTAAAAGTTCAACGTTCTTTTTAAGGTCTTTATCGTACTTTCCCGTAAGCGTAATTTTAACCATATCGCTTGCGCTAATTTTAGAAAGTTTATCAAGCACTTCGCTTTCAACGCTCTGCCAAGTTAAATGGCTTGAAAGGTTAACTTCAACTTCGTGCACGGTGCGCTTTGCAAAGGGAATAAAATCGTGAACTAACTTTCCGTTTTCTACGGTTATTAAAACAAAGCCTTTTTTACCACACTCGTCGTAGCCCCTGCCTTCTAAACAGCCGGAATATGCATAAACGCCACGCTTATCGAGCGTGCCTGAAACGTAGTAGTGAATATGCCCTAGCGCCAAGTAGTTTATGTTTTTATTTGCTAAACTTGTTAGGCTTATAGTTTCGGCGCCCGAAGTCCCTGCGTGCTTAACCGTTTGACCGTGAAGCATTACGATATTAACGTCGTTTTCGTTTAGATTAAGCGCGTCGTAAACAAGTGGCGTATCTTGTGACGCACCCGTTATGGTAACGCCGTTAAAGTTATATTTTTGCCAAGTTCCACTAAACGTTTTTAAGTTTTCAGGAATATTTTCAAAGCCCGACAAAAACGCTTTTTCTTCGTGGTTACCCGTAACGTAGAAAAAGGTTATGTGGGAATTGTTTACTATTAAATTAGAAACCCTTTCTCTAGTGAGTTTAGTTATTCTCGGCGTATCGAAAAGGTCGCCTGCAATTAGCACCGCAGTCGCTCCGTTATCGTTTGCGTAATCTATAACCCGCTCGAAAGTGTTAACAATTTCGGCTTTGCGTTTTTTTGCTTTTTCGGCATCGAGATTAGTTTGTAAGTTACTATCTAAATGCACGTCTGATAAATGTATAAGTTTCATAAGTTTCTCCAAAACCTATTATAGCACATATTTTTTCGTTTGTTAATAACAAACTAAAAAATAAAAAAAATCTCACGCCGTGAGATTTTAAATAAATGAAGTTATAAATATTTCAAGCCCTATAATTATTAAAATTACACCGCCGAATATTTCGGCTTTGCCTGAAAGTTTATCGCCAAGTTTTTGCCCGATTACAACGCCTGCTAAACAAATTATAAACGTTACAACGCCTATTATCAAACAAGATATAACGGCGTTTATTGCAGTGTAGGTTGCAATTGTAAAGCCAACCGAAAGCGCATCGATAGAAGTTGCTATTCCCTGAACGATAACGGTTGAAAACTTTATTGTACGGCAACCTGAAAGGTCGCACTTGGGTTTAGTTCCGTCAATTATCATTTTAACGCCTATAAACGCTAAAAGTGCTAGGGCTATATACGGAATAAACTTTTGTAGCACCGCAAAATATTCAAGTAACGTATGCACTAAAACGTAGCCGGTAAGTGGCATTAACGCCTGAAAAAGCGCAAATATCGTTGCTATAAGTAAAACCTTGTCACCTTTCATATTAGGGCTAGAAAGCCCGTTTGCAATAGAAACGGAAAACGCATCCATCGCCAAACCGACCCCTAACATTAAACTGCTAAAAACTAACTGAAAATCCATAACGCTATTATATAGCGCAAAGCGCTAAAAATCAACCGTTTAAACAGTTATTTACAATTTGCGACAAAAATCGACCTATTTTATAATAGCGCAAAATTAGTAAGGTATTTCTTTATCGGCAACACGGCGCTCCCACTCTTTTTTAACGGCGTTATACGTTTCTTTGGGTATTTCGGGGTTGCCGAGCGAAAATACGGGAATAACCTGGTCGCCTGCAATTTTTTTATCGGTGCAAGCAACGTCGAAACGGTATTTATCACGCTCGCTTTTTAAGCGAAGGTTAGGAACTTCAACGGGAACTCCACCTTTTAACACCGAACGGTATGCCATTAAACCGGGCAAAAACATATCTAACGCTTCGTAAACGTCTATGCAGTCGGCATCGGGGTTACCCTTAATTTTTTCAATGAAGTTATACATAGGGTAAAAATCAGAGCCGGCGTGGCCAAACTTTTTAGCAAGGTCATTCATTTGGGGCTTATATTTAATTGCCTTTTTGTCTTCAGGGTATTCGCCGGAGTAGTTATCGGCGTTAACGTAAAGGGTGTTAACAAAATCGTCGCCTGCGTCTTCACGGGCAGATTCCATACGACCTTTCGAGCCGTAAACTGAATACCAAACGGAGTTTTTATAAAGGTCGCCGTGAATACTTTTTATAATTCCACCGTTTTCAAGCGTTATCATTTCAATGCCGAAAAGACCACTTTTCGAGCCTTGGCGAAGTTTACGCTCCGTTATTTTACTTTCAAAGCCAACAACCGACACGGGGCGCAAGCCCGTTATATGAATAATAGGGCCTATCGAGTGAGTGCAGTAAAAGTTTGCGTACATATTGTTGCGCCAGTGATTTTCATCGCCGTAAGTTATGCTTGGCCAAAGTGGCTCGCAGTTGTGAATATATTCGCCCTCTCCGTACTCGAACTCGCCTATTTTGCCTTCACGGTAAAGTTTTTTCATTTCACGTGGGGCAGACATATAACAATAATTTTCGCCATAGGCGTAAACGAGCCCGCTTTTTTCAACGGCTTCTATAAGTTCAACGGCTTCTTTTAAGGTTTGGCAGGGCAAAACTTCACTGTAAACGTGCTTGCCCGCATTTAGCGCTTTTATAGCAAAAGGAGCGTGCTCGGTTGCATAATTTGCAAGAACGACGGCATCAAAATCGTGCTTAATAAAATCGTTAAAATTATCATAAAAAGTTATATTTTCTGCGCCTTCACGCCCTTTTTGTTTTTCTAAAACGTAAGCAGATTTATCGCATATTGCAACCACTTCTGCATTTTCGGCTTTTTTGCAATATTCTATCATTGCGTTACCACGATAACCACCTAAAACGCCAACTCTAATTTTTTTCATTATTTTCTTTCCTTTATAACTTTTGCGGGGCTTCCAACTGCTACCGAGTAAGGCGGAATAGGTTTAACTACCGTTGAGCCTGCGCCTATAATACTTCCGTCACCTATGCTACCCGAGTACATTACGTTTACGCCCATACCTATATACACGTCGTTTCCTATAACTACTTTTTGCATATTTCCACCCTGCTCTACTATTAAGCGCGAAGGGTCTTCATACTTATGCGAATAAGGGGTAAGCGTTACGTTTTGACCTATTAAACAATGGCTTCCCATTTCAAGCCCAACGTGCCCGAATATAGTTGCGCCCGTGCCTATATACGAATTGTTGTTAACGGTTATATATCCCCACTCTTCGGTTTGAGTGTCAAGATAAACTCTTTCTTGAATTAAAACGTTATCGCCAAGCGTTATACCGCCTTTTCCACGAGCAATAAGTGTGACGTTTGCGCCTATTTCAACGCCCGAACCAACTGAGATATATTCTGGGTTAACTATTCTTACGTTAGGGCCTATTTTAACGTTTTCGCCCATTTTTTTAAACTTTTTAGAGTAATATTCTACCCTCAATTTTTCTGCGTAAGGCGACGGGTCTTGCATGATAACGGTGCGATAAAAACTTTCACGCTCGCTATCGGTTAAATTGTTAAATGCGTTTGTAAAGAACTTTTCCATATTTTAATTATAGCACGCTTATAAGCCATTAAAAATGTATAATTTCCATAATAATATGTAAATAAGTTATTTTTTGTTGACTTTTTTATAAGTGGGTGTACAATATAGTTATGAAAGATAAAAATATATGCAAGTTTCCATCAAGTAGTGGTGACGGTGAAATAACCATTGTTAACTTCGTTTACGAAAAAGATTTAAGCGTTATGCTTGAGCCTAGGCTTTCGGCGCTTTACGCTATCAACTACGTTTCTTCTGGGCAAGCAACGTTAAGCGTTAACGGCAAAAACTATTTTATCGAGGCGGGCGACGTGTTTTTTATAATTCCCGGCGCTTTGTTTTACCTTACGCCAAGTAGCGATTTTTCGTATTATTACGTTAGTTTTTTAGGGCGCAGAGCGCAAAAACTTTTAGATGAAGAACAAGTTACCACCTTAAACCCCGTAAGAAAATCGCTAACCGAAGTTGGCGATGCGTTTAAACTTGCAATGGTTTCTTCTTCACAAGCAAGCCTTAATTTAATTTGCGAAAGCGTTATACTGTTTACGTTCGGTGCGCTTAACAAACGGCAAGACGTTTCTTTGCGCATAAAGGAAAACAAACTAATTAGCGAAATAAGATTATATATAGATAAAAACTTTTACCGTGAAGAGCTTTCGCTTATAAGCGTTAGCAAAGAGTTTTCGTATAACCCCAAATATTTATCAATGCTATTTAATAAGGTTGTGGGAACGGGCTTTTCTCAATACGTTACGCGCGTTAGAATTAACTATGCGCTAACGCTGATTGAACAAGGCTTTACTTCGGTTAAAGACCTTTCGTATATGTGTGGTTTTAAAGACCCACTTTATTTTTCAAAAGTATTTAAACAAAAAACGGGCAAATCGCCCAGCGAATATAAAAGCAAATAAAAAACGCCCTATATGGCGTTTTTTTAGTTTTAAGTTTGGTGCGAGTAACAGGATTTGAACCTGCACGGTTTTCCATTAGAATCTGAATCTAACGCGTCTGCCAGTTCCGCCATACTCGCAAAATCTCGATAGTATTATCGAGAAAATTAGTCTTTTATTTCAAAACCACGTTCGTTAAGCCAAATTAAACTTTCTTCAAGCCACGACGGGAAGTTTGGCGAAGCGCATTTTTTACGCGCTTTTAATCTTTCAACTGAATCGCAAGTAATATCGTTAAGGCTCATACCGTGCTCGCCATTTTCAAAAACGTGAAGTGAAAACGGAACGCCCGCTTTTTCGTAAGCGGTGGCAAGAAGTAAACTGTTAAACACGGGAACACAAGTGTCGCCACAAGTATGCGCTATATAACAAGGAACGCTTTCACTAGTAACGCACTTTTCAATAGAAAGTTCGCTTTTTAATTCTTCGTTATCGCCACAAAGACTATTAAACGAGCCAACGTGACCAGCGTAAGTTACAACAGGGTAAATCATAATGCAGGCGTTTGGTTTAATAAGCGCCTTTGCTTTACCTAAAACGTTAAGTTCTTCTCTGTTAAAACAGTTTGCCAAGCACCCAACTAAATGCCCGCCTGCCGAAAAGCCAACGCAAGCAATATTGTTTTCATTTACACCGAAAAGTTCGGCGTTTTTTCTAACGTAGGCTACCCCCATAGCGCCTTCTAAATGAGCGCAAGGGTATTTTAAAGGAGCGCAAGAATATTCAAGCGTAAACGAAGCGTAGCCTTTTGCTAAATATTTAAGGGCAACGGGCTCTTTTTCACGCTCGCTTACCATATTATAACCGCCACCCGGCACAACTATAATTGCAGGGCGTTTACGGCTTAAAGATATTTCTTCGCAGTTGCTTGGAATATAGGCGTTAAGATAACCGCTTGCGCCTTGTGGGCGCGCAATATTAAACTCTTTATAAAGGTCTATTTTTTCAATTAGTTTCATGGTTTTCCTCTTGCAATAAGTTTATGTATGTTTTTACCTAAACTAACAAACTTTTCTTCGTATTCGGTGGTAACGTTACCCGTAGTGTCGCCAGAGTGAAGGTCGTTTGTTAAATAAGTGATTTCAAAGCCGTTTTCTATAAGGGAATTAACCGAATATTCAAAAAACGCATCATTATCGGTTTTAAGTTCTATGGTTGCGCCCTTTTTAAGCAAGTATTTGTAAATATTTAAAAAAGAGTAATAGGTAAGCCTGTGGTTTTCGTATTGCTTTTTAGGATACGGGCAAGAAAAGTTTAAATATAGTTTAGAAACGCTACCCTTTTCAAGTTCGTAAGGCAGTATTTCTGCGCCACAGTTAAAAAACTTAACGTTGTTAAGATTTTTTTTGCTTGCAAGTTCTGCACCCGATATTATAACGTTAAGTTGAACTTCAACCCCTAAAAAGTTAAGTTCGGTGTGTATTTCGGCGTTTTTTATAATAAAACCACCCTTTCCACAACCTATTTCTAAAACTAAATCGTTATCATTTTGAAAAAGGTCGTTTACGGTTTTAACGTCGTAACGCTCGCTTTCGGGAAGTGATAAAACCTTGCTAGTTTTTGAAACGACTATATAGTCGCCACGCTTTTTAGCACGCTCGTCTAAATGCTTTTTGCGCCTTGCTCTCATAAAACGTCGTCCTTATAACCAAGTTCGCTTATAAGCGATTCTTTATCGCGCCAGTTTTCCTTTACCTTAACGAAAGTTGTTAAAAACACCTTTGCGCCAAGGAACTTTTCCATATCTTGCCTAGCAAACGCACTAATTTCTTTAATTTTTGCGCCTTGCTTGCCTATTATTATAGACTTGTGGTTTTGCTTTTCGCAAACTATATCAAGGTTAACTTCGTAAACCCCGTTTTTGCCCTTTTCAAAAACGTTAACCACAACTGCAACGCCGTGCGGTATTTCTTTATCGGTTTTTAAAAGTATTTTTTCACGCATAATTTCTGCAAGCATAAACTTTTCGCTCTTGTTAGAAATTACGTCGTCGCCAAATATTTTTTCGCCGTTAGGTAAGTACGAAAGCACGGTTTCAATAAGTTCTTTAATATTCCTACCCTTTCTTGCAGAAACGGGAACTATTTCTTTAACCCCTTCTACTTCTGCAATTTTTACAAGGTTTAAGGGAATATTATCTTTAGGCATAATATCGATTTTGCTCATTGCAACGATAACGGGAATATCGCCCATCACCGATTTTAAGAGATTTATATCTTCATCTTTAACGCCGTCGTGCCCGTCTAAAACGAATAAAACGGCGTCAACGTCCTTTGCCGTTTTGCGTGCAGTTTTTTGCATTTTACGGTTAAGTTCGGTTTTCGATTTGTAAAAACCCGGCGTATCTTCAAAAACTATTTGATAGTTTTCGGTAGTTAATACGCCAAGTATTCTATCACGAGTTGTTTGGGGCTTTGGTGAAACTATTGCCACTTTTTCCCCTACCATTACGTTTATTAAGGTTGATTTGCCGGCGTTGGCTCTACCAACAACGGCTACCGTTCCACTTTTCATAAGTTACCTTTCAATTTTCAAAGTTTTAAGTGTTTCGGTTGCAAGCAAGCGCATTTCACTATCGTCTTCGCTAGTTATATGGTCGTAACCGAAAAGGTGTAAAAGCCCGTGGCAAAATAAATAGCAAAGTTCACGCTCAAGCGAATGCCCGTACTCTAGGGCTTGCTCTTTTGCACGCTCTACACAAATAATAATGCTACCTAAAAATACAGACTTTCCGTCAACCCAAATATCTAGCGGAAAGTTTTGTTTTTTTATGGTTTTATACCTAACGCCGTCAAGCGTAGGGAAAGATAAAACGTCGGTTACGGCGTTAATATTTCGCTGGCTATTATTTATTTCTTTAATTTCTTCGGGCGATACGATATTGAGTTCAACTGCTAAACTATCCGTTTGGTTAAGTTTTTTATAAACGGCGCTTGCCACCAAATTACAGTCAAACCCCACTTCGTCGGGTGTAAAAACGGTTAGTTTACACACTGCGCTTTCCCCCCGTTTTAAGTTTTGGATATTTAACTCGTTCGTGATAAACACCCGATAAAACGTTGGTTATGGTGTTTCTTATAATTTGAAGTTCACGCATAGTTATATCGCACTCGGTAAACTGTTCCATTTCCATTCTTTCTTCAATAATATCTTTAACGGCTTTGTCAACGTTTTCGTGGGTACGGTTTATCGTTCTAACCTTTGCCTCGCACGCATCGCAAATCATAATTATTGCGTTTTCTTTGGTTTGAGGCTTGGGGCCGTAGTAGCAGAAGTTTTCAACCGAAAGTTCACCGTCTGTAAACTTGCTTGCCTTTATATAGAAATATCGAATAGGAAGTGTGCCGTGGTGTTGTTCTGCTGCGCTTGCAAGCGCTTCTGGGAGCCTGCGCTTTCTAATAAGTTCGGCACCGTCTTTAGCGTGGGCGCGAATAATATCTGTTGAAAGTTCGGGCATAAGGTCGTCGTGTGGGTTTTTACCCGACTGGTTTTCGGTAAAGTACTCAGGTTTATTGAGTTTGCCAACGTCGTGATAATAAGCGCAAGCACGGCAAAGTAACGGGTTAACGCCTATTGCGTTACCACACGCTTCGGCTATCATTGCAAGTATTATAGTGTGGCTAAACGTTCCGGGCGCACGCTCTGAAAGTTCTTTAATAAGTTTTGCCTTATGGTCGGTAAGTTCGGCTAAACGGAAGTTAGTAAGCGCACCGAAAGCCATTTCGAAAAACGGAAGAATAACCATCATAAGCGCATCGGCTAAAATACCGCTTCCAAGCGCAAACAAAAGGCTATATATAAGGTGCTTATAATCGGTAGTATAACTAGCAACGAAAGTGCTTATTATAGCGGGAATAGATATTAAAGCGCCCCTTGTAAGCACCTTTACCCTTGAGCCTTCACCGTCAACTGCAAACACGGCTATTATTCCCGACGTAAAGCCAACGATAAACGAGAAAAGTAAGTCGTTTACGTTTAAGCCCGTTAAAACGTCGGTAATAAGCATAAGTATTGAGTAAATGCAGTTCATAAATACTGCGGAACGCTTGTCCGACAATAAAAGGGCAAGTAACGCACAAAGCGCAAAAGGTCTTAAATAAACGCTTATTTTACCAAACGCATAGTTTGCAACGAGCGATATTATAAGCACGCCAAATAGCATAAAAATATTGCTAGTTTTGTACATAAAGTCGCGATATTGCGAGTAGTAAAAAGCGTAAGACGCTATAAACGTTAACACTACCGAAACGACTATAAAAGCAATAAGTTTAGTTTCTTGCATTGTAACTTGAATAATCTGTTTAATGCCACCAACTTTTATAAGCAACGCAACTGCCATTAAGGCTATTACTATAAGTGCGTTTAATATAAACGCCGTTAACGTTCTAAAGTGGTCTTTTTTCTTCCATTTAATTCTGTTTATTGACATTAGGATTTTCCTTCTTTGTTTTTTCTTCGCTTTGAGTATACGCTTTAACTATTTCGGCAACGATGGGATTTCTAACAACGTCTTTATGCGTTAAAATTACCGTTGAAATACCTTCGATGCCCTTTAAAATCTTGGTGGCGTGATTAAGCCCGCTTTCTTTGCCTTGCGGTAGGTCTATTTGAGTAACGTCACCCGTGATTACCATTTTGCTATTTTCACCAAGCCTAGTTAAAAACATTTTCATTTGCTCTTTAGTAGTGTTTTGCGCCTCGTCTAAAATAATGTAACTGTTTGAAAGCGTTCTACCACGCATATACGCAAGCGGTGCAATTTCTATAACGCCTTTTTGGGTTAGTTTTTGATAGGTTTCAAGCCCGAACATATCTTGAAGCGCATCGTAAAGCGGGCGAAGATACGGGTCTACTTTGTTTTGAAGGTCGCCCGGTAAAAACCCGAGTTTTTCACCCGCTTCAACGGCGGGGCGAGTTAAAATTATGCGCTCAACCTGTTTTTGCTTGTAGGCAACTGCAGCCATACAAACGGCAAGGTAAGTTTTACCCGTACCCGCAGGGCCTATGCCGAAAGTTACAACGTTTTCGTTTATGGCGTTAACGTATTTTTTTTGACCTAAAGTTTTAGGTTTTATTTGCTTTCCTTTAGAAGTTACTGCAATAACGCCCGAAAAAGTTTTTTCTATTCCTTTAATTTCACCCGAAGAAAGCGCGTCGATTAAGTATAAAATGCGGGTTTTATCAAGCAGTTCGCCCGTTTTTAAAACGTCTATTAGTTTTTCAACTAAAAGTTTAGCAAAATCTACCTTTTCGCTTTCGCCTTCGATTATAATAAACCCGTCGTCTAAATATAGTAGAACGCCAAGTTCTTTATTTAAAAGGGTAACGTTCTCGTCAAAAACGCCTATAAGGTCTTCAACCCTAACGCCTTCAAGTTTAATTTTTACCGTGGCTTTTTTCAAACTGTTCTCCTTAAACTACGTATCTTGCAGTAACAGTTACTTTAACGCCGTTATTTTTAATTTCGTAACTTGTTTTTACGGCTTCGCCACCCGACGTGAACTCTGCTATTTTAACGTATGCCCTAGCATCGTCTTCCGTGGGGTTTTCAAGGCTATAAAAATATTCTTCGGTAACTAGTATTTTTACCCTTGCAATTACGAACGTTGGGTACTTATCGCCGTTTTTTCCAACTTGATAACTGCCAACGAGCACGTCGCCAACCAAAACTAAATCGCCTTTTTGTTTAAGCGCCGTTCCCCTTAAAACTGCAATTTCTTCAATAACGCCGTTATATTTTGATAAAAGGTCGTTTTTATTTTCGCCTATAACGGTGGGTGGAACGGTTGATAGTTCAGCGTTAACGACTAGCCTATTTCCCTGCTTTTTTATAGAAACGAAAGAAAGCCGTTCGTTTTGTTTTAAAAGTTGGCTTGAAAGCACGCCGTAATCTAGCCCGTGAAAAGTGGAATATTTTTTAACGCCAAGCGCATTTAGTGTGGCAACCGTTTCGTTTTTATAAATGCTTGCCGAGCCTATTACGTCAATTTCTAAAATAACCCCGTTTAGCAGGTAGGCTAAAATAGAAAATAACGTTATACCAAGCACCAAGCCCACCCTTTTTATAATGAGCATAAACGGCGCTAAAATACCTTTGTATTTTACTAATAATATATTATAGCACATATTTTTGCAAATAGCAAAAAAATTGCGCAAATCGCAATAATCTATGGTTATTATGCAAACTTCTTCACTTATAAGGCTAAAATCTAACACCGAAACGCCGTTTTTCGTAAAGAAAACGGGGGCGTATCTTGCCTTTTGGCACTTTAATTTTACTTGCGCCCTTAACGCACCACGGTTTATTGCCATACTATTTTTTCAACCTTTCCCTTAACGGTTAAATCTTTATCGCAAAACGAGCCGAGTGATAGCCCTTTTCCGTAAAAACATAGTTTTGCATTTTTAACTTCTATTGCCACTTCGCCGTCTTTAACGTCGATAACCCTAACTGCGCCTTCAACGTAAACGCCAACTTCGCCAAGAACGGTAATTCTAAAAGGGCAACCACCAACGTTGCAAAGCCCGAAAAAAGCGTTAATATTTTCTTTAAAACCCATAATTTCACCTTATATATTGTATTTTTACAAAACGCATACTATTACTTTACTTGACTTGCTTTTGAAAAATTGTTAATATTTAATATATTAACTGTAATAATTAGGTGCGCTATGGTAACCAAAACCCTATTTGGAAAAACTGTAAACGGAAAAAGCGTTTATAAATACACAATTTCTTCTAGCGAATTAGAAGTTTCTATATTATCTTTCGGCGCAACTATTCAGTCTATCATAGTTAAAAACCCCACCCCCGTTGACGTTGTTTTGGGTTATGACGACGTTTTGTCGTACCAAACGCAAGACGGGTACTTGGGCGCAACTTGCGGTAGAAACTCTAACCGTATTGAAAACGCAAAGTTTACCCTTAACGGAATAACCTATAACCTTGCCGTTAACGACGGAAAAAAACACAACCTTCACGGTGGAAACGTTGGATTTTCGCACAGGGTTTGGCTTGAAGAAGAAGTGGGCGAAAACTTTATTATTCTTTCGCTACTTTCAAAGCACCTTGAAGAAGGTTTTCCTGCTAACTTAAACGTTAAAGTTAAGTTTAGTTTAGACGGTGAAAACTTATCTATTGAATATTTTGGTTTAAGCGATGGGGACACCGTTTTTAACCCCACCAACCACTCTTATTTTAATTTAGACGGGCACGATACCCACACGGGTCACTCTAACCTTTTAAATATTTATTCTAACTATTTAACGGAAACAAACGAAGAACTTATTCCAACGGGCGTTCTCGTTAACGTTAACGGCACTCCGCTTGACTTTACTTCGTTTAAGGCTATATCTAAAGATATTAATAGCAGTTATTATCTTATTGAAAATATGCACGGATACGACGGGAATTACTGCCTTTCTAGCGATGGAAAACTCTCGCTTTGCGCTAGGGCTTATTCGCAAAAAACGGGCGTTTTAATGAGCGTTTATACCGATAGGCCGGGTGTTCAACTATATACGGGTTATTTCTTAACTGAAAGAAAGGGTAAAAACGGCGCAACTTACGTTCCTAATTCTTCGTTCTGTTTAGAAACCCAAGTTTACCCGAACGCGGTTAACAACCCAAACTTTGAAGGTGCGTTTATAAAAGCAAACGAGCCGTTCTATTCAAAAACCGTTTACGGCTTTGCCGTTACAAAGGATATTTTATGAAAAAACTTTTTATACCCAAAGGCTACAAACAAAATTGCGACCTTATAACCAACCAAAAGGCTATAAAGTTCGTTAAAGATAATTTTGAAAAAGTGTTTGCCGAAAAACTTAATTTAACCCGTGTTTCAGCACCCCTTTTAGTGTTTTCAGACACCGGGCTTAACGACGATTTAAGTGGCGTTGAACGTGCCGTTAGGTTCGACGTTAAAGAACTTGGGCGTGACGCTGAAATTGTTCAAAGCCTTGCAAAGTGGAAGAGAACTGCGCTTAAAAAGTACGGTTTTTCGCGTGGTTACGGGCTTTATACCGATATGAACGCTATTAGGCGTGACGACGACGTTGACAACGTTCATTCAATTTACGTTGACCAGTGGGACTGGGAAAGGGTTATTAGCCGTGAAGACCGCACTATCGACTATTTAAAGAAAGTTGTTTTAGATATCGTTAAAGCAATAAGCGAAGTTAACGAAATGACTAAAAAAGAGTTCCCTTTCTTAACCTTAACCGTTAACGAAAACGTTAAGTTTATAACTGCAGAACAAGCACGAAAAGAGTGCCCTGGTTTAGAAGGCAAACAACTTGAATACGCCCTTACCAAAAAGTACGGAACGGTATTTTTAATGCAAATAGGTAAAAAACTTTCAAACGGCAAACCACACGACAGCAGAGCGCCCGACTACGACGACTGGGACTTAAACGGCGATATTTTATTTTACAACGAAGTACTCGACGCCCCCTTTGAGATTTCGAGTATGGGTATAAGGGTTGACGAAAAATCGCTACTAGAGCAACTTAAACAAGCAAACGCCGAAAATAAACTTAACTTTACCTATCATAAGCAAATAGTATCGGGCGAACTTCCCCTTACTATAGGCGGTGGCATAGGTCAGTCAAGGCTTTGTATGTATATTCTTCAAAAAGCGCACATAGGCGAAGTTCAATCGTCGCTTTGGCCAGAAGAAGTTGAAATTGAAGCATTAAAGCACGGAATTAACATTTTATAAAATTAAAAAGCAGTGGGAAAACCCACTGCTTTTTTGTTGTTTTATTTTATTCCTTTGAACTCATTTTAGAAACTTCGTCAAACAAATCGGTAACTTCTTTAGAGGGTGCTTTAGTGGTAAGAGATACTACTATTGCAACGATTAAAGCAAGCGCAAAACCAGGAATAATTTCGTAAAGCGAACTTAACGGAGCAGGTAACGCCTTTGAAATAACGAAAAGCCAAACTATTGACGTTACAAAGCCAGTTACTATAGAAGATATTGCACCAGTATAATTAAGTTTACGGAAGTAAAGCGATAATAAAATTACAGGACCAAACGCCGAGCCAAATATAGACCATGCGTTAGATACAAGCCCCATAATACCACCAGAATTGGGGTTAAGAGCAATTAAAAGCGCAACTACTAAAATTACACCTACTGCAATTTGACCTGCTATCATAGTTTCTTTGCCAGATGCATTTTTTCTTATAACGGGTTTGTATAAATCGCTTGCAAACGCTGAAGACGATGCTAAAAGTTGACTATCTGCCGTACTCATTGACGCTGCTATTATTGCCGAAATTAATATACCAGAAATAAGTCCGGGGAATATAGCGCGCGAAAGCATAATAAACACTTGGTCGCTATTGCCACTGTTAATAGCATCACCAAAGAAATTATGTGCAACAAGGCCCACTACCGATGCCATTATGCAAATAACCGTTGTCCAAATACTGCCGGTAATTTGTGACTTTCTCATTTCCTTTTCATCTTTAATAGACATGTATCTTACAAGTATATGGGGCATACCGAAGTAACCAAGACCCCAACCTAAACCAGAAATTATATCTATTATACTTGTTCCGTCAAACTTGCCAGACGATAAGGGGTTGAAGAAGTTTTCGGGGGTTATTACCGTTCCTAACGGAGCAAAATCTGCCCCGTTCATAACAAAGAGCGCAACTATAGGAAGTAATAACAAAGCGCCTAACATTAATAAACCTTGGAAAAAGTCGGTCCAGCAAACAGCCTTAAATCCACCTAATAAGGTGTAAACCATAATAACGGCAGCGGCTATAATCATACCCCAAGTTTTGTTAATAAAACCTGCAGTTACGGTTTCAAAAAGTGTTCCACACGCAGATATTGAAGATGCTGTGTATATACAGTACGCAACCATAAATATTACTGCGCAAATAATTCTTAACGTGTTGTTTTTTGATTTAAAACGATTAGACAAAAACTCTGGAATAGTAATTGCATCGCCAGCCTTAATTGCATAACGGCGAAGTTTAGGTGCAACGAAAATCCACGCGCAAATAGTACCGATTATTAAACCAACCGATATCCATACTTGACCCATACCCATAAGGCAAATTGCCCCGGGTAAGCCCATAAGCACCCACGCGCTCATATCAGAAGCACCGGCAGAAAGTGCAGCAACAAAACCACCCATCTTTCTGCCACCTAAGAAATACTCTTTCTCGCCTGCACCTTTACTTTTTATGAAAAAGTATACGCCAATGGCAAGAACTATTACAAAGTATGTTATAAAAGCAATAAGTTCCCAAATATCCACAATAACTCCTTTATATGAAGAAAAATCATATCAAACATAAATTATATAATGCATTATATTCTAATTTTTCAAAAAAATCAAATAATTTTTCATATTTTACACAAATATTTGTTGATTTTTTCATATCACAGTGCTATAATATGAAATATTCTAATATTAAAGGGCTTTACTTATGACTTTAAAACAATACAGAGCGTTTATCTATTCGGTTGAGAGTGGTTCGCTCTCACTTGCGGCTAAAAAACTCGGCGCTACGCAATCGGGCTTAACGCATCTTATTATAAATATGGAAGAAGAACTTGGTTTCTCGCTTATGGTAAGAAACAAAGCGGGCGTTAAACTTACCGACGAAGGTAGGCGAATATTCCCTTCTATAAAAGCGGTTGTCGATGCCGATAACAAGGCAAGCGAACTTGCATCGAAAATCCGTGGTGAAAAAAGTTCGCAAATTACCATTGCAACCTTTTCGTCGGTTGCGGTTAACTGGTTGCCTTCTATTATAAACGGATATAAAAACTTATACCCCGAAACGCAGTTTTCTATAATCGACGGTGGTTACGCCGAAATTGAAGAAGCGCTTGAAACGGGGGCGTGCGACCTTGCGTTTTTATCGCTACCCATTAGCCTTAACGTTAAAACAATTCCACTTGTTAAAGACGAGATGTTTGCAGTAGTACCTGCAACCCACCCGCTTGCAAACAAACCAAGCGTTGACATTAGCGAGTTTGAAAAGGAAAGCGTTATTTGCCTTAACGAAAACACCGACCACGACTCTCGCTACGTTTTCAAAAAGCACGGCGTTACGCCCAACGTTAAATATAGAACGGGTGACGACTACGCTATGGTTTCAATGGTAGAGAATAACCTTGGTATTTGTTTAGAGCCTGAAATGATACTTAACTCAAGAGTGGTGCGCGCCAAAGTTTTACCACTTTCGCCACGCGAATACCGTACCGTTGCGCTTTGCGTACCTTACGAAAGCCACAAGAACGAAAATATGGTAAGATTTTCTAACTATATTCTTTCGTGGATTAAGCAAAACGCTAAACAACACCTTTTATAACAAGCAAAAAACCCACCTTTAAGTGGGTTTTTTATTGCGCGTTTTCTTGAGCCTTTTGCTCGTTCGCTTTATTTTTAAAATATTCTTTTCTTTTTTCACGGCGCCTTATTTCGCGTTGGCGTTTAATTTCTTGGCGATGGTTTTTAATAAGTTCAACGTCGCTAGAAAAATCTAATTCGGGAAGTTCGCCAAGCGTTTCAAGAAGTTTATCTAGCGTAATTTCGCTTATTCGCTTTCTGCCGTGGTTTCTACTTTGTAAGGCGTTTTTTTCCTTTTCGGTAACTTCGCCTTCGATATACACGAAGTTGTTTGAACTTTCTATTTGCCCTATTTTTCCGTTAAGGTCGTATATGCGCTTTATAATTTTACGGAATAGGTCTATATCGCCGTAGCGTATTTTATCGCAAAACGCAAACGTTTTAAAGGATAGCCCACCCTTATATCTTCGAGAGTGACGGCGATTTTTATCAACGAACTCGGTAATTAAATAGTTTATTTCTTTGTGCGTATAAGTGCCGTTAGTGCAAGGCGTGGTTTCGTTTTCGTCGTTAACGCCAAGCGTTATGTGAAACTTTCTAAACAGTTCCAAAGCCGATAAACCTTCTTGCTTACAAAGGTGCTTTAAAACGAGTAGCGTTACCCTTGCATCTTCATCGCTACGGTGAGCAAGATAATCAATAGAAAGTTCGCTTGCTATACCTTCAAGCCCCTGCATATTAGGGCGTTTATTAACCGTTTTGTATAAAAGTTGCATGTCGGCAAAATTATAGGTTATTTTTGGTAATTTATATAGATTGCACGCGTTATTTAAAAACTCAACGTCGTTAGAAATGGAAAAGCCTATAATTAGGTCTGCGCTATCAAACAGCGCCTTTATCTCGTCGTAATAAGTGGTAAAACGCGGTTGTTTTTTAATAAACTCCTTTTCATAATGGAGTTTTATTCGCGTTTCGTATCGCCTTGTAAAAGGCTTCATTACAATGTCTTTTTGCTCTAAAACGTCGAAGTTTTCGTTCGATATAACGTAGCCGAAAGTGCACATGCTTCCGTCGCTATGGCTACCCGTGGTGCTTTCTATATCGTACGATAGTATTCTCATATTATTTCCGTAAAAAGTCCACCGTTATCGGTGGACTTTAATTTTATTCTTCGTCCTTTAAAGGATAGTCTTTGTCTAAAGTTTCTTGGTAAGAAGTTTGGTCGGCTTCGGTCATTTTACCAAGTAAAGTGCCCCTAAGCGCAATTACCTTATCTCTATCAAGCGATGCGTAAGCGTTGATTGCTTCTTCGTATTCGTCGCCACCGATACCCGTCATATCAATAACGTAAAGGTAACTATTAAATATAGACGCACTATACGAGCCGATGAAGTAATTATCTATTACTCTTGGCTTAAACCAGTCGGTAGCCGTTTTTAACGCAGAGCCGTTAACTTTATAAGCCTTTGCGCCTGCGGTAGCGTAATCTAAAACGTAATAGTTGCCGGCAGACGATTCTATAAAGTACATTTTACCGTCTTCAACGAAGGCAATATTCATACCTTTAACCGAGTCGGTTAAAATAGTTCTGCCGTGGTTGTAGGGGTCGTTAGCCGAATAGTCGAACTTAACTAAGTGGTCAACGTAGGTTGAAGATTCAACGTAGTAAATCTCGGTAGCCGATTTATAATAAGAACTTGCAGTTATTGCAGTATCGAGCCAAGTGCTTGAAACGCCAAGGCATATTCTACCTGTAAAGTCGGCAACTTTTGCGCCTTGATTTTCAAGTTCAACGTAGTAGTACTTAGAAGTTGAATAGTTAGTATCGGTATCGGTGGTTTTGAAAACGAGAACTTTACCCGTGTTTTGAATAAGGGTAAAGGTTAAGCCCGTTATGCTTTCAAGAACCCCGTCTTTCTTAAAGAGTTTGGCGCTAGGAATATCAGCGTTATTATCTCTACCTAAAGCGGCAGAGCCAACGCCCGAAAGAATAAGTTCACTTTCGCTATCGCCCATAGCGTAACGGTAAAGTTCTTCATAGCCTTCGTCTTGGTCGAGTGCTTCAGAGTGCGCTTTTCTAGTATAGAAAACGTAATTGCCTAAGTAAGGTTCTTCTAAAGAAGACGGCATTAAAATGCTTGCAACGCTTTCTTCTTCAACTAAAAGTTCGCCGTTTAACGCATTATACGCTTTAAAGCCTTTGGTTTCAACTTCGTCAACCTTTTCGCTAGTAACGTAAGCAAGGGTAACTGCATTTCCCGTTTGAACGAAGGTATAATCGGTAACCTTTTTAGTTTCGTAAGTAATTCTAGTTGCCTTGGCTTTTATAAGGTCGAAACGAACGAAGTCGGTATAATCGCTTCTTACTTTACCCGATTTATCTTTCCCGTCGAAAGCGGTTGCGAAATACACGCAGTCGCCATACATATAAAAACCGTCGGTCGCAGAAGACGTGGTTACGAGTTTAGGAATAACCGTTTCTACCGTTGCAGTTGAAAGGCTAGCAAGGTCTGCTTTTTTAACGCGCATTAAAGCGCCCTTTTCAATGTCGCCCATTTTATTTGTAACGGTAAAGTCGCCTAAGCCGTTAACGAAATAAAGATACGCGCCCTTTTCTACAAGGAACGTGCCGTTGCCCGATTCAACGTTTCCCGAAACATCTTTAAGGGGCTTAACGCCCGAACAGCCCGTAAGCGAGAAACAAGCAATGGAAACCACGGCTATAATAAGTGCAAGTAATTTTTTCATAAAAACTCCCTTTTAATGGAACGCAAGTATAATATATTGCAAATTAAAGTTCTACTTTAAGTGCGTACGTATATATTATATACTAAATCTTTTTAATAATCAATGATTTTTTTATGAAAATTACGCAACTATTTGCCTAAAAGGAGCAGTTTTTATGGAAAAGTTCGGTATATTCGACGTTATAGACAAATTATCAAAGTCGCTTAGTCCAACTAGCGAACAACAAAAGCCTCAACCAAAAGCGCCAAAAACTGACAAAAACCCAAAAACTACGGCTAGTAACTCGGCAAAATTGTTTTTAAAACGGCACGAGGAACTTTCTAAAAAAATAGATAAAAACACAAAAAAATAAAGGAGCAAGTTGCTATTTCCCAAATGGAAGTAGCAACAACCAAATAAATCCTTACTAATTTGTGATATTTGTCTAGCGACAAGTTTTATTGCCTTTCGGCAGTTTTATTTGCCTAACGGCAATTTAAGGATTTATTTAATTTAACTTAATTTGTAAATAAAAAAGCCCACCGCAGTTCATCTTGATATGATACGGGGGCTATTTTTTATTTGTTTAATATTTTGTTAAGCACAGGGTAGATAGTTTGTGCCATACGGTAAAAACCAACGTCGTTAGGGTGCGCTCCGTCAACGGTGCAAAGATATCTTCCTTCTTCACCAAGCAAAGTTTTGCCGTTTATAAAATAAACGTTTTCATCACCTTGTTGTTTAGCGTTAAGATAAGTTTGATATACTACGCTTGCTCTACGTGTGCCAACGTCGTTTTCAGTTATTTCTAAAAGACCTTTTACGGTAGTTACGTTTTTTCCGTCAACGTTTACCGTAACTCTATCGGGGCTAGGCCCGCTTATTATAAGTATAGGAACGTTTGGCTTTTTAGCGCGAAGTTCTTTATAAAACGCAAGGTGTGTTTTTTCAAGATATTCTGGGTTTGGCGCGTTATAATCATAACCCATAACGTAACAACTTGCGTCAAGGCTTGCAATATAATCTGAAATTTCTAGTTCGCCAAGGCAATTTCCCGCAAAACCAAGGTTTATAAAGTTAAAGTTTAGCATTTCGCTAAGCATAGAAACGTAGCACGTGTCTGGGCGTGACGCGCAACCGCCTTGCGTTACAGACGAGCCGTAAAAAACTACGGGCTTTTCATGAAGATAATTCGAGCCTTTTTCTAAAAAGCAACCTTCTTTAACGCCAACGTAAAGTTCTTTTACGCTACCATATAAAGGAAAGTAAATTGTAAGTTCGTGCTCATCTTTTGGGTATAAATATTTAACGCCTTCAAAAGTAAAATATTCGCTATCACTCTTTAAAACTTTGTTTACGTCTGCGTGCACGGTTGCATGCGAAACTTGATTTTCAATTACAGAAAATCCAAATTGACTGCAAGCCGTCATAACCGAAAGCGCGTTATCGTTTTTTAAAACGGCTTTTACTGAAATATACGGCGAGTTGGTTTTTAGTTTAAGCCTACCGCCAGCCGTGCACTTTGCAGTATACTCTATTGCTTCGCTTATCTTTGAAGAAATAGATTTTGGCAAACGGCGATAAAGCCCTTCGCTATGGTCATAAAAAACGCCATATAGGGCGTTTTTTATATCTAGAGCATTAAAGTAAACGTTAGTGCTAGGAATAGTTCCACCCACGCTAAAATTACTATCGTATTTTTCTATACCCATAATTTATACCTTTTAAAACTCAAACTATATAACACTTTATTTGTCAAGCATTTTTTTAATTTTTTCAAGATTTTCGATACCCGCTTTATAACCTTGTTCGTAAGCAAAGTGAAGTTTTTCAACTTTATACTGGCTCATATCGCCAAGGTCAGGCCTAATTAAAACGTCGTGCTTAAAAGCGTGAAGATGGCGCTTTGCCAAAAAGTAGGTGTTTGCGTCAACCATACGCAAAATATGGTCGAGCAAGTTTTTGGTTGGCTTATAAGGTCTTAACTTGCCTAAAACGTCAACCACCACGACTTTGTTTGCGCCAAAATCGTTAACGCAGTTCATAGGTAACGACATATAAAGCGCACCGTCAACTAGCACCATACCGTCTTTTTCAACGGGGTGAAAAATTGCGGGAATTGCCGAACTTGCCCTAACCGCTTCGGCAACGCTACCTTCTTTTAAGGTTATAAGCCTACCAGACGCAATATCTGCCGCAACGCACTCAAAAGGTATTTTAAGGTCTTTAAACTCAACGTTTCCTATAACGCTTTCAAGTTTATTTCTTAACTTTACCGAGTGCAAAATGCTCTTTTTAGTAAACGGGAACGGCGAAACGTCAACGATATCTTGAAACTTTAATTCTTCAACTATTTTCATCATATCGATGGGCTTCATACCGTTGGCGTAGCACGCGCCTACTACCGAGCCCATTGAGCAACCTGCAATACAGTCGGGCTTAATGCCGTTTTCTTCCATTGCCTGTAAAAAGCCGATATGCGAAATACCCCTTGCGCCACCGGCGCCTAAAACGAAACACAATTTATTTTCCATATATTACCTCATAATCGTATGACGCCGAACTATCGGTGCATTTCATCTTTAGGGTTAAAACGCCACCTTTAAGGTGGCGCTTTTTAATTATTTAGAAAGGTTTGCTTCAAGTTTAGCAAGTTCATCTGCAAGTTCTTTGGGAAGTCTTTCACCAAATTGAGCATAGAACTCTTTAATGCCCTTAACTTCTTCAAGCCAAGTTTCTTTGTCAACCGAAAGGAGTTCTTTAACGGTGTCAACGTCGATATCAAGGCCGTCGATATTGATGTCTTCAGCGTTGGGAACGTAACCGATTGCTACTTCTTTAGCGTCAACTTCGCCCTTGCAACGTTTAATAATCCATTCAAGAACACGAAGGTTGTCACCAAAACCAGGCCAAATGAAGTTGCCTTCATCGTCCGTTCTAAACCAGTTAACGTTGAAGATTTTGGGTTGGTTAGCAGTCTTTTTACCCATTTCAATCCAGTGAGCAAAGTAGTCTGCCATATTGTAACCAACGAAAGGACGCATTGCCATGGGGTCACGACGAACTACGCCTACTGCGCCGGTTGCCGCAGCAGTAGTTTCAGAAGCCATAATCGAGCCTACGAATACACCGCTATTCCAATCTCTCGATTGATATACGAGCGGAGCAGTTTTAGCACGACGACCACCGAATACGATAGCGGTTACGGGAACGCCTTCTGGTGCTTCGAATTCGCTAGAAATGCATGGGCAGTTGATTGCAGGAGCAGTGAAACGGCTGTTGGGGTGAGCGGCTTTAACGTCGCTATCAGGAGTCCAAGGATTGCCCTTCCAGTCAATAAGGTAAGCGGGCTTTTTCTTGTCTGCCGTGTCTTTTTCCATTGCTTCCCACCAAACGGTGTTAGTTTCAGGGTCTAACGCAACGTTGGTGAAAATGGTGTTTTTCATAGTTGAATATAAAGCGTTGGGGTTAGACTTTTTGTTGGTACCAGGAGCAACGCCGAAGAAACCGTTTTCGGGGTTGATAGCCCAAAGTCTACCGTCTTTACCAACGCGGAGCCAAGCGATATCGTCGCCTACGCACCATACTTTATAGCCTTTTTCTAAATATGACTTGGGGGGAATAAGCATTGCAAGGTTGGTTTTACCACAAGCCGAGGGGAAAGCAGCAGTAATGTAGTTGATTTCGCCTTGGGGGTTTTGAATACCAACGATAAGCATGTGTTCTGCCATCCAGCCTTCGTTCTTACCTTGGTAAGATGCGATACGGAGCGCAAAGCACTTTTTACCTAATAAAACGTTTCCGCCGTAACCCGAGTTAACAGACCAAATGGTATTGTCTTGTGGGAAGTGAAGAATATATCTCTTTTCAGGGTCAAGGTCTGCCTTTGAGTGTAAACCACGAACGAAGTCGTTGCTATCACCAAGAACTTCTAAAACCTTAGTGCCGATTCTAGTCATAATCTTCATGCTTACTACAACGTAGATAGAGTCGGTAACTTCAATACCAACTTTACTGAAAGTAGAACCAACTGCGCCCATTGAATAGGGAATAACGTACATGGTTTTGCCTTTCATGCTACCATCGAAGATAGCGCCTACTTTTTCGTATGCTTCTTTGGGGTCCATCCAGTTGTTGATGGGGCCTGCGTCTTCTTTATTGTCACAGCAGATGAAAGTTCTGCCTTCAACACGTGCTACGTCGTTCGGGTCAGAACGGTGAAGGTAGCAACCAGGAAGTTTTTCTTCATTGAGTTTAATAAGTTCGCCGGTAGCGAGTGCTTCTTTACGAAGTTCTTCAAGTTGAGCCTCTTCGCCGGTAATCCATACGACGTTAGCAGGTTTGCAAAGCGCAACTGCTTCGTCAACGAACTTTAAAACGTTTTTGTTTGTAGTCATTTCAATTCCTCCAAAATATTTTAATGGTAAAAACGTTACCGTTTACTTAAAGTAAACGCCCGATTTTTCTCTTTTATTATTTTAGCATAAACCCGTCAACTTGTAAACACCTTTTTGATATTTTTTAAGGTATTTTACATATTTTACAAAATTAGTGCCGTTTTTTCAAAAAGCGTTATTTTTGCGCGCTAAAAACTATATATTATAAACGGGGTGTTCCCAAAAGGGTATATGAACGGCTATTATAAACGCGTTTTACTATTAAGCGCAACTAATACTGCTAACGAAAAATGCCTTTTAAGGCTTGAAAGTAACGGCAACCTAACTACCATAAGCGGTGAACTTTTTAGCGCCGATTTTACAAGCGATTATTCGCTTACTATTTATATAGAAAGCAATTTTTTAGTTATTAAAAATATAAATAAGGTTAACTTTTCGGGGGAATTATTAGATGTTTCGTGCGAGAAAGGCGCAAGCGCTATGCTTACCAAAAACGGCGAGCCTATTTTGTTTGGGCTGAGTGGAAACGGCAAGAGTTTAAACGAACTTTTAAGTTTAAAAGAGCCCCTAGTCTATAACGACGAACTTATTGCCACCGAAAATTATTATAAGGAAAATTATGAACAGGAACGCCTTTTTAACCAAACTTCTAACGGCAACGAACCTTTGCAAAAAGAAGAAATTACAGCGCAAGAAAGCAATGGGGCTTTATTATATGAAGATAAGCCTAATTCAGTCGAAAACGCAAACTTCTACGCAGGAGTTAAAGAAAAAGTAGAAGAACTTTTAAGTTCTTACCCTAAAAACGAAGAACTTGAAAAACTTTTGCCAAATAGTAGGTTTTGCAAAATTAACTACGATAGTGAAAAGTTTTATTCGGTTGGAATAATTAGCGAAAACGACTGCGTTACCCACCTATGCTACGCCGTTAAGGGGAACTTTTCAAGCGTTCCTACAAGTTTACAGCCTTATTGTAGGTTTATGCCCCTATCTCCTTTTGCCCCCTACGGCGACGGTTACTATTTAATTTTTCAAAACGCCGATAACGGCGAAACTTTAACTTTTTAACGTTAAAAAGCAGTGGCTCTCCACTGCTTTTTTAATAAATTATTTTTGTAACGCTTTAATAAAGCCTAAAACTTTGTTTTGCTCTTCTTCGGTAAGCAATCCAAAAGACGCTAAACACTCACTTTCTTTATAGGTAAGATTTGCTTTTTGAAAATCGTTTAAAGCGCAATCGCTTTCAATACCAACTAAATACTCAAACGTGCAATTAAAATATTCGCAAAGTTTAATTAAGTCGGTAACGGAAGGCTCTGACCTGCCTTGTTCCCACTTTGCGTAAGTGTATCGCTTAACACCTAAATTGTTGGCAACTTCTTGTTGAGTAACGGCTTTTTCTAATCTTAAAGTGCGCAATATCATTTTATTTCCCCTTTTATTATATTGTAGCAATTTTTTCTCAAAAACGCTAGCAAATAAAGCATTTTGCTCGTACTAAATAGTGCAAGTTGTAGCAACGCTCTATTTAAGCCGTTAGAAGCGTGTTTTAGAAGGCTCGTGAGTTTGGCGGTGGCACAACTAACCTTTTTGGTTGTATAAAGTGGTATTTTAAGACGTTAGAGCCAAGCAAGACAAGGCTCGACGTCAAGGCGTGGGGCGTAATTAACCTTGGTTGTTGTAGCAAGTGATATTTTTAAGCCCGCAGAAACAAGCACAAGCAGGCTCGACAACAAGGGGCAGACACAACTAACCTTGCTCGGTTGTTGGGGTTGCAACTTGTTGGCAGTAAACGAACTTGTGCGTAGTTTATACGGGAATAAAAAAGTGTGGCATTGAGCCACACTTTTTTGTGTCTTAAAAATTAGATTTCGTAAACCGAAACTTGCTTACGGTCTTTACCAAGCCTTTCGAAACGAACAACGCCGTTAACGGTGGCGAAAATGGTATAGTCTTTACCAAGACCAACGCCTTGACCTGGGTAGAACTTAGTTCCACGTTGACGAACTAAAATTGAACCTGCGGTTACTTTTTGACCATCGGCACGTTTGATACCTAAGCGTTTTGCTTCGCTATCACGACCGTTTCTTGAACTACCAACACCTTTCTTATGAGCAAATAATTTAATTAAAAACATAATTATTCTCCTTTTGAAATATCGGTAATCTTAACAGCCGTAAACGGTTGTCTGTGACCCTTTTTGTTTCTAATGTTCTTTTTCGCTTTGTATTTGAACACTATGATTTTTTTGGCTTTGTTGTGTTCAACAACTTCACCAACTGCCTTGAACGCGCTAGCGTCCTTACCTACTTTTACACTTTTTCCGTCGGATACGAAAAGCACGTTGAATTCTACGTTCGCACCAACTTCGGCATCAAGTTTTTCAAACTTAACGGTATCGCCAACCGATACCTTGTACTGCTTGCTACCGTTTTCAATAATTGCGTACACCCTTGGTACCTCCTGTCTAATCTCGCCGATTTAAAGGCGATGCTTTAGCATACTTCCGGTGCCTTTTTCGAGCGGTTCCCAAATATATTACAATTTTTGAAAACATTTGTCAACTATTTTTACATATCTTTATAAATACTGCCCAAACTTACGTTAAAGGAGATAATTATGACCAAAAAAGACTGCAATTTAGATTTTGCAAACGAGATTTACCGTGGCGCAAGCGTTGCTCTACTTTCTATTAGCGACGTTTTACCACAAATAAACGAAAAGATTATTAAAGAAGAAATTGAGCGCCAATACGAAGGCTACCGTGATTTTTCAGATAAAATTAAGGCGTATATGACCGAGCAAGGCTACGAGATTAAAGACGTTTCTAAAATGAAAAAAATTATGATGTGGTCGGCAATAAAAATGAACACGGCGTTCGACGGCACTACTTCGCACGTTGCAACCATTATGATTAAAGGCACGGTTATGGGCATAACTGAACTTACTAAAATATTAAACGAATCGCACTGTGTAACCGACGAAAAACTTAAAGAATACGCTAAAGAACTTATTCACCTTGAAGAAGAATACGAGCAAAGCCTTAAAAAGTTCTTATAAAAAACCCCCGTTTTTACGGGGGATTTTTTAAAGTTTTGAAGTTTTGTCTTCATAAACGGGGCTTGAAGTTACCACTATTCCAAGTTTTCTAGCCATTTTGGCGTCGATATGCGGAAGTAGCACTGTGGTGTGCATTTGCGCTCCGTTTAACAGTGGAAGTTTACTTATTGCCTTTTCGGCGCTAACGTTGCTTGCGCAACTTGAAGACAAGGCAATTAAGGTTTCGTCGATATGAAGCCTTGGTGTTTTTGAATCTAAATATTTAACTTTAAGTTCGGTTATAGGAACTATTCTTTCGGGCATTAAAAGTTTTTGCTCGTCTGGTATGCCTGCTAAATATTTAATGGCGTTTACAAGAACTGCGCTTTGGCTTTCGAAAAGTTCGCTAGTTTTGCCGGTTATTATAGTTCCGTCGCTTAATTCAATAGCCGAGCAAGGAACGCCCGTTTTTTGTTCTTTTTTAAGCGCTTCAACGTAAACTTTTCTATCTTCTACCGAAACGTTAAGCCCACGCATTAAGTGCTCGATTTTTTGCGACTCGTCTGGGTCAAGGTTGTTGCGCCTTTCGTTTTCAAGCGCTTTAAAGTACCTGCGAATAATTTCTTGTTTAGAGGCTTCTTCGCACACTTCGTTATTAGAAATTGCAAAGCCTGCCATATTAACGCCCATATCGGTTGGCGATTTATAGGGCGATTTTCCTAAAATCTTTTCAAAAAGCGCGTTTAAAACGGGGAAAATCTCAACGTCGCGATTATAGTTAACGGTAGTAACGCCGTAAGCAGACAAGTGCCACGGGTCTATCATATTAACGTCGTTAAGGTCGGCAGTGGCGGCTTCGTAAGCAACGTTAACGGGGTGTTTTAAAGGAAGATTCCACACGGGGAAGGTTTCGTATTTAGCGTAACCCGACTTTATTCCACGCTTTAAGTCGTGATAAATGTTTGATAAGCAGGTTGCCATTTTACCGCTACCAGGACCGGGCGCAGTAACGACGACTAGGTTGCGAGTAGTTTCGATATATTCGTTTTTACCAAACCCGTCTTCACTGATAATTGACCTTAAATCGTTAGGATAGCCCTGAATTACTTGGTGGCGATAAACTTTAAGCCCCAACTTTTCAAGGCGTTTTTTGAACATAACGGCAGGTTCGTTAGATTTATCGAAACGTGAAAGAACTACGCTACCAACGTATAAACCGTAACTTCTAAAAATGCCTATAAGCCTAATAACGTCTTGGTCGTAAGTAATGCCGAGGTCGGCGCGAACTTTGTTCTTTTGTATGTCAACAGAGTTGATAACGATAACTATTTCGGCTTTATCTTTAAGTTTAGAAAGCATTTTAATCTTGCTATCTGGCTCAAAACCCGGAAGAACTCTTGCAGCGTGATTATCGTCGAAAAGTTTACCGCCGAATTCAAGGTAAAGTTTACCGCCGAATTCGTTAATTCGCTCGGTAATCTTTTGAGATTGCATAAATAAATACTTCTCACTGTCAAACCCGATTTTCGTCATATGCGTAACTCCTTTAAAAACTTATTCTATTTTACCACACTATAAACTTTAAAGCAAGGGCGAAGGGCTAAAAATAAAATATTTATTCAAACTAAAACACTTTACATATTTTTGTTTAAGGTATAAAATTATTGTTGTTATCACCTTTTGAAAGGAGAGAGTATGGCTTGTAATCACAACTGCTCGTCTTGTAGCGATTCGTCGTGCAAAGATAGAGATTTTACCGTTAAACCCAAAGACGGTACTTCAATTAAAAAAATTATTGCCGTTACGAGTGGTAAAGGTGGCGTGGGTAAATCGCTTGTTACCACACTTCTTGCCGTCGAGGCAAGAAAGCAAGGGCTTAAAGTTGGCGTTTTAGACGCAGACGTTACGGGGCCTTCTATTCCCAAGTCGTTCGGGCTTACTGAAAACGACAGGGCGCAAGGTAGCGAAGAAGGGCTTATTCCCGTTCAAACGAAGTCTGGCATAAAAATAATGAGCATAAACTTGCTTTTAGAAGACCCTACCCAACCCGTAGTTTGGCGTGGCCCCGTAATATCGGGCGTTGTTAAGCAGTTTTTTACCGACGTTTTGTGGGGCGAACTAGACGTTTTGTTTATAGATATGCCCCCTGGAACGGGCGACGTTCCCTTAACCGTTTTTCAAAGCCTTAAAGTTGACGGTATAGTGGTTGTAACCACCCCGCAAGACCTTGTTTCGCTAATAGTAGAAAAATCGGTGAAAATGGCTGAACTTATGAACGTTAAAGTGCTTGGCATAGTTGAAAATATGAGTTATTACGTTTGCCCCGATTGCGGAAAGAAGTTATACGTTTTTGGCAAGGGTAAAACCGACGAAGTTGCTAAAAAATACGGCACCGAAAAACTTTTAGAACTTGCAATTAGCGAAGAAGTTAGAACTTTGGTTGACAACGGCGATATTGAAAGCGCAAACACCGAAAGCATAACTAGCGCAATAAATAAAATTATGGAGAATTAAAATGACGCTTGAAAACTTTAAAAAAGAAAAAATAGAAGCAATGAAAAGAAAGGACAAAGACGCCGTTTCTGCACTTAACGTAATTATAACTAAAACTATGGCGCTCACCATTGAAAAGCGTTCGGTTGGCGAAGAAGTTACCGAAGCCGATATCGACACTTTACTTCAAAAAGCCGAAAAAGAACTTTGCGAAGAACGCGAAGGCTTTATAAAAGCAGGCAGAGAAGAAAACGTTTTAAGTTTAACTAATCAAATTGAAGTTATTAAAAAATATCTTCCTAAACTTTTAAGCGAAGAAGAAATTAAAGCGATTATCGAAGGGCTTGAAGATAAAACTCTTCCGTTTATTATGAAGTACTTTAAGCAAAACTATCAAGGTAAAGCAGATATGCGCCTTGTAAACGCTATTGCTAAATCGTTTAACTAAAATAAAGTGGCAAACTGCCACTTTTTTATTTTTTTCGACAAAATATTGATATTTTAGAATTAAAGGTTTATACTAGTTTTAGGTGAAAATTATGTTTACTTGGAGCGCAACTGACAAAGTAGCCTTGCCTATCGGCATAGCCACGGTTTTTATATTAGCGGTTTTGTTAAGAATTATACTTAAAAACAAAAGCGAAGGCTTAAAAAAACTACCGCTACGCATTTTGGCGGTAACGGGGGTTTTGCTTGAAATTGCAAAGCAGATTTATTTTATTTTTATTGCAGATAGTTATATTACCTACGCACTACCCTTTCACTTTTGCACGCTTATTTTAATAATGTTACCACTAGCGCAATTTTTGCCAAACAAGGTTGCAAGGTTTATAAAAGCGCCCGCCACCGTGTTTTCGCTACTTGTGTTTGCCTTAATACTTATTCACCCACGCTCTATGATAGGAAACGCAACGCAAAACCTTTTAGTGTTTACGAGTTTTCACACCTTTGCGTTTCACTTCGTTGTAGTTGCTTACGGCGTTTTTTCAATATTTTTGCAAGACTACACCCCACGGTATAAAGACGCTTTTTCGCTTATTTTTTGCGTTTTGTTTTATGCTAGTTACGGTATTCCCGCAGCGTTTACGCTTAAATCTAACTACATAAAGATTTTGAGTGCGCCTGAGATTCCTTTTTTAGATAATATCAGGTTAACGTGCGGGCAAGTTTTATACGACGTGGTTTTATTTTCTGGTATAATTTTAATAGCAGTTTTAGTGCTTTTTGCTTATACCTTTATATATAAAAAAATAAAAGGAGACAAATGATATGGCACCTAAAGTTTTTGGCACGGAACACATAATTTATATGATAGTTTCATTTGTTATAACTGCGCTTGCAATAGTTTTAATAAAACTATTTTGTAAAAGCGAAAAGGCAAAAACTATTGCAGTTAAAGTTAGTGGAGCGCTTTTACTGTTTTCAATACTTTTAAACAGATACTTTTGCACTATTTGCTGGAAAGGCGAGCCGTTTATGCCCGCTTCGCTTTGTGGAACGGTAAGTATGGTGTTTGGCTTTTTAGCAATAGTATGTAAGAAAGATAGCGCGCCACTTCACTTTATTACTTACACGGGGCTATTAACGGGGCTTATTTCTACGGTGTATCCCGTATATATAGGTCAAGGCCCAACGGTGTTTTATTCGGCAACTATAACTAGCCTTATTCACCACTCACTTTCGTTTTATTTAGCGCTTTTAATATTCGTTTTAGGCTACGTTACGCCAAACCTTAAAAAATGGCACGCTTGGCCACTTGGCTATTTTGCGCTAGTTACTTACGGCCTTTATAACGTTAAGATTTTAAACCGTGAGTCAATGAGCATTAACTCGCCCCTTATTGCGGGAACGCCTTTTAACTGGTTTTATTTAGGGCTTATATTTATTGCAGTTTACACGGTATTTTTACTTGTGTTTGATATTGTTAAGTATAAAAAAGATTGCCTAGTAGTAACGGCGTTTAATAAAATTAAAAACTTTTTCAAAAAATAAAAAGTGGCGTTAAGCCACTTTTTTGTTTTCGGTTTTTTCTTTGTAAAGCCATTTAAGAAGTATGGGCGCAAGCACTGAACTAACTAAAACCAGCATAACTACGATAGTTAACTGCGACCCATCCATAAGCCCAGCAGATATTCCTTTTTGGGCAACTACGAGCGCAACTTCGCCCCTTGCTATCATACCTATTCCTATGCGCAAACTATCTTTATTATCGTACCCAAGCATTTTTGAAGTTACCGAGCAACCTATAATTTTAGATGCGATTGCAACTATCACGAAAGCAAGCATTAACCAAATTACGTCGAGCGTGAAGCCCGTAAAACTTATTTGCATACCTATGTGAGCAAAGAATATAGGCCCAAAAAGCATATAAGACGGAACGGCAACTTTTCTATCAACGTACTCTGCCGCACGGTGATTTGTTGATAAAACTACGCCCGCTATATACGCACCCGTTATATCGGCAACGCCGAAAACGACTTCTGCAACTACTGAATAGATAAAGCAAACGACGAGCGAGTAAATGGGAAGCCTATGAGTATCTGGGTGTTTTTTAACTACGTGGTTAAATAGTTTTGATATTCCTATTCCACCAACTACCGCTAAAACGAAGTAAACTAGCATCCAAAGCACTGAAATTACTGCGTTTCCACTAGGGTTAATAAGCGAAAGAATGGGTGAAGATATTCCGTCACCAGAGCCTGCAACGCTCATAAACACCGTTAAAATTATAATACCTATAACGTCGTCGATAATGGCGGCGGAAACGATAATAGTTCCCACTTCGGTTTTGAGTTTGCCAAGTTCTTTAAGCGTTTCAACGGTAATGCCTACGCTAGTTGCGCACATTATTACGCCTAAAAATATTGCAGTAAACACGTTTTTAGTGGTGGGGTATATAAATATAAAGCCGACTACCGTTCCTAAAATTAAGGGAACGAGCACACCGCCAAGCGCAATAAGCGTTGCCTTTACTCCCATTTTTTTAAGTTCGCCTAAATTAGTTTCAAGGCCAGCCGAGAACAAAACTAGTAAAACGCCTATTTCGGCAAACGTTTTTATAACGCCACCGTCAAGCGGGAAAATGCCGTTTTCGGGAATAACACCTTCCCAAAGCGCAGGACCTAGCAAAAAGCCTGCTATTATACAGCCTAAAACGCTAGGAAGCCCCCACTTGCGCATAGTAAGCCCGAAAATCTTTGTAAGGAACAAAATTACCGCTATTGAAAATATAGTATATAAAGTGACAGTCATAACTAACCTTCTTAATAATTTTACCAAAATAGATTTTACTCTTTAAAGAGTAAAAAGTAAAGCGTATTTTAAACTATTCTATTAGTTTTTTTAATATTTTTTTACACAAAATCGCCTTATACACTTAAATTATTAAAAAACGCTTGTAAAATGTGAAGTTTTAGTATATACTTAAAAAAAACGCAAGGAAAAAACATAATGAATTTTAACGATATGCACGAAGACGTGCTCTTTAAAAAAGAAGTGAAAAACGACCTTGTTGAAGAGTTTTCGTTTGACGACGACGTAAGTTCCGACGTTAACGAAGAAGTTCTTTTTAAAAACAGCCCCGCCGAAGAACTTGACTTTTTAGAACCCACTAAAGACGTTGGCTATGACGTGGTTTTTAAAGAAAGCGAGTTAGAGCCTTTATTTAACGCGCATGAAGATGCGCCTTTATCAAGCGATATTGAAGAAGAAACGCTTTTTGGTGGCGCTAATACTTCTAATCACGTTGAAGAACTTTCTAGTTACGAAGTGGTTGAAGAAAACATTAACTTTTCTGAGCCTACTAAAGACGACGTTAGCGAAGAAGTACTATTTACCGAGCCCGAAGAAACTTCTAACTTTGAAGTGGTTGAAGAAAATATTAACTTTGCAGAGCCTTCTAGTAGCGAAGCAGTTAGCGAAGAAGTATTGTTTACTCCCCAAGCAGAAGAAGTTCCCCTTGAAGATTTGGGTGGTGAAAGCGCAATTCCCGACGACCTTTCTAGCCTTGGTGGCGTTGAAGAAGCAACCTTGTTCGATACCGTTAAGCCCGTTTATATCGAGCGTAACTTTGCTAGAAAAATGCTCGATAGCGACCCTATTATTATAGAGCGTTATCAAGAACTTAAAAACTATATTCTTACCTTTAAAAAAGTTAAGTCGAGAGTTTCTAACGACTTTGACAGTTTTAATATGGGAAGAACTCAACTTTTCAAACTTGGCGTTTCGCAAAAATCGTTAAAACTTTACCTTAACCTTGACTTTGAAACGGTTGAATCAAGGCTTAAATGCAAATATGCAGGCGACAAAAAGGCTTACGCAAGCGTTCCCGTATTTTTACGAATAAAATCAGACCGTGCAATGCGCAACGCAAAATATCTTATAGAAAAAGTTGCAGCGCGCTTTGAACTTTCGCAAAACCTTAAAGCAACCGCCGTTGACGCAGTTGATATTTTAACCAGTAAAGCAAAAAGTTACGAATAAAAAATTAACCCACTCTTAAGAGTGGGTTTTTTATTATTTCAAAAGGTCGCCAACGCCGTTTACTACGTATTTAGGCTTGTAGGGGAAGTTTTGAATATCTTCTTTAGCGGTAACGCCCGTGAGCACTAAAACAGTGTCGATATTAGATTCGATGCCCGCTATAATATCGGTGTCCATTCTATCGCCGATAAAGGCTATATCTGCGCTGTGAAGATTTATTTGATTTAAAGCGTGGCGAATAATTAAGGGGTTTGGCTTTCCAACGAAGTAAGCCTTTTTGCCCGTAGATATTTCAATGGGCGATATAAGTGCGCCCGTTGCAGGCATAATTCCCTTTTCGGTAACGCCAACGGTATCGGGGTTAGCGCCTATGAGTTTTGCACCCTTTCTAACAAGGTCGATTGCCTTTTCAAGTTTTTCAAAGTTATAAGTTCTAGTTTCGCCTAAAACGACGTAATCGGGATTTATATCGTTCATATAAATCTTTTTATCGTACATAGCCTTGGTAAGCGCCGCTTCGCCTATAACGTACGCCGTGCAATCGGGGTTTTGTGCGCTTAAAAACTCTGCCGTTGCCATTGCGCTAGTATAGAAGTGTTCGGCGGAAACTTCAAGCCCCATTCGCTCAAGTTTCATTGAAAGTTCGTGTGGAGTTCTTTCGGGGCTATTAGTTAAAAATATAAACTTTTTATCGTTTTCAATAAGCCAATTTACGAAGTCTTTAACCCCGGGAAGTATTTCGTTGCCGTGGTATATTACACCGTCCATATCGCAAATAAAGCCTTTTTTATTTAATATTTCGTGCATATAATTCTCCTAACCGTTACTTTAAAAGCGACGGCTCAATTCTTTGGGTTTTAACCGATATAAAGCCACCTATAAGCGCTAAAACGCCCGTAATTAAGGCAACTATAATAAGTATAGTAAACACGTCAACCCAGCCTAAATAGTCTGACAAAGCGCCTAAAACGTAGGTTGCCAGCCCAGAGCCAACGTAGATAAAACTATCGAGTAGACCCGATATAAAGCCAACGTGCATATAACTTTTCATTCTAAACGGCATAACGCCCGTTGAGTTGTGAACGACTATATTCATAAGCATAACGGCAAACGCAAAACAAATTATAACTATTGCTATAATTTGAAGTTTTAAAGTTAGCGTTACTATAAGCACGAATAGCGCCGTTCCTATAAGCGACACGCCCGACGATATTGCGGGTTTTTTCATATTATCGGTAACCTTTTGACCTATAAACACTCCAACGAACGAAACTAGTGGAAGTGTAAGCGTAAGCAAGGTTGAAAAAGAATCGCCAACGCCAAAAACGTCTTTAAGTATGGTTGGGAACCAAGTTTGAATACCGTCGCGAATAAAACCTGCCGATATTGCGGCAACGAAAAGCGAAACCATAAATAGCGCAAGCGCAGGTTTGCTTGTTACCCTTTCAGTTAGCACCACTTCGGTTTTTTGCTCGGTTTTATCGTGAACTTTTCCACCCGTGAGCGAAAGCCCGCAAACAAGCCAAGTTATAAGCGCAACGGTCATAACCATACTTGCCGTATAGAAAGACATTTTGTAAACGTTAAGTTCTATAAACATAGCCGATAAGCCGTAAGTTATAAACGTTCCTAGCGTTACGGTCGTGCTCATAATTATAAGGGTTGAAGAAGTTTTAGCGTCATCTAAATATATAGATATAAGTTTAACTAAATTGCACCATAGTAAAGACTGCGCAAACCCGTTAACTAGCCATAAGTATTTAACAAAGCCAAAATTAACGCCTATAAGCACGGGAACTAGCAAATTACAAAGTGCCGACGTAAACAAACCTATTGCAATAAGATATATTGAATTGAACTTTTTAGAAAGCATACCGCTTACAAATTGACCTAGCCCGTAAGAAAAGAACAAAAACATCGTTACAAGCCCCGTTACGTCTTTACCGTAAACGCCTTCAAGCACCGTTAAAACGGAAGAATAACTATAACGACCTAGGTATGCCGATATGTATGCAAGCCAACAAATAAATATAAACAGCGTGGCTTTCTTGCCCGTAAGTTTCATTAGATTTCTTTAACCTCGAACGAGTTTTTAACTACTAATCTACCTTCTTTTAAATCTTTAATTTCACCTGAAGATATAATTTGAGTTAAAAGGTTACCTACCGCCGTGCCTTCGGTTGGGCCTGCAAGCACGCGTTTACCCGTATATTCTTTAGTAAGTTTGTTAAGATAGCCGTCTTTACTACCGCCACCCACAATATTTAAAACTTCAAAGGTTTTACCCGTAACTTCTTCGGTTTTAGAAATGGTTTCGGCGTAAATAGTTGCTAAACTTCTATAAACAACGTCCATAATCTCGCCAACGGTTTGGGGAACTACTAAACCCTTTTCTTCGCAGTAACCTTTAATTGCGCCTATCATACTATCGGGCGCTAAAAACCTATCGTCGTTAAGGTCGATAATGCTACCTGTTGAGTTGCAGTCTATTGCCATATTCATAAGGTCGTCGTAACTATATTTGCCGTTAAGTTCCTTTTTAATACTTTGAATAGTCCACATTCCCGTAATGTTTCTTAAAAACCTAATAGTGCCTGCGTAACCACCTTCGTTAGTAGCGTTAAAATCAAAGGCTTCTTTGGTGGTAACGGGGGCTTCTAGTTCTGTGCCGAGTAGCGACCAAGTACCGCTTGATATATATAGTGGTTGACCTTTTATTGCAGGAACTGCCATTACTGCGCTAGCCGTATCGTGCGATGCGGGGAACACAACTTTGGTTTGGAACCCAACTTCTTTTGCAATTTCTTCTTTTAAATTGCCTAAAACTTCGCCGGGCTTATATATTTTGCCAAAAATCTTTCGGGGGTAGCCTAGTTTATCTATAATTTCCCACGACCAGTCGCCCGTTTTAGCATCTAAAAGCCCAGAAGTTGATGCGTGAGTATATTCGTTCTTTTTAACCCCCGATAATAAATAGTGAAGATAATCGGGAATAGAGAGCATAGTTTCGGCTTTATCAAGTTTACCACTTAACTTATCGGCGTAAAGTTGGTAAACGGTGTTGTATTGAGCGCGTTGAATACCCGTTATTTTGTAACTTTCTTCAAACGTAATAATTTTTTCAACTTCTTTAAGCGCACTTGCATTTCTATCGTCGCGATAAGAATAAACTTCGCCTATAAGGTCGCCGTTATTATCTAAAAGCGCATAGTCAACGCCCCAAGTATCAATTCCTACTGAATAGGGAACAACGCCAAGTTTAGAGCATTCTTTAATGCCTTGAACTATATTTTTAAAAAGTTCTTCGGTGTTCCAAACGAGTTTATCGCCACGCTTTTCGGCGCCGTTAGAAAACCTATAAATCTCTTTAAGGGTGAGTTTTCCGTTTTCGTAACTGCCTAAAATGTGCCTACCGCTAGAAGCGCCTATATCTACCGCTAAATAATGCATAATTATCTCCTTAATGGTTTTAAATTATTTATATTGTAATATATTTATTTTATAAAGTCCACACTTTTTTAATCTTTGGGCTTCTTTATAAGGTTTTGACGTTCTTCGTGAACGAGCGCCCTAAAAGCGTTCTCTTTAAAAGTGGGGTATTTTTCGTTTAGTTCTTTAATAGTTTTTTTAACTTCTTCACGCTGAGTATATTTATCAACGGGGCAAGGGTTTTTTAAAATGGGCTTATCTTTTGCAAAAGAATAAACCATACTTTCTTTAACGTAAAGCATAGGCCTAATTACCGTAAGTTCTGCTTTTGATAGGTGCGTTACGGGCATAAAAGTGGAAAGCCTGCCTTCGTAAGTAAGCGATAAAAAGAAAGTTTCAATAAGGTCGTCGCGATGATGGCCAAGCGCAACTTTATTGCAACCAAGCGCCTTTGCCGTTGAGTTGAGCGCGCCACGGCGCATATTAGCGCAAAGCGAACAAGGGCTTTTTTCTTTTCGTTCGTTAAAAACTATTTCGGCTATTTGAGTTTTTTCAACGTGGTATAAAACGCCTAAATCTTTGCAATAATCTTCTAGTGCTTTTTCTTCGTTTTTATCAAACTCTAAACCCGTGTCTATTCTAATTGCAATAACTTCAAACTTTTTAGGATAAAAGCGTTTTAAGCCCACTAAACCGGTAAGAAGCGTAACGCTATCTTTACCGCCAGAAAGCCCAACGGCAATTTTATCGCCGTCATTTATCATTTTAAAATCGTCAACCGCCTTGCGTAACGGAGAGAGTATTTGTTGCAAACTTGTCATAATAACCCCTTTACAAACGTTATATAAATATGATAAAATACTTTTGAAAAAATTACAAGTTTTTGGAGCGATATGGCACAATCTTTATCAACTTTTTTATATAATTTAACGGGTGGGAATGCATATCTTGCCACTTTTTTAGTTTCAATGTTTCCACTTATTGAACTAAAAGGCGCTATTCCCATAGGCTCTTATTACGGGCTAGACCTTTTAACTTGCGCCGGCATTTCCTACCTTGGCTCGTCGCTTATAGTAATACCTATATTCTTCTTGCTTATTCCTATATTTAATCTTTTAAAAAAGATTAAGTTTATTAAAGTAGTAGTTGAAAAGATAGAAACGGTTTTTAAAAACAAAGCCGAAAAACTTGCCCAAAAATCGCAGGGCGAAACGGCAGATAAGGTTACTAAAATATTAGCACTTGGCTTGTTTATTTTCGTTGCCGTTCCCTTTCCCGTAACGGGAGCGTGGACGGGTACGGGAATTGCAGTATTTTTAAATATGAAGTTTAAAGATAGCGTGCTTCCTATTACGCTTGGCAATCTAGTTGCAGGAACTATTATAACGCTACTTACTTGGTTATTTAAGCCTTACGTTGATATTATTATAACCGTTTTATTTATAATTGCGCTTATTATGCTTACCTTATTTATTATAAAGGTTATAAAAAGCAAACCTAATAAAAATTAAAAAAGAGCCGAACGGCTCTTTTTTTATTTAGATTTTTTCTTGTCTATAAGGCGCTTTATAAGTTTTGTAAGTTCCACAAACGGTATTACCGTTAACGCCATAGCCATTGCTATAAAGTATTCGGTTGGAGATATTGCTGTGAAATGGAACGCATCTCTAAGGAAAGGAACGTAAATAACAAGCGTTGTTAAAATAAGCGAAAGAACAAACGCGCCCCACATCCACAAGTTTTGTTTTTTAAGGGTGAATAAACTGTGGCGTTGACTTCTTACGTTAAATGCGTGGAACATTTCTGCCATACTCATAGTTAAAAACGCCATTGTAGTTCCATCGTGAGAAATGCCGTCTAGTGGTATTTCGAAGTAACCAACTTCAAACGCGTGGCCAACGAAGTAAGCAAGAAGGGTTAAAACTGCAACGAATAAACCTTGAGTTACAACGTTAAACGCCATACCGCCTGCAAAAATACCGTCTTTACTGTCGCGTGGCGGGCGTTTCATAACGTCGTCTTCACTCTCTTCCATACCGAGCGCAAGCGCAGGGAAAGTGTCGGTTATAAGGTTAATCCAAAGAAGGTGAACGGGTTCTAAAAGCGTTACGCCTAATACGGTAGCAACGAATATGCCTATAACTTCGCTAAGGTTAGAAGATAAAAGGAATTGAATTGCCTTTCTAATGTTATCGTATATTTTTCTGCCTTCGCCAACGGCTGAAACGATGGTAGCAAAGTTATCGTCTGCAAGAACCATATCGGCAGTGTTTTTGGTAACGTCGGTACCCGTTATACCCATACCAACGCCTATGTCGGCACTCTTTATAGACGGAGCGTCGTTAACGCCGTCACCCGTCATGGCGGTTATGCAACCTTTTTTCTTCCAAGTGGTAACTATTCTAACTTTATGCTCGGGCTGAACTCTTGCGTAAACTGAATAGTTTTCAATTTCACGCTCGAAGTCTTCATCGCTAATATCGTTGAGCATAGCGCCCGTAATTGCCTGCGATTTATCGGTAATAATGCCAAGTTCAAGCGCAATTGCAATAGCGGTGTCGATGTGGTCGCCCGTTATCATAATGGGTTTAATACCTGCATCACGGCATTTTTTAATAGCGTCTAAAACTTCGGGGCGAACGGGGTCAATCATACCCGTTAAGCCTATAAACACAAGGTTGTTTTCAAGGGCTTCGGGCGAAGTGTCGCTAGGAATAGCGTCGTGCTTTTTATATGCGCCGGCAAGAACTCTTAAAGCCTTGTCTGCCATGCGCTTGTTTTCGGCTAAAATGGTTTTCTTAATTTCTTCGTTAAGTTCAACTTCTTTGCCGTCTATTAAAGCGTAAGCGCAGTTTTTAAGTATTTCGTCGGGTGCGCCCTTGGTGTATTGAATAATGCCTTGTGCAGTTTGATGCACGGTTGACATCATTTTACGCATACTGTCAAACGGTGCTTCGCCTACCCTTGGGTTTACGCTTGAAAGTTCGTTTTTGTTAATGCCGAGTTTATAAGCGTAGTTTACAAGTGCGCATTCGGTAGGCTCGCCTATTGCAGACTCGCCGTCGAGCGTAGCGTCACTACACTGCGCCATAGCAGTTGCTAAAAGTTTTTCGTCTGCGCCGTAATATTCAACTACGGTCATTTTGTTTTGAGTGAGTGTTCCCGTTTTATCTGAACAGATAATTTGCGCGCAACCAAGCGCTTCAACCGCCGTAAGTTTTCTTATAACGGCGTTCTTTTTAGACATATTCGTAACGCCTATTGATAAAACTATGGTAACAACGGTTGCCAAACCTTCGGGAATTGCGGCAACGGCAAGCGAAACGGCTATAATGAAACTATCTAATATAGTTTCCCAAATGTGTTCAGCCCAGTTTGCGCCTATAAGTTTAAACGCAAATATAAACGCACAAATGCCTAAAACTGCGTAGGTAAGAACTTTAGAAAGACCAGCAAGTTTTTTTTGCAAGGGGGTTTGTTCTTCTTCGGCTTGCGCTAAAACGTCGGCAATTTTGCCCATTTCGGTTTGCATACCGATAGCAACTACAACGGCTTTACCTCTACCGTAAACTACTGTGCTACCCATATAGACCATATTCTTACGGTCACCAAGTGGAACGTCTTGCCTATCGCCAAGGCTTAAAACCCCGTCTTCTTTTTCACTGGGAACGCTTTCGCCGGTAAGCGCGGCTTCTTCAACCTTCATACTAGCGCACTCTATAATGCGCGCGTCTGCAGGCACGCTATCGCCCGCTTCTAATATAACAACGTCACCTATAGCAAGGTCTTGGCTTTTTATAACTACTTGCTTTCCGTCGCGAAGGACTTTACAGGTAGACGCCGTCATTTCTTGTAGCGCCGCTATTGCCTGCTCGGCTTTGCTTTCTTGAACTACGCCAAGTATTGCGTTTAGTAAAACTACTATTAAAATTATAATAACATCTGTTAAGCCTTCGTTAGTTTCTTCAAAAAAAGTAATTAAAAAACTTACCGCTGCAGCCGCTAATAATATAATAATCATAGGGTCTGCAAGTTGCTTCATAAAGCGCATAAACAAACTTGTTTTTTTGCCTTCGGCAAGTTTATTCTTACCGTCGCGCTCTAATCTTAGTTCTGCTTCTTGACTAGATAAACCTTCTTGAGAAGATTTTATTTCTTCAAATACCTTTTCAGGCGTTTCAAGATAATGTTTCATAAAGTTCTCCTTTATAGTACTAAACCACTATATTATACTATGTATAATAAGTTTTGTCAATACGGACAAAAATATTAAAAGCGAGGCAAAATTGCCTCGCTTTTAGGTTTTATTCAAATATAAGCCTAGTTGCTTCACCACCTGCAATTGCTATCATTTGAATAGCCTTTTCGTCAATAACGTTTGCTTCAACGAAAAGTTTTTTGGTAAGGTGAGCAGAAGGTTTAACGGTAACGTAGTTAGCGTTAATTTTTACAAGACCTTTAACTCTTAACGCTTCAAGGTCAACGACTTCACCGTCTTTAAACGCTTTAGAGATGTCGTCAAGGGTAACTTCGTCGTAAATGTAACGCTCTGCATCGGGAACGAGTTTGGTTTTAACAACTCTTTCAGCCCAATCGTCTTTATATTTAACAACTTCTGCGTAAGATACGCTGTCTTTTACCATATAGTCGTAGCCGAGAGTTTGCATATACGAAAGGTTTTCACTGCCAAGTTCTTGCTTATAATCAACTGCTTCAAACTTCTTTTTCTTCTTAAAGCCTTCTTTTTCTGCAAGAAGCGCAATAAGTTCAATAGCGCGTTTAAGCGAAAGTTTTGAACGAATTTTTATGTAAGTTGCTTGGTCGGGATATTTAGCCGAAACGTCTTTAATTCTAAAATATTTGGCGTCTAAATTAGCGGGGTCAACGTTAAGGTAAAGTTTTAAGAACTTTCCACGTACTAAAAGTTTTGCTTGAAGTCTTAAAGCCTTTTCGGGTTTTGCTTTGCTCATAGTAAGACCTTTCTTCGAGAAGTTTTCGCGAGACTTGGTCATTCTAGCGTGTAAGCCGTAACTTAAAAACTCGTTTTTAAGAGCAGAGTAGTTTTCTTTGAGTTGGTCGTCACCCGTTCTTAAATAGATTTCGTAAGACTTTTTAACGGTAATGCGTTTAAGTTTTTCGGGAACTTCGTCTTCGAGCGCAACTTCTTCGGTAAGAGGTGCACTAATTTCTTCAGCGGCAGCGGTTACTGCAACTTCTTGAGCGGGAGTTTCTTCTACGGGAGTAAGTTCAACTGCCTCTGCTTGTTGAGCGGGTGCTTCTTCTTTTTCAACTAATTCGGGCGCAACTTGAGCCACTTCTATGGGAAGTTTAACGAAAATAGTTCTAACTGCGATTAACGAAATTGAAAGTACGCTTATGATAATGAACGCAACGCCACCCGGAACGAAAGGCGCTTTTAAAACGATATAGTCTGTAATTAAAGTAACAACGCCTATAATTGCAAGCGCAACTAAAATAATATCTGCCGTTTCAATGCGGTGAAGTTTAACGTCGGTAGCGATAAGCGCGAATATAAACGCCAAGCCAACGAATATTGCTGTGTTAATTACCGCTTGTTCGGTATGTATAAGTTCTATAACGTTTCCCACAAAACCGGTTGCCGAAAGCGCGATAATAACGCCTGCCATTAAAAGTGCGGTTGAAATTACTGCAACGGGATTAACGTGTTTAACAAACGCCTTAACGTACGCTTTAAATCCGTTTTCGCCTTGAGCGTATGCTTTTTCTTCGCTTTGAGTTTCAATGTGAGTGTTCTTTATAAGGAGCACCGAGGAAATAACTGCAACTAATAAAACTACCGTTGCAAAAAGACCAACGAGAAGTTTATTGCCTTTACCTACCATAAATATGGCTGCGAAAAGCATAAGACCTGCTACGAGCATTTGGAAAACGACAACGTCGGTAGCGTCGATATCTCTATCGCCTATTCTTGCAACTAAAAGCGCAAGGAAGAGAGCGGCAACAAGACCAACTATGCCCCAACCTAAAAGTGCGTTTTCACCTTTGAAAAGAGAAGATACGAAGTTTGCTTTATCAAGAAGAATTACGCCTGCAATTACTACTATTGCGTAAATTATAGAAACTATAAAATATCTTTTGAAGAACGCCTTGTAGTAAGAAGCAAACGTTGCGTTTGCAGGTGGAACGTCTTCTGCTTGTTTAATAGAACCGTCGCATTTATTTATTCTTACAAGGAAGAATAATAAAACGATTGCAACTAACGCACCGAATACAGCCCATTTGTAAACGTTAAGCACCGAGCCTGCGCTTACGGTAGTAAGAACGTAAACGAGCGCCCAAAGCATACCGAACGCACCGATTGTAAGAAGTGAATCGGTAATACCGATTGATTTAGAGAAAAGACCTTTAATTGCTAAAACCGCTAAAAGTAAAGCGCCTAAACCTAAAACCGAAACGAGCGTTATCCAGTTGGTTTGTGGAAGTTTTGTAAGGCTTGCTATAAGGTTGAACGCGTCACACGCATAAACGAGTGCCGCAACTACTAAACTTGCAATAATGCAAGCAAATAAGTTAGTGCCTTTTAAAAGCGCGCCTACGTAAGATTTAATTTTGTTTGCCATAAATGTTCTCCTTTGCAAAAAATGCATTTAAAATAGAGCCCGACAAGGTTTGTATTTTAAACGGTGCCGAAAGCGCCGTTTTCAATCTTAGTTAAGTCTACGCCGATGAGTTTGCTAGCGTCCATTTTAGGACTTTCGGTAAACGCACCTGCTTTAACTTCTATATTAGCGTTAACTTTAACTTCTTGAAGAGATTCGCAAGCGCTAAAAGTTCCGCCGTAAATAGTGGTTATTAAAGTTGAAGAAATATCAACGTATTTAAGTTCTACACAGTCGCTAAACGCGTATTCGCCAAGATAGTTAACGGTTGCAGGAAGAGTAAGCGTTATAAGCGCTTTATCGTTACTTGCATAGTTAAGCCCAAGCCTTGAACACCCTGCAAAAGCGTAATCGCCAACGTATTCAAGTGAAGGCGTATCGCCGAAAGCCACCTTTTGAAGTGAAGTGCAAAGTTCAAACGCATGGTCGTAAATAGCAACAACGCTTGCAACGTTAATTTCGTATATAAGCGAGCAACCGTAGAACGCATATGCGCCGATATATGTTGCGTTAGGAATCGAAACGTTTTGAAGCATCGTTAAACCGTAGAACGCGCATTCGGGAACTCTACTGCCGGTTACGGTTAGCGTTTTTAAAGATGCGGGAACGTAGAAAGTAGTTGCCGCTTCACTTTCTTCTTTTTGAATTTTAGCGGTAATTTGAACGTTTCCGTCACCCGTTGAAGACGCACCGAAAATATAGCCTAAAACTCTTTCACCGTTAACGGCGTCTGCCTTTTTACCAACGAAAGGAAGGGTTAATTCTTCAAGGTTAGTACAACCCGAGAAAGCACCTTCGCCTATCGTTTCAACGCTAGCGGGAACGGTTACTTTTTTAAGAATAACTTGGTCTGCAAAAGCGGCGGCCGAAATCTCTTTAACGGGTTTTCCGTTATAGGTTTCGAGAATGGTTATCTCGCGTTGAGCCTTTGTAAACGACGAAAAGTCGCCCGTTGCCATTTTAACCGCATCGTCACTAGAAACGGTGTAGCCTGTTACTGCGTAGTACTGATCCCCGTCGTCACCAGTTATAAGTTTGTAAACTAATTCGCCTGTTTGGGTAGTGTCGCCATCATCGTCGTTATTGCAACCTGCAATAGTAAAAACGAGCGAAAAACTTAAAAGAGCAACGAGAAGTGTTTTTAATAATTTGGACATTTATTTACTCCTATTAATTCTAAACGCAAACGGGCTTTAGCCCGTATTTTTTTTAATTTTAACACTTATTGCTCCCTTTGTCAATGTTTTTTATAAATCTAATTTATAAATACTGTGAAAAAACCGTGGGAAAAGCCACTATTTTACAACTCTTTCGCCACTTGCGTATTCTTTAACGATTTCGCCTGCGCCACGCTTTACTTTATTTGCCATTTCTATAAAATCTTCTGGCTTTGCGTTTTTAAAAGAATATTTTTTAGCAAAAGCGCTTAAAAGTTTAAAAAACCTTTTGTTTCCCGTAAAGTTTTTAACTTCGTTAAGCGCAATAAACGAACGATTGTAAGCAATCATAACGTATTCGAGTTCGCTTGAAAAATATTTAAGATTTCTTTGCATAACGGGTGGGGTTGTTATGCCGTTAAGTATTAGCGCGCGCCTAATTTCGGCGTATTCGTTTTTGGCTTCGTTTAAATAACTTTCGTATGGCTTTTCTTTGGCGTAATCCATATAAAGCGACGCCGAAAGTTCAGTAAGCCCCTCGTCTAAATAACCGTGCTCGCTCTCGTTAAAGCCAACTATGCCGTGCCACCATTGATGCGCCGTTTCGTGCGCTATAACGTAACTAGAATAATCGCCTGCCGACGCTGAAATTAGCGAAAGCCCCGAGTACTCCATACCGCCGTATAAAAAATCGGCTTGGCACACCGTATATTCGCTATACGGATACGGGCAAAAAAGGTTTTCAAAATACGCTAGGCTATCGCACGCCGTTTTTAACGATTTTCGTGGGTTTTCATCGTTAAAATAATAATATGAAACGGCTTTGCCGTTTACGGTATCTTTTAAAATCTTAAAATCTTTGCCAAGTACTAGTGCAATATCTCGTGCGTTTTGCCTCTCGTAATTATAAGTGGTTACCCCACCTTGCCACTCTACCCCCGTTGGCGATAGCGACGACGCTACCGAATACTCAGACGGCACCGTAAAACTCACTTTAAAGTTTGATGCCTGCGTATAAAACGGGTCGCCTGCAGGGTAATATTCACTCTCGTAATATTTTCCGTTTTCTAAAACGCATAATACGGGGTAAAACCCACTTAAATTAACGGTGTTGTTTCCGTAGCCGTAACGGTGGTTGGCGTTTGGCAGTATAAGTGAATATTCAATATAAACGCTTACCGTTTCGCCCGTGTTTAGTGGTTTTTCTAGCCCCACTTTTAAGGTTATTCCGTCTATTTCGTAAGGTGCGTCTTTTCCATCTATTTTAATTTTAGTTATTTCCGTTTTACCGTAACTAATTCCGTTTGGGAAAAGCGCCGTTTCGCTACTTTTATAATAAGGTTTTACGGTTGCGCCTTCTTCAAACGCCTTTGTATAAAGGGTAAAATATAAACTGCTTAACGCATAGTTCTCGCCGTTTTCAACAGTTACCGTTTGGCTTGCGTTTAAAGTATAATTTTCTTGTAATTCGGCAGTTATATCATAACTTATTTTTAAGCCCACGCTTTTACTTTTTTCGCACGCAAAAAGTGAAAAGGTAAAACTTATTAAAAGCAGTAAAATGGTAATTTTTCGCATAAAAAAGCCCCCAAGTTATTTTACTTGAGAGCCTTGATATTTATTACGAACTTATTTACTTTCGGTTATAAGATATTTCTCAGGGTCTATTTTTTCGCCGTTTTCAATAACTTCAAAGTGTAAGTGCGCACCGTCTAAATATTCAGTTTTGTTGTTAGTTGAAACTTCGCCTATAACGTCGCCTTTTGAAAGAGTCATACCTTCTAAAAGGTCTTCTCTAACTTCTAAACTGTTGTAAACGGTTTTTAAACCGTTGCCGTGATTAACGGTTACGGTCGTTCCTTCTACTTTAGAAACGGTTATACTTTCAACGATTCCGTCATACACGCATACTACGCTTGCGCCTTCTGCGCTTGCAAAGTCTATTGCCTTATGCCCCGTGTAAAGACCTAGCGTTTGGTTGTAAACTACGCTTGCAGAAACGTAATCTTTTATAACGGTTGCGCCTTGAACGGGCATAATAAACTCTATAACCGTTACGGTGGGCGTGTTGTCTTCTGGCTCGCTAGGCGTTTCGGGAGTTTGATTTTCCCCTTCTTGTTCTATTTGGTTACCACCCGTTTGTAACGAGTTGTTATTCCCCGCCGTTACGAGCGCAACGGTTATGCCTGCCAAAACTGCAAGGCAGGCAATAAACGCAAAGTAATAGGCGTTATTCTTTAAAAAACTTAAAACTTTTGCTTTCATAAATTACCTCCAATATGTACTAGTAGCCGTAGTAGATAAGTGGCGAGCCTACCGTTACTTTTTCGTTTGACACGGCAACGTGCAAGTTTACCTTTTTGCCCTTTACAAGTTCTTTTCCGTTTATATACGGCGAATAGTAATAGTAGTTTTCAACGCCGTTTACGTTACTTTTATAAACTAGGGTTGCGTTTGCGCTTTCAATAATTTTTAGCGCTTCAACTTCACTTGCGCTAAAAGAAACGCCACACCTTTGCAAAAGTTCAATTTTCGTTGCTTGGTTTAGTTCTTTAAACGTTCCTGCAGACTTTTCGCCTATGCATATAATAGAAGTTTTAGGTAGCGAGCCTAGCGAAAAAATTAAGGTTAGCGCAACGCCTATAAGCGCGCACAGTCTTTTTAGCATAATAAAACCCCCACCGAGTTTGACGGTGGGGATTATTGCCTTAATTTTTGGGTTTTATTCAGTTTTAAAGGTAATTTTTTACGTCGTTGAAACTTTCTAGAATAAACGACGGGTTAACGGGCGAAGTTTCAAGCATATCTTCGGTGGTTTCGCCACTTAAAACTAGCATAGAGTAAAAATTGCTGTTAATCCCGAAAGCAATATCGGTATAAAGCCTATCGCCAACCATCATAAACGCCTTGTCGTCTTCTTCGTTAAAGCGAACTTTTAAGTTTTTGCCCATAACGGAGTTTGGCTTGCCTATAATAAGTTCGGGGGTAAAGCCGTTAGAAGTTTCTATCATTTTAATAAACGAGCCGGCGTCGGGAATATAAACTTCTTCTGCGGGGCAGTTGTTATCGGGGTGGGTTGCTATATATTTTGCGCCACGGTGAATATTTTTAACGAAATCGCAAAGTTTTTTATACGTTAGTTCGGTGTCGTAAGCAAGAAGCGCAATATCGGCGTCTAGCCCTTCGGTAACGTTAACGCCGTTTTTAATAAGTTCGGCTTTAAACGATTCCGTTCCCAAAACGAAAACTTTTTTGCCTGCGTAATAACGGTTGAAATATTCTGCCGATGCAGTTCCCGAAGAATAAACTAAATCGCCTTCTTTATAAAAGCCTATTTTTGTTAATCTATCAACGTATTTATCGGTGCTTTTTGACGAGTTGTTCGTAAGGTATATTAGTTTTCTACCCGTACTTCTTATATAGTTAAGAGTATTTGCCATATCGCCTATGGGAACGCCGTCTAAATACAAAGTCCCGTCAAGGTCTAATAAAAAATACTTAACTTTTTCTAGTGCTTTTTTAAGTCCGTCATCTAATTTGCGCATTGTAAAACTCCTAAATCACGGCATAGCGTTAAAGCGTTTTCGGCGCTTGTAATATATGGCGCTACCGTTACCGCGTTTTTAATATCTTTATAATAAGGAATAATAGTTTCCTTTTCTTTAATTATTGCAAGGTATATTTTTTTAATTCCACCCAGCACGGAAAGCATTGCCCCCGTTTCTTTAATAAAACTATCGCGCGTTTTATCAAGAAGCAAGTAAATAAGTTCAAGCCTACGCTTTTTGGGAACTTTTAAGTTTTTAACGTATTCGTTAGGGTCTTTACCCGTTTTTTCGGCAAGTAGTTTAACGTTTTCTGTATAGTTTGGGCTTGAAAGCAACGCGCTATAATCGTTAGAAAACAACAAGTGGTAAAGTTTTAAGGTTTTTTCAAGCGAAATAAACCTAGCGTGGCTACCTTTAAGTTCGGGCATAAAAAGTTTAGTTGCGCTATAAACGGCGCTTTCGCCACTTTTAGAAAGCACGTTAGAATTAAGGTTAACCCATAAAAGCATTGCTTCTGCTAAAATTATTGCCTGCTTGTAATTACTATACTTAGTTAACTTTGAAGCCACCGAAACTGCGTTTTTTACCGTGGAAAACCACTCGTTTTCGGCGCTACTTCCCGTTAGGTAAGCGTTTAACTTAAAATCGATAAGCGCAAGGGGCTTATTTATAACGCTTAAAAACGCCTTGGCATATTCTTCGTTACTCGCCTTTAAAATAATGCTTTCGTCTATTATTATAACGGCGCTTTCAAGTTCTTCAAGCAAGGGGCTTGTTGGAACTATAAAGAACTTAACGCTTTTAGGTGCAGAGTTTATAACGCCGTTTATAAACCCAGAACTTCCTAAAACTATAACTTCGCTTGTAAAATCGCCATGGTTTTGACCTAATAAATCGCCGTCTAAAATAATAACGCTAGGCTCGATATTAAGCGCCTTTAAGGCATCTAAAAGAGCCGTGCCGTGCACTTTTAAGTCGTTTTCGGTAAGAATAACTTCAACTTTTTGTGAAGTAAAGTCGTTACTACTAAATGCGTCTTTAATGCTGGTTACTCGCACGTTATCGCTTTTTATTACGCCCGAAAGTTGGGCTTTTAGTTGAACGGTTAACATAATTTATCTACGCTATATTTTAATATAGCAATAACTTTTTGTCAACCCAAAGTACGCCCGTTATACGCTATGGTGCATAATTTTATAAAACCCCCTTGAATTATTCAAAAATTGTGCTATAATTATAATATATGGGTGTTATTTTAACACGATAAAGGGGGAAATTATGAATAAGAGTGAGTTTACAAGAGCATACGCCGATAGGCTTGGCGTAACAATTAAAGAAGCAGAAGGCTACGTTGAAAAGTTTATAGAAACTGTAACCGAGTGCTTGCAAAACGGCGAATACGTTCACATTTCGGGCTTTGCAACCTTTGAACTTCGCGATAAAAATGCAAGAGAAGGCGTTAACCCTTCAACGCACGAAAAAGTTGTTATTCCCGCATGCAAATCGCCTAACGCAAAGTTTAGCAAATCGTATAAAGCACTTTTTAATAAATAAAAATTATAATAGCCGACTAGAAGTCGGCTTTTTTATTGCAAAACTATTTTCTTTGGTTTACAAAAAAATGCACGAGTGTTATAATAAACAAAAAGCGTTAGGAGTTTTTTTATGACTGAACTTATCTATGACGTTGCCGTTTTAGGCGCAGGCCCTGCGGGAATTGCTTCGGCAATATCGGCAAGGCGATTTGGCGCAAGAGTTTTATTAGTTGAAAAATACGGTATGGTTGGCGGTATGAGTACGACTGGTATGCTCAACGTTTGGTGTGGCGACTCTAAAAGCAAAATATTTAACGAAATAGTTAGTAAAACGACTAAAACTATGCCGAGTGGCAGGCGCGTTTTTGCTCCCGAAGTTTTAAAGCCACTTTATATAGAAATGCTAGAAAACGCCGGCGTTGAAACGCTACTTCACACCACCGTTACGGGCGTAAGCGTAGAAAACGGAGTTATTAAAAGCGTTACTGCTTACAATAAGTCTGGCGAAATGCAAATTAAGGCAAACACTTATATAGACTGCACGGGCGACGGTGACGTTGCCTATTTAGCGGGCGTTCCCTTTGAAATGGGTAGAAGTGACGGGCTTACCCAACCCGTTACCGTAGAGTTTATGATAGGTGGCGTTGACGATAGCCGTGCCATTTACCGTGAAGCGCACGTTGACGATAAACTTAAAGCAAAAATGCAAGAATATCTAAAAGACGGAAAAATACCTTTCCCCGTTGGTATGATAATACTACTTGAATCGCTTGAGCCTAACGTTGCTTACTGCAACATGACTAACGTTATAGGCATTGACGGAACTAACGCCTTTGAACTTACGAAAGCAGAGTTTGAAGCAAGAAAACAAATACCTAAAATTATTGAGTTTTTAAGAAACGAAGTTCAAGGCTACGAAAACTGCGTTGCAATATCTTCATCGGTTTACGCAGGCGTTAGAGAATCAAGACGTTTTAAAGGTGGTTACACCTTAACCCCTAGCGATATTCAAGGCGCAAGAACGTTTGACGACTGGCTCGTTTACGGCGCAGATTATTGCTTTGGCGTTCATAACCCCAACGGCAAAGTTGAAAATATTAGCGAAAAGCCCCAAGAAACGGGTGGAACTTATACTATACCTTACGGTTGTTTTACACCCGTTGGCGTTAAAAACTTAATGCTTGCAGGTAGGTGCATTTCTGGCGACCATTACGCTCACAGTAGTTATAGAGTTATGCCCATTTGCTTTGCTATGGGCGAAGGCGTTGGAACGAGCGTTGCCTACGCAATTAAAAACAATAAAGTTGCAACCGAACTTACGCTTGAAGATATAAAGAACGTGCAAAACCTTATTAAATAATTAAAACTAAAAACACCGACGATAGTCGGTGTTTTTTTATTGTTGTTATTTAAAAGTCTTGCCGTAGCCACGCTAATTTTTAAGACGTTAGAGCCTAGCAAGACAAGGCTCGACGTCAAGGCGCTTAGCGTAATTGACCTTTTTGGTCATTACGGTCACGAATTGACGGCAGTTAACGCAGTATTGCGACGGCTATAACGGCTTAAAAAGGTCAAAATGGTATTTTATGATGCCCAAATCAATGCTGGTGCAAACGCCAAGCCCTTTTTTAAAGGTAACGTTGCCGTTATCGTATAATATTTTAAACTTTTGTTGGTTCATAGCAGTTGGGGCAAGCAAGGCGCACTCAACCCCTTTATTAAACCACTCTGGCGTTTTATCGCTTGCGTTAGAAACTTGGCTTACCGTTTTAGATTTACGGGGTTTTCCTTGCGTTTTTCCGTATCCAAGCGCAATAACTAAAACGAACTTTTCGCCTTTTTCTAGTTTAATAGCCGAAGGAACTTTTTTATAAGTTAAATAAACCCAACAAGTGTTAAGCCCAAGGCTTTGCGCTTTTAATACAAGCCTTTCGCCGTAATAACCACACCTTTCAAAAAGGTTTTTCCCGCTACCTATAAGCGCAATATAGTTAGTAACCCCGCTAAACTTGCCGTACTTTGCCATTAAGCCTGAAAAGGCTTTTTCTTCGTTTAAAACTAATTGAATATTAAGCCCACTTTCACTATTACAAGCGTTAATTTCTTGTTGCAAGGCGAAAACCAAACTTTTTTCGATAGGTTTTTCTAAATATTCTCTAACGCTATGGCGATTTTTTATTGCGTTTAACATACTTACGCTTCTGCTTCGCAATATAAACAACGGTAAATGCCGTGTTCGCTATCTGCTAGCGTAAAAACGTGGTCGAGTTCTTGTTCGGTGGTTGTTATGCACCTTGGGTTTTTGCACTTTATAACGTTCACCATTTTTTCGGGAAGTGAAAGGGTTTTCTTTTCGATAATAACGCCGTTTTTTATAACGTTAACTGTTGCGTCTTTTGCGATATAGCCTATAACGTCTAAATTAAGTTCAATATCGGCGTCTATTTTAATAATATCTTTCTTGCCCGTTTTTTTAGAGTAAACGTTTTTAATAAGCGCCACCGTTACGTTTAACTTTTCAAGACCTAAAAGGTCGTAAAGGCGCATGCCAAGGCCTGCGGGAATATGGTCGATTACAAATCCGTTTAAAATTGAATCTACTTTCATATACTTCCTGCCTCCTTTAAAAGTTTAAGTATAAGCGCCATTCTCATATATTTTCCGTTTAAAACTTGCTTAAAGTAGCAAGCGCGCTTGTCGTTATCTATTTTAACGCTAATTTCGTTAACCCTTGGAAGTGGGTGAAGAATTGCTAAATCGCTTTTAGCGTTTTCAAGTTTTTCGGGCGTTAAAATATAACTGTCGCGAAGCCTTAAATATTCTTCTTCGCTGAAAAAGCGTTCGCCTTGAACTCTTGTCATATAAAGGACGTCGAGCGTGGGAATAACGCTTTCAAGGTCGGTAGTTTCGGTGTAAGGCATACCGTTTTTATCTAAAACGCCTTTTTTAATATAGTCTGGAAGTTTAAGTTCGTCTGGCGAGATAAGCACCACGTTAATATTTTCATAGCGTGAAAGCGCAGAGATTAGCGAGTGCACCGTTCTACCAAACTTTAAGTCGCCACAAAAACCTATGGTATAGCCGTTTAACGTTCCCTTTTCACGCTTAATGGTTAAAAGGTCGGCAAGCGTTTGAGTGGGGTGATTATGTCCACCGTCGCCTGCGTTAATAACGGGTATGCTTGCGTTTTTGCTTGCAACGTAAGGCGCACCTTCTTTAGGGTGGCGCATTGCAATAATATCTGCATAGCAACTAATTACCTTTGCAGTGTCTGCTACGCTTTCTCCCTTGCTAGCAGAACTAGTTTGAGCCGATGAAAAACCTATTACGTTACCACCAAGTTCGTACATAGCCGATTCAAAACTTAAACGCGTTCTGGTTGACGGCTCGAAAAATAACGTTGCAAGTTTTTTGCCCCTGCATTTTTCGCTGTACTTTGCGGGGTTTTTTATAATATCTTCTGCAACGGCAATAAGTTCGTCTATTTCGGTTTTAGACAAATCTAAAATATCAATAACGCTTCTCATAAAACTCCTTAATTTTTAATCCAACTTTCGTCAGACGGGTTATTTCTAAATGCAATAAGGCGTTCAACGTCTTCTTTTTTAATGTAGTTTTCTTCTGCGGCAACTTCGGCTATTACGTCGAAATTAGTAAGCGAAACGTTTTTAACGTTTGCGCCTGCAAGCCTTTCAAGGCCCTTTTTCATGCCGTAGGTAAATATTGAAACAACGCCTAAAACTTCTGCGCCTGCTTCTCTTAAAACGGAAACTACTTCAAGCACCGAGCCACCCGTTGAAATAAGGTCTTCAACGACTACTACTTTTTGACCTCTTTCAAGCCTGCCTTCAATTTGGTTTTGTCTGCCGTGGTCTTTTGCGCCCGAGCGAACGTAACCCATAGGCATACCTAAAATGTGAGCAGTTATCGCTGCGTGAGCAATACCTGCAGTTGAAGTTCCCATTAAAACTTCGGCTTCGGGGTAATACTCTTTAATTAAAGTTGCTAAGCCGTTTTCAACGTCTGTTCTAACGTTAACTGATGTAAGCGTTAAACGGTTATCGCAATACACGGGGCTTTTAATACCACTTGCCCAAGTAAAAGGCTCGTCTGGACGGAAGAATACCGCCTTTATTGAAAGTAAGTCTTTTGCAATAAGTTTTTCAAGATTGTTCATTGGTTTTCTCCTTAACCTATAAATTGTTTTACGCAAAGTCTGTATGCCGAAACGGGGTCTTTCGCGCCCGTTATAGAACGTCCTACTACTATAAAATCGCTACCTAATTCTTTAGCGTTTTCGGGGGTGGTTACACGCTTTTGGTCGCCAACGGCATCACCTGCGAGCCTAACGCCCGGGGTTACCGTTAAGAACTTTTCACCACAAACGCCGTGAACTTTGCCCGCTTCAAGTGGCGAACAAACAACGCCGTCAAGCCCTGCTATTTTAGCGTTTTTAGCGTAGTGCATAACAACTTCGTCTATGGGCCTTCTAATTAAAAGGTCGTTTTCCATACTTTCTTGGTCGGTTGAAGTAAGTTGAGTAACGGCAATTAAAAGTGGCCTAGTACCGTCTTCTCTAGTTAAGCCTTCAAGCGCCGCTTGCATCATTTTAACCGTTCCACCTGCGTGAAGGTTAGTCATATCAACGTCTAAATTAGAAAGCACTTTCATTGACTTTTTAACGGTGTTAGGAATATCGTGAAGTTTAAGGTCTAAAAATATTTTATGACCACGCTTTTTAATTTCTTTAACTATTTCGGGGCCCTCTGCATAGTAAAGTTCCATACCTATTTTTACGAAAGGCTTTTCATCTTTAAAAAGGTCTAAAAACTCGAAAACCTTTTCTTTGCTATCAAAATCGAGCGCAATAATTACGTCTTTGTTCATACCCTTACCCCTTTAATAATTTCTTTAAGTGAATTGATTTTATATTTTTCCATTACCCTTGGTAAATCGTTGATTATATCACGGCACGCATAGGGGTTTATAAGGTTTTGCGCCCCAACTTCAACTGCCGTTGCGCCTGCAAGCATCATTTCAATAACGTCTTCTGCTGAAGAAACGCCACCCATACCTATAACGGGAACGTTTACTGCGCTTGCAACTTCGTAAACCATTCTTACTGCTACCGGAAATATTGCGCTACCTGAAAAACCACCTTTAACGTTTTTAATAACGGGGGTGCGACGGGCAAGGTCAATTCGCATACCAAGCATAGTGTTTATTAAACTTATGCCGTCTGCCCCTGCGCTTTCGCAAGCCTTTGCAATGCTAACTATATCGGTAACGTTTGGCGATAACTTTATAATAACCGGCTTATTGGTCACTTTTTTAACTGCCTCGGTAACTTTACTAGCCATTTCTGGATTAGTTCCAAAACTCATTCCGCCACCGTGCACGTTGGGGCAAGAAACGTTAACTTCAAGCCAGCCAACTTGTTCTTGCTTATCTAAAAGTTCGCAGGTGTAGGCGTAGTCTTCAATAGAAAAGCCACTAACGTTTGCCATAACTTTTTTGTTAAAGCACTTTTTAAGTTTAGGGAGTTCTTCTTCTATAACTTTGTGAACGCCGGGGTTTTGAAGCCCTACTGCGTTTATCATACCTGCCGTGCACTCTGCAATTCTTGGAGTGGGGTTACCAAACCTTGGCTCTTTGGTAGTTCCTTTAAACGAAAACGTTCCTAACACGTTAATGTCGTAAAGTTCGCTAAACTCGTAGCCGTAACCGAACGTGCCACTTGCGGGAATTACGGGGTTATCAAGTTCAATACCTAAAAGGTTTACTTTTAAATCTGCCATAATAATTCTTCCTTTTTAAGCACGGGGCCTTCTTTACAAATGCGCTTGTTGCCGTATATAGTTTTGCACGAACAACCCATACAAGCGCCGAAACCACAACCCATTCTCTCTTCAAAACTAAACTCGCCAAGGGTTTTACTTTCTTTGTAAACTGCTTTAAGCATAGGCTCTGGACCACAAGTATAAAAATACGAGTAATCAATATCTTTCATAGCCGTGGTAACGAAACCTTTAACGCCGTAACTACCGTCAACGGTGGTAACTATAACGTTTGCCGAAAGCGCTTTAAACTCGTTTTCGTAAAACACTTCGCTCTTTGTGTTAAAGCCTAAAATTACGCTTACCTTTTTGCCTTGACTTGTTAAAAGTTTTGCAAGGTAATACATAGGCGGAACGCCAACGCCACCACCTATTAAAAGTGGGGTGTCACCCGAAAGCGAAAGGTCGTAGCCGTTGCCAAGTTCGGTAAGTACGTCGAGCGTGCCACCTTGCATTTTGCTCATTTGTTCGGTGCCTTTACCAACTATTTTATAAATAATGGTAAGTTCACTGCCACAAACGTTGCACACCGATATAGGACGGCGTAGGTAAAGCCCTTCAAGTTTAATGTTTACAAATTGCCCTGCTTTAAGCGTGGAAACGTCACCTTTAAGTTTCATTTCCATAACGCTTTCAGTAAGGGGTTTGTTCGATATAATTTCTAAATAAGTTTGTTTCATTTTTATGCGTCGATAGTAGATACCGAAAGGGTTATTTCTTCAAGCACGTCTAAAAGCACTTTAACAGTGTCGAGCGCAGTGAAGATTGTAACGTTGTTTTCGGTTGCTGCACGGCGAATTTGAACGCCGTCGCCTTGGTTATTGCTTGATATATCTCTGGTATTTATAACGTAACTTATAAAGCCTTGACGTATCCAGTCTAAAATATCTTCACTACCTTCAGATATTTTTGCAAAGGTGCGAGTTCTTATGCCGTTTTGTTTAAGGAAGTTTGCAGTTCCCTTTGTTGCCGCGATATTAAAGCCAAGGTTATAAAACCTTCTTACTAAAGGAAGAACTTCTTCTTTATCTTTATCGGCAACGGTTACAAATACCGTTCCGTAGTTAAGAACGCTCATACCCGATGCTTGAAGTGCTTTATATAGCGCACGGTTAAGTTTATCGTCGTAACCGATTGCTTCACCCGTTGACTTCATTTCGGGCGAAAGGTACGCGTCAAGCCCACGAAGTTTGTTAAACGAGAACACGGGAACTTTAACGTACCAACGCTTTTTCTCGGGTGGGTAAATATCGAATATACCTTGTTCTTTAAGCGACTTGCCCATTATAACTTCGGTTGCAATATCGGCAAGGCTATAACCCGTTGCTTTTGAAAGGAAGGGAACGGTTCTAGATGAACGTGGGTTAACTTCTATAATGTAAACGTCGTCGTTTTTGTCAACTATAAACTGAATATTGAATAAGCCTTTAATGCCTATGCCTATACCTAATTTTTTAGCGTATTGAAGTATTATCCCCTTAACCTTGTTAGATATACTGAAAGTTGGGTAAACGCTTATACTGTCGCCACTGTGAATACCCGTTCTCTCAACGAGTTCCATAATGCCGGGAACGAAAACGTCTTTTCCGTCGCAAATAGCGTCTATTTCAACTTCTTTACCTTGAATATATTTATCAACTAAAACGGGCTTGTCTTCGTCGATTTCAACGGCAGTTTTTAAGTAGTGGCGAAGTTGCGTTTCGTCGGCTACTATTTGCATTGCTCTACCGCCTAAAACGAAACTTGGCCTAACGAGCACGGGATAGCCTATTTCTTTTGCGGCGCTAATACCGTCTTCAATCTTGGTAACCGCTCTGCCTTGTGGTTGTGGAATATTAAGTTCTTTAAGTATTTTTTCAAACGCGTCACGGTTTTCGGCACGGTCGATTGCAGCGCAGTCCGTACCTATTATGTTAACGCCACGCTTATCAAGTGGCTCTGCAAGGTTGATTGCAGTTTGTCCACCAAGCGAAGCAATAACGCCTTCGGGCTTTTCAAACTCAACTATATTCATAACGTCTTCTGGCGTTAACGGCTCAAAGTAGAGTTTATCGCCTGCCGTGTAGTCGGTTGAAACGGTTTCGGGGTTGTTATTTATTATAATTGCTTCGTAACCCGCTTTTTTAATGGTCATAACCGAGTGAACGGTTGAATAGTCGAACTCAACGCCTTGACCTATTCTTATAGGACCTGCGCCTAAAACTACTATTTTTTTCTTGTTTGTTAAGCGAGAAGCGTTTTCGCCCGTGTACGACGAGTAAAAATAAGGAATATAAGCGCCCGTGTGGCAAGTATCTACCATTTTAAACACGGGGAACACGCCGTTTTCTTTACGCATATTGTATACGTCGAGTTCGGTGCAGTTCCAAAGCCTAGCAATATATTTATCGGAAAAGCCCTTCTTTTTAGCAGAAATAAGCGTTTTTACGTCTTTATTAACTCTAAGGACTTCTTCCATATCTATAATGTTTTTAAACGCCTGTAAAAAATACGGGGTAATCATTGTGATTTCGTGTATTTTTTCAAGTGAAACACCGTGATAAATAAGTTCTGCTATTGCAAAAATGTTGTCGGAACGGAAGTCTTTAATGTAATCGAGAAGTTCTTCAACGCTCATATTGTCAAACTTCGAGTGATAAATGTGGTTAGCCCCTATTTCAAGCGAGCGAACACCCTTTAAAAGCGCTTCTTCTAGGTTAGAGCCTATGCCCATAACTTCGCCCGTAGCCTTCATTTGAGTGCCGAGTTTATTAGTTGCCGATGCAAACTTATCGAACGGGAAACGTGGCAATTTTGCAATAACGTAATCGAGTTTAGGCTCGAACGCAGCGTTGGTGTTTGCAATTTTAATATCTTCAAGCGCCATACCAACTGCTATTTTTGCAGTTACTCTTGCTATGGGGTAGCCAGACGCTTTAGAAGCAAGCGCCGAAGAACGTGAAACTCTTGGGTTAACTTCAATTAAGTAGTATTCGCTTGATTTTGGGTTGAGCGCAAACTGAACGTTGCAACCACCTTCGATTTTAAGCGCTTTAATAAGTTTAATTGCAGAGTCGTTAAGCATCTTTTCGTCTTCTTTCGAAAGCGTCATAATAGGCGCAACTACGCAAGAGTCGCCCGTGTGAACGCCAACGGGATCGATGTTTTCCATTCCGCAAATAGTAATGGCGTGGTCGTTAGAGTCGCGCATTACTTCAAATTCAATTTCTTTATAACCTTTAACGCTCTTTTCAATTAAAACTTGATGAACGGGCGAAAGTTTAAAGGCGTTAATACCTATTTCTATAAGTTCTTCTTCGTTATTAGCAAAACCGCCACCCGTTCCGCCAAGCGTGAAAGCAGGGCGCAATACTACGGGGTAGCCTATGTTTTTAGCCGCTTGTTTTGCCTCTTCTAAACTATAGGTAATTTCGCTAGGAATTGTAGGCTCGCCTATTGATTGACAAAGTTCTTTAAACATTTCTCTGTCTTCGGCGCGTTCAATCGACTCTGACGAAGTTCCTAAAAGTTCAACGCCACACTCTTTTAAAATGCCTTTCTTTTCAAGTTGCATTGCAAGGTTTAAACCCGTTTGACCACCGATACCGGGAACGATTGCGTCGGGGCGTTCGTAACGGAGTATTTTTGCAAGGTATTCAAGGGTAAGTGGCTCCATATACACTTTGTCTGCAATAGTAGTGTCCGTCATAATGGTGGCGGGGTTAGAGTTTGCCAAAACTACTTCGTAGCCTTCTTCACGAAGCGCAAGGCACGCTTGAGTGCCTGCGTAGTCGAACTCTGCGGCTTGACCTATTACGATAGGGCCAGAACCGATAATGAGTATTTTTTTAATGTCCGTCCTTTTTGCCATAGTATCTCCTTTTTATAGCGTGGTTTTGTTAGTGTAAACGGGGTTTCCGTTAAGTTCGGTGTATAAACACTCGCCGTAAAACTCCATACCTTCAAACGGGGTTGCTTTGCCCATTGAAAGAAAATCTTGGGGGTTTACCGTATATTTTTTAGTTAAGTCAAATACCGTAATGCCGTTATCTACAACGTTAAATCTTTGTTTTGGGTTTAAAGACATTACTTTTATTAGGTGTTCTAGCGTGATTACGCCCGTTTTTACAAGGTGAGTGTAAAGCGACGAAAACGAAGTTTCAAGCCCTACTACGCCGAACGCGCTCTTTTCTAGCCCCCTTGACTTTTCTTCAAGCGAGTGGGGAGCGTGGTCGGTTGCTATCATATCAACGGTACCGTCTTTAACGCCCTCGATAAGCGCAAGTTTATCTTCTTCTGCACGGAGCGGTGGGTTCATTTTAAACCTGCCGTGCTCTTGAAGGTTACTATCGGTTAAAATTAAATAGTGTGGCGCAGTTTCGCAAGTTACGTCTAGCCCGCTTGCTTTTGCCTGCCTAATAAGTTCAACGCTTTCTTTTGCTGAAACGTGGCAAACGTGGTAACTTACGCCCGTTTGACTAACAAGTTCTAAATCTCTTGCAATTTGTCCGTATTCGCTTTTAGAACAAATGCCTTTGTGGCCGTGCGCTTTTGCGTAAGCCCCGTCGTGAATATATCCGCCGAAAAGTAACGAATTATCTTCACAGTGGGCAACTATTTTTTTGCCAAGGCTTTTTGCTTTAAGCATTGCCTCACGCATAAGCGACGTGCTTTGAACGCCCCTACCGTCGTCGCTAAACGCTATTGCGCTAGTTAAACTTTCAAAATCGGTGAGTTCTTCGCCCTTTTGCCCTACCGTTATAGATGCGTAAGGGTAAACGTTGATGCTTGCAGAGTTTTTAATAAGTTGTAGTTGAACGTTTAGGTTTTCCTTACTGTCTGGCACGGGGCTTAAATTAGGCATTGTCATAACGGTGGTAAAACCACCCCTAACTGCCGATGCGCAACCCGTTTTTATAGTTTCTTTATAAGAAAACCCCGGCTCGCGAAAGTGAACGTGCACGTCGCAAAAAGACGGGCATATTAGATAGTTTTCGCTGTTAAACCTTTTAAGGTCTGTTTCAAGCCTTTTTATTAACGTTTGTTTTAAGCCGTTTTCGGCAACAACTTTTGCTTTTATCATAATTCGGTAATATAAACGGCGGTTTCACCGTCAATTTCGTTAACTAATACTTTAACTTTTTCGTCTTTAGACGTGGGAACGTTTTTGCCAACGTAGTCTGGCCTAATAGGAAGTTCGCGATGCCCACGGTCAACTAGTACCGCTAGTTGAAGTTCTTTTGGGCGAGCGTAAGCGAACGTTGCTTCTATTGCGGCGCGCGCAGTTCTTCCCGTGTATAAAACGTCGTCAACGATAATAACTACTTTATCGCGAATATCGCAAGGGAAATGACAATCGCTTTCTAAAACGTTTTTTTCTTTAACGTCGATATCGTCACGGTGGCGAGTTATATCGATATAGCCAACGGGAACTTTAACTTCTTCAAACTTTAAAACGTTTTCGTAAAGCATTTTTGAAAGTGGAACTCCACGGCGCTTAACGCCTAAAAGGCAAACGTTTTGTACGCCTTTGTTACGTTCTATAAGTTCGTGCGTAATTCTAGCCATTGCACGCTTTATTGCCGTTTCGTCCATAATTAAAGTTTTTCGGCTCATAATAACCCCACAAAAAAAGTCTTACCCATATGGCAAGACCTGAAAATGCTTATACTGCGCCCACTTATAGCGTGGTTTTTAAGTTCGTTAGTCTTGCCGATATCTCTGTATCGAATTAAAGATTATATTTATTATATATTGATATATATAAATTGTCAAGTAAATAGTAAAAAATAATCAAAGTTTACATTAAAACTAGCCTTTTAAAATAAGGTAACTTAAAGTCTATGTTTTTGAGTTTGTAAAGGCGTTTTCGGGCGCTTTTTTCGGTAAAAAATTAAAATGTAAACCTGTGGTTGACACATTGTAAACCAAGAGTTGTTGATTTAGAAAAAATTGTATTGAAAAAGCAGAGTTTAATAAAATGCAACTTACCGAAACTACTAAAGCAAGGCTTTTAGAAATTAAGCAAAGGCTTGATATTGAAAAAAGCAGAGTTTAAAATACTTTTCCTACATAAAAAGCAGTGGAAAACCACTGCTTTTTTAATTTATCTTAATTCGTTAATTTGTTTTTTTACTGCTTCTGCACTTTTAATGTTCGTAAAATATACGTGATTATAACCTGCACCTTGAATACAAAGGTCAGCATAATTGAATATTTTTCCAAAAAAAGTATATTCAACGGTTACATTTTCAATTTTATCTAACTTTATTTCATCAGTGTGAGTAGATATCCAACCGTATTTTTCCATAACGTGTTTGTCAGTAACCAAATATTCGGTAGTGCAATATTTTACCGTTTCCGATATTGCTTGTATGGTAGGAATTAACAAAATCCAACAACCAAGTATTCCCCAAATCCACTTTAAAATTAAAAATATTGGGCTTTTTTCTGGTTCGATTTTTACGATTTCGTTACTAGCAACAACGTTCTTTTTTAAATAACTCATTTTAACACCTTCCTATTATCAATTATATATATTATATGGAACATTTTGTTCCGTGTCAAGTATTTTAGAACGATTTGTTCTAAAATAATAATATGGGTAATAGATTTTCTAAACAATTAAGCGAGTTGAGATTAGAAAGTAAGCTTTCTCGCGCGCAACTTGCAGAAAAATTAAACGTTTCAGTTCGTTTAATTTCTTATTGGGAAAACGGACAAAGAGAATGTGATTTTGATATGCTTATAAAAATTGCCGACCTTTTTTCTGTAAGCATTGACTATTTATTGGGTAGAACAGATTATTAAAAACTTAACTAATGAAAAAAGCACCGAAAACGGTGCTTTTTTAGATTTTAAGTTGTAAAAAGTGACGTTTTTAAGGCGTTAGAAACAAGCAAGACAAGGCTCGTGAGTTTGGCGGTGGCACAACTAACCTTTTTGGTTGTTGGGGTTAGGCAAACGAAACAGTAAACGCACTATCGCAACGCTTATAACAAAAAAAATGCACCATAACGGTGCATTTTTTAGATTTTAAGTTGTAAAAAGTGACGTTTTTAAGGCGTTAGAAACAAGCAAGACAAGGCTCGTGAGTTTGGATAGACACAACTAACCTTTTTGGTTGTTGGGGTTAGACAAACGAAACAGTAAACGCACTAAAACACGATTTATAACGACTTAGGAACGGGGGTTGCGAAGATTAGCTTGCGCTGCTGCGAGCCTTGCGATGGGAACGCGGAAAGGCGAGCAAGAAACGTAAGTTAAGCCAACGTTGTGGCAGAACTCAATGGTAGAGGGGTCGCCACCGTGTTCACCGCAAATACCAAGTTTAATGTCGGGGCGAGTTTTTCTGCCGAGAGTTGAAGCCATTTCTACAAGTTTGCCAACGCCGTTAACGTCTAAACGAGCAAACGGGTCGCTTTCGTAGATTTTGTTTTCGTAGTAAGCGTCTAAGAACTTACCTGCGTCGTCACGGCTAAAACCAAAGGTCATTTGAGTTAAGTCGTTAGTGCCGAACGAGAAGAACTCTGCTTCGGTTGCAATTTCATCGGCGGTAAGAGCGGCACGGGGTATTTCTATCATAGTGCCAACTTTATAGGTAAGGTTTGCGCCTGCAGTTTCAATGCACTCGTTTGCAGTTTCGGTAACTACTTGTTTAACGAACGCAAGTTCTTTAATTTCGCCAACGAGCGGAATCATAATTTCGGGAACGATATTCCACTTAGGATTACGTTTTTGAACTTCGATAGCCGCTTGAATAACAGCCTTAGTTTGCATTTTTGCAATTTCAGGGTAAGTTACTGCTAAACGGCAACCACGGTGACCCATCATGGGGTTAAACTCGTGAAGACCTGCAATAATTGCTTTAAGTTCTTCTACTTTTATGTTCATTTCTTTAGCGAGTGCTAAAATATCTTCTTCATCGGTGGGAACGAACTCGTGAAGCGGTGGGTCAAGGAAACGAATAGTAACGGGATTGCCTTCCATTGCTTCGTAGAGTTGTTCAAAGTCGCTTTGTTGCATAGGAAGAAGTTTAGCAAGCGCTTTTTCGCGTTGTTCAACCGTTTTAGAAACAATCATTTCGCGCATTGCCGCAATTCTATCGGGGTTGAAGAACATATGCTCGGTACGGCAAAGACCTATACCTTCTGCGCCGTAAAGCCTTGCTTGTTTAGCGTCGTTAGGAGTATCGGCGTTAGTTCTTACTTGTAAAGCACGGTATTTGTCCGCCCATTCCATAATTCTGCCAAAGTAACCAGATACGGTTGCTTCAACGGTAGGAATTGCTTCGCCGTAGATTTTACCGGTAGAACCGTCGATAGAAATAACGTCGCCCTCTTTGAAGGTTTTTCCACCAAGAGTAAAGGTTTTTTCTTCTTCGTTCATTATAATTTCGCTACAACCCGAAACACAGCAAGTACCCATACCACGAGCAACGACTGCAGCGTGCGAAGTCATACCACCACGAACTGTTAAAATACCTTCGCTATAGTGCATACCTTCAATATCTTCAGGAGAAGTTTCTAAACGAACGAGAATAACTTTTTCGCCACGTTTGGTAACCCACTCGGTAGCGTCGTCTGCAGTGAATACTACTTTACCACAAGCAGCGCCGGGCGATGCGGGAAGGGCTTGACCGATAGGAGTTGCAGCTTTGAGTTTTTTAGCATCGAATTGTGGGTGTAAAAGCGCGTCGAGTTGTTTGGGGTCTATCATTAAAACGGCTTCTTTTTCGGTAATCATACCTTCGTCAACAAGGTCGCAAGCAATTTTAAGGGCTGCAGCAGCCGTTCTTTTACCGTTACGGGTTTGAAGCATAAAAAGTTTGCCTTCTTCAATGGTAAACTCCATATCTTGCATATCTCTGTAATGGTTTTCAAGTTTTTCAACGATAGATTTAAATTGAGCGTAAACTTCGGGTTGGGTTTGTTCGAGTTGGTCAATAGTTTGTGGAGTTCTAATACCAGCAACTACGTCTTCGCCTTGTGCGTTCATAAGGAACTCGCCGTATAAACCCTTTTCGCCGGTAGCGGGGTTACGAGAGAAAGCAACGCCCGTGCCAGACGTATCGCCCATGTTACCGAATACCATTTCTTGAACGTTAACTGCGGTACCCCAGTCGCCTGGAATATCGTTCATACGCCTATAGTAAATAGCACGGGGGTTATCCCACGAACGGAACACGGCTTTAATTGCACCCATAAGTTGTTCTTTTGGGTCTGAAGGGAAATCGGTGCCGAGTTTAGATTTATATTCTTGCTTGAAAAGGTTAGCAAGTTGTTTAAGGTCGTCGGCATCGAGTTCAGTGTCGAGCGTAACGCCTTTTTCTTTTTTCATTTCGTCGATAAGTTCTTCGAAGTACTTTTTGCCAACTTCCATAACAACGTCGCTATACATTTGAATAAAACGACGGTAACTATCGTAAGCAAAACGACGGTTGCCCGTTTTTTCTGCAAAGCGTTCAACTACCACGTCGTTAAGACCAAGGTTTAAAATAGTGTCCATCATACCGGGCATAGACGCTCTTGCGCCAGAACGCACTGAAACGAGCAAGGGGTTGTCCATCGAGCCGAATTCTTTGCCGGTAATTTCTTCAAGTTTTTTAACGTATTCGTCAATTTGCGCCCTAATTTCAGCGTTGATTTCTTTACCGTCTTTATAATACTGCGTGCACGCTTCGGTGGTGATGGTAAAGCCGTTGGGAACGGGCATTCCAAGTCCGGTCATTTCGGCAAGGTTTGCACCTTTACCGCCGAGAAGATTTCTCATTTTGCCGTTGCCTTCTTTAAATAAGTAAACGTATTTCATATAATCTCCTATAAAAAGTTTTGTAGTCTTATGTTTTTGCGTATTTATCATAAACTATTTTTGCGTTTTAGGCAACTTTTTTAGGTGTATAATTTTTAATTTTCGCAATAAAATACATTAAAAATGTATAAGATTGTACTTTTTGTCCCTTTTTGGGAGTGTTTTTAATATGTTTGTCCGTGCGAGGCGAACGTTAAGCCGTTTTTATGGACAAAATATAGTAAAGTGCTTTTCATTTACATATAGCAATGGTATAATGAGAAAAAGGAGATTTACTATGCTTGATAAAATTAACGCTTGGTTTGAAACGACAGACTGGTTTGGCAGACCTGGACCGTATAACGAAAATATTGAATATACAATTTTTTATATCGCTTATATTATTTTGGGTATTTTGCTTATTACGTTTTTAACGATTAAGCACGACGATAAAAAAACCAAAACCGCCCTTATCGTATTTTGGGCTTTAAACGTGGTTTTAGATATTTTTAAAACTATAGGCTTACTAAGCGATGGCAAGTTAAACGTTGATAGCGATTTACTTCTTTACATTTGCAGTTTGTTTTTATACGCTATGCCGTTTGCAATTTGGGGAAAAGGAAAAGTTAAGGCATTTGGTTGCACTTTCGTTTGCACAATAGGTTTATTTGGCGGTATGATGAACTTTATTATGAGCGCCATAGACCCCACCGTCTCAGACACTTATTATTATTCTCTTTTCTCTTTTTACGGCCCACACACCGCACTTTATCACCTTAACTTATTGCTAGTTCCGTTAATCATCTTAATTACGGGTTATTATAAACTTACTTTTAAGGACTTTCCTTGGGCATTTTTGGGCTTTATTATAATGACCATACCCGCCCTTATCGTTAACGCAGTTTGGGAAACGGACTGGATGTATCTTAACAACGGCTCTACTACTTACCTTGATTTTGTCGTTTCTATTAGCGATGCAACCGGTTGGTTTTTTACCGTTATAGTTTACTTCTTCTACGCGTTTTTACAAGCGCTTTGGTCGGGAATAATTGTGGGAATTACGGCGCTTATCAATCTTATTAAAAAAAGATTTTCTAAAAAGGTAACGCTTTAATGAGAGAACTATTTTTTAAAATATTTTCAGATAAATACACCGCTAATCCAACACCACTATTTGGGCTTGTTCATATTATTTTAATAATATTTGCAATAGGTGGTTCGATAGGGCTTTCGCTACTTCTTAAAAACAAAAGTGACTCCTTTAAAGATAAAACGCTTAAAATCGCTTCGCTAATAGTTATTTCGCTTTATATCTTCGATTTTTTCGTTCAGCCCTTTTGGAACGGCGGTTATATGTACGAAGGAAAACTTCCATTTCATATATGCACGCTTACGGGAATACTTTTAACTTTCGTTACCTTTAATAAAAGGTTTGATAAACTTAAAGTTGTCGTTGCCGTTTGGGCGGCGCTTGCTCCAAGTGCTTTTATACTTTTTCCCGTAACACTTATAGATAGCGAAGTTTCAATACTTTCATATTCTAAAATACAATCGTTTTTGTATCATACGGTAGAGGCATTTTGGGGAATATTTATTCTAATTAGTGGCAAAGTAAAACTAGAGTGGAAAACGCTTTGGCAACCTATCGTTGCGCTATTTCCTATGGCTATTTGGGCAACTATCGGGCAAGAAATGTTTTACCCTAACGAGCCGGGCGAAAACTTTTTAATGCTACGTCTTGACCTTCAAGAACTTGGAATTGATATGGAACGCTGGGTATTTTACGTTTTACTGTTTTTAATAGCAACCACCGTAATATCGCTACTTTACCTAATGGCAAACGCTTTTTATAAACGAAAAATAAACAAAAATTAAAGGAACTGCTTGCAGTTCCTTTTTATATGGTTTGTTTTAAGTAATCGATAAGCGACGTTGCGCTTTTTAAGTTTGTTGAAGTGGTTACGTTTAAATAGAAAAACAAAAAGCGAAGAAGTTTAAGCAAAGACGCGCTTTCTATAAAAACTTCGCCACTACTTTCATTTAACGCATTTAACGCGTTATAAGTTTCGGGCGTTATTTCCATAAAGCCGTTTTCACGGCAAGAAAGACAAGAAAACTCTGCCGTTTGTGGGTTAAAAAACACCCTGCCGTTTATAAAATCTCCACAGCCTTGGCAAGTGAGAGTGCCTATTTTATAGCCGAGCATATCTATTAGGTTTAATAGGTATCGGCAAAGAGTTATAAGTTCGCTTTTTTCATAATTGAGTTTTTTTGCAGTTTCTATAACGAGCGCAAAAAGTTGAGCGTCGGGCTCGTTTTCGGGAACTAACGCGTTTATAGTTTCAAGCACTACTGCCGAGCAATAATATTTGAGCATATCTAGCCTAAGATTATAAAAACTATCTAAATGCGATGCGCCTATAATGGTAAACCTACCCGATTTTTCGGCAAGCACGTATTCGGCAAAGCAAAAGGGCTCTGATGCAAACTTTAATTTTGCGCCCGCCTTTTTAACGCCTTTAATGCCCGACGAAATCTTCCCTTTTTCAAGGGAATAAAGCGTTAGTATTTTATCGTTATCTTTATAATCTGAAGCGCGTATCATAAGCGCGTTAACAATGTATTCCATTACTCTTTTTCGTGGCTTTTTTCTGTTGATTTTTGAAGTTTTTTATAAAATAAATAATAGCCGATATTGCCCGTTTTTTCAAAGATGCTCCACGCAAGTTTATCAATATCGGTAACGTGATAGTCGTCCATAATACCCCCTTTCTATATAGGTTGGGCATTATAAAAAAATATGTTCGCCTTTCAGCAATGCTAAAAGGCGAAAGATAAGTTTTATGGTTTTCAACGAATAATTATTTTACGCCTTTTAAGACTTTAGAAACAAGCACAAGAAGGCTCGCAAGCAATATTACTATTCGATAAAAGCCTAAAAGCAAGTTAGGCAAGGCTCGTGCTATTACCTATTAGATAAGACCGTAGAAGACAGCAAAAGAAGGCTCGACGGCATTATCAACTTGTTCGATAAAAGCCTAGAAGCAAGTTAGGCAAGGCTCGTGCTATTACCTATTAGATAAGACCGTAGAAGACAGCAAAAGAAGGCTCGCAAGGGATTACGGAATTGATAGACCTTGGTGGTCATCAAGGTCGTAAGACCGAAGCAGTAAACGAACTTGTGCGCCGTTTATAAGGGCTTAAAATTAGCGTTGAACTCTACCTGACGCGTCCCCACCAGCCAAGGTTTTAACTTCTGCTACTGAAACCATATTGTAATCGCCTTCAACGGAGTGTTTTAAGCAAGATGCGGCAACGGCAAACTCGATGGCTTGTTGAGCATCGTAACCTTGAGTGAGTGAATAAATAAGACCGCCACCAAAACTATCGCCACCGCCAACACGGTCAACGATGTGCATAGCGTATTTCTTGCTAAAATATGCCTTTTCGCCGGTGTAAAGCATTGCAGACCAGTTGTTGTCGTTAGCAGATAAACTTTCTCTTAAAGTGATTGCAACGCCCTTGAAACCAAAACGGTCGGTAAGTTTTTTAGCAACAGAGATGTAACCTTCGTGGTTGAGTTTGCCACTGTATATATCAGTTCCGTCTGCTTCGATACCAAAAACGTCTTTCGCGTCTTCTTCGTTGGCGATGCAGTAGTCGATATAATGGCAAAGTTCGCCCATTACCTTACCTGCTTTTTCTTTAGACCAAAGTTTTTTACGGAAGTTAAGGTCGCACGAAATGGTTATGCCACGCTTTTTGGCTTCTTTGCAGGCTTCAAGCGATATTTCTGCCATATTGTCTGAAAGAGCGGGGGTAATACCCGTAAAGTGAAACCACTCGCAGCCTTCAAAAATCTTTTCCCAGTCGAAATCTTCTTTTTGAGCAAGCGCAATTGCAGCGTAAGCCCTATCGTAAATGACTTTACTTGGGCGTTGCGAAGCGCCTTTTTCACAATAATAAATACCAACTCTTTCGCCACCGCGAACGATTTTAGAAGTGTCAACCCCGAACTTTCTAAGCGAGTTAACTGCCGATTGACCTATTTCGTGAGTGGGAAGTTTGGTTACGAAAGCAACGTCTACCCCGTAATTTGCAAGTGAAACGGCAACGTTTGCCTCTGCGCCACCGAAAGTAGCTTGTAATTTATCGCTTTGAACGAATCTTAAATATCCTTCGGGAGCGAGCCTTAACATAAGTTCGCCAAAGGTAACAACTTTTGCCATAATCTTATTCTCCTTTAATAACTTTTACTATTGCTTCACAGTTGGCTTTAATATCGCCTTTCATCATCCAACTGCCACCTACTGCAAAAATCTTATCGTAATCTAAAAACTCTTTAAGATTTTCAAGCGAAACGCCACCGGTTGGCAAGAACTTAACTTGACCAAACGGGCCGGCAAGCGCCTTAATTGCTTTAAGACCACCGTAAACGTTTGCAGGGAAAAACTTAACAACTTTAATGCCAAGCGATATTGCCTTCATAATTTCGGTGGGGGTAACGCAACCGGGGTAATAAGTTACGCCTTTTTCGTTACAGTAAAGGGCAACTTCTTCGCTTAAACCGGGTGAAACTATAAACTTTGCGCCCGCATCTATTGCGCGCTTGCATTGTTCAAGGTTAATAACTGTGCCTGCGCCGATATACATATCGGGGAAAGTTTTAACGCCCAAGCGAATTACTTCTTCTGCGCAAGCCGTTCTAAAAGTGATTTCGGCAACGGGTAAGCCACCGTCACACATTGCTTGTAAAGTGGGCACGGTATCTTCAACGTTGTTGATTACAACTACGGGAACTACTTTAACGTCCATAAAAACGCTCCTTTTTCTTTTTATATATTGTAACATTATTTTTCTGTTTTGTATAGTCGTTTTTTAAACATTTTAAAACATTTTACGCAAAATTAAAGCCCCAACGGTTTTCGGGGCTTTTTAATTTAGTTACTTGGGTAAACTGAACTATATAGTTTTAAAAGGGGGTAAAAAAGTAGCGAAACGGTTACGCACGCATTTATTACGCCAACGCCCATTACGGGGAGCGACGATAAAAAATATACCTTAAAGCCGTTTAAACTCATACCCGTTATAAGTGGAGTAATTAAGTTATCTAGCACTGTAAAAAGCGCTGTAAAAAGGCAAGAAAGTATTACGATTACAACTAGTTTTTTTAGGGTTACGTTAGCGCCGAGTTTTTTGCCCAAAAACCCGAAAAACAAGGCTATAAGGCAGTAATACACTATGTAAAGCACAATAACGTTAGGCGAAAAACCAAAAACGAAACACCTAAGTAGCGAGTATGAAAGGTTTGTTATAAGGGCGCGTTTTACCCCAAAATAATAGGCGTAACTTACCGTTATTACGGTAACGAGTTCAACGCCTGCTACCCCCGACAACACAAGTTGCAAACTTATAAGTAGCGCAACGATAGCGCCCGCTATTCCTATTTCTTTAGCAGTTTTCATAACTTAAAAGGTTTGATAAATCCAAATATAAGTGCAACCGTTTTTAACGATTAGACTTTCGGCGCCGTAAAGCGCAGAGCCGTAAACTTTATCTTTATATTCTATAGAATATGCCGTGTCGCTATTATCTACGTCGTCGGTATAAAGCATCCAACAAGCAGTCCAACTAACGGTGTCGTTATAAAGGCCGTTTATTGCCATTACCATACCGTTTTCAATAACGAACATATTAGAGTATTCTTCTAAACTGTTCATATAACTAGCAAGCGAAACGTTATCTTCTACTTTTTGAACGTTGATAACAACGTAACTATCGCTCTCTTTAATAACGATAGGTGCTTTTTTGCAGGCTATAAGCGAAAACGCAAGCAAGACTGCAAGGGTTAGGATTAAAAGTTTTTTCATAATAATTTTTACGTCGGCTTAAAAAACGCGCCTTAACTCATAAACTGTTAAGGCGCGGTAATAAATACTTTGCGACGCAATTTCTCCTATCCAAAAATTAGTCTATGAGTGAGCGCCCGTCAAGCATTCCGACTTAATTGCTTTTAGCAAAATTACGGTAATGAAGGTTGCGGTGGACTTTCACCACCATTCCCTTGTTAACTACCTACTTTTATTCGATAGACCGTGCGCTTATTAAATTATAATAATTATAGCATCGAGCCCTAATAATGTCAATAAAAAACGCTATTTCGTATTGATTTTAAAGGCTTATTGTGTTATACTCTTTAATAGTAAAAAGGAGTTTTTTATGGAAAACAAAATTATTATTAAAGAAAGTTATTTTACCGAAAAAGAAACCGATTTAGTTATAAACGGCAAACTTAAAGCATCGCTTTTTATATACGAAACGGGCGTTAAGGCTATTAAAATTAGTAACGATAGGGGCTATATTATAGTTCTTCCTTATATGGGGCAAATGATTTGGCGCGCTAACTTCGACGGGCGCGAACTTACTATGAAAACGCCGTTTGATAAGCCTATTCAAGCAAAATATTCCTTTGAAGAAACTTACGGTTGCTTTTTAATGCACTGCGGTCTTACGGCAATGGGCAACCCCACTAGTGAAGACACGCACACTCCACACGGCGAACTTCCCATTTGCAAGTACGACGAAGTTTATATAATTTCGGGCGAAGATGAAAACGGCAAGTATTTAGGCGTTACGGGCAAGTTTATTAACAAACTTTGCTACGGGCTTAATTACGAGTTTACCCCCGTTTCAAAGATTTACGAAGGTAAAACTAAAATTGATATAAGCGCAAGTTTTATAAACAATAAAGACGTACCGCTTGAATATTACTATCTTTGCCACATTAACCACCGCCCCGTTAACGGCGCAAAACTTTCTTACACGGCAGACAGAAAAACCTTTAAGGTTAACCACGAAGTTCCCGAAAATTACTTTAACAAAGAAGCGGCAGACAAAACTAACGCTTACCTTAATATGCTTGATAAAGACCAGTCGCTTATGGACGATATGGGGGCTGAATATCAAGCGTATGCGCCTGAAATCGTGTTCTACGGCGTTTATAATGCAGACGAGAACGGCAACGCCTATACTATGCAAATCGACCCCGAAGGCACGGCAGTTTACGTTATTCACAAGCCCGAAGAACTTCCTTTCGGCGTAAGGTGGATTTCACGAACCGAAGATGAAGACACGCTTGGTATGGTACTTCCTGCAACTAGCGAGCACCTTGGTAGACTTTATTGCCAACGCAATAACCAACAGCGCTACCTTAATAAGGGCGAAAGAATAACTTACCATATGGAAACGGGACTTCTTGATAAAGAAGAAGCCGAAAAAATGCAAGAAAAAATCAAGAAAATGGGATTTTAATTAAACCTTTTTAAATTAAAAATGCACGGGATTTCCCGTGCATTTTTGCATATTTAGTTTTACATAAATACTATCATAAGTTGGCAAGCAAGAACGATGAGTACAAGCGCTATAGGATAAGTTGATGCGTAAGCAGAAGCAACGTCGTCGGTTTTAGCGGTGCTTATTAAAGTTCCAAGCGCAGGGGTAGAAGTCATACCACCCGTAATCGAGCCAAGGTTGTTAAGAAGTGGAAGTTTAAGTAAATATTTTGCAACTATAAAGCCTACGATTAATGGAACAACTGTCATAAACGCGCCACCTATAAAGCCCCAAAGAACCATTGCGCCAACGCCGTCGCCAGACATTTTTTCAACAAGGGCAACGCCACCATGGAAACCTGCGACTAATAAGAAGAGCATTAAGCCAAACTCTCTTAATATTCTTAAACTTGTTTCGGGAATATCAAACGATAATTTGCCTATTCTTCCAAAGTGGCCAAGCACCAAGCACATAATAAGCATACCACCCGTAGGACCAAGCGAGAAACAAGCGCCTGCGTAGCCTTCAGCAGTTAAGGGGATTGTAATAGTTCCTAAAAGTAAACCTAAAACGGTTGCAATTGCAAAGGCCGTTAAACCAAAGGGGTCGCAACTAAATAGGTTTTTAGGAAGTTCTCTTTCTTCTTCAACGCCTATTTTTAAAAGTTCGCGTTCTTTATTCATATCGGCTTTTAAAATCTTGGGCATAAGTTGAACGAAAAGCACAACGCCAACAACGCCGAAGGGATACGCAATAGCGTGGCCAAGAGAAATATCGGCCTCGAATATTTTACCAGCCGCTTCTTTTGCAGCAGAGAAACCAGGGGTTGTTGTAAGCGCGCCCGACAAAACGCCCGACCAGAACTCTGGGCCTAATTCGCTGGGCGAAACAAGCACGAATAATACTGCAACAGCCGTGCCTGATAAAATAACTATTGCGCCGAGAAGTATGTAAGTTTTAAAGTTCTTTTTAAGGTTTTTAAAGAAATTAGGACCTGCAATAAAGCCTACTGCTCCAACGAACAATATTAATCCAAGGTTTTGGAAAGGGCCTTTAAAATATTTAACTATGCTTGCATCTTCACCAGGCATAAAAAAGCCTTTAAGTTCTCCATTGCCCCAAATATTAAGCGCGCATATAGCACCAACGAGTATTGCAACTAAAAATACGCCTGCAGTTCCAAGGTTAACGCCTTTTATGGTAATTGAACCTAAAAGGTAACCAAGCGCAACTATTACGAACACGAGCGTAAAAATTACGAACGTTTCGTTAAAATTAAGCGCATCTTTCTTATCTTCTGGATGGGCTGGCGCTAAAATGCACCAAACAGCAACGAGAGCAACTGCTAAAACGGCAATTGCAATCCAAAGCCATTTAAGGCTTTTTTTGTTTTGATTTTGCATAATTCACCTATAATCTAGTAAATATCATTATATTAGCGTTCGGCCTTTACCGAACGCTAATTGTTTTGTTTTTATATTATAAATCGCCACGACGATAGTTAGGAAGAAGTTGTGGGCTTAAAACGCCTGTATCTACGCCGGCTTCTTTAAGTTCTTCTTTAAAGTTATCAACGTGTGAAAGGGTGAGCGCGCCAACGGTAACTTCTTTGCATTTTTGGCTAGCAAACTTACCTGCGTTTCTACCAAATACGATAATATCGAGAAGTGAGTTACCCATAAGCCTGTTTCTGCCGTGGATACCCCCTACTGCCTCACCTGCAACGTAAAGGTTTTTAACGAGCGTGGTTTGACCATCGGCATCGATATCGATACCGCCGTTTTGATAGTGGAGCGTGGGGTAAATTAAGATAGGCTCTTTTCTAATATCTATGCCGTATTTACCAAACATTCTCATCATTGCGGGAATACGTTTTTCAATAGTGCCTTCGCCACCGATAATTTCTATCATCGGGGTGTCGAGCCAAACGCCTTCACCATCGGTAGTTTTAACGCCGTTTGAGCGACCTTTACATTCTCTAATAATAGTAGATGCGGTTACGTCGCGCGTTTCGAGCGAATACACGAAAGGCTCGCCGTTTTTATTAACGAGTTGAGCGCCGAGCGAACGAACTTTTTCAGTTACGAGCGCACCGTAAATCTGCGTGGGCTCTGCTGCGCCCGTGGGGTGATATTGTAAAGTATCGGCGTATAAGAGTTTTGCGCCTGCACGGTATGCAAGAACTAAACCGTCTGCCGTAGCGCCGTAGTGGTTTGAAGTGGGGAAACCTTGATAGTGTATTCTGCCTGCGCCACCCGTTGCAATAATAACGGTTTTTGCCCTAGCAATTAAGATTTCGCCCGTTTCCATATTTTGAAGAACTGCGCCTGCAGCGTTGCCGTTTTCGTCTTTAATAATTTCGATAGCGGCGGTAAAGTCAACTACGGGAATATTTCTATTTATAACTTCGTCACGAAGCGTTCTCATAATTTCGGCGCCCGAATAGTCTTTACAAGCGTGCATACGTTTTCTTGAAGTACCGCCACCGTGGGTGGTTACCATTTCGCCGTCTGCAGTTTTATCGAACATAACGCCAAGGTCTGAAAGCCACCTAATAGCGTCGGGTGCTTCTTTAACGAGTTTTTCAAGAAGGCAAGGTTTAGCGGCAAAGTGACCACCACCAAACGCATCGAGATAGTGCTGAGCGGGGCTATCGTTGGGCTTATCTGCCGCTTGAATACCACCTTCAGCCATCATCGAGTTAGCATCGCCTATACGAAGTTTGGTAACAATCATAACGTTTGCGCCGTTTGCGTGCGCAGTAATAGCGGCAGAAGAACCTGCGCCACCACCACCTATAACTAAAACGTCAACGTCGTAGTCAATTTTTGAAAGGTCGATTTTCGCGGGGTCTAAACGGGTGTTACCTTGTAAAAGGTTAGCAAGTTCGTGAAGAACTTTTTCGCCTTTGTTAGGGCCAACTTTAAGCGTTTCGTACGCGCTTTCTATGTAGTCGGGGTGGTAATTTTTTAAAACCTCGTCTTTTTCTTCGGCAGTCATTCTGCGGTGAAGATTAGAAAGTCTTTCTTGACGGGTTGCCTCTACTTTTTTAATTGAATCGAGTTGTTCTTGAGTATAAGAATACATAACGCCCCTCCTTACTTTTCAATATCTCTCGTGTTGTAAAGCGCTTTTTGCTCTTCGAGAGATTTGTTCATAATATCTGCCATGCTTTCGTCGTGCTTGCCTTCGTTGATTTCGGTTACCCTATCAATAAGGTGTTTGCAGTCGGGAGCAATGTATTTGCCGTATAAACGGCGTGCTAAAATTGCAACTTGGGGGTGAGAAATACCAGCGGGGCATCTTGACGAGCAAAGACCACACATAATGCAGTCGAAAGACTCTTCTGCGCACTTTTCGTATTCGCCACGTTGAGCGTATGCGATATATTGCATAGTTTTAAGGCTTTGTGGGCAGGCTTTAGTGCATGCGTTACAGCCTATGCAACTGTATATTTCGGGGTAAAGTTGCATCATAATTTGTTCAGTCGGCTTAACTTTTTGAATATCGTAAACTTGCTTAACGAGTGGGAAGAAAGGAAGAGTTGCAACGTACATACCTTCTTCTACTTGTTGTTGACAAGCAAGGCAAGTTTTAAGTTCGGTTTTGCCGTGTATTCTATAAAGCGTTGCGCACGCGCCACAGAAACCGTTACGGCAACCACAACCACGAATAAGTTGATAGCCGGCGTATTCCATAGCCTTCATAATAGTAAGGCTTTCGGGAACTTGATATTTTTTACCGAAAAAGTAAACGTTTACCATTTTTTCCATAATAGTTTATCTCCATTTTAATATTCCGAAGGAAGTTCTTCGAGTTGGTCCATACGGAATACCGGACCGTCTTTACAAATATATTGATTACCAACGTTGCAACGGCCACATTTGCCTATACCGCATTTCATTCTAAACTCAAGCGTGGTGTAAACTTGCGTTTTTTCAAAGCCGAGTTCTAAAAGCGCTTGCAACGTGAACTTTATCATAATGGGTGGGCCACATAAGATAGCAGTTCTATCGGTGGGAATATTAACTTCTTTAACGTAAGCGGGAACGAAACCAACGTGCCCGTCCCAACCGTCTTGCGGACGGTCAATCGTAAGATAAACGTTAAAGTCTTTTTCGTTTTTCCACTCTTCTTGTATTTCTTTAAAGTCAACAAGGTCGTCCATCGAGCGCGAGCCGTAAACGATATCAACGGTGCCATAATCTGCTCTGTGCGCGCGAACGTAGTTGATAACCGAACGCAAGGGCGCTAAACCGATACCACCTGCAATGAAAAGCATATTTTTGCCTTTGAAAGCAGTTTCTACGGGGAAACCGTTGCCGTAAGGTCCACGAATAGTAACCATTTGCCCAACTTCACAAGCGTGAAGCCACGAAGTTAAGCAACCACATTTTTTAATAGAGAACTCCATAAACTCGGTGTTCGTTGGCGACGACGTGATAGAGAACATCGCTTCGCCTACGCCCGGAATAGAAAGCATTGCGCATTGTCCTGGCATATGCTCGAACGCCTTTTTACCGTCGGGAGTAACTACTCTAAACGTTTTAACGTCGGGCGTGTCACGTCTTATGTCGGTAATAACGCCGACAACGGGGAATAACGCTTCGTTAGTCATTGTTTTTACCTCCTAATTTTTTGATAACCTTAATTATATTAAGGTTTTGCGGGCATTTTTGAACGCATCTGCCACAACCTACGCAACCGTAAACCCCATCGTTATTTTGTGGGAAATAAACGAGTTTGTGCATAAATCTTTGGCGATAGCGTTGAAGTTGGGTTTTTCTGGGGTTTTCCGCAGCCATTTTGGTAAACTCGCTATACATACACGAGTCCCAACACCTAAATCTTCTAACACCTTCGTTAGTTATAAAGTCGCGAATATCAAAGCATTGACAGGTTGGGCAAACGAAAGTGCAAGTACCGCAACCAAGGCAAGCCTTTGAAAGTTCAGCCCACTCGGGTCTATCGAAAAGTTTCATAAGATTTTCGCCTTTGAACTCATCTAAATTAAGGTTTGCAAAGGGAAGATTTTCGCTCTTTTTAACAATTTCCGCCCTTTCAGCGTCGGCATCAGTATCGCCTGCATCTTCAAGGCAAGTAAGTTTGTTTAAAAGTTCTGCGCCCTTTTCGGTTTTTGCCTCGAAAAGCATTTCGCCGTTAACTATAATTGCGCTTATATCTCCCGCAGGGTTAGACGCATCTATGCCGAAAGTTTTACAAAAACAAGTTTGTTCGGGATTATTGCACGCAAGCGTTATAATAGTTGACGCTTCGCGCTTTGCTTTATACATAGTGTCAACGGGCTCTTGAAGGAACACTTTATCTAAAATATCGAAACTTTTAAGGTCGCACGCACGAACGCCAAAAATTACGAAGGGATTTGCAACTTTTCTAGCATCGTTAATTTCAATATTTTTGCCGTTAACTTTAAACTCCATCATATCTTCCGTTTGGGGGAAGAAGAAATCTTTTGCAGATTTAACGGTTTTTAAAGTTTTTATATCTACTTCTGCGCCGTTTTCGTACTTTTTGTAGTTAGTAACGCCCGACTCTTTAACGGGAAGATAAAGTTCTTGAAGCGACGCTATTTCGCTATATAATTTTGAAAGGTTTTCACAAGATATTTTCTTCATTATTTATTCCCTCCAAAAACTTCGCTAGGCTCTGCGTCACCCGTGGTGTAAGCCGTTAAAGGACCTTTTGTAACGTCGTCTTCACCGGCTTGGAACTCACCGTAAAGCCTGTTTATATCGCTAATGAACTTTCTGTTTAAAAGGTGAAGGGGAATTGCTTGTGGGCAAACCCTTGAACACTCGCCACAGTCGGTACATCTGCCTGCAACGTGGAACGCCCTTATAATATGGAAGAGTTTTTCTTCAAAACTATCGCTATTTGCTTTGCTTGCAATTCCTGATGCGTCGTTATCGAAAACGCACTTTAAGCAGTTACAAGCGGGGCAAACGTTTCTGCAAGCGTTGCAACGTATACACTTTGAAAGTTCGCCTTTCCAAAAAGCGTATCTTTCGTCGGCAGTCATCGCCTCTAACTTTTTAACGATTTCAAACCTATCAAGTTTAGGGGTGCGCTTATCGTGAAGCGAAATAACTTCGTCGTAAGATAAAAGGTGTTTTTCGCATACCGAGCACTTGCCTAAAAGAACTTCTTCTTTTACGAAGTTGTATTCTTTGCCAAGCGATATAACGGTAACGTCGTCAACGTTTTCAATAACGCCGTCTACTATTTCAATACCTTTTTCTTTAAGTTTTTTAACGTCTAACTTGCCTTGGCACTCTATGCCAACGGTGTAAACGTTTTCTTTAACTATTCTGTGCTCTTTAACAAGTTGGTTAAAACTGTAACTATCGCACGGTTTTAAAAATACTAAAACCTTGCCTTCTTTTTTGCTTTCTTCAATTAAGTATTTAGAAAGGTTTGCGCCCGAAAAAGCGTTGTATATAAAACCTTCTAAATCGCTTTCGCTATAAAATACGGCAGGCTCTAAATCGTAACCAAGTTCGCCTTTTTTCCAGCCGAGAACTCTTGCTACCGTTCCGTTTGCTAAAAGAGTTTTGGCTTTTTCAAGTGCTAATTCGTTTAATTTTTGCATCTTAAATCCTCCAACCTCTTATTTTCGCCAAGTTCGGTAACCGTTTTTGCAAAATCGTTCATAACGGCAGAGAACTTTGCGCCTTCAGCGGCAGAAACCCACTCTACTCTAGTTCTTTCACGCTCTATTCCAAGATAGTCGAGCATACTAAATAGTAACGACATTCTTCTTCTTGCAAAATAGTTGCCCGAAGTGTAGTGGCAGTCACCGGGGTGGCAACCACAAATAATAACGCCGTCTGCTCCCCTTTGGAAAGCCTTTAAAATAAAGGTGGGGTTAACTCTGCACGAGCAGGGCACTCTTATAATTTTAACTTCAGCAGGGTACGAAAGCCTTGACGAGCCCGCAAGGTCTGCACCGGCGTATGAACACCAGTTACAGCAGAACGCAACTATTAAAGGCTTGTAATCTTTCTTTATCTCTTGCATATTGCATCTACCTCCGCCATAATTTGACCGGTTGTAAATCCTTTAAGGTCCATAGCGCCCGAAGGACAAGTTACCGTACAAGCACCGCAACCTTGACATACCGCAGGGTTAACGCTTGCAACTCTTCTTAACTCGGTTTTGCCACCGCCAAGCCTAAACTCTTTATCAACGTAAGTGATAGCGCCGTAAGGACAAACGTTAGCGCATACCGAACAACCCGAACAAAGCGTTTCGTCTGAGTGTGCTACCGACGCGTTGCATTTAAGTTTGTCTTTAGCAAGTAAGCCTATAACCTTTGCGGCGCACGCGCTTGCTTGCGAAACCGTTTCAGGAATATCTTTAGGTCCTTGACAAACGCCCGATAAGAATATTCCCGCCGTGGGGCTTTCTACGGGGCGAAGTTTTGCGTGGGCTTCGGTTAAGAAGTTGTTAGTATCGATACTTGCAGTTACCATCGTTGCAATTTTTCTAACGGTGGGGCTTGGCTCGATTGCCGCGGCAAGTACTACTAAATCGGAAGGAATAACCACTTGTTCGTTGTTTATAAGGTCGGCACCTTGTACCATAAGTTTACCGTTTTCTTCGTAAACCTTGCCAACCATACCCTTAACGTAGTCAACGCCGTATTGTTCAACTGCGCGACGGAAGAACTCGTCGTAGTTTTTACCAGGCGTTCTAACGTCTATGTAGAATACGTGAACTTCGGTATCGGGATATTTTTCACGAATAAGCATTGCGTGCTTTGCAGTGTACATACAGCAAATCTTACTGCAGTATGGCTTACCGCAACCCGAAGTATCTCTTGAACCTACGCATTGAATAAAGGTTATAACCTTTGGCTCTTTATGGTCAGACGGACGAACAAGGTGACCTTCGCTAGGACCTGCTGCGTTCATTAAACGTTCAAGTTCAAGCGACGTTACAACGTCTTTATACTGCGAGTAGCCGTATTCGTTAAAGTTTTCAAGCGAAATGGGCTTGTAACCCGTTGCTACTACGATTGCGCCGTATTCTCTTTCGATAATTTCGTCTTTTTGAGTGTAGTCGATTGCGTTAACGTTACATTTCATAGCGCAAAGACCGCACTTTCCGTTTTTAAGTTTTAAGCATTGTTCGGGGTCGATAACGGCAACGTTAGGAATTGCTTGCGCAAACGGAATATAAATAGCGGGGCGAGTGTTAAGGCCCATATTGAAGTCGTTAAGACCTTTTTTAGAGGGGCATTTTTGCATACATTCGCCACAGCCCGTGCACTTCTTCTCGTCAACGAACCTTGCTTTTTTTCTAATTTGAACTTTAAAGTTGCCCACGAAACCTTTAACCGACTCAACTTCGCTATAAGTTAAAATGTCTATTTTCTCGTTTTGAGCGCAGTCAACCATTTTTGGCGTTAAAATACACGCCGCACAGTCGAGAGTGGGGAACGTTTTATCAAGTTTAGCCATATTGCCACCGATGGTTGGCGAAGTTTCAACTATATCAACTTCAAAACCCGCTTCGGCAATATCGAGTGCAGATTGAATACCTGCAATACCGCCACCTATAACGAGAGCGCGTTTTACTACTGCGCTTTCGCCCGAAGTGAGCGGTGCGTTAAGTTTTAATTTTGCAATGGCAGACCTACCTAAAATAATTGCTTTTTCGGTAGCCTCTTCCATATCTTTATGAATCCACGAGCATTGTTCTCTAATGTTGGCAATTTCAACCATATAGGGGTTAAGACCTGCGCTTTCGGCAGTTCTTCTAAAAGTTGCTTCGTGCATTCTTGGCGAACACGAACAAACTACAATACCCGTAAGAGAATGCTCTTTAATAGCGTTTCTTATAAGCGCCTGTCCGTTTTCAGAACACATATATTGATAGTTTTCAGATATTACAACGCCTGGCTCGGCCTTTAATACTTCTGCTACCTTTTTTACGTCAACCGTTGAAGCGATGTTAGAACCGCACCAACATACAAATACACCTATTCTTTGCATTTTTATCACCTTATTTGTTTAACTTTCTAAACATGCTAACCAAAAGTTGTTGTGGAATAGTTTCATCTATCATTTCAGGAACTTTTTCGGCTTGTATTTTGTTTTCGCCTTGAACGCGAATAACTTCTTGCCTTACCGCTTCTATAACGTTAGCGGGAGCAACGCCACGGGGGCAACGCTCAACGCACGCAAAGCACGAAAGACAAGTGTAAAGCGATTTGCTGTTTAAAAGTTTATCTATATCGCCCTTTTCTATATATGAAACGAATTGATGGGGTTTAACGTCCATTTCGTTATAGGCTGGGCATCTACCCGAGCACTTACCGCATTTCATGCACTTTCTAGCGTCGGTACCACTTCTTTCTTTAACGAGTTTTACTTGTTCAAGTTTATCCATAGTTTACTCCTTTACGCCAAGCGCTTCGGCAAGAAGTTCGGTAAAATAGTATACGGGAACTTTTTTATTGCCGTTTTCGGTAAGGTTATACATACATAACGGGCAAGCCGTTACTAAAAGTTCTGCGCCGTGACCCATAGCGTCGTCAGTTACCTTAACGCTCTTTTTAACGGCAATTTCTTTATTAGTTGCCGAAACGTAAGCACCGCAACACTCGTTTCTCATACCGTAAATTACGGGAGTGCCACCTATTGCTTTTATAAAGTCTTCAATAATGGTGGGGTTTTCGGGGCTATCGAAAGCAAGTTCTTTCGAGGGGCGTAAAAGCAAGCAACCGTAATATGCGCCAACCTTTTTATTTATGGGATTTTTAACGGCTCTTTTAATATTGTCAAAGCCAACGTAATCTCTTAAAAGTTCAAGGTAGTGAATAACGTCGGTTTCGCCGGCGTATTCTTCTTCAAGCGCTAAATAGTTGTTTGCTTTAAAGCGAATATTTTCGTCGTTTTTCATATCGCCGTTAACGCGCTTTAAAACGTGATGGCAAGCAGAGCAAAGCGTTAAGAGTTTGCCTTCGCCTTCAACTTTTGCGCTGTTAAGCGTTCTTACGGCTGAAAGTTTAGTTGCAACTTCATCGCGAGAAATGGGATAAACGGCGCCACAGCACTGCCACTCTTTAACTTCTTCAAAGTCAACGCCAAGCGCTTCAAGCGACTTTCTGCCGTAAATATCTAATTGTTTGGCTTTCGTTCTTAACGTACAGCCGGGATAATACGTAAACTTCATAATTACACCATTTGTTCCGGGTGGAACACCTTATCAAACTCTTCAGCCGATAAAAAGCCAAGCGATACGCACGCTTCTTTAAGGCTGATGTTTTCTTTGTGAGCAAGTTTTGCCGTCTTTGCGGCGTTTTCGTAACCGATATACGGGTTGAGCGCCGTTACGAGCATAAGCGAATTGTAAAGGTTGTGGTTCATTTTTTCCTTGTTAGCCCTAATGCCCGAAGCGCAGTTAGCGTTAAACGAATTGATACCGTCGGCAAGAAGCCTTGCAGACTGCAAGAAATTGTAAATGATAACGGGCATAAACACGTTGAGTTCAAAATTGCCTTGCGAAGCGGCAATACCAACTGCAGTGTCGTTACCCATTACTTGAACGGCAACCATCGTCATTGATTCGCATTGAGTGGGGTTAACTTTACCTGGCATTATTGACGAGCCGGGCTCGTTTTCGGGAATAAATATTTCACCCAAGCCACAACGTGGACCAGAAGATAACCACCTTACGTCGTTTGCAATTTTCATCATATTTGCAGCAAGTGCTTTAAGTGCGCCGTGAGCAAACACGATTTCGTCTTTACTAGTAAGGGCGTGGAACTTATTTTCGGCAGTAACGAACTTTTTGCCCGTTAAAGCGGAAACTTCTTCTGCAACTGCTTCGGCAAAGCCCTTGGGAGCGTTAAGACCGGTGCCTACCGCAGTTCCGCCAAGCGCAAGTTCTTTTAAACCCACAAGCGAAAGTTCAAGCATACCTTTTGCTTTTTCAAGCATATTTCTCCAGCCGCTTATTTCTTGCGAGAAACTTACGGGAACGGCGTCTTGAAGGTGAGTCCTTCCCGACTTTACTATTCCTTCGTTTTCTTTTTCAAGCCTTATAAACGTTTCGATAAGCCCGTTTATTGCGGGAATAACCTTATCTTCAACGGCAATAACGGCTGCAATGTGCATTGCGGTTGGGAAAGTATCGTTACTTGATTGCGATTTGTTAATATCGTCGTTGGGATGAAGAAGTTTTTTGCCCGCAATTTCGTTACCGCGATTTGCAATAACTTCGTTTGCGTTCATATTAGACTGCGTGCCCGAACCCGTTTGCCAAACTACGAGTGGGAAGTGTGAGTTAAGCTGACCAGATATCACTTCGTCACACGCCTTTGAAATTGCCGAGAGTTTTTCATCGGTAATTTTGCCTAAGCGGTGGTTTGCAAGAGCGGCGGCTTTTTTAAGTATGCCGAAAGCGTGGGTAATTTCCCTTGGCATAATTTCTTCGCCTATTTTAAAGTTTTGATAACTTCTTTGAGTTTGTGCAGCCCAATATCTATCGGCGGGAACTTGCATTTCGCCCATAGTGTCTTTCTCAATGCGATATTTCATAATTACTCCTTATTTGCAGTTTACTTGATTTATAACGTCCTTCATAGCGTTTGCGCTTATTTTAAGTTTTTCAACTTCTTCTTCGGTTAAGGTGGGGGCAAGCGTTGCCTTAATACCACCTATGCCGATAACGGCGGGAATTGATAAGCAAACGTCTTCAATGCCGTATTCGCCTTTTAATAAAACCGAAACGCAAACAACGCTGTCTATTGCGTTGTATAAACACCTACAAATGTAAGCAACCGCTGCGGCAACGCCGTTATACGTTGCGCCTTTTCTTGAAATGATAACGCCACCAGACTTTCTAACGTATTCGATAACTTCTTCTTTGCTACAAGCAAACTTTGCGTTAGTTCCGTCAATTACCTTTGAATATTCGTCGATGGGAACGCCACCAATTCTTACCATTGACCAAGGAATAAACGAAGTGTCGCCGTGTTCGCCGAAAACGTTTGCGTCAATTTGTTTGGGCGATACGCCGTAAATCTCGCTTAAACGAGTTTTAAGCCTTGCAGTGTCAAGCGAAGTGCCCGAACCGATAATTTGATTGTGGGGAATGCCCGATACTTGGTGGAAAGTGTAAGTTAAAATATCAACGGGGTTAGCAACTATAACGTAAATAGAGTTAGGGCACACCTTTGCAATTTCGGGCGCAATCGACTTCATAATGTTAACGTTAGTTTGAGCAAGGTCAATTCTAGTTTGACCAGGCTTTCTTGCTAAACCCGATGCGATAATAACAATGTCAGAACCTTCTGCATCTTGATAATCGCCCGCTCTTACGATAGTTGGGTTTAAGAACGGCGTTGCTTGGTAAATATCCATTGCTTCGCCAAGCGCTTTTTCTTTGTTAACGTCGATAAAAACGATTTCCGAAGCAGTTCCACCCGCAACTAAAAGGTAACCTATTGACGAGCCAACCGCTCCTGCGCCGATAATTGTAATTTTCTTGTTCATAATTTACTGTCTCCCTATAAAAATGTTTTAATGCCTTTCACTTTGTTAAAAAATTAACAATGTTTTACAAAAAATTAGTAGCAACGAAAAGGGGTGATTTTCCGCCCTTCGCGCTATGTACACGGTTATTTTACCATATTTTTTTAAAATATACAACAAAAAAAGATAGCAATTTACAAAAATTAGTTAATTTTTTAACGAATATTTTTTATAGAATAAAAAAGTTAACGCAAATGCGGGTTGTTTTTAAGGGTTGGCAATTATAGCAAGTTGCTACGCAGAAACAAGTTAGGCTAGGCTCGCAATTTTTGTTAGTTGTAGAAAGTGATATTTTAAGACGTTAGAGCCAAGCAAGACAAGGCTCGACGTCAAGGCGCTTAGCGTAATTGACCTTTTTGTCATCAACGTTGTTGTAGCAAGTAATATTTTTAAGACGTTAGTTGCTAGTTGGGCTAGGCTCGACACGCCGACAAGGATTAAATACATCAACGTTGTATAAAGTGATATTTAAGCCCGCAGAAACAAGCACAAGCAGGCTCGACAACAAGGGGCAGACACAACTAACCTTTTTGGTTGTAGAAAGTGATATTTTAAGACGTTAGAGCCAAGCAAGACAAGGCTCGACGGCAAGGCGTTGGGCGTAATTGACCTTGTCGGTCATTACGGTCACGAATTGACGGCAGTTAACGCAGTATTGCGACGGCTATAACGGAATAAAAAAGCGTGGCATCAAGCCACGCTTTTTTATGTTCTTAAAATCAAGCAAAAGATAGGAATAACAATCCAAAAATAAAGAAAAAGTATAAAACCACTATAACTATGGAAACGATAACGCTTATTAAGGCGCCTTTACCACAACTTTTAGCGCGCAAAGGATACTCGTCTTTCCAAATAAGAAAAAGCACTAGACCTAAAATGGGAATAATAAACCCTAAAAATCCCCAACCGAAACCACCGGCGTCGTCTGGCGCTGGCATGGGGCGATTTTCACAAACGGGCGCATCGTTTAGCGCTTTGCCACAACTAGGGCAAAACTTTGCGCCATCTGGAACTTGTGTTCCACAGTACTTACAATACATAACTTCTCCTAAATAATAAGCGAGTAGTAGCCCATATAACTTTCAAGCCACTCTTCAAGTATAGGAAGTAAATAATATTCGCCTATCGCTTCAAAAATAAGGGTAACAACTATACCGATAATTGCGCCTATTATGCAACTTTTTGCCTTTTTTGGGCTTTGTTTGTTCCAAGTAACAAAAAGTATTATTCCTACAATGGGAATAAAAAACGAGAGTATTCCGTAACCTACGCTGGGCGCGTCGTTTTCGTTAACTTCGCCGTATTTTGCCCTTTGGTAATCTTTTCTTTCGTAATCTTCAACACGGCAGTCGTTCTCGTCGCAATCGTGATAATAGTCGCTTTCTAATTTCTCGCCACAAGACGAGCAAAATCTTGCGTCGTCATCGTTAAGTTTGCCACAATTTTTACAGTACATAGCGCATCTCCTTTTTCATAAAATTATTATAGCAAAACGAAAAATATTTATCAAGCGTATTATTGCGCTTTTGCACAATATAATGGGTTTTGCACAAAAAACCTTGCGCTTTTAACTAAAAAATAGTATTATAAAGTTATTGAATATTTGGTGATTTATGAAAAAGAAAGACGTTTACAAAAAACCAAATCCTATATATTACGGCGTTTTGAAAATGGTTTCTTGCCTTGCTTCAAAGTTCGTTTACAACTTAACGGTTGAGAAAAACGAACTTAAAGGAACAAAGCCGTGTAAAAGGGTAATAATTTGCAATCACGAATCGCAAATAGACTTTTTAGGGCTTTACCACGCAATTCCAGGTAGAGCGCATATGGTTATGAGCAATTCGTTTTTGCGCTCTATTAAAATTATGCCCATTATGGAAAGCGCTGGGTGTATAGGCAAAAATCAATTTCAAACTACCGTTGCCGATATGCGCGCTATGCGAAACGTTTTAGATAATAACGGGCAACTTATTTTTTACCCCGCCGGGCTTATGACCGAAATAGGAACGCCCACGCCTATTCCACTAGCAACGGGAAAAACGCTTAAGTGGTTCGACTGCGATATTTACGTTGCTAAAATTAACGGTACTTATTTAACTAGCCCCAAATGGGCAACGGTTAAAAGGCGTGGTAAAACAACCTTAAACGTTTATAAACTTTACGATAAAGAAACGCTTGCTAATACCCCTGCTGAAGAAGTTTATAACACCGTTTGCTCTCACCTATATTTTAACGCTTACGAAACTAGCCTTAATAATAAAATCGCCTATAAAAACGGTAACAACGTAGAGGGGCTTGAAAACGTTTTATATACCTGCCCGCACTGCAAAGAAGAGTTTAGCATAAAGGTTAAAAACAAAAACACGCTTTACTGCGAAAAGTGTGGCTATGAGGCGGTTAGCAACAATTACGGAACGTTTAAGCAAAGCGGAAAACTGCCCCTTATTTATCAAATGCCACCCGACTGGCACGCCTTTATTGAAAGCGAAGTTTTAAAAGAAGTTTTAAAGCCTAATTTTAAACTTGAAACGAACGCTGAAGTACATAAAATTAACGACAAAAAGCATTGCTTTGAAACGGTTGGTTTCGCCACCGTTACACTCGACAAAGAAAACTTTTTAATAAACGGCAATCTTAACGGCGAAGACGTAAACTTAACTATTTGGGCGGGCAACTTTCCTATAACTCCGTTTAAGCCTGGCAAGCACTTTGAAATACAAAACGGCAAAGATATTTTTAGAATATACCCGGAAAACCCAAAAGTTGTTATGAAGTGGATTTTTGCCTTAAAAAACATTTATAAAATATCCCACAATCTATAAAAAAGTTAAAAAACTCTCACTTTTTGTGAGAGTTTTTTGATTTACAAGCCGTATAAAGTGATGTTTTAAACCCTACTCTGCTAAAGCCGTAACAACTGATATTTAATAGGGTTCCCGAAAATATTTTGCCTGCAAAAGATTTTTGGGAAAAAGGAGCAACTGCGTTATAGCCTTACCCTTAACTCTTTAAGGGTAGGCAATTATAGCAAGTTGCGACGCAAGACGTTAGAGCCAAGCAAGACAAGGCTCGACGGCAAGGCGCTTAGCGTAATTGACCTTGTCGGTCATTACGGTCACGAATTGACGGCAGTTAACGCAGTATTGCGACGGTTATAACGGAATAAAAAAGGCAGTGCATCAAACACTGCCTATTTTATGTCTTAAAAGTTTTAAGGCACTAGAAGCAAGCGAGAGAAGGCTCGCAAGGAATTGCGGAATTGATAGACCTTTGTGGTCATCAAGGTCGCAAGACCGACGCAGAAACGATGCATAACGACGCTTATAGGGACTTAATCAAGAATTACGGCTTTAATACGCCTTACGCCGGCTGAACTTGCTTCTTCTTTTTTGATTTTGAACTTTTTAAGTTCACCGGTTGATTTTGCGTGAGGACCACCGCATATTTCTTTAGAATATCCTTCAATGGTGTAAACCTTAACCCTGTCGCCGTACTTTGAAGTGAAAATGCCGACTGCGCCTTGCTCTTTTGCCTCGGCAACGGTCATTTCTTCCATAACTACGGGAACGTCTTTTTCGATTGCTTCGTTTACCCACGCTTCTATCTTTTCAAGTTCTTCGGGGGTAACTTTTCTATCGAAGTTAAAGTCGAAACGCAAACGCTCTACGGTTATGTTTGAACCACGTTGGTTAATATTTTCATCTTGTAAAACCACTTTAAGCGCAGCGTTTAAAAGGTGAGTTGCAGTGTGTAATCTTGCGGTGGTTTCGTTTTGTTCGGCAAGACCGCCTTTAAACTTGTTTTCGCTACCTGCTTGCGATTTTTCACGGTGCTTTTTAAAGGCTTCTTCGTAACCTTCACGGTCAACGGTAAAACCTTTTTCGCTTGCAAGTTCGGTGGTAATTTCTATGGGGAAACCGTAAGTATCGAAAAGCCTAAACGCAGTTTTTCCTGGGAAAACGTTGCCCGTAACGTAATTAAGCACTTTGTTAAACTCTTTAAGCCCGTCGTTAAGCGTTTTAGAAAACTTTTCTTCTTCTTTGTTAAGTTCTAAAACGATTTTTTCTTTGTTTTCTTCAAGTTCGGGGTAAACGCTTGCGTATTTTTCAACGAACTTTAAAGATATTTTAGAAAGGTCGCCTGCGTTTAAACCTATTTGCCTACCGTATCTAACGGCACGGCGAATAAGCCTTCTTAAAACGTAGCCTTGGTCAACGTTAGACGGGGTTACGCCCTTTTGGTCGCCAAGCATAAAGGTTGCAGTTCTAACGTGGTCTAAAATAATTCTAAACGCTTTGGTAATTTCGTCACTCTCGCCGTACTTTTTGCCCGTTAAGTTTTCAATTTCGTGTTTAGCACCCTCGAAAACGTCGGTATCGTAAACGGTGGGAACGCCGTTTAATATTGAAAGCGTGCGTTCAAGACCCATACCCGTGTCTACGTTTCTTTGTTTAAGTTTTTCGTAACTTCCGTCCGCCTTTTTCTCGAACTGCATAAACACGTCGTTCCAAATCTCTAAAAAGTTACCGCAAGAACAAGCGGGTGAGCAATCAGGACCGCAAGGCCTACCACGGTCTATAAACATTTCGGTGTCAGGTCCACAAGGTCCAACGTTGCCTGCTATCCACCAGTTGTGCTTTTTAGGAAGATAGAATATTCTATTTTTAGGAATACCTGCGCTTTCCCAGTAACCTGCCGACTCTTCATCGCGTGGAGCGTCTTCATCGCCCTCAAACACGGTAACTGCAAGTTTTTCAACGGGAATACCAAGGTATTTTTCGCTAGTTAAAAACTCGAAACTCCAAGCAATCATTTCCTTTTTGAAGTAATCGCCAAGCGACCAGTTGCCAAGCATTTCGAAAAAGGTGCAGTGAGATGGGTCGCCAACGTCTTCAATGTCGCCCGTTCTAACGCACTTTTGAACGTCGGTAAGTCTAGTACCTTCGGGGTGTTTTTCGCCTAAAAGGTAAGGAACTAACGGGTGCATACCCGCAGTAGTGAAAAGCACTGAAGGGTCGTTTTCGGGAATTAAACTTGCCGACGGAATTATTTTATGACCTTTCTCTTTAAAAAAGGAAAGGTAAAGTTCTCTTAAACTTTGTGAAGTAAGTTGTTTCATAACGTTTCTCCTATAAAGGTGTAAAACTGTTTACATTATATATAAACCTAACGGTTTTGTAAACGATTTTTTACTTCTTTTCTATGGTGTAGCCTTCTTTACTGTTTTTAATAACGTAGCCCATTTCGGTAAGTTCAGCCCTTATTGCGTCGGCAACAGCCCAGTTCTTTTCAAGGCGCGCCGATTGCATTTTTTCGGCTTTTTCTATTACTTCGGCGGGAATATCTTGCTTTTCTTCTTCAAGTTTATCAAAGTCTAAACCGAAAACTTTGTCGAACTTTAACGCCAAGTTGTAAACGTCGATAGACGCAGGCTCTTTAAGCATTGTAAAGAGTACGCCGAGCGCAGATGGAACGTTGATGTCGTCTTGAATATCTTCTCTAAACTCTTTTTCGTATTTTTCAAGCACGCTGGCGTCCGTTTTAGCGGGCGAGTTTTTGTGCTTTAAAAGAGATGCGCAAAGTCTTTCGTAAGAAGTTTTTGCACCGTCCATCGTTTCAAAGGTAAAGTTGAGTTTTTTGCGATAGTGCGCGTTTAAGCAGAAGAACCTAAACACCATAGGCGAATAGCCTTTTTCAATGAGTTGGTCTATCGTATAAGTGTTGCCGAGCGATTTGCTCATTTTACCACCATCAACAAGCATAAAGTCGCCGTGTATCCAGTATTTTGCAGGGTTTTTCCCAGTAAAACCTTCACTTTGCGCTATTTCGTTTTCGTGGTGAATGGGAATATGGTCAACGCCACCGGTGTGAATATCGAACTGGTCGCCAAGGTGAAGTCGAGACATAGTCGAGCACTCTATGTGCCAACCTGGATAGCCTTGCCCCCAAGGACTTGGCCACTGCATAATGTGTTCTTTGGGTGCTTTTTTCCAAATTGCAAAGTCGTAGGGGTTACGCTTTCCGTCGTTAACTTCAATGCGCGCGCCTGCTTTAAGGTCGTCGAGCGTGTTGCCTGAAAGTTGACCGTACCCACTAAACTTTGAAATGTCGTAATAAATACCGTCGTCGGTTTCGTAGCCGTAACCGTTTTTAATTAAACCTTCAACGTATTCAATCATTTCGCCTATATAGTCGGTTGCCTTGCAAACGATTTCGGGAACGTCTATGTTTAAACGCTTAAAGTCTTTTAAGAACACTTCGGTGTAATATTTGGCAATTTGCCACGGGTCTTTCTTTTGTTCACGGGCAGTTTTTGCCATTTTGTCTTCACCGTTATCGTCGTCGTCGGTAAGGTGACCAACGTCGGTAATATTCATAACGCCTTTGATGTTATAACCTTCGTATTTAAGCACTCTGCGAAGTAAGTCCATAAAAACGTAAGTGCGAAGGTTGCCTATGTGCGCGTAGTTATATACGGTAGGTCCGCAAGAATACATTCTTACGGTGTTAGAGCCGTCAAGAGTTTTAAACTCGTCTTTTTTTCTGGTTAAGGTGTTATAGAGTTTCATATTACTCTCCTTTTAATGATTTTATTTCTTGTTCAAGTTCGTTTACTTGTTTTTTAAGCGCGTTAATCTCGTCGAGCACGGGGTCGCGCTTGTCTTGTTCAAGGTCGATAATTTTTTGACCGTTTCGCTTTATAACTTTGCCGGGTATTCCCACTACCGTAGAATATGCGGGAACGTCTTGAAGTACGACGGACGATGCGCCTATTTTACAGTATTCGAAACGGTAATTCCACCAAGAACTTTTGCGCCCGCCGATATTACCGAGCCTTCTTTAACGGTGGGGTGGCGTTTTTTGCCTTTATCTTTACCCGTACCGCCAAGCGTTACGCCTTGATAAATTACAACGCCCGTTTCAACAACTGCCGTTTCGCCGATTACCACGCCTTCGCCGTGGTCGATAAACACGCCGGGGGCAATAGTTGCGGCGGGGTGTATTTCAATGCCCGTGCGCCTTTTTGCGTTTTGCGATATTATGCGAGCAAGAAGTTTAAACCCGTGGCGATGGAAAAAGTTTGCACGGCGGTGCGCCGAAAGCGCCTTTACGCCCGAGTACGTTAGCCATACTTCAAACTTGTTTCTAGCGGCGGGGTCGTTTTGCATTGCCGCATTTATGTCTGCTTTTAAACTTTTAAACATAACTTCCTTTGGGCTAATCGCCCTATAGATTTGTTTTTATTGTAATGTGTTTTTCTATTTGCCATAGAGCGCTCATTTTATAGCGCACCCCGTTCAAGCCGTAGTAAGTGATATTTTAAGGCGTTAGAGCCTAGCAAAACAAGGCTCGACGGCAAGGCGCTTAGCGTAATTAAACTTGCTCGGTCATTACGGTCACGAATTGACGGCAGTAAACGCAGTATTGCGACGGCTATAACGGAATAAAAAAGCGCACCCGTCATAAAGACGCTTGCGCGTGGTTCCACTTTAATTTGGCTTTTCAGCCCTCAAATGCCTTTAACGGAGCAACCCGTGAAACGTTAATTCCCCTTAACTGCAAAACGCACTTTCGCTTAATTTTGGGTTGGCTTTTCACCTAACAGCCACTCTCTTTACCCTAGAAAAAACTACTCTTTCTTGCAACGGTTTATATATGGTACGATTATAATACCACAAAAGTTTTAAAAACGCAATTAAAATAAAAGATTATTTTATGGCATTTAACCGCTTGCAAAAAAAACGATTTAGGTATATACTTAATTAAAAGATTTTAGGAGTTACTATGTTAGACATTAAACTTATTTTAGAAAACCCCGAATACGTTAAGGCTTCGCTTAAGAAAAAAGGCTATGACGTTGACTTTAGTGAAGTTATTGCTCTCGATGAAAAAAGGCGTGCGCTTCAAAAGGAAATTGATAGTTTAAAGGCTGAAAGAAACAAAGTTTCGGCTCAAATACCTATGCTTAAAAAGCAAGGGCAAGACGTTCAGCCTATTTTTACTGCAATGCGCGAACTTGGCGACAAAATTGCTAACGGCGATGCTGAAATGAATAAACTCTCGCAAGAAGTTTTCGAGTTTTTAGCAGTTTTACCTAATATGCCAGACGACGACCTTAAAGCCGGCGAAAAAGAAGCGAACGAAGTTGTTAAAGTTTACGGCAAAATGCCTAAGTTCAACTTTAAAATTCAAAACCACGTTGACCTTTGCGTTAAAAACGGGCTTATCGACTACGAGCGTGGCGTTAAACTTGCAGGTAACGGCTTTTGGGCTTACCGTGGTGACGGTGCTAGGCTTGAATGGGCGCTTTTAAACTTCTTTATTAGCGAGCATTTAAGTGACGGTTACGAGTTTATTCTTCCACCACACCAACTTTCGTATAATTGTGGTTTCGGCGCAGGTCAATTCCCCAAGTTTAGCGATGAAGTTTACTGGCTCGACGTTGATGAAGATAGAAAGAAAAACCGCTTTATGCTCCCAACGGCAGAAACGGCGCTCGTTAACTTATACGCTGGAGAAATCGTTGAAGAAGATAAACTTCCCTTTAAGTTCTTTGCTTACACCCCCTGCTACCGTAAAGAAGCAGGCTCGGCAAGAGCAGAAGAAAGGGGTATGATAAGGGGTCACCAGTTTAACAAGGTTGAAATGGTGCAATACACCACCCCCGAACAAAGTGACAAGGCGTTTGAAGAACTTGTTAACAAGGCTTGCTCGCTTATGGACAAACTTGGGCTTCACTTCCGTTTATCTAAACTTGCCGCAGGCGACTGCTCGGCTTCAATGGCTAGAACTTACGACGTTGAAGTTTGGATACCTTCAATGGGAATATTTAAAGAAGTTTCGTCGGTATCTAACGCAAGAGATTACCAAGCAAGAAGAAACAACACCAAGTATAGAAATAAAGAAACGGGTAAACCACAATACCTTCACACCCTTAACGGCTCAGGCCTTGCTACTTCGCGCGTATTCCCCGCACTTATAGAGCAATATCAAAATGAAGACGGGTCTATTACCGTTCCTGAAGTATTGCGCCCGTTTATGAACGGCCAAACCGTTATTAAACTTTAATTTACACGTTAAAAAAACTCTCACTTTTCGTGAGAGTTTTTTTGATTTTAAATATCGCTTTTACCAACTAAATAATCAAGACTAACTTCGTAAATCTCGGCAAGTTTTAAAAAGTTTTTTAGCGTAGGAAATGAAACACCCCTTTCATACGCTTGATAAGACTGATATCTAACGCCTATTTTATCGGCAATTTCTTGCTGGGTATAACACCTGCCGTCTGGCTTTAAAGTAGTTTCTCTTAATTCACATAGCGTTTTTGCGAAAGTTTTAAGTTGTTTTTTAATTTTATCTTCCATACTTGACATTATACAGTTTATAATTGTATAATATACAAAATACAGTTTATAACTGTGTGTAATTGTGTTTTGCTTTATTTTGGAGAGATTTTATGAAAAAGCGTAACTTGATATTTTTGACTTTTGTTTTTTTACTCTGTTTAAGCATTGCGCCGTTATCGGCGTGTCATAAATGCGAGTTTGAGCGCAGGGTTTTATCTTCTGCATTGTGTAAAGGTGCAACGTGTACTGAATCACCTCTATATTATTTATCTTGTTCTTGTGGTGCACTGTCTAGCGAAACTTTTAGTTCTGGTGTTTCATTAGGTCATAATTGGGAGCCTGCGAATTGTTCCAACCCAAAAACCTGCAACAGATGTGGTGAAACGACAGGCAACGCAAGCCCGTCTGCTCACGATTGGCTTTCGCCCACCTGCCTTTTAGCAACAACTTGCAAACATTGCGGAACAACAACAGGGTCCGCATTAGGACATAATTTCGTTGATGCAACTTGCACAACTCCAAAGACGTGTGATAGATGTGGTTATTTCGTAGGTTCAGCACTAGGGCACACTTGGGTTGATGCAACTTATACAACGCCAAAAACGTGCACCACTTGCAACACAACAACAGGAACTAAAATAATGCTTTACGCACCCTTAAGTGCTGAGGATTGCAAGTTTAAGAATTATCAACTAATTACAACTCAATTTAAGAATGCTGGATTTGTAAATATTGAATATGAAATAATTTATGATATTGTTACTGGTTTTTTATGGGATGAAGGAGAAGTTGGTAGTGTCGTTTTAAACGGTTTAGACACTTTTTCTAATGGCGATGCTTTTTCTTACGATACGATAGTAACAATAACTTATCACGACCTATGGAGCAACGAACCTAGCGAAGAAGAAAAAGAAGTAATAGACTCTAACGGCACTTATGCCCCCATTTCATCAGCAAACGCTAAAGGGCTTAACTTTTTAGACGTTGGCGCTCAATTTGAAGATGCTGGGTTTACCGAAGTTTTCGTTGAACAAGTGGTTGACTACGATACTACCCTTGAACTTGGCGACGTTTTATATGTTGAATTAAACGGGACAAAAGACTACAAAACAAACTTAAAATATAGTAAATCGGTTGAAATTGTTATTTACTACTATATCGGTCCGCTTACAGTTGAAAATAATGGCGACACGGAAACGCTAGTAAACTTAAAAGACCCTAACGATAACTTCGTTGCTTTATATGCAGAAGCATACGACGGGCTTCATTTAGAAATTGACGCTTGCATTTGGGCAATTTGGAAAAGCGATGGCTATAATACAAGGTACGACGTGCTTTTAGGATGTAAAGACTTTGATGAAAATCACGCCTATGGTCCTAATATCACTCTTAATTGCGAGTATTTAGGTAGCGATTATTTTAAAGTTGGCGACAACGTACGAATTGTTGTTACTATTGATTATTACGATTCATATTCTGGCTTGTTTTACGTTGATTTAGTAAAAATATCACATAGATAACAAAAACCCCGAGTTTTCTCGGAGTTTTTTTGATTTTACAAATCTTTGCTTTTGTAAATAAGGCGCATTAGGCTTTCGCTCATATTTATATTTTCAACGGCGACTGATTTTCCAAAATATAGGTCGGTGGGGGCGAAGTTCCAAATTGATTTAACGCCACACGCAATACAGCGCTTTGCCATTTCTTCGGCGTGAGTTTTTTGAACTGATATAATTGCTATATCTACGGGGTTTTTTTCAAGATATTCTTCTAGTCGGCTGGACGGCATAACGTCAACGTCTAAAAGGTGTGAGAGGTGCGAAGTTTCAACGTCGAACACGGCTTTTATAAAAACGTTTTCTTCTTTAAAGCCTTTATACGATATAAGCGCTTGGCCTATGTTACCGCCACCTATTACTATTGCGGTGTGAACTTTGTTAATTCCAAGTATTTCTTGTATTCTTGCCTTTAAATACTCGGTATCGTAGCCTATACCCGTTTGACCAAACCCGCCGAAATGCGAAAGGTCTTGCCTTACTTGCGAAGCAGTTATATGAAGCGCATCGCTTATGGTTTTAGACGAAACCCTTAAAACTTGGTTATTGCAAAGTTCTTTTAAATACCTATAATATTTAGGCAAGCGTTGAATTACGTTTTCGGAAATAGGTTTGTTTTCCATTTTTTCACCTTTTTTGTTGTTTTAATTTTAAGTTCGTGGTAAAATTAGGCTATGACACACATTTTTGCAAAACTTATTAAAAACCAACGAACGATAAAAAGTTTTACCTATAAAAACGTTAAGCCCTACGAGTCTAGCGACTTTTACTTTCACCTAACGACAATTTGCCGTGAACTTGAAATTGAAACGCCCGTGGTAATTAACTATCACCGTGAAAGTTACGAGAGTTTTAATAGCGTTAAGTTTTTTAAAGATGATTTTATAGATAAAGTTAACTTTGACTTTTTATATTTAGAAAACGTTGAAGAATAAGTATAATTTTTAACAAACTTGCCAAAACTACTTTTGGAGGTTGTTATGAAAATTACAAGCATTATTTCTATTGTACTAGTAATTGTAGGCGCACTCGTATGGCTTGCCGTTGGTATTTTCGGCGTAAACCCCATTACGATGCTACTCGGCTCGGGCGTCGTTCCCAGAATTATTTACGTTTTAGTAGGTCTTGCTGGACTTTGGACGATTTTCTTTGCCATTATGTACAAGCCTTTCAGGCGAATAAATTAAGGTCGATGACCTTAATTTTTTTTGCTCTTTTTTATTGCTAAATAAATTGGAATACCTAGCGCGTAAACTGATATTGCCTGACCTAAAAACACTTGTACTGCATTTATTAAGTAAAGCGATTTTAGTTCAGTTACCGCTAAAAAAGTAAACGGAACAATAACTGCGTTTATAACAACGGGGAATATTCCACCAACTGTAATTTTAAGTGGCTCGCTTTTTATTTTCGTGCCTATAAAATAGGTAAGCGTTGCAGATAAGAGAGTTGCTAGCGTTCCAAAAACAACGTCGAGTAGCCCGTTTCCAAACAAGTTTGAAATTAAACAGCCAACCGTTAGCCCTAACACCGATTCGGGAAAGAATAAGGGTAATAGCGATAGCGCTTCGCTTATTCTTACTTGCACGCCACCATACGAAATGGGGTAAAAAATTAGCGAAAGGGCAATATATATTGCCGAAATTATGCCTGCGTTTGCAACTTGCTTTGACGTGGGTTTTTTATTTAACATTTTGTACCTCGGTTTTTTTATTTTGAAGTGTTTTCCGAAAACCTTCAAGCCCCTTAAAGCCAAATGACTGCTTGCGTTAAAAAAACGTAGCAGTCATTTGAAAAAATATGTAAGGGGGTGAGAATAATTTTTTTCAATGACTATAATATACGCTTTTGTTTTTATTTTGTAAAGCGTTTTTATGCGATTTTTTCTAATATTTTACAATTTTTTTAGATAGTAAAACTTTTTGTCTTTATGTGTTATGGTAAGCCCTACGCTAGTAAGCGCACTTAACGATTTTTGGTTTTTTAAATAGCATTTTGCAACGGCAGTTTTTTGTAAAACTTTTTCTATATAATCAATTATAATGGACAGCGATTCTTTTGCAAAGCCTTTTCCTTGAAACTTTTTAAGTAGCCTAACGCCTATTTCAACGCTGTTATCGTAACCAAAATGGTGAAGTACTATTTCGCCCATAAACGCTTTGCTAGTTTTTTCTAAAATAGCAAGCGACAAGCACGCCTTTCTTTTAAAATCGCTTTTTTGCATATTAAAAAACGCATCGGGGGTGGCAACGCTTATATCTTTAGTATAATCGTAACCCCAGTACTTGTTAAGCGATTTTGAAACGCTTAACTTAAAGTAATCGTTTTTGTGTTCTTTTTTAATTTTTGAAAGCACCACCCTTTCGCCTTTTAGCGTGGGGATTTTTTCAACGTTTAACGGGCTTTTTACGGTAACGAAGTGCTTGTTTAGTATTATAACGGGGTGATATTGCGTTTTAGAAGTTCTTAAACCTAAATCGCCAGAGTCGTCTTCTCGGTTAACGTAAATTACGCCGTTTAACTCGCAAAACCTTGTAAACTCTTGAAAAGTAGTGGGGTATATTCCACGGTAACTTCTAAGCGCCTTTTCAACGTGAATTATAAGGGTTTTTCCCGCATATTCGCCTATTGTAAACGAGCAAATCTTATTATCTATTTCTATATAAGCGCCTATAAAACTGCCTTTATTATAATTATCTAAAAGGCGCAAGGTGTTTTGATATTCACGGCGCTCTATTTTACCGCCACCTTTATGCTCTTTTCTATATTCCTTTAAAAACTCTTTAATTTTAGGAATATCTTTAAGGGTGAGTTTTTTAAACTTATACTCGTAAGTTTTTTTAAAGGCATTTATGTGGTTTCTTTGACCGCTAAACTTTTTGCCTGCAAACGTAACAATATCGCTATAATTATAAACGTAGTCAGACCAGTTTCTGTGAAACGAACTTTCAATTTCGCCGTAACGCTCTTTTAAAAAGGGTAAATATTCTTCTTCAACGCACATAAAGGTTAAGGGAGTATCGTTTTGGGCGCAGTAGTTTTCAATTTGTAAAAGCGCGCCTTCAAAATCGTTACCCATAGGCAAGAAAAACGCCGTTTGTTTTTCTTTAAAATTGCTTTTTAAAATAAGCGTGTTATTATACTCGGCGTAAGAAAGGTTGTAATGCCCGTTCCACATAAAAAGCACGCCACCAGATAAGTCGCAAACTAAATATGGGCTATTTTTAGTGTATTTTTGCACCCTTTTTATTGAGTTTTCGGTAAACTTTTTAAACTTTAGCATAGGTGTTTTTAACAACGAAAAGGAAGCATATGCTTCCTTTTAATTATCTTATTTTGTCGGCGTTCTTTTCAAGGTATTCAATAATATCGCAAAGCCTATCAAGGTCGTCGGTGGTATAGTAGTCAATGTATATTCTGCCCTTTTTGTCGTTTCCAACTGCTTGTACTTTAGTGCCAAGCGTTTGTTGCATGCGAGAAATAAGGTCTTTGAGTTCTGCGCTTTGGTCGGCTTCGTTTCTAATTCGTTTTTGGCGTTTTTGTTCGGCTGGTGGGTTAAAGTAGTTTTTAACTTCTTGCTCTATTCCACGAACTGAAAGCCCGTCCCCCACCGATTTTTTTGCAATTTTCTTTTGCATTTCAACAGGGAGCGTAACTAGCGCCCTAGCGTGACCTGACGAAAGTTTTCCGTCCGAAACCATTTTAATAACTTCTTGGTCGAGCGATAAAAGGCGCAAGGTGTTTGCAACTGCCGAACGGCTTTTGCCTATTCTTTCAGAAAGTTCTTCTTGCGTAAGCCCGTAATCGTCCATAAGTTGTTTCATAGCCGTTGCCGCTTCTATGGGGTTAAGGTCTTCACGTTGAAGGTTTTCAATAAGCGAAATCTCTTGTATTTTTCTATCGTCGTAATCTTTAACTATTGCAGGTATGGTGTCCTTTCCTGCAATTTTCGACGCGCGAAATCTGCGTTCGCCGGCTATTATCATATATTTGCCACTCTTATCTTTGTTAACGACAATGGGCATAATAACGCCGTTAATTTTTATAGACGATGCAAGTTCGTCAAGCGCTTTGGGGTCGAAAATCTTTCTGGGTTGCGAAGGGTTGGGGTAAACGTCTTTAAGGTCGAGTTCAAAAACACCTTTTTTAATATCGTCTTCGGTAACGCCAAGAGTTTTTTTGTAGTCTTCAGCGGCGTCTGTAAAAAGTGCCGATAAGCCTTTTCCTAATCCTTTATTACCTGCCATTTTCTTTTTCTCCTTTTAACAAGAACTCTTTGGTAAGTTCGCTATACGCTCTAGTTCCGGCGCACTTGGGGTCGTGAAGCATTACGGGAACGCCGTGGCTTGGCGCTTCTGACACCCTAACGTTACGGGGAATTACGGTGTTAAACACTTTTTTGCCGAAAAATCTTCTAATTTCTTCGGCTATTTGGCGTGAAACTAGCGCACGAGCATCATACATAGTAAGCGAAACGCCTTCTATTTCAAGTTTGGGGTTAAGGTGCTTAACTACTAGTTTTATAGTGTTCATTAGTTGCGATAAACCTTCAAGCGCAAAATATTCGCATTGAATAGGAATTATAACGCTATCGCTAGCAGTGAGTGCGTTAATGGTTAAAAGCCCAAGCGACGGCGGACAGTCTATCGCAATATAATCGTAGTGCTTTATAAGTGGTTTAAGCGCCGTGGTTAAACGCTTCTCACGGTTTTTAATGTAAACGAGTTCAACTTCTGCGCCCGCAAGGTCTATTCCAGACGGTAAAATATCAAGACCTTCTATTTGAGTTTTTAAAATAACGTCTTTTGCGGGGGTATCGTCTATTAAAACGTTGTAAACCGAGTTTTTAGTTGCGCTCTTTGAAATGCCAAGCCCCGTGGTTGCGTTGCCTTGCGGGTCCATATCGACAATTAAAACCTTTTTGCCAAGCACGGCAAGGTTCGAGGCAAGGTTTACGCAAGTAGTCGTTTTACCCACACCGCCTTTTTGGTTAGAAAACGATATAATTTTTCCCATTATTATTCATCCTTTTTATCGGTTTTTTCTTGGGTATTTTCAAGGTTTTCTTGTTTTTCAACCTTTACTTCTTCTGCGCTTTTTTGTTCCATTTTAGCAAACGGATTTTCTTTATAAGTCTCGTCTCTTTCTTCCATTATTTTAATAATTTCAAGCGCATCTTTGCCGTCCATTATCATATCTACTTCATCTTGATAAATAGTTTCTCTTTCAAATAAAAGCCTTGCCATATTATCAAGTTTAGACTTGTTAGCCTTAAGTAGTTCAGTTGCGCGTTCGTGCGCTTCATTAATAATTTTTTGAACTTCTTGGTCTATTACTTTTGCAAGTTCTTCGCTATAAGTTGCGCGAGTTTGCATATCTTTTCCTATAAACACTTGGTCGCCCGAACCGTAGTTAACGGGGCCTATTACGTCTGACATACCCCACTCGGTAACCATTTTTCTAGCACGTTGTGTAACAACGCTAATGTCGTTAGATGCGCCGGCAGATATGTCTTTAATAATAAGTTCTTCGGCAACTCTACCACCGAGCGTCATTGCGATATCGTCTAAAAGTTTGCTCTTTTCAATGTGGTTACTGTCGTTATCGGGCCTTGTCATAGTGTAGCCTGCAGCCATACCACGTGGAATAATAGAAACTTCTTGAACGGGGTCGCAGTTAGGAAGTAATCTTGCAAGTATTGCGTGGCCTGCTTCGTGGTATGCGGTAATTCTCTTATCGCTTTCGGTTACCACGCGCGATTTCTTTTGCGGGCCTATAATAACTTTGTTAATTGCTTCGTAAAGGTCAACGTTAGTTATAAACTTTCTATCTTGCCTTGCAGCGAGTATTGCCGCTTCGTTTAAAAGGTTAGCAAGGTCTGCGCCTGAAAAACCTGCCGTCATTCTTGCTAAAACTTTAAAGTTAACGTCGGGGGCAAGGGGTTTGTTTCTTGAATGAACTTTTAAAATGGCTTCTCTACCGCGAACGTCGGGAATATTAACGTATATTTGCCTATCAAACCTACCCGGGCGCATAAGTGCGGGGTCTAAAATGTCGGCACGGTTGGTTGCAGCCATTATAATAATACCTTCGTTAGCATCGAAACCGTCCATTTGAACGAGAAGTTGGTTAAGCGTTTGCTCTCTTTCGTCGTTACCACCGCCAAGACCTGCACCACGGTGACGGCCTACTGCGTCAATTTCGTCAATGAACACTATACAAGGCATACTCTTTTTTGCCATTGCAAATAAATCTCTTACCCTTGATGCGCCCACACCAACGAACATTTCAACGAAGTCTGAACCCGAAATTGAAAAGAAAGGAACGTTTGCTTCGCCAGCAACTGCCTTTGCAAATAAAGTTTTACCCGTTCCCGGAGGGCCTACGAGTAAAACGCCCTTGGGTATTTTTGCGCCGAGCGCACTAAACTTTTTGGGGTTTTTCAAAAACTCTACTATTTCTTGAAGTTCTTGCTTCTCTTCTTCTGCTCCCGCAACGTCGGTAAAGCGAACTTTAACGTTTTGGTTTACTCTTGCTTTGGTTTTGCCAAAGTCCATTGCAGACTTGTTCGAGCCGTTTACTTGGCGCATTAAAAACATTATTAAAAACAAGCCTACTACCGTTGTTCCTATCGGCATTAAAAGCGACGACCAAAGCGAACCTTCGTTGGGGTCGGAATAGTCTATAATAATTCCCTTTGACGCTAAACTATCTATCATAGCGTCTGAAAAGTTTACGCTATTAGTTCCCCTACCGTAACTAGTGGTGTAGCGTTCAACGTACCTTGGGCTTTCTGCAGTTCCCTTGTTTATATAACCGATTAAGTTATACGAATCGATAACCACTTTTTCTATTTTTTCATCGGCATCTATTCCGGCGGGACTATATATAAGTTCGCCGTTGCCGTCAACAACGAAACCTGCTTTTTCTAAAAATTCGGTAGTGGTGAGTTCTGGAACGCCAAAACCGTCTAATAAAAAGAAGCCTACAAGCGCTATAACGGCTATGGCAACAAGTATTATAGGCCAAATCTTTACTCCGTTTTTCTTCATAATTTCTCCTTATTTTTATAGTTAATGCGCACGAATATACGATTAACTAGTACTTTTATAGTATTTGATATTTTACGTTATTTATAATAACTTTTTACAGTAATTTTTGAGTTTTTTAAAGGTTTTTTATAACGTCTTCCGCTATAAGTTCGGGGGTTAGACGGTAGCGAATATACTGACTTGAAAGGCTTTCTCGGTCGGTGTACTCTTTTTCGCCACCACGGCATAAAACCTTTACTTTATATTCGGCAAAACGGCTTGCCAACTTTTCGCTCCAACACTTAACGCCGTTTTCAATTGCAATAACAAGTTCGTGCGTTTTTGCCGTTTTTTCTATGGTTTCTTTGTCAAAATGCGAGTAACTGCTTGCGCTTATTACCGTTGCGTTTATTCCTTTTTTGCTTAATATTTCGCTTGCTTTAAGCGCAGTTTTTAGCATACTTCCAAGCGCAAAAATGGCAACTTTTTCGCCAACTTTTAGCGTTTGATAGTTATAAATTGCGTTTTTATTAAACGCCGTGTTTAATTCGCAAGGCTCGCTTGTGGGAACTCTTATAATAACGGGGCGCTCGGCGCTCTCTATCGACCAAGTTAAAAGGTCTAAATACTCTTTTTTGCTTGCGGGAGCAAAGCACGAAACGTTTGGTATTTGCGCCGTCATTGCAATATCGAATGCGCCAACGTGCGTTTCGTCGCTAGAAGATAAGCCACCCGAGTAAACTAGCACCGTTGCAGGCGTTTTGTTAAGCGCCAAATCTTGCATTAACTGGTCGAACGTTCTTTGCATAAACGATGATAAAACGCACATAACGGGTTTTATTTTACCCTTTCCAGCGCCAGACGTAACTGCTACGGCGTGTTCTTCGGCAATTCCAACGTCTATAAACGAGTTTTTGATTTTTGCTCTCGTTTCTCTATCAAAACCAACAACGTGTGGCGTTGCGGCGTTTATTATTACCAACCTACTATCTTTTAACGCGTAGTCAACTAAAAAATCTCTGGTAAGCGAAACGTAGGTTTCGACTTGCTCAACGGCTACGGCGTTTGCGTAATGCCCTGCTTCCTTATTTTCTTCTGCCCACTTACACCCAAGCCCTTTAACGGTGTGAACGTGAACGAGAACGGGAGCAGTGCTATCTTTAACCTTTTTAAGCGTTTCAATTAGTTTTAAAACGTCGTTTCCTTCTTCAACGTAAACATAATTAAAGCCTAGCGCAGTAAATAAATTGTTTGCGCTACCACCGTTTGTATCGCGAAGATTTTTAAGATTTTTATATATACCACCAACGTTTTCGGCAATAGACATTTCGTTGTCGTTTAAAATAACGATGCAGTTAGAGTTTAGCGAAGATAGGTTGTTAAGCCCTTCTAACGCCTCACCACCAGATAAAGCCCCGTCACCTATAACCGAAATAACGTTTTCTTTGCCACCTAGCCTATCTCGCGCAACGATTAAGCCGTGCGCAAGCGATAAAGAGGTTGACGTGTGCCCTATTCTAAATAAGTCGTATTCGCTTTCGCTAGGGTTAGTGTAACCTGAAACCGAATTATATTCGCTTGGGTTTAAAAAAGCGTGTTTCCTACCCGTTAGTATTTTATGAACGTAGGTTTGGTGGGATATATCATATACGATTTTGTCAAAAGGCGCATTAAAAACGTAGTGAAGCGCAACGGTAAGTTCAACAACTGCAAGATTTGAACCCATATGACCACCCGTTTTAGTAATTCTATCTATTAGCGTATAGCGAATATCGTTACATAGCGAAACTAATTCACCCTGCGTAATCCCTTTTAATGATGAAGGAAAGTCTATTTTATCAAGCATAACACACCTTATTATATACTAACGTAAACATATTATATCACAATTTTTTAAAATTACAACCTTATATGGAATAATTAAGTTAATTTTTAGCATATTTTCACATTTTTCACTTTCGTTTTACGACGGGTTGTGACAAATTGTGTTCCACGTGAAACAACTTTACTTTTTAAAAACCCAAAATTGCCGATTTTATCGGCAATTTTAAGCGTTTACATCACCCACAGTTTTTACCAAAACTCTTATATTTTCTCTTTGTCCACTGTATTTTTGGTGGCCAAAAATCAATGTTTCACGTGAAACATTTTTAATTTTTTTGTGGGTGCAAGGTTTTAAAGTGGTTTTGCGTTTAAAATTGTGTAGCGCATACTTTTTTGGTGCGCAAATAGTTGCCGTTATTTGATTGTTTTTGCTTTAAAGCGCATATAATATTGCTTTGCGCTAGTTTAAATTGCTTGTTTTTGGCACAATAAAAGCCAACCGCTTGGTTGGCTTTATATTTTTGTTAAGCAACGGCTTGAGTTCCTGCTATTATCGAGTTAAAAATGTCTTTAACCACTTGTGATTCCATTACTGCGTGTAATACGTTATTGAATATTGAAACAACTTCTTCTCCACTTTCTAAAACGGGATGAAGTAGGGCATCGAACGAAGCGGGGAATAACGAAGTTAAAAGCATTGTTACAAGTATTAAAACTACAAACATTTTTAATATTGCAAATAATGCGCCGAGCAATCTATCAATAGCGCCGAAAATCTTAATTTTTTTAGTAAGCGCTTTAAAAATTGCCTTTAAAATACCAAAAACTAGGAACGAAACGATAAATATTGCAAGGAAACTGATAGCAATTATTGCCCATTCGGTAACGATTTGGGTAATTTGTATTTCACCTGCTGCATCTACAACTGCTTGCGCAATTGCTTGATGTAAAAACTCTGGTATTTGAGTTTGTTCTTTTAAAATAACTAATATTTGTTCAACGGTTTGTTCGCCTGTAATTACGCCTTCTAAACCTATAATCTCGTTAAGCCAGTTATAAATGCCTTCGTAAAGGGCGGGTATTTTCTCGTTTAAAAGCGCCGCAACGTCTTTACAGAAGATAACGCCGAGCACAACGGCTGCAACCCAACCTAAAATTGAAAAGATTTGTTTTGCAAAGCCTTGAATAAGCCCGACTATTAAAGCAATAAGTAGCAAACCGAGAACGATTAGGTCAATTAATGCAACGTTAAACGTGCCTATTGTAATTACGGTAGGAATTGCAAGTAAATTAAGCATAATGTTCTCCTTATTAAGTTTTGTGTAATGATTATATCATTAAAAGTTATAAATGTCAAGTGTGAGTGACTATACCGTTTATTCCCAAAACTAAACTTTTATAACCTTATTTGATTATTTAGTAGGGGTTTTGTAAATAATTAACGTATGCAAAGTTATATTTTTAATAGTTTTAGTAGAGAAAATAGTTTAGAAATTAAAAACGCCATAACGTCACTTTACAAAACGCAAATGCCCGTTATCGTTTGTGTTGGAACCGATTTAGTTACGGGCGATAGTTTTGGCCCGCTTGTAGGAACGCTAATTAAAAACAAACTTCAGGGTAAAGCGTTTATTTACGGCACGCTAGATAGCCCCATAACGGCAAAAGAAGTTGGCGTTTTATATAACAATTTAAAAAAACTACACCCTTTATCTAAAGTTTTGGTAATTGATGCCGCCGTTGGAGTAGAAGAAGACGTTGGCACCGTTAAAATTAAAGGGGAGGGGGTTAAACCGGGGCTTGGATATAACAAAGATTTACCACTTATAGGCGACGTTTCTATTATAGGAATAGTATCAAGCGCAAGCAACTCTTTAAGCGTTAGATTAGGGCTTGTTTATCGCTTGGCGTTAGACGTTAGTAACGGCGTTATAAAAGCGTTATTTTAATAAACTTTTCTAGGAACTTTTAAGTGTTTTTGCCTGAGATTTGTTGTATAAAACAATGGTAAAAACCTTGTAAAATCTCTTACCCGGTTTTGTTGTAAAAACAAATTAAAGGGCTCCCGAAAATGTTTTGCTTGCAAAAGATTTTTGGGAAAAAGAGCAACTGCGATATATCCTTACCCTTAACGCTTTAATGGTTGCGGGTTATAGCAAGTTGCAACGCAAGACGTTAGTTGCGAGTTGTTGTAGAAAGCATCTTTTTAAGCCCGTAATTTTGTTTGCCGTAAAAAGCAATTTAAAAGGGCTCCCGAAAATGTTTTTAGAATAAAAAGATTTTTGGGAAAAAGGAGCAACTGCGATATAGCCCTACCCTTAACACTTTAAGGGTTGGCAATTATAGCAAGTTGCAACGCAAGACGTTAGAAGCGTGTTTTAGAAGGCTCGTGAGTTTGGCTAGACACAACTAACCTTTTTGGTTGTTGGGGTTGCAACTTGTTGGCAGTAAACGAACTTGTGCGAAGTTTATACGGGAATAAAAAAAGTGTGGCTCAACGCCACACTTTTTTGTGTCTTAAAATAAAATTATTTCAGGCTATTCCCCAAAAACGTACCGTAGCCCATTTGCTTTTTCTCGCCTATCATTTGCGATTTTTCTTCACGGGGCTTTCTGTCGCGACTGTGTTTTCTATCGCGTTCGGGCTTTGAAGATGGTTTTAAGTTGTTAGGAATAATAACGATGTAGCGGTTAGGTTCAACGCCTTGCGATTCGGTTTTAACGTTTTCGTTACCTGTAAGCGCAGAGTGAATAACCTTTCTTTCAAAAGGATTCATAGGTTCGAGCGAGAACTTTTTGCCGTATTTAACGGCTTTGTCTGCAAGCCTTAAAGCAAGCGCTTTAAGCGTTTCTTCACGCTTTTCACGGTAGTTTTCGCAGTTTACTACAACTCTTTTATAATCTTCATTTCCAACGTTTGCGGCTGCAGATGCTAAAGTTTGAAGAGCATCGAGCATTTCTCCGCGATAGCCTATTACTTGAGTGGGCGACGTGGTTAATACGTCGAGCACGATTTTATCGCCGTTTTCTTTGATTTCGGTTTGAGCGGGAACTTTTAATATGTCAAACAATCCGTCTAAAAAGTCTGCGGCTTTTTTAGCATCGTCAACTTTTAATTCAACAGAAACTTTTGCTTGATGTGCGCCGATACCTAAAATACCAGCTTTTGCCTCTTCTATAACGGTTATTTCAACCTGCTCCTTAGTGGCGTTAAGTTCTTTTAAGGCCGAATCAATTGCGGCTTCTACACTTTTTCCGTAATAAAAACCCATAATTAAACCTTCTTATTATTTATTTTCTTTTTCTTCTTTATTTTTTAAAAGATGGCCGTATCTCTTTTGATATTTTGCCTCTTCTTCTTTAGCAATTTGTTTTTCAACCATTTTTTCTACTATTTTATTTATAATAATAGTAGAGAACATACTAAACACCGTTGAAACTATAAGATATAGTGAGAACGACGCCGTATACATAAACGAGAAGAAACCAAACATAATAGGCATCATCCACATCATCATTTTGCTGGTTTGTGCCGCTTGTCCGTCTGCTCCGTCAACCGATTGAAGTTCCATTTGTGTTTTTTGCGTTTTGTTCATTACAAGTTGCGATAAAAGCATGGTACCTATTGATAAAACAACTAAAATAAGGTAACCGTTGGGCTTGTTTTTAAGTTCTTGAAACTCTGGTATGGTCGAGCCCATAATTTTTTCGTAAGCGTCTTTCGATTTGATGGGCGATTCAAGCCTTTTTGAAGAACAACCCGAAGAATAAACGAACGCACTGTTTACATAGGTGTCAGCGTCGATAAACGCCTTTTTCCAAGGTAAGTCTTCAATCCAAATATTTTCTACCCACAAGAACGAAAACTTTTTAGTTTTTTCAATATAAACCCTAGCAGCAGCGTCTTGCGCGGGGGTATAAATTAAAGTTTGCAACTCGTCTTGAGTTAAATCGGTTTTAGTAAAATATTTAATTCTATACTGATTATCTTCAGAAACGGCGCTTAAATCGGTAATAACTTCATAATTACCATCAATAATAATCTCGCCTTTTTTATGGTCGCCTATATCTTCAGTATAAACGTCGTAATAACGATACTCTATATTTTGGTTTTCTTTAACGTTTTGGCTGTAAGCGATAGCCATATCGTTAAACACTTCAATTTTTGCGTAAGTTGAATACTGGTTAAAAGCAGTAATAACAACTATAAAGAACACGAGCGTGAAAAGGGTGGGAAGGCAGGTTGCAAAAGTTGAATAACCTTCTTTTTTGTAAAGTGCCATCATTTTTTGTTGGTAAAGTTCTTTGTTGTTAGCGTATTGTTTTTGAAGTTTTTCAAGTTCAGGGCGCATTCTTTCCATGCGCATAGCGTTTTTCTTAGTTGAAACGCGAGAGTAAATATCGAAAGGTAGGGGAATTATTTTTAAAATAAGCGAACATAATAAAATACCTACCGCAATAGTACCACCGAACGATAATTTTTCAATTATAGTTTTTACAAGTTCAACAAGCCCCGTTAAAGGAACGTTAGTTAAACCTTGGTCGTATATTGTAATTTGCTCTGCTAAAACGTTAAACAAATTCATAATTATCCTTATTTTTTATAACAAAAAGCAAGGGCTTAAAAGCCCTTTTTTATTATAAAACCCATTTTAGTTTTCTTTTACTGTCCGGAACGGGGTCGAAACCACCTTTACTGAAAGGGTTACACCTTAATATTCTAAAAATAATAAGCCCAAGCGCAGTAAAAACGTTGTGTTTGTAAAGTGCTTCAAGCGCGTATGCCGAGCAAGACGGAGTATATATACACTTCGACCTTAAAAAGTGGGTTAAAACTTTTCTATAAAACTTTACAAGTAATATCAAAAACTTTTTAATCATTTACGATATTTCCCTTTTTAAAAGTGTATAAAACGTCATTTTTAATATCTATAAAAGAATATTCTTCTAGCACTTTAGGTAGTATTACGACGTTGTAGTTATTTAAAGTTTTACCTTTAATAACTTCGCGCACCGAAGCGCGTATAAGCCTTTTTATTCTGTTTCTTATATTAGCCTTTCCGTGTTTTTTAGAAAGACTTATTCCAAACTTAAAGTTATTATTTGGAATATATAAAAGAGTAAGGGTTTTTGAATAAACCCTTTTTCCTTTACTAAAAACAGCGTCAAAATCTTTTTGTTTTTTAAGCCTGATATCCAAAACTTAAATTATGCCGAGAGTTTATGACGGCCTTTTGCTCTTCTTCTTTTAAGTACGTTTCTACCGTTTTTAGTAGCCATTCTCTTTCTAAAACCGTGAACTTTGCTTCTTTGTCTTTTCTTGGGTTGGTAAGTTCTTTTCATAATATATTAACTCCTTAGTTAAAGTTTTTTATTTATAATGCTTTACGATTATACTTTTTATTTTTTTATTTGTCAACTTTTTAAGCGTTTATTCTTAATGGAACTATAAGATATAAATAATCGTTACCTGAATAAGGTTTAATAATACAAGGCTCTATTTTATTATTAAAGTAAACGTTTATAAACTCGTCGTCTATAACCTTTATGCAGTCGCTTATAAACTTTGCGTTAAACGCTATAACTAAATCGCGTCCTTCAAGGTTAATTAAAACGTTTTCACTCATTTTACCTATTTCACTGCTTGCTGAAACAGTCATATAGTTTTCTTTAATATCGAGTTTAACAATCTTTCTTAAATCGGTTGAAACTACGGTTGCACGGTCAATAGCGTTTAAAAGTTGGTTTTTATTAACGTTTACCGAAGTTAAAAAGTCGTCTTTAATAATTTTTTTATAATCGATAAAGTCTCCTTCTAATAAGCGAGATATTAATACGGTACCGTCTACTTCGCACATTAAAACGTTCTTTTGAACGATAATTGTAACAACGTCTTCATCACTTTCTAATATTCTAACTATTTCGTTTAAAGTTCTAGCGGTTACTATTATTTTAAAATCACCCGAACTTTCAACTATTTTCTTTCTGCAAATAGCAAGGCGAAACCCGTCAAGCGCAACGGAATTAACACCGTCTTCTTCAATTTCTATTAAACAACCTTTAAGAAGTGGCCTAGCATCGTCTTGCGAGCAGGCAAAACTTGATTTTAAAATAAGTTCTTTTAAATCTTTTTGTTTAATGGTAAAAAACTTTTCTTTAATATCTTTATTTATTAAAGGAAAATCGTTAACGTTTAACGTTTGAATAAAACCTTCGCTTGCGCCGTAATTTATTTTAATTTCGTTTTCAATTAAGGTTATTTCAATTTCTTCTTCATTTTCTATTTTTTTAACGAACTCTGCAAAAAGTTTACCAGGAACTACCGTTTCACCTTCTGTAAAAGTTGATGAGTTTATAGTTTTTTCAATAGAAATCTCACCGTCGGTTGCAAGTAAAATAAGTTCGTCACCCACAACTGAAAGTTTAATACCTTCAAGTACCGGATTTGTTGATTTTGTGCTTATTGCCTTTACTACTTTTGAAACTGCACTGCTAAGGTCTTGGCCGTTTACCACGAACTTCATGATAGATATATACTCCTTTATTATAATTAAACTTAGTAATAGTAGTAGGGAACGTTTATAAGTTGAAAACTTTATAAAGTTCTTTAAAAATACCGAAGAAAAGTTATTAAAAATACTAAAATTAAAAAAGTTGATAAAACGTTTATAAAAATTAAGTTTTAAAAGTTATCAATAAAAAGGTAAAAATAGTATTTATATAACTAACATATATATTATATATAATAAAGGCGAAAAAATCAATAAAAAAAGCCAAACTTTATAAAAAGAAAAGTTATAAATAAAATTATTAACATTGTTTAAAAATAAACGTTTATAAAAATTGAAAAAGTTAAAAAAATATGTTAAAATCTTACTATGAACGTTACTATAACAGATAAACAGTTAGAAAAACTTAATATTTTTAAAGATTTACTTCTTTTATGGAACGAAAAGTTTAATTTAACGGCTATAAAAGATGAAAAAGAAATGTTTATAAAACATTTTGAAGACTCGATAAAAGGCGCTTTTTTATTTCCAGAAAACGCTAGCGTTATAGAAATAGGCTCTGGTGGTGGATTTCCATCAATACCCTTAATGATAGTAAGAAGTGATTTAACTTTTACTCTCGTTGAATCGGTTGGAAAAAAGTGTGAGTTTTTAAAAGAAGTTATAAAAACTTTAAAACTTAACGCCACTGTTATAAACGCCCGTGCAGAAGACCTTGGTAAAAACGTTAATTACCGTGAAAAGTTCACCGTTTCTACTGCTCGCGCTGTTGCAAAACTTAACACTTTATGCGAGTATACTATGCCACTTGTTAAGGTGGGTGGGCTTTTTATTGCCTATAAAGGCTATGAAAGCGGTGAAGAAGTTCTTGCTAAAAACGCAATAAAAACGCTTGGTGGAAAACTTAAAACCCAGCATGATTACGAGTTAAGTGAAAATTACGGTAAAAGAACTATTTTCGTTATTGAAAAAATAGAAAAAACACCCGATAAATACCCCCGTGGAAACGGAAAAGAAAGGAGTAAACCACTGTGACCGATTTCGACGTTAAAACCACTTGTTGTTTTTCAGGGCATAGAGAACTCGACGATACCTTTTTTATTGATAACACTGAAGAAACTATAAAAAAACTTATAAAGGAAGGTTATAAAACTTTTTTAGTTGGTATGGCGCTCGGGTACGACACCGTGGTTTTTCAAACGCTTTTAAAATATAAAAAAAATAATATTGATATTATTGCTTGCGTGCCTTGCCCCGAGCAAAGCAAATACTTTACTAAAGAACAACAAAAAACGTATTTAGAACTTTTAAATAAAGCCGACAAAATAGTTAACGTAAGTAACGAATATTCAAAAGGTTGTATGTTTAAAAGAAACCGTTATATGGTAGATAATTCATCTTTGTTAGTTGCTTATTTAAAAGAGAATAAAGGTGGAACTTATTACACTGTAAAATACGCTTTAAGTTTAAATAAAAAATTAGTTTTAGTTTAAAAAAACCGCCTTATAGGCGGTTTTTATTATAAGTTAGATATTGCGGTTTGTAACCTTTTTAAAGTTTCTTCTTTACCTAAAATGTCGGCAACTTCGGTTGCTCCACCGGGGGTAACTTCAAGCCCCGTTAAAGCAATTCGCATAACGTAGAAAAGTTGGCGGGCTTTAACGCCTTCACTTTCTGCAACGAGCGAAAGTTCGCTAAATAAAGTATCGTTATTAAAGTCTTTTATTTCTTCAACCTTATTATATATTTTAGGAAGTAAAACCTTTGCCAAACTAGCGTCGGTCTTTTGTTTTTTATTTTCGTAAATTGCGTTATCGAAAGAAAGGTGTTCTTTTAAAAATAATGTAATATTTTCAATATCGCTTAAAATCTCTATTCTCGACTTTATAAGTTTTGCAATTTTTTGGGTGTTAAAGTTTTCAAGCCCCGTCATAAAGGGCTTTGCTATTTCAATAAACTCTTCGTCCGTCATAGCCTTTAAATATTCGCCGTTAAGCCACTTGCACTTAACTTCGTCAAAAATAGAAGGCGATTTAGAAATGCCCGTAAGGTCGAAAAGTTCTATCATTTCAGAAAGCGTCATTTTTTCAGCGCCGTTTTTCGGGCACCAACCAAGAAGGGCAACGTAGTTTAAAATTGCTTCGGGAACGTAACCTTTTCCTATAAAGTCGTCAAAATTAGCGTCGCCGTAACGCTTTGAAAGTTTACGGGTAGCATCTTTCATAATGGTGGGAAGGTGAATATAAACGGGGCGTTCCCAACCAAAAGCGTCGTACATAAGGTTGTATTTTGGCGTTGAAGAAAGGTATTCCGTACCACGAATAACGTGGGTTATTCCCATAAGGTGGTCGTCAATAACGTTTGCAAAGTTATAAGTGGGCATTCCGTCAGACTTAATTAAGATATTATCTTCAAGGTCAGAGTAGTCAACTTCGATAGTGCCGTAAATAAGGTCTTCGTAACTAGATTTACCTTCAAGGGGAATATTTTGCCTAATAACGTAACTTTCACCACTATTAATTCTTTTCTCAACTTCTTCTTTTGAAAGTTTTAAGCAGTGCTTATCGTATTTACGGTTGCCGTTTTCATCGGTAAGGCTTTCAAGGCGTTCTTTCGAGCAGAAACAGTAGTAAGCCCCGCCAAGTTCAATAAGTTTTTTAGCGTATTCTAAATAGATGGGCTTTCTGTCGCTTTGAATATACGGCCCGTAATTACCGCCAACGTCGGGGCCTTCGTCGTAATTTAACCCCGTGCCTTTAAGTGATGAGTAAATAACTTCCATTGCGCCTTCAACAAAGCGTTCTTTATCGGTGTCTTCAATGCGTAAAACAAAGTCGCCACCGTTGTGTTTTGCGTATAAGTAAGCATAAAGCGCCGTTCTTAAACCGCCAAGGTGCATAAAGCCGGTGGGGCTGGGCGCAAATCTAGTTCTAACTTTTGCCATAATAACTCCTATAAAAACTTTTCGCTAACAGTTTCTTTAATGCGTTGAAGCCTATTATCGTAAAAATAACTGTAAGCGTCTTTATTGCCTATAATAACGTGGTCGTAAAGGTTAACTTTACAAGTGTTTAAAAATGCAAATATTTTAGCAGTTGCCTTATCGTCGTCTTGCGATGGGTAAGGATAGTCTGCAAAATGGTTGTGAACGAGCACAACCGACTTTGGTTTGTAAATTAAAACGTCTTTAGAAAACGTTTCAAAATTAAGCGAAACGGAGTTTTTACTTCCGTCGTCAAGCATAGTGTAGCCAACCAAGTTCTTTTGCGCGTCTAGAAAAAGCATAAACAGTAGTTCGTGGTCACTTCCTTCAAAGAGTGGCGTTGCAAAATCTTTAACTTGTTCGATAGTGGAAAGTTTAACTTTTTCACGGCGTTTTGCGCTTTTTACGCTAGAAACGTAGCCAACTAGCGAAAGTAAACTTGCAGCGTTTTCGCCTATGCCGTCAACTTGCATTAAAAGGTTTGGGTCGGCGTTTAAAACTTCGCTTAAAGAGCCAAACTTGTTTATTAAATCGTGGGCAAGAGCGTTAGTATCTTTTCTTGGAATAGCGTAACCGAGAAGAAGTTCTAACAGTTCGTGCTGTGCAAACGACTCTTTACTAAGCTTAAACTTATCGCGAAGGCGTTTTCTATGCCCGTCGTGTAGGTTTTTGGTTGTTTTTGTGGTTTTATTTTGCATAACACGTTTATTTTAGCACATTTTTTTATTTTTGTTAATAATATCTACCGATTTTGTAAAATAAAGTGTATAATATGTTTATAAAAGGAGTAAAAACAGTGCAATATTTTGAAAGTGCATTATGCGCGCTTAAAGACTGGATTAAAATTAAAAGCGTTAAGTCTGCGCCCCAAACGAACATGCCGTTAGGCGCAGGCGTTTACGAAATGGCTAAAACGTGTTACGAGCACGCCTTATCACTCGGTTTAAACGCAATCTATTACGATGGTTACGCCGTTGAAGTAACTTTGGGTGATGGTAGCGACGAAGACGGGGTTTCGGTGCTTTGCCATTTAGACGTTGTTCCCGAGGGCGACCTTTCGCTTTGGAATAGCAATCCCTTTACTTTAACTGAAGAAAACGGTTATTTAGTAGGTAGGGGCGTCGTTGACGATAAAGGACCTGCCGTTTTGTGTCTTTATGCGCTCAAAGAACTTAAAGACCAAGGTTTTAAACCTTCTAAAAAAATTAAACTTATATTCGGTATGGACGAAGAAAGTGGTTGGGATTGTATTGAGCATTATAAAAAAGTTGCAACGCTATCTACCGTTGGCTTTTCGCCCGACGGCGACTTTCCCGTAATATACGCCGAAAAGGGAATTATTCATATAGAATATACCTTTAAAAAGCACCCGCTTATTGAAAAACTTGTTGGTGGCGATAGAATTAACGTCGTTTGCGACAAGGTAAATCTAACATTTTACGGAAACGATTACTTGTTTACGGGCGTTTCGGCGCACGGCTCAACACCTGAAAAGGGCGATAACGCCATTAAAAAAGCACTTGAGTTTTTAGTTCAAAACAACGCTTTTGATATTAAAGATTATAACGCTTTGTTTTTAAATAAAGAGTTAAGTAGCGTTAGCGACGAAAGTGGGGTTTTAACCTTTTCGCCAAACGTTATAACGGCAAACGAAAACGGCATTTTTATTAAAACCGACGTTCGTTACCCCGTAACCTACTTACGTGAAAACATTGAAAAACTACTTGGAAAAGTTGGCAATTTTAAAGTTTTATCGCATCAACCGGCGCTTTACGCAAATAAAAACGGCAAACTTGTAAAAACGCTTTTAAAAGTTTATGAAAATTGCTTTAACGAAAAGGGAACGCCCATAACTACGGGTGGTGGAACTTACGCGCGTGCGCTTAAAAACGGTGTGGCGTTCGGCCCGTCGCTTTACGGCGAACATTGTTGCCACGTTCCAAACGAAAAAATTAGCATTGAAAGGCTTAAAAAGTGTTATAAAGCATATAAGCAAGCAATTTACGAACTAGCAAAATAAAAAGGAGCAACTTGCTCCTTTTTTTATTTAAGTTTCGCTTCGAATATTTTTTTGGTTTTTTCGGTAACCTTAACGCTTTCGCTTATTGCAAGCCCAAAAATAACGTAAACTTTGTTTCCGCTTGCAATAACGGGGTAGTCGTCACGTTCAAGAAGTGGTATTTTTTTATCAATTAAAAACTCTTTAAGTTTTTTTGTGCCACCGCCAAACTTTTCAAACGTGTCACCATCACGGCGTAGCCTAATTTTAGCAGACGGTGGTATTTTTGCGCCGTCGAAAATAAGCGAAGTTTTAACGTTTTCAAGTTTTCCGTCACAAATAACGGCAGTTTTGTTTTTAAAGGCAAACTCGCCTTTTTTATAAGAGTATTCGTTAAGCGTAGATGCGTTGTTTTGCGAAACGAAAAACACGATTTTGTCGTATTCTTTAAGCGCAATAACGTTTTTTGGTAAATTAACTGCTTTTCCGCTTTGGTTTTTGATAAGGTTTAAAACGCTTTCTACGTGCGCCCACTCGTAATCTTTTTCAACGCCAAGCGCGTTAAGGGCTAAAATTACTGCACGGCGTAAAATAACGTTATCGTTTTTTGTGGAAACGTAAATCTTTTCGCCTTTAACTTCAAGCGCCGATTTAGAAAGGTCGTTTAAAAAAGCGTCTTCTTCGGCAATAATTAAACTAGTTCTAGAAACAGCCGAAATTGCTTCTGGGAACTTGCTAGTTATAACGGGGGTAAGGTTGTGGCGAATATAGTTACGGGTGTAGTTAACGTCTTTGTTGGTTTCGTCGGTAACGTAGTTAAGGTCGTTACGTTTAGCGTATAGCATAAGGTCGGCTTTAGAGTAAGAAAGTAATGGGCGAATAACGCTGTTTACTTTTGACTTTATGCCCGAAAGTCCTTTTAGCCCCGTGCCACGAAACAGGTTTAAAAGCACCGTTTCAAAATTGTCTTCTATATGGTGCGCCGTTGCAATTTTAGTGCACCAACCTTGTTCAAGCAAACTAAAAAAGTGGCTATATCTAAGCGCTCTTGCGCCCTGTTCAAGCGAAAGGTGGTTTTCTTCAGAATATTTGGGCGCGTCAACGGTAAACGTTTTAAAAGGGGTGCCTAACTTTTTGCAATATTCTTCGCAAAACGCTTGGTCGTTATCGCTATATATACCACGAATTGAGTGGTTAACATGAACTGCTTTAACGGTGTAGCCGTGAGTTTTTGCGTTTGCATTAAGCATATGAAGTAAACAAACGCTATCAAGTCCGCCAGAAAGCGCAACGGCAACCACGTCGCCTTTTTTAATTAAAGATAAATCAATCATTTTTCTTATATTTAAACATTTTATTCATTGCCCACATCATAAAATCGTGGCTTAAAAACTTTGCTAAAAAGCGAAGAAGTTTTGCGTATTTTCCAGGCACAACGTAATTTTTTCTAGACTTGTCTAGCGCCTTATAGGCCACTTTTACAACAAAATCTGAAGTGTAAAGAATGTCAAACTTTTCAAGGTTTTCTTTTTCGCCTGCACGCTCGAAAAACTCTGTTTTAACCCAGTAAGGGCAAACGCATAAAACTCGTATCTTTTTGGGCTTAAGTTCAAAAGAAAGCGCGCGTGAAAAACTTAAAACGCCGGCTTTCGTTGCCGCGTAAACTGAAAGGTGCGGAACGGGCTCGAACGAACTCATAGAGCCAACCTGTATTATTTTTCCGCCTTCTTTTATATAAGGAAGAACGGTTTGAGTGGTTAGAATAAGGGCTTTAAGGTTAAGGTCGCACATACCAGCGTTCGATTCGGGGCTCGACTCTATAAACTCGCCCATTTTACCAAAGCCACTTGCGTTAACTAAAAGTTTAACGTTGGGGTTTTCCTTTTCAAGTTTTTGTTTTAAAACGTTAAAACTTTCGGGCAAGGTAAGGTCAAGCGAAATGGGCACTATTTTAGCGCCAACTTCTTCTTGAAGGGCAATAAGCCTTTCAGTTCTTCTTGCAATAACCCAAATCTCATCGAGCGAATATCTAACGTCGGCTTGAACAACAAATTCCTTTCCCATGCCAGACGAAGCGCCCGTAATAATAGCAACGTTCATAAAACACCTACTTTCTTTTTTATATATAATAGCACAAGTTTAAAAAAGTTACAATGTAAAAACGAAGAAAATAATAAAAAACAGTTGACAAAGTTTATAATTTTATGTATTATAAACGCACAAGTCATCGCGGGGTAGAGCAGCTTGGTAGCTCGTCGGGCTCATAACCCGGAGGTCGTGAGGTTCAAATCCCACCCCCGCAACCAAGTGAGACACTGTTGAACCACCTAAGGTTCAACAGTGTTTTTATATATAAAACAAAAGAGAGGCTGCAATGCAATACATTAATGATATTGACAATAATTTACTAGGGTTAATAGCACATATTGGGAATTTAGATGACAACAACGAAAGAATAAGGCTATACGAAGAGTACAGGGGTTTCCTAATTGATTACAGTATGTATTTTGTGGATGAAATTTTCGGTGTTGACAAAGCAAACTTTTTAAATCGGTTTGCAAGTCTAAATTACGATGCAAATTCACTCTTTTATAACAACAAATTGCTATGTGTTAATGATGATGTTTTAACAATGAGAGATAAAGGGAAAAACTATATTTCCAAATTTCAACCATATATATCGTTTGATTTAAATATAATAAGTCAATTGAAATATCTAAAAACAAACGAACAAGATTTTACGTTAAAAGAAACAATAAAAATCTGCAAATCTACCGTTTGTGTGTTTGATTGTATTAATTTTGGAATTGAAAATTTCATGAAAGACCCAGATAATTTAGGTTTAGACGAATATACGATTGAAGATATGAGAAATTTTGAAAGTATGTTTCCTTATGTTGATTGTGACACGGGCAAAATTGTTCCCATTGACAAAAGAATGGCGAGTTTGATTAACATGTACAAAGACCCTAATTACATAAACGTTATAAAAAGTTTGTATGAGAAGTATTATCTTGTCGAGTTAATTTATTTAATGTCAATGATATATATTCATTTTAAACATTATAAATTGTCAGCAAAAAACAAGTTTGAAAAATTTTTAGAGTTTTGCGATAAAGATATTATGCTTTTTCATCCGTGCGCTATAAATTTAGCTAAAATGTTTTATGAAAATCTAGAGTTAAGATTTTTTAAAAAAATACAGAAAAATAACAAAAATTTAATAGGAGATATAAAAAATATGGCGTGGGATTTATTCCACTTAAGATTTATGGAAGAATCAATCCAGTCTGCACACAAAGATAAAAGTATCTTTCAAATTCCTATTTTTATAAGCAAAGATAAAGGGTTGAATGGAATAAGGAACGCATATCAAATTAAATGTTTATTTAAAAACAATACAACAGGACAATGCCAATTTTTTTATAAAATGAACTCTTTAACACAGGAACAAATATTTAAATTTTTTAATGTCGAATCGGTAAATAGAAGAATGTCCGCATCTCACGATATGGAAGCAACAATAAAGGGATTAGAATTTCTATTATCAAAAATCTAATTATTTTAAAAAGCAAAAACTGTGAAAAGTTTTTGCTTTTTTATTTTGTTGTTTTTTAGTAGAAAAAATGATATAATAAAAACAAAATAAATTTTTATAAGAAAGATTTAGGATTATGAAAGAAGAAAAAATAACGAAAACAATAGATTTAGCAAAAAAACTAGAAGAAGCTAAAGAAGATATTGAAAAAATTGACAAATTTTTAGAAGATGTTTCGACTTATCACGACAAGGCAGATAAGATATATAACGAGTTAAATAGTAAGATTGAATATGTTCCTTATGTTTTTGCGTTAAGGAAAACAAAAAACATGTTTGGAAATATACCTTTCAATCAATTATCTTATCATAACAAACGAGAAGTTATGAAAATGTTTAAAGAAGCTATTTCTATGTATATGGCTAAAGAATTAGTTGATAAGACAAAAGAAGAAAAACAAGGAAAGAAATAATTTTTACAAAAGAGAAAAATAATGAGTTGGTTATATATTTTAATAATTGTTCTAGTAATAGTAACACCATTTATTTATGATAAAATAAAGCAACAATTAGGAAAAACAAATTTAGAAGAAAAATATCGCTTGATACAGTCCATTAATAAAAACGTAAATATTTCTAATTGGAATTTAAAAGAATATATAGAAAAATTAGCTGTGAAAACATTTGCACAAACGGATGGGAATTATGGTGCTAATCAAGTAAAAATTGATGAATACAATATTTACGCTGAATATAATCATTCAAGCATTTGGCTTTCTGACATAAAAAACATAACAGTTTCTAAGGCGTTTGAGAGCTTAAAATTTTTGGTATATGAATCTTCTGGAACGAATATTTGTGGAGAAGAAAAAGAAGATAAAATAAAAGAAGTTACGTTCAGTGTAAAATATTTAGAAAATGCCGAAAGGGTATATAGGATTATTCTAAATATAATTGCGATTAACAAAAAATTTAATGAAAATTATTTTAATCAAGTTTTAACGTGTGAAAAAGAAGTTTTTGAATTTGAAAATCTATTACAAGTAATAAATGGAAAGGAAGAAAAATTAAAAAAATATATAACTCAATATTCAACAGATATTTTTAGTCTAATTGAAAGTTCTGACAAAGCAATATTTGCTAGTTCTTTGTGGCAAAGTTTATTTAAGGATAAGATTTCCGAAGCGTTTGTTGCCAAAGACGGATTTTATACAAATGGACATGTTTCATTATATGAAGAAGTTGAAAATTTTGTCTTTTATGCAAAAGGCTTGAGAAAAAGAATTAAAGAAAGCTGGGGTGATAACAAAACATTAGACTCCGTTGTCTATTTAATCATTAGGAATTCAGTAATAAATTATTTTGCAAAATTCTATAAATTAAATTATGGATACGAAACAATAGACGAATATTGCAATGATATTACAACCATAGACAATAAAGAATTATATATTTATGAAATGATATATGCCTTTAATTATATTTCTAAAACCGATATGTCCTTGCCTTTAAGGATTACTTTTAAGGAAATATCAGAAAAAATAGACAAACGTTTATCTGAAATAAAATTGCAACGTAAAGAAGAAAATTTATTTATATATTCAGAAGAAATTATTGAAGAAGATAGTTCAAAAGTTGAAAAGAGGCTTGAAACGAAAGAAAATACAATTACAATTGAATATATTGACCAAATAACAGGCGAAGAATTTGAAAAATTTATTGGTGATTATTTCAAAAAGATAGGTTATAAAGCGACAGTTACGCCACTTGCGGGAGATTTTGGTGTAGATATAATTGTTGAGAACGAACTTGTAAAAATCGGTGTTCAAGCAAAACGTTATTCCGATAGAGTTACGAACTCTGCTATTCAAGAAATTGTTGCAGGTATTAAGCACTATAATCTTGATAAAGGTATGGTAATTACAAATAACTACTTTACTCGTGCAGCTAAAGAATTGGCTAAAGATAACAACATAGTATTATGGGATAGAGAAACGTTGAAAGAAAAATTGACGGAGAAATAAATGAAAGTTAAAAAACATTATTATTTAATGATTTCGTGCCCAGGGGATGTTACGGAAGAAAAAGAATATTTAAAAGAATGTGTAGAACAAATAAATAGAATAAGAGATGATGATTTTGTAGAACTGACTTATTGGGTTACAGATACAATATCTGATGCGGCTACTCCAGCTCAAGAAAGTATAAATAAGCAATTAGTAAATCAAAGTGACGGACTGATGGCGATATTTAATGCAAGATTGGGAACTCCTGTTCATGAATATCCTTGTGGTACAGCTGAAGAAATTGACTTAATGATTCAACAAAGTAAACATGTTTCATTGCTTTTTAATACTAATCCAAGAATTAATTTAAACCGACAAGACTGTTTGCAGCAATTGACAGATTTGCAACATTATAAACAAACACAACAACAAAAAGCATATTATAAAGAATTTAGCGACAAAGAGTCTTTCAAAACATTAGCTACACAAGAAATTGGCTTGTGGTTGTTGGGAATACAAAAGGAAGAAAATACAATTAAAGAGGATGATGTAGAATTAACAAATAAAGAATTAATTCATACAAATAATGATAATATTGATAAAACTTCAAATCAAGATGGGTTTTATGATAGTGTAGTTATTGTGACAGAATTGTGTGCTGAAATAACAAAGTTAACTGAAATTTACAACTATGATATGCAACAGTACACATTTAAGACAGAAAATTTTGCTCAAGAACTTGAGATGCTAAAAAAATCATCAAACCAACAGAGAATACTATTACTGTTCAAAAATTATGCTAAAGAAACCCATGCATATCGGGGAAAAGTACATGCATTTACCGAACAGTTTTTGATAAAGTGGGGGAATATTCATATATCATTAAAAAATATTTTATCATTTAACAACGAAGAAAAAGACAAACTTTTGTTAAGAAATGCCGTTGCAGGATTAAGAAATACATTTATCAAATTAAAAGATAATACAGAGGTGGTTATAAATATTATGGCTAATATCCCCAATGCTCAAAAGGATGTAAATATGGCGATAAAGCTTCTTGCGTCTGAGTTTAAGGAATATGTTAATGCGCTAGAAATAGCATTAAGCAATTGTGAAGATATAGAAAATTCTTTATAACAATAAATCAAAAAGGGCGTTAGTGTTTTTCTAACGCCTTTTGTGTTTATGTTTTACAAACTCAAAATTATGCCAACGGACCATTTATAAGAAAATAGTTCAATTAAGTTAGCGGACGTGCAACCAATAAAAAAAGGAACAACCGTGTGTTGTTCCTTTTTTTATTTATTTGTGCTGGGTTTATGGGGTTTGAAGTAGCATTAAAAAAATATGCGTTGCTCCGCATATTTTTAGTGGTGACTGAAGGCTTTTTGTAACCATAAGTTTTAGTTTTTGTAATTGCGTTGCAAAAAGACAAGAAGAAATGCCCTTCCTCGCCGGAGACGGCAAACCCCTCATAAACTAGCGTTTACTTTCCCCTTATCAAGGGGCAGAAACCCCGCAACCATAGAAAAAGTCAGCAATTATCGAAGATTTTGCAGGCTTTTATTTTTTTCAAAATTTTGAATTTCGGTCGGAAATTGCAAATTTGCTACGAATTTGTGCAAAGAAACGTGCAAAAATTGTTTTAAAACTCGTTAAGTATTTTTAGGTTTTTTTCAATAAAAATCGGTTTTAGTTTTTTATCTTCCTAAAAACACTTAAAGTGCTACGAATTTATGCAAAAGAACTTAAAAAGCATCAAAAGCCCCCAATTTCTTAAAAGAAAATAATTCTTCATCATAGTTTACGTCAAGGCGTGAAAATTATCAAATTAGCTTAAAAAATGGCATATGGTATTGACAATATACTTTTTAAAGTATATAATTATATCGATTTCGAAAAATGAAAATTTTTAAAGTTTCGAAAGTGAGGTTTAAAATGAAAATCATTGAAAGAACGAATTATTTGCATAGATTAATAAATTTAAAAGGCACGCCTGATATAAAAATTATTACAGGAATTAGGCGTTCGGGCAAATCTAAGTTAATGGAATCTTATATTGACTATTTGAAAGAAAACGATAGTTCTGCAAATATAATATTTATTGATTTTTTCAATATTAAATACGAAGAACTGAAGGAATATCACAAGTTAAACAACTACGTAGAAGCCAATTATCAAAAAGGTAAAAACAATTACCTTTTCATTGACGAGGTTCAACTTTGTGATAAATTTGAAGTTGCAATTAATAGCCTATATACAAGTGGTAAATACGATATTTATATCACAGGCTCAAACGCTTTTCTTTTAAGTAACGATTTGGCTACTTTATTTACAGGTAGATATATAGAGATACACGTTTTTCCGTTTAGCTTTAAAGAATATGTTCTTTACCATGAAAACGAAAGTAGTATAGACGAATTGTTTAAACAATACACGATAAAAGGTGGACTTGCAGGTTCTTACGCTTATAAGAACGAGCAAGATAGGGTTAACTATATAAGCGAAGTTTACAACACCATTGTTAATAGAGATTTAGTGAGTAAATACAACTTGCCCGACACATACGTTTTAGACCATCTTTCAGAATATTTGATGGACAATATAAGTAATTTGACCTCACCAAATAAAGTAAGCGACACGCTCACCTCTAATAAGATAACAACAAACCACGTTACTATCGGTAAATATGTTAAATATTTGTGCAATGCTTTTATGTTTTATGACGTTAAGCGTTATGATATTAAAGGCAAAAAATATCTTGATACGTCTGATAAGTATTATTTAAGCGACGTTGGTTTTAGATATGCGTTGCTCGGTAGTAGAAATATGGACTACGGCAGAATTTATGAAAATATTGTTTGTATAGAACTTATGCGCCGTGGCTATGAAATCTACGTTGGCAAGCTTTATCAAAAAGAAGTTGACTTTGTTGCAAAACGTGGTAGCGAACAAATTTATATTCAAGTAAGCGACAATATAGATAATCCTGAAACCTTTAAGAGAGAATATGAACCGTTGTTAAAAATTGCAGATGCTCATCCCAAAATGATTATTGCAAACACAAAACACGACGAAACTTCTTATGAAGGAATAAAAATTTGTGACCTTGCTTTATGGTTGCTTAAAGATTAAAGGAGAAAATTATGGATTGGATTACAAAACTTATAAATATATTAAAAATACCTCTTAAAGTATTGTTGCCTGCTATTTGCATATTTAGTGGTTTTTTGTTGTTCGCTAGTGATGAATTGCTTGAAAAAATGAACTTGTTTTCTTGGAGCGCTCAAAATGGGTTTATCTTCGGATTATTGTTTTTAATATCATTAAGTTTTATTTTGGTATATTTTATTGCTTTTATTATAAATCAAACAAAAGAGATTTGGTTTAAGGCTACGTTTGACCGTAAAAATATCAAAAGAATAATTGAACTTAATCTATCTGAGCAATCAGTTTTGGCTAAATTATATAATTCTCCTGGATATACAGCCACATATGATTATAATCAACCGATTATAAAAGGATTGGTAAATAGAAATTATCTTTATGGCGGAAACCAAACGGTGGCAACATTTGCATATAGCAATAAAATACCTGTAAATTTAACCTTGCAGCCTTTTGTATGGAAAACAATTGATAAGTATTTGCCGATTTTTAAGAAAAATATTATTCACATAGAAAATAGGCTGAAGAAAGTAAAAAGCGAAAAACGAAAAAACAAATTGCAAAATGAAAAAGAAAACATTCAGTACTTTTGTGATTTATTTGATGGGAAATTGTTTGATTAGGGAGAAAAGAAAATGCCTACGTTAGAATGGATTGGAAAAGATAAGGTTGTAAATCATCATCAAGAAGTGCCGTTTAGGATTCTTGATAAAAAATATACGTTTAATGCGGAAAACTCCGAGAATATGATAATTCACGGGGATAATTTGATTGCGCTTAAATCCCTTCTTCCACAATATGAAGGTTTGATAGATTGCATTTATATCGACCCACCGTATAATACGGGGACACCTGAAGGTAAATGGGTATATAGCGACAATGTGGATGACCCAACAATTAAAAAGTGGCTCGGTGAAGTAGTTGGTGCTGAAGGTGAAGACCTATCAAGACACGACAAGTGGCTTTGTATGATGTATCCAAGATTAAAACTCTTACAAAAGTTGTTGTCTAAAGAAGGTAGAATATTTATCTCCATTGACGAAAACGAATTATATAACTTAAAGAAGATTTGCGACGAAATTTTTGGTTCTTCGTGCTTCGTTGGACAATATATGTGGTATAAATCGGCAACCCCGCCGAACTTGTCTTATAAAATTAAGAGAAACTTAGAATACGTCCTTTGCTACGAAAAAGAAAAAAATAATATTAAATATGGTGGCATTAAGAAAAATAGTCCTAGCGATGACCCATTTACAAAACCACAAAACTCTTATAAAATTCTTTCATTTCCGCCCCATAGTATTCATTTTAAAGGTGCTGATGGCATAATTAAAGCGGGTGTATATGGAACACAAAAATTCCCAAACAAATTGCTTGACGATTTAATTATTAAAGATGGCGTAAATCAAAATACGGTTAGATTTGAAAATCGTTTTATTTGGATACAAGAGACATTAGATAAAAATATACAAGCAAATACACGTATAAATCTATCAAAACAACTTGTTCTTTCATATAAAAGAGAAGAATATAGTGCTGAAGTTCCGCCTAACTTAATCGATGATACGGTTGGCGTATCAACAACAGAAGAAGCGGGAAAAGAACAAATTAATATTTTTGGGAAAAAAGTATTTGACTATCCTAAAGATACATCTTTAATTGAATATTTATTGAAGTTTGTGGATAAGGAAGATGCAATAATTTTAGACTCTTTTGCAGGTTCAGGAACCACAGCCCACGCGGTGCTAAATCTTAATAAAAATGGTGGAAAACGCAAGTTTATTCTTGTGGAAATGATGGATTATGCTGATACCATTACCGCAGAAAGAGTAAAGCGCGTTATAAACGGATATGGTAAAGACGATAAAGCAGTTGCAGGTATTCCCGGTGATTTCACTTACTATGAACTTGGACAACCTTTGTTTAAGGACGATAAAAATTTAAATGAAGAAGTCCCCGAAGAAGAAATTCGCAAATACGTTTATTATATGGAAACTAAAAAGCCACTTGATACGGATAGGGCGGACAATCCTTATTTATTAGGCAAGAATAATGACACCGCGTATTACTTCTTCTACAAAAAAGATGAAATCACTACGCTTAACCACGAATTTTTATCAACGATAAACACAAAAGCAACGGAATACATAATTTATGCAGATAAATGTGTACTCGCACAAGAAGTAATGGAAAAGTTTAATATTGTGTTCAAGAAAATACCACGTGATATTACAAGGTTTTAAGGGGTAAAATTATGGAATTAAAAAACTTTCAAAAACAAGTTATTAGTGATTTGAACCGCTATTGTGAGTTGTTAAACTCTACGAATAGCGTTGTTAAAGCCTACAATGATTATTGGTTAGAAAAAGGTGTTAGGGTCGGTTTTGATTCTATTCCTACATACAAAAACACGATTGAAAATACTCCGCACGTTTGTTTCAAAGTTCCTACGGGTGGTGGTAAAACCTTTTTGGCGTGTAATTCGTTAAGAACTATTTTCGGCAACTTGCCAAGTAAAAAAGCAAAAGTTGTCGTTTGGCTTGTTCCGTCTGAAGCAATTTTAACGCAAACGTTAAAGAATTTATCTAATTCTGCACATCCGTATAGACAAAAAATTGAATCGGATTTTAACGGTAGAGTTCAAGTATATAGCAAACAACAAGTTTTAGACGGACAACAGTTTAACCCTACTACCGTAAACGAGCAATTGTCTATCGTTGTAATGAGTTTCGATAGTTTCCGTATTAAAAACAAAGAAGGTAGGAAGGTTTATCAAGAAAACGGCAACTTGCAGCAATTTACTAAGTTTATTTCTACTCCTGAAACACTTATAGAAGGGGTTGATGATACTGCGCTTATTCAAGTATTAAATCAACTTTCTCCTGTTGTAGTAGTTGATGAAAGCCACCACACTACGGGCGAATTAAGTGTGGAAATGCTTAAAAACTTGAATCCTTGCTTTATTCTTGATTTAACCGCTACACCAAGAAAGAATAGCAATATTATTTCTTACGTAGACGCGGCGCAACTTAAAGCGGAAAATATGGTTAAACTTCCCGTTATTGTTTATAATCGTCCGTCGCAAGAAGAAGTTATTGCCGATGCGATTGACTTACGCAACCGTTTAGATGAGTTGTCAAAAACGAACACGGGTGGTCGTTATATTCGTCCTATCGTCTTATTTCAAGCACAACCAAGAAATGGCGAAAACAAGGAAACGTTTGACAAGTTAAAAGAAAAACTTGTAGAAAACGGCATTCCTGCGGAAGAAATTGCAATTAAGACGGCGGAAATAAACGAAATTAAAGATAAAGACTTAATGTCGCCGGAATGTAAGATAAAATATATTATTACGGTAAACGCTCTTAAAGAAGGTTGGGACTGTCCGTTTGCGTATATTTTAGCAACACTTGCAAACAAAACTTCTACCGTTGACGTAGAGCAAATTTTAGGTCGTGTTTTGCGTTTGCCTTACACAAAACAAAATACGAGTAAGTTCTTAAATCTTTCTTACGTGCTTACAAGTTCTAACGATTTCCACGCTACGATTACGAAAGTAATTCAAGGACTTAACGATGCTGGCTTTAGTAGTAAAGATTACCGTGTGGCAGAAGAAAAACCTGTTGTTGAACCTGCACCGAAGCCTGTACAACAAGAAATTACGCTTACACCGGCTACGGTGGATGAAGAAGAATTTTTGCAGTTTGATAGTTCGGCACTTAAAGCAATTATCGAAGAAAGGCAAAAAACGGAAACGCCTTCTACTGCTATTGACGATATGTTGGCAAGTGCAGAAGTTAAGAGTGATACTTATGATGAAGAATTAAAAGCGCTACAGACGGAGCCGTTAAGTGATTTACCGTTGGAGGTAAGAAGTAAAGTGACTACATATAGAATTTACGATGAATATAAAGATGAGGCGTTGGCTTTAGAAATTCCACAGTTCTATTACAAGTCTGAGAACAGTTTATTTGCTTTCTTGGATGGCGATTATAAAGAACTTGTTAGCAAGGAATTTTTATCCGACGGATTTACTTTGAAAGATAAGAGTGTTGAAATTGATTTCCGTTCGGCAACTGAAGGAGTTGCAGAAGTTGACGTTAATAAAAACGAAAAACCGAAATATCGTTTTATGGCTGAAGCGGAAAGCGAATATTTCAAAGAAATGTTCAAAAATCAAGCACCTGAAAGCCGTGTAAGGAATTGCAAATATCAAATAAAGAAAATTCTTGAAACGCTTGATATTGTTTCGAGTGGCGAATTGACTGCTTATATCGACCGTGTTGTAGAAAATATGAACGGTGACGAACTTGCAGCGCTTGAAAAGAACGTTCACGGTTTTGCTATTAGAATTAAAGAGAAAATCAATAAACTTCTTGATGAATACCGTCGTGATAGGTTTAAGCATTTAATTGAAACGGGCAAAATCGTTTGTATTCCGTCGTTTAAGTTAAAAAGCGAAATCAATCCGGGCGAAACGTTCTCGTTCTTGTCAAAGTCTTTGTACGCTGAAGAGCAAACGATGAACGCTTTTGAACGTAAGGTTATCGAAAAAGTTGCGTCTATGCCGAATATTAAATGGTGGCATAGAAATATCGAACGTCACGAGTTCTGCATCAATGGTTTTATCAATCATTATCCCGACTTTATCGTTATGACGAATAGCGGTTATATCGTGATGATTGAAACAAAAGGCGAACATTTAACGTCAAATGACGATAGCCGTGAAAAGGCTGAACTTGGCAAGATGTGGCAAGCACAAGCGGGTAGCAAATTCCGCTATTATATGGTTAGCGAGAATGATATTGCAAGCAATCCTGATGCTACGTCTTTCGATAAATTCTTGAATATTATTAAAGATTTATAAGGAGAAATAATGTACATACATTCAATAAAGTTAACGAATTACAAGTCTATTGGCTGCTACGATGAAGATGAAATCATTATAGAGCCAAAAGTTACCGCTATTATAGGAAAAAATGAAAGTGGCAAGAGTAATGTTTTAGAAGGAATATCTAAAATAAGATTTTTATCAAGAAATGATGCCGCTTTTAGCGTTGAATGTGTCAATAGGCAAGTAGAAAGCGGAACCTTTAATTCGTTTCTTGTAACATTAAAGCATAGTCAAGATGAAATTGAAAAGGGTGCTAATACTGATACAAAAATACTTATAACAAAGGATAGATATTCTGCAACGGGCGGAATTGTTGGTTATTATAAAAATACTATTCAAAGTATTTTTGTTTCTTTGGTTGAGCTTCTCAAATCTATTAATAACAATCCTTTTGGCTTATCAGGACAAGACTACAACAATTACACAGCATATTTGAATGAAATACAAAAGGAAGATGACATAAATTTTTATAGGCTAACTTACTTTGTTAATTTATGTAAAAGTAGAATAAACAATATTCCACAAGATAAACGCGAAGAATATAAAAATTTATTAGATGACTTTCAAATAGCTTGGGACTCCTTTGGTTCTATCTTCCCAACTTTTTTCTATAGAAGCACTAGCAAGATGCTTAATTCGTCGTATAAATATGATGATATTAATAGTGAACTTAATAATCCAAATGTAAATCCTAATAGCTTAATAAGAGAGTTGGTAAAAATTATCGGCGTACCGCACAGCGACTTTCTTTCCGCTTGTCAACAAGGATACAATGCAACTCAAATAACTAAACGTGATAATATAAATAAGTTAATTAATGAAAAACTGAATAAAGCCTTTCATAGTTTTTATACAACGGAAAAATTATATTTAGGAATACAGTTTAATGCGGGTATTATAACCTTTACCATAAAAAAAGAAGATGGAGCAACTTTGGTCTTGTCAGAAAGAAGCAATGGTTTGAAGTGGTATTTAAATTTATTTATTGATATGCTTGCTAACGATGCTGTTAATAATAAAGTGGTATTCCTTTTAGATGAGCCGGGAACAAATCTACACGTAAATGCACAAAGAGAATTATTACATTTATTTAATCACCTTGCAGAAAATGGAAATCAAATTGTTTATACAACACATTCACCTTATATGCTTGATATGGAAAACGACGGAATTCATCGAATTAGAGCAGTGGTTAAAAATGAAGATGAAAATACTTATATTTATAAAACTGCGTATGATTCGAAAATAGCTCTAGATAGTCAAAATGACACCTTAACACCTATTATTCGTGCCTTGGGTATGAATTTATTAGGCACGTTTGGTCCTGCAAAAGACAAATTAAATATTATTACTGAAGGAATGAGTGATTATATTTATATTACTTTGATGGCAAAACAGTTGGGAATTGATTTAAGTAAAGTTGCCTTTATTCCTTCTCAAGGAGCAACAAACTGTGTAAACATTGCAATGATATTGCACGGATGGGGTTGTAAATATGTTGCATTATTTGATTACGACAAAGAAGGTGTTGAAGAGGGCGGCGAGCAGATAAGAAAAACATTTGGTTCTAAAATAGGAGAGAATTTTCAGTATATAGTTGATGTCAAGCAGGAAGATATTAACACATATACTTACAAGCAATCACCTAAAATGATAGAAGATTTGATAACTCGTTCCGAAATTGATAGATTTTGCAATGATTTTGGTATATCGAAAACAACAAGTAAATCATTAGTCGCAAAAATACTAAGCAACGCTGTTGAAGATGGTTCGTTTACATTGAACGAAAATGTTAAAACAAACTTTACCATGTTGTTTAACAAATTAGAATTGTTGGGATAGTATCACTTACCGTTAGAAGCATGATGGGGTAAAATATTAACTAGTTAGAAAGGATATTGCTTAAATATGATAGATATAGGTATGCCAGATAGCGCAATAGAATATGATGGCTATATGCTGATGAAGTTCACCACATCATACGAATATCAACAAGATTTTTTGAACGGAAATCTGTTTTTTAATACTGCTGATTTCTTCGCAAAATGCGATGATGAAGGACGGGGTGATTCCGACGAGGGAAATACATTTGTCGTAGATTATGAAAAACCCAATTTAACATCAGCAAACCTTGAAAAAGTAGGAGATGCCTATGTTATAGTAGTGAGAGATTATTCCAACAATCCCGAATACTACAAGCGAGGAACAGTTTGGGATTACTCATCAGCTATCAACAGGCGTCGAAAAATCATTTCATTCTATACCGCCTTCGTAAATATCAAAGAGCAGCGAGTCGCACCTTTTGATAACAGAATGAAAAAAGAATTTGGGGAATATGGAATTTTGATTTTAAGTCGTCAAGAATTTTTTCAAAGAGTTTGGAAGGCGATTTATGAATCAAAAAAATATTCGCAAGTGACAATGGGGTTTTTAGAATATATTCCTCAAACTAAGCAACAAGGTCTCATTGACTGGAATCCTTTCTTAAAGAAAGAGAAGTTTTCATACCAAAACGAATTTAGAGCAACCTTTGTATCAGATGATGATAAACCCACAAAGATAGAATTGGGACGCTCTCTTCGAGATATCGCCGTTCCGATAATGATGAAAGATGTTAAAGAAATTCATTTTGAAAATGGCAAACTGCTTTATCCGATAGCGTGTGATTCTTAAATTTAAAAATCAAGTTGCTATAAGAGAGGAGAAAAATGAACGATAGATGTATTATTTGTAACAACTTAGATGCTGAGTTTACACTGGAACATATAATTCCTTTTGCGTTGGGTAACAACAACTTTTATTTGAGGAATGTATGTAAAAAATGCAATTCACTAATTGGTGAGAAAATCGATGTGTATAGCACTAACAATATAATGGCTGAATTAATGCGAATGACAAAAAAAGTCCCCGGTCATTCAGGAAAAATTCCTTTCCCGTTTGCAAAAGGCAAAACAGAGGATGGCTTTACTGTAAAGCTTTCATTAGAGATGAAACCCACAATTGAGCCCAAGGTATCAAAAAATGAAAATAAATACAATATTATAACTGGCTCTCATGATGAAGCAATTAACATTGCGGAAAAAATATTAAAAAGAAATGGTAAGCCTCCATTATCCAAAGCTGCCAAAGAAATCATTCTATCAAAAGTGGCACACAAAGAACATCCAAGAATTAACTATAGTTTCGAATTAAACATTAACATGCTGAAAATAGAAGCTATAAAAATAGTTTTTGAGACAGTAGTATATAAACTCGGAACATCATGTTTACAGGAAGCTGTGGTTGAAAAAATGCAGAATGTTATATTCAAGTACATATATGAGGATGTTTTGGATATTGAGTTTTTAAATGAAAATGTTTCATTTATAGATGGGGCAATGTTTAACTCTATCCGTGATGCGCTACAGGTTACGTTCAAAGAAGGTATTTTTCACATTATCCATTTTACTGTTAGAGAAAACGATACAGTGGTAACAGTGATTGTTGAGGGGATGCTCCCCATGGCAGTAAAATTAGACACAGTTGATTTAATAAACAATAATTCTCTAATTATTGTTGGATATCCGGGTAATCTTCTTATAAATGAATAATAAGTATAGTTGTCTGCATAGATTAAGCAAATAAAGTTGATATACTTTCAAAAAATAAAAAATTTTTAAGTTTCGAAAGTGAGATTTGCTCCAGAAAGTTGCGTAAAACACAATTATTTGGAGCAAATGTAATAATTATCTAATTTTTAACAAACTAAAAGGCGAGAAAGTTCTCGCCTTTTATGATTATGGTTTACAAACTTAAAATTACACCAATTGACCATTTGTAAGAAAATAGTTCAATTAAGTTGGCGCTTGTGCAACCACTAAAAAAGGAACAACCACGTGTTGTTCCTTTTTTTTGTTATCGAATATGGTTTGTATCTTACGGCTTTTGGTATCTATTAGCCCGTCTTTCGCTTTATACTGACAATTAGTAATAGATTATAGTGATTAAGCGAAAGGGGAACGCAATCGCTTTGGCGTTGCCTTTGCTGAAAGCAAACTAACCCGAAAATTAAAATATTACACAAATTGCTTTGCAAAAAGAAAGAAGCAAATCCCATCTCCTAGCGGAGGACAGTGATCCCCTCGACGAACTAAAGTTCGCCCCTCCCCTTAACAAGGGAAAAAGTCCGCAACCAAAATAGATTCCATAGTTGATACAATTTCGGCTATGGAATTTTGCTTTATATGCGAAAAACAGCTGATTTTCGCCCTTTTACCGCTCATTTCGGCGGTTTTGAGGGTGTTTTTTGCTTTATTAACGATAAAGCCATCCTCTGCCCCGTAAAGACAGAAGTGGTGGATTTTGTATCCTTCAAGGGTTCAATCGTTCAGGAAATAAATTTACAAAGAAATGTTGTTTTATGAGGAGAAAAGTGATATAATGAATTATTCAAGTGAAATAGTTATAAAGGAGATATACGGTAATGGGAACAACAAATAAGTATGATGATATGTCCGCTTTGGATGCGTTAAAACGCGCTAAAGAGCACTTTTTAGTTTTGCCGGATATTCAACGTGAATATGTTTGGGAAGCATATGAAGTTGAGAGATTGTTTGAGTCGATAGTTGATGAATATCCTGTTGGCTCTTGTATTTTGTGGAAAACAACACGCGCGATTATAAATAAAGACAAGCCTAATTTATACTATTTTTTGAGAGAATATAAGCAAGGGGAATCAAAAAACGAAAAAGCTCCCGAAGTATTAAGTGATGAGGGTGATTATTACATTGTTTTAGACGGACAACAGCGTATAACTTCGCTGAACATTGCATTGTTTGGGTCATATACTTCGTTCAAAGGCGGAAGGGGCAATGCCCGGAATAACCCTAATTCTTGGATTACAAGAGAGCTTTATTATAATCTTGATTTTTACCGAACAACCGAGGACGAAGATGATGAAAATCCTAAAAAACGGTTTTGTTTTTTAACTACCGATGAGGCTTCGCACGGTAATTGGTACAAGATTAAAGAACTTTTGGCGTTTGATTCTGTCGAGGATTACTGGGATGAACTGATACAAAATGAATATGAAAAATCAGCCCGTAAAGATTTAAGCGCATTGTTTCGAAGACTTCATTCCAACTCAGGGGACGGCTTGATTCATTTTTATTGCATTGAAGAAAATGACTACGATGAAGCACTGGACATTTTTGTGCGAGTAAACTCTACAGGTCGTAAGCTCGCTAAATCCGATCTGCTTTTCTCGACGCTCATTGATGGTTGGTCTGACGGAAAGCAAAACATCGAGGATTTGCTTGCAGCAATGAATAGCAAGGGGGACCGATTCAACTTTACCAGAGATTACCTTATGAGATTGGCATTGGTTTTGGTTGATGCTGATACGAATTTGAAAATTCAATCTTTGACTCAAAAAACGATATCGAATATACGAAGCAACTGGAACAGAATAAATAGTGCATTGGATACGATGTCCACATTATTGGCAGATATCGGTTTATCGCACGAAACCATTACCTCTTATAATGCAACTATGCCAATAGCGTATTATCTTTACAAGGGAGGAAAAATTAAAAATTCATATCAAAAAACAGAAGTACGAAAATTCCTTTCTATTGCTATGGCAAAACGCCTTTTTGGTGTTGCAAGTAACAGTGCTTTGAACAGCACTCGGAACGCATTAAAAGCTATTGATTGTACCAAATCCGATTTTAGCCTTTCACTGTTTTCGTCTGTTGTACTTACTGGTGGACGCACATTTTCTGTGTCCGTTGAGGATATTGATTTTTGGCTTGATAACTATGAAAAGGGGCAAAGTACATACCTTTTGCTTTCTCTATTATATCCGAACTGCAAGTTGAGCCAAGTGTCCTTCCACCAAGATCATTGTCATCCTTATGTTGGCTTTGATAATAAAAACATTAAAACATTTAATCTTCCTCAGGATGTAGCGGGTGATTGGCAGAGCAAACGCAATTTGCTTCCTAACTTACAGTTTTTAGAAGGTGCTGAAAACGAACACAAGAATAAAACTCCTTTGATAGAGTGGATTTCCGAAGGAAATAGCATCGAATATCTTCCAAGTGGAGGTTTATTTGATTTTATTGATTTTGGAGTTTTCTTTGAAAAAAGAAGGATTTTAATTAAGAAAAAACTGTTTGAAATTTTTGGTATAGCATATACTCTTCACGAAGCGGAAAAGGATAATAAGCGCGTAAAGCAAGCGGAGGATGTTAGAAAAACTCTGTAACAAAATCCCCGAATAGCATCAATCCTGGTGCCATTCGGGGACTTTTCTATTCTCTTTCAAAGCAAAAAGGTTATAAAAAGGCAATAACTCATAAACTTAAAATCACGCCGACTGACCATTTATACGAAAATAGTTCAATTAAGTTGGCGCTTGTGCAACCACTTGACGAGCAATTGAACCTCATCGGTTTGATTGCTCGTTTTTAATTAGATAATTACTGACGATTTTGCTGTTTTAAAATTGGTGAAAAACCTCGATTTCTTTATCTTCAAAATTGGTCTTTTTTATAAAATCGTTCTTTACAACACGTGTTTTTTGATAAAATGCGATATTTTGGTAAAATATAAAGCCCTGACTTTTATCGTCAGGACTTTTTGTTTTTTGGTATTTATAGTAGATTTCAATTTTTTTGTCGTATAGAACAACTTTATCTACAAGCAAGTTTATCATTTTCCTTGCTTCTTTTTTTAGAGCTAATCGTATATAGCCTAAAATATCTTCTTTTGTTAGGGCAGATTTGTTTTTTGACTTTTCCAAAATAAGTTGTTCATTGATTATAGCTTGCTGTTCTTCAAGTTGTTTTAGTCTTAAATTTGTTGCATTGGAGAAAAGCCCTTTTTCAACAGCTGCAAGTAAATTGCTTATTGATTTATCTATTTCTATTTTTTCAGCTGTAAGTAAATTTATACGATTATTAGTTTTGATTTTTTCTTTATTAAAAAGCATTATGTTTTCAGCAATCTGATTTAAGTCAGTTTTGTTAAATGCTTCAATAATACTATCAACAACTGCTTTTTCAATCACTTCTCTTTTTACGTTGCCTTTTTTGCATTTACTAGTTTTCTTTTTTCCGTAACATTTATAATAACGTAGAACTTCGCCATTTCTTGCAGTTCCTGTTTCTGCTGACATTATTTTATTACAATATCCACAGTAAAGTTTGTTTTTTAGTAGATATACAATTCCTTCCTTATGCTTTCCATATCGGTTGGAAGATTTCTTTTCTTGAACTAGTCTAAAAGTTTCAGGGTCTATGATTTGTGGAAATATGTTGTCTATTATTTCTCCGTTACACTCAAAACAACCGGTGTATTTCATATTTTCTAACATGTGGTCTATAGTGGATACCGCAAAAGGTTTTCCTCTATGAAAAATACCCTTTGATGCAAGAGTTGAAATAATAGTTTTTATATAAGTTCCGTGTAAATATTCATCGTAGATATATTTGACAACTGAAGCTTTATCTTCATCTATAACAACTTTTTTTCCATCTTTTTTGTATCCATAGAGTAATGTACCACCCATATAATAGCCTTTTGCTCTAAGTTCTCGCATACCACGTTTAACTTTTTGTGAAAGTTCTGCTGAATAATATTCAGCCATACCTTCAAGAAGTGATTCTAATATAATTCCTTCGGGGGCATCAGGTATTGCCTCACAAGCAGATAATAGTTTTATTCCATTATCTCTTAAAGTTTTTTTGTGGATAGCTGTTTCATACTTGTTTCGTGAAAAACGGTCAAGCTTATAAACTAGAACATAATCCCAAGCTTGTTTGGTACAGTCTTTAAGCATGCGTTGAAAATCTTTACGATTATCATTAGTTCCTGTCATAGCACGGTCAATGTAAGTGTCAACAATTACAATATCATTACGTGCAGCATAGTCTTGACAAACGTGAAGTTGGCCTTCAATAGATTGTTCTGTTTGTCGTTCGCAAGAGAATCTTGCATAAATTACAGCAGTTTTCATTTTTATTTCTCCTTGTTGTTTTCTTTATTATCTTTGTGTAAATCTAGAATGATTTCTAATAGACTTTTGTAAAATGCGTCAGCGTCAGGTTTCGGAATATCTATTAATGAAGGTTTTCCGTAGTTTATAACTTTTAGTTTTCTTTTTCTTGTTGCTTTTTCCATAATTTCTCCTTACAAGAGAAAAAGAGCGTAATACGACCAAAGAAGGTATCGTATTTCGCCCATAAAATGCAACTATAATGTAAGCTTGTCATTTTTGCTATACGTCTCAAATTCTCATTTATATAATTTAATTTTTTAATTTAATTGTAAAAATTTTTGTTGTATGCGTTTTCTTCTTAGAT
>JAFXHX010000003.1 GCA_017536205.1 Clostridia bacterium | reverse complement strand
TTATTTTTAATTTTTTTATTTTTATCAATTTAAGGTTACGTTTTTAAGTCGCTCGTAAAGCGCACGAGCGTGCTTTTTAAGGGCTGGAACGTTATTTGGGTTAGAAAAGGCTTCGTCTGAAAGCGCTTTTGCCATCATAACCGTTTTAGTTGAGTATTTTAAAGTTTTTAAATCACTTAACACTCTACCAGACTGTTTTTCACCTAAAAAGTCGCCACCACCACGCATGTCAAAGTCTAACTCGCTAATTTTAAAGCCGTCGGTAGTGTTTTTAACGGCAAGCAAACGTTCGCGCGATAAATCGGTTTCTTTCGTTTGAATTAAAAAGCAGTAACTCTGTTTATCCGACCTTCCTACTCTACCCCTTAACTGGTGAATTTGCGAAAGCCCGAACCTTTCGGCGCTTAAAATAACCATAACGGTTGCATCGGGAACGTCAACGCCAACTTCAATAACGGTAGTTGAAACTAAAACGTCGTACTTTTTGTTTTTGAAGTCTTGCATAACGGCGTCTTTTTCACTATCTTTAAGTTTGCCGTGAAGTAGCCCGACTTTAACGCCGTATAAAGTTCTTGATAGTTCTTCGTAAAGTTCTTTAACGGAAAGCACCGTACCTTCGTCGTCACCGTCGATTTTGGGGCATACGAAATACGCTTGGTTTCCCTTTTTAACTTCGCTTTGAACAAACGAAAGCATATCTTCATACTTGCTTTCAGGAACGATAGAAGTTTTAATTTCGGTGCGCATTTTAGGCTTATCAGTTATGGTAGAAATATCTAGGTCGCCGTAAATAATTAACGAAAGCGTTCTTGGAATAGGCGTTGCGCTCATTACAAGCATATCGGTAAAATTACCCTTATCTTCAAGTGCGCTACGCTGTGCTACGCCAAAGCGTTGTTGTTCGTCACACACGCACAATGAAAGATTTTTAAACTTAACATCATCTTGAATAACGGCGTGCGTTCCAACGACTAAACTAATTTTACCTTCTTTAATATTTTGTTTAATAACTTTTTTATCGCTTGCCTTAACGCTACCCGATAAAAACTCAATTTCAAACTCTGGAAGATATTTTTTACAAACTAAATAATTTTGCTTTGCCAAAACTTCGGTTGGCGCAAGAAGCGCGCATTGATAGCCTGACTTTAAAGCGATATAAAGCGCAACGAGCGATACTGCCGTTTTGCCACTTCCAACGTCGCCTTGAAGTAGTCTATTCATAATAGTAGGAGAAGTTAGGTCTTTATAAACTTCGTTTACGGCAGACTTTTGCCCGTCTGTAAGTTCAAACGGAAAACGCGAGCAAAACTCTTTTACCATTTTAGAAGAAACTTTATAATCATTGATTCTAACGGCTTTTTTGTCGCCTTTTATAATTTTAAAAGCAGATATGAGTTTAAAGTATTCTTCAAGTGCAATTCTATTTGATGCGCTTGATAACTGCTTATCGCTAGACGGGTTATGAACTTCGTAATAAGCATTTTTTAAACTTGAAACGGAATACTTTAAAAGTAAATCGCTTGGTATTGAAGATATGGGCTCTAAACTTTTAAGCGCGCTTAAACACATAGTTTTCATTGCGCTTTGACCTATTGTGCCTTTAACGGAATAAACGGGCATTAAGCCTTTAAGCCTATAATTTTTATCTACCGGCTCAAAGATAGGATTAGTCATAGTAACCATACCCATTTTAACTTGAACTCTGCCGTAGAAAAAATACTCTTCACCACATTTAAGTTTGCCTGCAACGTAAGGTTGGTTAAACCAAATTACCGAAAACGTGTCCGTTCCTTGAGAACAAAAAGTTTTAACGTATTTTACCCTACCACCCGTTTGTAATCGTGGCTCTATCTCAACTTTTGCAACCGTTAGCACACAATCGTTGTTATACGCTTCTTTAAGCGGGGTAATTTTAGTAAGGTCTAAATACGTTCTAGGAAAGTGATTTATAAGGTCACTCGGCGAAAAAATATTCAATTTTTTAAGGTCGTTTATACGACTTGTTGAAATATATTTAACGTCTTTAAGTTCCATATATAAAAAGAGAAACCTTGGCGGTTTCTCTCTCCTTTATTCAAGTGATATTACGAAATAGTAAACTGCCTGACCACCGTATAAAAGTTCAACGTCGAGCATGGGGAACTTCGCCCTAACGGCGTCGCACACCTTGTTTGCATCTTCTTCAGAAATATCGTCGCCATAATAAAGGTTGGCAACGCAGTGGTAATCTTCAACCATTTTTTCAATAAGACCGATAGTACAATCGGTAATATTTGATGCTTTAGAAAGTATTTTCTTATCGTCAAGGCCGATAATATCGCCTTTTTTAAGGGTAAACCCGTCAACCTTAGTGTTTCTTACTGCGTAAGTAACTTGACCTGCCACAACGTTATCAAGCGAGTGAATCATATTAGTCTTGTTAACTGAGGGCGATTCTTCGGGGTTAAAGTTAAGGGCTGCCGATATACCTTGTGGAACGTTTTTAGTGGGTATAACGTGCACTTTTTTGCCTTGAACTAATTGTTTTGACTGTTCTGCAGCCAAAATAATGTTTTTATTGTTGGGGAACACGAAAACGTTTTCGGCGTTGATGCGACCTATTGCATAAGCAATATCTGCAGCAGACGGGTTCATGGTTTGACCACCTTCTATAACCCTATCAACGGCAACGTCTTTAAATATCGCTTCAAAACCTTTACCCGAACAAACTGAAAGCATACCCATTTCTTTCTTTTCTGCTTCGTACTTTCTTATTAAAGCACGGTTTTGTTCAAGCATGTTTTCAATTTTAATTTTGTCAATCTCGCCAAGTTCTAAAGCGTGGCTTAACGCACGGCCTGGGTGGTTAGTGTGAACGTGAACTTTAACCATATTAAGGTCGCCCACGGCAATAACACTATCGCCTATAGTTGAAAGATATTCTCTAAACCTATCAATTGCTGCAAGAGTGGTCTTTTTCTTAATATTTACGATAAAGAACTCTGTACAATAGCCAAATTCGATGGTGCCAAGGTTCATAATGTCGGCATGTTCGGGCATATCTTGTTCTTTTGCCTCTACAACTTCGACTTCTTCACCTTCGATTTCTTCACCTAAAATTGCCTTGTGCATACCCTTAAATATGGTAACTATACCCATACCGCCAGAGTCTACTACGCCCGCTTTTTTAAGAACGGGTAAAAGTTCGGGGGTAAGTTCAAGGGCTTCTTCACCTTTTTTAACAAGTTCGGTAAAGAACTCGTCAAAGTTTTTAGCACGAGTGCCTTGAGCGCCTTCGCTCATCATTCTAATAACGGTGAGCATAGTGCCTTCTTTAGGCTTTAAAACTGCGCTATAAGCAACGTCGGTTGCGTTTTTAAGCGCCTTTGCAAAATCTTTAACGCCAACTTCTTGCTCCTTAGAAAGAACTTGGCACATACCGCGGAAAACTTGCGAAGTAATAACGCCCGAGTTACCCCTTGCGCCACCTAACGCACCGCGAATAACGCACTCGCAAATATCTGCGATAGAGTTAGACTTGCAAGCCTTAACTTCTTTAACCGCCGATTTAACAGTTAGCGACATATTCGTGCCCGTATCGCCATCTGGAACGGGGAACACGTTGAGCGCGTCGATTTTATCTCTATTTATATCTAAAAGTTTAGAAGCGTTTATTATCATTTTTGATAACGTTGCGCCGTTAATTGTTTTCATTAAAAAATACTCCCGTAAACCGTATTAAAGTTTAACACCCGTAATATTTACGTTAACGGTATCAACAACCATACCCGTGAACTTTTCAACGTTGTATTTAATTGCTTCTTTAAGTGAATCTGCAACGGCAGTTATTGATATACCGAACTTAATAATTACGTAAACGTCGATAAAAATGCGGTCGCCATTAGTTTCTACGTTAACGCCTTTAACCACTTCTTTACCGAATAATTGTAAAAGAGAATCGGTAAAACGTTTTGAAACGAGTTCAACGATACCGTAACAGTCAAGCGCGGCGTGAGCCGTAACTTTTGCTATGGCTATATCAGATATAGAAATGTTACCGTAAGCATTGCAAGTTTTTACCGACATTTGCTTTCTCCTTTTAACAATATATACTTATTCTACTATAAAATGCAGTATTTTGCAACAATTTTAATAACTTTTAAAACTTTTTTAATTTTTACGAAAAAAATAACCAAAACTGCTTAAAAATTGTTGCTTTTTTAATAAAATAATGATAAAGTATATATGCTAAAAAACAAAAGCACAAGTTGGAGGTGCAGTTATGTCAAGAGTATGCAGTGTTTGCGGAAAAGGTAAATTATCGGGCAATAAAGTTAGCCACAGTAACCGTAAGACTCCTCGCTTATATAACGCTAACGTTCAAAAGGTAAGAGTTCTTAACGATGGTGCTGTTACTACCGAATACGTTTGCGCACGTTGCCTTAAAAGCAAAAAAGTAGAAAGAGTATAAAACGATAGGCCGTTTATACGGTCTTTTTGTTTGCAATTTTTTAAAAATAAAAGCGACCTTTTAGGTCGCTTTTTTGTTTTACTTACGCAACTACTACCGTTCCGTTCGATTGGTAATACCAACCGCCTGTGTATTTATTTTGACTGTAATAGTAAACGGTAGGCGCAGTTGACGGCATAGCGTACTCGCCTAGCGTTATTGCGTTATATTCAGTTTGAGTTCCCGTAAAGTAAATAGTTTTTAAACCACTGTTTTTAAAGCATTGATTTTCTATTTTAGTAATTGATTTTGGTAAAACTATATATTCAAGATTTGTGCAGTATGAGAAAACGCCAAAATCTAAAGTGGTAAGCACCGTGTCTTGCGGGCGACGGTCATTCGTGTCGTTATTATAATAATACGATGCTGAAGTTACCTTTTCAAGATTTACGCAATTTTGAAAAGCGCTCTGGCCTAAAACTGAAAGGTAACGCGGTATGTTAACGTATTTAATGCCGGAATTATAAAACGCGTTCATCCACACTTCGATAACGGTGTCTGGAAGACTTACGCCTTTAAGCGACGTAGTACCGTCAAACGCTCCGTTTTGAATAATGCTAACACCACTAAGTGTCAGTTCAGTAAGACTTGTGCACCCTGCAAACGCATAGTAACCAACGGTAGAAACGTTATCTAAAAGTATTACTCTTTCAAGGTTAGGACAGTCTCTAAACGCATCGCCTTCAACAACTATTTCAGCACCGCCGTTCATTTGACCTATTTGCACGAGTTTTAGCGTTTCAACGCCTTTAAACATACCTTGCAAAATATTATCGAGATTAGGGTCACCCCCAACTGAAAACTCGGTAACGGGGTCGTATTTAACGCCTGCAATGGTAATATCGCCGTTCATATGCCAACTATATAAGTTTTTAGCCATAGGAAGCGTGCCGTAACTAATCGTATTGCCAACCCTATAAGCGTTAACGTTTATATATTTATTTAAGTCGCCGTTTATATATAAATCGGTTATTCTTTCGGTGGTTGCAAACGCAGACATACCTATACTAGTAACGGTATCGGGTAGCACTAACGTTTTAAGCGCAGTTCCACTAAACGCTTGGCCGCCTATTTCGGTAACGCCCTTTGGAATAATAATTTCTTCAAGCGAAGCACATCCCGAGAACGTGCTAGCGTCAATTTGAGTTACACCCGAGGGAATATTAACGGTTGCAAGGTTAGTGCAACCCCTAAACGCATACATACCTATATCGGTAACCGATTCTGGTATTTCGATGCTTACGATATTTGAGTTTTCAAAGGTGAAATCGCATATACCAACAACGGGCATTCCGTTATAAATTGCGGGAATAACAACTTCGTTACTACCAAGTTCAATAGTGCCCTCGCCGTCTTTAGTAACGTAGAGTTCGCCTTGCGTCATATATTCAAAAAACTTAAGCCCCGACGTAAAGGTATCGGTGTTACATTTATTACAATGACCGTTTATAAACTCGTGCGTAACGGTGGTTGGAATAACGGCTGGTTTAACTATAAATGTATTGCACGAAGCACATCTTTGACCTGCGGTAAAACCGTCGTTAAAACAGGTTGGCTCAACTGCTAAAATATCAACTACGTTAGAGTGAACTATGGGCGTTTCAAAAGTGCGCTGTTGATATTTAATTTCGGGGTTATCAAAGTAAACTACAACTTCTAAAATACCCCCTTGATAACAGTTACCGGGTTGCTCGTTTAATATTTGCGCTTGTTTAGTTTCGGTAACGGATAACTCGGCGTTGCTTAAACACTCTAAATAAGCGGTGCAACTTAAATGGTCGCTACTCCAAGTGTAAACCACTTCGGCATAAACGGACTTACCGCCACCACCTACAGCACCTTCCAAGCCAGAGTCGTTTGAACATCCAACTACGGCAAACGATACGCACGCAATAGACAGTATTAAAATAAGAAGTTTTTTAATTTTCATAACTTTCTCCTTAACTTTTATAATTATATTATAACTTTTACTTTTAAGCGTGTCAACACAAAAAAATATAAAGACTATTTTTGTTTTTTTATTGAAATGAAAATTAAATAGTGTTATACTTTAAAAAAATTAAAACGTATAAGGATAGACTAATGAAAGAATACTTAAGTTTTGATAGAATAGGCGTAACCCCGCAAAGAAGTTATTACGTTCCTTTTAACGAAAGCGATAAGGTTAAAAACGTTTACGGAATAGTTGACAGAAAGTCTAGTTCTAGGTTTTTACCACTTGACGGCGTTTGGAAAATTAAAGAGCATAAAAACGTTGAAAGCGTTAGCGTAGGCGAAGAACTTTTAAGCGATATTCCCGTTCCGTCTTGCGTGCAAATGCACGGGTACGACCATATTCAATATATAAACCATCGCTACCCCTTTCCCGTAACCTTTCCTTACGTTACTAAAAACAACCCCTGTTGGCACTATCGCCGTAACTTTTTTCTTGAAAAGAAAAACGGCGAAAAGTACTATATTAACTTTGAAGGGGTTGACAGCGCCTTTTACCTTTATATTAACGGCAAGTTTAAAGGCTACTCGCAAATATCGCACGCCACTAGCGAGTTTGATATTACCGACCTTGTTTTAAACGGCGAAAACGTTATCGACGTTGTAGTTTTAAAGTGGTGTTTATCTTCTTATTTAGAGTGTCAAGACAAGTTTAGGTTTTCAGGTATTTTTAGAAGCGTTTATATTCTTAAACGCCCCGAAAACCATATAACCGATTACCAAGTTCTTACCCGTTTTGAAGAAAACAACGGCGTTATAACGTTTATTAACGAAAGTAGCGTTGGAATTACCATTAACTTTAACGGAAAAACTGCTTTTGTTAGCCCTAAAAAGCAAGTGGAATTAACCGTTTTAAACGTTAAGGCGTGGACTAGTGAAACACCAAACCTTTACGACCTTAAAATTAGCGCAAACGGCGAAGTGATTTACGAAAAAGTTGGTTTTAGAGTAATTACTATAGAAAATAGAGTATTCAAAATTAACGGTAAAGCCGTAAAACTTAAAGGCGTTAATCGCCACGACTTCCACCCCGAAACTGGCGCAACGGTAACTTTAAAAAATATGCGTGACGACCTTAAACTTATGAAAGAGTTAAACGTTAACGCAGTTAGAACTTCGCACTACCCCAACTCGCCAGAGTTTTACGCGCTTTGCGACTATTTAGGCGTTTACGTTTTAAACGAAGCCGACCTTGAAATGCACGGAGCGCACCTTCGCCAACCCACAAACCCTAAAAACCCGTTTGGGTGTTGGAACGAATACGCCGAAAACGAACTTTTTGAAAAGGGAATAACGGACAGGCATATTGCGCTTGTTGAGCGTGATAAAAATAGGCCGTCTGTTATAATTTGGTCGCTCGGCAACGAAAGCAACTACGGAAAAGCCTTTTTTAAAGGCAATAAATATATTAAAAAGCGTGATAAAACACGCCCCGTTCATTATGAAAGTTTACAGCAATCACCTAAAAAATACTACTACACTAAAAATATCGACCTTATTAGCAGAATGTACGGCGATATTCAAAGTTTTAAGCGCGATTTAGTTGATAACCCAAAAGAAACTCGCCCTGCTATTTACTGCGAATATACTCACGCAATGGGTAACTCTTGTGGTGACATTAGCGCATACTGGGATATGATTTATAATAACGATTGTTGCGTTGGCGCTTTCGTTTGGGAGTGGGCAGACCACGCCATTAAAACCAAAAAAGGCTACTTATACGGTGGCGATTTCGGCGAAGAAAACGGCGAGCACGACGGAAACTTCTGCGTTGACGGTTTATTAACGCCAGACCGTAAAATTAAGTCAAATGCGCTTGAAATGAAAGCCGTTTACGGTGGCAAAACGAAGTCTATCGTAAAAGATATTAAACTTCCTGAAATTGCTTGCAGTAATTCAAGCGTTAATTTTAAAGTTAACGAAAATACGGGCGAACTTACTTCAATTACCGTAAACGGTAACGAAGTTTTAAAAACGCCTATGAAATGGAATATTTTGCGCTACGTTGACAACGATAGGTGGCATATTCCACGATACGTAGATAGTTACCGTTTGCCGTACGCTAAACCCGAAATTATTAGTTACGAGTTAACTAAAAATAGTTACGTTGGAAAAGGTTTTATGTGCGCTAACTGCCGTGATATTTGCGTTGATTTTACCGTTAAATACCTTTTAGAAAATAGCACGTTAAGCATTGAAATCGAATATGAAATTGCAAACTATATAAAACACCTTCCACGCTTTGGTTTAGAGTTTGGAATTGATACTAACTATCAAAACTTTAACTACGTTGGCTTTGGCCCAACCGAAAGTTATATTGATAAAAACGTTGCTTGCGAGTACGGCTATTACGAAGGCTCGGCAAAAACTAATTACGATAATAATTATATTCGCCCGCAAGAATCGGGTAGCCACTACCACACCACTTATCTAAACGTTAACGGCTTGTTTACGGTAACGGCCGAAAAACCCTTTTCGTTCTCTATAAACCCCTACACAACCAAACAACTTTGGGAAACTAAACACAACTTTGAACTTACTAAAAACAACTTTACTAACGTTTGTTTAGACCTTGGTATGCGTGGTATAGGCTCTATGTCGTGCGGGCCTGAAATACCCCCCGAACACGAAGTTCCTAGAAAAGGGAAAAATACCTTTAAAATTACTTTCTAAAATGAAAAGGATGGCTTTAAGCCATCCTTTTTTAAAAGTTTTCAAGTAAATATTTTTCTGCCTCTGCACACCATAAACCGTTGTTTTTCTTAACTAATTCATCAAGCGTTTTATACCTTGCGTCAGTTTCGCCAAGTTTATTAAAATCGCTAATTGCAGTTAGTGGCATTTCAACGTGCGTGTAAATAAGTTTTTTGCCACCTTTAAGATTTGGAACGTTAAGCGTTGTAGAAATAGCGCAGTCAATACCACCAACGTGCGTTACCATAACGGCTGGGTTAATTTTATTTTCACCTATCAAATCAACAATATCTTTAAAGTCTTCAGGCGTGCTTCCACTACTTCCTGCAAAGTGATGTTGCCAGTAGTGTACGTTATAAAAATTAACCTTTGCGCTAAAGTTTTTGTCGAGTGGACCTGCAAAGAAGTTTAAGCAACCGTCAAACGCCAAAACTAAGTCGCCAAGTTCAACGAGATGAGATATGGGTGCGTAAACAAAAACGTCGTCGTAACCGGTGCCATTTGTTAAGTCTAACAACTCGTTAGCACTAGAACTGTTTATAAACACAAGTTTAATACCGTCTTTTTTGGCTTGTTCTGCGCTATATAACTCTTTTGCACGATTAAGCCTATCGCTATCAACGTCTGTAACAACAAGGAGCGAAGGTTTAATTTTTCCGTGCAACGCACAGTCGATAGCAACTAGCCCCATAGGCCCGCAACCCGCTAAAATAAGAGTTTTACCACCTTCTTTTATGTTAGTGGTAGCAACGTCGCCGTTAAGGTGATAATTTGCTTTATAGCCACGCAAAACGCACGAAGCAGGCTCTATAAGAGAACCTTTAAAAAACGCGTCTGAATTAAGTTTCATTAAATAGCCGTTTTCTATAACGTGCTCGTATACTATTGAATAAGTTGAAACGCCACCTATTTCGCCAAACGAATAGCCAACAGTTTCATAACCACCAAGATAACTTAACACGGGTGGCATAATTACTTTTTCGCCAACTGTGTAATCTTTTTGCCACTTTTTAGTAACTTCAACTATTTCGGCGCAAAACTCATGGCCGATAATTATAGGGTTTTTATCAACGTCGTTAGGAACGCGCAAATGCTTTGCACCTTGCATAGCCGTTTTATAAGTTGACATACAAACGCTATCTGAAACAATTTTTATAAGTATTTCACCGTCTTTTAAAGTGGGAAGTTCAAACTCTTCAAGTCGAAGGTCTTTTTCACCGTATAAACGAACTGCTCTTGTTTTCATAATTATACTCTCCCAACACTACCGAATTCTTTAAGTTTCTTTCTAACAACTTCTTTCATATTTTTTATAGCGTCTTCATAAACGATAAAAGGCCACGTAGACGGGTTAGAAATGTTGTTTAAGGTGTTTTTAAGCGATTGGTTAAGCGCAAACAAAACGTCGGAATAAATGTTGATTTTGGTTATTCCGTGCTTAATTGCCATTTTCATCTGGTCATCGGGCGTGCCACTGCCACCGTGAAGAACGAGTGGAGTTTTGGCTACTGCAGTTATTTCATCTAATCTATCAATGCGTAAAGTTGGCGTTTTTTTGTAAACTCCGTGAGCAGTTCCTATTGCAACGGCAAGTGCATCAACGTTAGTTATTTCAATAAACTTTGCAACTTCGTTAGGAACGGTAAGGCTTTCGCCAGGGTCTTCATCTGCGCCCGTTTCGCTAATACTTCCAACGCTTGCATTGCCAACGTGGCCAAGTTCTGCTTCAACGGTAATACCCCTTTCGTGAGCGTATTTAGTTATAATGGCTGTATTTTCTGCGTTTTTATCAAAGGGCAAAACGCTACCATCGTACATAACCGAACTAAAACCAGCATCTATGGCCTTTTTTATAAAATCAAACTCGGTTGCGTGGTCTAAATGAAAACACACGGGCACGTTAAAATAATTAGATGCACCTTGAACCATTGAAGTTATAAGATTCATATTTTTGCCTTGAAGATCAACGCCAAGCCCCATAAGTAATGCAGGCGACCTTTCTTCTTCACACGTTTCTAAAACCGCTTTCATCATCTCGTAATTGCTAACGTCGAAAGCAGGAATTGCATAGCCGTTCTTCTTTGCATCGGCAAGCATTTCTTTCATTGAAACCAACATTTTATTATCCCCTTTTTTAGTGTTGACATAAAACTTTTGTCTTGCTATAATGATAACATACGAACATTTTATTGTAAATAATTGTTTATAATGTTTGATAATAAACATTTTTTCGAACATTTCAAACATTAAAGGTAGGCTATGTTAACGTCAAGGCAAAAAGATATTTTAGAGATTTTAAAGGTAAAAAACAGCGTTTCGGTTTACGAACTTTCTAAAACGCTATTCGTTACTGAAATGACTATTAGGCGCGACTTAATCGAAATGGAAAAAGGTGGGTTTTTGCGCAGATACAGGGGTGGCGCAGTTTTAAAAATTAACGTTGGCGAAATGCCCATAAGTCAGCGACTATTATTATATAAAGAAGAAAAAGAAGCACTTGCAAGCCGTTGCAAACCCTTTTTACACGACGATATTACCGTGTTTATAGATAGTTCGTCAACTTGTCAATTTATACTTCAACACCTATCCGAATTAAGCAAAGTTACCGTTGTTACAAACTCTGTTAGTTCGCTTTTGATGGCAAGTAAACTTCATATTCCCACAATATTAATAGGTGGCGATTATTATGAACAAGATATGTGTATGGTAGGACCACTTGCAGAGCAATATACTTCTAACCTTAACGTAGACGTTGCTTTTCTAACAACGGCAGGCATTTCAAACGAAGGCATTATTTCAGATTTTGATTTAAAACAAACTTCGGTTAGAAAAATCGTTATGAAAAACGCTAAACAAAACGTGTTTTTGTTTGAAGCCGATAAAATAGGCAAAAAGTTTTTATATACCCTTTGTAACGCAAAAGAAGTTACAAAAGTAATAACGCTTAACAATAACTTTTAAAAAAAAAGAGTAGTATTTACTACTCTTTTATATTATATTGAGAATATTTGGTTTCGTAGAAACTTGCTTTTACAGTAAACTTGTTTACGAACGTAAAAGCAAAACATCCGGCTTGCCGAAAGTTCCAACCTTTTTGTACGCAGGACAAAACAGTTAAAATAACTGTTTACACCACATCAATATATACAACAGAGAAGATTTGGTGTTTTTAACACTAGGTTTTGCGGTGAGCAAACTCACGTTAGCAAAAGCAATACATCCGGCCGTAGGCCGAAAGTTCCAACCTTTTTGTACGCAGGACAAAACTTTTTAAAACAACTGTTTACACCACTTTAATATAAATATATTAGAAGATTTGGTTTCGTAGAAACTTGCTTTTACGGTAAACTTGTTTACGCTAGTAAAAGCAATACATCCGGCCGGAGGCCGAAAGTTCAAACCGTTTTGGCGCATAGACAAAACGGTTAAAAAAAGAACGAAGGGTTTTTCCTTCGTTCTTTTTTTGAAATGGTCTGAGTGAGAAGATTTGAACTTCCGGCCTCTTGAACCCCATTCAAGCGCGCTACCAAACTGCGCCACACCCAGATAAGTTAGGGCTTGTTAAACAAGCCCTTTTTAGTGGAGCTGATAACCGGATTTGAACCGGTGACCTCGTCCTTACCAAGGACGTGCTCTACCGACTGAGCCATATCAGCAACCGAATTGCCTAACTATATTAACATATCAAATAAGTTTTGTCTAGCGTTTTTCGCTTTATTATTCGATAATTTTTTTATATATTGCTAAAATGCAAAGTCTATAATAGCGCTAAACGTTTCAGCAACGCCACTTTCTACTATTTCGGCATCGCACTCTTTTGCGCTTTCAATATAAAGCGAAGTTATATTAGTTAAAACGCTTTCAACAACGTTTAAAAGCCCTTTATCTTCTGCCCATTTTGAAAGTTTAACGGAATATGGAACGTAATCATTAGCGTAATTTTTGCACTCTACCTTTTCAAGACCGAACGCCTTTCTAAATGCGCCGTCTAGTTTAGAGGTAACTAATAAACTGAATATATAGTTAAACGTGTCGGCAACCGTTTGAGTATAAGTGGGCTTAAAATCGGGCGTTTTAGAGAAAACGTTATCGTAAAGTGACTTAATGCTTTCTTCAAGCGAGTTATAAGCGTTTAATATATTTTTTACGTTATAAACCTTTTCGTGTTTAACAACAATTTCTTCAACGGGTTTTAACGGTTGAGTTTTTACAACTTCAGCCTTAACTTCGGGCTTTTCAACCTTTATTTTGGGTTTTTCTTCCTTTTTAGGCTCGTTTTTTGGCATAGCGAGCGCCGAAACGGGCTTTTCCGTTTCGGCAACGCTAATCTTCGGCGTGGTAATATTCAGTTTTACCCCGCCGTTAACGCCTGACACAGTAGACGACTTGAGGTTGGCACGGCCCTAATTTAGAAACGTATTTACCTTTCGTCGTCCTGTCGTCTTCGGGAACGTCTTGCACGGTTAACGAGTTAACCATACCCATTCTATCAACGACGGTTAAAACCGATTTATCGGTTTGGTTTACAATGCTAGCGTATACTACGCACTCGCAAAGTTTACTATCGCCAAGTTCTGCAATTTTAACGCCCTTTCTTGCGCGTGAAGTTTTGGTAACGGTGCCCGTAAACACACGCTTGAAAGTACCGAAACTAGTTACTATAAGCGCTTGCGTGGTAAGGTCGTCGTTTATAAGCGACGCGCTTATTACTTCATCGCCATCTGAAACGTCCATACCCTTAACGCCACCTGCAACCCTGCCTTGCACGGGAACGTCTTTTTCAGCCCTTAAACAAATGCCTTTTTGGGTTACGAAGAACATATCTTTACCGTCTTCATCGGGAAGAACGCATAAAACCTCATCACCGTCTTTAAGTTTAAACGACGGCGTAGAGTTCCTTGCAAACGAGCAGTCTGCCCAGTCGGTTATTTTTACAAAGCCCTGCTTTGTAAACGCTATAAACTTGCCACTAGGCTCTCCCTTTCCAAAACTAAAGAAGTTAATGGGATATTCGCCCTTAACCGCTTCTTTATAAATGCTATCGAAAGTAGCGCCCCCTTGCGACATTCCCCTACCTTCGGGAATAACGTCGGGGTTAATTTTAAATAGGTTACCTTTGTTAGTAAAGGCAAACGCAATTTCATCGCTATTAACTTTAACTAGCGAAGTAAACACTTCCGCAGGCGACGGGTCTTCTGCCTTAAACCTATTGTAAGCGTTATATTTTACCTTTTTAACAAGACCTTTGCCGTTGATGCCAAGCGCGTAAGTTTCAACGGGCTTATCACCGCCACCTTGCGGTTCTGGGTCGATATCTTCGCCTGCGCCCACGATTTGCGAACGCCTTGCATCGCGATATTTTTTCTTGACTTGAATAAGTTCTTCTTTAACGAGCGAATTAAGTCGTTTTTTGCTATCTACTATTTCTTGAAGGTCTTTAATAAGTGCCTTAACTTGCTCGGCTTCGTCTTTAAGGTTGTCTATTTCAAGGCGAGTAAGTCTTGCAAGTTTTAAGTCAAGTATTGCTTGCGCTTGTATTTCGCTTAAATCGAACGCTTTTCTAAGGTTTTGCTTAGCAGTTGCAGTATCGGGCGATTTTTTAATTATTTGAATAACCTTGTCGATATTAGTAACTGCAATTATTAAGCCCGATAAAATCTCAAGCCTTACCTTTGCCTTTTGAAGGTCGTGCTTGGTACGGCGAAGAACTACTTGCTTTTGATATTCGGTATAGTATTTAAGCACGGGAATAAGCCCAAGTTGTTGGGGCTTTCCTTCGGCTATCATAACCATATTTATACCGTAAGAGGTTTGAAGGTTGGTATTTTTATAAAGTAACGCTAAAACGTCGCTTGCGTTAGCGTCTTTTCTTAACTTTATAACAATGCGCATACCGTGGCGGTCAGACTCGTCAACCACGTCTTGAATACCTTGAAAATCTTCTTTTTTAGTGTCCATTAAAACGCCGATAGTTTCGCAAAGTTTAGCCTTGTTTACTTGGAAAGGTATTTCGGTAACAACAATGTTTTGCTTGCCCGATTTTTCGGTTTCTATGCTAACTTTACTGCGTATAGTAATTTTGCCCTTACCCGTTTCGTAAGCGTTTTTAAGTTCTTCGTTGGCTATTATATAGCCACCCGTAGGAAAGTCTGGACCCTTTACAATTTTCATAAGGTCGTCAAGCTTTATTTTGGGGTTGTCTATAACGGCAACTGCGCCGTCTATAACTTCGCTTAAATTGTGCGGGGGTATGTTGGTTGCAAGGCCAACTGCTATACCCATTGCGCCGTTAACTAAAACGTTGGGGAAACGGCTTGGTAGGGTTTTAGGCTCTTTTAAAGAATCGTCGAAGTTGTTTTCCCAGTCAACGGTGTCTTTTTCAAGGTCTTTAAGCATTTCGTTTGCAAGGCTTGCTAGCCTTGCTTCGGTGTAACGCATAGCGGCTGCGCCGTCGCCGTCAACCGAGCCGTAGTTACCTTGACCGTCAACGAGTTTCATACGCATATTGAAAGGCTGTGCAAGCCTAACCATAGCGTCGTAAACGGACGTATCGCCGTGGGGGTGATATTTAGCAAGGCACTCGCCCACCACTCTCGCGCTCTTTTTATAAGGCTTATCTGCCGTTAAGCCAAGGTCGTGCATAGCGTAGAGTATTCTTCTTTGAACGGGTTTAAGCCCGTCTTCAACCCTAGGTAGCGCACGGTCTAAAATAACGTATTCGGCATAGGGAATCATTGAACTGTGGAGAACTTCGTCTATGCTTTTTTCTATTTCGTTTTTACGCTTTTCGTTTTCCATAATCAGTCTTCCTTAACCTTAATTTCGTAATCGTCTTCTTTATTGAAGTCGGCGTGGTGTTGAATATATTTTTTGCGCCCGTCAACGTCGTCACCCATAAGGGTGTTAATGAGTTTATCGGTTGCAACCTTTTCTGCCATATCGGCAGTAACTTTTAATAGCATACGCGTTTCGGGGTTAAGCGTAGTGTCCCAAAGTTGTTCGGGGTTCATTTCGCCAAGACCTTTATAGCGTTGTATTTGATAGCCCCTGCCCACTTTTTGAATTTTTTGCTCGCGCTCAACTTCGTCGTAAGCGTACTCTATAACGTCTTTTTTATGGACTTTATAAAGTGGTGGCATACCGATATATAAATGCCCCTCGGTAATAAGTGCGGGCATATACCTATAAAAGAACGTTAAAAGTATGCATCTTATATGATAACCGTCTTGGTCGGCATCAGATAAAATAACAACTTTATCGTAGTTTATGTTTTCAACCTTAAAGTCGCCACCCATACCACCGCCGATTGCGGCAATTATAGTTTTAATTTCTTCGTTTTGAAGGGCTTGGTATTCCGATTTTTTAGCCGTGTTTAACGGTTTACCACGCAGTGGTAAAATTGCTTGGTGCTTACGGTCGCGCCCGTCTTTTGCGCTACCACCTGCCGAGTCGCCTTCTACTATGAAAAGTTCGTTAAGCGATGCGTCTTTACTAGAACACGAGGCAAGTTTTCCAAGAAGCGACGCCCTATCTGCGCCCGATTTAGCCCTTATAAGTTCTTTAGATTTTCTAAGCGATTCTCTTTCCTTTGCAGCCTGCGTTGCCTTTTGAATTATGGCTTCAAAACACTTTGCAAGTTTTTTGTTTTTACTAATCTCAGTAAGCCCTTCGATAGTAACTGCTTCAACTGCGGGGCGGGCTTCTACGCTACCTAACTTGCCTTTCGTTTGACCTTCAAATTGCGGGTCTTTAATTTTAACGGTTACAACCGCCGTCATACCAACCCTAAAATCTTCGCCGTTAAACGAAACGTCTTTTTGTTTAGCGGGAAGGTTGTTTTTGGCGTATTCGCCCATAAACCTTGTCAAGCCCGACTTGAAGCCAACGTCGTGCGTACCACCGTCTGCCGTGGGAATATTGTTTGCAAACGAATAAACCTTTTCGCCGTAGTCGGTGGTGTGTTGAAGCGCAACTTCAACGATAATATCGTCTTTTTTAGCAGTGAAATAAAGTGGCTCTGGGTAAAGTTTAGTATCGCCCTCGTTAACGTATAAAACGTAGTCTTTTATACCCCCTTGCGACTCGAAAACCAACTCTTCGCTACCGTGTTTTCTTAAATCTTTAAAGGTAAGTTTTACGCCCTTGTTTAAAAACGACGTTTCTCTTAATCTCGTTATAATAGTTTCGGCGTTAAACTCAACCGTTTCAAAAACGGTATCGTCCGGCATAAAGTGAACTAAAGTTCCGTGCTTTACCGTTTTAATGCCCGTGTTTACTAGTGGGGCTTTGGGAATACCCGAAAGCACTTTGTCTTGCGCCTTATCGTAATAAGAGTGGAACTCCATTTTGTGTATGGTTTTGTTGTAAACTTCAACTTTAAGCCACTTTGAAAGTGCGTTAGTTACCGATGCGCCAACGCCGTGCAAACCACCGGAATATGCGTAGTTATCGCTGTTGAACTTACCACCTGCGTGAAGTTGAGTAAAAATAACTTGAACACCCGAAACGCCCGCATCTGGGTGAATATCAACGGGCATACCACGCCCGTCGTCTTCAACTGATGCGCTGCCGTCTGGATGCAAGCAAACGTTAACGGTAGTTGCGTGGCCGTTAGACGCTTCGTCAACTGCGTTATCTATAATTTCCCATAAAATATGGTGAAGCCCCCTAGAGCCCGTTGAGCCTATGTACATACCAGGCCTAACCCTAACGGCTTCAAGTTCTTTAAGTATTTTAATGTCTTCCGATTTATAACTTGTTTTAGCCAAAATTATATCTCCTTTAGCGTTACGTTATACGAATAAATTATACCATATATTGTGTAGTTTTTCAAGGACTTTATACAAAATATACTGCCTTTTTAGTCGAAAAAACATAAAAAAAGCGAAGTAAAACTTCGCTTTATATATTATTTTATAAACGTTATGCTGTGATAGAAGGTTTTCGTTTCGCCTGCGGGCAAAATATCAATTGATTTTTTATGCTCGATAATTTTATCGGCGTCGTATAAATCGGGAAGACCCGACCAAGGCTCAATCGCTAAAAACTTTGCGCCGGGAACGGTCCAAACGACAAGGTTTTTAAAGTCGTTAAAATAAATAGAAACTTCGTCTTCTCCCTTTTTATTAAGGGTTACGCGCTTGCACTTTATATCGTCGAATATTAGCGAGCCCGAGCCAAGCCTATCTTCGGTAATTTTTGCTTCTTTGTTAAAGTAGGGATACCAAAGTTTTAAGCCGTTTTCTTCAAGTGGAACGTCGTAGTAGCCTTTGCCGAGTGCGTCGTTAGTAATTTCAAGGCAAGTAATTTTACCCTCTTCACCTTCAAACTTTAAATAAAAATCTTCAAACTCACCGTCTAATGCATACGCCTCGTGGCAACCAACGTTGTACGGCATATTTTTGTTAGAGTGGTTTTCAACTATATAGTAAACTTGAACGCCGTCGCTCGTGAGTTTAAACGAAACCCTAAACTTGAAGTCGAACGGGTAAACTTTTGAATATTCTTCGCTAGGCTCTAAAAGGAAAGTCGCTTGCGTTTTTTCTTCGCTAACCACTTCAAACTCGCACCTTTTTGCAAAGCCGTGCTTTGGCATATTCGAATACATTTTACCATCGTAAACGTACTCGTCGTCTAAAAGCCCACCGCAAAAGGGGAACAAAATTGGGGCGTGCCCCGTCCAAAACTCGGGGTTTCCGTCCCAAATACGCTCTTTACCAAATGCGTTAATTGAAATTATTTCTGCACCGAAAGATGATATTTTAGCGGTAATATTTTCGTTAGATAAGGTTACAATTTTACTCATATTACTCTCCTTTTAAGCGTTTTTAGTGGACTTTTCACGGAACTTTTTAAAGTTTTTTCAAGCTTTAACCACCTTTTCACACGCTATATTTTATAGCCTTACTGCGCTTTTGTCAAGTGCCGAAAATTGCATTTTTTAATTAAATTGTTAAAAAACGGTAAAAAACAGTTTAATTATTTTATAATTTATGTTATAATACATCTCGCTATCAAAATCGCGCTATATAAGGAGTTGTTCCGCTATGGATATGAAAGCAATTGAAAAAAAGTGGCAAGCAAAATGGGAAAAAGATAAACTTCACGTTTTCGACAAGAAAAATATTGATAACAAGTACTACGTTTTAGAAATGTTTTCTTACCCCTCTGCTGCTAAACTTCACGTTGGTCACTGGTATAATTACGGCCCTACCGATAGTTTTGCTAGGTACAAAAAAATGAAAGGGTGTGAGATTTTTCAACCTATGGGTTTTGACGCGTTCGGTCTTCCCGCAGAGAACTACGCTATAAAAACGGGCGTTCACCCAGAAGACAGTACCGTTAAAAACATTGAAACGATGGAAAATACCCTTCGTGAAATGGGCGCTATGTTCGACTGGTCGGCTGAAATTAAAACTTGCATGCCCGACTATTATAAGTGGACGCAATGGCTCTTTTTACAACTTTACAAAAACAACCTTGCATACCGCAAAGAAGCACCCGTTAACTGGTGCCCAGACTGTCAAACCGTTCTTGCTAACGAGCAAGTAGTTCAAGGTCTTTGCGAAAGATGTAAGTCAACGGTAGTACAAAAAGACCTTACTCAATGGTTCTTTAAAATTACCGACTACGCTGAAGAACTTTTAACTTGTCTTGACGACCTTGACTGGCCCGAAAAAACAAAGGCTATGCAAAGGAACTGGATAGGCAAATCGGTTGGTGGCGAAATTACCTTTAAACTTGATGGTTTTGATGAAACTATTAAGGTTTTCACCACCCGTGCAGATACCGTTTACGGCGTTTCTTACGTCGTTCTTGCCCCCGAACACCCACTCGTTAAGAAAATTACCACTAAAAAGCAACTTCAAGAAGTTGAAAAGTATATAGAAGAAACTTCTAAAACTAAGGAAATTGAACGCCTTTCTCTCGATAGAGAGAAAACGGGCGTATTTACGGGCGCTTACTGCATTAACCCCGTAAACAACCAAAAAGTTCCCGTTTGGATTAGCGATTACGTTTTATATTCTTACGGCACGGGCTCGGTTATGGGCGTTCCCTCGCACGACGAACGCGACTTCGTGTTTGCTAACAAATATAATCTTCCCATTACCCGTGTAATTAAAGGCGCTTGTGGTAACGACGACCTTCCCTTTACGGGCGACGGTACGCTTGTTAACAGCGTTTCTTACGACGGGCTTACTTGCGAAGAAGCAAGAAAAGCAATTCTTTCCGACCTTGCAAAACGCGATTTAGGTGGATTTAAAGTTAATTATAGGCTTCGTGACTGGCTTGTTTCACGCCAACGCTACTGGGGCGCACCTATACCCATTATTCACTGCGAACATTGTGGTATAGTTCCCGTTCCCGAAGAAGATTTACCCGTTAAACTTCCATACAACGTTGAGTTTAAGCCGGACGGAAAGTCACCCCTTGCAAAATGCGAAGAGTTTATGAACGTTAAGTGTCCTAAATGTGGCAAACCCGCCCGCCGTGACCCCGATACGCTTGACACCTTCGTATGTTCAAGTTGGTATTTCTTGCGCTATCCCGATGCAAACAACGCAAAAGAAGCCTTCGATAAAGAAAAAATCAACAAGATGCTTCCCGTTGACAAATACGTTGGCGGTGCAGAACACGCTTGTATGCACCTACTTTATTCTCGCTTTATTACTAAAGCGCTCCGTGACCTTGGCTACCTTGATTTTAGCGAGCCGTTTAAATCGCTCGTTCACCAAGGCGTTATTTTAGGACCTGACGGCAACCGTATGAGTAAATCTCGTGGAAACGTTATTTCGCCCGACGATTACGTTAAAGAGTTCGGTAGCGACGTGTTTAGAATGTACTTGATGTTCGGTTTCTCGTACACCGAAGGTGGCCCTTGGAACGACGGTGGTATTAAGTCGATTAACAAGTTCCTTGATAGAGTTGAAAAAATCGTTCTTTCTACCCACTCGCTTAAAAACGGAAAGTATCAAGAAATGCAAAGAAACGAAAAGGAACTCAACTACGCGCGCAACTACGCTATAAAGTCGGTTGACCGTGATATGGACGCTTTTTCTTTCAACACTGCGCTTGCTCGTATAATGGAATACGTTTCTGCGCTTTATAAGTACGATGCGCTTGAAGTTAAAAACGTTCAGTTTATGAAAGAGTGCGTTAAAGATTTAGTGCTTTTACTTGCGCCCTGCGCTCCACACTTTGCCGAAGAATTATGGTCGAAAATCGGTGGTAAAAAATCGGTATTTAACGCCGAATATCCCGTTTGCGACGAAAGCGCGCTTGTTAAAGATGAAGTTGAACTTGCAGTTCAAATCAACTCAAAGGTAAGAGCGAAAATATTAGTTCCTGGCGACGCCGATAACGAACTTATTGAAAAAATTGCACTTGAAAGCGACCAAGTTATTAAAGCGCTTGACGGCAAGCAAGTTAAAAAAGTAATCGTTATTAAAGGTAGACTAGTTAACATTATTGCATAATAAAAGCAAGGCAAACGCCTTGCTTTTTAATTTACAACCCCTACACAGTAGGGGTTTTTTATTATATTATTCTAGTACGGTTTCTTATTGCGTTAAGTATTGCAATTATTAAAACGCCAACGTCGGCGCCTATTGCAAGCCATAAACTAGAAGTTACGCCAACTATTCCAAGTACCATTACAAGAAGTTTAACTAGTAGCGATAACACAACGTTTTGCGTTGCAATCGCTCTCGTGCGCCTTGCAAGTTTAACAAGGAAAGGAACTTTTGAAAGGTCGCCCGTTGATAAAACTATATCGGCGCTTTCAATAGCAACGTCTATGCCCGCTTCGCCCATTGCGATAGAAACGTCGGCACGGGTGAGCAAGGGCGCGTCGTTAATGCCGTCGCCAACGGCAAGAACTGAATATTTCCCCTTTTCATCTAAAAGTTCTTCAAGCCTTTCAACCTTTTGTTCGGGAAGTAGTTCGCTATAAGACCTTGTCATTTTAAGTTCTTTTCTTACGCTTGAAGCATACTCTTTATTGTCACCCGTAAGCATAACGGTTTGGGTAACGCCACTGTCGTAAAGTTCTAATATTGCGCCTTTTGCAGTTGGGCGTGCCTCGTCGCCAAAAACTATAACGCCTGCGCACTCGCCGTCAACTGAAAGATATAATTTCATACCAAGTTCGCTAGTTTCAATAGGCGTAACTCCGTTTTCTTCAAGAAGTTTTTTATTGCCCGCTAAAACTACACTACCGTTAAGCGTTGCACTAACGCCCCTACCTGCTATTTCTAAATAATTTTCGATATTTTGTGATGGCTCGCCAACCTTTTCACGAAGTGCAAGTGCCAAGGGGTGACTAGAATATTTTTCAACTTCGTTTGCAATTTCAAGCACTTTTCCTTGATATTTTTTAATAGATATTACTTTTAAAACTTTGGGTTTTCCTACCGTTAACGTACCCGTTTTATCAAAGGCAACCGTTTTGGTTTTAGAAAGTATTTCAAGCGCTTTACTGCTCTTTACAAGCGCACCGTGTTTAGCGGCCTCGCCTATACCGCAAAAATAAGTGAGTGGAACTGATATTACTAGCGCGCACGGGCACGAAACGCAAAGAAGCATAACGGCTCTAACGCCCCAAACTTCAAGCCCACTTGCGTAACTTGCAGAAAAAATAGGTGGAATAAATGCAATTAAAAGTGCAAGTATAACAACGCAAGGAGTGTATATTTTGGCGAACTTTTCTATGAACTTTTCGCTCTTTGCCTTTTTATCGAGCGAGTGTTTTACGGCACTTTCTATTTTAGATAAGGTACTACTTTCATATTCGCTAGTAACTTCGATTTTGCAAGCGCCGTTAACGTTTAAATAGCCACCTAAAACGGTATCGCCAACCGAAAGTTCTTTATAAACGCTTTCGCCAGTTATTGCAGACGTATCGAAACTAGCGTCGCCCCAAGTGATAACACCGTCAACGCCAACCTTTTCGCCTGCCTTAATTAAAACAACGTCGTTAACCTTTACTTTAGAAACGTGAACTTGCTTTTCTACCCCATAGTCTATTACTGTAACCGTTTCGGGCGTTAACGCTTTAAGCCTTGAAACAACCTTGTTAACGTCTGCAGTTGCGCTACTTTCAAACAAACTTCCAACGCCGTTAAGGAGCATAATACCTGCGGCTTCTGGAACTTCGCCTAAAAGTATTGCCGAAAGTGAAGCAATAGTCATAAGCAAGTTTTCGCTAAACACTTTACCTTTGAAAATGCCCGAAACGCCATTAAACACCGTTTCATAACCTGCTATAACGAAAGAAACGAGTAAAACGTAACTAGACGCTTCTTTGGTTGCTTCAATTAACGATAATATTATGCCTACTATAAACACGCCAAGCGAAATTAAAAGTTCAAAAAACTTTCCTTTTCGCTCTTTGCTTGCTTCTTCTTCGGTTTTATTTTCGCCGTCACAACAAGAACAACTAAACCCGCCTTCGTGCTCGTGGTCGCAGTGGTCGTGTTCACAATGTTCGTGACAGTGGTCGCAGTGGTCGTGCTCGCAGTGGTCGTGGTCGCAGTGGTCGTGGTCATAATTGCACTCGCCGTCACAATGGTCGTGGTGGTCGTTATGCCCCAACTCTACGCTACTATCACTAGTTATAACGTCGTCACCATCGAAAACGGGCTCTCCGTCTAAACCTAAATCTGCTATAATTTCAAGCACGCTTACCATAATATCGTAATCGCTAGCCCACTCGTTAAGTTCATAGTCAACGATGCCGTTTTTAACGGAAACGGATATTACGCCTTCTAATAGTTCAACTTTTTCTTTTACGGCTTTTAAAGTTTTATCGCTTACTTCGCCGTTAATTTTAATTACGGTTTTTTCACTCATTTTAGCACCCCAAATGTTCAACTGCGGTAAGTATTACCGTTTTAACGTGTTCGTCACTTAAAAAATAATAATTTTCGTTGCCAACTCTTTCACACTTTAATATTCTAGCGTCTTTTAAAATGCGAAGTTGGTGCGACGTTGCCGACTGCGATAGCCCCACGCTTTCACTTATAGCGTTAACGCTTTTTTTACCACTTAAAAGTAGCAGTATAATTTTAAGCCTACCCTCGTCGCTAAGCGCTTTAAAATCGGCGCAAAGTTCCATTATTTCGTTACTTGATAACTTAATTTCCTTCATAACTTTACCCATGAGAATATGAAAATATATTCATATTATAATATTGATTATGCTCAAAGTCAATACTTTTATGTGAAAAAGTGTGAAAACTTACAAAAAACCGTTGAAAAAATGTTTATTTGGTGTTACAATTTACTGTAATAAATAATTACTAGCGCGTATGCGCTTAAAAAATTAGGGTAGTTTAATGAAAAAGAAACAAGAAATCGCCGTTATAGAAGATACTCAAACGGTTGAAAACGGCGAAAAACTTAATACTTATAAAGCACCTAAAATTAAAAGGCGCAGGAAAAAAGTTACGCAAGCGTTTGCCGAAAGGTACGATAACGGGCTTTCGGGCTTAACGCTAGAACAAGTTGAAGATAGAATTGCAACGGGGCTTACTAACAACGTTAAGTCGCGAAACAGCAAGTCTATTCCCGCAATAATTATAGGCAACACGTTTACGTTTTTTAACCTACTTTGCGCGCTAGTTTTAGCGGCTTATAGTTTCGTTCAAACGTCTATTTCAAACTTTACGTTTATAATTCCCTTTGCAGTTAACTTAATTATTAGCATTTTCCAAGAAATTAGGGCAAAGATTTCTATTGAAAAGTTATCTATACTTCAAGCCCCCGTTACAAAGGTTATTAGAAACGGCGTTGAAATAGAAATATCTTCTAAAGAAGTTGTGCTTGACGACGTGTTTAGGGTTGTTTCAGGCAACCAAATACCCGTTGACGGCGTTGTGCTTGACGGGTTTGCCGAAGTTAACGAAGCGCTTTTAACAGGTGAAAGCGTTGCCGTTAAGAAAAATAAAGGCGACGTTATTTTGGCAGGTAGTTTCTTAACGAGTGGCGCACTTACCGCCAAGGCAGATAAAGTTGCCGAAGAGTGCTACGTTCAAAAACTTACAACTCAAGTTAAAAAATACAAAAAGCCCAACAGTCAACTTATGGAAACGCTTACGGGTATAGTTAAAGTGGTTGGCTTGCTAATAGTTCCCATAGCAATAGGCATAGGGCTTGTTAACCTTAACCACGCTACCGAAGAAGGCGTTTTAACGGTGGGCGAAACAATACAACACTTCGTTGTTACTAGAACGGGCGCCGTAATTTTGGGTATGATACCTGCGGGGCTTATACTTTTAACTACTATGGCGTTATCGCTTGGCGTTATTCGCTTATTTAAACGAAACACTCTCGTTCAAGATATGTACTCGCTTGAAATGCTTGCTAGGGTTGACTGTTTGTGCCTTGATAAAACGGGTACTATAACAGACGGTAGAATGCAGGTTATTAAAGATATTTTAATTGCCGAACGCCACCCCCACTCGCTTGCAGACGTTATAGGAACTATGCAGTCGGTTTTTGAAGATAATAACGCAACTTCTTCTGCGCTTCGCGCTAAATACGAACCGAAACGCGACTTTACCGTAATTAAGAAAATACCATTTTCTTCGGCGCGCAAATATAGCGCTGTTACCTTTTCGGAAACGGGTACTTACGCACTCGGCGCTCCCGAGTTTATAATAAGCGATTTACCCGTGCCTATAAAAGAACAAATAAACAACCAAATTACTCACGGAAACAGGGTTTTACTTCTAGCGCACTCTAACGCTCAAATAACTTCTAAAGGCGAACTTCCCGCTTCACTAAAACCCATTGCCCTAATTATTTTAAGCGATAATATTCGTGAAGAAGCCATTGAAACTATTAAATGGTTTAAAGAAAACGGGGTTTCGGTTAAGGTAATTTCAGGCGATAACCCCATTACCGTTTCAGAAATTGCAAAGCGTGCAGGCATTGAAAACGCTTCTAACTGGATAAGCCTTGAAGGTTTATCTGATAAAGAAGTAGCGTCGATTGCAGATAAATATACCGTTTTCGGCAGAGTTTCGCCCGACCAAAAGTGCGTGCTTGTTAAAGCGCTTAAAATGGGTGGTCATACCGTTGCTATGACGGGTGACGGGGTTAACGATATTTTAGCAATGCGTGAAAGCGACTGCGCAGTTACCGTAGCAACGGGCGCAGACGCCGCTAAATCGGTTGCTCATATAGTTCTAGCGGATAACAACTTTAATTCAATGCCAAAAGTAGTTGCCGAAGGTAGACGCGTTATTAACAATATTCAACAGTCGGCGTCGCTTTTCCTTATGAAAACGGTGTTTATAACGCTACTTTCGCTTATTTCTATTGCAACAAACTCTTTCTTCCCATTCGAAACGGGTCACTTAACTATACTTGAACTTTTCGTTATAGGCTTTGCATCGCTTGCCCTTTCAATTCAACCTAACGAGAAGAAAGTTGAAGGCGATTTCCTTACCACGATATTTTCTAACGCAATACCGGGTGGTTTAATACTTTTATTAAACGTTTATATCGTAGAGTTTATAAGTATGTTCGGCGTGTTGCCAGATGCAAACCTTATAATGACTATGAAAATAGTTGGCTTTACGCTTGGTGGTTTAATTTACCTATATAAAGTATGTAAACCTATGAACGTGTTTAGAGCAGTTATATTTATGATTGTGTTTATTGCAATAGCCGTTTGGATTGTGTTCCTTTTAGATACTACTGCAATACTACACCTTCCCACTAACTTCTTTGGTTTAACGGCTTTATTCCCTATGAATATAGGAAACTGGCACTACGTTCTAATTTTAATAGTAATTGCCGAGTTTAACCTTTTAATAGTTGAACCACTATCTAACCTTAACAAATACGTTATGGGCGCATTTAGAAAGAAAACTAAATAAAATAAAGGAGCGACTATCGCTCCTTTTTAATTTGAATTAAAAATAATTTTATGTTATAATGAACTTAACAATATATAAGAATTAAATGGAGATGGTTATATGAAATATTTTATTTGTAGTTTATGTCATAACGGAATACTAGGCGGATGGTTATGCCTTGATAATAATTCACTCACCTATAAAACAAACAAGTTAACGGTTGAAAATAAATATAAGCATTTAGTTTTACCTATAAGAGAAATTAAACAAATAACTTGGAAATGGATAGTTTTTCCCGTTGCAACCGTATTTATGATAAACGGACAGCAATATAAGTTTATCATTTTTAACAAGGCAAGATTTGTAAAATGTTTTCAAGAGTATTTTAGATAAATATAAATTATCATTTTTTAAACTAATGCCTTTGTGGTAAAAATATTTTAAAGTAGTGCGCATTACAACGCAAAAATAAAGACTAACGACGATATCGTTAGTCTTTTATAATGTTTAAATAATTCCTAATAGGAACAAGCATATATAGTTTTTACTTATTATTCTTGGATTTCGGGGATTTCGTTGCCGTTTTCAGCCGTTTCACCGTCTTCAAAAAGTTCTTCTTCGTCTTCGTGGGGAACGACTGCCACAGTTGAAACAACGCCCGCATCAAGCCTCATAACTATAACGCCTTGCGTATCTCTTCCTAGTTTAGAAAGTTCAGTTGATTTAACCCTTATTACAATGCCCGTATCGCTTATAAGCATAACGTCTTCTTCTTCGCTAACGAACTTAAGGCAAACAAGGTTACCCGTTTTTTCGTTAAACGCGCCTGCTTTTATACCTTTACCAGCACGGTTTTGAAGCCTATAATCTTCAATAGAAGAAAGTTTACCGTAACCGTTAGAAGTAATAGTTAAAACGCTATAACCATCTTTAACAACGCTCATAGCAACGAGTTCGTCGTTACCATCAAGGTCCATTGCTTTAACGCCTTGCGTATCTCTACCTATGGGTTTAAGACCGTAAGTGCCCTTTTCTTCGTCTAGACCTTCATAGAATCTTATGCACTTACCGTTTTTAGTACCTATAAGTATTTGGTCGGTACCAGACGTGAACTGAACTGAAATAAGTTCGTCACCTTCAACGAGCGAAATTGCAATTTTACCCGTTTTTCTAATGCTTGCAAACTCTTCAAGCGCAGTTTTCTTGATAAGGCCGTTTCTAGTTGCCATTGCAATATAGCCCGAAGTTCCTTCTTTTAAAGGAATAACTGCGTTTACCTTTTCACCGTCTTCAAGCGGTAAAATGTTTATAATTGCCCTGCCCCTTGCAGTTCTTTGCGCTTCGGGTATTTCGTATCCCTTTATAGAGTACACTTTACCACGGCTTGTAAAGAACAATAACGGGTCGTGAGTAGAAGTTATAAACATATCTACCACGAAGTCTTCTTCTTTGGGTTTGTGGCCGGTTATGCCCTTACCACCACGGCGTTGAGCCTTATATTCTTGAACGGGAAGGCGTTTAACGTAACCAAAGTGAGTGCGTGAAATAACAACGTCTTCTCTGGGAATAAGTTCTTCGTCTTCAATAGAGCCTTCAAGAACGGAAACTTCGCTGTAACGCTCTCTTGCGTATTTTTCTTTAATGAGTAAAAGGTCGTCTTTAATAATAGCGTCAACCCTAGAAACGTTAGCCAAAATATCTTCGTAATCTTTAATGGTTGCAACTATTTCGTTATGCTCGTCGGTAAGTTTGTTAACTGCAAGGTTAGTAAGCGTTTGAAGGCGCATATCAAGTATTGCGTTTGCTTGCCTACCTTCTGCGTCTAAATCGAACGCTTCAATAAGCCTAACCATAGCGTCTTGCCTGTCTTTACTAGTTTTAATAATTGAAATAACTTTATCAATATCGGCAAGTGCTTTTAACAAGCCTTCTATAATAAGGCAACGTTCTTTTGCCTTTTCTAGGTCGAAACGAGTTCTTCTTACTATAACTTCACGTTGGTGTTTGTGGTATTCTTCAAGTATTTCTTTAAGGTTTAAAACCTTGGGGTCTGTTCCAACGAGCGCAAGAAGAATAATACCGTCGCTCACTTGAAGTTTAGTTTGTTTATATAAAGTGTTTAAAACTACTTGCGGATTAGCGTCTTTTTTAACGTCTATAACGATTCTCATACCGTGACGGTCAGATTCGTCGTTAATATTTGCTATGCCTTCAAGTTTTTTGTCTTTAACGTATTCAACTATAGTACCTATAAGTTTTTCTTTGTTAACTTGGTAAGGAAGTTCGGTTACTATAATTCTAGAACGGTTGCCGTTGTCGTACTCTTCAATTTCGCACCTAGAACGAAGAATAAAGTTGCCCCTACCCGTTCTATAAGCGTTTCTAATACCACTTCTACCCATTAAAATACCTTTTGTTGGGAAGTCGGGCGCGGGAATATAATCCATAAGTTCATCAACGGTAATTTCGGGGTTATCTATAAGCGCGATAGCACCGTCTATAACTTCGCCAAGGTTGTGTGGCGGAATATTAGTTGCCATACCAACCGCTATACCGTCTGCACCGTTAACTAAAAGGTTAGGATATCTTGCGGGTAAAACTACCGGCTCTTTTCTAGTATCGTCGAAGTTTGCTTTGCAATCAACGGTATTTTTATCGATATCACGGAGCATTTCAAGGGCAAGTTTGGTCATTCTTGCCTCGGTGTACCTATACGCTGCGGGTGGGTCGCCGTCAACAGAGCCAAAGTTACCGTGCCCGTCAACGAGTGGAAGGTTTATAGAAAAGTCTTGCGCTAAACGAACGAGCGCATCGTAAACCGAACTATCGCCGTGGGGGTGATATTTACCTAAAACGTCGCCGACGATGGCAGCGCACTTTTTAAAGGCTTTATCGGGCGTTAAACCCATTTCGTTCATTGAGTAAAGTATTCTTCTGTGAACGGGCTTTAAACCGTCTCTAACGTCGGGAATTGCCCTTGAACGGTTAACTGCCATTGCATAGTCAATAAAACTTTGGCGAAGTTCGTTATCGACTTCAACGTTAACGAGTTTCGTCATTGACAAAGTTTTCTTAAACTCGGCGGTAAGTTCTTCATTTATTACTTTTTTTGCCATAATTTTAACTCCTATCAGGTATCAAGGTCGGTGTTTGCGTATTTAGCGTTTTCTTCAATAAACTTACGGCGAAGTTCAGGTTGGTCGCCCATAAGTAACGAGAAATGAGAATCAGCCTCAACGGCGTCTTCAATAGTAACGCGCCTTAAAGTTCTGGTTTCGGGGTTCATAGTAGTGTCCCAAAGTTGCTTCGCGTCCATTTCACCAAGACCTTTATAGCGTTGAATATCGCACCTTTCGTTGCTCTTTAAAAACTCTTCTTTATCTTCTTCGGTATAGAAGTAATATTCTTGCTTACCTTTGGTAATTTTGTAAAGCGGGGGTTGCGCAATATAAACGTGGCCCTCTTCGATAAGCGGTTTCATATAACGGTAGAAGAACGTTAATAAAAGTATTCTTATGTGCGAACCGTCAACGTCGGCATCGGTCATACAAATAACACGGTCGTAACGAAGTTTAGTAACGTCGAATTCTTCAAGCATTCCACCGCCGAAAGCAGTTATCATAGCCTTAATTTCTTCGTTTTCAAGCACTCTGTGTTGACGGGTTTTTTCAACGTTTAAAATCTTACCACGAAGTGGAAGTATCGCTTGGAAGCGACGGTCTCTACCCTGTTTTGCAGTACCACCTGCCGAGTCGCCTTCGACAAGGCATATTTCGCAAAGTTCAGGGTCTTTACAAGAACAGTCTGCAAGTTTACCGGGAAGTCTTGTATTTTCAAACACGCCCTTTCTAGTTGCCTCACGGGCCTTTCTTGCCGCTTCACGAGCCTTTTTAGCAGTTAAGCATTTCAATATAAGTTCTTTTGCAATAGACGGATTTTCTTCAAGAACGGTGGCAAACTCTTCAGTCATAGTTTTGTTTACAAGCGTTCTCATATCGGCGTTGCCGAGTTTAGTTTTAGTTTGACCCTCGAATTGTGGGTTTAAAAGTTTAACCGAAATTACTGCGGTAATACCTTCTCTAACGTCTTCACCCGAAAGTTTATCATCGTCGGTTTTAATAAGGTTGAGTTTTTTGCCTGCGTCGTTAATAACTTTGGTAAGCGCAGCCTTAAAACCGTCTAAATGCGTTCCACCTTCAACGTTGTTAACGTTGTTTGCAAAAGCAAGTATTTGTTCGTTATAACCGTCGTTATACTGGAAAGCAATTTCAATAGTTTCTTTATTGAACTTCTTTTTAAAGTAAACGGGTTCTTGGTTTAAAACTTCTTTATCTTGGTTTAAAACTTCAACGTATTCTTTAATACCACCCGTAGAAAGCATTTCGTCGTGCTTTTCTTGCCCCTCTCTCTCGTCGGTTAAAGTAAGTTTAACGCCAACGTTTAAAAAGGCAAAGTCACGAAGCATACCTTTAATGGTTGCGTAACTAAAATCAACGGTAGAAAAAATAGTAGCGTCGGGCTTAAAAGTAACGCAAGTGCCCGTTTCGGTAGTATCTTCAAGCACCATAAGTTCCGTTTGTGGAACGCCTATTTTATACTCTTGACGGTAGTGCTTGCCATTTTGATAAACGTCAACGCTGGCAACTTCTGAAAGTGCGTTAACAGCCTTTAAACCAACGCCGTGAAGACCTGAAGAAATCTCGTAACCACCGTCACCGAACTTACCGCCGGCATTTGGGTGAGTCATAACGAGTTCAACGGTAGATATGCCTTCTTCACGCATACCCGTGGGAATACCACGGCCGTTATCTCTAATTGAACAAGACCCGTCTTTATGAATAGTAACCGATATAGTGTCGCAATAGCCGGCAAGTGCCTCGTCTATAGAGTTGTCAACCGTTTCTTTAACAAGGTGGTGAAGACCGTAAGCATCGGTATTTCTAATGTACATACCAGGCCTTAAACGAATATGCTCTAAGCCCTTACACTCCCTAATCTGGTCGGCGCCGTATTCTTGTGTTATTTTGTTATCTTGTTCCATACTAACTCCTTAAACCAAGTGGTTTTAATTTGTAATTTATATAGATAATATTATATTTTAGTATATTATAACATACGCGCGAGCAAAAGAAAAGAGTTTTTTTAATTTTTTTTGGGTTTTTTATTAAAAACCCCAAAAAAGTTCTATAATTAGGCATAAAAAAAGGCAACCTTCCGTTGCCTTTAATTATTTAACTGTTTTAGCATATCTTCCATATACGCCTTTTCACTTTTTGCAAGCCCTTTTACGGGGTATTTTTCACAAAACTTAACACCCGAATTAAGCACTAATTTAGCCCACTCGCTTTCACCACTATACACCAAAAAACTTGCGTGTATTCTAAAATCGGCGGGGGTTAACTGCTTTTCTAAAATAGAAATAACTTCTTCTTTATTTTGCGAAACGTACTTATCGTCGCCAAGAAGTAACGCCGAAAAGAAAAGTTCTTTCTCAACTTCGTCGTTAAGCATAGTAAGCGCAGATAAATCGCTTATTTTATAAAGTTCTTTTATAGCCCCTTCTTCATCGCTATTTAAGTACGCAAGATATCGAAGATATCTTATACCAACGGAATAATCGCCCTTTCCACACTTAATTAAAAGCGAAGAATTAAGGTTAGAAGGCGTTTCGCCAAGCGTTAAACAAGCAACTGCCGTGTAGTAGTTTTTGCAAACTTCAAGTTCTTCTCCACCCAAAATATAAAGGTATAAAAGCCTGCCGTCGTTATTAAAAACGGGAATTAAATTAACTAGCAAAATATAAAGCGTTAACGGGAACGTTATACCTATAAACGAGTAAACGAACAAGTTGCCCGTTGTAAAGGCAACAACGCATTGAACTGCAAGCACTAAAAGGTTAGAAATTAGCGCCGAAAGCGAAGAAATTGCATATTTTTCAAACACTTTTTTATCGGTTTTAGGAATAAAAACGGTACTGCCAAGTTCGCCGTAACTGCGCTTAAATAAAACTTTAAACTTACCCGTTTCGTCTTTGCCTATAAAAAGGTTTAAAACTTGAACTGAATAAGGTTTTAGCCCCGAAATTGCGCCCGATATAACGTGCGTAAGTTCGTGAATAAGCGCGTTGAAAACGTAAACTGCTATAAGCCCTAACAGCGAGAATAAAATCGCCTTAAAAACGTTTTCTTTAACGCCTAAAAGCAAAACTATATAAACAGCAAGCGATATAACGGCTATTACTGCGTTCAAAATTATTTGAAGTTTACGGTTTTTCATAAGTCAAATATTTTAAATACCCCTCTAAATTATCGCTCTCGCTAGCGTAAAAGCCGTTTTGATTAAACGCGCCTAGCACTGCTAATAATATAAGCGAGCCACCACCTATAACGTCTGCCCTGCTTTTTGCGTAAGGGTAGTTTTTAGTTATAAGTTTGGGCGAAAGCGAATTGAGTTTTAAAGACAGTTTTTCAAGTTCTTCTTTTGAAACGAACGCTCCGTGAGTTTTTTTGTTATCGTATTCAGTAAGCCCAAGCGACATAGCCGTTAAGGTTAGCGAAGTTCCACCTATCGCCACAAAATCGCCCTTAAAAGCAATTTTAACGCCCTTTATAAGCCCAGACAAATATTCTTGCGTTTGGGTGGCGTTTAACCCTTTTGCGCGCAAATTAACGGCGCCCACGGGATAACTTACCGAATAAACGGTTTGTCCGTTTTGTTTTATAATAATTTCGGTGCTAGCACCGCCTATATCTACTACGGCGCCGTTTTCGTTAAGTGCGCCAAGCCCCGCAAGTTCCGCCTCTACTTCGCCCGAAACAACGCTTATTAAAACGCCCGTTTGCTCTTTTACAACGTCTATAAACTCTTTGCTGTTTACGCTATTTCTAACGGCGGCTGTTGCAAAGGCAAAAAGCGATTTACTGCCGTTTAAGGTCGCCTTGTGAACGAACTCTTTAATGGCGTTTACCGTTCGCTCCATCGACGCTTTGTTTAAAACGCCGTTTTGCATATCTTGGGCAAGCCTAGTGGTTATTATAAACTTTTCGCTATGCGTTTGATAATCGGTCATAAGCCTAACGGAATTACTGCCTATATCGATTATGGAAACGGGGTATATAACTTTATTCTTCATCGGGCCTATACATACCGAGTTCTCTGGCACGTTTTTCTATTTTCCACTCGAACGACCACGACTCGATTTCGTCTTCGGTGTTTTCAATATCTTGCCTAAGCGCGCTAATCTCGGCGTCTAACTCGGCTATTTTTTGTTTGCGGACCGATATACCTATTAACTGATACGCTATTATGGCAAGCAGTACCGTAAACAACATTATTAGCCCCGAAAGAGTTGCCGAAAGCACGCGTTTTCTTTTTTCTTCGCTCATTTTTACCTTTTAAGGCTTTATAAAGCCTTTTAACCATTTTGTTAATAACATTATACACTCTGCTTGCAAAAATTGCAACAAGTTTATGAAAACTTAACCTATAAAGTAAAACTCCAACCAAAACGCCGAGCGTCATATACGGCGTAAAATTGCAAAAATTAAAGTGGGTTGAATAGTAAGTAAAGGGAATTGCTAATAAAACTAGCCAAATTGCAGTTATTATATGCCCTGCCGTTTTGCTTTTAAAAAAGTTAGAAATAACTAAAAACGGAAAGTATAAAAACCCCGAGTATACGCCAAACGCCACGCAAAGAAAAAATATTCTAGGTTGGTCAAGCGAAATAAAGGTCATTTAAGCACCTTTTTCAAGATATTTTCGGTGGTTTTATAACTAGTTCCGCTAACGTTTCCAAGTGCGTTAAACGTTCCGTTTTTATCGTCAAAACCCGTAATTTTAAGCCCGTCGCCCGTAATTTTAAGGTCTGCGCCACTAATAAGGCGCAAGCGTATTTCTCTATCGGTAAAAGCCCTAACTTCTTTAATTCCCGTTGCCCTAACGCTCTTTTTGTTTTCAATAGTTAAAACGTGCATATTGTTTTCCATAAAAAAATCTCCCATACAAGGTATGAGAGATTATATTATTTTATGTTAGTTTTCAAGTAGCATATCGCCAAACTTAATATAGCCTTTCTTGCGCATAAACTCGCTTATAACGATATTTAACACTATGGGAAGAACGAACATTAAAAGTATTATTCCAACTATTCCAAGCGCACCATCGGTATATTTAAACAAATCGAACACGCCAACGAGTCCACTAGTTCCCATACCACCGCCAGACGCACCGCATTTAAGTTTAAACACGCACGTTGAAAGTGGACCGCATATTGCCGAAGAAATTATCATAGGAAGCATAATTTGCGGTCTTTTCATGATGTTTGGTATTTGGAGCATACTAGTTCCTATACCCTGCGAAATAAGCCCAGATATGCCGTTTTCTCTAAACGACGCAACTGCAAAACCTACCATATGGCAAGCGCAACCAACCGTTGCGGCGCCACCTGCTATAAGCATTGCCTCATAGTCTTGAGTGCCTATAAGTTCGGTTACTAAAACGGGGCTTGAAACGGCAACCCAAATTGCTGCGGAAGAAGTTGGCATCGTAAGTAAAATGCCCATTACAACCGAAATTACAATACCCATTACAAACGGCATAAGGTCGGTTGACCACGATATAAACACGCTAATTTGATTAACTAGCCATATAAACGGATAAGCAACGAAAACGCCCGCAAACGATAAAAGCATAGTTCCTATAGGAACTAAAATAATATCTAGTTTGGTTTTGCCTGCGTAAAGCGAAACGAGTTCAACGCATAAAAGCGTTACGACGTAAGCGCCTATGGGGTTACCGGGAGCACCGAAGTTAATTGCTTCGTAAATTACGCCTTTAATTTCAAGCGTTGGAAAACCAGCCGAGCCAATCATAAGTTTATCGGCAAAAGCACCTATAAAACCTGCCACGGCAGATGAGAAAACTAAAAGTTTGTTTTTAGTAAGTGCGTTTGCTATGCCAACGCCTATTCCCACGCCCATAAGCGATTTTGCAATATTTGCAATGCTCATAAGTGTGTTGCCAACGTAGTTATCGCCTATCCAGCCTGCAATTTGAGCAAGAATAGTTCCTGCTATAAGGGTGCAAAATAAGCCTTGCGCCATACCTGAAAAAGCAGTTATAAACCAGCGTTTGCATAATTTTTTAAACTTGTCCATAATACTAAACCTCCACGAGTTTATTGTCCACTAAATCACACGAAGTAAGTATATATTCAACCCCGTTTTTATTAAGCCTTGGGTATACGTTTACGCCTTTACCGTGAAGGTGACCGTAAACGACTTTATCTACTTTATATTTTTCAAAAAGTTCAGTAAAAAGCGAGTTTTCTTTTCTAACGTTAAAGGGTGGATAGTGTATTAAACACACCAAAACGTCGCCTTCTACTCTTAATTTTTCACTTGATGCTAAAGCAAGTTTAAATCTTTCACACTCACGCTCGTAGATATGACGGTCGTGCTCGTCAAAGTCGGGCGAGCCTTCTACTGCCCAACCCCTTGAACCGCAAAAGATATAATTGCCTATTTTAACGCTATCGTTTTGCAGGGCTATAACGTTTTTGGGGAGCGAACTTCTTATTTTTGTTATTCCTTGCCACCAGTAGTCGTGATTTCCCCTAATTATAATTTTAGTACCCTTTAAAGAGTTTAAATAATCAACGTCTTTAAGCGCGTTTTCAAGGCTCATAGCCCAACTGATATCGCCTGCTATTAAAACCACGTCGTCATCATTTACACGCTCGTTCCAGTCGCTTGATATTTTTTCAAGGTAACCTTCCCACTTTTCGCCAAAAATATCCATAGGCTTTTCGCCTGAAAGGGATAAGTGAAGGTCGCTAATTGCGTAAACTTTCATAAAAGTATTATATTACTATCGTTTTTTTATGTCAACTTTTTTACGCCGTTAAAAAACTGAATAATCGGCATTAAAAAACGACCCGTATGGGTCGTTTTAGTTTTATACGTCGGGGTAAAGTGGCAATTCGAAAAAGCCGGAACATACTTCTTCGGTATATTCTTGGCAAGGTGGAATAGTTGCATAGCCGTAACTTGGAATTAAAAGTTCAACGGGCATAACCACTTTTAAAATCGTCGTAGTGCAGAACGTTACGGTGAACGTAGAGCCAGAAACGTATGTACCTTCGGGTGAAACCACCGAAACGATTGCCTCAACTGAATAAGGAATTATAGACGGTTGCGGAACGCACAAAATAACGTCTTGCGAAAGGCTAATTGTTGCTAGCCCCTTACCTTCAACGCCGTTAGCGTCGGTGTAAATAACTTCAACGGGGATTGAGTACGTTACTTGCACCCTTGAAAGATTATCTCTACCTTCAAGCCCGTCAACTTGCAAACTAGTTACTTGCGCCTCTGTACCAACGCTCCTTGCGCTTACGAAAGTAAGTGGGGTGGCGGGGTTTTCAGGCGTTTGGCTTTGTAACGTTACCGTTACGTTTTCTTCTTGCGCTTGTTTCATACACGCATCGAATACTTTTTTAACTTGAATACAAACTTTATCGCAAAGCCCACCTAACGGATTTCCGGCAATTCTACCGGGGCATCTTTCCGGAGGGCAGTTAGAGAAAAATGACATTTTTAACCTCCTGTTACTTTACTTTATTATATGAACGCAATTTAAAGTTTGCCACATTATTTTTTGTATTGACACTTAAAACTAAAAATGATAAAATAATATATATTATTTTTACAGGTGCTAATTATGGCTAAAAAACAACGAAAGGTTAACGAGCGAGTTTTATACGATAGAAAAATTAAAAAACCACCCACTTTTATCTACAACGTTTTAGGTAGAGTTTGGCAAGCCTTATTTATGAAAAAATACGGCGTAAAGGTTACTTATAACGAAGACCCTAGAAAAGCGGGGCAACACATTTTAATAAGCAACCACGCCTCGCGTAACGACTATATTTTCGTTGGCGTTCCCACTCTACCAACGACTTATAACTTCGTTGCTGGTTATAACGAGTTTTATCGCTCGCATTTAAGGGGCGTTTTTAACCTTTTACAGGTTATTCCTAAAAAGAACTTCACGCCCGACGTTTACACCCTTAAAGAAGTTTCAAGGGTTATAAAAGAAGGTGGCAATATAGTTTTATTCCCCGAGGGTATGAACTCTATTGCGGGAATGAATCAACCCGTTGCAATAGGTACGGGCAAGTTTATAAAGCACTTTAAACTCCCCGTTTATTACTCTGTAATAAAAGGTGGTTTTTTATCGTTTCCAAAACACACTAACAACGAATACCCTGGAACTATTGAAGTAACGTTCGATAAAATGTTTTCGCCTAGTGACCTAGAAAAATTATCACCCGAAGAAATAGAGAAAATTGTAAACGAAAAACTTTATCACGACGATTATAAGTGGAACGCTATTTATAAACACGTTTACAAAACGGGTGGCAAGTCTGCCGAAGGGTTGAGCGACGTTTTATATATTTGCCCCAAGTGCAAAAAAGAACTTACTATGGTTAGTAAGGAAAACACTATTTGGTGCACGGAATGTGGCAACGGCGCTATCGTTGACGATACCTACGCCCTAACCCCGCTTGACGAAACTTCTATATTGTCAAAAGACCAAAGCGACTGGTTTAAGTGGCAACGTAGCCTTGTAAAAGACGCTGTAAAGGACAAAAACTTTTCGTTTAGCGCAAAGGTTAAACTTGGTGTTTTGCCAGACTATAAACTTCTTAAAAACCTTAAAACGAGCGAAATAGTAGGCGAAGGCACTTTAACTATATCGCATAACGGACTATCTTACGTTGGAACTAACAATAACGAGCCTTTTGAGTTTAATATTGAACTTAAAGACGTTCCAACTTACGGTATGTGCACCGACACTTCGCGTTTTTACACCTTTTTAAACGGCAAGTTTATAGAGTTTTACCCCGAAACGCCTTGCGTTTTAAAGTTTTTCTTAATAACCGAAGAACTTCACCGCTTGCACGGTGGCAAATGGCAAGATTTTGATTTTAATAAATAATAAAACCCCGACATTTGTCGGGGTTTTTTAACTATAAATTAGTCTCTGTCTTCACGGCCTGCCCAGTATATTCTTTCAATAATTTCAACTGCTTTTCTACCTTCTGGACCGTCAACGTAATCGTAATCTTGGCCTTCAAGCGCTCTTACGAAACGGCGAATTTGTTTTGCGTGTTCTTCTTCGGTAACAAGCGCAGCGTCGTTTGCGTTGCCCTTTGCAATAAAGAGTTCGCCTGCTTGTTCTTCACCGTCGATAATAAGTTTTTCAAGTTTATTTTCGCGAAGGAATATACAACCGTTAGTGCCGTATATTCTAATTTCTCTATCAAAACCGGGGTTTACTGCCGTTGTTGCTTGAATAACGCCAACTGCGCCGTTTTCAAACTCTAATGCGCAAACTGCAGCGTCTTCAACTTCGATGTTGTGAGCAAGGGTTTTAACTATACTTTTAATCTTCTTTGCTCTACCAACCATATATTGTAAAAGGTCAACGCCGTGAATACCTTGGTTCATAAGCGCACCGCCACCGTCCATTTTAATAGTACCGCGCCAACTGTTATGGAAGTACTCTTCGCTTCTATAATAAGGCATAGAAAGCGAGCAAAGAATAATTTTACCAATTTGACCATTTTCAATAATTTCTTTCGCCCTTACAACCGAGTTAGACATTCTAAGTTGCGAAATAACCATAATTTTGCCTTTTGATTTTTTAGCGGCTTCTATCATCTTATCGCAGTCGATAGTAGTGGTTGCCATAGGCTTTTCAACTATAACGTGCTTATCTGCCTTTAAAACTTCTATTGCAATTTCGGCGTGAGTACCGTTAGGCGTACATACGCACACAATATCAATTTCAGGGTCTTGAAGCATATGCTGTAAATTGTCGTAATAACGAATTCTATAATTTTCGGCAAAAGTTGCTGCGGCTTTCATAACAACGTCGGCACAACCAACGAGTTTTGCGCCCGAAATACTTCTTATAGCCATAGCGTGAACGTTTGCTATATTACCACAACCAAATATACCAAAGTTTTTCATAATATTGCTCCTTTATTTGTTATACAAATATTATAACATCACTTTAAAATATATCAATAGAATATTTTGCTACGTTTTAGCACTATATTGCTATTTGTTGCCGTTAAACGCTTAATTTTAGTTATTATAGATTTAAATAATTATAAATAAGTGTTTCCGTAAATATACTGACCGAAAGTAACTACTATATCGGTAGTTTCGCTTGAGCCGTACTTACAAACGGTAAAGGTAACGGCGTTTTGCGTTGCGGAAAGTTCAAAATTATTAAGGAAAGAAACAAGCGTTTGCCCGTCGCTTACCGAATAAGATTTTCCAGCAAACGAAACGCCAACTATACGGTCGTAAACGTCAAGCCCTGCAACGTCGTAAACGCTACCTAATTTAACGTCTGCAACCAAGCAGTCAACGTAAGACGAGAAACTTACGCGCTCGTAATAAATTGCAATTTCATCGCCGAACGAGCGAACTGGCGAATAAGTTGCAGCGGCGTAATATCTACCTTCAACGTAACCGTAGTTATAATCTAAATTAGAGTTGAAGTAGAACGTTTCGGTAAGAGCGGTTGCAACTTCTAAAGCCGTGTCGATAGGAACGGCAAAGTTAAGCCCTTGATAAGCGCTGTAACCAGAGTTTATTATGCCGATTAGTTTACCGTTAACGTCGAAAAGTCCTCCACCAGAGTTACCAGAGTTGGTTGCGCAGTCAGTTTGAATAAGGCTCATAACGCCTATATCGGCAACCGACACGTTGCGGTTTATTGCAGAAACTATGCCTTTCGTTACAGTTCCGCCCAAAATGCCTAGGGGGTTACCTATTGCAACCACGTCTTCACCCACTTTTAAGGGGTAGTTAGCATCTTCGTTAAGCCTTATTTGACAAACGGGTATAGTAACACCCGAAAAACCCGAACGTTGTGGCGAGAACATTAAAACGGCAATGTCAGTCTTTTTATCGCCACCTATTAAAACGGCGGGGTATTCGTTGCCGTTAGTTGCAGTTAAACTTATAGAGTCTGCCCCTTCAATAACGTGGTGGCAGGTCATTAAATAATAGTAAGTTACGTTATTTTCTACTGCCGAGCCAAAAACAACGCCACTACCTGCGCCTGCAGAAGCCGTTGCACTATCTGAAACGTAAACTTCAAAAACGCTTGGCCTAACTGCATCGAGCATTTCGGTAAGCGAGTTATAGTTTGTTTCGTTGCCGTCTGCCGTTTGAATATTTATTTCAAACTTGTAAGAATTGCTAGGGTTATAGCCCGAAGTTACCGTGCAAGAACACAAGGTTAACGTTGCAATTATAGTTAATATCAATGCTAAAAGTTTATTTTTCATAATGCACCTTTAAGTATTTTATTATATATTATTTTACACTAGTGATAAAAATATGGCAAGTAAATGATAAAAAATTAAAAATAAAAGACCGCTTTTAACTAAGTAAAAACAGCCTTTTATGCGTTGACAAAACCGTCAACTATATTAAAGTAACTTTAAACTTATCTAATGAAATCTCTTTCAAAAGCATCGGTTCGTTCGTTACAATAGTAGTATATACCCTATTAAAACTTTTATACACGAAAAGTTAAAAAAGTTTTTTTAATTTATTCCCCCACCCCGTTTTGCCGTAGAAAATAAAATAATTGCAGGGCTCCCGAAAATATTTTTAAGTAAAAAGATTTTTGGGAAAAAGGAGCAACTGCGATATAGCCTTACCCTTAATGCGTTAAAGGTTGGCAATTATAGTAAGTTGCGACGCAAGACGTTACCCCGTTTTGCTGAAAAGAGTTATATTTTAAGCCCGTAGAAACAAGCACAAGCAGGCTCGACAACAAGTGGCAGACACAACTAACCTTTTTGGTTGTTGGGGTTGCAACTTGTTGACAGTAAACGAACTTGTGCGAAGTTTATACGGGAATAAAAAATGCACCGAAACGGTGCATTTTTTGTGTCTTAAAATTCGTCTTCTTCATCAGGAAGATTAACGTTGTGGTAAATATCTTGAACGTCGTCGTTATCTTCAAAGGCATCTATCATTTTGTTGAAAGATATAAGTTGGTCATCAGATAAATCAATTTTATCGGAAGGAACCATCATAACGTCGGCTTCAACGAATTCGATATTTTTCGCTTCAAAATATTGCCTTACTGCACTAAAATCTTGGGGTGCAGTTCTAATTTCGTAAATATCTTCTTCAACGATAACGTCTTCTGCGCCTGCGTCGAGCGCCATTTCCATAACGGTATCTTCATCTAAAGATGAAGTTCTTTCAATTATAATAACGCCTGCGCTTGCAAACATATACGATACCGAGCCGGTAGTTCCCATATTTCCGCCGTATTTATCAAAAATATGCCTTACTTCGCCAACGGTACGGTTAACGTTATCGGTAAGAGTTTTAACTATAACTGCGCTACCGCCTATGCCGTAACCTTCGTAAGTTTTAACTTCGTAGTTAACGTTGCCAAGTTCACCCGCCGCCTTTTTAATACTTCTTGTAATATTATCGTTAGGCATATTTGCCGCTTTTGCTTTTGCAATAACGTCGGCAAGTTTAGAGTTGGTTGCAGGGTCTGCCCCTTGTTTTGCGGCAACGGCAAGTTCTCTACCTATTTTTGTAAAGATTTTACCCTTTGCAGCATCAGTCTTTGCTTTTTTATTTTTAATGTTAGCCCATTTGCTGTGACCTGACATAATTTTCTCCTTTTAGTTTGATAGTTTATACATCGCAATAGAAACGGCAACGCCTGCGTTTAAACTTTCGCTATGCTCGCGCATAGGTATTGATATAAACTTTGAAGTTTTTGCCGTTATTTCGCTTGATAATCCGTTTGCTTCGTTGCCAACTACAAGCGCAAACTTTTTAGAAACTTTAACGCTTGCTATATCTTCACCACCCATATCGAGCGACAAAATATCATAGCCGGAAAGCGCAGAAAAAAGCCCTTCGTAATCGACTTTATAAAGGTTAACGAAATATATTCCGCTCATACTTGCCCTAACTGCTTTTGGAGCGTATGGGTCGGTGCAGTTTACAAGGTATATATCGTTAAATCCAAAAGCGCAGGCAGTACGAATAATCGTTCCCATATTGCCTGGGTCTGAAACGCCGTCTAAAACAAGAGCGTTTTTGGTTGGCGCTACGGCTTTGGTTTTAGGCACTTTAACGGTTGCTAAAACGCCTTGTGGCGTAACTTCACTAGAAATATACGAAAACACTTCGGGCGAAACGGTAACGATTTCATAGCCGTTAGCGTTTAACTTTGAAAGCGCTTCTTCAGTGCCAAAAATACGCTCGATAGGAGCGCCAGCACTAATTGCTTCTAAAACCATTTTAAAGCCTTCAACGACGTATAAGCCTTGGCTTATTCTACCCTTTTTATCTTTGAGCGAATAAACGGATTTTATAAGTTTATTTTGCTTTGATGAATAAATCATAATAAAAACTTTAAGGCTGCCTGAAAATCAAGGGCAGCCCGAAGGTATTATTTTGCGAGTTTTGCTTGTGCTTTTTTAACAAGGCCTGCAAAACCTTTTTGGTCGTTTACGGCAATGTCGGCAAGAACTTTTCTGTTAAGGTTAATGCCGGCAAGTTTTAAACCGTACATAAACTTGCTATATGAGATATTGTTTAAACGGCAAGCAGCGTTAATTCTGGCAATCCAGAGTTGACGGAAATCTCTCTTTTTATTCTTTCTGCCGATGTAAGCATAGTTAAGAGATTTCATTACGGCTTCACGAGCAACTCTATAAAGTTTGCTCTTTGCACCGTAATAGCCTTTTGCGAGTTTCATTATTTTTCTACGTTTTTTAACTGCGTTTACGCCTCTTTTAATTAACATATTCTATACTCCTCCTTAATTACGCCTTGTAAGGAATAATAGACTTAATCGTCTTTTCCTGTGTTTGAGAAACGTAAGCACCGCTTCTTAATCTTCTTTTTCTCTTGGTGGTCTTCTTTGCTAAAATGTGGCTTTTGCCTTGATGACCGCGTTTAATCTTTCCCGAAGCGGTTACACTGAAACGCTTTTTAGCACCGCTGTGAGATTTCATTTTTGGCATAATAATATCCTCCTAAAATTATTCTATAAGTGTGTTAAGCCTTTGGGGCTAATATCATAAGAATGTTTCTACCTTCAAGCATAGGTTTCTTTTCAAGAACTGCATCGCTCTCTAAAAGCGAATAGAACTTGTTCATAACTTCTATACCAAGGTCAGAGTGGGCGTTTTGCCTACCACGCATTCTAATTGAAACTTTGATTTTGTGGCCTTTTTCTAAAAACTTTTGCGCCTGTTTTGCCTTAACGTTAACGTCGCCAACGTCGATTGTCATTGACAATTGTATTTCTTTAACTTCAACTACTTTTTGGTTTTTACGCGCTTCTTTTTGCCTTTTTTCTTGTTCGTATTTGAACTTGCCGTAATTCATAATTTTGCATACGGGTGGCTCAGCGTTGGGCGAGATTTTAACTAAATCTAAATCGCTTTCAAAAGCAATTTTAAGCGCTTCTTGCGAACTTAAAATACCGAGTTGTTCGCCGTTTGCGCCGATAAGCCTAACTTGTTTATCCCTTATTTCTTCGTTGATTTGGTGCTGGTTTTTAATAATAAGTACCTTCCTATAAAAAAATTGACGGGCTACAAAAGTAACCCGTCAGATAAAACGCCTAGTTTGGCGTTAAAAACTAATCTGTGCACGACTAACCACTGTTGCCGGCGAGAAGGGGTAACTTCTGCTTGTCGCAAATATATTACCACTACTTTTCGCTATTGTCAAACGTTTTTAAGCCGTTTTTATAAAAATTAGTCAAGTTTAAGCGATTTTACTTCGCCTTTTATTCTAGTAATAAAATCTTCAACGCTCATAACGCCTATATCGCCTTCACGACGGTGACGCACTGCAACTGCACCCGCCTCAATTTCTTTATCGCCAACGATAAGCATATAAGGAACTTTATCAAGTTGAGCATCTCTAATTTTTCTGCCTATTTTTTCAGAACGAAGGTCAAGGTTGGTTCTTATACCTTCTTCTAAAAGCCTGCTTGATAAGTTACGGCAGTACTCTTCACTTCTATCGGTCATAGACATAATAGTTGCTTGGAAAGGCGCAATCCAAACGGGAAGCGCACCTGCGTATTTTTCAATTAAAAGCGCAAGCGTTCTTTCGTAGCAACCAAGGCTAGTTCTGTGAATAACGTAGGGATATTTCTTTTCACCGTCACGGTCGGTATAAAGCATTTCAAAACGCTTTGCAAGTTGGAAGTCGATTTGAATAGTAACGAGCGTGTCTTCTTTGCCGTAAACGTTCTTCATTTGAATATCGAGTTTAGGGCCGTAGAAAGCGGCTTCACCATCTGCTTCAACGTAGTTGATACCTAAATTATCGAGTATTTGGCGCATAGTGTTTTGAACGTTTTCCCACTCTTCTTCAGAACCGATATACTTTTCCTTATTGTTTTTGTCCCACTTGCTAAAACGGTAAGTAATATCACCGTCAAGACCAACTGCTTTCATCATATAAAGCATAATGTCAACGCAACCTTTAAACTCTTGTTCGAGTTGTTCGGGGGTGCAAGCAAGGTGGCCTTCTGAAATGGTAAACTGCCTTACCCTTATAAGACCGTGCATTTCGCCCGAATCTTCGTTTCTAAAAAGAGTTGAAGTTTCGCCGTAACGCAAAGGAAGGTCACGATAACTTCTAGGCTTGTTTAAATACACTTGGAACTGGAATGGGCAAGTCATAGGGCGAAGGGCTAAAACTTCTTTGTCCTTTTCTTCGTCGCCTATAACGAACATACCTTCTTTGTAGTGGTCCCAGTGGCCCGAAATCTTATAAAAGTCGCTCTTTGCCATAAGCGGAGTTTTAGTAAGAATATATCCGCGCTTTTGCTCTTCGTCTTCAACGAAACGCTGTAAAACTTGTATAACGCGCGAGCCTTTTTCAAGCATAACGGGAAGACCTTGACCAAGGGTATCTACCGTAGTAAAGTAGCCAAGTTCCCTACCGAGTTTGTTGTGGTCGCGAAGTTTTGCTTGTTCAATTTTTTCAAGATATTCGTCAAGTTGCGACTTTTTCTCGAAAGCAGTTCCGTAAATACGGGTAAGCATTTTGTTTTTGCTATCACCACGCCAGTACGAGCCGTTGAGCGAAGTAAGTTTAAACGCCTTGATTTTGCCCGTTGAAGGAAGGTGCGGTCCACGGCAAAGGTCGGTAAACGCGCCCTGCTTATAAAAAGATATTTCTTCGCCTTCGGGAAGGTCTTCTATAAGTTGAACTTTATAGGTTTCGCCGTACTTTTTCATAAGTTTTACGGCGTCTTTTCTAGGAAGAGTAAAGCGTTCGATAGGAAGGTCTGATTTAATAATCTTTTTCATTTCCGCTTCAATAGTTGCTAAATCTTCAAAGGTAATGGGCGTTTTAAAATCAACGTCGTAATAAAAACCGTTTTGAGTGGTTGGTCCTATTGCCAAAAGGCAAGTTGGGTAAATGGTTTTTATTGCTTGCGCTAAAACGTGCGAACAAGTGTGGCGATAAATATCAAGCCCCTCTTCATCGCGAAGGGTAATAATTGCAACGCTATCGCCGTCGTTTAAAACGTGCGAAAGGTCGACTAAATTGCCGTTTACTTTACCGGCAACGGCGTTTCTTGCTAAACCTTCGCTTATTGATAAGGCAAGGTCTAAAACGCTTGCGCCATCGTTTAATTGTTTTTGCGATTGGTCGGGTAAATATACTATCATAAGTAACTCCTTTATAATATATTGATAATTCTAACGTGATTTTTGTTTGTTGTAGAGTGCTCGTTTTTAAAGCGTTAGTTGCAAGCCCATTAGGCTCGCACCCCGTTTTGCCGTAGTAACTACTATTTTAAGCCCGTAGAAACAAGTTAGGCAAGGCTCGCAAGGGATTGCGGAATTAATTAGTTGTATAAAGCAATATTTTAAAGCGTTAGAGCCGAGCAAGACAAGGCTCGACGGCAAATCGTTGGGCGTAATTGACCTTGTCGGTCATTACGGTCACGAATTGACGGCAGTAAACGCAGTATTGCGACGGCTATAACGAATTAAAAAAGCCCTTATCTTGAAGATAAGGACGACTTAAAAACCGTGGTTCCACCTTAATTGCCTAAAATAATAGGCCACTTTATATGCATTTAAGTAATGCACTAACTTCGGTAAATCGGGTGGTTTCGCTAACCTCTTCACGCTATTGCCTTTCAGCCGTGGGCAACTCTCTAAAAGCGCAAATAAGGGGCTACTTGTCCCAACATATTACGATATTGTACTTATTATATAACCCATTTCAATTTTTGTCAATCGTTTTTTACGCTTTATAATACCCTTCTTGAAAGCGTATTTTGTCGCCGAAAAACTCTTTTAAATAGCCTTCATCCGTTTCGGGTAACGGCGAGCCGAGTTCAATTTCGCCAGCACCTGATAGTAAAACTTCTTTAACTACGGGTAAAGTACCACTATCGCCGGTAAGAAGCGAACGGCGCTTTAAAAGGTTATAGCGTTTATCGTATAAATTACCGTCGTCGTAATACACTTTTTTGCCAACTTTATCTTTTACTAAGTAAATGATAAAATCTTTAAGTTGAGCGTTTTGAAAGCCTGCGGGAATATAACTTAAAATCTCTTGCCACTTTGATTTTAAAGGTTTCATTCTAAAATTAAAAATGCCGTCTATTGCGTATTCTTCAAAACTTTTAAGTTTTTTAACGGCGTATTTTTTATCGTCGTCAACGTCGGCAGAAATTAAAGCAGTAAGCAAAAGTTCACGCTCTTGCCCTACTAAGCCCGACGCTATAAGTTGCCTATTGAAAAAAGAATATTTGTAGTTTATGGCAATAACGTCGGCAATTTTATCTTCAACTTCTTGTTTTAATATTTCGTAATAGTCGCTATGAACGTCTATTAAAAGTTCAAGCCTATTTTTTCCGTCTTTAAAGTAGCAAGATGCTTGAAGTCCGTTAATTACGGGCGCAAGCGTTTCGTTAAGGTATAAAATGTTGTTTTTTCTAAGGGCGCTTTCAGTAATTTTAAGTTTGCTCATATTCATAAGTCTATGCATTAATTTTTATTTTAATTATAATAAAGTGGTTAAATTACCTATATTTTTTTATTAAAAAAATACAATTTGCTTGTATTAGCAAAAAAACTGTGCTAAAATATAGTCGTTTGGAGGTATATTTACTATGGATAAAACTTATACCGTTGACATTAAAGGCTATAAAGCAGACCTGCCTATTATTCCCTTTCCTTCGGGAATTAGCATTTGCTTTTTTAACCTTCACGGCAACGCTGAAATGACAGAGCATTGCGGTAAAGAAATTGCAAAACTTATTAGCGACTGTGACGTTGTTATTACCGCTGAATCAAAAGGCTTACAACTTGCGCACGTTACGGCTAGAGAACTTGGCCATAAACTTTACGCCGTTGCAAGAAAATCTAAAAAACTTTATATGCAAGACGGAATTGACGTTTTAATTGAAAGTTCAATTACAACAGGCAAAGAACAACGCTTATATTTAAGTAAGCACGACGTTGACCTTATAAAAGGCAAAAAAGTTGCCATAGTTGACGACGTTGTATCTACCGGCGCATCTTTAAAAGGACTTGAAGCACTCGTTGAAAAAGCAGGTGGAATTATATATAAAAAGGCGTTCGTTTTAGCAGAAGACGTTGCTGCCGACAGAACGGATATAGTTTACCTTGCAAAAATACCACTATTATAAAAAGATAAGCCCTTAACCTATTTACTTTCGGCTAGGGCTTGTTGTTTTAATAATTTAAGGAGAATATTATGCGCAAAAGAATACAACTTATTTTACTTTGTATTTCAGCAGTAAGCATGGCGTTGTTTTCAGGCTGTGAACAACACGAACACTCTTACGTTCCAGACGTAACGCAACCTACTTGCGTTGACCAAGGCTTTACGACCTATACTTGCGAATGTGGTGACTCTTACGTTGCCGATTACGTTGAAGCAACCGGCCAGCACACTTACGGCGAATGGGAACCTACCACCCCCGCTTCTTGCACGCAAGCAGGTGAAAACACGAGATATTGCACGGGCACTAACTGTTCTGCATTTGAAACTGAACCCGTTCCTATGCTCGAACACGTTTATCTTCCCGAAGTTTACAACCCCACTTGCACGGCTAGGGGCTACACTAAATATATTTGTAGTTGTAACGATTCTTATATAGAAGAAGATTACCAAACCCCAAAGGCAATGCACGACTTCAACCCATCTACTAGAGTATGTTCAAGTTGTAATAAGCACGTTGACGACGTTGACTACGCTAAATACACGTCAGGCACTAGTGCTTTCTATTTAGTACAACAAACAACTTCTAACTACGACTTTTACGTTTTCGGCTCTGGCTCGATACCCTACCCCTCGAACTTATCAAACTTCTATAACGTTAGAAAATATATTGAAAGGGCTTGGATGTCAGACAATATCACTCACTTACCTTCAAACGGCGGTCTTTTTGCTTATTTTAGTAGCCTTGAAAGCGTAAGACTTTCTGAAACGCTAACGGAACTTAACACTAACGCATTTAACAGTTGCTATAATTTAAAATCCGTAACCATTCCAAGTAGCGTAACGACTATGTACGGCTCTCCCTTCTACGGTTGCTCGGTTTTAGAAAAAGTTATTATTAGCGACGTTGAAAGTTGGTGTAATATTACCTTTGCTTCGGCAAGTTCTAACCCCTTATATTACGCTAGTCACTTATACCTTAACGACGAAGAAATTACCGAATTAGTAATTCCCGAATCAGTTACCGAAATTAAAGACTATACCTTTATTAACGGCTCGTTCACTTCGTTAGATTTTAGTGGAAACGTAACTTCTATAGGCGATTCTGCGTTTAAGGGTTGCTCGGCTTTGCAAGACGTAACTATTCCAAGCAGTTTAATCTCGTTTGGCGATTCTGCTTTTACGGTTGCGACAACTTATCGTTAACCGAATACGAAGGTGGTTGTTACCTTGGCAATAGCGATAACGAGCATTTAGTATTTATTAAGCCCGTTAGCGAAACTACTGATAACTTAACCTTACATCAAAACGTTAAACTTATTGCAAGTGGAGCGTTTAATGGTAGCGCTATTACTTCTATTACGATACCCGGCACTATCAAAGTTCTTAACAATAACACCTTTGCAGGTTGCACGGCTTTACAAACCGTAACTATTGAAAACGGCGTTGAAACTATCGGCGATAGCGTATTTAGCGGTTGCACCGAGTTAGTAAGCGTTCAAATACCTGATAGCGTAACTTCAATAGGAACTTCGGTATTTGCAAACTGCTCTAACTTACAAACCGTATCTTTCGGTTCGGGCATTAGTTCTATTAGTTCAAACTTCTTTAACAACTGTACTTCTTTACAAGAAGTATCTTTCCCCGACAATATTACTTATATAGACCCAACTGCGTTTAGTGGTTGCACTTTATTAAAATCGGTTAATTTAGGAAACGGCATTGAAGCAATAGAAAGTTCTATGTTCGAAGGCTTTACTTCGTTAACTTCGGTTACCATAGGTACTAGCGTTAAAGTTATAGGCGAAAAAGCATTTGCAGGCACAGGCTTAACTAACGTTACTATTCCCGATAACGTTATCGTTATTGAAAGTAGTGCGTTCAGCCCCGACGTTAACGCAGACCAAACTTCTAGTTTAAAAACAGTTGTTATAGGTAACGGCGTTAAACTTATTGATGCAAAAGCGTTCCTTAACTGCGACCTACTTGAAAGCGTAACGCTTGGAACTAGCGTTGAAACTATCGGCGACAGTGCTTTCTCTGGTTGTGATAAATTAACTTCTATTGAAATGCCTAATAGCGTTGCCATTATAGGTAATAGCGCGTTTGCTAACAGTGGCTTAACTAGCATTGAAGTTGGCAATAACGTTAAATATATAGGTAATAGCGCGTTTAACGGTTGCTCTCAAGCAACTACCGTTTCTATTCCTAACAGCGTTACTACTATTGGACACAATGCGTTCGAATCTTGTACTAAACTTGAAAGCGTTGACCTTGGCAGTGGCGTTAAAACTATAGGTTCAGACGCATTTGCTACTTGCTTTAAGTTGACCAGCTTTACCGTTGGCGACAACGTAATTAGCTTTGGCTATGACGTATTTAGATGGGTAGATAATATAACCTTTAACGAATACGAAAGTGGTTACTATGTAGGTAACGAAACTAATAAATACGTTGTTTTTGTTAAACCTACCGATGAAAACTTAACTTCAATTTCGCTTCACGCAAACACTAAAGTTATTGCAAATCACGCGTTCGACAGTTGTACAAGTTTAATAACGGCTGAATTACCTAGTGGTTTAATAACAGTTGGCGACTATGCGTTCTATCAATGCATAGAGTTAAAGACCATATCTATTCCCGATAGCGTAACTAGTATAGGTAAAAACGCCTTCTACGGTTGCAAGAAAATGACCACTGCAACGATAGGAAACGGCGTTAAGAGCGTTGGCAACGGAGCGTTTGATAGTTGTAACAATTTAACTTACAACAAAACTAATAACGGTTGCTATTTAGGTAACGAAAGTAATAAATATTTAGTATTTGTTAAACCCAACTTTGCAAATACTGCTTCTACAACGTCAATCGACCTTAACAGCAACACGAAAGTTTTAGCTAGTGGCGCGCTTTACGGTTATAAAAATATAATTTACGTAACTTTAAACGACGGTTTATTAACCATAGGCGATTCTGCATTTAGCGAATGTAGCGCAATAATCAATCTTTCAATACCAAGTAGCGTAACTACTATCGGCTCTAGTGCATTCTTCCGTTTAAGAGCATTAAGATACGTAACCTTCTTAGGAGAAAGCAATCTTAAAACAATTGGAACTTCTGCATTCTATCAATGCGACGAGTTAGACGAAATTATTATTCCAGATAGCGTTGAAACAATAGGCGCAAACGCATTTGAAGCATGTAACGATTTAGAAAAGGTCGTTATAGGCTCGGGCGTTAAATATATAGGTGCTAACGCGTTCTTAAGTTCGCTTAACTCTAGTATGCTTACAAACTTTACCTTCAAAACTACCGAAGGTTGGTTCTATAACGAAAGCGTTAACTCAACTTGCGGAACTGAAGTTTCGTTCGAAGGCTTAACAAGCAGTCAACTTCGAGTATTCTTCTTAACAACCCACGTTGCAAAAACTTGGCAACGAGTATAAAACAACAAAAAACCACCGAGAAATCTCGGTGGTTTTTATTTTATAAAGCGTTTGATATTTTAATAAAGTCTTGCGTTGAGAGTTCTTCTCCCCTAACACCAGCGTCGTAACCAAGCGATAAAATGGTGTTTTCGGCTTGTTCACGAGTAAGCCCGTAACCTTTAATTAAATTGTTTACAAGCGTTTTACGGCGCATTGTAAAGGCGCATTTAACAAGTTTTTTAAACTTTTCGGGGTTTAGGTTTTGATATTTGTTTCTGTTAAGCGTTAGTTTTACAACGGCGCTATCAACGTTAGGCACGGGGTAAAACTTTTCACGCCCTATATACTCTATAATTTCGCCGTCACTTTCCGCATCAACCGAAACGGTTATAGAGCCGTAATCGCTAGTTTTGGGCTTTGCAACTAAACGGAGCGCAACTTCTTTTTGAATAGTAATAACTATTGCCAAAACGTTTTTTGCTTCTTCAATAAAGCGCATAACGATAGGCGTTGTTATATAATAAGGAAGGTTTGCAACTAAAATATAATTTTCGTTAAGTTTATTTTCAATTTCTTGCATTGTGCTTTTCATAACGTCTTCATAAACTATTTCAACGTTAGAAAAATCTTTAAGCGTTTCGTTTAAAACGGGCTGTAACGACTTATCTATTTCGTAGCCCACAACTCGTTTTGCTCGCTTTGCAATTTCACGCGTTAACGTTCCTGCGCCAACGCCTATTTCTAACACAACGGTGTTTTCGTTAACGCCCGAACGCTCTACAACCCCAGCAAGTAAACTTTCGTCGGTTAAAAAGTTTTGACCAAACGCCTTTTTAAAGGTGAAACCCGTTTGTTTAAGCACGTTTTTAACGTTCATAAATAAAAACCCCTAAACTGCAAATAATTATAGCGCAACAACGTTATAACAGTTTGCAATAATTACTAAAGATAAAGCCAAACCAAAGGTTTGGCTACATATTATATTTTGAAAAAAGTTTCAAAATTGTTTTTTACGGTGGCGCAAAAATCGCTTAAAGTTTCACCGTAAATGCTTGCAACCTTATTATATATATAAGGCATATATTCAGGTTTGTTTATCGTTCCCCTAAACGGAACGGGCGCCATATACGGACAGTCTGTTTCTAAAAGTATTCTGCTTTGCGGAATACTTTTTATTATATCTTCTTTTTTAGCGTTTTTAAAGGTTACAACGCCACCGAAAGAAAAATACGCGCCCAAATCTAAAAGCGTTTTTGCCGTTTCTTTCGAATAAGAGTAACAATGCATTAAAAAGCCGTTTAACTCGCTAGAATATTCTTTTAAAATATTCACGGTATCACAACACGCATCGCGCGAGTGGATTATAACGGGCTTTTTAAGTTTAATAGCAAGTTCTAGTTGCGAAGTAAAGGCTTTTAACTGAACTTCTTTTGAATAGTCAAGATAATGGTAATCAAGCCCTATTTCGCCTATTGCCAAACACTTTTTATCGCTTGAAAGTTCTATAAGTTTATCTAGCGAAGTTTTATCTACGCTACCTGCAACGTCTGGGTGTAGCCCTACTGAATAATAAACTTCTTCAAACGTTTGAGCATTTTTCTTTGCCTGTATTGAAGATTGAATGCTATGGCCTACGTCTAAAACGCAAGTAACGCCGTTTGATAGGTATAACGCACGCACCTTTTCAATTTCGCTTAACAAGCGAGTATCGGTAAGGTGGGCGTGGCTATCTATAAACATTAACCTACCACCGAGCCTTCGGGCATATCGGTTTCGGGCGAGATTAAAACGACTTTATCGCCGCGCTCTGCGCATAAAACCATACCTTCGCTTAAAACGCCACAAAGTTTAGCAGGCTTTAAGTTGGCAACGAGTATTACCTTTTTACCTATTAACTCTTCGGGCGTGTAATATTTTCTTAAACCCGATGCAACCGTTCTTTCTTCATCGCCAAGCGATAAGGTAAGTTTGTAAAGTTTATTCGATTTTTCAATAGTTTCGCAATTTTTTACAAGCGCAACTTTAAGTTGGGTTTTGAAAAAATCGTCGATAGAGATATCAGGGAGTTTTTCTTCCACCTTTTCGGTCTCCTTCTTTTCTTGAACGGCTTTTTTATGGCGCTCAACCATCATTTTTTCTATTTCTTGTATTTCTTTATTAACGTCAATTCTTGGAAAAACAGGGGTTGCCTTTTCAACCATAACACCAGGCTTTAAAACGCCGAAATAAGCGTTGTCAAAGGTGTTTTCAAGCGTTCCGTCTATTTTATAAAACGCAAGTATTTTGTCGGGCGCTTTGGTTATAAACGGCTTTAAAAGTATTGCCGATATGCGTATGCACTCCGATAAAACGTACATAACCGTTTGAAGTCTTTCACGCATTTCAGGAAGTTTACTAATTTTCCAAGGCTCGGTTTCGTCGATATATTTATTCGCCCTTTGAACGAGTTTAAATATTTCGCCAAGCGCAGTGGGAACGTCGATAGCGTCAATATACGATTTAACCGATGATAGCGTGCCGTTTGCAAGGGCTATAACTTCGTTATCAAGACTAGTGTATTCTGTTGGAGCAGGAAGTTCGCCACCAAAGTACTGGTTAATCATAGCAGTCGTTCTTGAAACGAGATTGCCAAGGTCGTTAGAAAGGTCGCCGTTTATGCGCTTTAACAAACTTTCGTTAGTGTAAACCCCGTCGTTACCAAAGGGTATTTCACGAAGTAAGAAGTAACGGAGCGCATCGCAACCGTAACGGTCAACGAGTTCTTTGGGGTCTGTAATTTCAGTCTTGATATTTTCGCCTTTCGATTTAGAAAGTTTATCGCCACCTATTAAAAGCCAACCGTGACCGTAAACCTTTTCGGGCATGGGAATATCAAGCGCCATAAGTATTGCAGGCCAAATTATCGTGTGGAAACGAACTATTTCCTTACCTACCATTTGAACGTTTGCAGGCCAGTATTTTTTATAAAGTTCATCGTTTTCCGTGCCGAAACCAAGCGCAGTAATATAGTTGGTAAGCGCGTCTACCCAAACGTAAACGGTGTGCTTTTCGTCAAAGGTAACGGGTATGCCCCACTTTATAGTGGTACGAGAAACGCAAAGGTCTTGAAGACCCGGTTTAATAAAGTTGTTAACCATTTCGTTAACGCGCGACTTGGGTTGTAAAAACTCTGGATTGTCTTCATAGAGTTTTAAAATCTTATCGGCGTATTTTGAAAGGCGGAAAAAGTAACTTTCTTCTTTACCCTTTTGAACGGGTCTGCCACAGTCTGGACACTTACCGTCAACAAGTTGCGATTCCGTCCAAAACGATTCGCAAGGCGTGCAGTACCAACCTTCGTAGGTCGATTTATAAATCTCGCCTTTATCGTAGAGTTTTTTAAATATTGACTGAACGGCTTTAACGTGATAATCGTCGGTCGTTCTAATAAACTTATCGTAAGAAATATCAAGTTCTTTCCAAATATCTTTAAGCCCGCTTACGAGTGGGTTTATAAACTCGATAGGGGTTAAACCTTTTTCTTGCGCTTTCTTTTCAATTTTTTGACCGTGCTCGTCGGTACCCGTTAAAAAGAAAACGTCTTTTTTAAGCATTCGGTTAAATCTAGCAAGCGCGTCGCATACGACGGTGGTGTAGCAGTGACCTATGTGCCAGTTACCACTTGGGTAGTATATGGGAGTTGTGATATAAAACTTATTATTTTCCATAATTTCTCCTATGCTTAAAGTTAGTTTAACTTTAATTATTATACAACAACCTTAAACTTTTGTAAACTCAATTTTAGAATAATAACGCCAAACTTTTAATATCGTAAAAGTATGAACGGCGTTTTTTGTTTAATTATAGTGGCATCGCTAATATTTTCGCTTATAAACTCACCCGAAACCTTTTTAAACGCAATTTCAAGTTCCTGTGAAAAAACAGTTAACCTTATGCTTGCGCTAATTTCGGCATACGCAATTTTTATGGGGCTAAACGAACTTTTAAAAGAAACGAAAATTAACGAAAAACTTGCAAAACTTCTTGAAAAACCCGTTAAAAAAGCCTTTAAAGTAAACGCTAAAACAAGCGAAGTTATATCAACTAACCTAATAGCCAACGCGCTTGGGCTTTCGGGCGTGGCAACGCCACTTGGAATTAAGGCAATGAAAATGCTAGACGATACGGGCAACGAAAGCGCAAAAACTTTATTAACCGTTATATCTTCAACGTCTATTCAACTGTTTCCCCTTTCGGTTATTCAGTTATACACGTTAAACGGCGGAACTAACGTTGGCGCGGTAATTATTGTTTCGCTACTTTCTACAACGGTTTCAACCGCAGTTGGCATAATTTTTTGCAAGGTTTTTAAATGAACGGTTTTATATATTTACTCCCTATCGTTGCGCTTTTGGTGTTTATAATTGCAATAGTTAAAAAAGTTAACGTTTACCAAACGTTTTTAAACGGCGTTAAAGAGTGTTTGCCACTACTTTATTCGCTTTTTGCACCGATACTCGCCGTTCTTTTTATGAGTGAACTATTTACGATTTCGGGGCTTAGTAGCGTTGTTTTATCACTTTTAGAGCCGATATTTTCAGTTTTCAAAATACCAACTGAAATTGCACCACTTGTGCTATTAAAACCGTTTTCGGGAAGTGGTAGCCTTGCAATTTTAAGCGAAATACTATCTACCTACGGCGCCGAAAGTTACGTTTCGCTATGCGCTATTGCCGTTTTTGGCTCGGCTGAAACCACCTTTTACGTTTCGGCTATTTACTATTCGCTTTGTAAAAACAAAAACGCCACGAAAGCGATAATAATATCGCTCGTGGCGAACGTTTTTGCAACGATTTTTGCCTGCTTTATTTGCAGACTATTTTATTAGTCGTCTATATCAAAGTTTTCAAGAGCCGACTTCTTTTGAAGGGGCTTGCTATCGCCGTGTTTTACAAAGAACATAGTTACAAACGCAAGCGCAACGAAAATTGACGCGTATGGGAAAAGAACTTTCATAGTTCCAGCCATATCCATAATTAAACCAGAAAGCACGGGTGTAATAACTTGCGCCGACATAGATGCCGTGTAGTAGTAACCTGTGTATTTACCAACGTCGCTACCAGAAGCAAGTTCAACTACCATGGGGAACGAGTTAACGTTTATAGTTGCCCAACCTATACCTGCTAAGGCAAATATAAGGTACATTATAACGATAGATGAGTTAGGCGTTACGAATATTGCAGAGAAGAACGCCGTTGCAAGCATTAAAACGCCTGCTAAAATGGTTTTCTTTCTACCAAACTTCGATGCAACCATACCAACGGGAACGTAAGATACGATAGCCGCCGCCTGCGCTATAATAAGCGTTGAATTATAGTCTTTTTGAAGTACCGTAGTTGCGTAAAGCGAATATTTTGAAGTTACTGCGTTATAGCCTATATACCAAAGTGCAACTGATGCAAGAATAAGTAAAAGCGAAGTAAGTTCGGGTTTTGAAAGTTTGCGTTTTTCGCCTTCTACAATCGGCTCTTCCTTTTCTTCAAGTCCAAGACTTAAAGTTTCTTCTTCCATTTCTTTTGCCCATTTAACTTCTTTAACGGTAAATATAAATATAAGTAGCGCAACGAGCATAATGACGCATACCGTCGTAACGAAGAACGTGTACGACATCATTTGATTTTTAACGTCACCCGTGCCGAATATCATACCAAGAACAAGCACAGATATACCGCCTGCTGCGCCCATAAGGTTAATTATTGCGTTGCCTTTTGAACGGAGTGGTTTAAGCGTAACGTCGGGCATAAGCGCAACGGCTGGCGAACGGAAAGTTGCCATTGATATAAGCGTTAAAAGTAAAAGCGCAAAGAATAATATGAGTGGTGTGGGGTTTTGCTTGGTTTGGTTCCACGCATACGCCGACCTAGCCGCCACCACAACGTTGGTGTAAACGTTATCGCTTCCACCCTTTTGAACTTCGGTGTCACCAACAAAGAACTTATCCTTTTCAGCGTCGTAACTAATAAAAGTATAAGTTTTACTTTCGCTATCGTAGGTATAGGTGTCTTTCGAGTGGTTAACAAGGTCTTTAAAGTACGCTTTAAGTTCCAACTTTTCGTTAGAAGAAAGTTCGGCGTAATCTTTGTTATACACAATATTAGCCATATAGTCTTGAGTGGTTATTTTAGCACCGTCGTCACTAGCAAACATACCGAAAGATTCGCTTTTTTGTTCAAGGTTTGCTATTTCGTCGTTTTCTTCCCAAATGGTTTCCATAAAGGTAGCGTTGTCGTTTGCTTCGTAAACCTTTGAAAGTTGCATATTGTCGGCAAACGTTAAACTTATAAACATTACTATTGCAAGCACCGTACCTATAACGACGTAGGGCGTTCTTTTACCGTATTTCGATTTTGTTTTATCCGACAAAGTACCGAAAAGCGGAAGCATAAATAACGCAAGCACGTTGTCTAGCGCCATAATTAAGCCTGAAACCGTTTGGTTAAGACCAAACTTGTTAACGAGCATCATAGGTACGATATTGTCGTACGCTTGCCAAAATACGCTTATTAAGAAAAACGCAAAGCCAACGAGTATTGTTCTTTTATAGTTGAGTTTCATAAAACTCTCCCCCTTAAATTATTTTTCTTTCGAGTCATAGCCGTAAATTAGCATATGACAACTTTCACATTCTTTAATTTCGCCCTGTTTAAGTTCGCTAACGAAACCAGCAAAAAGTTGAGTTGCACATCGTGGGCAGTAGTTCATATTTTTAGAAAAGTCAAGCCCGAAAACTATGGGGAACTTTTTATCTTTTCTTCTAGACTGATATTTTGCCATAAGTTCGGCGTTTATCTCTTTAGAAAGTTTATCAAGTTCAGCCTTAACTTCTGCCATTTCTTTATCTTTAGAAGTTTTAAGTTCTTGAACTTTGGGGCCGTATTCGCTATAAACGGCTTTCATTTCAACGTTCTTTCTGCCAAGGTCTGCATACTCTTTATAAAGGTCGTTCATCTCTTTAGAAACGCTATCAATCTTTTGCTCTATCGAAGAAGATTTAGCCTTTAAATCGTCAACCTTGCGTTTGAGCGCGTTAAGTTCTTCTTCAGTTTCGCATAAGGCAATTTTATCTTCGTAACTTTTAGCGCTTAATTCAAGCGATTTTGCTTCGCTAAGTAAAGCGTTATAGTTATCGGTTAAAACCTTTGCCTTTTGGTCAAGTTCAGCAAGTTTTTCTTTTACCGTTTGTAAAAACTTTCTTGCGGTGAAAAACTTTTTAGCGTCTTCACTACCGTTAAGTTCGTCTTCAATAAGTTTAAGTTTCTTGTCAGTTTCCTGATACTTAACGATTAGTTGTGCCTGTTTTTGCATAATATACCTCCTAGGGTTAAAGCATTATTTCGTTTTCGTAAAATACTGCTTTTATTTCGTTTAATTTCGTGGCTATGAACTCATAGAACTTCTTAAACCCGTAAACTTCACTAGAATAGTGCGTAACTTCTAAAACGAGTTTTCCCTTTTCTAAAAGTTCTAAAATAATATGATGCTTTATATCTGCCGAAATAAAAATATCGGCGTCTTTTCCCTTTTCAATTTCGCTTTCGTTAAGCCCCGAGCCACAAAACGACGCAACTTTTTTAATTTGAACGTTTGGGTTTCCGTAAAGAACGGTTTTGTTAGTTTTAAAAACCTTTTCGTAAAGGCTTTTTAAATCGCCTGCCGTTCCGTTAAAACTAAAAAGCCTGCCGTAGCCCGTGTTAGAAATTGAAAGCGGGGTTAAAATGGTTTGCGTTTTTGCGTTTAAACCTTGGGCCAAATAATAGTCTATACCACGCTCGCAAGTATCTAGATTTAAATGCATTGATATAACGCCTATTTTGTTTTTTAAGCAAAGAAATATTGCCGAGTTTTCGCTAATTTTATTGATAGGCAAATAAATTGCAGGGTGATGCGTAACTATTAAGTTTGCCCCTTCTTCTATTGCCCTTTCTACCGCCTTAACGGTTAAGTCAAGCGAAAACACTACGCCTTTTATATCTTCGGTTACGGGAAGAATTATTCCACTGTTATCGTAACCGTTTTCAAGGGCGACTAATTCGCTAGAAAGTTTAATAGGCGCATACTCGTTTAAAATGTTAAAAACGCTTGAAACGTTCATAATATCTCCTTTAACACGGCTAATCTTGAAAGGGCTTCGGCTTTAGAACTTGCCGATGCCGTTTCGCTGTTTATAACGCCGTTTAAAAGTTCAATTTCTTTGTTGATTTTATCTATAAAGGCTTTGCCTTTATCTTTTAGATTATCGCGCCCGAAAAGATATTCAAGTTCAGTGTAACTATCTTTTCCAACGCTACAAGTTATTAAGTCGTAGTACTTTCCGCTTGAAAAAAAGGTAAAGTCTTTTTCTATTTTATAACCCTTTTTAGTTAAAGTTCTTCTAACTTTATCGCTATTTTTTTGCGGGGCAAGCACTAGGCGTTTAGGAAGGGTGTTAGCGCCGAGTAGTATGTGAACTATTTCTTCGCCCCCCATACCCGCAATAACTGCAGTTTCTGGAATAAACGGAAAGCCCGTAAACCCGTCGGTTACGACTGGCACGACCTTATCTCCGTAATTTTTTAAAAGTTCTTTCGCCTTTTGCAAACTTTTAGAAGAAACGTCGCTAATAATAACGCTATTAGTAACTCCCCTATCTAAACACGCCTTTGCAATATAGCCGTGGTCGCAACCAACGTCGGCAAGCGACTCGGTTTTTTTAATATGCGAAAAAACTATTTCAAGCCTTTCTGTCATTATTCAAGGTACTCTTTAAGTTTTTTAGAACGTGACGGGTGGCGGAGTTTTCTAAGCGCTTTCGCTTCAATTTGACGAATACGCTCACGAGTAACGTTAAACTCTTTACCTACTTCTTCAAGCGTTCTTGGCTTGCCGTCGTCAATGCCGTACCTTAAACGAAGAACTTTTTCTTCTCTTGGCGTTAAGGTGTCAAGCGTTGATATAAGTTGCTTTTTAAGCATTTGCGATGCAACCACGTCGCTTGGAGAAGCGGCGTTTTCATCTTCAAGGAAAGTTCCAAGGTTGCTATCTTCTTCTTCACCGATAGGCGTTTCAAGCGAAACGGGGTCTTGCGCGATAGTTTGTATTTCAATAACCCTTTCAACGCTAATGCCCATTTCTTCGGCAATTTCTTCAGGTGTTGGCTCACGGTTGTAAGTTTGAAGAAGTTGGCGCGAAACTTTTATAAGTTTGTTTATAGTTTCAACCATATGAACGGGTATTCTTATAGTGCGTGCTTGGTCGGCAATAGCCCTTGTAATTGCCTGCCTTATCCACCAAGTAGCGTAAGTTGAAAACTTAAAGCCCTTTTTATAGTCGAACTTTTCAACTGCCTTCATAAGACCAAGGTTACCTTCTTGAATAAGGTCTAAAAGGTGCATACCCCTACCTATGTAACGCTTTGCAATAGAAACAACTAAACGAAGGTTTGCTTCGGTAAGGCGGTTTTTAGCCCTAACGTCGCCCTGCATCATCTTTTCGGCAAGTTCGGTTTCTTCTTCGTTAGATAAAAGCGCAATTTTGCCTATGTCTTTAAGGTAAACTTTAACAGGGTCGTCCATCGACACTTCTTTTTCAAGTTGATTTAAAAGTTCGTTATCTTTAGCGGCAAGTTCGTCAAAACTGTCAACCACGTCGATACCGTTTTTGTTTAAAGCGTCGTACACGATTTCGATTTGCTCGGGAGTTAATTTTTGCGCTTCGAGTTTGTCGATAAGGTCGTCTGTTTTAATAACCTTTTTGGCTTGGCTTTGTTCTACAACGTTTTTTATTATTTCTTCAAGTTGTTGTTGAGTTACCGTCATTTTTTCCTCCGTTAAACGTTTTTTATCTCTTCCATTTTTTGAGCGATGAGTTCAGCGTATTTTAATTTTGCTTCTTGGTTTAATTCTAGTTTATAAAGTTCGTTCAATCTTTTAACATCTTCGGCTAAATTATGTTTTCTTACCGCATTGTAACAGTCGTAGAAATACCTTTTATGGTCGCTTTCATCACTCGGAATTATATCGCCACACGAAAGTATTGCATCAAGTTCCGCTAGGCCCTCGTCTCCAACTATCTTATATAGTCTTGGCTTAACCGTGCCTGCCTCGTCGTAAACTAAATGCTCTGCTATCGTGTCGCGCGTGGAGTCTGTAAAATTAAGTAGTTGAAGGTCTTTATCGTGAGCGTAGTCTTTGTCGTTTACGTAAGCCCACAAAACTACTCGCTCTGCAAGCGACGTAGCGTTGTTTTTAACCCTTTTAACTACTATTTCTTCTTTTTTTTGAGTGGGCTTTACCGTAACGGTGCCCGATTCTAAATCGCGTTTAAGCGATGCGTAACTAATTTCGCTAGTTTGCGAAACCTTTTTAACGAGTTCTTCTTTTAAAAACTCGTCTTTCACGGTGCGAATAAGTTCTAAACTCTCTTGAACGTATTTGCGCCTTTCGCTAACGTCTTGTAAATCTTTTCCATTTTCAATTAGCGAAAGTTTATAGTCTATTAAAGGTTGCGCATTATTAAGTAGCGTTTGATACCCTTCTTTGCCGTATTTTCTAATAACGTCGTCTGGGTCAAGCCCGTCAGGAAGGGAAACTACTTTGACTTCAAAACCTTCGTTTTCAAAAATATCTAAACTTCTAATCGTTGCGTTTTGACCTGCCGAGTCACCGTCGTAACTAACGAGCACGGTAGTGGCGTATCTTTTAAGCAGTTTTGCTTGTTGAAGGGTAAGCGAAGTGCCCATTGACGCAACTACGTTTTTAAAGCCCGCCATATATAGCGATATAGCGTCCATATACCCTTCCACCATAATAACCTTATCAAAGTTTTCTTCTTGCTTAACTTTTTTAAGGTTATTTATGCCGTAAAGGTTGTTTTTCTTGTTGAAAATAACCGTTTCGGCAGTGTTTTTATACTTGCCAAAACCTTTATCTTCATATATTCTTCCGCCAAACGCAATAACTTTTCCCATAGAGTTTATTATGGGAATTATTAAGCGCTCTGCTTCAAAATCGTATATTTTTCCGCGTTCACTGCGCTGACAAACGCCTGCTTCGAGCATTTCTTCTTCGGTATATCCAAGCCCCTTTAAGTGCCTAGGTAGCCCGTCGTAATCGAGCGATGCACCTATGCCGAAAACTTTAACGGTTTTACCGTCAAGCCCACGCTTTGCAAGATATTCACGCCAGCGTAGCGCCTTTTCATCGTATAGGTTTTTAGCGTAAAATATAGCCGTTTCACGAAGTATATCGTGAAGCCTATCTTTTTTATTTTTAAGTAGTTTTGACTTTTCTGCATCTTTCTCGCTTTGAACGGGAAGTGGCATTTTGGCAATTTCGGCAAGTATTTTAACGGCGTCTACGAAATCAACCGTTTCAACTTCTTGAATAAATCTTATAGCGTCACCACCCTTGCCACAACCGAAACAATGGTAAAACTGCCCCGGTTCGTTTACGGTAAACGACGGGGTTTTTTCAGTGTGACCAGGTAGCGGACAGCACGCCCAGTAATTAGACGAGCCACGGCGCTGTAGGTTACAGTACCTGCTAACTATATCAACGAGATTTATTTTTGATAAAAGTTCATCTAAAAACTTTTCGCCATATAATGCCATTTAATCTCCTAAAAACTTTCGGGAATAAAAATCTGCGAAAACGCGCGAATTGCATACCTATCGGTCATACCCGATAAATAGTCGCAAACAACGGTGTCAAGGTCGTAATCTTTAAGTAGCGCCTTGTACTGCTCGGGAAGTTTGTGCTCGTTTGACAAGAAGTATTCGTACATACCTGAAAGCATATTTCCTGCACGTTCTTCTTCACGGAGCGCAACGGGCATACGGTAAACGGTATCGAACATAAAAGAGCGCATTTCCGTCATAGCCCTATCGACTTCGGGCGCAAGCCTAACGTAAGGCTTTGAATTGCTTTCTTCATACGCCGAAGTTATTAAAGTGTTAATTCTTTCTCGAGAAGTTTTGCCCAAAACTTCTAATACGCTTTTTGGCAAATCTTCTTCGTTTATAACGCCCGCCCTAACGGCATCGTCAACGTCGTGGTTAAGATAGGCAATTCTATCAGATATAGAAACGGCTTGACCTTCAAGCGTTTGCGGGTTTAACTTTAACTTGTGGTTAAGTATTCCGTCACGCACTTCATAAGTTAGGTTTAAGCCCTCGCCACCCTTTTCTAAAACGTCAACCACGCGTAGCGATTGCTCGTTGTGTTTAAAGCCCTTTGGCGAGAGTTTATCAAGCACCCTTTCGCCAGCGTGACCAAACGGAGTGTGACCAAGGTCGTGGCCAAGCGCTATTGCTTCGGTCAAATCTTCGTTTAAAGAAAGCGAACGAGCAATAGAACGTGCAATTTGCGAAACGTCTAGCGTGTGGGTTAGCCTAGTCATATAATGGTCGCCTTCGGGGGCAAAAAACACTTGGGTTTTGTTTTTTAGCCTAATAAATGCAAGCGAATATATAATTCTATCTCTATCGCGCTGAAATGGCGTTCGCATAGGGCAAAGTTCTTCGTGTTTTTGCCTGCCTTTGGTGTTTACCGATTTAACTGCGAACGGAGAAAGATATTTTTCTTCTTTTTCAAGCACGAGTTCTTTTACTTTTAGCAAAACTTATAACTCCTTATAGGTAAAGGTTTTTTTGAAAGTTAACCTTTTTAATCGGCTTTCATAAAAAGTGGAATTATTTCGCCACCGCTTAAACCCGATGATAAAATACTAAAAATCTCGCTAGCAACGTCACTTGCCGTGGGAACTTTATCAAGCCCCATTTCACTACAAAAATCAAGTTTTTCTTGACTAGATAAATGCGAGTTCATATCGGTGTCGATAAGCCCAAGCGTTAAACACGCCACCTTTACGCTAGAATATTGCATTTCTTCGTGAAGTGCGCGCGTAAGCCCGACAATTCCCGTTTTAGATGCCGAATATATAACTTCGCAACTACCGCCCGTAACGCCGAAAACCGATGAAACGTTTAAAATTATTCCACCGCTAGAAAGCATTTTAGTTACGGCTAGTTTGTTTGTATAAGCCGTTCCTAAAAGGTTTACGTTAACGGTATCGAGTAGTTCTTGTTCGGTTGCGTCTATAAACGGTTTTTGTTTTGGCGAAACGCCTGCGCTTGCAATAACAACGTCGATTTTCCCGTATTTTTTTTCAGCGTAGTCAAAAAGGCTTGTAACGTCACTTAAACTTCTTACGTCACACCTTTTAATATCAACGCCGTATTCAGTTAACTCTTTAGCGCCGTCACTTGAATTAAGGTAAGTTCCAACTACGTTATACCCCTCCTTTTTGAGTTTTAACGCCGTTTGTTTACCTATCCCACGCGACGCGCCGGTGATTATACAAGTTTTCATAAAAAGCGAAAACCTGACAGGAATATAAAACTGTCAGGTAAAAACGATTATTTCTTTACTCTTTCCATGTATTCGCCGGTGCGAGTATCAACGCGGATAACGTCGCCTTCGTTAACGAACATAGGCACTTGAAGATTGATGCCCGTTTCAAGAGTAACTTGCTTGGTTGCGTTAGTTGCCGTGTTGCCTGCAACGCTGGGTTCTGCAACGGTAACTAAAAGTTCAACGAAGTTTTCAGGTTCAACCGAGAAGGCTTTGCCCTTGTAGAACTTAACGGTAACCATATCGTTTTCCTTAACGTACTTTAACGCATCTTCTACTTGGTCGGGGTTAAGGGGTTCCATATTGAACTCTTCGTCCATAAAGTAGTAAAGTTCACCGTCGGTGTACGAATAAGTCATCTTCTTGGTTTCGATAACTGCGTTTTCAAACTTTTCGGTGGGGTTGAAGGTAATTTGTAAAACTTTACCGTCAATAACGTTTTTAAGCGTAGTTCTAACGAACGCCGCACCTTTACCGGGCTTTACGTGTAAAAAGTCAACTACAGTAAAGATTTTTCCTTCGTACTCGATGGTTACGCCTTTTCTTAAATCGCCTGCTAATACCATATTTTAATTTTCTCCTTGAAAAATATTTTATAATTTTACTGAATTATTTTCAGTTTTTTATCTATCGTGAATAGTGACGTGGGAACGCCGTTTAATAAAGCGTAAGTATCTTCAATTCTTATGCCATACTCACCGTCAAAATAAAGCCCAGGCTCTATCGTGAAAACGTTGCCGTTTTCAAGTTCGCTTTCATTAAGCCTTGAAAGCCTTGGCTCTTCGTGCACCTTAACGCCCACGCCGTGACCTAGCGAGTGGGTAAAGTTATTTGATATGCCACAACTTTCAAAGTACTTGCGCACGCATCCGTCTGCTTCTGCGCCCGTAACGCCCGCGCGTATAAAATTAACGGCAAGTTCGTGAGCCGAAAGCACTAAACCGTAACGCCTTTCAAACTCGCAACTAGGTGCGCCGTAATAAAAAGTTCTAGTCATATCGCTAGCGTAACCGCCGTATATACAACCAAAATCTATTAAAATAGGAACGTTCTTTTTAAGTTTAACGCTAGAAGTTTGGTAATGCGGAATTGCGCTACCTTCGCCAAAGGCAACTATCGTTTCAAACGACGGTTTTACCGCCCCTAACTTTTTAAACTCGTACTCGATTGCGCCTGCAATTTCAAGTTCGGTAACGCCTTCTTTAATAAGTGGTATAACGTTTATAAGCGCATTTTCGCAAACACTTGCCGAACGCTTTAAAAGTTCAAGCTCGTTTTTATTTTTAACGCTTGCTTTTTTATAGTGAACGGCGCTTGCGTCATACACTTTAAAGCCGTTTGATACAAGTTCGCTATAAAGTTTTGCGCTGGTATGTTCAAGAACTAGCCCAACTTCGCTTACTTTAAGTTCTTTTAAAAGACCTAATATAGTAACGTTTGAAGTTAGGTGAACCTTTAATTTGTTAGTGGGAGTTATAGCGTAATAATAACGCATATCGGTAAGCAAATGCGTTTCGTTACTTAATATAACGGCAAAGCCATCGTCAACACGGTAGCCCGTGTAGTAAAAAACCAAGTCGCTATCTTCAACGATTATTGCCACCATACCACCCCATTATAATTAAATTATAATTATAATAACATATAACTCTTATTTAGTCAACTTCGCCACGAAAGTTTTTTTACTATTTGTAGAAAATAAACTCTTTTTTTGAATTATCATAGCGATTTCACACTTTTTACTTGCTCTTTTTATAAAAAAATAGTAAAATTAGCGTATGCAAAACAAAGAAACGTTCAACTTAACCGTTGCAACTAATATTGCAAGGTACCGTAAGCGCGCAGGCTTAACTCAACTTGCGCTTGCCGAAAAACTTAATTATAGCGATAAAGCAGTTGCCAAGTGGGAAAGTGGCGAAAGTTTGCCAGAAGCCTTCGTATTATATCAAATTGCAAACGTTTTTGGAATTACGTTTAACGACTTAATTTCTAGCAAAAAGCGTATGAAAACGCCCATAAACAAAATACGTGCCTTTTTCGTTCCCGCTCTTTCGTGCTGTATAGTTTGGCTTGTTGCTCTTATCGTTTTCATTTCGCTTATAACGCTTTGTCCTAATTTTTCAAGTCCTTGGCTAGCGTTCGTTTACGCAATTCCCGTTTCGCTTATTATAACGCTTATATTTTCGTGCGTTTACAAAAATAGGCTTATTCAGTTTATTTCTATATCGGGAATTATTTGGACTGTTATTTTATGCTTGCACCTTTCGCTAGCACCTATACTTCCAAAAGTAACCTTTTTATACCTTTTGGGAATACCCGTTGAACTTGCGTTCGTTTTATGGTACGCATACCTTCAAATAATCAAATCTAAAACTAAAAATAAGTAAACAAACCACCCAAACGGGTGGTTTTATTATGCGTTTTCGTAAAGTGTTTTTAGCGTTTTAGCATCGATATCTTGCGTGCCTGCGCTCTCGCTTACTATGTACGGGCTTATTCCCCTTTCCTTAACGGCTAAAATGAACGGCTCTGGCATAGGCCCAAACTCAACATCTTCAAAAGTTAAGTGTTTTATTTCGCCTTTCGGTCCGTACATAATTTTAGAAAAGTGAACGTGCATTTTGTTAAGTTTTTCAAAGCCACAACCCTTTTCAATTATATCGAAAAGCCTTAAATAATCGTCTTTAACGTTTAAACTTCCTTGTTCAAGCGAGTTAATATGCCCAAAGTCTAAACAAGGATAGAAAAAGGGAGCAATCGTGCAAAAATCTGCAATTTCTTTAGTAGTTCCTATTTGTGCCGACTTACCCATCGTTTCAGGACATATAAGCATATTGCCGTAACCGTTATCTTCAATGAGTTTTGCAAGCGTTTCAAGGTTTTTAGTTGCAAGCGAAACGGCGTCAATTCTAGAAAGTTTACCTTGGGTGGCGGGGTGGAAAACCGCGCGCTTTGCGCCCATTAAACTACCTTTTTCAAGCGAAGATAAAACGTAGCCGTAACTGTTTATAACTTTTTGTTCTTCGGGGCTAGCAAAGTTTATAAAGTACGGGCAATGAACGCTTATTTCAACGCCGTTTTCTTTAAACGACTTACCTATTTCACAAGCCTTTTCACTCGAAAGGTTAACGCCCCTACCAAACGAATATTCAAAACAATCAAGCCCCATATCTTTAACCCACTTTGCAGAGTGAGAACTGCCGTCGAAACCGGCGTTATGATATGCAAGCGAGTTGCCACTTGATCCAAACTTTATCATCTTATGCTCCTTAAATCTTTACCTAATTGTATCTTTAATTCATCAAGTGACGAAAACTTAACTATATCTCTAATTCTATCAACGAAATGAACTATTAAAAACTTTCCGTATAAGTCGCCGTCAAAACCGTCTAAATGCGTTTCTATAACTATGCTTTCACCGTTAACGGTAGGTTGACTTCCAACGTTGGTTATTCCTTTATAAACGTTTCCGTCTATAAACGTTTCGGTTTTATAAACGCCGTTTTTAACAAGCAATTTTTCAGGCTCTACTATTATATTTGCAGTTGGAAAACCTAAACTTTTCCCGATACTTTTTCCCTTTATTACTTCGCCCGATATAAAGTAATAACCACCTAAAAGTTTGCTTGCATCTTTCACGTTTCCAAGCGCAATATATTCTTTTATTTTGGTTGTTGAAACCTTTTCGCCACCTATTTCTATAAGTGGGATTGTATGTACGCTATCTTTTCCAAAATAGTTTTCTAGCGTTTTAGTATTTCCTAAAGCGCCCTTTCCAAAGGTAAAATCGGCGCCCGAAACAACGGCTACGGGATTATATAGCGAAGTTAGTTCGTTTAAAAACTCCGTTTCAGTTTTAGCCATAAACTCTTTAGAAAGTTCTTTAACTATTACGTTTGCAACGCTAGATTTTGATATTTTAAGTATGCGTTCCATCAAAGTAAAAAGGTTTTTGCTTTCGCCTTGTTTTTGCCCCGTAAAAATTAAAACGCAAGGCTCAACGCCAAGGCTTTCGGCAACTTCTAAAGTCTTTTTTAAAACTCGCATATGACCAACGTGCACTGCGTCGAAATAACCCAGCGCAAGAACGGTTTTTTCTTTGTATGGTATGCCGTAAGGAATAATCATTTAATTCTTGCCTTTATTTTTAAAATTGCGTTTTCAACTAGCCCAACGCCTATAAACTCTTCATCGTGATAAACCTTATATAACCCGTTTTCACAAGTTGCAATACAAGGCCTGCCGTTTTCAAGTTCTATATAAAGTTCGTCGTTTAAATATATGCTTTCTAGCGATAAAACGCTATCTGGCGCAATTAGTAAATCTTCTAAATCACTTTCTACGATTTCTTCTTCATAAACGGCGTTTTCTACGGAAAAAGCACCACTTTTTACCCTTTTAAGCGCAGTCATTGTGCCAAAGGTGTTTAGGGCTAAAGCCATATCTCTTACGATAGAGCGAATATAAGTTCCGCCCTTACAAGTAATTTCAAAATTAAAACTATCGCCGTTATAGTTAATAAGTTTAATTTGGCTAATTTCAACTTTTTTAGGTTTAAGTTCAACTTCTATTCCCTGCCTTGCAAGTTCGTAACTTCTTTTTCCCTGAACGTTTTTTGCGCTATATGCAGGTGGAACTTGCATAACAGTTCCTATAAGGCTAGGAATTACTTTTAAAACTTCACTTTCGGTAGGAACTTTACCACCACTTTTTATAACTTTACCACCACGGTCTAGCGTGTCGGTTTCGTAGCCGAAGGTAAAGGTTGCAACATAAACCTTATCTTTATCGAGTAGATAATCAAAAAGCCTAGTCGCTTTACCTATCGCAATAGGCAAAACCCCTTCTGCAAGTGGGTCAAGCGTGCCCATATGCCCTATTTTTTCGCCTTTAAACAGTTTTTTAATTCTATTTATAGCATAAGCCGAGGATATACCACTCGGCTTATAGTAATTTATAAATCCTTTCATTTTTAAAGCCTTTGCTCAACGTTATAGCAAAGTTTATCAATAATATCTTCAAGGTGACCGTTTAGCATAGCACCACTTGCTAAAATATGCCCGCCATCGCCGTATAACGATGCAATTTCGTTAACGTTAACGTTTCCGGCGCTTCTTAAACTAATTTTGTACCTATAAGGCGCAATTTCAAGTAACGAAAGCCCCACTTCAACGCCTTCAACCGATAAAGTATAGTCTATAAACCCTTCAGTATGAGCGTCGTTAGCGCCACATTGTTCAATATCACTACGCGAAATAATTAAAATTGCCATTTTACCGTTTAAACGGTAGCGCATATTAGATATAACCCTAGCGTAAAGGTCGCTACGCTCTTTCGGTTGGCTTTTAAAGTTACGCTTAATAATATAGTGAAGATTTGCGCCATATCCTACAAGTTTACCTGCAATTTCAAGCGTTTTAGGCGTTACGTTAGAGTGTGCAAACGCACCAGTATCGGTAACAATTCCCGTTAAAAGCGAAGTTGCAATATCACTATCAATTTCAACTTTAAGTTCTTTAATTAAAGCGTAAATATGCTCGGCGCACGCCGAAGATTCTGAAACGAAATAATACTTTCCGTAACGTGAGTTTGAAACGTGATGGTCAATATTAAACGTTTCTTTATGCGATAGGTACACGGGGTAAAGTTCGGGAAAAACGTGCTCGTTAGAACAGTCAACTGCAATATACGCCGAATAATCGCTATCTTTTACGCTTTTAGCGTAAAGGTTTGCGCCTTTTAAATAGCAAAGTTTTTCGGGAATATCAAAATTGCAAACGAGGTGCGCCGTAATTCCTAATTTTTCAAGGGCGAGCGCAAGCGCAGTTGCCGACCCTACCGTATCGCCGTCGGGACGGTTATGGCTAAAAATTACAACCTTGGTTTGTTTTTTAAGTTGTTTAGCAATCTCCGCTATCGTCATCGTATTCTCCGTAAGTGATGTTAGATAAAATACCGTCTATTTTACTGCCGTATTCACACGCTTCGTCACGGTAAAACCTAAGTTCTGGAATATAGCGCATATTGCGCATTGAAAAGGCAAGTTCACGCCTAATTTCTTGCGACGCGTTTTTAATGGCGTTAAAGGTAGCGTCTGCCTTTTCTTTGCTTTGAGAATACACGCTTATATAAACTTTTGCGTTTTTAATATCGGGCGAAGTGTCTACTTCAGTTATGGTAAACATTTCGGTAACGCCCGAAAGGTTAACCCTATTTTTTATAACGTCGTAAATATTTTTACGAAACTCGCTATTAAGCCTATCAGTTCTTTTTCCCTTCATATTAAGCCTTTTCTTCTTCTACAACGTAGCACTCTATAAAGTCGCCTATTTTAATATCGTCGAACTTTTCAATAGACATACCGCACTCAAAGCCTTGTTGAACTTCTTTAACGTCGTCTTTAAAGCGTTTAAGTTGTAAAACGTTACCTTCACAAATCATAATATCATCGCGATAAATGCGAAGTTTGCCGTTTCTAACGATTTTACCATCGGTAACGTAGCAACCTGCAACGGTGCCAACGCCCGTAATTTTAAAGGTTTCTCTAACTTCGGCTTTACCCATATAAACGTCGTTAAACTTGGGTGCAAGCATACCTTTAAGCGCCTTTTTAACGTCTTCAATCGCTTCGTAAATAACCCTATACAACTTAACGTCAATCTTTGATTGTTCTGCAAGAACTTTCGCCTTACTGTCTGGGCGAACGTTAAAGCCTATGATAATAGAGTTAGAACTGTCTGCAAGCGAAACGTCGGTTTCACTTATTGCGCCAACTGCCGAGTGAATTACGCTAACTTTAACTTCTTCGTTAGATAGTTCAGTAAGCGATTGCTTAATTGCTTCAACCGAGCCTTGAACGTCTGCCTTAACGATAACGTTAAGAGTTTTAAGGTCGCCCGAAGATACCTTCGAGAACAAGTCGTCAAGCGAAACTTTTTGTTGTTCTCTAATCATATCTTCACGTTCTTTATTCTTTCTTTCGCTAGCAACTAACGCACCGAGTTTTGCTTCTTCAACGGCAAATATACTGTCGCCTGCGTTGGGCACAGATTCTAAACCTAAAATAGAAACGGGCATTGAAGGACCTGCCGTTTTAACGGGTCTACCCTTATCATCCATCATAGCGCGAACTTTACCTGTGATAGTGCCTGCAACTAAATAGTCGCCAACTTTAAGCGTACCGCTTTGAACGAGCACGGTTGCAACGGGGCCTTTACCCTTATCGAGTTTGGCTTCAACGATTGCACCCCTTGCCATACGGTCGGGATTTGCTTTAAGTTCCTTAATTTCTGCAGATAGTATAATGGTTTCTAAAAGTTCGTCTATGCCGGCGCCGGTTTTAGCGGAAACGGGAACGAGAGCAACGTCGCCACCCCATTCTTCAACGAGTATTTCTTGGTCGGCAAGACCTTTTTTAACTCTTTCGATATCGGCGGTAGGCTTATCGATTTTGTTAGCCGCAATAATAATGGTTACGCCCGCCGCTTTTGCGTGGTGAATTGCCTCGATAGTTTGTGGCATAATACCGTCGTCTGCAGCAACTACTATTACTGCAATATCGGTAATTTGAGCGCCACGAGCACGCATTGCCGTAAACGCAGCGTGACCAGGAGTGTCAAGGAAAGTAACTGCTTGACCGTTAACGGTAACGGTGTAAGCACCTATGTGTTGGGTTATACCGCCCGCTTCACCTGCCGTAACGTTTGCGTTACGAATTCTATCAAGAAGTGAAGTTTTACCGTGGTCAACGTGACCCATAACGGTAACGACTGGGGGACGAGTAACGAGTTTAGAAGCATCTTCTTCGTCTTCTTTAAAGCCTTCGCTTAACACGTCTTCTGCGGTTTTATCAAGTTTAAGTTCAAGTTCTATGCCGAGTTCGGCAGCAATAAAGCCTGCCGTATCGTAATCGATAGAATCGTTTATAGTTTTTAAAATGCCTTCTTTGAATAAGCGTTTGGTTATTTCAACTGCAGTTATGCCTAAAAGTTCAGAAAGTTCTTTAACGGCAATAATTTCTTTGTTGATAACAGCCTTTTCAATTTTTACGGTTGAAACGCTTTCTTCTTGGCGTTTATCTTTGCTCTTACGAAGTTTTCTGTAACCAGACTTATCTTCATCAAAATCGTCAATCGACATTTGACCTTTAATAAGCGACTTTTTGTTAATAGCCTTTTTATCTTCGTAATTATTCTTTTCTGCACGCTTTTTAGCGGGCTTGTTAGTATTTTCCTTTGGAACGAACGCTTGTGGAGCGTTTTTAATAGACGGAGCAAAAGGTTTTTGTGCGCCACCTTGTGGAGTAAATTGCTTTTGCGCTCCACCTTCTTTAGGTGTAAACTGCTTGCCTTGCGGGCGTTGCGGTCTTTCTTTATTTTCGGGCGTAAACTCCTTTTTCTTTTGGGGAACGAATACGCGCTTTCCGTCAATTATAACTATGTTGGGGTTGTTAGTCTTTTCAATTACGGGAGCCTTGGGTTGTTCGGACTTTTCTTGTTTTATAGGTTCACTCTTTTCAACCTTTTCTTCACTAACCTTTTCTTCAACCTTTTCTTCTATTATAGGCTCTTTAACTACTTCAACTTCGGGCTCTTTTACAACTTCTTCGATTTGAACTTCTTCCAAAACTTCAACTTCAGGCTCTTTTTCAGCTTCTTCTGCTTCTTTTAAAAGCCTTTCTTGTTCTTCTTGAGCCTTTTTAAGTTCTTCTTCCTTTGCCTTAATTGCTTCCTTTAAAGCCTTTTGTTTTTCTTGAAACTTTTTGTCGGCACTTTTAACGGCGCCTTTTAAAGTAGAAATAATTTCGGCACGTTCGCCGTCTTTATCTTTAATAAGCGCAGATAATCCTTTAATATATTCAAACTCTTGTCTAATCTCTTTCTTTTCTTCCATCAGGTTATGCCTCCCGAATAATTTTGAAAACGGCCGTCAAGGCTATTTAGTATTGCTTGCGACAGCGACTGGTCTTGTATTGCTATAAGTTTACAATGCTCTTTTTTAACTATATCTTCAATTTTATAAGCGTTGCTTATAATAAGTGGTGCGTTAAACTTGTTTGCAAGTTTAACTGCTTCGTCTACGGTGTTTTTCGATGCCGTTTTGCAAAGCACCAAGGCGTAAACCCCGCCTTTAAGCGTTTTTATTGCGTTAACGCCCGTGCGCACTTTTCTTGCCTTAATTGCAAAGCCTATAAAGGTAAGCGTTTTACAATTTTCCAAAAAACTCTCCTTGAAGTTCTGCGTAAACGTTATCGGGAACGTCAACGCCGAACGCGTTTTTAAGCAATTTTTTCTTAACTATTTTTTCCATACACTTTTCATCGTCGCAAACGTATGCGCCACGACCTGAAACTTTACCCGTTCTATCTACCGAAAAGGTGCCGTCGGGTTTTTTCACTATGCGTATGAGTTCTTTTTTAGCCTTTTCTTGCCTACACGCTATGCAAGTGCGCATAGGTACTTTCTTTTGAACCATATTTCTCCTTATTCTTCTACGGTTTCTTCAAGTTCTTCAAGCGCTTTCGATTCGCTCTTAACGTCTATCTTCCAACCGGTAAGTTTAGCGGCAAGGCGAGCGTTTTGCCCGTCTTTACCGATGGCTAGCGAAAGTTTATCGTCGGGAACGATAACTCTTGCAGCGTTTTCGCCTATTTCGTAAACCTTTAATACTTTAGCAGGCGCTAATGCGTTTGCAATGTATTCAAGTGGGTTTTCGCTCCATAATACGATATCGATTTTCTCACCGCCAAGGTTTTCAATAACGGCGTTAACTCTTGCGCCCTTATTACCTATGCAAGCGCCAGATGCGTCGATATTAGCGTCTGCACTATAAACTGCAATTTTAGTTCTTTGACCGGGGTCACGAGAAACGCCCTTAATTAAAACTACGCCCTGCTTAATTTCGGGAACTTCGTTTTCAAAGAAACGCTTAACTAAACCGATTGCAGTTCTAGAAACTAAAATCTGCGTCATTTTACCAACTTGGCGAACGCGCTTAACGTAAACGGTAATTTTATCGCCTAAATTGTAAGTTTCGGTGGGAAGTTGGTCTTGTGGAAGCATAACGCCTTCTAACGCACCACCAGAAAGTTCAACGTAAACGTTGCCACCGTCAATTTTTCTAACGATAGCCGCTTGTATTTCGTTTTCTTTCTCTTCAAATTCGCTAATGGTGTTATTTCTTTCGGCAACGCGAACTTTTTGCATTACTACTTGCCTAAAAGTTTGAGCGGCAATTCTACCGAAGTCTTTAGTAGAAAACTCTTCTTCGTACTTATCGCCAAGTTTGTAAGACTTCTTTAAAAGCCTAGCCTCTTCAAGCGATATTTGCTTATCGGGGTCTTCAACGACTTCAACAATGTCTTTAATAAGGTAGCACCTTATAGAACACTTTTCTTCGTTAAGCCTTGCTTCTACAACGGTATCTTCACATTTAGCGTGTTTTTTGTACGCAGAAGTGAGCGCCGATTGAAGGGTGCTTATAAAGTCTTGCTTTTCAATTCCTTTTGCTACGCAGAGTTCGTCAAGCGCAGCGAAAAACTCTTTACTTACCATATTTTTCTCCTTTAGGTGTTAGAAAACGTGATTAAAATATTATTGCTTCGCAAATCTTTGCGATTTCTTCTAGTTTAAAAATAACGTCTTTCCCGCTAATTTCTACGGTAACGCTATCGCCGTTATACGCCTTTAAAACGCCTTCGTAAAGTTTTTTGCCGTTTTTATTAGCGTAGAGTTTAACTTCAACGAGTTTACCCATTTTCCTTAAAAAGTCCCTTTCCGTTTTTAAAGGCCTGTCAACGCCGGGGCTTGAAACGTTTAAAGTGTACGCTTGCGGGTACGGGTCTAACTCGTCAAGCGGGGCGTTTATAAGGTTGTGAAACTTTTCAAGCGTGTCTAAATCAACGCCCGTTTCTGTATCTAAAAATACCGTTAAATAAGCGTTTTTGCCAGACTTCAATTCAACGTCGATAATCTCGGCGTTAATACTTTCGGCGTACGGCGTTAAAAAATCTATAATTTTTTGTTTTTCAATAAAGTTCAAAATAAATCCCCTTATAAAAACTTGAGAGTGCTTTTCAGCACTCTCAAGCCTAACCTTATCATCAAATCATAAGTATTTTAACATATATTATATATAATTGCAAGCGTTTTTAAACTATTTTTTACTTTTTTAGCCTTGCCATTTCCAAAAACGCCTCGGCAGTTGCAAACGCATCACTTAAAGCACGGTGGTGGCGGAACTCTATTTTAAAATGCTCGCACACGGTGTTAAGTTTGTGGTTTGAAAGCCACGGTAAAACCTTTCTTGAAACGGCAAGCGTGTCTATGTAGTCGTTTCTTATAAAGTAGCCGAACTCTTGCCCCACCTTTTTTAAAAACCTATAATCAAAATCGGCGTAGTGGGCAATAAACACCGAAGTTCCTAAAAACTTAACGAAATCGGGATACACTTCGTGTATTTTAGGCTTACCTTCAAGCATTTCGTCGGTTATACCCGTTAGTTCTACTATGCGCTTTGAAAGTGGAACTTCAGGGTCGATAAGCGTTTGAAAACTTTCGCAAATAACGCCGTTTTTTATTCTAACTGCGCCTATTTCGGTAATTTTATCGCTAGTTATATCAGTTCCCGTAGTTTCAATATCAACAACGACGTATTCGGTATTTTTTACCTTTTCTGGAAGTTCGGTTTTTTGAGTGAATAAATCGGTTTGCTCGGTAACTTCGCAAGGCTCGGGCGTTACTATAACGTACTTTTCAGGTATAGGTTTAGAAGGCTTTGGCTCGGGAACGTAACCCGATGGAAAATCGCAAAAGTGAAAGCCTTTAATTATAAAACTAGGCCTGCCGTTAAAGTCTTCAATTTCGCCCCTAACGATGATAACGCTATCTGCTTTAATCTTTTCAATTTTTAAAAGTTTTTGCTTGTCTGCCGTGAAGAAACTACCAGTAATTTTACCCGTTTTATCGTCTAGGGTAATGCGGTAATACTTGTTGCCTTTTTTGCTTTCTCTCTCTTCAATTTCAACAACTTTTCCCGCAAATATTGCCTTTCCTAGAACTTCTTCACCGTCTTCAATACAGGTTGCTTCGTCGTAAAACTCAACGTCGCAACACCTAACTACGTCGCACACTTTAAACTTTCTAACCTTTAAATCGGTAAGGTCGCTTTCGTTTACGGTGGTTATAACGTAATCGGGAATAACTTCAACTTCGTTAGAAATTATAACTTCGCCATCAAAATCGTTAGAATATTGCCTTGAAAGGCTTTCGTTTAAATCGCTAATTACCGAAGTTCGCTTTAAATAATCGGCAACGCCTTCAATTACGCTTAATGAGTATCTCACCTTTTTGCCTGCGCAAATAATTTTAACTTTATCTTCGCTAACGGCGTGCATAACGGCGTTACAATGCTCTTTAATATAAGCGATAACGGCACGCTTTGCTAGGTCTGCATCGCACACCGATTTATGACAACTAACGGTTACGTTATAACCACCAAGTTGTTTTTGTATTTCACTTGCAACCATCTCTTTTTCGTATGACGACACGGCAACGTCGCTAACGAGCGAAACGCTTATATCGTTTCCCGAAAGCGTTGCAGAGTTTAGCCTAACGTCGCCAAGCGTTGGGTAGTAATTTTTAAGATGGTCGAGTAGTTTATCACAAGAGTTTTTCAATTTTTTCTATCTCGCTTATAAGTTCTTGTTCAGCGCTATCAAAGGGAACTTTTTTAACAACTTCGCCCTTTTTAAATATTACGCAAAAATCTTTAGAGCCTGCAATTCCAAGGTCGGCATCCATTGCTTCGCCAGGCCCGTTTACCACGCAACCCATAACGGCAATTTTAAGTGGTTTTTTAATATGAGCCGTTAATTTTTCAACCTTTTCGGCAAGTTCTATCGAATTATATTCAGTTCTTCCGCAAGTGGGGCAAGAAATAACTTCACAATAATCGTTTTCAAGCCCAACGGAACGCAGTATTTTTTTAGCAACGTAAACTTCGTTTACGGGGTTAGACGCAAGGCTTACTCTAATAGTAGAGCCTATTCCGTCGAGAAGTAGCGCGCCTATACCTGCGCTTGACTTTACTATTCCACTTTCGTAAGTTCCAGATTCGGTAACCCCCAAATGAAGTGGGTAATCGGTTTTAGACGCTAGGTATTTATACGCCTTGTAAGTTAACGGTACAGACGATGCCTTTGTAGATATTACGATATTTTCTACGCCGTATTTTTCAAGCGCGCTAACGTTTTTAAGCGCCGATTCTACTAGCGAAACTTCGTTTTTGCCGTACTTTTTCAAAAACTCTTTTTCAATGCTACCCGTGTTTGAGCCAACGCGAACGGGCACGCCGTAATACTTTAAGCACTCGGCAACTTTTTTAACGTTTTCTTCGCTACCGATATTGCCGGGGTTAATGCGCACCTTGTCGGCTCCGTTTTCAACCGATTTTATTGCTAAACGGTAATCGAAATGAATATCGGCAACCAAGGGAATATGTATTTGTTTTTTAACGCTTTTTAAGGCTATAGCGTCGTTTTCGTCTTTAACAGCAACGCGAATTATATCGCAACCTGCCTTTTCTAGGTCTAATATTTGACTAACCAAAAGGTCGACCTTTTCGGTTTTAATATTAGCCATTGACTGAACGGCAACTTTATTATTTCCGCCTATTATTACGTTTGCTATTTTAACGGTTTTAGTCATTTTTAACCTTGTTTAAATTGTAAAGTGTTTTTAAACCTTCAAGTGTGAGCATTCTATCAATTCTAGTTATGCACGAAACTTCTTTTGCAATAACTTCGCCCATACCACCCGTTGCTGTCACTTCAATTTCTGAAACGCCTAAATCTTCTTTGATTTTATCAACTATTTTTTCAACTAAGCCTGCAAAGCCGAAAACGATACCCGCTTGCATAGCGTTTTTGGTGTTTTTGGGAATTGCCGTTTTAGGCGACGAAAGTTCTATCATAGGAAGTTGCGCCGTGTTTGAAACAAGCCCTTCAAGCGACGTTTTAATACCAGGCGCTATAATAACGCCTAAAAGTTCGCCTGTGCCTGATAACACGTCGAACGTGGTTGCCGTTCCAAAATCAATAACCACCATAGGCTTGCCGTTTCCGTAACGGTTAAGCGCACCAACGCAGTTTGCAATAATATCTGCGCCAACTTCACGGGGGTTGTCTGCCTTGATATTAAGCCCCGTTTTAATGCCCACGCCAACGGTTATAGGCGTTACGCCGAAGAAATATTTGCACATATGCGAAATGGTGTAGTTAAGCGACGGTATAACCGACGACATAATAATTCCGTCTATATCCTTAGGCGATATATCTTTGCTTGCAAGAAGATTAAGTAGAGTTGCATCGTATTCGTCGGCAGTTCTGGTGTGGCGTGAAGAAACCCTAAACGAACCCATTAAGTTATTGCCGTTAAATACTGCGTATTTAATGTTGGTATTTCCTATATCTACACAAAGTAACATAAAATTATTTCCTTTCAATTATTTTAATAACTCTTTTTAACGCAGGGGCAAAAACTAGATTTATGCCCAATTCGATAAAAAAGTTGAAAGTTACGATAAAAACTAAAATATATATGAGTACGTTATAGCCTGCGCCCGTAGCCTCGCCCCCGATAGATTTCATAAACAAGCAACCTATAACGAAAAGCGAAGTATTTATAATAGGAACGATTGCAGAAGCAACGAAAGTTGCAATAGTTTCGTTCTTTTTTGATATTGCGTTAAATAAAACGCCCGCCAAAAAGCCTGCAACCGTGGTTTTAACCAAGCAAGTTAAAGTGGTAACTACGGGGTCGTTAGTCCACATTAAAACGTAGAGCGGAACTGCGCCTGATATTACTTGAATTAAAACTACAACGCCACAAGCAAAGCCCAAGAACGCACCTACCCAAGCCCCAAATAAAATAGCGCCTAGAACTATAGGAATTAACGTAAAATTGAGTTGCACTGCGCCGATTGAAATCGTTCCACCAACTGCTTGAAGCACTATTACAAGCGCCAACAAAACTGCTATTCCCGTTATACTCTTTGCGCTAAAACGGTTTTTAAAACTATTCATAATAACCTCCAATCGAGTTCTTAAAAGATACCCGTAAGAAAAAAATAAAAAATATGTAATGGTCGAGCCCGAAGTACCCGCCAAAGTTATTTTAGCACAATTATTTAAAAATTACAACTTGCGAGTAACAAAATATATTATTTTTTAATAATATGTATTAAGAAACGGAAAAAACCGTTTTAAACTTTTGGAGGATAATTTATATGAATAATCTTTTCGGCTTTGGCAATGATAATTGCTGTTTGTACATACTTATTATACTACTCGTTTTATGCGTTTGCGGTAACGGTTGCTTAAACGGTATTATTGATAAAATATGTAATTCGGGTTGCTTACTTCCCATTATTTTAGTGCTTCTTTGTTGCTGTAAAGGCAATAAACCATACGGTATGGGTTGCATAAAATAAAAACTAAAAGCAGTGGCTAAGCCACTGCTTTTTTAGTATCCCAAATATTCCACTCCCTTAAGGAGCACTTCATTTATCAGGTCGTTTTTTAAAGAGTAAAAAATTACTTTACCAACACGGCGATATTTTACGGCGCCAAGGTCTCGCAAAGTGCGAAGTTGATGCGATACGGTGGTTTGGTTTAGGTTAAGTAGCACCGATAAATCGGTTACGCAAGTTTCGCTTATTGCTAGGGCTGAAAGCATTTTAAGCCTTGTTAAATCGCTAAACATACTGAAAAAGCCAACAAGTTCTTCAAGTGTTTCGTCGCAGGGAATATAATTTTCAATAAGACCTTGCGTTTTTTTGTCGAGTATTAAAACCGATTTGCGTTCGTTCATAATAACTCCTTTAATTTTGATAATTTTAATATATAAAACGCAGGAAAATATGTCAATAAAAGCATACGGTTGAAAAAACTCGCATATTGTTAGAATATAACTGTTTTTGTAAAAGGAGACTTTATGAACTCATCTAACCTTGCATTTTTCGGGCTTTTATTTCTACTTACCACGAATAACACCATAAGTTTAACTCAAGCGTTACTACTTTTAACGCTACTTACAACTACTTCTTGTTTTTGCAACAACCAAATTACAACTTAACTATTGCTAAAAATTGTGGGTAATGCTATAATAATTTTATGGAATACGAAATTATTGACTTTCACACCCACCCTTTTATACTTGATAGCGAAAATATTTGCGCTCATAAAAATTGCGCTAATATGGGAAAAGAGTTTACGCTTGAACTTTTTAACGCGCTTAACGTTAAAACGTTTTGCGGTTCGGTTTTATCATCGCGCTCTAGTAAAGAAACTAGCGTTTTAGAAATAATTACTAAAAACAACCAAACGGCGCTTGAACTTAAGCGCTTTTATGGGGACAGATATTACCCCGGTTTTCACGTTCACCCAGCCTACGTTGACTATTCTATTAGCGTAATAGATAATATGGTTAAAAACGGGTTTAAACTTATAGGCGAATTAGTTCCCTACTTTCACAGTTGGTCTTCATACGCCGAACAAGGCTTAAACGCTATTTTAGATTACGCAGGCGATAAAGGGGTTATCGTTAACTTTCATACCCAAGACCACGAAAACGCTATTAAAATGGTTAAAAACCATAAAAACGTTATTTTTGTTGGCGCTCACCCCGGCGAAAAACCCGATATCGAGTATCATCTAAGGCTTGCAAAAGAGTGCGAAAACTATTATATAGACTTATCTGGTTACGGCGTTCATAGGTTTGGCGCAATTAAAACGATTGTTAACGGCTTTGGAATAAATAGGGTGCTATACGGTAGCGATTACCCTACTTGTAGCCCTGCCACTTTTATAGGCGCAATAACGGGCGAAACGCTACTAACAAGCAGTGAAAAACAAGCAATTTTATATAAAAACGCTAAAACGCTACTTAATATTTAACAATAAAAAAACGGGGGTTTTCCCCGTTCTTTTTATTTTAATGGCTTAACGTTTTTACCTACTATCGCCGTTGCCATAACGCTTTCTGAAAGGCGTTCACACTCGGCTTTAACAGATGAAGTGGTTATTTTTTCTATATCTTTAATGCGTTTGTCGAAATCGTAAAGTTCACCACGAAGAAGGTAATACCTTGCGTATAATAGCGCAAGCGTTTGAGGGCGTTCTTGCGAATAAACGGTTGACGCTTTAAGTTGGTTTTTTACTTTTAAAACCTCTTCTTCGGTAACGCCGTTTTTAGAAACGCTTTCAATTTCACTAATAATAGCGTCGTATGCGCTTTGATAGTTTTGAGCGTTAACGCCTGCAAAAACGTTAAACGTTCCCGTATTTTTAAAGGCGGAATTGTAACTTCCAACCGAATATGCAAGCCCAAGTTCTTCTCTTACCTTTCTAAAAAGCCTGCTACTCATACCCCCACCTATTATGCTACCCATAGCACCGCTAATCATATTGTCGTCGTCGGCGTAACTTCTTGAGGGGAACTTTAAAACGAGTTGAACTTGCTCGATATTTTTCTTTTTAGCAAGATGCCCGTTTAAGCACTCTAGGTTGTGCTTGGGCGTTTTTTTAGTTTTGCCAACGGTTATTATAGGCATTAAATATTTTTGAACTAAATAGTCCGCTTCGTTAAGCGTTACGTTACCAACGAAGGAAACGACTGTGTTTTCGGCAACGTAAAAATCGTTTTTATACTTTTCAATATCGCTTTTTGTAAAGCGCTGAATATTCTTTTTAGGTCCTAATATAGTTCTTCCGTAACCGTTTAAGCCAAAGTAGGCTTTCATTGCAAGTTCGTAGCAAACGTCGTCGGGCGTGTCTTCACTCATACTAATTTCTTCAATAATAACGCCCTTTTCCTTTTCAACTTCTTCTTCAGGGTAAGTTGAAGCGTAAACGAGTTCGCTCATTATTTCAAAACTCTTTTCTAAACTATCTTTAATGGTTTGGGCGTGAAAAGCCGTTACTTCGCTTGCAGTGTATGCATTAAAGTTAACGCCTGCGCTTTCCATAATTTCAGGTATTTCAAGCACCGAATAGTTTTTAGTACCCTTAAAATTAACGTGTTCTATAAAGTGCGATAATCCGTTTTGGCTTGAAGTTTCGTTAACGCTACCCGTTCCCACCATAATGGCAAACGAGCACGATATTGCCCCGCCTTCGCTTACTATTAAAGTTAATCCGTTTTGATATTTTTTGTGTTTAATCATATTTCTCCGTTAGTATGTTTATTTTTTAATAGTTTAAACCTTGATAGGCTCTAACCCAACGCAAGTTGATACGGTTAAAGTTTTTAAGCCTTTTTTATCAATTTTATCTATAATAGTTTCTAGCGCTTGTAAGGTATGCTTTTTAGGATGCATTAAAATAATGTCGCCCGAAGATATAGAGTTAGTTGCCCTTTTAACGATTAAGTCAACGTTAGTATCACGCCAATCAATAGTGTCTTTACTCCACATAACCGCCGTATAGCCTAGTTTTTTAGTTGCGTTTATAGTTTCTTGACCATACGAGCCTGATGGTGGCGCAAACAACTTCATATCGTAACCTGTAAATGATTTTACAATTTTTGAACAGTTTGATATTTCGCTAATATTTTCTTTATAAGAAAGTTTTTTATGGTCTTTATGAAAGTATCCGTGATTGCCTATTTCAAACCCGTTTTCAACTATTTTTTTAATAGTTTCGCCGTTATCATCTGCCCAACATCCACCAACGTAAAAGGTTGCAGTTGCGCCTTTTTTAAGTAAAAGTTCCATAATTTCGTTTACAACTTCCGTATTTTCGTAAACGTTAAAGGTAAGCGCAACGCCACCTGAACTTTCACTGCCTTTATAAATTACCGAACTGTTGCTACTTGAAAAAATAGTAACGTAGCCTTGTGGAAAAAAACCCACCAAGAAAACTGCAATAACTGTAAACAACAAAATTATATCGGTTACAAGTTTTATATTTTTATTTTTCAAAACTAAACTCTCCACTTAATATTTATTAGGGAGAGTGGTTTTTTATTCTATTTCTTTTTTATATTAAAGCCTGCCCTTTTAAAAATGTTAAGTAGCATTTCTCGATTTCCTTGGACTATATCGCCATTTTCAATATAATACATATCTTCGCCAACGCAAATGCCAACGCCTTCTTTTTCGGGTCGAACGCCCGTTACGTTTTTAATCATAAGCGTTTCGGTTTGAACGGTTTCGTTTTGGGTGGCGGTAATTTCAATGCGCTTTTCTTTTATAAGGAATTCAAGCGTTAAATCACCCTTATTAAGCCTCATTGACTTAATAGTTTCTTCAACGTTTTTCTTGTTGGTGTTAATTGCTTTATATATAGGGTAAAAACTTAAAAGAGCAACGACTACGCCTAAAGCAGTTGCAAGCCAGTTAGGACCACTTTCTTGCGTGAGCGCAATAACGACGTTAAAAACGCCCATCGCAACTAGTAGCACCGAAAATATAATTGCACCTATCATAGACCTGTTTCGCATTTTTTTGCCCATTCTTATAACTTTATCTTTATTGTAAACACTTACTGCTCTTACCATTTTAAAACTCCTTTAATATTTGAACGAACGCATCAACGTATTCGGTTGCCGCTTTATGAACGCATTTTGAAAACTCTTCTGCTCCACCTTCGCTATCTGAAACAGCTTTAACTATTAAAACGGGAACGTCGTTAAGGTTAGCAGTTATTAAAACGCCTGCACATTCCATATCGCAAACGCTTGCCGAAAACTCTTTATGCAAACGCTCTTTAATTTTCTCGTCGGTAACGAACTTGTCGGCAGATGCGCATATAACAAGTTCGGCGTTTGGCATAGCCTTTTTAGCAACGCTTATAAGGTCGAAGTCGGCTTTTATTACGGGGCTATCGTAATTAGGGTACTGCGCGGGTGGAACGTTGTCAATGGGCGATAAATCAAAATCGTAATGAACAACGCCGTTTACTATAACGGTATCGAACACCTTTTTGCTTTTTACTAGCCCACCGCACACGCCGAAGTTAAGTATAATTTCGGCGCCGTATTTGGTTATTAAAAGTTGAGTTGCGGCGGCGGCAGATATTTCACCTATTCCACTTTGAACTAGAAACACCTGCTTATCTTCGGCGTTGTAGCCGTAAACTTCAAAATCGCCGTGCTTTAAGCGCATTGCTAACGTGCCGATATTATCTAAAAACGGCTTAACTTCTTTTTCCATTGCAACGACCATACCTATGGTCTTAATTTTAGTGTTATTCATAATTAAACTTTTTGTTTTTCCTTGAATATTATTTAGTATGAAAGTTTTTATTTACCGTAACGGACTTATGCTAGATAACTACGTTAAAGCCGTTACTATGCTTGGGCATACGCCTATATATTCTAGCGATTTAACCCTTTCAAGTAATTGCGACTGCTTAATTTTAACGGGTGGTTTAAACGTTCACCCGTATTTTTACGGCAACCTTTTACACCCTTTAAAAAGCGTTGATTTACCTACTGATTTAAGAGAATACTGCCTTATACGCCGTTTTTTGCAAGAACGTAAACCCATTTTAGGCGTTTGCAAAGGCATGCAACTTATAAACGTGTTTTTTGGTGGAACGCTAAAATTCGTTAACGAGCACGCTAACTGCGAGCACGACGTTACCGACTTAAACGGGAATAGTTTTAAAGTTAACTCGCACCACGAGCAAGCAGTTGACAGTCTTTCTCCAACCTTAAAGGCAACGCTATATAGTAATGACGGTGTTATCGAAGGGTTTAAACATAAAACTCTAAACGTTAAAGGCGTTCAGTTTCACCCCGAACGAATGGGCGAAAACTTTATAAAACGATTTATTGAGTTTAGTTAATTTTATCAAGTAAATCTTTTGCGTTAACTGCCGAGCTAGAACGCTCTAAAACTTTTATCATTTGGTTTTGGTCTAGCGTTCTTCTAATTTTGTAAACGCTAGCAAGCGTTTTTTCATCAAGTAAAAGTTCTTCTTTTCTAGTACCTGATAAAATAACGTCAACGGGTGGGAATATTCTTCTTTCGCAAAGCGAACGCTTTAAAACTATTTCGCTGTTTCCCGTGCCTTTAAACTCTTCGTAAATAACGTCGTCCATCTTCGAGCCGGTATTAACAAGACAAGTTGCAATAATAGTTAAACTACCACCTTCAAGCAAGTTTCTTGCCGAGCCAAAGAACTTTTTAGCGTTTGAAAGCGCGCCGTAATCAATACCACCCGACATAGTTTTTCCGCTAGACACACTAAGTTCGTTATAAGCCCTTGTAAGCCTTGTAAGCGAATCGACAAGTATTACGGCGTTGCCACCGTTTTCGGCTATTCGCTTTGCTTTATCAAGCGCAATTTCGGCAATTTTAACGTGGCGTTCTGCATCTTCATCGAACGTTGAATAAATAATTTCTGCGTTAAGCGATTGTTTTAAATCTGTAACTTCTTCGGGGCGCTCGCCTATTAAAAGAAGTATAACCTTATTAACCGAACTATCTTTTAAAACGTTTTCGGCTATCTTTTTAAGCATTGTTGTTTTGCCTGCTTTTGGCTCTGCAACGATAAGCGCGCGTTGACCTTTTCCAAGTGGACTAAACAAATCAATTACCGATAAATCGCCTAAAAGTTCAAACTTTTCACGGGGATAATCGGGGGTTAAGTTTTCAAACGATTTTCTTTCTTCGTTAAAACTTTCTAAACCGTTAATTTTGGTTACCGATTTAAGCGACGGCGCGCTTTCTAATCTTTTGCAAACGGCAACGCCTTCGATATAATCGCCTTGTTTTAATTTATATTCCCTTATAACGGGCTTTGAAACGTAAACGTCGCTATACGGTGACGGGCGCAAACTTTCACCACGCAAAAACCCAAAATCTTCACTAACTTTTTCAAAAGTTCCCGTAACTTTAAGGGTTTGCCCTGAATAGTCTAAAACTTCGTCTTCACCACTACTAACAATATCATTTTTAAACTCGTCGCTAGGGTATTCAACGCTCGTTTTACGCGGTCTACCACGCTTGCTTTTTTTAGGCTCTATTTTACCTTCTTGATAGTCGATTATTATGTTTATAAGTTCTTCTTTTCCCCTATTACCGGGCGCAAAGCCAAGTGACGAAAGCAGATTTTTAACGTCACCGTAATTCATATTTTTATCAAGATATTCTCTCGTGTATTTCATAACTTTTCTCCTTGCATACTCAAAAGCCTTATAACGCCTTTTTGCCCGCAGTATTTTAGCGGGCTTTTTTCAACTTTAAAACTTTCAAACCTTTGTAAAAACGGGGCAACACCCTCAATATCAACCGTTGAGTTTAAAACGTGATAGTGCATGGGAATTACCGTTTTTGCCCCCGACTTTATAGCGTACTCGTAAGCGCCTTTATCGGTTATAGTATAAGTTCCACCAACGGGAACGAACAAAACGTCTACCCCTTTAAGTTTTTCAATAAGCATTTCGTTGTTATTCTCGCCTATATCGCCTAAAAAGGCAAGTTTAAACCCGTCTAGCCAAAAAATTAAAACTTCGTTTTCGCCACGGAGCGAACCACCCTTTTCGTCGTGAAAAACTTTTAGCGTTTCAAACTCTTTAATGCCGTAAACGGGTTTTGCGCCCGTGCACAACTTAAAGTTAGAGTGGTCGTAATGCCCGTGCGAGCAAAAAAGATAGTCTGACCTTGTTTCAAACTCTTTAAGTCCTATATTTGAAAAGGGGTCTAGCGTAATGGAATAGTCCTTTCCTTCCACTAAAAAATGCGAGTGACCAAAATAGGTTATTTTCATAAAACTCCTATAAAACGGTAAGCGAAAAGTCTATCGGCGTAACAGTATCGCCAATTTCCGTTTGATAACTTGCTTTAACTAATAAATTACCGTTATTATTTTCAATTTTAAGGGATTTGCACCAAACTTGTGCGTTTAAAACGGCGCCACCAAGCGTTATGGAAAAATTATTGCGCTTATTTTCGGCAAGAGTAAAAGAATACTCCGTTTGAGAAAATGCCGAAATTGTAACCGTGGCTTTGCCTATTAAAAAAGAATAGTTTATTGAATCGTTACTAAAAGTAACCTTTGAAAAACCACCCCGCCTTTCAATTGAGCACGAAGTGGTTACGTTTGAAATCTCACCACCGAAACTTGCGTGGTAAGAACACTTTTTAACTTCCATCGTAATTGTATTTTACTACAAAAACTTTAAACTGTAAAGATTTTTAAACGATTTTATTTAATTTCGTTCAAATTGAGCGCCGTATTTTATTGCAAGTTGCTTTGCAACGCGCTTTCCGTCTGCCCCAGCGCTAGTTATTCCACCAGCGTAGCCACACCCTTCGCCACACGGGTATAAGTTAGTTGCCGAAACGCTTTGAAGTTTTTCGTTTCTTAAAACTCTAACGGGCGAAGACGTTCTAGATTCAACTGCCGTTAAAACGGCGTCGTACGAGTCGAAACCTTTTATCTTTTTACCCATTTCCAAAACGCCTAACTTTATTGAAGTTGAAAGGTTTTCGCCTAAAACCTTATTTAGGTCGGCTTTTTTAACGCCTAGCGCATAAGTTGGCTTTACCTTTCCAAAAGAAGTTGAGTTTTCGCCCTTTAAAAAGTCGCCGAGTAGAGATACGGGGGCTGAATAGTTTTCGCCACCTAACGTAAACGCGCTTTCTTCAAGGCGTTTTTGATAGTTAACCCCGTCGAATAGCCCTTCGCCAAAGTCCTTTTTAAAAACTTGGCAAATTATTGCCGAGTTTGCGTTTTCGCCGTTTCGCAAATAGTTACTCATACCGTTAACCACAACGGTGTTTTTATTTGACTGCGACGGCATAACGTAGCCACCCGGGCACATACAAAAAGTAAACACGCCCCTGCCGTTCACGTTTGACGTAAGTTTATAATCGGCAACGGGCATATTTTTATTATAGGCGTACTTTTCGCCGTACTGCGCTAGGTTTATATCGCTTTGTAAGTGTTCTATTCTAACGCCAACAGCAAAGTCTTTACTCTCCATCATAACGCCACGGATATTTAAAACTTCGTAAACGTCTCTTGCGCTATGCCCAACTGCAAGCACAACTTCGCTAAACTCTTGCTTTTCGCCGTTTAAATAAACTGCGCTAACCTTTCCACCAGATATAGTAAGGTCGGTAAGTTTTGTTGAAAACAACACCTTTCCGCCAAGCCTTATAATTTCTAAGCGCATATTTTTAACAACGTTTTTTAAATTGTCGCTACCTATATGCGGTTTAGAGATGTACTCTATTTCGCAAGGCGCACCAAAACTAACAAAGTCTAATAAAACTTCTTTAACGAGTTCGCCACCCACTTGGGTGTTTAGTTTCCCGTCTGAAAAAGCGCCTGCGCCACCTTCGCCAAACTGAATATTACAGTCGGTGTTTAAAATGCGAGTTGACAAATACTTTTCATATTCCTTTTCACGCTCGTCAACGGGTAAGCCCCTTTCAACTAGCGTAACTTTAAAGCCGTAACGCAAAAGGTCAAGCGCACAAAAAAGCCCCGCAGGGCCTGCGCCTACTACTAAAACGCTACCACCGTTTACTTTAGGATAAACTCTTTCTATTTTAGGTTGCTCCTTATTAGATAGAGTTACCGTGCACGAATAGAAAATATTGTTTTTATCTCTTGCGTCAAGCGATTTTCTTTCAAGTTTAAAATATTTTAAATCACGGCGTGACATTTTAGCCTTTTTAAGCGCTAAATCTACAAGGTCACTCTCGCTAGCGTTAATATTAAGTTTTAACCCTGAAAGTTTAATCATATATACCGCCGTAAAGCGCAAGCGCCGATGCAAGCGCCCACTTAACGTTAAAGCCACCACAGTCGCCGTCAACGTCTAAAACTTCGCCCGTTGCGTAAAGCCCCGAAACGAGTTTACTTTGCATATCTAAACCAAACTCGCTGGTTTTAACACCGCCTTTTGTAACCTGAGCGTTTTCAAAACCCATAGTTCCGTTTACCGATAAAACGTAGTTTTTAATAGCCAAAGCAACCTTTTCGGCGTTAAGCGAAGAAATGCTACCTGATAGGTTAAAGCCACCGTTTCGTAAAACGGCGCACGCTATTTTGTTGTTTATAATTCCCGAAAGCAAATATTCTGCCGTTAAATATGGGCAACTTATTTGCTTTTCTTTTAAAATGTTTGTAAGTTCTAATTGAGAGATGTCGGGGCAAAAGTCGATAACCATATCGCCACCAGCGTAAAGGTAAGAAGAAAGGTAAAAGGTTGCGTTACCACTAACGCCGTAATCGGTAAACATAACGTCACCGTAAAACGACGCAAGTTCTTTGCCGTTTACAACTGCTTTTGCATTTACCTTTTGTTTAAGACCTTTAAGCCCTTTAACTTGCTTTAAGTTAGTTTTTAGTTGAACGATAGACGGGTATATCGGGGTTACCGTATGCCCGAAAGATTTTAGTAAATTATAACCGTTACCGTCAGTTCCAAACGATTTTTGCGCCGAGCCACCCGTTGCAATTATTACGTTTTGCGAGCAGTATTCGCTTTTACTTTCGGTAACGATTTTAAAGTTGTTTTCTTTAGTAATTTGAGTAACCTTTTCGCCCGTAAAAACGTTAACGCCAAGGCTTTCAATTTTAAAGCGGAACGCATCTAGTACCGACGACGCTTGTTTGGAGTAAGGGTAATACTTATCGCCGTCAAGCGTTAAAATTACACCTAGCGATTTTAAAAACGCCGTAATTTCACTATTACCGTATTTTTTTAGTATTTGGTTAAAAAACGAAGGGTTTTCCCCGTGATAATTGCTAGTTTCATTAGAAAGTGGCAAAACGTTACACTGCCCGTTTCCCGTAGATAGAAGTTTTTTACCAACCCTATCAAGCCTTTCTAAAACGGCAACGCTTTCACCGCCTTCTTTGCTAGCAAGTAGCACCGAAAGCGCAAGCGCCGAAACGCCACCGCCAACTATTAGGTATTTATATTTTTTTGTATTTTCCCTATTCATGCCCTTATCGCTCCTTATTCGTTCCTATTTTAACATTTTCACAAATATTTTGCAATATTAGAGTTGACTAATTTAAAAAAAAGTAATAAAATATTATTGAAAATAATATAAAGGAATAGATTATGGAACAAATATTTGCATTTTTTAAAAACTTATATGAAGAACACCTATACTTAATTTTGGCTGGCGTAATCGTTCTTGCTCTTTTAATATTTTTTATCATAGTTATTTCGGTTAAAAAGAAGAAAGCAAAACAAAAGAAAACGCAAGAAACGTTTATTCAAAAATCAGTTCAAGCCCTAACCCCCCAAGAGATTGAAAACATTTCAAACAACTCTGCAAACCCCGTTATGGCAAAAGAAACTCTTACTGCAGAAGTGGTTGAACTTAACGTTGAGCCTACCAAAGAAGAAGTTAAACCTAGCGTAGAACCTAAAAAACAAGAAGTTAAAAAAGCCGAGCCTAAAAAGGCAAAAGCCGAACCTAAAGAAGTTAAGAAAGCAGAACCTAAAAAGGCAGACGCTGAGCCTAAACAAGTTAAAAAAGCAGAACCCAAAAAGGCAGACGCTGAGCCTAAGGAAGTTAAGAAAGCAGAGCCCAAAAAGGCAGACACTGAGCCTAAACAAGTTAAAAAAGCAGAGCCCAAAAAGGCAGAGTCAAAACCTGTTGAAACTACTGACGATAAAAAGAACTACCTTGGCAAATGGAAGATTAAAGACGACGAGAACGGCTTCTTTGCTTGCCTTACTGCATCTAACGGCGTGTTAGTTCTTCAAACGGAATATTACAAGTCGTTATCGGGCGTTAAAAACGGCATTGAAACTATTAAGAAAAACGTTGACGACGGTAACTTTGCAATTTCGGTTGATAAATACGGCCATTATCGTTACAAATTATTATCGCAATCAAACAGAGTTATTTGCATTAGTGAAGACTATTCAAGTAAAGCAAAATGCGAAAGTGGTATCGAATCGGTTAAACGCTTTGCAAAAACTGCAATCGTTATTCGTGAAGAACAAGAAAAGTAATTTAAAAATGCTTGCAAAACTGCAAGCATTTTTTTATGCGTTTTCAAGTTCTTTAAGCCATTCTTCAGGGCTTGAATCGCTAGGCATTTTAAGCGAAGTTCTAGGCGAGAGTGAAAGCGACGTTACCATTACCCCGTCAGGCACGCACGAACGCTTAAACTGTTGACGGAAAAACCTTTGGTAATATACCTTTAACCACTTTAAAACAGTTTGGCTATCAAACGTTCCGTTAAAGGTTACTTTTGCCATTTCGTAAATCTTTTTTGGTGACGACAACCTTACTAGCGAGTGGTATATAAAATAATCGTGTAAAACGTAAGGCCCTACTATATCTTCGGTTTTTTGCGAAGATTCCTTTTCGGTTAGCGGTTTTAGTTCTGGCGACACGGGCGTGTCGGCAATATCGAAAAGAACTTCTTTTATTTTGCCACCTAAATAGTTTCCGTAGTTTATAACTATTTCTTTAACTAGCGTTTTAGGAATTGATGCGTTTACCGAATAGTTCGACATATGGTCGCCGTTATAAGTTGCCCAGCCGAGCGCAAGTTCGGAAAGGTCGCCCGTTCCAACTACTATGCCGTTAACTTTATTAGCGTAGTCCATAAGTACTTGCGTGCGCTCTCTTGCCTGACTATTTTCGTAGGCAATATCGGCAACTTCGGGGTTGTGCCCTATATCGTTAAAATGGCAAAGTACTGCATTTTTAATATTTACTTCTTTAAGGGTAACCCCTAAAAGTTCGCAAAGCGTTACGGCGTTATTTTTAGTTCTAGAAGAAGTGCCGAAACACGGCATAGTTATTGCAATAACGTTTTTGCGCTCTTTACCTATAAGTTCAACGGCTTTAACGGCAACTAAAATAGCCAACGTGCTATCAAGCCCGCCTGATATACCTAACACCAAATTATCGGCGTGAATATACTTCATTCTGCTTGAAAGCGCTTGCGCTTGAATATTTACGGCGCTTAAACAACTTTTTAAAACGTCACGCTCGGGAATAAAGGGGTATTCACGGTGCTTTCTTTCAAGTTTAAAGCGTTTTTGAATATAGTTTGCGTTAACGGTAATAACGCCGTTTATAGGCTTATAGGCGTACTTTTTAGCCTTTTCGCTTTCTAAATATTCATAGTCTATCTGCGCGTATATACCCTTTTCGGAAAAAGGCTTATTTTCAGCAAGCACTTCGCCGTTTTCAATAATTAAACACCTGCCCGAACAAACGCCGTCGGTAGTAGATTCGCCACTGCCTGAAAGCGCGGATATTACGCCGATAGAAAGCCTTGAACTTTCACCTATTAAAACGTTTTTATAAACTTCGGGCTCTAACATCGTTTCAACTAAACTACCAACCACGCACACGGCGTTTGCGCCCGCTTGAGCGTAACTACTAACGCTATTTTCAGGAAGGCTAATCTCGCTTTGAAAAGCAACACCAAACGATAAGTTCGAGCCAAAATTATATACTATTTTGCCAAACGGATAATCTTTGCCTAAAAAGTTAACGCTAGTTATTTCGCCGTTATATCCACTTAACGCACCACTAGTAACAGAACAAGGCGTAAAGCCTAAAATATTACCACCGTAAACTACTGCGCAAACGTTATAGATAACGCCCATACGGCAAATAGGTAAGCCTACAACGGTTATAGCGCTTTCACTTTCACTTGCCTTAACAATTTTTAAAAGCGCACTCTCACAGGCATTTAAAAGGGTGGGTTGCCTATAAAGGTCGCCAAGCGTTGCACCAGATAAATAAAGTTCGGAAAGAACTAGTAAACTTGCGCCTTTTTCGCTAGCCTTTTCCATTTCGCTTATAACTAAATTAGCGTTAGACGTTGGGCTTGCAAGATTATTAAACGGCGAAACTGCAACTGCGCCGTAAAACCCGTAATTTTCAGCGCTGTTTTGTAAGTTTTCATAACTACCTATAAGCGCTTTTTCTATTTTTGAATAGGTTTCGGCTTTAACGCTTTTAGTAGTTCCACTAAATATTTTTATAACCGTACCGTAAGGAACTCCCGAACGGCTAGCTATATCTTTACTAGTTAAACCGCTTTTTAATTTTAACTCTTTTAGTTTGTTAATTACTAGTTTATTTTCCATAGTTACCGCCTTTTACCTACATTTTACCATTATTTATAACAACTGTAAAGTGATTTTGATAATATTTTTACATTTTACCATTTTTGGTAATTTAATTCTTTATTTTTTTTAAAAATAAAGGTTGACCTTTAATATGTTTTTTGGTAAAATATACGTATTACTTATTTAGGAGAAATTATGGAAAAAACAGCAAAAAAAGGCGGTTTTCAAACGGGTTTAGGCTTTATATTAGCCGCGGCAGGCTCTGCGGTAGGCCTTGGCAACCTTTGGTCGTTCCCTTACAAAACTAGCCAAAACGGTGGTGCGGCGTTCGTTATCGTTTACATACTTTGCACCGTTTTATTCGGTGCAATCGTTATGATTTCAGAGATATGGCTTGGCAAGCGTTCGCAGGCAAACAACGTTACGGCGTTTAAAAATACCAACAAAAACCTAGGTTTTGTTGGGCTTATCGTTTTAATAATTCCGGCAATTATATTATGCTACTATTCAGTACTCGGTGGTTGGACTACGAGATACGCTATGAACTCTTTTCAAGGCGTAATCGACGCTAACAACGCACACTCTTACGCGTCGTTCACGTCTAACCCATACGAGCCGGTATTTTACACCTTTATATTTATGTTACTTGCAGCAATAGTAATTGCTGGTGGCGTTAAAGGCGGTATTGAAAAGGCTTCAAAGGTGTTGATGCCCATACTTTTTATAATATTAGTATTTATGGTTATCTTTTGCCTTTGCCTTGGTGACGGTGTTGAAAAAGGGCTTGATTTTTACTTAAATCCAGACTTTAAAGAACTTGGCTTTAAAGGAATTATCGCCGCAATGAGCCAGTCGTTCTACTCACTCTCGCTTGGTATGGGTTGTATGATTGCTTACGGCTCTTATACGGGTAACGAGATTAAAGTTGGAAAGTCGGTTACCATGATTTGCGTTTTCGACACTATATTTGCGCTTCTTGCAGGTCTTGCAATTTTCCCCGCTATCGGCGCTCTTTCACCAGAAAGCCTTGGCGACAATGCTCAAAGCGTTGGTCTTATATTTATAATACTTCCCAAAATATTTGAAGCAATGGGTTCAATCGGCCCTGTCGTATCGTTCTTATTCTTCGGCATGGTAGTTATTGCGGCTCTCACTTCGGTTATTTCACTTATGGAAGTAGTTACGCAATTCGTAATTCAAAAGTTTAAACTTTCAAGAAAGAAAGCGTCTTTAACCGTTTGCTTAATAGGGTTTTTAATTTCTATTCCCATAGCGTGGTCGGTTGGTGGCGCATTTGACGGTAAAATTACTCTTTTTGGATTTGACCTATTAACTTTCTTTGATGAAGTTACAAACACCGTTTTAATGCCGTTATCTGCCTTCTTTGGTTGCATTGCAGTCGGTTGGATTATAGGCAATAACTCGCTTAAAGAAAAACTCAACCCCAAAACCACCTTAAAAATACTTGAAGACGAAGGATTAAACCTTGGCAAAGTGGGTATGCCTTATGCGGTAATGGTTAAGTACGTTACCCCGCTCTTAATACTTTTTATTGAAGTGTTTGGTATTATTGACAAAACTAATTTCTACGCTACTAAATACGACCTTAACTTTATGTGTGTAGTGCTCGTTGCGGGAATATTACTTGCGTTATGCTTGCTCATATACTTCTTGTTTATTAAAAACTCTTACACCGGCGTTAATGCAGACGAACTTGAATAATTTAAAAGCGTTCCGTTTGGAACGCTTTTTTAATAACAAAAGTGGTAACCAAACGATTACCACTTTACTTATAATATTAAGTTTTAACTGCGCTTTCTCCGTTATATACAATTACTCTCTGCGCACGTTTTGCGCCTTTAACGAAGGGTACTTGCGTTTAGTTAAGGTTTAAATAGTTCATTGGCCTTCTCCAAATTAGTTATTTAATAGTTTTGTTAAGTTTAACGTAAGGCGATTTGTGGAACATTTTAATTACCCCCTTTTTAAAGTAAGGTTAGTTAATTGTTCATTGGTCCTTCCTCCTTTTTGTACTTTTATTATAAACTATAAACGGCTGTTAGTCAATATGAAAACAAAAAATATTGTCAACTTTATTTTTAAAAAACCTATTTACAAGCGCTTGTTTTTATGTTATTATGAAAGAGTGGAGACCACCTTTTAGGGTGGTTTTTATTTGTTTAAAGCATTAAAAAAGAGCCTTAAATAAGGCTCTTTTTAGTTTTTAAACGCCGTATAAAACGTATTTAACGTCAACGTTTCTAGTTCCGTTTTCGTTAAAGTATTCTTCATCTAACCCTTCTTTGATAGCGGGTTTACCTTTAATAACGTTTGCAATAATTTCGCAAGCCATTTCAGTTATACCGTCGTCGTTAAGAACGATTGCACCTTGAATTAAACCGTCGTCTATAACGTTCATTACAGAGTACGCTGCAAGTTTGTTTTGGTAATCTTTTAAAGCATCACCTTCTCTAACCTTGCCGTCGTCGATAATAACGCCTGCATTTTGGTCTATACCAACGGTGAATAAACCAACGAGATGTGTTTGAAGTTTATCTTTGTTAAAGCCTTGTTTTCTAAGTTCAACTAAAACTTCAACTGCTCTAGCGTCGTCTGCGGTTAAAATAAGTTCAACAGAACCGTCGTAAGCGATATCATAAACGGTTTCAAATTCGTACTTGGGGCTTCTTTCAGGTGCTGAAAGGAAATCGGTAGGATACGAGCCGTATTCGTTATAAACGGTAAGTTTATTGTCGCCGTTGCGGTCGATTAACTTAAAGTTGTCTTTAAGGTAATTTTCAAGCATTACGGTGTATTCTTGTTCGTAAGTGTAATAAGGTCTAACGTTAAACGCCTTTTCGTAAGATTCAATAATAGTTGTATCTACTTCTTGGTTAATTATTACAACGGGAACGTTATAAGGCTTAACGGTGTCAATTACCGTTTGAGCAGTAGCAATATCAACAAGTTCAATAATAACGCCTTGGCAACCTGCCTCTAAAACGTCTTCAAGTTGGTCAAGTTGTTTGGTTGAACTGTTTTCAGCGTCATAGTGCTTATATTCCATATTGTATAAGTACATCGACCTATCCATAGAATCGGCAAGTTCAACAACTAAACTATCGCTTTTATCAGACCATAAAACTGATATTTCGCCATCTTTGTTTATTTTGCAACCTGCAAAGCAAGCCATGCAAAGAACGAGAGTTAATAATAAAGTTACTAATTTTTTCATTATTCGTTGCCTCCTTCTTTAACTTCAACGGCTTTGTTTGCCTTGTGGCGCTCGTCAAGTTCAGCGTTCATCTTTTCAAGAGTTTTCTTGTCAAGGTTGTAAATAAGCGCAAGGCCAACAAATTGTAAAACTGCGCTTAAAAGGTAAAGCGCTGCAACTAAATAACGAAGATTGAGTGATACAAGGAAAGTTTGATTACCACCGAAGTATTCGTTATAGCCAAGCCATGCCATAATTACTAATACGATAGAAGGTCCAAGACCTTGAGCGAGTTTTCTAAAGAACGAGTGAAGTGAATATACGGTACCTTCGTCGCGCGAGCCGTTTTTCCACTCGTTATAGTCAATAGCGTCACCCATCATTGACCAAGATACGGTAGAGTAAATACCGATACCTAAACTGTTAATAAGTTGGCAAACAACGTAAACAAGAACGCCCGTCATATCCGGCGTAATGCGAATTACAAGCATTAAAATGCAGGCGATTATCGAGCAAATAGAGCCAACAACCGAAAGTTCTTTCTTACCGTACTTAACAACTAATTTTCTTGCAAACGGAGTAAAGAAAATAATAGGAAGCATTGCAAATACTTGAACTATACCCGATATTTGAACGTTTTTAAAGAACGACTGGAATAAAACGGTAACTGCAGCAGTACCACCTTGCATACCAAGGAACATACCCATAGCGGCAACGGTTGCGCCAACTGCGGGGCGGTTTTTCATAAAGTTGCCCATCGCCTTTAAAATGTTAATTTTAGGAGTTTCTTCGTTAAGTTTAACGTCAACTTCTTCACGTATTTCGGTGTTTTTAATCATGAATTGGAAAGCAATAAAGCCAAGTATACCCATAATTAAAGCGGCGATAAATACGCGATTACCTATAATGTTGTTGTTAGCATCGTAGATAATCATAGGAAGTATCATCATAGGTACCATATTACCTACCATTGAACCAACCGAACGCCATGCAGAAAGCGAAGCACGGTCTGCAGGGTCTTTTGAAATGAGCGATAAGAGCGAGCCGTAAGGAACGTTTGCTATTGTGTAGAAAGCATCCCATACAACGTAGCCGGCTATGAATATAATAACCTTTGCCCACATTTCAACGTCGGGGAAAGGTAAGAAACATACCGCACCACCAACTACTAAACCTATCGAGCCAAACCACATATAAGATAAGAACTTATTGCGCTTGTATTTACGCTTGTCCGCGTCGATAATAGAACCGATGAGGGGGTCGTTAATAGCGTCCCACACCTGAACGATTATGAGAAGTAAAGCGTAAAGTTCCGAGCCCATTTGCATAAACTGAGTCCAGAAAATTACAAGCGTTGATTTGAGCGCGAAACTCATGTTGCAACCAAAGTCACCGGCAGCGTAGGCAACGCTATCAAGCATGCCAAACTTTCTGTAACCGTTTGCATCTAACACTTTTTGTTTTGCCATAATTTACTCCTTAAATGTACTTATTACATACTTATAGTATATATATTACATTTTATCATATAAAGAAAATCTGTCAATACGGTTATCACATTTTTGTCACCTATTTGGCACAAAAACGCGCCTTTGCCAAATAACAAAAGCGCTTTTTAATTATTATTTAATTCTGTCAGGCTTAAACGCCATTTGCTCCCACATTGCAGGAGAAGAAATAGTTTCTTTAAGTTCGCCTTTTTCATACCTTTCAAGCGTAACCGTGCCACTCATTCTGTGGTACGAGCCACGAAAACCTAAAAGGTAAAATAAAGCGGCAAGTGGTTTTGAAACGATAGTTCGCATAATTCTGCGCTCAACTTCTTCGTTTCCTTTTAAGTAGGTTATTTTATAGCGATTGTCACCGTCGTTATAATCATAGATTATAGTTTTTGCAACGTGGCGTTTGGTGTAAGGGTCTTTAACGAAATCTTTTTCGGTGTAGGTTATATTGCTATAAGCGTCGTCTGCAATAATTTTACCGTTTTTAGCAAGCATAAACACGGGGGTTGGAGCGTGATTTTGCTTTTTGTTGGCGTAAATGTACGCCGAAACGACAACGTAATCGCCTATTTTCGCCCTGCCCCAGTACCAGTCGTTCATTAAAAATATCATAAGTTTATTGCCCCAGTTATGGTCGTGATAACCGGTGCCTTCGTAAACCATTTCTTCGCTTGCCGTTTTAATAACTGCTTTAACCTTGCCTTCTGGAACGGCGGGAAGCCAAGCGAAATAATCGTTTTCGTTAAAGTATAAGTGGCCTGAATACGGGCGCCAAGACGGAACTGTTGCATCCATTATAACAGTTGACTCAACAACGTCGTTTTTAAAATATATTTCGTAGTGCGAAAGGTCGCCCTTAAAGGTGCAGTTACCTATTTTAATGTCGGGCGCATCTTTAGAAAAGAAATAATCGCTCGATTTATATTCGGTGTGAATATGTTGTTTGGTTGGCGAAACGAAGTCAAACGAAACGTAGGGCTCGAACTTGTTTGCCATTGAAGTTACGGGCTTTGCAAAAAATATAATAACTAAACTACTTCCGTCTGGAAACTTGCAGTCACTATACCACCACTCGTAACTACCCGATTTTGAAGAAGTTCTAAGCCCGTCTTCAAAAAGTTGAACTTTACTAGTTAGCCCCATTTCTTCAGGGGTTTTAATTCTAACGTTATACATAACACCTTTCTCCTTTTTTATATTGTAACACCTAAAAGTAAAAATGAAGTTAATTTTTTGAAAAAAGACGTTGAAAACAATATACAAAATTAAAAAAATGTGTTAAAATACTGTTGCTTGAATAATAAAAATACGGAAGTGTATCGAAGAGGTCACAACGGCCCTGACTCGAAATCAGGTATACGGCAACGTATCGTGGGTTCGAATCCCACCGCTTCCGCCAAACAAAAGCCACTATACAGTGGCTTTTGTTTTTTGTTGCGGTGGTATTCTCACCAAGGTTCGATCGACTAGCGTCGGACGGCAACCCTTTTGTCGCTTTGCGACATTTCCCCTAGTAGGGGAATTGCCCACCGCTTCCGCCAAACAAAATAATCGTGCAGTAAAAAACATCAATAAAATAATTGCATTATTTTTTTATATGTGTTATTATAAATGCAACTTAATAATAAATGCAGTGAAAAGAACTAGTAATTTATAATCGTTTTAAGAGATAAGGTGGTTGGTGCAAACCTTAAACGCTTTATAAATGAACCCGTCTTGGAGCAGTAAAACGAACGAACTTTAAGTTCAATTAAGTTTTAACGGGCTTCTCCCGTAACAGAGAAACGGTTTAACCGACAAAGTGCGAATATTTTATATTCGAAATTAGGTGGTAACACGGACGTAATAGTTCGCCCTAAACTAACACACGTTAGTTTAGGGTTTTTATATTTTTTGGAGGACTTATGAAATTAGAAAAATTAGTTGGCGAACGCTTTAAAGAAAAACCTTCTGATTGCCAAGTAGAAAGCCACGCGTTAATGGTGCGCGGTGGTTATATGAAATACGTTGCAAACGGCATTTACTCTTCGTATATGCCACTTAAACGTATTACCCGTAAAATCGAACAGATTTTGCGCGAAGAAATGGACGCGATTGACGGCCAAGAAGTTCAATTCCCCGTTGTTATGCCTGCAAGTATGTGGCAAGAATCGGGCAGATACGAAAGTATCGGTAAAGAACTCGTTCGTTTTAGCGATAGAAACGATAGCCCCTTGGTACTTGGTATGACTCACGAAGAAGCGGCAGTTTCGCTCGTTAGAGAATACGGCCAAAGTTATAACAAATACCCCTTTATGATTTACCAAATACAAACCAAGTTTAGAGACGAGGCAAGGCCAAAGTCGGGACTTATACGCGTTAGAGAGTTCACTATGAAAGACGCTTATTCTTTCCACACCAGCCAAGAAGACCTTGAAAACTACTACGAAAAGTGCCACAAAGCATACGAGCGCATTTTTGCCCGTGCAGGTATTCCCGAAGTAGTTTCGGTTGCATCGGACTCTGGTATGATGGGTGGTAGCGTTTCGCACGAGTTTATGCTTTTAACGGGCATTGGCGAAGATTCTATTGCAATTTGCTCTGAATGCAACTACAAGTCGAATATGGAAGCGGCTGAAAGCATTATTAAGTACGAGCGCAAAGAGCCTTCACAAACCCTTGAAAAGGTTTACACGCCCGATAAACAAACTATTGAAGAGGTTTGCGCATACTTAAACGCTAGTGCCGAAAACTCTTGCAAAGCCGTTGTTTACCAAAGAAATAGCGACGATAAGTTTATAGTGCTTTTCTTGCGTGGCGATTTAGAAGCAAACGAAACCAAACTCACAAACCATTTAGGTTTTGATATTCACCCCGCAGTTATAACCGAAGATAGCCCCCTTACCGCAGGCTTTATAGGCCCCGTTAATTTAAGTGGTGACGTTATAGTGCTTTACGACCGTTCGCTTAAAGGTATGAACAACGTTATTTGCGGTGCTAACGAAAAAGATTACCACTATAAAGGGCTTGACTTTGAAAGAGATTTGCAAGGCGTTCAATTTTACGATTTTGCAAAAATTAAAGAAGGTGGCATTTGCCCCAAGTGTGGCAAGCACACAATCGGCGTTTTCCGCGGTATAGAAGTTGGCAACATCTTCCAACTTGGAACTAAATATACAAAGTCAATGAATATGACTTACCTTGACAGTAACGGAGTGTTACAACACCCCATTATGGGTTGTTACGGTATAGGCGTAGGCAGGCTTGCAGCGGCAATTTGCGAAGTTCACCACGACGATTACGGCCCCATTTGGCCAAAGGCAATTGCCCCCTATCAAGTTCACCTTTGCGCAGTAAGGCCCGATAATGAAGAAGTTAAAGCGTTTGCAGATAACCTTTATAACGAACTTTTAGATAAAGGCGTTGAAGTTATTTACGACGACAGAAACGTTAGCGCAGGCATAATGTTTTCAGATGCCGACCTTTTAGGCGTTCCACTAAGAGTTGTAGTTAGCCCAAGAAACGTTAAAAACGGAGTTGTTGAGATTTCTGCACGCGACAAGAGTTTTAATTTAAGCGCTCAAATGAACTGCGCCCTTGAAGAAATTATTAAACTTTTATAAAAATAAAAGCACCCATCAGGGTGCTTTTTTACTGCCTTTTAGCAGTTTGCTAAAAAAGTTTTTTACGGTAAGTTTATCGCTTAATAGATAAAACACGTTAACGTAAACCGTTATAAATACGATATAAACTACTAAATACAAGCCGTAAGGTATTCCTAATATACCTTGTTGAATATCGCCACCGGGCATAAAGTACATCGGGTCTTCTGCTATTTTTAAAACGTATATTTGCAAGAACGTATAAATAATAGTTACGGCAAAGCAAACTAATATCTTCCAAAAATCTTTATACTTAAAATCAACGAACTTTAGCGTTATAAGCGTTATAGACGACGTTAAAAGTATGGTGTGCGTAGTAATTGAATATAAATCGAAATACATGATGCAACCAACGCTATTAAAGCCAACGCCAGGGTATGCAAAGAAAATTAGTGCGCATAAAAGCGAAGAAATGCACGCGTAGTTATACATAGTTTTCTTTTTAGAAAGAACTGCAATAATAAAAGTCCAGGTTGATATTTGGCACCAAGGTTTTGGCAACAAAAGCCACCAAAAATTACACCAAGCAACGTCTGAATGATGAAAAACGTACATTTTTAATGCGTAAGATATGCGCATTGTTATTTCAAAAAATAAAGAAATAGAAAATAAAACGTAAATGATAATCTTGCGCGCTTTATCTTTATTTTTAGCGTGTTTAACTATAAAATAAAAGCCTAAAATGAGTGCAACGCACAAAACTAGCACCGAAATATGCAAAGCCTTCCACTGCCCTTGATATTGTGGAACTTCAATACTATCTCCCCACAAAAACCACTGTAAAAAAGTCATAATAGTCTCCAAAAACTAGTTGCTTTTACCTTTTAAAGTTGTTAAAAACGCTTTGATTTTGGTTAAAAGTAACGTGAAATCTTGTTTAAAATGTTTAAAATCGAAAATTAGCGACATTAAAAAGCAAATAGGCGTTACGAGTAAATAACACGGAACTACAAGCCAAAACCACGGCCAGTATTTAGGCTCGCCTGCGTGCACGCCAACGGGTATCGTTTTAAATATAGACGGGCAAGCCCACTCTATAAGTTTAGAAAGTTTTCCGTCCGGCCCCCAAATTAGCGAGTTGTTTATGTAATGAACGTTAAATATATCGTCGCCCCTTGGTGGAATAAAGCCAAGTTCGCTTTGGAACACTTGGTTAAGCATAATAAATAGCATAACCACTAAAAATATAGTAGGCGTACTAAATACTCGCCTATAATCAAGCGTGTGTATTTTTAAAATAACCATTAAAAGCGGTGTGTACCAAAGTAAGTTATGGTGAAGGTAATACCTTAAAATATCTATCCACTCCGCCGATTGGTTTACCTTTTGAATAGGGTCGATTGGGTAGCAAATTGCAAGAAGTCCACTTATAACGCCTATATAAAACATATAATCTTTAACGTGCTTATTTTTAGAAAGCATCATAAACGGAAACAACGCAATATTAGCGCCACAAATATTTATAAACCACGAATCTCTTAAATGGGTTTCGTAATTTTCTGAATACGGTGGAAATAAGCCCTTCAAAAAGTGAAGCACTAGCGCAAACACCATAAGTGAAATTAAAACTATATAAATGGTTTTTTTGCTTTTGCGCCTTAATAAAAAATATAATCCTATAAACCCTGCTATCGAAGCAAAAATAAACAGGAAATACCACCCGTTAAAAAACTGAATATTCATAGCAATTTTATTTAGTTACAAACTCTATAATAGGAGTTGGGTCTTCAAGTGAGTGTGGGTGATGCTTGCCTTCGGGCTTTAAAATAACTTTTATATCTATACCCTTTTCTTTGCAGTATTCTATCATTTTTTTAGAACACATTTCGTGGCTAACAACTTCGTCTTGTTGCGCTGCAAGAAGCATTACTTTTATATCATTATCGAAAAACTCGTCAAAATTATCAACGGGTTTATCTTTAAAATTATAAATGGCTTCACGGGGGAGCGAATAAGTTTCCATAAGCGCGTTTTGCCACTCGCTATTAAGTGGTGGCCAAGCAGTAAAGTCTAAAACCGGATTATCAAGAATAACTTTTTCAACGTATTCAGGGTAAGTTAAAGCGTAGTTGAACGAATAAAGCCCGCCTATACTCATACCGAATAAAATACATTTTTTATCAAGGTTATATTTTTCGGTTATATAAAGTTGAAAAGCGTGCATAAGCCTTATCATTTTATAACTTCCATAGCGATAACCAACGTCTAAATGCGCCCTAGTATATCCCATTTCTAAAAGTTGAACTTCAGCGTTTTCAAACGCATCTAAATACTCGGCTTTCCAAATGAGTTTACCGTTAGGATTATCTGGAATAATAACGGTTGCTTCATAGCCTTTAAATAAGAACTTTTCTGTTTTTGCCATAAGTAAAATCTCCTTAATTATTAGTTACATTATATACCCTTAAAATACAAAAATCAATAAAAAACCAAGTTAAACTTGGTTTTTACGTTTTTTAATAAGTTTTTTTATAAGTGAGGCTAGTGAAAACACGCCAAGCGATAAAAACAACCACGAATAACGCAATTAAAAAGAACGTTACTAAAAAAGGTAAATATTTTTGCATAATGTTTCTCCTAATAGAACAATATTACCATCTTTTACTCGCACGCGCAATAATTTAAGTAAAAATTATTGATAAAGTGCAAATTGTTTGATATAATTACCGTATGTATAATTTTTTTGCACAAAACGGAAAGGTAAACGGCGAATATTTAATTACGGGTGGCGATTTTAACCACATTAAAAACGTTTTAAGAATGCGCGAAGGCGATAATCTTTTAGTTAGTTTTAACGGCGTTAGCGACCTTTGCCGTATAAAATCGTTTTTAGTTGATACCGCCGTTTGCGAAGTGGTTGAAGAAAACTGCGTTTCAAGCGAACTTCCTATAACTATTCACCTTTTTCAAGGTCTTCCTAAAGCAGATAAATTAGAACTTATTATTCAAAAGGCTGTTGAACTTGGCGTTAACGAAATAACACCCACCGAAATGCACCGTTCAATCGTTAAAATAGACGCTAAAAAAGAAGACAAAAAGGTTTTAAGATGGCAAGCCATTTGCGAAAGCGCCGCTAAACAGTCAAAGCGAAACGTAATACCTAAAATAAACGCGCCAAAAACGTTAAAGCAAACGCTTAACCTTTTAAAAGATTACAACCACGTTTTAGTCCCCTACGAAAGCCTTTACGGTATGGAGCCCACTAAAAACTCCCTTTCAAAAATTAAAAAAGGCGATAAAATTGCCTTGTTTATAGGCCCTGAAGGTGGTTTTGAAAATAGCGAAATTGAACTTTTAAAAGGCGCAGGCGCAGAAACTATATCGCTTGGCAAACGAATTCTTCGCACCGAAACGGCTTCGATAACAGCGCTTTCAATGCTTATGCTATACGCCGAACTTAATATTTAAAACGAAAAAAGATAGGCAAAAAGCCTATCTTTTTAATTAGCCTAACAAAACGTCCATTATAAGCATTATGCAAAAGCCTATAATAAACGAGAAAGTTGCCCCTCTTGCGCTACCGTGCCCATGCGTTTCGGGAATCATTTCGTCGCTTATAATGTAAATCATAGTTCCACCTGCAAAAGCAAGCGCAAACGGTAAAATAGCAGTTGAAACATAAACCGTAAAGTATCCTATAAGCGTTCCCACAACTTCCACTAAGCCTGTAATTAAAGCGCATAAAAAGGTTTTGCCTTTAGAAACTCCGGCAGAAAGCATAGGTCCTATAATTACCATACCTTCGGGTATGTTTTGAAGTGCTATACCACCCGCTATTATAAGCGCTTGTCCAGTATTACCCGAACCAAAGCCAACGCCTGCCGCCAAACCTTCGGGAAGGTTATGAATTGCTATTGCCAAAACGAAAAGTATAACTTTAGAAAGTTTAGATTTATCGTGCCCATCGGTGTCTGCCCCAAGCATTTTATGTACGTGTGGAACGAACTTATCTAACAAATGAACGAAAAGCGAACCTAAAACTATGCCTGCCACGGCAAAAACAAGCCCCCATTTACCGTTTATTTGAAAACTTTCAAAAAAAGTTGCACCGTGTTCGATAGATGGAATAACCAAGCCTACTGCCGCAGCGCAAAACATAATGCCCGCTGCAAACGATATAACAATATCTGAAAACTTATGCGTTATTTTTTTAAAAATAAAACCTAGGGCGCTACCAAAGAGAGTTGCCCCTCCAACGCCAAGCGCCGTTAATAATACAACTTCCATTATTCTACTATTTCAAACTGTTCTTCTATTTTTAAGTCAACAACTTTGCAGTCGTTCATATAAGTGCATTCGGGTAAAATTATCATAGCGGTAAGCACGTCTTTCTTTCTAGGAAGTGGTGCAAGGTGCCATACGCATGCGTTCATTTTGATTAAAGTGTTTTTAGGAACTATAAACGCCTTGGTTTGTTCGGGTATGGGCTTACCTGCAGAAGGCTGTGCAACGTGAAGAATCATATCGTCTGTGAGTGGTAAAATAAGTTCGCTAGTGGTGGTGTGATATTCAACTTGCTTTATAACCATTTTTTCGGGTTTTTTAACCGTTATGGGCGAAAAACCAACGTTTCCACACTCGCTAGCAAGCACCCTATCAGGATAAAAACTATGAAGTTCACCTGATAACGCATAACCGTCGGGCGCAGTCATTTTATAATATTCGCCGTATGGCGCAAAGTCTTTTTTAGTAAGTTGTTGTGCTTTAATTTTTAACATAACCGTACTCCTTATAAATGAAATCATTTATATTATACTATTTATTTAGCAAATTGCAATAAAAAAATTAAAAATTAAGTCGAATATTAGTTGACAAACGAAAATATAAATAGTATAATCATTACAGTTAGCAGTGGCTAACTATATTATTTGTCTACAAGTTAGCAACCGCTAACTAAGAGGTTTGAAATGACGCTTAAACACGCAATTGAAGGAACTGAATACGTTATTAAAGAAATTAACACGCAAGACGAAGAACTTAACGCCTTTTTGTTTTCGCTTGGTTGCTATTCGGGCGAAAAAATTACCGTTGTATCTCACCTTAAAAGTGGTTGTGTCGTTTCTATTAAAGACGCAAGATACCATATAGATAATCAGTTGGCAGAGGCAATTTGCATTTAACTGCAAATAAACCTGCCTATTATTTTGGCAACAAGTTAGCAAGTGCTAACTGTTAGTATGTTAGGAGTAATTTATGAAAATTGCACTCACCGGCAACCCTAACTCCGGTAAAACCACAATGTTTAACGCCCTTACAGGTAGAAACGAAAAGGTTGGAAACTGGGCGGGCGTTACCGTTGACAAAAGAGAGCATAAAATTAAAAACACCTACTGTAACGGCGAAAACGTTCTTGCAGTTGACCTTCCGGGCGCGTACTCTATGTCGCCTTTTACGAGTGAAGAGTCTATAACGAGCGATTACGTTAAAAACGCTAGTTTTGACGTTATTATTAACATCGTTGACGCAACTAATTTAAGCCGTAGTTTGTTTTTTACAACGCAACTTTTAGAACTTGGTATTCCCGTTGTAGTTGCGCTAAATAAAAGCGACGTTAACGAAAAGAAAGAAACGGTAATTGACGCAAGCGAACTTTCTTCTTTACTCAACTGCCCCGTTGTAAACACCGTTTCAACTTCTAAAAAAGGGCTAAAAGAACTTATTAAAACGGCAACTAAACAAGTTGGAAAAGCGCAAGTTTCGCCTTATAAAGAAAGCGTAGTTGTTACCGATAAAGAAAGTGCCGAAAAAGCCGACCGTGAACGCTTTAATTTCGTTAACTCGATAGTTAGCAAAGTTGAAACGAGAAAAGTTTTAACTAAAGATAAAAACTTTGGAGATAAAATCGACGCAGTTTTAACTAACAAATGGCTTGGCATTCCCATATTTGCAGTAGTAATGTTTTTAGTTTTCCAAATATCGCAAGTTTGGGTGGGAGAACCTATTGCAAACTTACTAGTTGGCTTATTAGAAACTTTTCAAGAGTTTATAAGGGGCTTACTTGAAAACGCTAGTCCCCTTCTTACCGCAATACTAGTTGACGGCGTTATAGGTGGCGTGGTTGCAGTAGTAGGTTTTTTACCACTAGTTATGGTAATGTACTTTTTAATTGCGCTACTTGAAGACTGTGGCTATATGTCGCGCGTTGCAGTAGTACTCGACCCCATTTTTAAACGCGTTGGTTTATCTGGTAAATCGGTTATCCCCTTCGTTATAATGGTAGGTTGCGCCGTTCCTGGAATTATGGCAAGCCGTACTATTAAAAACGAGCGTGAACGCCGTGCAACCGCTATGCTTGCTCCGTTTATGCCGTGTGGCGCTAAAATACCCGTTATTTCACTTTTTGCAGGCGCGTTCTTCGACAACGCTGGTTGGGTAAGCACTCTAGTATATCTTTTAGGTATTATTTTAATATTCCTTGGCGCACTACTCGTTAACAAAATAGCGGGCTATAAGGCGAAAAAGTCTTATTTTATCATTGAACTTCCCGAATATAAAGCACCGTCGGTTTGGGGCGCGTTTAAGTCGATGTGTAGCCGTGGTTGGGCTTATGTAGTTAAGGCTGCAACTATAATTTTACTTTGCAATATGGCAGTAGAGCTTATGCAAACGTTTACTTGGCAATTTACCGTTGCTGAAAGCGCAGACCAGTCTATTCTTGCAAGCATAGCATCGCCGTTTGCTTACGTTTTACTTCCCATAGTCGGCGTTCTTTCATGGCAACTTGCAGCCGCCGCAATAACGGGCTTTATTGCAAAAGAAAACGTTGTTGGAACGCTTGCAGTTTGCTTCGTTGGGCTTGAAAACCTTATAGACGTTGAAGAACTTGCTATGCTTGAAGGCGCAGGTGCAGAAGTTGCAGGCATACTTGCAATTACCAAAGTTGCGGCTCTTGCGTACCTTATGTTTAACCTTTACTCTCCACCCTGCTTTGCGGCAATAGGCGCAATGAACAGTGAAATGAAAAGCGCAAAGTGGCTTTGGGGTGGCATAGGGCTTCAATTTGCAGTTGGCTATATTGTTGCTTACCTTGTTTACACCGTTGGCACTTTAATTACTTCACCTAGTTCACTTCAAGTTATTCCTGCAATTATAGGTTTGGTAGTAATACTTTTAATAGTGGGTTTAATAACTTTAATGATAGTTAGCACCGAAAAACAACTTAAAAAGGAAAATGCTTAATTATGATTGACGTTTTAGTTATTGCAATACTTTTAATAATAACGGGCTTGATAATATTTTATTTAGTTCGCGCTAAAAAGCGTGGCGAAACCTGCATAGGTTGCCCTCACGCTAAAGAGTGCGCTAAAAAGCATTGTAATTCATCAAAACGCAAATGATTAAAAGGCTAACCATCTGGTTAGCCTTTTGTATTTTTCTTGTTGATTTTAAGTTTTAATGGTGCTATAATTAAACCATATAAAGGAGAACTTATGAACGATAAAGATTTTTATACCGAAGAAGGCAGTAAAACCGTTGGTAAAGCCCTTAACGAAAACAAAAAGCAAGTGCTTTTAATAGGCGACTCTATAAGGGTTGGCTACTGTGAATACACCAAAAAACTTCTTGAAGACGTTGCCGACGTTTACTATCCCCCCGAAAATTGCAGAAACACACAATATATTATAACTTCGTTAAGGTTATGGCTTAATTTATGCGAGCCTGAAAAAGTTGACCTTATTCAATTTAACGCCGGTCATTGGGACGTTGCTCATTGGTCTGGTATCGGCGATAGTTTAACTTCGGTTGAAGATTACTGCAAAAACGTTATTAAAATCGTTAAACTTTTAAATCTTCTTTACCCCAACGCTAAAATAGTTTTTGCAACCACAACGCCTATGAACCCAGCAGGCACCTGCCCCGTTAACCCACGCTCGACCGAAGAAATTATTGAGTATAACGAAAAAGCGGTAAAAGTTTGCAAAGAAAACGGCGTTTTAGTTAACGATTTGTTTGAAGTTACTAAAACTTGGGGCGCAGATATGTTTAAAGACTACTGCCACTTCGTAGACAAAGGCTATGAGATTTTAGGAACTTGTGTTGCAAACACTTTAAAAGATTTATTATAAACAAAAAAGGCTAACCACTCGGTCAGCCTTTTTTATTGTAATACATAACTAAACGACAATATAATAGACGGGATTTGTAAGGAGCGAAGCGACTTAAGTAGCGATTTTGAAAAAATCGCGTCACCCACGACCGTTACTACTTTTAGCGCATAATATCACGGGATTTGCTCCGCTCCCGTCGTAAGCAAATAAAAAAATTAGCAAGCATTATGCATATGCTTGCTAATTTTTTGGTCGGAGTGACGGGATTTGAACCCACGACCTCATGGTCCCGAACCATGCGCGCTACCAACTGCGCTACACCCCGATTTGCAAGGTTATTGTAGCACAAAAATTGCTAAAACGCTACCTTTTTAAAGGTATTTTTATAAAGTTGTTTTTATTTTTAATTAACTGCGCTCGGCAAAATAGTTTACGGCTTCTTTATAGCCTAAAAATCCTTTACCCATTATTACCTTTTCTGCGTAAAGCGAAATATAACTAATTTGCCTAAAATCTTCACGCTCTTTAACGTTAGAAATGTGAACTTCAACCGTTAAAAGCCCCGAGGCTTTAAGCGCATCAAGTATTGCAATACTAGTGTGAGTATATGCGCCTGCGTTAATTATAATTCCATCGTAGCGTAGCCTTGCCTTTTGAATAAGGGTTACTAGTTCCCCTTCGTAGTTCGACTGCTTAACGTCTACTGTAACCCCAACTTCTTTGGCACTTTCTTTTATATATTTTACAAGCGACTTATAATCGCCGTTTCCGTAAATGCCCGGCTCTCTAATTCCAAGCATATTTAAATTAGGACCATTTAGAACAAGCAATTTCATACTTTTCAATAATCTCCTTAACGGTATTTTCAATTTGTTCGTTGTTTAAAACGGTTACGTTTGCGCTTTCGTAAAACGCCTTTCTTTCGTTATATAATTTTTCAACGCCCTTTTCTTGCGAAATAGGTCTGCCATTAGTTTTTAAAAGCGATAAATCACGCTTTATATAAACCGAAACGCAGTTAGAGGCAATACACTCTCTATTTTCTTTACTTAAAATACTTCCGCCACCAAGCGCAATAACTGCCCCTGATTTTGCCGAAAGTTCTTTAACCACTTCGCTTTCAATTTGTCTAAAAACGCTCTCGCCTTGGGTTTTAATAATTTCGGCGGGGGTTTTGCTTGTTTTAGCGTAAACTTCATCGTCAACGTCGAAAAACGGCCTATTGAGCCTTTTTGCAAGCAATTTTCCTACCGTGCTTTTACCAGACGACGGCATTCCCGTAAGCGCAATATTGAGTTTGCGCTTTGCAATTTCAAAAATCATATTCTCGCTATCGCACTCTGTATGAGTTTTGTTAAGCCAAATATCTTCACCGCAAAGCGCTTGTTCAACTAGCATAGGAAGCCCGCTAGACGCTACTAAATTAAGCGATAACGCCTCGCGTACTATTGCCGTGCGCTGTGGGTTATAAACGGCGTCGAAAACGGCAATAAGGTTAGGAAAACGCTTAATATCAACTGCCTTACCAAGAAGGTCGGGCGTCATACCAACGGGGGTTGTATTAATTATAATTTGAGTACCAGTAAGTTCGTAACAGTTTTCGTAATTTACAGGCGACGTTCTTCCAACAACGGTAACCTTTTTAGCGCCAAGTTTATTCATAAGCGTTAAAGCGGTGTTACTAGTTCCACCCGTTCCAAGCACTAAAACGCACTTATTGTAAACGGAAACGCCCTTGCGCTTAATCATATATTCCATACCCGAAATATCGGTATTATAGCCGTAACGCTTGCCGTCAACCACGTTAACAACGTTTATTGCCCCAACTTTTTGGGCGCTAGCGTCAACGTAATCAAGGTACGGTATAATCTCTTTTTTATAAGGTATGGTTACGTTATAGCCACTGTAATCGTTATTTTCAACAAAGGCTTTAAGCTTACCCCTTTCAACTTCGGTATGCGAATAGTCAAGCCCCATTAAATTGTGTATTTCTTTAGAGTAACTGTGCGAAAGTTTTTCGCCTACCAAACAGAGTTTCATATACTTTCCTTGTAACAACCTAAAAGCACGAACTTGCACGAGCCGTTTTCAAGTTCGGCAATAAGATTTCTAACTTCACTATCGGTTACGTCGCCTTCAAAATCAAAGTAGAACATAAACTCGAAGTCGCTACCTTCAATGGGGCGCGATTCAATTTTAGTAAGGTTAAGCCCGAAAGCGTAAAACCTTGCAAGAACTTTGTTAAGCGAGCCGGGGGTGTGCGATAAACTAGTCATAACGCTAATTTTATCTGCGCCTTTATAAATGCGCATATTTTTAGTTATGCAAATAAAACGAGTGTAGTTTTTCTCGCTATTTTGAACTTTATCGTTAACGATTTTAAGCCCGTATGCATTAGCGCATTCTTTCGAGCATAAAACGCCAAGCGACTTATCGCCGAGTTCGCTAACTCGCTGTGCGGCAACGGCAGTGTTTTCGGCAATTTCAGTTTTAACGCCCAACACTTTAAGCGCTTCAGAGCATTGAGTTAACGCTTGTGGGTGCGAAATCACCGTTTTAATATCGCTAACGTTTCCCGTTATAGAGCATAAGCAGTGGTCAATTTGCATTCTTACGCTTTTAACGATATGGAAATCGTATTTTCTCATAAGGTCGTAAACTTCGCTAACCGAGCCTGCAGTACTGTTTTCAATGGGTAAAACGCCAAACTCGCAAAGCCCTTTTTCAACTGCGTTGAAAACGCCTTCAAAGGTTTTAAAGTAAGTAACGTCGCTTATAGGGAAAATCTTTTCGGCAGCCAAACCACTATTTGCGCCGTAAACGCCTTGGCAAGCAACGGTACCGTCAACGGGGAAGTTGATTAAACCGTTTTCTACTAATTTATCAAGTTCTTGCTTAACGGGCGAAGTTTCAACTGCAAACTTTGCTTGGTAAGCCTTGCTAGTGTAGAAAATAGTGTCGTAAAGTTCTTTAAGGTAAAGCCTTAATTCTTCGGGAGTTTTTTGCGATAAACGATAAAGTATTTCGCTTTCACGCTTGCCGTCGTGAACGGCTTTTTCAGTTTTAGACTTTAAAAGCCCAACTTCTTTAGAAAGCGCCATACGGCTTGCGTAAAGTTTTACAAGTTCATCGTCAATTGCGTCTATTTTGTTTCTAATTTCAAGTAAATCCATAATAATGCTCCTAAATAATTTCATCAATAAGCGCTATGCAAACGGCACTTTCAACAAGTGGAACTGCCCTTACTGCAACGCAAGCATCGTGCCTACCGTTTATTTTAATTTTAACGTTTTCTTTTTTAACAAGGTCGATAGTATCTTGCTCTTTAAATATAGACGGGGTTGGTTTAATAGCAACGCGCATAGTAATTAAAAAGCCGTTAGATATTCCACCGTTTATTCCACCGTTGTTGTTAGTTTTAAGTTTAACTTCGCCGTTTTCGTAATATAAACTATCGTTAACTTCGCTACCCTTTTTAGCGCACATTTCAAAGCCAGAACCAAACTCAACCCCTTTAACTGCGGGAATTGCGTAAAGTAACGACGCTATTTTCCCTTCTAAACCCGAAAACAAATTATCGCCAACGCCTGCGGGAGCGCCGTAAACAACGCACTCGATAATAGCGCCAACGCTATCGCCTTCACGTTTTGCAAGCGCAATTTCATTGAGCATTTCTTCTTTTTTATCAAGCGACGGGAAACCGTTTGAAAGGCTTATAATTTCATTTAGCGAAAGTTCGCCGTTTTTATAAGACCTACCGCTTACCGAGCCAACCGACTGCAAGTACGCCACTACCGAAACGCCTTTATCTTCAAGGTATTGCTTGCACAAGCCCCCAACTGCGTTAAGTGGAGCGGTAAGCCTTGCCGAAAACCTACCCCCGCCTGAAAAATCGAGCGCACCATCTTTAAGGTACCAAGCGTAGTCGGCGTGAGACGGGCGTGGTTTAGCGTAAAGTTCGTTATAGTCTTTACTTTTAACGTTAACGTTTTTAATTTCAATTTCAAAGTCGCCGTCAATTTTATTATTTAAAGCACCGTTAAAAATAAGTTCGTCGGGCTCTTTTCTCGGCGTTGAAAACACCGAAGACGACGCTTTTCGCCTTTCCATAAAAGCGTTTAACTTTTGATTATCGTATTCGTAAGCGGGAAAGCCTTTAACGCTTGCCTTAACGCTTTCGCCGTGCGACGTTCCCGTTACTTCAATACAAAGATTTTTTCCTTTAAATATCGACATATTCTCCACCTAATGCCATAAAATCGTTAAAAAACTCTGGGTACGATTTAACGTGTGCCTGAGCGCCTGTAATTTCGCTACCACCTTGCGCATAACTTGCAAGTATTGCGTTAGACATAACCGTTCTGTGGTCGCTATTTCCGTCTGCTTTAAACGATGTTGGAACGCCACCACTTATAGTAATTTGGTTGTTTATATACTCGCACTTAACGCCCGAGCCGTTTAGCATATCAACTATGGCGCTAATTCTATCACTTTCCTTTCCTTTTAGCCTTGAAACGCCCGTTATTTTAGACGTTCCTTTTGCAAAAGCAAGTAGCACTGCTATAATTTGCGAAAGGTCGGGAATATTTTCAATGTTAACTTCAATGCCGTTAAGTTTATCCTTTTCAACGGTGATTTCGCTACCGTTTATAGTAGCTTTTCCACCAACTTTTTTAATTATATCAATAATTTCGCTATCGCCTTGAACGCTTCTTGCGTTAAGCCCCTTTACCGTTACTGGGCCACCAAGCGCGCCTGCAACTAGCATAAACGACGCCCCAGACCAGTCGCCTTCAACGAAAAACTCCGTTTTAGTTAGGTTATAGCCCTTTTTGATTATATAGCGATTTTCACTTTCTATAACCGAAACGCCAAAGTCTTTTAAAACGCTTAAAGTAATATCGATATAAGGCTTGCTTACAAGTTCGCCCTCTATTATAATTTCTCCACCTAAAACTGAAAGCGCAAGCATAAGCCCCGTTATATATTGCGATGAAACACCACCGTTTATTTTGTAAACCCCACCTTCAATTTTACCGTTTACCGTATGCCCTTCAATTTTAGCGCCGTGCTCGTTGAGCGAAGTTACAAGTTCACTTATAGGGCGATTAAGTAGCCTTTCAGTGCCTATAAACTCAACGTTTAAACCAAGCGCCGATACAACGGGCATTAAAAAGCGAAGTGACGAGCCACTGTCGTTCATATTTAAAACGACCTTTTCACTAGGCAAGTTTTTTCGCTCGATAGTAACTCCGCCGTCTATTTCGGTAACTACTGCTCCAAGCCCTTTAAGCGCATTAAGAGTCGTTATAACGTCACTAGAAGTTCCAAGCCCTAAAACGCTAACTTTTTTACCCGACAAGAAAGCAGATATTAGTAAGCGATGCGCAAACGATTTTGACGGTGGCGCGTTTATAACTCCTTTGAGTGTTTGTGGAGTAATTTTTACGTTCATATAATTTCAATCAGTTTTTCGTACTTAATTTTAACGGGTTTAGAACTTCCAAAGCCCGTGGTTACAACGAAGTTAACGCTATCTCCGTCGCCTTTTTTGTCTTTTTTCATAACCGAAAGTATTTGGTCTTTTGAAAAATCGTTACACGGCATAACTCCCGTTTCGTTTAATAACTTAACGCCACTATTATAGCCGTTTTCGCTTAAATAGCCAAGTGCTTTTGAAACGTTTAACGCAGAGTACATACCCATTATTACGCACTCGCCGTGCGATAAAGTATAGTTGTAAAGTTTTTCAATGGCGTGGCCTACGGTGTGACCGAAGTTAAGTAGCATTCTATCGCCACTTTCCTTTTCGTCACGCTCGACTATATCACGCTTAATTTCAAGCGACTTTTCTATTAACTTTTCGTAGTTTTTCTCGCTTATATCTTGTGGGGTAATTCTACCGTCGATAAAGGCGTATTTAGTAATTTCGCCAAGCCCGCAAACAATTTCACGCTGTGGAAGCGTTTTTAAAAAGGAAAGGCTAACGTAAACGCCGTTTGGTTGATAGAAAACACCAAGCAAGTTTTTGCCAGCGTCTAAATCAATGGCAGTTTTTCCACCCACCGACGAATCGACCATAGAAAGAAGCGTTGTTGGTATTTGAATAAGCGTTATTCCACGCATAAAGGTTGCAGATACTAGCCCTGCTAGGTCGCCTATAACGCCACCGCCAAGCGCAATAACCGTTGACGTGCGTGAAAAGCCGAGCCTAGCAAGTTCGTTTGCAAGGTAAATAAAGTTAGTGGCGTTTTTGCTATCTTCGCCAGACTTTACCGTTAACACGCTAACTTCATAGCCTTTAAGAGCGCTTATAACTTCGCTTGCGTATAACTTACTAACGGTATCGTCGGTTATAACGGCAACTTTATCGCCTTTAATAAGGGGCGCTAAAAACGCAGTTAAACCACCAAGGTCACTGCTTATTATAACGTTGTATTTTTTTGATGCGTTTACGGTTATAGTTTTCATCTTTTTTGCTTGGTATCTATTAAAAGTTTTCTATCGTTGCCTTCTTTTAAAAGTTGTTTAAGCCCTTCTTTATCGCCTTTTTCAAGGGCAAGGGAATATTTTTGAAGGTTTGAAATTAGTTCAAGTAGTTCGCTATTTAAATTGTCGGCGTTTTCTATCATAAGTTCTGCCCACATTTCAGGGTTAAGCCTAGCAACGCGTGTTAAGTCTTTATAACTTCCCGCCGAATAGCCGAAGTGCTCGCTTGCAATTTCGTTTTTGATAAACGCGTTCGATACGACGTGGCAAAGTTGCGAAGTAAACGCTATTGCTTTATCGTGATATTCTGCGCTAGTTATAACCACTTCTGCAAAGCCGAGCGATAAGTAAAAGTTTTTAACCGATTCAAGTTCAAATATATCGGCGTTAACGTTAACCAGCACCATCGACGCCTTTTCAAATAGCGTTGATATAGAGCGTTCAATGCCCGAAAACTCTCTGCCCGCCATAGGGTGACCTCCAACGAACACAAGGTTACCGTACTTTTTAGCAAGATTTTTCATAACGGCAACCGTTTCACGCTTAATTCCACAAAAATCGGTTACCACTGCTTTATCTTTTAAAAAGGGTAAAAACCTTTCAAGAACGCTTTCAAGTGCGCTAGGGTAAAGCGAAACTATAAGCATATCAATCTCGCGCGCAGTTTCCTCGTTTAAAACGCCGTCTATTGCGCCAACCATTTCGGCTTTAAGCATAACCGAATCGCTTATGTCGTAACCGTAAACGGTATGAGCGCCTTGCTTTTTTAAAGTTTTTCCTAGGCTACCACCCATAAGGCCTAGCCCGATAATACCTACTTTCATAAATCTCTTTGTTTGTTAACAACGGGTAGCATAACGTCTATGCTATCAACTATATCTTTAAATTGTTCGGGGGTAATAGATTGCGCACCGTCACACCAAGCGTGCTTGGGGTCGTTGTGAACTTCTATCATAAGACCGTGAGCACCTGCACCAACCGATGCAAGCGATAAGGGTTTTACAAGCCTTGAAAGCCCCGATGCGTGCGAAGGGTCAACCACCACGGGAAGGTGTGTAAGTTCTTTAAGAAGTGGAATTGCCGAAAGGTCTAGGGTGTTTCTAGTGTAAGGCTCGTAAGTACGAATACCCCTTTCGCATAAAATAATATCTTTTCCACCTTCGCTCATAATATATTCGGCGCTCATAAGCCACTCTTCAATGGTATTTGCAAGCCCACGCTTTAATAAAACGGGCTTTTTGGTTTTGCCAACTTCTTTTAAAAGTTCAAAGTTTTGCATATCGCGCGCGCCTATTTGAATAATATCAACGTCTTTAAAAAGGTCGATATGCGAAGGGCTCATAATTTCGGTAACTATGGGCATACCCGTTTCAGCCTTTGCTTTAAGCAAAAGGTCAAGCCCCGTTTCGCGAAGACCTTGGAAAGAGTACGGCGAAGTTCTAGGCTTATACGCACCACCACGAAGTATAGTCGCACCCGCTTTTTTAACGGCTTTTGCAACTTCAACTATTTGCTTTTCCGTTTCAACCGAACACGGCCCTGCTATAATTTGGAAGTTATCGCCACCGAACTTATGCCCAGATATATCAACTATGGTGTCTTCCGGGTGGAACTTACGGTTAGCGCACTTAAACGGCTCTTGAATACGCTTAACGTTTTCAACGATATCAAGCGAGCGAACAAGGTCGATATCAATTTTACTAGTATCGCCAACCAAGCCTAATACGGTGGTGTTGTGGCCTATACTTAAATCGACGCCAAGACCTTGCTGTTTTATCCATTTTACTAAGTTGTTGAGTTGTTTTTCTTCATGGTTTTGTTTTACAATAATAATCATAACTGCCTCGCTTAAAATTAAAAATGACCGAAACTTATTTCGGTCATCTCAAAATTACTTTTTTAAAAAAATTAAAGTACGCAAAAAAACAACCGATATTTAACAATATGGCTTAAAAAAGTAATATGCAAAATAAAAAGAGAAACTACTTTTTTTCATTTTCTTGCTCCTACGTTAAAATTATATTCCCATTTTATTTAGTTGTCAAGATTTTTTAATCATTTTTTTAAGAAAATATTGAATAATATTCGATAATATGTTATAATTTTAAAGATTTTTAAGGAGCGTTTATGATTAACGAAAAAATGTATGCGCTTGGCGCAACTAAATCTAAAATACGTGAACTTTTCGAGTACGGAAAAGAACTTTCAGCAAAAATAGGCGCAGAAAACGTGTTTGACTACACTCTTGGCAACCCAAGCGTTCCCTGCCCCGAAAAAGTTACTAGCGTTATTATAAATGAAGTTCAAAACCCCTCTATTCACGGCTACACTTCTGCGCAAGGTAACCTTCCAGTTAGAAAGGCTATTTGTAACTATAATTTAAAGCGTTACGGCTTTGAACTTTCGCCTGAACTTACCTATATGACTTGTGGCGCAGCAGCAGGCCTTGCAATAACGCTTAAAGCGATTATTTCTTCACCGAGCGATAAAGTTTTAACCTTTGCGCCATACTTTCCAGAATATAAGGTGTTTGCAGAAAATGCAGGCGCAACCCTTATTACGGCACCTTGTAGCGAAGTTTTCGATATAGACGCTAAACTTGTTAAAGACGTTATTTGTAGCGACGTTCAAGCCGTTATATTAAATAGCCCTAACAACCCTAGTGGCACAGTTTACACTGAAGATGCGCTTATAAGCCTTGCAAGCCTTTTACAAAGTAAAGAAAAAGAATACGGCCATCCCATCTATCTTATTGCAGACGAGCCGTATCGCGAAATACTTTTTGACGGCGCAGTTTGCCCGTTTATTCCAAAATACTATAAAAACACCGTTATTTGCTATTCTTATTCAAAGGCGCTTTCAGTTCCCGGCGAAAGAATAGGTTACGTTTCCGTTTCGCCTAGTTGCGATAACGCTCAAAAACTTTACCTTGCAATAGCGGGCGCAGGCAGAAGTTTAGGTTACGTTTGTGCACCTAGTTTATTCCAAAAGGTTATTGAACTTTGCGTTGATGAAGTTGCCGATACTTCTATATATAAAGATAATCGCGATGCGCTCATTAAAGTTTTAAACTCTTCTGGCTTTACTTGCGTTAACCCAAAAGGCGCGTTTTATATCTTTATGAAGTCGCCAACACCTAACGCCGAAGATTTTTGCGATTACGCTAAAACGCTTGGGCTTCTACTCGTTCCTTCTAACTCGTTTGGAGTTAACGGCTACGTTAGGCTTGCAACTTGCATTAGCCCCGACCTTATAACTCGCAGTGAACAAGCGTTTATAAAACTTGGCAAACACTACGGTTTAATTTAATAAAAAAGAGCATACTTATATTAGGTATGCTTTTTGTTTTTTGAAAATAAATATTGACAACACTTTATTAGTATGGTAATATTACGATATAAAAGCGCACTTCGTGCTTTAAAGGAGGTTTATATGACTTTAAACGAAAAACTTAAAAAAATTATAACTTCGGTGTCTATTGCTTGCGTTATAGCGGCAGGTTTAATTGCAATATTATACCTTGTAAACTGCTCGGCAGACGGAAAGATTATTGCAGATTCACTTTCTGAATTGCTTGTAAAAGTGCTTCTTACGCTACTTGTAATTTTCCTTTCGGGGTTATTCTTATTAAACGCAGTTGACGCTATATCTAACAAAAACTTGTTTGGTCTTATTTCGGCAGGTTTAATAGGCGTTTCGGCAGTACTTTTCCTTATATCTATTTGGTCGGGTCTTCAAGGCGCATACTTAAACGCAACCGTTATTATTGCAGCAATTACTATACTATTTAACACCTTGGTTGGCAACACGCTATCAATGGGCAAAAACTCGCTTATAATTCAAATTATATCTTACGTTGCTCTTGCAGTGTTTGAAGGTATGATAGTATACGCTATAGTTGGCGGAAACTCAGACTTCTTTATGGATAATATATTTACAATACTTATTATAGGTATTATTTGGGCAGTATTTGCAATAATATTATTATTTAGAAAGAAAGCCCTTAACAGTAAGGGTGCTACGGCTACTGCTTCTATCGGCAACAATAAAGTTGTTTTAACAAAACAAGAATATCAAGCGCTTTTAGATAGAATTAAAGAACTTGAAGAACAACTTAAATAACAAATTAAAAGGCTTGCAACTGCAAGCCTTTTTTATTTTAGTTTAGTGCTTAACGATAAAACCACTTGTGAAGGGGTGTAAAAGAAAACGCTAAGTTTAAAAGGTAAGTTGTTAATATCGTAAATAATATTTCCAGGACCTAACGAAAATATATTTATTAAAAAATCGAAACCAACGGTTATATCGCAAAGGGCAAACAAAAGTAATCCTATTGCAAACGCCTTTTGAAAAGCGCCTTTTTTAAAGTGGCAAAACGCAATTACCATACTTAAAAGCATATTTATATAATACGCTACCGAAATAACGTAAAGTGGTAATGCCCCTTCTTTTAAAACTATATTCGTTACTAAAACACCTAAAAGCGTTAAAACAACCCTTATCACAACTTGAATTACTTTACCCTTTTTAGTGCTAGAAAAGGTAAGCGCTACTATTGCAAAAAGCAGTTGACTTACCGAAAAAGCGCACATCGCTTCCGTTTGATAGCCTTGTAAAATTATTAAAAAATAGTCTGCAACAAGCCCAAACGCAAGCGCAATAGTAATTAAAAGCGACCTTTTTCTGTTTTTAACGAAAAATAACGAGAAAGTAGACGTTAAAACGAGTATTGCGTAAGAAAGTGGTTGATGCCAAGGTTCCCACGTTGTAAAAAGTGGTAGCCACATTAAAGTTATTAGTATAACGAACGAAATTATAGTAATTGTTTTTAACTTTTTATTTGCCTTAAACATACTAATATTTTAGCACAATTTAATTTTTGTGTAAAACGTATTTCAATATTGACAAAGTATTTTACATATGTTAAAATGAACTAAATTAAAACTTGGAGGATTTTTATGAAAAAGTTTATTAAAACAATATCTGTTTCGTTAGTTTGTCTTCTTACCGCGCTTTGCCTAGTTGCTTGCGTTCCGTCAACCGCTGAAAAAGCAAAAGAAAAAATGGAAGGCTTAAGTTATAGCGTTTCAAACGTAAGTTACGTTAGTAAAGATGATTTTGCAAGCACTTTACCTGTAATTGGCTATGGTATTGATAATCTTGAAGCAGGCGCTAAAAAACTTACCGCTTCAAAAGACGGCGAATCACTTACCATTTTCTACTTTGAAAATAAGAAAGACGCTGAAAGATTTTTTGAGTTATACGTTGTTTTAAAAAGAGATTCTTACCGTTGGGAAAATATAGACCAACAAGGGAAAATGGTTTGCTATGGTTCTAACAAAGCGTATAACGATTTTATAGGTTAATTAAATCATTAAGGTCACCATAAGGTGACCTTTTTATTTTATATAATTACTTAATTTAAGTTTGCGCTACCCACCCGTTCGACTCCCACTCAAACTTTCAAAGCAAAAAAGCAGTAGGCGTGTATGCCTAAAAATAACGCCATATACGGCTTTTAGGTAATATGCACTTTTATTCGGGAGTCGCTCCGTTTCGCTAACGCTTCACTATCACGCCTGTGTGGCAAACAGTTTACTAAACTGTTTGGCGCAAACTATTAGTAATTAATTATTTCTTATAAGTTTGCGCTACCCACCCGTTCGACTCCCACTACAACTTTCAAAGCAAAACAAAAAAAGGGCGCTACTGCCCTTCTTTTGTTTTGGTGGAGATGGTGGGAGTCGAACCCACGTCTTGAATAGTTTGACTGCGCTTTCTACGAACGTATTCCGTTTTTATCCCTTGCGCCGTGTTTCAACGAACAAACCCACTGCGCCGTGTGTTGCTAAATAGTTAAGTTACGCCACAACCAAAACGTAAAATAACGTTCCGCCATAAATAATGCCTTTTAGTTAACCGACGGCAATTAACCAAAGACAGCCACCATTAGGCAGCGTATGCTAAACGATTGTCTGCATTTAATTTAAGTTTCCCGCTTTTTACGAAGACTCGGGGCTTCGATTCGCTTACGTCAGGCTTGCTACCCAATCAAATCCGGTGCATCCCCGTTTAATAATTTTTAAGTTCTCTATCAATGCTCCTTTTAATATCTTTTTGCTTGATAGTTTCCTTTTTATCATAGGTGTGTTTACCACGGCAAAGCCCTATTTTAACTTTGCAAAGGCTACCTTCAAAAAACACTTCAAGTGGAATAAGCGTATAACCCTTTTCGCCTATTTTGCCAACTAGTTTATTTATTTCTGCTCGGCGAAGTAAAAGTTTTCTATCACGCTTGCTATCACGAGTGTTATACGCGCCCGATTTATCGTAAACGGCAATATGCATATTTCTTATAAACACTTCGCCATTTGTAATCGAGCAAAAACTATCTTTTAGGTTAACGCTACCTGCTCTTACCGACTTAACTTCGGCACCTTCTAAAACGATACCCGTAACGTAGGTATCGTCTATAAAATATTCGTGCCTTGCTTGTCTGTTTTCGGTAATTAGTTTCATAGTACTATTATAATAATATTTTTTAATATTATCAACCTTATTTATTATTTTTGTGCGCAATAAGCGCCATATCAATTCTTCTTGAACGCATATCAACGCCCATTACTTTAACCCAAACTTCATCGCCTAGCGTAAACGAACGCTTTCCTGAACGAAGAGTATAGCCACCTTCGTCTAGCGCGTAACTGCCACGTGGCAAATATTCAAGTTTTATAAGACCTTCAACGGTGTTTTCAAGTTCAACGAACACCCCAAAGCCCGTAACGCCAGAAATTACACCGTGATATTCCTTTCCAACGTGCTTTTTCATAAACCGGCATTTATAAAGGTCGTCCATAGCACGCTCTGCCTCGTCGGCACGGCGCTCGTTTTGCGAAGAAACTATACTTGCATCGCTAACAAAGGTAGAAAACCTTTTAATAACGTCGTTCCCTGATAAAATATCTTTAACTATTGCGTGAATAACAAGGTCGGGATAACGGCGTATAGGCGAAGTAAAGTGGCAATAACACTTGCTTGAAAGCCCAAAATGCCCTACATTTTCGGGGGTGTATTTAGCCTTTTGCATTGAACGGAGCATAACCTTATTAACAACGTTAAAAAGTGGCTTCCCCTTTAAACTTTCAAGTAGCGTTTGATAGTCTTTTGGGTGGCAAGTATCGCCGTTCCACTTAACGAAAATATTAAGCGCCTTTAAAAACGTTTTAAAACCTTCAACCTTTTCTCTATCGGGCTTTTCGTGAACGCGGTAAATAAAGGGCAAATTAAGATAGAATACGTACTCTGCAACCGTTTCGTTTGCAAGTATCATAAACTCTTCAATAATTTTATACGCTTCGGCGCTCTTTCTCGGCTCAACTGAAATATTTCCCTTTTCGTCAACCGTTATGTGGCTTTCTTTAACCGAAAGGTCAATATTCCCCCTTTCTTCACGCTTTTTGGTTAGAAGTTTAGATAGTTCATACATTAAAGTTACGTTTTTAGTAACTTCTTCGTTTTCGCTTAAAACTTCGCTGTCGCCGTCTATAATAGATTGAACGGTTGTGTAAGTTAAACGTTTTTTCGAGCGAATATACCCGTTAACTATATCAAACGAAGTAACCACGCCTTGACTGTTTATATCCATTATAACCGAAAGCGTAAGCCTTAACTCGCCTTCGTTAAGCGAACATATTCCGTTAGAAAGTTTTTTAGGTAGCATAGGAATAACGCGCTCTGGAAAATACACGCTAGTTGAACGTGCAAACGCTTCCTTTCCTATTTCGCTATAAAACTTAACGTAATGAGAAACGTCGGCAATATGAACGTAAAGTTTATAACCACTGCCCACCTTTTTAACGCAAACGGCATCGTCAAAATCGCGAGAGTCTTCCCCGTCGATAGTAACAACGAAGTCGCTAGTAAAGTCAGTTCTACCTGCAAGTTCGCTTTCGCTAACGCTATCGCTAATTAGTTCTAGTTCGCGTTTAACGGGCTCTTCAAAATCAAGTGGCAAGTTATACGCTTTTATAATGGAAAGTTCTTCCGCCTTTAAATCAAAGCGTTTTCCTAGTATTTCTAGTATTTTACCTTCGGGGTTACGGCGAACTTCAGGATACTCTGTAATTTCGCAAACCACCTTATCGCCCGACTTTGCCCCACGCGACTTTTTAAACGGAACGTATACGTCAACGTAATAATTTTTATCGTCTGGAACGATAAAGCCAAACCCGTTTTCGGCTTGATAAGTTCCAACAAGCGTTTTAATACCACGCTTTAAAATCTTTTTAACCTCGGCTTCGTCTGACGAGCCACGAAGTGATTTTACCTTTTCTATAATAACGGTGTCGCCGTGAAGGGCGTTATGAAGGTTTTTTGAAGGCACGAAAAAATCGCCACCGTTTTCGGTAACGACAAATGCAAAGCCACGCTCGTTCCCCTTTACAACGCCTTTAAATAGCCCGCTATTTTCAAACTTAACAAAGCGACCGTTTGTATAAACTATTCTTCCTTCGCTTTCTAGTTCTGCTATAGCGTTTCTTATCGCCGTTTTTTCAAACTGCGACTTGGCTTCAAAAAGTTCGCAAATGCGCTTTACACCAAGGTTTTCAGCCTCGCCCGATATGAACTTTTTAAGTAATTCATCTTTTAATATCATAACTAAATTATAGAAAAGTTTATTAAAGTTTAATCAAAATAAAAAACGGCTAAACAATTAGCCGTTTTCCTTTTATTATTTAACAACAACCAAATTCGAGTTTAAAATGAAGAACACAATCATGCAAACTGCTAAAACTGCAATTGCAATAATAGTGAGTTTTCTCATTTTACTCTCTAGAGTTTTTGATTTGTTCTTACCATAAAACGTTTCGGAACTACCGCTTATTGCACTAACACCACTAGAGTTACTTGGTTGCATAATAACAACGATTATAACAAAAATAGACGCTATAAGCGATAAAACCAAGCATAAAATTGATAAAAAGTTATATAAACCGTAAGGCATAATACACCTCGCATAAGATATTTTTTATTCGTGCTTTAAGATTATAGCACAATAATTTATTTTTTACAACAATTTTTAAGGTATTTTTAATTATTTTACAATAAGACTAGTTCCCGTCATTTCGCTAGGCTTTTCAACGCCCATAACTTCAAGTAAGGTGGGGGCAATATCTGCAAGCACGCCTTCTTTAAGTTTTGCGCCTTTAAACTTGTTAGAAACTAAAATAAACGGAACGGGGTTTGTCGTGTGAGCCGTAAATGGCTTTTCGCCGTTTTCATCTTCAAACATACGGTCTGCGTTGCCGTGGTCGGCAGTAATAAGCACCGAGCCACCAATCGAAAGCATTTTGTCAACGATTTTTTGAACGCAATCTTCAACCGTTTTAACAGCGGTAATTGCAGCGTTTAAAACGCCGGTGTGACCAACCATATCGCAGTTTGCAAAGTTAAGAACTATTACGTCGAAGTTACCAGAGTCAATTTCTTCAAGCACCTTTTCGGTAACGGGAATTGCGCTCATTTCAGGTTGAAGGTCGTAAGTTGCAACCTTTGGCGACGGAATAAGGTCGCGCTGTTCGTTTTTCTCGGGTGCTTCTACGCCACCGTTAAAGAAGAAGGTAACGTGAGCGTACTTTTCAGTTTCGGCAATTCTAAGTTGAGTAAAGCCTTTATCTGCAAGGTATTTGCCAAGAGTGTTATCAAGGCTAATTTTCTTAAACGCAACGCCTGCGTTTTCAAAAGTAGCGTCGTAGCGTGAAAAACCAACGTAAACGGGTGCTAAATAACCCGTTTTTCTTTCAAAACCGTCAAAATCCTGAACGGTGAAAGCACGGGTAATTTCCCTTGCTCTATCGGGGCGGAAGTTAAAGAAAATAATGCTATCGCCCTTTTCGATAAGACCAACGGGTTTACCATTACGGCAAACACTAAACGGAACGACGAACTCGTCGGTAACGCCTTGTTCGTAACTTTCTCTAACCGTTTGTTCTGCGCTAGTTGAAGTTACGGGGCTACCTACGGTAAGAGCGTCGTAAGCCTTTTCAACCCTATCCCAACGATTATCTCTATCCATTGCGTAATATCTACCAGACACCGTTGCAATTTCACCAACGCCTATTTTTTTAATTTCGCTTTCAAGTTCGGCTATAAAATCTGCGCCTGAAGTGGGTGCAACGTCGCGCCCGTCTAAAAAGCAGTGAACGAAAACGTTTTCAACCCCTTCGTTTTTGCACATTTTTAAAAGTGCGTAAAGGTGGGTGTTGTGGCTGTGAACGCCACCGTTAGAAAGTAGTCCGTAAAGGTGAAGTTTCTTTCCCGAAGTTTTACTAGAGTTAATCGCTTTTAAAAGTTCTTCGTTTTTGAAAAACTCGCCGTCTAAAATCTCTTTAGTAATTCTAGTAAGGTCTTGGTAAACGATACGGCCTGCACCCATATTCAAGTGTCCAACTTCACTGTTGCCCATTTGCCCATCGGGAAGACCAACGCTCATACCGCTTGCGCCAAGCGTGGTGTAAGGGTAAGCGCTAGCAAGGTTTTTAATAACCGAAGTGCCTGCAAGCGAAATTGCGTTGCCGAACTCGCTACCTGCAAGCCCGTAACCGTCCATTATAAGTAACATAACGGGTGTTTTTTTCATAGTAATCTCCAAAAAGTTAACCACTCATAGAGTGGTTAAACCGTAATTTTATTTGTTGTAGTTAACGATGCCTGCAAAGTCAACTGCTTTAAGAGCAGCGCCACCGATAAGACCACCGTCAATTTCTTCCATAGCCATAAGTTCTTTTGCGTTAGTGGGTTTCATAGAACCACCGTATTGAATGCGAACTTGACTTGCGCAGTTGGGGCAGAAAAGTTCTGCAAGAGTTTTTCTTATAAAGCCGATAGTTTCGTTTGCTTGTTCGCTAGTAGCGGTTTTACCCGTACCGATAGCCCAAACGGGTTCGTAAGCAATAACGAGTGCGGTAAGGTCTTCAACGCCTTGAAGTCCTATTTCGATTTGGCGTTTTAAAACGTCTTCAGTCTTGCCAGTTTCTCTCTCTTCTAAAGTTTCGCCAACGCAAACGATGGGAATAAGACCTTTTTTAAGAGCGGTAAGAGTTCTTTTGTTAACGGTTTCATCGGTTTCGCCAAAATATTGTCTTCTTTCACTGTGGCCGATAATAACGTATTCAACGCCAAGTTCTAAAAGCATATCTGCCGAGATTTCGCCGGTGTATGCACCGCTTTCAGCAAAGTGAACGTTTTCAGCGCCGAGTTTTACGTTAGAGCCTTTAAGTGCTTCGCCTACTGCGTAAATGTCGGTTGCGGGAACGCAAACTACAACGTCGCAATCAGCGTCTTTAACAAGGGGTTTAAGTTCGTTTACGAGTTTAACGCCTTGCGATGGCGTAAGGTTCATTTTCCAGTTACCTGCAATAATAGGTTTTCTCATAGTAATATCTCCAAAAATAATTATTCTTTTTCGTTAAGGCATGCAATACCGGGTAAAACTTTTCCTTCAAAAAGTTCAAGCGACGCACCACCACCCGTTGATATGTGCGACATTTTATCTGCAAAGCCAAGAGTAGCAACTGCGGCAGCACTGTCACCACCACCGATAATAGTAGTAGCATCTTCTGCTTCTGCCATTGCTTTGGCAACTGCAATAGTACCTTTTGCTAAAGTGGGGTTTTCAAATACGCCCATAGGTCCGTTCCAAATAACCGTTTTGCCGTTTTTAATAACGCTAGCAAAAAGTTCCATTGATTTAGGACCGATGTCAAGCCCCATTTTGTCTGCAGGAATATTAGTTGCGTCAACAACGTCAACTTCAATTTCAGCGTCGATGGGATTTGGGAACGAACTTGCAACTACGGTATCGACAGGAAGGTAAAGGTTTTTGCCAAGGCTTTCTGCCTTTTTAATCATTTCGTTGCAGTAGTCAAGTTTTTCAAGGTCCACAAGCGAAGCGCCAACTTCATAGCCTTTAGCCTTTAAGAAGGTGTAAGCCATACCACCACCGATGATGAGCGAATCGCATTTTTCTAAAAGGTTAGAAATAACGTTGAGTTTATCGGCAACCTTTGCACCGCCAAGTACAGCAATAAAAGGTCTTACGGGGCGTTCGAGCGAGTCTGCCATAACGGTAAGTTCTTTTTCAATAAGGAAACCACAAACTGCAGTTTTTACAAGGCCGTATTCAACGATAGCAGCGGTAGATGCGTGTGAACGGTGAGCAGTACCGAAAGCGTCGTTAACGTAAACTTCGCAAAATGCAGCGAGTTTTTTGCAGAACTCTAAATCTTTACCTTCTTCACCAGCGTCGAAACGAAGGTTTTCAAGTAAAACTACTTCGCCTTCTTTAAGCGCAGCAACTTTAGCGCAAGCGTCTTCACCAACGGTATCGGTAGCGAAGGTAACTTTGCCGTTTAAAAGCTCGTTAAGCCTGTCCGCAACGGGCTTTAAGGTGAACTTTGAAACGTCTTTTTTAGCCTTTTCAATATAAGCAAGCGTTGCTTCTTCTCTTTCGTTTTCAGGAAGTGCTTCAACTGCTTTCTTTTCTTTTTTGTTAAGTTTAATTTTTTCGTTAAATACGTTGTGGGGCTTACCCATGTGCGAGCAAAGAATAACCTTTGCGCCGTTATCCATTAAATATTTAATGGTGGGAAGTGCGCCGTTAATTCTGTTTTCGTCGGTAATAACGCCGTCTTTCATAGGAACGTTAAAGTCAACTCTAACAAGGCATTTTTTGCCTTTTACGTCAATGTCTTTTACGGTTAATTTATTCATAAAATAACTCCTTAAATATATAATATTTACGTTACTTAATAATTTTAGCGTTTTTTAACTTTATTGTCAATCATTATGCCACTATTTTTGCACTTTTAACCCCACTTACCACCCTATTTTTATCATTTTTACCGTTAAAACGGTTTACAAGGCGAGAAAGGGGCGTTAAAAAGGGAGTTAAAATTAAAGTTACTAAAATGTTAAACAAAGTGTGAAAGTTTGCAATTTGCCGTTCTATTCCACCCGAAAACACCCCGAATACAAACGCTATTTGTTCACTTAAAAGCCAAAGCGGAATAAAAAATATAAGCGAGCCGAAAACATTAAAAACAAGGTTAAATTGCGCCGTTTTTTGCGCTTCTAAACCCTTGTTAAAGGCGGAAATTATAACCGAAAAACACGTTCCAACGTTTGCGCCAAGTATTAAAAACATACTGCTTTCAAAACTTATTAGCCCGTTAGACGCCAAAAGTATTATAACCGAACTTACCGCCGAAGAACTTTGAACGAGCGCCGTAATAAACACTCCGTTAAAGAATAATAAAACTACGTTTTTAACTAAAAATATATTTCTAAACCACAAAAACCCTTTAAAAAAAGAAACGCTTGAAGAAACAACGTCTAGCCCGAAAAATATAAGCCCAAATCCTAATAAAACGTTGCCTAGTTTTATAGGCGTTTGGTTTTTTAAAAACGTTAAAATAAACCCTATAAACATAGCGAGCGAGCCTATTGCCGTAACGCTAAACTCACTACCCGATAGCGAAACTAATTGAGCGGTAACCGTAGTTCCTATATTTGCGCCCATAATTATAGGCATTGCTTGCCTAAACGTTATAATGTTTTTTTCAACGAAACCAACTGCAATAACGTTAGTTGCTATGCTAGACTGAAGCGCCGAAGTTGATATTGCACCCGTTAAAACGCCGTAAAAATCGTTGCGAGTAAAGCGCATTAAAAACTTTTTTAAACGGTTACCTGCTAGCATTTGCATATTATCACTTATTAATTTAAGCCCAAACAAAAATAGAGTAACGCCACCAAGCGCAAGTAATAATTGAGTAATTATAGCCATACCCCTATTTTATTACATAAAATAAAGTTTTAGAATATTAGCGTTTTATTGCAAACAAAAACACGGCAGATGCCGTGTTTTTTAAGTTGATTTATACCCCCACACAATAGGACGCATTGAATAGTTCCAAGTAGTATACCAACCACTTGGCTCACTTTCTGCTTCACAATAAATAGTTAATGAGGTGCAACCTTCAAACGCTTTACCATCTATGGTTTTTACGCCAATAGGTATTACTACGCTTTGAAGTGAACTGCAACCAGCAAACGCCCTCTTACCTATGTTCATTACACCATCGTCTATAATTACGCTTTCAAGCGAAGCGCAACCAGCAAACGCTTCTTTACCTATACTTTTTACACCGTTACCAATAGTTACGCTTTGAAGTGAAGTTGAGCCTTTAAACACGTAATCACCCATACTCGTTACACTATTTGGGATAATAATACTTTGAAGTGAACTATTACTAAACGCATATTGCCCTATAGTTGTTACACTGTTTGGCAACACTATACTTTTAAGTGAACTGCAATCAGCAAACGCATACTCGCCTATGCTCGTTACCCCGTCGCCTATGGTTATGCTTTGAAGTGAACTATTACTAAACGCATATTGCCCTATAGTTGTTACACTGTTTGGCAACACTATACTTTTAAGTGAACTGCCACTAAACGCATAATTACCTATACTTGTTACGTTATTTGACAACACTATACTTTCAAGTGAACTGCCACTAAACGCATAATTACCTATACTTGTTACGTTATTTGGCAACACTATACTTTTAAGTGAAGTGCAGTTTTTAAACGTGTTTTCAGCTATTTTTGTTACACTATTTGGCAACACTATACTTTCAAGTGAAGAACAACCAGCAAACGCACTATAACCTATACTTGTTACACTATTTGGTATTTCTATGCTTGTAAGTGAATCGCAACCACAAAACGCATAATCGCCTATACTTGTTACGCTATAAGCACTGCCTTTATAGGTTACGCTTGCAAGTATATTTTCAATAGTAACGTTTTTTGCTTGTCGTAAAACCGTTGCCGTGCCGTTTTTAATACCAAAACGAACACCATCGATTGCAGTATAAATATAACCATTATTAGCAACGTCGTTATTGTTTGAGTCCCAAACAATAGGACAGTTTGAATAATTCCAATTACTATCCCAACCACTTGGAATAGCAGTTCTTTCAAAATAAATTGTTAACAGCTCACAACTTTCAAATGCCTTAAATCCTATACTTGTTACACTATTTGGTATTACTACGCTTTGAAGAGAAGAACACCCACTAAACGCATATCCACCTATACTCGTTACGCAATTACCCACAGTTACGCTTTCAAGTGAAACGCAATCACTAAATGCAAAATTAACCACACTCGTTACGTTATAAATAGCGCCTTTATAATTTATGCTTGCAGGAATATTTGCAGTAATGATATTTTTTGCTTGCCGTAAAACCGTTGCCGTGCCGTTTTTAATACCATAACGCACACCGTTAACTACGGCGTAAATATAACCATCGTCAGCAACGTCGTTATTTTTACAATCCAAAACTATAGGGCGACTGTCACTCCACGCAAAACCCCAACCACTTTGTTCCGTGGCTTCTTCACAATAGATTATTAATGAACTACAACTGTAAAATGCTAATTCCCCTATACTTTTTACGCTTTCGGGTATAGTTATGCTTACAAGTGAATCACAGCCAATAAACGCATAAGCCCCTATAATTTTGCAGTTTTGGTTAATATTTGTAGTAATAATTGAAGTAGAATTAGCACACGCAAGATATAAATATTTATTGCTTTGATTACCTAAATACTTTAAATTATCTTCAACCGTATAAGTAAGCGAAGTGCAACCATCAAAAGCTCTAGAATCTATACTTGTTACGCTATTTGGCAACACTATGCTTTCAAGTGAAGCGCAATTATAAAACGCTTGTTGACCTATATGCGTTACACTTTCTGGAATAGATATGCTTTTAAGTTTAGTACAACCTTCAAACGCACTATAACCTATAGTAGTTACGGTATTTGGCAACACTATGCTTTCAAGTGAAGCGCAATTATAAAACGCGTGATTTGCTATTCTTATAATAGGTTTCTCTTTATATGTTGCAGGAATTACTAGGTTTGCATCGCAAGGTTTTACGCCTTTAACTTCGTAACCACCATTAACTTCGGTAAAATTGAAAACGCCGGCATACTCATCTTTGCAAGCAGACAAGCCAAGCGTTAAAAATACCGACCCTATAACTATTAAAATGGCAATTAAAAACTTTCTCATAGTAAATACCTCAGTTATATAATATAATATTCATTAAAATATGTCAATAATATTATTTAACATCATTTTGTGATGTATGTCAAGCATTTTTGTGATGTAAAGAGTATTATAAATGTATGAGAGACGAAAGTTTAACTAAACAAGTTGGCAAAAGGCTTAAAGAAGCACGCGTATTTGCAGGCTATACACAAAAAGAAGTTGCATCTATAATGTGTATGACGCAACAGCAATACAGCAGGTTTGAAAACGGAGTTTTTGAACTTAATTACGAACAAATTGTTAAACTTTGTAAACTTTACGATATAACGCCAAACGTTATATTTAATTTTGACTAATCAACTAAAAAACACGGCAGATGCCGTGTTTTTTATTACATTTGCCGTAATAACACTTTATTAAAGCAGTAAAAGCAAGTTAGGCAAGGCTCGTGAGTTTGGCGGTGGCATTACTAACCTTTTTGGTCATCGGGGTTGCAACTTTGAAGCAGTTAACGCACTATCACAACGCAAATAACGACTTAATCTAATCTACCTGTCAAATGACCTTCAGCATTAAGCGTATCAAAACCGTTTTGCCTAAACGCTTCGTAAACGGTAATTGCAACGGAGTTTGAAAGGTTTAAACTTCTTAAATTACCCCACATAGGTATGCGCAAGGTTTTTTCGTAATTTTCTTTAAGAAGTGGTTCGGGAAGACCGTGGCTTTCTTTGCCAAAAATTAAAAAGTCGCCGTCTTTAAAATTAACGCTCGTGTAAACCTTATTTGCCTTTGTAGACATAAAATAAAAGTTTGCACCCTTGTTCTTTTCAAAAAACTCTTGCAAATTATCGTAATAATGCACGTCTAGATACTGCCAGTAATCAAGCCCCGCGCGCTTTAAATGCTTATCAGTTAGTTCAAAGCCAAAAGGCCTTACCATATGAAGTGAACAGCCCGTTGCAGCGCACGTTCTTGATATATTTCCTGTGTTTTGGGGTATTTCTGGCTCGACGAGCACTACGTTAAGTTTCATAATTAGTCCTTTACTCCACGCCGTTTGGTTTTTAAAAGGGTATATTGCTTTTTTACGGGTAGAATTACGCTTGAAGTTTGGCTAGTTGATTTACCTGCAATTTCGCCAAGCATATCGCTTGCCAAAACGGAGTTAGCCGTTAATAAATAAAAGGGAACGCCGTAAACGTAGGCGTATGCCCTTATTAAAAAGTTGTGTTGGGGCTTTTCTTCTTCGGGAATAATGCAAACAATTAAGTCTGCATCGCAAAGCGACATAGCCTTAACCCCGTCTGCATTTAAAATATCGTCGGCAACTAAAACGCCAAGTTTAACGCCCGAAAGGTTATAAACCCTAAAAGTACCGCCACCCGAATAGCCGTTTTCAAAGGTGTAAGTAGAATCGCAAATGCCAACTAGTTTACCCCTTTCGCACACGACTACAGACTTTTTAATTACTCCGTAATTATTAGTGATTGCGCCTGCTATCAAAACGGAATTGACTTCGCGCGAAAGCGATGCAAAGCGAGATAAAACGTTTTCTTCACCTGAAAGTTCACGCTTGTAGTTAATTTTGCCTATGCTACCAAACCCAAAAACCGAAAGTTTAGAGTCTTTAAGTTCGGTTTTAGGTGCGTTAAACGCGTTTTTTGATAATGAAGAAAATATTTTTAACATAGAATACCACCGTACTCTACATTATAGTTAAAGTTAAGTTAAAAGGTGCTAAAAGTTAGCAGATAATATCATTGAAATAACTTCGTTTATATTAGTTGAAGAAAAAATCTCGTCGCGAAGTTTTCTTCCGCCTATCACGCCTTTTAAGTAATAAGCCGCTTGTTTTCTAAACATTATAGCGCTTCTTTCTACGCCGTAACGCTCTTTTAAAAGGTTTGCTTGCTCAACTATTAGTTCTTTTAAAGTTTTTGGGTGCTTTATACCCAAAATATCGCAAAAAAGTAGCGGATTTTCAAGCGCGCCACGGGCAAGCATAACACCGTCTGCCCCCGTTTTTTCCATCATATCGTTAGCGTCTTTTACGGTGAATATTCCACCGTTTGCAATAACGGGTATTTTAACTGCGTTTTTGGCGCTTTCAATCTCAAAATAATTAGGAGTGCCTGAATAGTATTTATCGCGCGTTCTACCGTGAATAGTAATAAGGTCGGCTCCGGCGTCTTGACACGCCAAAGAAAAATCACGAGTGATAAGACTATTTTCGGTTAAACCTATTCTAAACTTAACAGAAACGGGCTTTCCCGCTTTTTTTACTTGGGTAATTATTTTTTGCGCTAAATATATATCGTTTAAAAGCGCACTGCCTTCACCGTTAGAATATATTTTAGGAACGGGGCAACCCATATTTATATCAATAATATCAAAGGGCGCTAAATACTCGCTTTTTGCAATTTCGCCCATAATTTCGGGGTCGCTACCAAAAATCTGCACTGCCTTTGGCGTTTCTTCGGGGTAAAAATGCAAAAGTTCGCTTGACGCGCTAGGCGTGTATTTTAAGCCTTTGCAACTAACCATTTCGGTAAAGGTTAGCCCTGCCCCGCACTCAACGGCAATTTTTCGCATAGCCGAATCGGAAAACCCTGCAAGCGGTGCAAAAAACACGTTATTTTTAGTGGTAACCCCACCTATTTTTATACTCTTAATTTTCATTTTACTTTATTTTAACGTAAATATCGTCAAGTTCTTTTGCCGAAAGTTCGCCCATCGTTTTTCCACGTTTTAAAACTTCTTTTTCAAGCCTTTCAAAACGGCTTATAAACTTTTCGGTTGAGCGTTTAAGGGCAAGTTCGGCGTTTTTGCCAACCTTTCTAACGGCGTTAACTGCGCTAAACAAAAGGTCGCCACACTCGTTTAATATATCATCGTCCGTGCCTGAAATAACGGCTTTTTTAAGTTCTTGTATCTCTTCGATAATCTTTTCAAAAACTTGATTTTCGCTTTCAAAATCAAAGTTGTATTTCGATGCACGCTTGCCAACTTTTTCGGCACGCATAACGGCGGGCATTGAACTTGGAACTGCCTTTAAATATTCAGCCCCGTTTTCATATCCCTTTTCTATGGCTTTGTTTTTGTTCCAAACGGAAAGCGCATCGTCACTTTTAGTTGCCGTGTCACTACCAAAAACGTGGGTGTGGCGAGTTATTAGTTTAGAGCAAAGTTCCGTTAAAACGTCGTAACGGTCAAAGCGAGCGCCTTCTTCGCCAAAAGTAACGTAAAATGCAGTTTGAAGTATAACGTCGCCCGTTTCTTCAATAATATCAAAATCGTTTCCACTTTCAACTGCCGATAAAAGTTCGTAACTTTCTTCTATAAGGTTAGGAAGTATTGAAGTTTCGGTTTGTTCCCTATCCCACGGGCAACCGTTTGGCGAACGCAAAACTTCAAGTATTTCAAATAAATCGTTAAGCGTAAAGCGTTGCCTTTTGGTAAGTGCAAGTTTGGGAATATAAACACTCGTTGAATAGTCGTATTCTTTTTGACGGTCTAGTTCGTAAAGGCTAATTTGTTTAGAGCCACTATTTGAAGTTAAATAGCACGGAACTTCATCGCCAAAAAGTTTTGTTAGCCAAAGTTTAACTGCGCTTGCGGTAAGCGCCCCGTCGATAGCGTAAACTATAAGCGGTAACGTTAAGTGGTGATTGTTTTCAACTTCATAAGAAGAACAAAGCGTATAGGAACTGCACGCCATACCCGCCCTTTCTAAACAGGTTGCGCCTGCCGAAACGCCTGCGTAAATCTTAACGCTAGAGTGCTTTTCTAAAATATATTTAACCGAATTATCTTCTAAAGCGCAACCGTCAACGGCGTAACAAACGTTACCCTTTTTTGCAAGGCTTAAAACTTCGCTAGCCAAGTTTTTGTTAAGGGTATCAAAGTTACGGCTTTTTTCATACACGCTATCGAGCGAAAACGCCGATTTATTAAGCAAAGAAACTTGCTTTGCGCTTTCAGTTAAAAAAGTGCGAAGCACTAGCGTTTTTGCGTTTATTATTTCGTTTTTAGCCACCGCCGACAAGTCGCTCGGAGTTGCTCCAAGCCCTATTACGATAATTTCGTTCATTTCGTTTACCTTTAAGTTTAATATAAATAATATACCCCAAAATAATAAAACACGCAACAAAATAGCACGAAATATCGCCATAAATTGCGCCGTAAACGCCTATTTGCGAGTTAGATAGCAAAATATAAGAAGTTATTATTTTAATAGCGCCACTTATTATTAGCGCAAGTATAGATATTTTTGCTTTTCCCATAGCGTTAAGCGACGCCACGCCCGACTGCATTATGGGAAGTAAAATTACGCTAAGCGAAGATATTTTTAGCATATTTATAGAAACTAACTTGTCTTGCAAGTTAAGCCCGCCGTAAAGTAGGTTTATTATAAAGTCCGAAAAAATATAAACGGCAACTGCCATTATACTTGAAATTGCCCCCGTAAGCGCCACAACGTTTAGCGATTTATTGCACTTTTCTAGGCTAGTTTTAAGTTTTGCTATTATGGGAATTGAAGTTAAAGCAAGCGAATAGCATACCGTTACGGGCACGCCTACAAGCGATTCAACAACGCCTGAATATAAGCCGTAATACCCCGTTGCGTTGGTTTTTATAACGTTTAAAATTAAAAAACTATCGACAGTACGAATAAGTGGCATAACAACGCTAGAAAGCATCATAGGAACAACCGTTTTAACAACGCTTTTAACGTTAGATTTAGCGTTTTTTAACGGAACTTTTCGGTGTTTTTTATAAACTATTAAAAGCCAAAGTAGCGCGATAAGTTCAGAAACGGTTACGGCTAATACGCAAGCGCTTGTTTTAATTATAGTTTCGCCTTTAATAAACGCTAACAAAATAAGCCCAAGCCCTAGTTTTACTACTTGTTCTATAATTTGCGAAACGCCCGTTGGCTTCATATTTACAAGGCCTTGAAAATACCCCCTAAAACACGAAATTACGCTTACTAAAAACACCGACGGAGAAAGCAGTAAGTATAAAATCCACGCTAAATAATTGCCTTGAAGTTTTGAAATGGGGTAGCAAAATATAGCCATTAAAAAACTGCCTAAAAGCCCCATTATAGAAAAGAGTTTTAATGCAGATTTTAAGGCGTTTTCGGGCTTTTCACCACTTGCTATTAGTTTAGATATTCCACTTGGTGCACCCGTTGAAGAAAAGGTTAAAAGTATTGTGTAAAGGGGAAAAACCATTTGGTAAAGCCCCATACCTTCAGCGCCCAAAATATTAGTTAACGGAACTCTATAAAACGCGCCTATAAGTTTGGTAATAACACCGCAAACGGATAAAACTAACGCACCGCCAAGCAGTTTGTTTTTAATAATTTTCATTACTATTATTTTGTTTTTCGCACGCTAAATTATACTAAAAAACGCAAGGGGTTTACCCTTGCGTTCTGGTTACGCTACTTCGCCTAATTTTTCGGTGCTTATTAAGTTGTTTAGCGAAAGATATTCTTTAACCTTTTGAACGGGAACAGCGCAAGCCATTTCAAACTCGTTATTATCGCCTTCAACTGCGCCGAAATTAATTGCGCAAATCTTATAATCGTAAGTTAAAACCGCCCCACCCGACGACCCGCTATATATGGGCGCAGAGTGTTTAAGCGCTTTAAACTTAATGTTTGATTCTTTGGCGCTAGCAGTAACGTTAACGCCCGAATATTCAATCGCTTTTCCAAGCGTTACGGCGTTTATTTGCTTGTGTGGATAGCCAACCGATATAAGTTTTGTGCCTACCGTAATATTTGCGCTTGTAAAATCAAGGTCGGGATATAAGGTTTCGCTTTTAAAGGTAACTACTGCAAGGTCGTAGTTAGGGTCTGCGCTTATAACGGTTGCGTTTATTCTTTCACCGTAACAGTCTTTAACGAAATAATCTACGGTGTTAAACTTGGTTACGTCTTGATAAATAACGTGGTTGTTAGTTAAAAGTTTGTAACTATATTCAGGATTATCGCTCGTACCAACGTTTTCGGCTTCGTAAATAACGCCACTTCCTAGCGAAGTTTGTTTGGTTGGCTCTACCCCGGGAATTAAACTTTGATTATACTGCTGTGAATAAACTGCAAAAGTTGCCCTTATTACCCCTTGCGTAGTTAAACCGTTAACGGCGTTTATATCGTCACCCGAATTGTTTTGCGTTACGGTTATGCACGAAGAATATATAAATATACTTATAATCGCAATAAATACGGCTAGTAATTTTTTTAGTCTTTTCATTATGCTCTCCTGCGTATATTATATAACAAACGACAAAAAATATCAATCTCTTATTTATTATACAATAAAAATATGTAATTTATTGCACAAATGCACAAAAACTTTTATTTTGCATATAAAATTGACAAATGTGAAAATTGTGTGTAAAATAAGAGTGGATATTAAAGACAAAGGAGTTTATTTATGAAACTTTTAATTTCAACTGATACTTCGTGCCTTTTAAATTACGAAACTTTAACTAAATACGATATAAGCGTTTTTCCGCTTAACGTTATTATTGACGGCGAAGAGTTTTTAGACGGCGTTACCATTAAGCAACCCGAGCTTATTTCGGCTATGCGCGCAGGTAAAAAAATACAAACTTCTACCCCACCGCTTGGCGACGTTATTTCGTATTTTGAAAAACTTTTTGAAAAGGGTTACGACCACGTTATTCACTTTACCATTTCAAGCAAACTCTCTTCAATGAACAATTTATTTAACTCTGTTGCAGAAGAACACTTTAAAGGTAAAGTTACTATTATTGACGCTTATACCGTTTCTGCGCCTATGCTTTCTTACGTTTTACTTGCTTACGATATGGCAAGTAGCGGAAGTTCGCCCGAAGAAATAGTTAAAGCCGTTGAAGAAGCTAAAGGTTATGCTTACTTAATATTTATTCCCGAAAATCTTACCGCGCTTAAAAACGGTGGCAGAATATCACCAACTATTGCGCTTATAGGTAACGCAATAGGCATTAAGCCCGTTTTACTTTTAGATGACGGTGAAATTAAAAAAGAAGATATGACTAGAAAGGCAAGGGCAGTTTTAGAACAAAAAATTAAAGATATGGCAACCGATAAACTTCCTAGCGAATACGACTATTCCGTTTTATCGTTCGACGCTAACGAATATCTTTTAAATTACATTTGCGAAGTTACCGAAACCGTTACGGGCAACAAACCTATTTTAGGCGCAATTCCCATAAACGTTGGCGCACACTGTGGCCCCGGCACTATCGGTGTTGCAATTACCAAAAAAATTAACGGCAAATCGCTTAAAGATTTTATGTAAAATAAAAACCCCACTCAAACGAGTGGGGTTTAGTTTTTTATTGTTCGGTTGCGTGGTGGGGTTTTACGAATATAAAGTCAACGATTATAGCAACGCCGTACATAATTGCGGTAAACACTAAAATGTCGCCGTAATTACCCGTTTTAGAAACGATAAGGTCGGCAATTTGGTTACCCGTTAAGCCTGCTATTGCCCATGCCGATAACGCAATTCCGTGAATAGAAGATATTTTACCCATACCGTAAACGTCTGAAAGTAAGGTTGGAAGGTTTGAAAAACCACCGCCGTAACCTGCGTTTACAACGAGTAAAAGCGCAACGGTAATAACTACTGCCCAAGTTTCCATTCTTGAAAGCGCACCCGTAAATAATGCAATTAAAGTTAAACTTATTTCGCTTATTAAAATTATTTTATATATGGTGTTACGGTTTTTAAAATGGTCACCTATAGAAGAATAACCAAGCCTACCACCTGCGTTAAATAAGCCCGTTACCGTTGATAATATAGACGCTATGCCTGCAAGGCCTATTGCCGTATAAATATCTTTTTCGTGCGAGATAAGCGCTAAACCACAAGCAATGTTTATATAAAATACAAGCCAAATACCTATAAAGTGTGGGTCTAAAAATATTTTAAAGCGTTTAAAGAACTTTTTAATTTCAAACTTTTCGTGTTTTTCAACCCAAGTTGAAGGCTTTTTAAGAAGAAGGTGGCCCGTAAACATCATAACGAACCAAATGCCTGCTAAAATGTAAAGCGCAAACTCAACGCCAACTGCTTTATTAAGCCCTTCGATAACAGGTGAAAACACCATTTTAGCAGCGCCAAAGCCTGCAACTGCAAGCCCCGTTGCTAAACCCTTTTTATCTTCAAACCAAAGCATTAAGGTTTTAACGGGTGAAAGATAGCCAAGCCCTAAACCTATGCCCATAATTACGCCGTAGAAAAGTAACACTAGTACCATTGAGTGAAGCCTAATAGCAACGCCCGTTCCCACAACGCCAACGGTAAAGCAAATAGTGGCAATTAAACTTGCTTTGTGAATATCTTTTTCAACGAAGTCACCTAAAAATGCTGCAGACATACCTAAAAAGAATATTGCTAAACTAAACGCCCAACCAAGTAACGAAGCATCAAAACCTGCGTTTTCAAACGACGCTTGAATATGCCCGCTAAATAGCGACCAGCAGTAAACCGTTCCTATACTTGCGTGAAGAAGAAGTGCGGGGATTGCCGCCCTAGTCCATTTGTTAGATAAGTTTTTCATATAACACCTTCTTTCGTGATATATTTCACACAATTTACAATTATATTCCTAAAAAAAGTAAAAGTCAACTCAAAATAAAGGGTTAATAAAAATAAAAGCACTCTATGAGTGCTTTGTAAAAAGAAAGGTAATTTTTAGTTAAAAACGCCCACCCCACTTGAAAAATGTTTAATTGAGTGGTATAATAATTAAAAGGAGTTTTTATGCGTTTACAAGAATCGGGCGAAATGTATTTAGAAACCATTTTCGTTTTATCAAAAACTAAACCACAAGTGCGCGCTATTGATATTGCCGAACACCTTCATTACAGCAAGCCTAGCGTTTCACGAGCAGTGGGAATATTAAAAAACGGCGGGTTTATTTCGGTTGACGATAGTGGGTTTATAACTCTTACGACGTCTGGCAAAAACGTTGCTAAAAAAATATACGAACGCCACACGGTAATTTCTAGTTTTTTAACGCTAATAGGCGTTAACCCAGAAACTGCGAAAGACGATGCTTGTAAAATAGAACACGTTATTTCAGACGATACCTTTAAAGCCCTTAAAAACCACCTTAATCAAAACAAATAACTAAAACACGGCAAAAAGCCGTGTTTTTTTAATGCAAGATTTTTGTAAGCAGTAGCAACGCGCATTTTTAAGGCGTTAGAGCCTAGCAAGACAAGGCTCGTGAGTTTGGGTGGACACAACTAACCTTTTTGGTTGCCGTAGTAATTAAATTAAAGCACTAGAAGCGAGCGAGAGAAGGCTCGCGAAAAGTTACAGACACAATTGACCTTTTTGGTCATTGGGGTCGTAACTTTGAAGCAGAAACGCACTATCGCGACGCTTATAGGGGTTTAATTTTTCGGCACTCTAAATAATAACGCTTGTCTCTTGCGTGCCCCATAGAAAAGGTTTTTCTTGGGAGCGCACCATCTATGGCAACCGTTTTAAAGAGTTGCGATTTTTCCATACCTGTAAATATAAAGCCGATAGCGCCCGTTTTTCTAACTATTTCTTTAACGGAATCTTCGCCGTGAACGTAATCGACTTCAATCCCTTTATTTGAAGCAACGTAGTCGTCTAAAAACTGTTGAAGCGTTCCAACGGTAAGTTGTTTTTCGGGGTTATTGAACGTAAACTCGGTTTCGCCGTTTTTGGTAATTATAGTAGTTTTTTGCGCTTTTTCAACACCTGAAAGTGTTTTTTCATAGTTAGAAAGCGCACTTATAAGGTGATTTTCATTTGCACCGAACACAACTCGGTAAATAGGCTCGAAAGAAAGTGCGTCGTCGTGAACGTTTACTATTTCGCAAAGTGCGTAGCGTGCGGGGTGAGTAAGCGCACTATCGCCTATTTCTTTTTTAAGTTCTTCATAAATGGTTTTTGCAGTTGCAAGCGAGTGGTTACCGTCGCCAACGGCAAAAAGAACGGGGGCAACGTTTTTTCCGTAACTAGAAAGAGTTGCCTTTTCGCTTACTAAATCAGTTAATGCGCTATCAAGCGCAACGTAGTCGTCTTTATCAATAAAATATCCGTCAACCCTGCCACCACCAAGCATAAGGTCAAAACCGTAAGCCTTTTGCATAAGGTTTTTCTTTTTAGCAAAACTTTCAATAACGGTTTTAGACGGGTCGTCAATTAAAAGCATAACGTGCGGGGTTTCGATAGATGCTAGTTTCCTAACTTTAACCCTTGGTGGAATACGCGAAAGCACGGTGCCTTCGGTTGCTCTTATAAGCGAAGTTGAACTTGCAGAAAAATCGTAATCTTCAAGGTCGACCATAGCAACTATGCCACGCCTAACCCTACCGTCTGACTGAACGCGTTCAAGGTAAATCATAGCGTTTTCGTGTTTTTGTAAAACGCTTTGTTCGTACTCTTTTGCCTTTTTATCGATTAAGGGAATACGCTTATCGGTTTCTTCTAAAAACACTTCGGGAATAATGAGCGAAAGCGTTGAAGGAGCGCTACCCACAGTTTTTTCTACTTCGTGCCAGTATTCTTTTTCGCTGGTAAACTGGTCGCACGCAATAACGGCCCATTTTTCGCCGTTTGTTTTATCAAAATCGGGTAGTAATATGCTTGCGGGATATAGTGGTGAACGTTTATTCATGTTTTTTCCTTTAAATACCCACCATTTTGGTGGGTATTTTTTATTCTTCGTCTTGTACTTTTTCGTTTACTTTTACCTTTATTTCAACAACTTTTTTACGGGTTGTTTTGGTAACTTTAATAGAAAGGTTTTTAAACTCGAAACACTTATTAGTTTGCGGTAATTCGCCAAGATATTCGGTTACTAAACCGCTAACGGTGTTTGCAGTAAACTCGTCTTCTTCAGCCCAAAGGTCGAACTTTTCAAAAAAGTCGTCTATCTCGGTGGAGCCGTTAACTAAATATTCGGTTTCGTTAATTTCTTTAATAAGTTCAGATTCTTCGTCGTACTCGTCGTAAATCTCGCCTACTAATTCTTCGATAATATCTTCAACGGTAACTATGCCAAGCGTTCCGCCGTACTCGTCTAAAACTACCGCCATATGCATTTTTTTGGCTTGAAGTTTTTTAAGGAGCGCCGATATTTTGGTATGCTCTACAACGTAAACTACGTCTTGCATATATTTTTTCACGTCGAAGTCGCTTTTTTGATAGTTCCTATAAAAGTCTTTTTCGTGAATAATACCCACGATAGAGTCTATATTTTCTTTATAAACGGGAAGCCTAGAATATCGCTCGCTATCAAAAAGTTTTTTAAGTTCTTGCTTGGTAGCGTCGATAGATACGGCTATAACGTTTATTCTTGGAACTAAAATATCTTTAACTTCAAGGTCGTCAAACTCGATGGCACTTTTTATAAGGTTAGATTCTTCGTCGTTTAAAGTGCCGTCTTCTTGCGCTTCGTTAACTATGGTTAAAAGTTCTTCGTCGGTAATTGCTTCTTCGTGTTTTAAACGGAAAATTACCGTTATAAGTTTTTGGAAAAGCCCCAAAATTATGTTGAGTGGATAGAACAAGTAATAGAATAAAGTTATTAACGGGTAAGTTAAAACAGCAACTTTTTCAGGGTACGCTTTTGCAACGTTTTTGGGGGTTATTTCGCCAAAAAGTAAAACTACCACGGTGGTTACTGCAGTAGACACGAAAGCAGGGTCTAACGTGGCTTTTCCCGCAAGTAATTTTTCAAATAACAAAAGCGAAAGCGACGACGCCGTTATGTTTACGATGTTATTACCTATTAAAATCGTTGATAATAATTTATCGTATTTGTCGTAAAGTGATAAAACGTTTTTAAACTTCCTTTCCTTTTGGGCAAGGCTTTTTACTTTAATTACGTTTAAACTTGTATATGCCGTTTCGGTGGTTGAGAAAAACGCCGATAAAAGCACTAAAACTATAATCGCTATAAGTAGCGACAATGAACTATCGTCCATTACGTTAAAAAACTCCTTGAGTTTCGGTTATATTCTTTTCAGTATCGAAACTCTATCTTTTTATATTCGCCGTATTCTTCATACGCCTTTTTTCTGTAATAAAAATTGTTTACTTTTATAAGGCTTAAACCCTTATTTTCAACGTAAACGTCAATTTGCTTTTCGCTTACGCCGTTTTTAGAAAGAACTTCTTTAAACTTTAACAAACACTCTTTTTCAAGTACGGTTGCGTTTTGCTCGCTTGATTTATTAACGTCTGCCTTTAAAGAGTTAAGAAAGGAGTTCTTTTCTTTTTCGCTTGCAAACTTTGAAGAAAAATCGTTAGCGTATTCGTCAAACGCTTCTTTAATAATTTTCTTCATTTGGTTGGGGTTAAAGGAAAACGGGCGCTTAACGTCGGTAAACTTGCCGTTTTTAATAACTGCAAAGTAGCCGTTTTCATCTTTGAAAAGTGCGTTATAGGGGTTTGTGAAGTAGTTTATAACTTCTTCAGTTTCGCCACCTATAAGGTCTAAAAAGTCGTTTTCGGCTTTTACTAGAACGCTAATAAGGTCGCCACCTTCGCTTAAAAGTTTTTCAAGCGAGTTAAAAAAGGTTTCGGCGCTTGACGACGGCTTGTTAAAGCACAAATATTTTTTAAATATAAACGAAATGAACTCTTTAGCCCTTTCTTCAGTTAACGGTTTTTTATTCCACTCGCTATCTAAAACGATTTGAGAAAGATAGTCAACGGGCTCGACAGGGTCCACTTCGGTTAGAAACGCTTCGTCACTAGAAAAGCCGTGCTTAATTTCACGAACGGGTACGGCAAGTCTTTCGTACTCTAACTTCTCTTTGCGAATAATTTCTTCTATTTCCTTGTACATTTTATCAATACAATTCATACTCTACCTAAAAAACAATATACAGTAGTATAACATAAATAATATTATTTTACAATTATTTTTAACGGTTTTATGCCTTAATAACGCCTTTTTAATAAAAAAACGGAGCGCTTGGCTCCGATTTTTAAAGTTCTTTATAAAACTCGTCTATTTCAATTCGCTCGTTATGCCTTGGGTTAGGCTCGCTATCATCTGCGGGATAACCCATAACGAGAAGCCCGTAAACCACAACGTTATCAGGAAGATTATACGCCTTGTGAACTTCGGGTGGGTTTATTCTTCCTACCCAACAAGTGCCAAGCCCAAGTTCGTGGGCTTTAAGCATCATATGCGTTTGAACGATAGCAACGTCGGTTTCCATAAAACTGTGACGGCTTAACGTGGAAATGCACTCGCGCTCTTTATTGCCACACATAATAAATATTTCGGGGGCGTTAAAGTGGCAAGCAGTTAAGCCCTTAATCTTTTCTTTTGCCTCTTGGGTTTTTAAACGGTAAATTAGTTGGGGTTGGCTATTTTTTGCAGTAGGAGCAAGCCTGCCCGCCTGTAATACCGCCGTTATTTTTTCTTCTTCAACGGGGGTGCTAGAATATTTTCTAACTGAATATCTGCCTTTAATAATTTCGTTAAGCGTCATAATAAACTCCTTTGGTTTATTATATCACTTTGGGTGCAATTTTACAACGGTTTAGCGAATAATTCCAAACGATTTTACCGCTTCGGCAGTTGCAATAACGGTTATTTTATACCCGTTGTCGCCACGCTCGATTAAAAGGTCGACTTCGCCTATTAGGTTGAAGTATTCTATAAGCACTTCTTTAAGGTCATAACGTATCATTTCGGCACTTTCTCTTGATAGAATTAACCTGTCGTTTTCTATAATTTTTTTAAGGCGATTAGAAGTTTTATTCATAGCCGTTTTTTAAGTTCCTTTCTAATGCTACCGAAAAACCCGGTGTACTTTTTGGTGTAATCGTAAACCTTGAAAGGTTTACCTTCTAGATATAAGGCAAGATTTTTAAAGGCTTTACTGCTTTCGCCCGTTCTACCTACCGACCTATTAAACGACAAAACGTCGTCTTCAGGAATAACGCCTATAACTTCGGTTTTTAAGGTGCTTTCAACTTCTTCGCTAGATAAACTTTCGCCACTTAAAACAAGGTCGCCACGCAAACGGTTAAGAACAACTAAAATTGAGTTTAACGGGTAACTTTTAAGTATTGCAATTACCTTGTCGGCATCTCTAACGCTAGTAATTGAGGGGGTTACCACGACTATTGCCCTAGTTGAAATGGAAACGGCACGGTGAAAACTAGCGTCTATCCCCGCGGGGCAATCTATGAAAATATAGTCGAAAAGCCCTTCAATTTCGGCTATTACCGACTTTACTTCTTGCGAAGTTATTTCAACGCTAGAAGAAGTTTTTGTTGACGGCAAAACGTAAAGGTTATTTGAAAGGGGGCTACTGCATAGCGCTTGGCGAGCACGGCATTTACCCTTAACTACGTCGAACAAATCGAAAGCCGATATATTTTCAACGCCCGTTAAAACGTCTAGATTGTTAAGTCCAACGTCACCGTCGATAACTAAAACCCTGTAACCTTTTAAAGCAAGTTCTTTAGCAAGATTTGCACATATTGTAGTTTTTCCAACGCCACCTTTACCCGACGTTATAACGTATTTTTCAGCCATAAAGCAATTTTAAAACTTTTATGGTTAAAAAATATGTAATAAAAGAAAAAACTAGGTCTAAAATTGTAAAAAATCATCTATAAGGCGATTTTAATTGTTGTATAAGCGTTAAAGCCCCACCCCCGTTTTGCCGTATTAACCCATTTAATAGGGCTCCCGAAAATATTTTGCCTGCAAAAGATTTTTGGGAAAAAGGAGCAACTGCGTTATAGCCTTACCCTTAACGTTTTAAGGGTTGGTGGGTTATAGCAAGTTGCGACGCAAGACGTTAGTTGTATTAGCCGATATTTTTAAGACGTTAGTTGCGAGTTGGGCTAGGCTCGACACGACGGCAAGGATTAAATAGACCTTTTTGGTCATTTAAGTCTTGACGACGTGGCAGTAAACAACGCCCAACGACGCAAATAACGAATTAAAAAACACGGCAAAAAGCCGTGTTTTTTGATGTTCTTAAAATTAAAATTCGGGAAGAGAAGCCGCCGCAATAGACTGACCAACACGCTTGTTTGATTCATCGGGCATTTGAAGGCAAATGCTTGCGTATTCGGGGAACTCTTCTTCAAGTACTTGACGGGCGCGATTTAAAATAATATCGCCACCCTTTCCACTAGTTACACGACCAAGTAAAAGCGCGTGTTTAATGTTATAGAACTCGCTATAATAAGCCAAGGTGTAACCAAGGTAAATACCTATGCAGTCGTAAATGTTTTTAGCCATTTCGTTATCTTCTGACATAAGTTTTTGAATAACTTTAAGTTTTTCGGCGGGAGATAAACCTTCTTCAAACTTAAAGCCTGCGTTTTCGGCAAGTTTAATAACACCGTCTTGCGAGAAGTATTTAACGCCACAACCGTAGTCGCCAGACCATTCGTCAACCATAGCGTCTTTACTGTAATCGACGGGGGCAAGCGCAAGTTCGTTAAGCCAACCTTCTAAGCAACCTTCGTTGTTTATATAACCAACTGCTTCGCTAGTACCCATTGCAATACCTAAAACGGAATTGTCGTTAAGGTCCATAGCGCCTGCAAGAGCGGTAACGTCACCGTCGTTTGCAACTTCAACGGGAGCGCCTATTTCTTTAGCGATATCTAAATACATAGTTTTAACGTGCTTTTCGAAATCGTCTTCAGGAACTTTAAGGAAAAGCGACGCAACCATTATTTTATTATCAACGTAAACGCCTGCTGAAGAAACGCCGATAGCATCAACTCTTGGCATTTTGCTTGCGGCAGTTTTCATTGATTCTAAAATGCCGTTATATTGATAGTGCCAGTCTGAATTGATTTTGGGGAACCAAACTACTTCTTCACTGTAAACTACCTTACCGTCGATTACGGCAGAAACCTTTCTATCTGAGCCACCGGCGTCAAAACCGATACGGCAACCGTTTAAGTGACCGCCAACTTTAAGCGAGCAAGACGACGGAGCGGGAAAATCTTTATCTTCAACGTATAAAACTTCAAAAGGCTTTTCATAAACGCCCGACATAAACTTTTCATCAAACGCACGAGCGCCTTGTTTAGAATAATCATCCTTAATTCTTTCGTAAACGTACTTATCGCCCGATAAAATAATTTTGTAACCACCTGCTACCCACAAAATGGTTTTAATAAGCCTTTCGGCAACGCCGTAGTTTTCTTCACGCTTATTTTCATCGGCAAAAATATCTAAATTGTAAATAAAGTTATAGCCTTTGTTTCTTTCAACGCAAATCTTTAAAGTCTTTTTATCTTCTTTTTGAACTGCCTGTTTAAACTCTCTAAGTTTAACAATCATAGGGTAATAACCTTTGTCGTAAACGGGTGTGAACTTCATAATTTTCTCCTAACTAGTTTTAGTTATTTATATATTAACATATTCCCAAAAAAATTAAAAGACGTTTTTAACATTTTTTATGTGTTTTTTTACTTTTAATTTTATTTTAGTGATTTAGCCCACTTTTAAACGGTTATGCATAAAATTATGAATAAAAGTGTTTTTATGCAATATTTTATAAAAAATAAGTAAATGTTATTAAAAATATTCATAAAACGTTTGACTTTAATTATTTTTCTATATATAATAACAATACTTTAAATTATTATTAAGGAGCATTTTATGAAAAAATTATTAAAGGCACTTATTGCAAGCGTTTTATGCGCCGTTTCACTTATGAGTTTTTCGGCATGTTCAGCAAACACCATTTACGTTGACACTAACGCATACTTTGCACCGTTTGAATATTACGAAGGCAAAAAAATCGTTGGCGTTGACGTTGACATTATGAATAAAGTTGGCGAAAAACTTGGCAAAAAAGTTAAGTTCGTTAACACCGATTTCGACGTTATTATCGATAACGTTGCTAGCGGTAAAAAGTTTGACTGTGGCGCCGCAGGTATTACTATTACCGACGCTCGCGCAGAAAAAGTTGATTTCTCTAACCCCTACTATACTTCAGTTCAATACGTTATTATGAAAGCAAGCGACAACTCTATTGAAGTTAAAACTGCTACCGACGGTACGGCGTGCGTATTCTGGACCGACCTTATGACCAAGAAAATAGGCGTTCAACGCGACACCACGGGTCACATTTACGTTGACCTTGAAATTAACGGTGACGGCCCCGAATACCCCGGTGAACTTACCGGCAAGTCAAACGACGATTTAATTGCTTACGACAACGCACAGGTTGCAGTTGAAGCAATGAACTCTAACCGTTGCGACGTTGTTGTAGTTGACAAACTTCCCGCACAATACATTTGCAACGCTAACACGGCTTACAAATGCTACGCACTTTACTACAACGTTAACACCGCTACCGAAGAACAATACGCTATTGCAGTTACTAAGGGTAACACCGAACTTTTAACCGCTATTAACGAAGTTCTTGCAGAACTTGGCGAACAAGGCATTTTAGCACTCGTTCAACAACACCTTGGTCTTAACGACTAATTATTAAAATATAGAAACCGCCTTATGCGGTTTCTTTTATTAAAGGATTTTTATGTTATTTAATTTAAATGCAGGTTTTTTTGAAACACTTGCAAGCATATTTACGTCTAAAGAGTATATGGACGTTATTTTTGAAGGGCTATTTAACACTCTTCTTATATCGGTGGGGGCAACCGTTGTTGGTTTAATTATAGGAACTTTGGTTGCGATAGTTAAAATAATTCCTTCTAAAAACCCCGTTATAAGGGTGCTTAACGTTATTTGTGACGCCTACACCACTATTTTCCGTGGAACGCCTATGGCATTACAACTTTTTATTATGGCTTTCGTAATTTTTGAAATTAAAGGCTTTCCTATGGAACTTACTGCAATTATTGCATTTGGTATAAACTCTGGTGCTTACGTTTCAGAGTCTATAAGAGCGGGAATACTTTCTGTTGATATAGGTCAAACGGAAGCAGGTAGAGCACTTGGACTTTCTTACTCGAAAACGATGACTAAAATAGTTATTCCACAAGCCGTTAAAAACGTTATACCCGCCATCGGTAACGAAATTATTGCGCTTATTAAAGAAACAAGTATTGTTTCGCTTGTTGGCGAAATTATAGACCTTACCGTTGCTTCAAAAATTATAGGTGGACCTAACGAACTTTCTAACTTTTTAGTTCCTATGACGGTAGTTGCAATTTTCTACCTTGCAATAGTTTATTTACTTACGTTTATTATAAAAATAATTGAAAGGAGGTTAAGGGCAAGTGACAAACGATAATTTACATAACGCTAACCCCACTATTTCGGTTAAAAACGTTTATAAAAGTTTTGGTAAACTTAACGTTTTAAACGGCGTTTCGCTCGATATAAAGCAAGGCGAAAAAGTTGTTATTATAGGGCCGTCGGGCTCGGGTAAATCTACTCTTCTTCGCTGTATGAACTTGCTTGAAACCCCTGAAAAAGGCGAAGTTTGGCTTGACGGCAAACTTATATCTCAACCCGATAAAAAACTTCACCCCGAACTTAAAACTAAACAAGACTTTAAAGATTTTGCTAGTAACTATTGCATAGACATTAACGAAGGCCGTGCGCAAATGGGAATGGTGTTTCAACACTTTAACCTATTTAACAACCTTACCGTTATGGGCAATATGACGTTAGCGCCCGTTGAACTTAAACTTAAAACGCCCGAGCAAGCCGAAAAAGACGCTGAAGCATTACTTGAAAGAATAGGGCTTCTCGATAAGAAAAACGAGTTTCCTTCAAGGCTTTCAGGCGGTCAAAAACAACGTATTGCGATTGCGCGAGCGCTTAATATGAACCCAAAAGCGCTACTGTTTGACGAGCCTACTTCGGCGTTAGACCCCGAAATGGTTGGCGAAGTTTTAGAACTTATGAAAGACTTAGCAAACGCTGGTATTACTATGGTTATAGTAACGCACGAAATGGGCTTTGCAAAAGAAATTGCAAATAGAATTATATTTATAGACGAAGGCGTTATTAAAGAAGAAAACGAGCCTAAAGAGTTCTTTTCTAACCCACAAAACGCAAGACTTAAAGACTTTTTATCTAAAGTGTTATAACTAAAAAAGCGAGCAAATGCTCGCTTTTTTTATTCAAAAACTTTATCAATCGTAACAACGGTGTCGAACGATGGGTACTTCAATTTAACGAGTTCGTCTAGGCGAAGTTTAAGTTCTTTTTCGGTAAAGGGAACGCTATGTGGCATAACGCAATCGAAAATAACTATGTTTCTATACTTGCCTTCTACTATTCTAACGTCGTGAACGGAAAGTTTATCGTTAACGGCGCTAACGTTAGAAGTTAAATAATCGCGCATTTCAACGGCTAACGGGTTTGTAGTTGAAACGGGGTCGAAGTGAATTACTATTTCAAGCCCGTCTTCTTCTAAAAATCTTTTTTCAATAGCATCGATAAGTTCGTGGCTTAAAATAACGTCGCCTTCAGCGGCCATTTCAACGTGAACGCTTGCAAACTGCCTGCCCACGCCGTAATCGTGAACGATAAGGTCGTGAATACCTAAAACCCCTTCGTTACTAAGAAGTTTTTGCTTGATTTTTTCAACAGTTTCTTTTTCGGGTGGCTTACCTACCAAGCCCGAAACGGTGTCGCGAATAATACCTATACCACTAATAAATATAAATATTGCAACGGCAACGGTCATATACCCGTCTAAATTAACGCTAAAAAAGTGGTTTATTACAAGCGATATTAAAACTGCAAAAGTTGCAATAGCATCGTTTCTAGAATCTTGCATAGTTGCAAGCAAGGTGTTTGATTTTATAAGTTTTCCGCCAACGCCGTTTAACACGGATAAAAATATTTTAAGAATAATTGATGAAAGTAAAATTATAAGCGTTGTGAGCGTTAGTTCCACAGGCGACGGGGTTATAATTTTTTCAACGCCACTTTTAAAAAGTTCAACGCCGATAACCATTATAATAATGCAAACTAAGAGCGCAGTAACGTATTCGTATCTACCGTGGCCGTAAGGGTGCTCTTTATCGGCAGGGCGCATTGAAAGTTTAAAACCTATAAACCCAACTATTGAAGTAGAAGCGTCGGAAAGGTTATTGAGTGCGTCTGCCAAAATTGAAACGGAACCCGATAATAAAAACGCAATAAACTTTATAGCAACTAAAATTGCGTTTACTATAACGCCGAAAACGCTTGTAACGCTAGCGTATTTAAAACGCACTTCGGGATTAGTTACGTCGTTTGCGTTTTTTATAAATAAACTAAATATCTTTTTCATAATTTTAAAGTTTAACAAACGCTTGAGCGTTTAAATCAAGCCCTGCAAAATTACCATTTAAATATTGCAAATAGCCTTCTGCGCCTATCATACACGCATTGTCGGTGCACAATTTCTTTTCGGGAAGAACGAGCGTATATCCACGCTTTTTGCACTCTTTTTCAAGTTTTTCACGAAGATAGCCGTTTGCGGCAACACCACCACCCACCGACAACACTTTAAATCCCTTATCTTTAAGTGCGTTTAGTGTTTTTTCAACTAACACGTCGATTGCAGAGCATTGAAAAGAGCAAGCAACGTCTGCCTTGTTAAAGTCTTCACCTTTTTGGACTTTTTGGTGGCAATAGTTAATAACTGCCGTTTTAAGCCCGCTATAAGAAAAGTCGTAACCCTTTTTGCCCTTTAACATTTTAGGAAGTTCAATTACGTTACTACCTTCACGGGCAAGCCTTTCAATGTTAGGTCCACCTGGATATTCAAGCCCTAAAACCCTTGCAACTTTATCAAACGCTTCACCGGCGGCATCGTCTAGCGTGCCACCTAAAACGTTATAGGTGTAATAGTCTTTTACTTCTATAATAGCCGTGTGTCCACCACTTGCAAGAAGGCAAATGAACGGTGGTTTAAGTTCTTTAGAACTTAAATAACCTGCCGAAACGTGCCCCCTTATATGGCTTACGGGTACTAGTGGTATGTTAAGCGAATAAGCAAGCGCCTTTGCGTAAGAAACGCCAACGAGTAGCGCGCCTATAAGCCCAGAGCCGTAAGTAACTGCAATAACATCTAAATCGCTTAACGTAATTCCCGCCTCTAACACTGCTTTTTCTACCGTTTTAGATATATAAGACGTGTGCGCCCTTGACGCTATTTCGGGAACTACTCCCCCAAACCTAACGTGTTCGCTCATAGAAGTTGATATTACAGACGACAAAATCTCTCTGCCCCCGCGAATAACCGACGCGGCAGTTTCATCACAACTTGATTCTATTGCAAGTATAACGGCGTTTTCTTTAATAACCGCCGTTTTTATATTCTCTAAATAACTCATTACGATTTTTTAAGATAGTCGATAATAAATAAGTCGATATCACCGTCCATAACGGCGTCAACGTTGCTATTTTCAGCACCCGTTCTGTGGTCTTTAACAAGCGTGTACGGGCAAAATACGTACGAACGTATTTGGCTACCCCACTCTATTTTTTTAATTTCGCCCTTTATTGACTGCGCTTCAGCCATCTTTTCGGCTTCACGCCTTTCAACGAGTTTACTCATAAGCATTTTCATTGCTTGCTCACGGTTTTGTATTTGCGAACGCTCGTTTTGGCACGCAACGATAATGCCCGTTGGAATATGCGTTATTCTTATTGCCGATTCCGTTTTGTTAACGTGTTGGCCACCTGCGCCTGACGAACGGTAAGTATCTACCTTAATTTCTTCGGGGCGTATTTCTATTTCTCCAGCATCTTCAATTTCGGGCATAACTTCAACCGATGAAAACGAAGTTTGCCTTCTTGCGTTGGCATCGAACGGCGATATTCTAACAAGCCTATGAACGCCTTTTTCCGCCTTTAAATAGCCGTAAGCGTTAATGCCGTCAACTCTAAACGAAACGCTTTTAATACCTGCCGAATCGCCTTCAAGCCTATCGAGTTCGGTTATAGTGTAGCCGTGCTTTTCTGCGTACATCATATACATACGGTAAAGCATTTCAGTCCAGTCGCACGCCTCGGTGCCACCTGCGCCTGCGTGAAGCGTCATAAGCGCAGAAGAACTGTCGTACTTACCACGAAGAAGTGATTGAAGGCGTATTTTTTCAATATCTTCTTCGGCTTCTTTAAGGTCGAGTTCAACTTCGCTCATAAAACTATCGTCGTTTTCTTCTTCGCATAAAGTTATCATTTCTTCAGCGTCGTTAATTGCTTTTTCAGCCTTATCGAAAACTTCTATTTTATTGCGAATTGCCTGCGCTTTTTTAGAATATTCCGCCGACTTTTTAAGGTCGGTGTAAACTTCTTCTTTTTCAAGTTCTTTTTCTATTTTTTCAAGGTCGTGGCGAGCAGTATCTATGTCGAGCGAATAGCCGGCTTCTTTAAGCGTTGATTTTAAGTCTTCAATTTTTTGCCAGTATAAGTCAGTTCTTATCATAAATTACTTCCACAACAGTTTTTGTATTTCTTACCACTACCACAAGGACAGGGGTCGTTTCTGCCTACCTTTTTATTCTTGTTTACGATAGTACCCGTAGGCCTATTTTCGCTACTGCCACCCGACTGCGTAAGGTTGTTAGGTTTAACTCCTTGTCTAACAACGGGCGCTCTAAGTTCGCCTTTTAATAAAACGGTTACCGTTTCGTCTTGAATAGATTCTATCATTGCTTCGAACATATCAAGACCTTCTTTCTTGTAGGCGTTAATGGGGTTTTCGTGAGCGTAACCACGAAGTGAAATACCACGCTTTAACTCGTCCATAGCGTCGATGTGGTCAATCCACTTTCTATCAACGTTTTTAAGAAGAACTATGCGTTCAATCTCGTTAAAGTCAACGTTCATACCCTTATAGCGTTCGATTTTTTCTTCGTAAACTTCAATAACTTTGTTTACAACCCTCGTTAAAATCTCTTCATAGTCCCACTTTTCAAGGCGTGACGGGGTTATAAAGTTGGTTTCTTGCGGAAGAACTTTCTCTTCAAGCGCTTTGTTGAGTTTTTCACCATCCCATTTAGAAGGCTCTTGACCGATATTAACTACCCTAGCAATAATGCCTTGAACGATATCGGGAATAAGGTTGAGTATTTTTTGGTGAATATCTTCGCCCTTTAAAACGTCCATACGCTCTTTGTAAATAACGTGGCGTTGGGTGTTCATAACGTCGTCGTATTCGATAATTTGACGGCGAATACCAAAGTTTTTGCCTTCAATAGTGCGCTGTGCATTTTCAATTTGGCGAGCAAGCATTTTGGCTTGCATAGGCGTGTCTTCATCAACTTTAAAGGCTTCGTAAATGCCCATAAGCCTATCACCGCCGAAACGCTTTGCAAGGTCGTCTTCAAGCGAAATGTAAAATAGCGACGAGCCCGCATCGCCTTGACGGCCTGAACGACCACGAAGTTGGTTGTCGATACGGCGTGATTCGTGGCGCTCCGTACCTATAATTCTTAAACCACCAAGCGCAGTAACTTCTTCTTTTTCTTTTTCGGTAATAGCCGTGTGTTTTTTAAGTATTTCACGGTATTCTTCCCTTACCTTTAACACTTCTTCGGGAACGTTTTGAACGTAAGAAGTTGCAAGTTCTATAACTTCAGGCTCAACGCCCTTGTTTATTAAATCTTGTTTAGCAAGGTATTCGGGGTTGCCACCCAAAAGTATATCGGTACCACGGCCTGCCATGTTGGTTGCTATGGTAACTGCGCCCTTTTTACCCGCTTGCGCTATAATTTGCGCTTCACGAGAGTGGTTTTTAGCGTTTAATATGTTGTGCTTAATTCTGTTTTTGATAAGGTGCTTTGAAATCTCTTCCGATTTTTCAACGGTAACCGTACCAACTAGCACGGGTTGACCTTTTTCGTGGCTTTCGATAATGTCTGATATAATTGCACGAAGTTTACCTTTTTCGGTAGAATATATAACGTCTGGCTCGTCAACTCTTATCATGGGGCGGTTGGTGGGTATTTCTAAAACGTCTAGACCGTAAATGGTTCTAAACTCTTCTTCTTCGGTTTTAGCAGTACCCGTCATACCCGAAAGTTTTTTGTATAAACGGAAATAGTTTTGGAAAGTAATAGTTGCGTGCGTTTTGTTTTCGTTTCTAACTTGAACGTTTTCTTTGGCTTCAATGGCTTGGTGAAGACCGTTACTATAACGCCTACCTATCATTAAACGGCCGGTAAACTCGTCAACTATTAAAATCTCGCCCCCTTCAACTACGTAATCGTTGTCACGACGGAAAATGTGGTGCGCTTTAAGCGCTTGTTGAATATGGTGAGAAAGGTCGGCGTTTTGAATATCTGAAAAACTTTCAATATTAAAGAACTTTTCAGCCTTTAAAGCGCCCGATTCGGTAATTTGAACTGACTTATCTTTAATATCAACGGTAAAGTCTTCTTCTTTTACAAGCGTTTTAACGAAACGGTTTGCTTGAATATAAAGTTCGCTAGACTTTTCGCCCCTACCCGAAATTATAAGGGGAGTTCTTGCCTCGTCTATTAAAATAGAGTCAACTTCGTCGATTATTGCAAATTCAAGCCCACGTTGAACCATATCTTTAAGGTTGACTTTTAAGTTATCGCGAAGATAGTCAAAGCCAAACTCGTTGTTGGTGCCGTAGGTTATATCGCAAGCATAGGCTTCACGTTTTTGGTCGTCGGTAAGGTCGTGAACGTTAACGCCAACGGTTAAGCCAAGGTATTTATAAACTTTACCCATCCACTCCGCGTCACGAGAAGCAAGGTAATCGTTTACCGTAACGACGTGAACGCCTTTACCAGTAAGTGCGTTAAGGTATGCAGGAAGGGTTGCCATAAGCGTTTTACCTTCACCCGTTTTAAGTTCGGCAACTCTACCTTCGTGAACGCATATACCACCCATAATTTGAACTTTATAGTGGCGCATATTTAAAACGCGGTAACTTGCTTCTCTTACCGTTGCAAACGCTTCGGGAAGTATTTTATCAAGCGACTCGCCACCTTTTACACGCTCTTTAAGTATTGCGGTTTGACCTTTAAGTTCTTCTTCGGTCATCGCTTCGTATTTAGGCGAAAGCGCTAATACCTTGTCCGCAATTTTACCTATATTTTTAAGACCTACTCTGGTATCGTGTTCTAAAATCCATTTAATTAAACCCATATTCGTCTCCATTATAGTTTTATACTTATATAATATACTATATTTTACCCTTAAAGTCTACACTTTTAGGTAAAAAAATAAAACCACAATAGTGGTTTTGCACGGTTTTTGGCGATTTTTACGCTTTTACACGACTAGGTGCATAAACGGATAAACGTAAGTGATTTTGTTAAGCCTTATAATTTCTTCAAACGGTTTACCCAAAGCAAGTTCGATACTTTTAGGGGTGTCGCTTATTTTTACAACGTAACTTTTCGAGTATGGCGTTATAAATATAACGTCGCCTTCTTTAAGTTCACGGGTTAAAAAGTTTTCTTTGATAATAAGATTTTTGGTGGTTATAAACTTGTTTTCTATATCGTTAAGCGTTTCGCCTTTCAAAACGCAATAATACCCGCCGTTTATAGGCATAAAAGCAAAGTTTTTCATAATTTAAACTATTCTTTGTTGGCTATTTTTATTCTAACTTAAACCTTTTGATAATAAAATGTAGCGTTAGGATGGTGGGTTATTAAAAAGATTGTTAAAACAATGCTGGTAGTAACGGTGTTTTCGGTTGTAGAACGCCTGCTCGGCTTTATTTATAGAATATTTTTGTCGCGCTCGCTTGGTGCAGAACTACTCGGCGTTTATCAGGTGGCGCTATCGGTAGTTGGGCTTATTATGACTATAACGGCATCGGGTATTCCCATAACCGTTTCAAGAATTATGACCAAGCACGACGCCGAAAATCAAACGCAAAAAAACTTTTCTACCGTTACTGCTGGAATTGTTTTAAGCATAATTGCGTCGCTTCCCGTTGCGCTTATCATTTACCTTGTTCCAAGCGTTTCGGGTATTGCCTTTTACGACGAACGCTCGTTTGAGGTGTTTAAAGTAATACTTCCTGGCATTGTAATAACTTCGGTTTACTCGGTTATTAGGGGCTATTTTTGGGGCAAGAAAAGTTTTTTAACTTACTCTATTATTGAATTGCTTGAAGAAATAGTAATGCTTATTGCAGGCGTTATACTAATTAACGGCGCAGTAGGTGGCGAAAACGGGCTTATAGGAGCAGGCAAAGCCGTTTTAATATCTTACGTCTTTTCGTTTATAACGGCGGTGCTCCTTTACTTTTTGCGGGTGGAAAACTTAAAAACCCTTGTGGAGAGTTTAAGCCCCTTATATCTTCGGCAACGCCTATAACCGTTATGCGAACGCTAACTTCGCTTATAAACACGCTAATTGCGGTAATTTTACCACTTAGGCTAGTTGTAAGTGGCTTTACCCAAACCGAAGCAATGGCTAGTTTTGGCGAACTTTCGGGCATGAGTATTCCCCTTATTTACATACCTTCAACGCTAATAGGCTCTATCGCCTTAGTATTAGTTCCCGAACTATCTGACAACTATTATAGGCATAGCCGAGTAACCTTAAAAAACAACGTTGAAAAGGCAGTTAAGTGCTCGGTTTTTATATCTGCGCTAATTATACCCGTTTTTATTGCAATGGGAAAAGAAATAGGCGTTTTAGTTTACGATAATTTAAACGCCGGAAAATACGTTCAAAACGCATCGCTTATAATGCTTCCTATGAGCGTTTCACTAATTTCAACAAGTATGCTAAACAGCCTTAATCTTGAACGAAAAACGCTTGTTTACTACCTTATAGGTGCGTTTTTGCTAGTTCTTTGTATTTGGTTTTTGCCAAAGTATATAGGCATTTATTCGCTCGTTATAGGGCTTATGATAAGTTACCTATTAACTTCGGTTTTAAACCTTAAACTAATTAAAAAAACGCTTGAATATCCACCCAAATACAAGGCGTTTATTCTTTTAAGCGTTTTGCTAATTATTCCAACCGTTTTATTTTGCCACCTTTTAAAAGGCATATTTATAAGATTTATTCCACTATTTTGGTGCGTTTTAATTTGTTCGGTTTTAAGCGTTATTTTTATTGCCACGCTATATAAAGTTTTTAACCTTTTCGATATTAGAGAGTTATTAAAAAGCAAGCGATAATCGCTTGCTTTTAGTCTTTTATAAACGGGAGTTTTTTTATTAAGGGAATAACGATAAACGCCAAACCGTAGTTAAATAAAGAGTTGTAGATTTGACCTTTAAAGAAAAACCTATAACAAGCGTAAGCAAGGTAAGATTTTTCACTTCCAAATGCGCTTTCAAAATACTGTAAAACGGCGGGAGAAAAGCCTATCGTTTTATTGTAAACGTAAAAGCCCGTGGTGTTTATTAAAATCGTTCCTAGTAAGAAAGTTAAAAGGCAAACTATAATTGTTTTAACGATTATAGCGCCTTTAAAGTTTAATTTTATATTGTTAAATATAACGCCTGAAATAAACGCCATAACGGCAGTTGTAAGCCCCACCCAAAACATATATATGTAGCCACTGCTATTTATTATATAGCCGAGAAAATCGCCTATTAAACAAGCGCAAAAACCACTGCCCGCACCTAAAATTATTCCTGAAAGTATCGAAATTAAAACGGTGAGTGAAAACTGCACGTCTGAAAACTTGAACTCAAAAGCGTTGCTAACCACCGTAAAAGCAGTTACTACTGCAATATAGGCAATTTTTTTAGCCACCGTTTTTGAAATTAACGTTTTAGAAAACATTAGTTTTTTTAGCATAAGAAAAACCTCCTAAAAAGAAGGTCCGCAAAGTAGGCAAACACTGCCTTATAAAAAGCGGACGCACCCTCAAACCGCAACGAACATCCGTTTTCGTTCAAAGACGACATCCCATTCTTTGACACTTAACGCTTTCGGGCTACTCTTTATGCGTATATATTAGCACCTTTTTTCAAATTAGTAAAGCGTTTGCATAATAGTTAAATTATTATAAATAATATGACTATGGCTATTAACTTTATAAGAGCAAGTATAATATACGTTTTCTTACTACTTATTATAAGGCTTATGGGTAAAAGGCAAATAGGCGAAATGCAACCTTTCGAGTTTATCGTAACGATAGTAATTGCCGACCTTGTTTGTATTCCTATGAGCGACGTTTCTATTCCCCTTTTATACGGCGTTTCGGCAACGCTTGCAGTGTTTATAATTCACCAGTTTTTAACGCTACTTGATAAGGCAGGCAACGGCTTTAAGGGCGTTTTAAGTGGAAAACCATCGGTTGTTATAAATAAAAACGGCGTTGACTTTAACGAACTTAAAAAGAATAATTTAGACGTTAGCGACTTAATTGAAAATATGCGAATATTAGGCTACTTTTCGCTAGATAGCGTTTGCTATGCAATTTACGAAGCAAACGGCAACCTTTCTGCCGTTGAAAAAGAAAACCCCGATTTCGAGCCTAACGTTCCTTACGCAATTATAAAACACGGCAAACTTGATAAAAACAACTATTTAAGGCTTGATTTAGAAGAAGGTAGGCTTAATTCGCTTTTAAACGAAAACGGAATAAAATCGGTTAAAGACGTTGGCGTTTTTACGGTTGACGGGAACGGCAGATATTACCTTCAAGCATATAAAAAACCTTACGTTACGGGCTATTTAGGGTTTAAGGAGAAAAAATGGTAAAAGCACTTATATCGGCGCTATTAGCGCTTGCAATAATAGTTACAGGCTCGGCGCTTGAAACTTTTTACGTTCAAAAAACACTAAGCGAAATAAACGTTGAACTAACTGCGCTATATAGTAAGGTTGAAAGCGAAACGGCAACTGAAGAAAGCGTTTCAAACGTTAAAGAACAATGGTTTAAAAAGAAAGAAATGCTACACTCTTTTATTCCACATAACGAAATAAAAGAAGTCGATTTATGGATTAGCGAAACCGAAACACTAGTTAAAAATAAAGAGTATAAAGACGCACTTTCTAAAATAAACGTTTGCATACAACTAACCGAGCAAATATCTAAAACCTTTTCACTACGAATTGAAAATATATTATAAAAAAAGATGGCAAATGATTGCCATCTTTTACTTTTTATTAAGTTATACGCCGTTAGAAGCGTGTTTTAGAAGGCTCGTGAGTTTGGCGGTGGCACAACTAACCTTTTTGGTTGTAATATATTATTTTAAACCACCAGAAGCAAGTTAGGCTAGGCTCGCAAGGTATTGCGGAATTGATAGACCTTTTTGGTTGCCGTAGAGAATAGTATTTTAAACCACTAGAAGCAAGCGAGAGAAGGCTCGTAAACCCCTACCCCGTTTAAGCCGTAGTAATTACATTTTAAACCACTAGAAGCAAGTTAGGCTAGGCTCGCTACTACGACAAGGACGTAATAGACCTTTTTGGTCATTACGGTCTTGGCGTTGGAGCAGAAACGACGCATAACGACGCTTATAGGGGTTTAAAAAAGTTTTTGCGTAAGTTAGTTATTATCTTCTTTTCTAACCTTGATATGTACGACTGCGATATTCCCATTAGGTCGGCTACTTCTTTTTGGGTGAGTTCGTCGGCACCACTTAAACCGTAGCGCAGGCGCATAATTTCACGTTCACGCGAGTTAAGGCGTTCGAGCGCACGGCGAAGAAGTTTTCGCTCTTCATCTTCTTCAACTGACTGGCAAACTATTTCAGGGTCGGTACCTAAAACGTCGCCAAGCAAAAGTTCGTTACCTTCGTAATCGACGTTTAAGGGCTCGTCTAGCGAAACTTCGCCACGGGTTTTAGATATTTTGCGAAGATACATAAGTATTTCGTTTTCAATACAGCGTGAAGCGTAAGTTGCAAGTTTAATGTTTTTGCTTAAATTAAAGGTGTTAACGGCTTTAATAAGCCCAACGCTACCAACTGAAATTAAGTCGTCGAGTTCAACGCCGGTGTTATCGAACTTGCGGGCAATATAGACAACCAGCCTAAGGTTATGTTCGATAAGTTCTTTTCTAACTTCTTCGTTGCCTTGGCAAAGAAGGTTTAAACGGCACTCTTCTTCTTCGGGGGTGAACGCCTTTGGAAGCGTTTCGGTGCCACCCGTGTAAAAAAGGCTTGGATATTCGGTTTTAAATAGTGATTTTATAAGGCTTATTAGTTTTTGTTTTACGCTCATAATACTCCTAACACAGCGACGGGTGAAGCAAAAGTTCAAACCCTTCGCTAAAATTACCGCTTTCGGCGCAAGCGATTAGTACGTTATTAAATATATTCACTCTATCGCCGTTATATATCATAAGTTTATCAATAGAATAGAGTTTTAAGTCGGTTTTTCCCGAAACGGTTTCAACTTGCAAATCGCAAACGCCCTTAACTGCGCCAAGGCTTAAAACTCTAGTAAAAAGTTCTTTAGAAGCAACTATTACGGGGCTTAACGTTAAACCACCGTAAAGCCTATTTCCACTATCTATAAAGCCAACGGTTATAATTTTCTTTTTGCCAACCACTATGGCGCAACGGCGTGTAAAGGGCTTTAAATCGCGCTCTTTTAGTAGCGTTTTTATTGAAGCAGTTAACAGTTTTGATAAAACGAAAACTATAAAAACGCTTATTCCAACAGGCATAAAACTATCGTAATTAAGCGAAAAATATACTTCAAACGAAGTTCCCGATAGGTAAAACAGCATAATTACTGCGCCACCGAATAAAAAGGTTATTAAAACGAAACAAATTACGGTATATAGATACTTTTTTACGGACGGATAAGCACCTATTATTAGCACCATTAAAAGCGCTAAACACGTTTTAATTAGTAGCATATACCCGTTATCTAGCGTAAAGAGTGGAACTATAACGGCAACGGCAGTTCCTAGTAGTGCCGATAAAAATAGTTTTAGCCTAGAAGTTTTTACCTTTAAAAGTAACGCTGTAACGTATAGTAAAACGTAATTTATAAAAAGGTTATCTATAACAACGTATTCAATATACACTTGCATAGCCATATAATACAAAAAAACGGCAATAAAAAAAGAGTACTTTTTGGTATAAAGTACTCTTTTTTGTCGTTAGTCTTTTTTGGGGAAGTGGTTAAACGTATCTTGCTCGTCGATTATACGGTTAAGATTATCTGCGTTAGCAACTTCGTGCGAAGAACCACTTTCAAAACTTGTAATTTTGTTCCAATTAGTGCCAGACGTTGTTGGGGCTTCGCCTATTGAAGCACCCGTAACTTTAAGCGCAGGTTGCTTACCGTTGGTATCGACCATAGTAATTTCGTTAACGGTTACACGGGCATTAAAACCTATTTTTATTTGCGGGCGTTTGCCTGTTTCAAACCCATCGCCTTTATAAATCATAAACCAACCGTCTTTACTAAAGTTGATTTGAGAACGCTTTAAAGTAACGGTTTTTAAAAGTTTGGTTGACGACGTGGTTGCCTGCTCGTCGGTATCGGTGCCTTTAGAAACGTAAATGGTAACGCTTTCGTCTTTTAAGTTAGAAAGGTTAATCCAAATCTCGTCAATTCTAAAACGGCCACCTTCGGTTACGTTGGCGTAAAGGTCAACGCTGGTTATTTGTTCAGCGTTAGTTTCTGTGTTTTTGTAAATGTTAACGTCGTAACCCGTGGTGGTTTTATTGCCAAAAAGTGAAGTTAAAACTATAACTACCGCCGTTACGAACACTAGCGCAAGCGCAACGATAGCAATAATTTTAGTTTGTTTAGAGTTGAGTTTTTTTATTTTCATATTAGCCCTTTGCGAGTTTTTCAAGTTCGCGCATAAATGTTGATATATCTTTAAACGAACGGTACACGGAAGCAAAGCGAACGTAAGCCACTTCGTCTATTTCTTTAAGCCCGTTCATAACCATTTCGCCTATCTCTTTAGAAGTAACTTCTTGGTCGAGCGAATTGTATACTTGTTTTTGAATATCTTCAACGAGTTTATCTATTTTAAACATGGGAACGGGGCGTTTTTCGCACGCCTTTATTATTCCACTTTTAATTTTGCTTGGGTCGAAAGTTTCGCGATTGCCACCCGATTTAATAACTAAAACGGGGGTTGTTTCAACCGTTTCGTAGGTGGTAAAACGCCTACCGCAGTTGATACACTCACGCCTTCTTCTTATCATAGTGTTTTCGTCGGTTGCTCTGGAATCTATAACCTTGCTCTCTATGCAACCACAATACATACATTTCATAATGCACCTCTACCCTATAATTTTACCACTTTTTTGCATTTTTGCAAGTGTTTATCGTAAAGTTATGGTTTCCTTTTGTTTCTGGGGTTTGAAGAAAGGCTTTTTCTAAAAACTTCTTCGCCTTTAATATACTTTTTAACGCCCGTTTGCCTTTTTGGGCTATCTTTCTTTTTAGGCTCGTTAATTCCTGCAAGTATGTAAGCCTTTTTAACGGTTTCTTTATTTTTAGGAAGCCTATATTGAAGAAGCGCCCTTTGCATAGCCTTTTCTTCGCTAGTTTTTGGAACGAACACTTCTTGCATATTATCGGGGTCTATGCCCGTGTAGTACATACACGTTGAACGAGTTGAAGGCGTTGGGTAAAAATCTTGAACTTGTTCGGGCATATAGTTAATGCTTTTAAGGTACTCGGTTAGCATTACCGCGTGTTTAAGTTCACAACCTGGGTGCGACGATATAAGGTAAGGAACGAGATATTGCTTAAAGCCCAACTTTTCGTTTAAGTTTTTATACTTTAAGGCAAACTCTTTATACACTTTAAAGGGTGGTTTGTTCATAACCTTTAAAACCCCGTCTGCCATATGCTCGGGCGCAACTTTTAATTGCCCCGATATGTGGTGCTTTATAAGTTCTTCTAAAACGGCGTTACAGTTTTTATCGTATAAAAGATAATCAAACCTAAGCCCCGAGCGAATAAACACCTTTTTAACGCCCGGTATTTTTCTTGCCTTTCTAAGAAGATTTATAAACCCGTCGTGCTCGACTTTTAAGTTTTTGCACGCACTTGCGCCTATGCAGTAACGGTTTTTGCAAACGCCGTTTTTACCTTGAAGTTCGCAAGCGGGCTCACGAAAGTTTGCAGACGGGCCTGAAAGGTCGTGAATATAACCTTTAAAGTCTTTGTCTTTAGTTAGAAGTTCTATTTCTTTTAAAATGCTCTCGTCTGAACGCTTTTGAACTCGTCTTCCCGAGTGATAGTTAATTGAGCAGAACGAACAACTGCCGTAGCAACCCCTGTGCGAAACTACTGAAAACTTAACTTCTTCAATTGATTTTATACCACCTTCGCTTTCGTAAACGGGGTGGTAAGTTCTTTCGTAGGGGTATGAATAAACTTCATCCATTTCCTTAACGGTAAGCGGAAACTGCGGAAGATTTTGAATAACCGTTTCTCCACCGTTTTGGCGTTGAAAAAGCACGCTTGAGTTTAAACAGTCTGTATTTTGCGATTGAAGTTTAAACGCCTTTGCATATTCTAGTTTACTTTCTAAAACTGCGCTATAAGGCGGTAAACGCAAGTAACCCTTTTCTAAAAGTTCGCTTTCACAGTCGCAACTTACTTTAACTACCGTGCCCCTTACATACGTTATTTTTTCAAGTGGAACGCCTTTAGATAAAAGCGCTAAAATATCCCAAAACGGCTTTTCGCCCGCGCCGTAAATAAGCATATCGGCACCGCTTTCAGTTAGTATTGAAGGCATTACCGAGTTAGACCAGTAATCGTAATGCGCAAAACGGCGAAGCGAGGCTTCTACCCCGCCTATTATAACGAACTTATCTTTAAACAAGCGTTTTAAAGTTTGAGCGTAAACGGTAACTTGCCTATCGGGGCGTTTGCCTTGTTTTGATTTTGGAGAGTAAACGTCGCCTTCACGCTTTCTTTTAGCAACGGTGTAGTTGTTTACCATACTGTCAACCACGCCACCCGATACTAAATAGGCTATTTTAGGCTGTGGCAACTGAAAATAGTCCCCGTCAACTAGTGGCTGGGGAATTATTCCTATTGAAAAGCCCTTGCTTTCAATAAGCCTTGATATTACGGCGTGCCCGTAGGTTGGGTGGTCGACGTAAGCGTCACACGAGATAAGCACAAAGTCGAGTTCGCCGTTTATTTCAGTTTTATTTATGGGTAAAAACATAGTTTTTATTCGATATTACATACTTTTAGTATGACTATTATTAAAGTTTTACTTGCCGTTTACGCAGTTGCCATCAATTTATATGCGTTTATGCTACTATATCTTCAAAAAAAATCGAGCGAAGAAAAAAATATTAAAGACGGTAAAATACTGCTTGCAGGAGTGCTTGGTGGAGCGCTTGGGGCGTATTTATCTACTTTCTTTTTAAAGTATAGAAGAGATAGCCTTTTTATAATGGCGCTTATGCCCGTTATTGCAACTCTTAATATTTACCTTTTTTTAAGTGGGTTTTATATGCGACTTATTTTTTAACGGGGAAAGCCTTTGCTAAAAGTTCGCTAGTTGCATCGTAACCCGTTTGCGATAAACGGAACTTTCTTGCAGCCGTTTCGATAATAACGGGTATGTTTCTACCCGGGCGAACGGGAATTGTAAACTTGGGGCACTTTAAGCCGAGTATTTCAACTTCACGCTTAACGTCGCCAAGCCTTTCTACTTCACCGCCTGCTTTCCAACTTTTAAGTTCTATAACGATTTCAACGGCTTTTTCGGGGCGAATTGCACCCGGGCCGTAAATGGTTTGAACGTTAATAATTCCAAGCCCCCTAACTTCCATAAAGTAGCGAATATTTTCGGGGGAACGGCCTATTAACTTTTCGCCTTCGTTTTTAATAAGCACGCAGTCGTCGGCAACTAAACGATGGCCACGAGTAATAAGTTCAAGCGCCGTTTCCGATTTACCAACGCCGGCGTTACCCGTTAAAAGCACGCCAACGCCAAAAACTTCAACCAAAACGCCGTGCACCATTTCGGTGGGCAATAATAGGTCGCTTTGGAACATTAAAAGTTCGTGGCTTAAAACGGTGGGCGTTTGCTTAGAAGTAAAGAGTGGGCAGTTATATTTTTCGGCGTATTTTTTAATAACTTCGGGAACTTGTAACCCCCTTGTAACTATAAGGCAAGGAATACCTATTTTAAAAAGTTTTTCTACGTTTTTTTCAATTTTTTTATCGCCCGAAGCCATAATGTATTCGTATTCGGCGTTACCTATTATTTGAACGCACTTATTGTTAAAGTGGCGAAAGTAGCCCGATAGTTGAAGCCCTGGGCGTGCAACCGATATTGAATAAAGTTGAACTTTATTCGAGCCAACGTATTCAACGTTTAAGTTTAGCGCCTTTGCAAACTGGCTTGTAGTTATGCTTATAGCCTTTGCAGTTGAAACTGTTTTTTCCGTGTTAATTACTTCCATTTTTAGTTAAAAACTCCTTTATTTTTAAGGCTTGTTTTTCGCCTATTCCATCAACCGTCATTAAATCTTCTACGGTTGCAGATATAAGCGAGTTTATATCTTTAAACTTGTCCATTAGCGCGTTTCTTTTTTTTGCGCCTATACCTTCAATTTCGGTTAGCATTGATTTTAAAGTGCGCTTGTTTCTTAAATTGCGGTTAAAGGTTATTGCAAACCTATGCGCTTCGTCGCGAAGCCTTATAAGCGTTTTTAAGGCGTGGTCGCTACGAGGTAAGCGAAGTGGCTCGCTTGAAGTAAGAGTGTAAATCTCTTCTTCACGCTCGGCAAGCGATATAAGGTCTATTCCCGTAATTGAAAGTTCATCAAATATTTCTTTAACCGAAGAAAGTTGACCTTTACCACCGTCTATTACTATAAGGTCTGGTTTAGGAAACTTTTCTTCTTCTAAGGTGTTTAGTTTTAAAAGCCTGCGCCTTAAAACTTCTTTTAAGCAAGCAAAGTCGTCGTTTCCTGCAACCGTTTTGATTTTAAACCTACGGTATTCAGTTTTAGCAGGCTCGGCACCTATAAACACCGTCATTGACCCGACTTTATCTACGCCTGAAATGTGCGAAATGTCAAAGCACTCTATTCTGTTTGGCTTTTTATTAAGGTTTAAAAGTTCTTTAAGCCTTAAAAGCGCAAGTTCGCGCGTTTGCGATTTGTGTTTAAGTTTATCAATAACTTTGTCAAGATATTCGCTAGCGTTCTTTTCAGCCATTAAAAGTAGTTCTTTTTTAACACCCTTTTTACTAAAAGTAAAGGTGGCTTTTTTGCCGTATATTGCGCTAATTTTTTGAGCAACTGCGCTTTCAACATTAAAGTTTACTATTACTTCAGGCGCAAGTTCACGCTCGCCCGTGTAGTAGCGAAGTAAAAACTCGTTAAGCCTTTCTTCGTCACTGCCCGTTAAAGTTTCGGCTGAATATGAAGAAACGCCCATCGCCTTGCCGTTTCTAACGACTAAAACGCTAATCGATGCGTATAAACCGTTACTTTGAATTGCAATAACGTCTAGCGAAACGCTCTTTGCAAGCGAAGTAATTTTCTTTTCTTTAATTTTTTCAATTACTTTTAAACGCTCTTTAAACTGAAGCGCGCGCTCAAACTCTTCACTCTCTGCCGATTTAAGCATTTTTTCGGTTAAAATCTTTTCGGCACTTTGGTCGTTTCCCGATAAAAAATCGATTGCGCTCTTTACGTTTTTAAGGTACTCTTCTTCGCTTATAAGCCTATTACAAGGCGCGTCGCATAGCCCTATATGATAGTTTAAACACTCTTTTATAGGCTTTTTGTCAATTTGCTTTGAGCAAGGCCTAATTTTATAGGCGTCTTTAAGTATTTCTAAAACGTCACTAACCGAAACGCCGAGCATATACGGCCCAAAATATTTACAGCCGTCGTTTTTAACCCTGCGAGTTACGGTAAATCGTGGGTATTGTTCTTTTAGGTTAATTTTTAAGTAGGGGTAACTTTTATCGTCTTTAAGCAAAATGTTGTACTTTGGCTTGTGCTTTTTAATAAGGTTGTTCTCTAAAGAAAGCGCATCTGCCTCGGTGTGAGTTATAACGTAGTAAAAATCTTTAATGGCAGACACCATAGCCGCCACCTTGTTAGTTTTATAGCCGTTTCTAAAATATTGAGTAACTCGGTTTTTTAGATTTTTGGCTTTACCAACGTATATAACCACTCCCCCTTCGTCTAGCATAACGTAAACGCCGGGGTCGGTTGGCAGTAATTTAATTTTGCTTTCAAGTTCCACCATTATATAAGTTTTAAAAGTTCCTCTTTTTGATTTTTAACTCGTTCAAATATTACTTCGTTTAGTAAAAAGTTTAATTTTTCTTTAATATTCTCGCCCTTATAGCCCCTTGCTTTAAGGTCGTTTCCGTTTACGTTTAGCATTTTTAAAGTGTAACACTCGCCACTTTTTTCAACGCTAGTTGCAAGCGCCGAAAAGCGTTCTACGGTTTCTTTTCTTAAAGTTGCGTAGGGCTCGGCGTGCGAAAGCGCATCGCCAAGTTTTACTTTGCAAAGTAAATCTATCGTTTCATAACCGTATTTACATAAGAGTTTTTTCATTTCGGGGCGAGTAATTTCGGTTTTAATATCGTGAAGTTTAATAAGGTCGTAACAAGTAGTTATAAGTTTGTTATCTGCTTTTAACCTTTTTAAAACTTTTATAGACGTTTCTGCGCCCTTTGCTTGATGTGTGTAAAAATGCCCGCCCTTTTCGTCTTGAGTGTAAGTTGAAGGCTTTTCTATATCGTGTAGAAGTAGCGCCCATCTAACGATTCTATCTCCGCTTGAATACGCTACGCTTTTAGCGGTGTGCGTGTAAACGTCGTAAGCGTGGTAAACGGAGTTTTGCAAAAACCCACTGCACGCTTTTAGTTCGGGAATAATTTCAAAAATAACGCTTGAATACTTTAAAAGCACGTTTTCAACGCCCTTTCCAAGTAGCAATTTATTTAGTTCTTGAAAAATGCGTTCAACCGAAACGTTTTTTAAAAGGTGTTTGTTCCTTTCAATAGAAATAGCCGTTTGCTCTTCAATTTCAAAGCCGAGCACCGATGCAAAGCGAAGCGCCCTTAAAATGCGAAGCGCATCTTCTTGAAACCTAACGTCGGGGTTGCCAACGGCGCGTATTAGTTTGTTTTTAAGGTCGTCTTGTCCACCGTAAAGGTCTATAACTTCATCACCACTAGTAGCCATTGCGTTAACTGTAAAGTCACGGCGCTTTAAGTCTTCTTCAAGCGAAGTTACGAAAGTAACGCTATCGGGGTGGCGCCCGTCTTGATAGCCACCGTCTATACGGTAAGTAGTAACTTCAATATTTTCGCCACAAGCGCTAACTGTTAAAGTTCCGTGTTTAAGCCCCGTTTTGTAAACCTTAAAGTCCTTAAAAACTTCAAGCATCTCGTCGGGGGTGGCGGAAGTGGTAACGTCAACGTCGCTAACGGGAATATTAAGTAAAACGTTGCGCACGAAACCGCCTACGGCGTAACCTTCGTATCCGTGGGCGTTTAATGCGTTTATTATAGTTTTCGTTCCACTTGTAAGTTTCATTATAAGTTCTTTGCAATTTCTGCAATTTTTCTAAAACGGTGGTTTAAGCAACTTTTGGTTAGCCCTGATATGCTTGCAAGTTCTTCAAGCGTTGCGTCTCTATTTTCAAGGCGCAAGTTAGCCGTTTGTTTAAGGGCGACCGAAAGCCCGTCAAGCCCTATGGTTTCTTGAATAGTAGTAATGTCTTTAACCTGTTTAAGCGACGCTTCTATTTGCTTGTTTATATTGCTTATATCGCAGTTGAAACGCCTGTTGGTGGCGTTGTTCATTTCCTTTTCAATAACTATATCTTTAACTTCAAAGCCCGATTTTTTTGCGCCCATAAAAATTAAAAGGTCACCTATTTCGTCGCCGTTTTTAAAGTAAACTATAAAGTTTTCTTTTCTTTCTGTAAGTTTGGGTATAAAGCCCATAAGCGAAATTACTTCGCTAAAATCTGATGCCGAGCCGTAGTTTGAAAACACGAATTCTAGGTGATAACTCGTTCGTGATTTTGAAGTTTTAGAAGGCACCGTTACCGAGCCTGCGCCTAAAAACGCACCCGCTATATACGAGCGCTTGCAACAGTCGTCACTAACTAAATACCTGTCTATTAAAAGGTTTACGGTTGGACCTTTATCGGTTATGGTAATAATGCCAAGTTCTTTAAGTAGCATTAAACTCTTTGAAGAAAGCACCGTTAAGCGATATTTAGTTTTTGAAGTAAGGTTGTCCTTTTGAACGCGAAGTTTAGGTTCTAAACCGAAAACGCTTGTTATAACGCCTGCAAAATACTCGATGGCGTCGCCGTTTTCAGAGTTGATTTCAAAGCCTATATTACCGCCTTTTGAAATTAGCGTTCCCGCGCCCCTTATAAACGACGAAAGAGCCGATATTTGACAACACGGCTGAACTTTTTTGTTAGATATTATTTCGTTTTTAACTTTCTCGGTAAACGTCATAATTACAACTTGTTTTTATACTCTTTAAACCTAAAATAATCAGGGTACTTCCCGTCGATATTAACTATTTGGTCTTTGTTAATGTTAACCCTTTCAATTAGGCTTTCAACGTAGCCTAAATCGCCAACTTTTGAAGGGTGGTGAGCATCACTATCAATAACGAACTTAACGCCCGTTTGAGCAACTTCAAACCACTCTTCATCGGTTAAATGGGTTTTTCTTGCGTCTATTTCAAAATAAGTTCCGTAATCTCTGCAACACTTGGCAACTTCAACGGCGCTTGCAAAAACGCAGTAGTTTGGGTGCACCAAAATATCAATGGGGTTAGATTTTATTGCGTTTATATAAACCTTAGTGTTGCGCTTTACAAGTTCGGGGCTAACTTTTCCCGTTTTTCGTGCTAGTGCGTTTGCGCCGAAAAGTTTAAACCACTCTTCAAGTTTATCGTAAGTAATCATTTTGTGAATGCCACCAAGTAGCACGTCGAAATACTCCATATCGTCGCGCCTAGCGTCAGTTTTACCGCTTAAGCCCAAAACGTTGGCTTCAACGCCGAAAAGCACCTTAACGCCCGTTTGAGTTTCGGCTTCTTTGCAAAGGTTTTTCATATAGGGAACTTTTCTGTGCTTAATGCCGTAAACGGTGTGCCCGTAACCGTGGTCGGTTATAGCAATAGCCCTTATTCCCTTTTCCTTTGCCGAAATGGCGTTTTGAAGTATAGTGCCTTTGCCGTGGCTAAACTTCGTATGGGTGTGAAAATCGGCGGTAAGTATCATTAAAACTCCCCAAGGTAAACTAGTTCTTCAAAAAGCGTAATTTGCCTTTTTTCGCTAACTTTACTTTTGATTTTTGAAATTAATTCGTAAATATCTAAACTCGTTGCGCCGTTATCGGCTATTATGAAGTTGGCGTGCTCGCTAGAAACCCTAGCCCCACCCACTTTGTAGCCTTTAAGCCCGCACTCGTCTATAACTTTGCCTGCGTAATACCCGTCGTTTTTAAAAACCGAACCGCAACTTCTGCCTTTTGGGTTCTTGCGCGACGTTTTATACGTTTCTATTTGTTTTAGTATTTGGTCGTATTCACTTGGAATTAATAAAAAACACGCCTTTATTACCGTTTCGCCACCTAAAAACCTACTTTGACGGTACGAAAAGCCACAGTCGGCTTTTTTAACCGTGCCGTTTTCGGTAACGACGTATAAAACGTTATCGCTAATCGTTTTTCCGTAGCAACCTGCGTTCATACTAATTGCTCCACCAACGGTTGCGGGTATACCCGTGGCAAACTCTAAACCCGAAAGAGAGTTTAAGGCGCACTCTTTAACTAAATCGCTTAATTTTGCCCCGCACTCTGCAATGAGTAAATTGCCTTTAAGTTCGGTTTTAGTTAATAGTTTAGTGGTTATTACTGCGCCGTAATACCCCTTGTCACTCACTAGCAGATTACTGCCGTTACCTATTACGGCGTAAGGGCATACCCCCTTTAATGCGTTTATAGTAAACACTAGTTCACTAGTTGATTTTGGCGTTATTAAAAGGTTGGCGTTTCCACCCGTTCCGTAACGGGTAAGCGCACCTACGTTAGCGTTTTCTTTAACGTCTATGCCGTATAGTTTTTCCTTAACTTCGTTAAAGTTTACCGTTTGCAATTTGTTTCCTCCTATATTTTACTACATTTATAAGTTTTTTACAACTGTTTAAGATATTTTATAATATCCCCTTTATCCCCACCCGAGTTTAAAAGGTTAAGTGCCGTTTGGTTGCAAGTTTCTAGGTGGCTTTTAGTTGAAAAGGCAGAAGGCGTGTATTTTATCTTAACTTTTTCAAGCAAGGAATAGTTTTCTTCACCCTTATAAAGACCCGAAATGCTAACTGAAAGCATATTTATTTCGGTAACTTTGCTTTGCACTTTATCGCTAAGCAAATAACCAACTAGTTTTTCGGCGTGAACGGCGTTATTTATAGACGTTACCGAAAGGTACTGATAAACGTCGCTAAACTCGCTTATAGGCGTTGCAGTGTAATCAATGCCCCTGCCGTTAAGCCTTATAATATCGCGTTGAGTTCCTACCATTGTAGCGCTAGTTTTTTTTAAAAAAAGCGAGTACGCTTCTTGGTTTTGAAGTGTGATATAAGACTTTGCTTTTACCCCCGAAAAAAGCGTTGCGACGGGCGCCATTGAATATTCGCCACAAGAAATAATAACTTCGCTACTACCCCCGCCCCTTTGAATAACGAAATAGCCACCCCTTAAAAATGGAACGGCGTAAAGTTCGCCGTTTATCTCACCTCCACCACTTCCCGCAAAAGGCAGTTTTTTTGCTAGGAGCGAAAGTTCAACCGAACACGGACCATACGATATAACGTCTGGTAGTACCCCTTTTTCAATAAGGCTAGTTGCGCTACTAGGGGTGTGTGACGACACTAAAACGCTAACGGTTGGGTTTTGTTTTGTGTAATTAAGTAGCACCTTTCTTAAAAAACTAGTTCTACTTCCCGAGCCACCTTCAAAACTATCTATTTGCCAAACGGAAAGTATTGCGCCGTTTTCTTTCGTTTGAGTTTTAGTATTAGTTAAAAACGGCGCTATAACCATTACTAAAACTGCTACTATAAAAAATATAAAAGCCGTTATTTTTTTCATAACTTAACTTATGCTATAACGGCTTTATATATGTTATTAAGTTGTTTTTAAATACAAAAAACTCCCACTTTTCGTGAGAGTTTTTTAAAGTTTTAGTTTTTAAAAAGTTGTTCTGCGTTGTGTTTAAAAACCCTATCGGTAAGCGTTCTTCCAGCGTGTTTCAAAAGCGTTTTATACGCCTTTTGCATAACGCAATCTCTACCACTGTGAACGTCGCTCGCAACGAAGTCGATAAGCCCTTTTTTAATTGCGCTTATAACCTTTTTTTGAAATTGCCTGCCAAAATCGCCCGTTATACTAAACGCGTTAACTTGAATAAGCGCACCCATTTGCTTTAAGTCGAATATGGTGTTCCAGTCAAGGTAACTATATCGCTCTATATGCGCGATTATAGGCTTATAGCCAAGCATTACTATATTATAAACGTAATCTAAAATATCGGTTTCGGTAAAGTAATCGAACTCTATTAAAATATAACGTGTGCCGTTAAGAGTAAGAACTTTGCCTTCTTTAATATGGTCGTAAACGTAACGGTCGCAATAAACTTCTTGACCAAGGTAAAGGTTAACGTTAAGCCCTGCCTTTCTTGTTTCTTCTTTAAAAGCCAAGAACTTTTCTTTAAGTTCATCTACGCCGTAATCGTATATTCCCCTTTTAAAGTGTGGCGTTAGCATAATGTCAGTCACACCGTTTGCCATTTCCGTTTTGATAAGGTCTAGCGAACTTTCTAATGAAGAACTGCCGTCGTCAACGAAAGGTAAAACGTGAGAGTGAATATCGAACATTATTATCTCTCCTGCATATAATGATTTTTAAGGTCGCGATAATAACGAGCGTTATAATACCCACCGTATTTAAGCGAGAACTTGCCCGCGTTCCTATACGTCATAACGGTACCTAAAATATTAGGATTGCACTTTTTAAGAAGTTCGATTGCTTCTTTAAGTTGACTGCGGTGAGTAACGCCACTGCAAACTACGAAAATAATGGTATCTGCAAGTTTTGAAAAGTGAATATAGTCTGAAACGAGAAGTACGGGTGGGCAGTCGAAAAGCACCATATCGTAATTTTCTTTAAGTTTTTCAATAAGCGCTTTGAACTTATTAGAGGTGAAAATTATTGATGCGTTGTGCGCCGCTTTACCACGGTTAACAACGTCAACCCCGTATTCAGAAGTTTTAATAATTTGCGAATCGTCGCACTCGTCGAGCATATATTCGGTTATGCCGTTAAGGTTGGGAACGTTAAACATTCTGTGAACTTTAGGTCTTCTAAAGTCAAGGTCAACGACGACAACTTTTTTACCACTCTTTGCAAGGGCAACTGCAACGTTGCCTACAACGGTTGATTTACCTTCGCCCGATATAGACGACTCAAACTGAAAAACTTTGTTTTTGCCGTTGTCTGAGTAGTAAATAATATTGTCTTTAAGCCTATAATAGTTTTCGCTTGAGCCCGTTCTTTTTCCTACAACTATTTTAGGAACGTCGGTATCGAAGTTATCTTTTTTATTTTTAAAAAACAAGTTTTTTAAAGACATACTACTTTACCTCCTTTGCGGGAACTACTTTATTATCTTCTACAAGGTTTGCCGAAATATCGATAAGCGCAATAATTTGAGTGCCGGTAATAATTTCAACTTGCTCTCTCGAATTAACGGTATCGTCAAGGAAGTGTTTTAATAAAACGAATACAACCGACAAAACTAAACCTGCAATAAAGGCAAGTGCAATCGTTTTAACGGTTTCTGCATTAACCGAAACGTTATCTACCGATGCAAGCGAGTTAACGTAAATCTTACCCTTGTGCCAGTGTGGATTTGCGTTATCGTTTATAACGTCCATACTCTTCATAACGTAGTTATTAAGCGTGTCAACAACCTGTTGCTTTAAAGCCTTTTGGTCGCCACCGTGCACCGAAATCGTGTAAGAAACGGTAAAGAAAGGCGAATCTTCTCTAACTGAAAACTTAACTGCCGAAACGTTTATTCCGGGAACTTGTTGCTTAACGATAGAAACAACGTCGTTACTTTTAAATACCGTTTCGCACTCTTGAGCAAGAAGCGCAGAATATTGATATCTTGTATGCTCTGAAACTTCGTACTTTTCACCGTCGATATTTTCGTAACTATCAACGTAAAAATACGCATTGAGTTTAGCCGTATATGAAGTAGGTTGCACGCCGTACGCATAGCCAACGCCAAGCGCCAAGCAAACGAGCGTTATAGCGACAATCCAAATAAGACCTGCCCTAATAATTTCTAAAAGGTCGGCTACGGATAAGGTTTGTTCTTTTTGAACGTTTTCTTCCATAATTCTCCCTAATTATGCGCTTTGATTTTGCACGAAATAATTTAGAACATTCTTTGCAAGTGTAACGCACTAGCGCATAAGTAATATTATTATATACTTAATATTTAATTAAGTCAAGTAAAAGCCCTTAAAACTTACGCCAAACCATTTTATCAACGATTTTAGTGTAAGACTGAATAATTTTAACCACTTTTTCAGAAACGTTTTGGTCAACGTAATCGGGAACGGGTTTTCCGTAAAGCCCGTCTTTCACCATTGAAACTGCCGTTTCAACGCCTTGTAAAAGCGAACCCGAACTTATGCCTGCAAGCACGAAACAAGCCTTTTCAAGCGCTTCGGGGCGCTCGGTTGAAGTGCGAATACAAACTGCGGGGAAAGCCTTTCCTATCGACGTATAGAACGAACTTTCTTCAGGTAACGTTCCACTATCGCTAATAACTGCAAAGGCGTTCATTTGAAGGTTATTATAATCTAAAAAACCGAGTGGTTCGTGCATAATAACCCTTTCATCAAGTTCAAACCCCGATGCGTTTAAGCGATTTCTACTTCTTGGGTGGCAAGAGTAAAGTATGGGCATATCGTACTTTTTAGCAAGTTCGTTTATTGCCGTGAATAGCGATATAAAGTTATTCTCAGTGTCGATATTCTCTTCACGGTGAGCCGATAAAAGAATATACTTGCCTTTTTCAAGATTAAGGTCTTTAAGCACCGTTGAACTTTCAATGCCGTTTAAATGATTTGCAAGCACTTCTGCCATGGGTGAACCCGTTACAAACGTTCTTTCTTTAGGTAGACCACAGTCGGCAAGATATCTTCTTGCGTGTTCGCTATAAGGAAGGTTAACGTCTGATATAATATCGACAATTCTTCTATTAGTTTCTTCGGGTAAGCACTCGTCTTTACAACGGTTGCCCGCTTCCATATGGAAAATGGGAATATGAAGTCTTTTAGCAGGAATTGCAGAAAGACAAGAGTTAGTGTCGCCTAAAATAAGAAGTGCGTCGGGCTTAATTTCTGCCATAAGTTTATAAGACGAGTTTATAATGTTGCCTATGGTTGCCCCTAAATCGTCGCCAACGGAGTCTAAATACACGTCGGGAGCGTCGAGCGAAAGGTCTTTGAAGAACACGCCGTTTAAATTATAGTCGTAATTTTGCCCGGTGTGAGCCAAAATACAATCGAAGTATTTACGGCATTTTTTAATAACTTCGGCAAGCCTTATAATTTCGGGGCGAGTGCCAACGATTATAAGTAGTTTAAGTTTACCGTCGTTTCTAAAAGAAACGTTACTAAAATCGAGTTTCATTTCTACTCCTTACTTTTTGCCTTTTTTAAGGCGAATATTTTTAATTTCGGCTTCAAAGCCGTTATTAGTTGGTTTGTAAAAAACGCTACCTACGAGTTTATTAGGAAGATATTGTTGCTCAACGTAGCCACCGTAATTGTGTGGGTATTTATATTCGGCGCTTTTTTTCTTATCTTCTTTGCTTAGATACACTGCGTTTATAAGGTGCGGGGGAACTTCGTCGTCTTTAACCGTTTCAACGGCTTGTTCTGCTAAATCCATCGCAACCACGACGGAGTTAGATTTAGGCGCTTCACAAACGTAAATAATTGCTTGCGATAACGGAATTAACCCTTCGGGCGCGCCAAGGTTTTGAAGCGCAGTTAACGCACTAGTTGCAATAACTAGCGCCTGCGGGTCTGCAAGCCCCACGTCTTCTGCAGAGTGAACTACTAGCCTTCTTGCAATTAGCACGGGGTCGTACCCACCCTTTATTAAGCGTTGGCTATAATAAAGCGCAGCGTCGCTATCGCTACCGCGAAGTGATTTGCAAAATGCCGAAAGCATATGATAGTAGCCGTTCTCATCGATAGAGAGCGCCTTTTTTTGAATTGATTGCTCGGCGTCTTTAAGGGTAACTTCTATTTTTCCGTCAACGCTCACCGGCGTTGTTAAAACGGCAAGCTCAAGTGCGTTATAGGCAGTTCTAAGGTCGCCCGATGCGGTAACTGCAATATGCCTAACAGCGTCGCTCGAAACGGATAAATCAAGATTTCCGTAACCACGCTTTTTATCGCTAATCGCCTTATAGAGTGCTTTTTCAATAATATCGTCACTTAAACTCTTAAACTCGAACACCCTGCATCTCGATATTATAGCAGGCGTCATAGAAGCGTAAGGGTTTTCGGTTGTAGAGCCTATAAAAATAATAGTTCCGTTCTCGATAGAAGGAAGTAAACTGTCTTGTTGAGTTTTGTTAAAACGGTGGCACTCGTCAAGAAGTAAATAGGTGCGCTTGCCGTGCATTTTCAAATTATCGCTTGCAACTTCTATTGCCTTTTTAACGTCTTGCACGCCACTAGTAACGGCGTTTAACTTTACAAAATACCCACTAGTTGACGACGCTATTACGTTAGCAAGAGTGGTTTTACCCGTGCCGGGTGGCCCCCAAAAAATGCAACTTCCAAGTTTATCGCTTATAATTGCACGCTTTAACAAACTACCGTCGCAAACGATGTGCGACTGCCCCAAAAACTCTTTAAGGGACTGTGGGCGCATTCTATCTGCAAGCGGTGCGTTATTTTCTTCTTTTTTAATGGTATCGAAAAGTGTGTACATAATTTAACGTTTTCAAAATTATAATTTAATATGAGATTAACTAAAATTAACGCTTTAAAGGTAGCGATAACGATAATTTTGATTTTCTTTATTATCGTTTTAGCAATATTTCCAGACAAGTACGTTTCAGTTACCAAAGACGGAATTATGCTTTGGGCAATAACCGTTTTACCATCGCTACTTCCATACTTTTTTCTAACTGCCTTGCTTACTAAAACGGGAGTGCTTACTAAAATTACCAAAGTTTTTACGCCGATTACAAAACTACTTTTTAACCTTGACGGAATATCTGCTTACGCCTTTTTTATGAGCGTTTTATCGGGCTACCCCGTTGGCAGTAAAATAGTTAAAGATTTGTACCTTGAAAGTGCAATATCGGGTGGAGAAGCACATAGACTTTCCATTTTATGTTCAACTTCAGGCCCACTTTTTATAATAGGCGCGGTTGGCGTTTCAATGCTACAAAGTAAAACGGCAGGGTTTATAATTTATATTTCGCACGTTTTATCTGCAATAATTACCACCATTTTGTTTAGAAAGTACGGTGAAAACGGTGGTGCTAGTAAGTTTTTACCTAAAACGACTAACTGCGATAACTTTTTATACGAAGCCGTTTATTCTTCGGTTATATCGGCAATCGTAGTTGGTGGCTTTGTAAGCGTGTTTTACGTTTTGGCACAAATACTTATTGACTTTAAGGTTTTAACGCCTTTTTATTACCTACTAAACCCCTTGCTATTAAAGTTAGGGGCAAGTGGAAACGAAGTTTCTATCGCCTTTACTTGCGGACTTATAGAGTTTACCAAAGGTTGCAGTATGCTTTCAAGTATGGGGTGTAACCCTTTAACCGTTTCACTATGCTCCTTTTTAATAACCTTTTCGGGCGCATCGGTAATAATGCAGTCACTTTCCTTTTTAGGCTCGGCAAACGTTAAAGGTGCGTTTTTTATAGCGTGTAAAGTAGTTTCTGGAATCTTTGCGTTTTTGCTTTGCTATTTGCTATGCTTTATTTTTTTATAACCTTGCAAACGGGCGCTGAAAGATAATTTTCTAAACTTTCGCCGTTTTTATAGGCGTTTCTAACTGCCGTTGAAGAAACTGACACGAAGTTATTTTCGCAAGGAAGGTATATTATTTGCATTTGGGGGTAAAGCGTTTGATTATAACGGTGCATAACTTCTTCGTACTCAAAGTCGATAGAGTTTCTAAGCCCCCTAACGTTATAGATAATGCCGTTTTGTTTCATAAGGTCAACTAATAAACCTTCGTGGTAAACGACCTTAACGTTTTTATAAGGCTTGCACGCAACTTTAAGCATTTCAAGGCGTTTTTCAAGCGAAAAGTATGCAGTTTTATCGGGATTTATACACAATGCAACGTAAACTTCGTCAAACAATGCGCTTGCACGTTTTATAATTTCTTCGTGGCCAAGCGTAACGGGGTCGAAAGTGCCTGCAAATACTGCTTTTTTCATATTACTCCTTATAAAAATCGAAAACGGCAACGCCGTATTTTCTACTGTCAACTACAGAAAAACCGTTTACTTCTACGGTTTTTAACGATTTATCGTGCTCGTAAATAAACACTCCGTTTTCTTTTAAAAGCGAATATTCCTTAACCAAATTAAGCACCGTTTCTATGCCCGAAAAAGCGTAAGGCGGGTCGAAAAATATAATATCGAACTTATCGCTAGTAGTTTTCAAATACGAAATAGCGTCTTTTACGACTACTTGCTCAAAAAGCCCTATCGATTTAGCGTTTTCGGTTGAAAGTTTAGCGCTTTCACGGCTGCTATCTACGAATACGACTTTACTTGCTCCTCGTGAGTGGGCTTCTAACCCCATAGCGCCCGTACCACAGCAAAGGTCTAAAAAATTACAACCTAAAACCTTGTTGCTTAAAATATTAAAAAGCGATTCACGAGCACGGTCGCTAGTAGGTCTAACGTCCGTTCCCGAAAAAGTTTTAAGTTTTTTGCCCTTATTTTTTCCTGCAATTATTCTCACTTTTCACCTTTTACGTTCAACGCGCATAAAATAAAGCGTTTAGGTTATAATTAGATTATGAACTTTTTTTGGGGTTTTTTATTAGGTTTAATAGTGGGAACTAACTTTTCCCTTATAATTTTTGCGCTTATTTCAAACGGCAAAAATCGCGTTAATTAAGCGTTCCATTTTCAAGCGTATATACTGCCGTTGCGTAGTTTTCGCTTTCTTTTTTGTGCGAAACCATAATAACGGTAATACCCTCAAGCGCCGATAAACTTTTAAATAGCGCTTCTTCACTAACGCCGTCTAGGTGTGAAGTGGGCTCGTCTAAAACTATAACGGGCGCACCGCTATAAAGCGCGCGTGCAACCGAAAGCCTTTGCGCTTGACCTTCAGACAAGTTAAAACTCGTACCTATCACGGTATTTTCTTTATTTTCAAGTTCGCTAATAACGCCGTCTAAACGGGCGTTTTTTATTGCGCTTAAAAACCTTTGTTCGTTATATTCTTCGCCAAGCAAAATATTTTCTTTAATGGTGGCTGAAAATAGCCTGCTTTCTTGCGGAACGAAAGCAAACGTTCCCTTCGTTTTATTAGTAGTTTCGCCGTTCTCGCCCTTAACGGTAACTAAACCGCTACTAGTAGGGTGAAGGCTTAAAATAACTTTTATAAGCGTTGACTTACCTGCGCCCGATGCGCCTTTAATTAAAACCTTGTCCCCTTTATTAACGGTTAAATTAACGCCCGATAAAACTTCGCCGTTTCCGTAAGAGAAACTAACGCCTTTAAGCGTTAACGATTTAAAGCCTTTAATTTCAGTTGCAGTTTCGGTGGCTTTTAAAACTTCGAATAACCTTTGCGCAGACGCCAACATTTCGGCGTGAGAAGTAAAGAACCTACTAATTCCCGTTACCGGCGATTTTACTTGCAACACAAGTTGTAACATAGCCGTTATTAACCCGAACGACATTGATTCGTTACCCGTTTTTATTCCGTAAACGCCGTAAATTGCAACGGCAACGTAAAACGCCGTGAATAAAACGTTTACTACCGTGTTTATAAAGGTGCTAAAATAACGCTGTTTAAGTTTAGCGTTTTTATATAAGTTAAACGTTTGGCTTGCTTTATCAAGAATATAATTTTCATACCCGAACGCCTTAACTACGGGCGCAAGCGATAGCGATTCGTTTATTAGCGATATATTATCAGCGTTTTTACTTCTTACGTTTTTGTGAAGTATTCCCGCAATTTTTCTAACGAAAATAGAACCAACTACGAATATAAGCGCACACGCTAAAACTATAAGCGTAAAGTAAAGGTCTAAGTAAAGCATTGCAATAAGCGTTCCAACAAGCCTTATTGCAGTTGAAATTATAGCAGGTAAAAGATTTACCCTAACGCCCGAAACAACCGAAACGTCACCTTCTAAACGAGAGATTATATCGCCTTCGCTATGCGAAACGATACTATCGTAACTTGAAAGGAATAAACCTTTTATAAGTTTGGTTTTTAAAGCCTTTTCGGCGCTAACTGTTAGTTTATCGCCAAGAAGTGAAGATATTGCACCAAGCACGCACATAAAAGCAACTACCGAAATTAAAACAACAAGCCATAGTTGCCATTTGCTTACGCTGTTTGGGTCAAGCATATCGCCACCCTTTTCAACGGAGTTGATAAGATTTTTAACGCATAGCGCAAAAATAACGGTGAGTGCAGACTGCACCGCCACGCACGCAATATATAAAACGCGCAAAAACCCCGAAACGGGAGCAAGTTCATTAAGTTTTTTAAGGATTTGCTTTTTCATAACGGACTTTTTCATTTTAGTTATACATAATTATTATATAATAATAATTTTATAAAGTCAATACAACCTTTTTGTGAAAAAGGGGTTAAATAATTAAAAACTACTTTATTTTAGCAAAAAAGCGTGCTATAATAGATTTATGGCATACAATATTTCAACAATGCACATTTGGCGTTTGTTTAACGGCGATTGCGTTTGCCCTATGTGCAAATTAAAAACTAAAACTGAAGGCGAAATTGCCGAAATGTATTTAAGCGAAGCCGTTATGGAAGATGCAGAGCGTGCAAAGGTTAACAAATACGGCTTTTGTAAAGACCATTTCGACCTTTTATATACAGGCAAAAACAAACTTGGCGTTGCCCTTCAAACTTCAACTAGGCTAAACACAGTTAATAAACTCATAAAGCCAACCGACCCAAAGTCTTGCGCAAAATACGCAAAAAAACTTCGTGAAGAGTTTATCGACTGTATTATTTGCAGAACGTTAGAGTTTAATATGAAACGCTATTTTGAAACGGTTGCAAGGCTTTACGGTGACGACGAGAAATTTCGCCGTCAGTTTGAAACGGTTAAAGGCTTTTGCTACCCCGATTATATTAGACTTGTTGAAAACGCACCCAAAGCGGGAAAATACGCAAAACAGTTTTTAGAAGTTTTATATAGCAAACAAAAGAGCCAAGCCGAAACCCTTTCTAAAGACCTTAACGACTTTACTATGGCGTTTGATTATAGAAGTGGTGGTTTACCACCTAAAAGTGCGCAACTATCCCTTATAAAATCACGCATAATTTTTTACGGCGAAAAGCCTACTATTCCCGAAAGAAAATAAACAAAAAGCACCCTATGGGGTGCTTTTTTATTAGTTTTTATAAATGGGGAACTTTTCGCAAAGGGCAATAACTTCACTAGTAACCTTTTCTTTAGTTTCTTCAAAGTTAAAGGTAACGTCGTAAATAAAGTCGGCAATTTTGAGCATTTCTTCTTTGCCAAAACCCCTTGAAGTAACGGCGGGAGTACCTATTCTAACGCCACTAGTTATAAACGGACTTTGTGGGTCGTTAGGAATAGCGTTTTTGTTAAGAGTAATGTGAACTTCGTCAAGACGGCGTTCAAGTTCTTTTCCCGTAATACCCGTTTCAACAAGGTCAACGAGCATTAAGTGGTTGTCCGTTCCACCAGAAACGAGTTTAAAGCCTTTTTTAACGAGTGCGTCTGCAAGAGTTTTAGCGTTTTCAACAACTTTCTTTTGATATTCAACGAACTCTGGTTTAAGCGCTTCGCCAAGAGCAACTGCCTTTGCAGCGATAACGTGCATTAAAGGACCGCCTTGAGTTCCTGGGAAAATAGCCTTGTCAATTTGTTTTGCAAGTTCTTCTTTGCATAAAATCATACCACCGCGTGGGCCACGCAAAGTTTTGTGAGTGGTGGTGGTTACAACGTGCGCATAAGGTACGGGGTTTTGGTGAAGGCCTGCGGCAACTAAACCTGCAATATGCGCCATATCTACCATAAGGTATGCACCAACTTCATCGGCTATTTCACGGAAACGCTTAAAGTCGATAGCACGTGGGTATGCGCTTGCGCCTGCTAAAATGAGTTTAGGCTTGTTTTCGATTGCTAAACGACGTATTTCGTCGTAATCTAAAACTTGTTTATCTAAACTTACTTCGTAAGGAACGATATTAAAATATTTACCCGAAATGTTAACGGGCGAACCGTGCGATAAGTGACCGCCGTTAGCAAGTGAAAGCGAAAGTACGGTATCGCCGGGAGATAAAAGAGCAAAGAAAACGGCAAGGTTTGCGTTTGCACCACTGTGGGGTTGAACGTTAGCGTGTTCTGCGCCGAAAAGTTTTTTAGCGCGTTCCCTTGCAATATTTTCAACTTCGTCAACGTAAACGCAACCACCGTAATAACGCTTTGTGGGGTAGCCTTCTGCATACTTGTTGGTAAGCACGGTGCCTGCCGCTAATAAAACTGCTTCGCTAACGATATTTTCGCTTGCGATAAGTTCGATGTTTTGTTGTTGACGTTTAAGTTCCCTGTCAACCGAAGCGTAAACTTCACTGTCAAATTCGTTTAATTTTTCAAAAAACATAATAGTACTCCTATTAAAAATAACTACCTTTATACTATACCAAACGAAAGGCGTTTTGTAAAGTAATTTTATAAAATGCGCTGAAAAGATTATATCTTTTCGGCGCAAGTAGTTTTATTCAGTTTCTTCAACTAAATCTTCTTCATCGGGAGCAAAAAAGTCGCTGTTAAAAACTTCTATAACGCTTTGCAACTTTTGAAGTAGTTTATCTTTTCCGTAACCCGTTTCAGACGACGTTGCAATAACGCTTTGCCCGCCTATTGCTAAATAATTTCCTATTTCTTGAACTCTGCCGTAAATGCGAGTTTTGCCTATTTTATCTGCCTTGGTTGCAACAACGGTAAACGGGAGTGCGTAAGAGTGAAGATAATTTATCATAGATAAATCGTCGCGCGTGGGCTCGTGGCGAATATCAACTAGCATTATAACGTGGTTAAGAGCGTTTTCGGTTGCGAAAAACTCTTCCATAAGTTTAGCCCATTTTTTCTTTTCGCTATCGCTAACTTTTGCAAAGCCGTAACCGGGAAGGTCGGCAAGAATAAACTCGCCAAAGTCAAAGTAGTTTATAAGCCTAGTTCTACCTGGGGTAACCGAAGTTCTTGCTAGCCCTTTTTTATTTGCAAGCATATTTATTATTGAACTTTTACCAACGTTCGATTTTCCACATATTGCAATAATGGGCTTATTAGAAAGTAGTATTCCCTTTCTATCGGCAACCGAAGTTATAAACTTTGCGTCTTTAATAATCATAATTTCTCTATTGCCTTTTCAAACACTTCATAAGCCGTTTTGCAAGGCATAAACTTAATTTTATTTTTTATTTCGCTTGGCAATTCTTCAAGGTCTTTAACGTTACCTGCGGGAATTATAATTTTTCTAACCCCCAAGCGATACGCCGCAAGCGATTTTTCTTTAAGACCACCTATTCTTAAAACGTTGCCCCTTAAAGTAATTTCGCCCGTCATTGCAACGTTGCGCCTTACCTTTTTACCCGTTAAGGTAGAAAGTATTGCCGTTGCAATAGTAATACCTGCAGACGGACCGTCTTTAGGCGTTGCGCCTTCTGGAACGTGAACGTGAATATCGCTAGTTTCAAAAATAGCAGGGTCGATTTGGTATTTATCGGCGTTAGAGCGCAAGTAGCCTATTGCAGTTTTAGCGCTTTCTTGCATAACATCGCCAAGTTTACCGGTTAAAATAACGTTTCCCTTTCCTTTCATTAGGGCAACTTCAATAGTGAGCGTAGTTCCGCCAAGCGCAGTCCACGCAAGCCCCGTTGCAGAGCCAACGCTATTTTTTTCAAGTTTTTCTTCGCTTAAATAGCGTTCTACGCCTAAATAATCGCTAACGTTTTCGCGCGTTATAACTTGCTTTTCGTAAGACGGGTTTTCGGCAACTTTCGTTGCAACTTTTCTGCATACCGAGCCAACCATAGCGTCAAGTTTTCTAACGCCTGCTTCGCCCGTGTAACCTTCGATTATCGCGCTTAAACCATCGCGAGTGAAGCAGGCGTTTTCACTAGTAATTCCGTTAAAGTTTAATTGCTTTGGAACAAGGTAGTTAGTTGCAATTTCAATTTTTTCTTCTTGAGTGTAGCCTGGTATTTGAATAACTTCCATTCTATCAAGAAGTGGTGCGGGAATAGTATCAAGCGTGTTTGCCGTTGTAATAAACATTACGCTTGATAAGTCGTAAGGTATTTCAATGTATCTATCACGGAAAGTAGCGTTTTGCTCGGGGTCTAAAACTTCAAGTAAGGCGCTTGCAGGGTCGCCACGAAGGTCTTGCGAAAGTTTATCAATTTCATCAAGCAAGAACACGGGGTTTATAGAGCCTGCTTCTTTCATACCGTAAATAATTCTACCCGGCATTGCGCCTATGTAGGTTTTACGGTGACCACGAACTTCGGCTTCGTCTTTAACACCACCAAGGCTAATTCTAACAAGTTTGCGATTAAGCGCCCTAGCAACCGATTTTGCAACCGAAGTTTTACCAACGCCCGGTGGCCCAACTAAACATAAAATAGGCCCACGAAGTGACTTTGTAAGTTTTAAAACGGCAAGGTATTCAACAATTCTTTCTTTTACCTTTTCAAGCCCGAAGTGGTCTTCTTCTAAAACGGCTTTACAGTCTAAAATGCTTTCGGTGTCCGTTGTTTTTTCGGTAAAAGGAAGGTCGATAATCCAGTCGATATACGAGCGAAGAACGGTGTAATCTGGGCTTGACGGCGCCATTTTCGACATGCGCTTTAACTCTTGAAGAACTTTTTCTTCGCTTTCTTTGGGCATATTTTTTGCCCTTATTGCCTTTTCAAGTTCTTCGTTTTCCTTTACGTCGTCGCCAAGTTCTTCGTGTATTGCCTTGATTTGCTCGCGAAGATAAAACTCTTTTTGGTTTTTTTCAACGCTTTGCTTTACCCTTTCGGCAATAGATTTTTCGGCTTCGGCTATTTCGCTTTCATACGCAAGTAGCGAAGAAAAACTTTTAATTCTATCAAGAGTTGAAGTAATTTCTAAAAGTTTTTGTTTTTCGCTTTCTTTTACGGGAAGGTTAAATACGGCAATATTTATAAACTCGTTAACGTTTTCGCTTGCTATTATTTTTGCGCTAGCGTCTTTAGAAAACTTTGGCATTTTTGAAACGGTTTCTTTAAAAAGGTCTTTCGCCGTTCTAAAATACGCTTCGAGTTCAGTTGACTGCTCGTAACTATCGTCAATTTTCTCAACGTTAAAGCATAAATACTCACTCTCGCTAGAAACGCCCGTAATTTTAGCCCTATATAAACCTTCAACCGTTACCCTAAAGTTTTCTTGCCCAACTTTAGCAAGGTTTCCTACCCTACAAACGGTACCAACTTCGTAAAGGTCGCTTGAAGTAGGGCTTTCAACCTTAATATCTTTTTGAGCAACTAAAAATATAAGTTTACTAGTTTTAATTGAAACGTTAATTGCAGTAAGCGATTTAAGCCTACCCACTTCAACGGTAGTTATAACGTTAGGAAAAACAACTTTTCCTCTAACTGCCATTGCGGGAACGCCGAATATAACGCTACTTTGTAATTCTTGTATTTCTTGCATAGTTCACCTTAATAAGTTAAGTTTAATTATTGTAATATATTTTTACTAAATTATCAAGTATTTTTCTAAATTATGTGCAAGGCGTTAAAAAATGTGCTAAAATGGTAATATGAACAAATACTTTAATAAGCATACCACCGTTTTAATTACGGGCGCATCTTCTGGAATAGGCAAAGAACTTTCTACGCTTTTAATAAAAGAGTACGGCGCAACCGTTTTCGGCTCGGGTAGAAATATAGAAAAACTTAATTTGGTAAAAGAAGCACTTGGTGAAAGTTTTATTTGCCTACCCTTTGACGCAGGCAGTTTAAGCGAGTGGGAAAGAGTTTATAACTACTTTTATGAAAACGGCTTAAAACTTAACTGCGTTATAAACTGCGCAGGAGTTTTACCCGCATTTTCAAAGTTTAACAAAAACTATTATGAAGAAAATAAAAGCGTTTTAGAAATTAATCTTAATTCGGTTATTTATTCGGCAAGCACTATGCTACCGCTTTTAAACGAAAGCGAAAATCCTATTATGATAAACGTTTCAAGCTCTTCTGCACTTTGCCCGTTTGCAGGCGTTTCGCTTTATACGGCAACGAAATCTGCCGTAACTGCGTTTAGCGAATCGCTTTCGTGCGAGAACGATAAAGTTAAGGTTGTAACCGTTATGCCAGGCTTTACTAAAACTAACGTTATGCGCTCGCAAACGGCAACCGAAAAAGAAATGGGGCTTATTGATAAAATATCTAATAATGCCGAAAAAGTTGCCAAAATTATTATTAAAAAGTCGCCTAAAAAACGCCGAATTATTATCGGGGCAGATGCGCACTTTATGAACTTTTTATATAAGTTTTTCCCGTCATCTGCGCCACGCTTTTTAACTTGGTTTATTAAAAAAACTAAAATGAAAATATTTGAAAAAATATAAAACTACGGCAAAGGTGTTATATGAATATAAACGACGCAATAATTAAAAGAATTGAAGAAATATGTACTGTAAATAATATTAACGTTTGCAAAACGGCGCTAAACGGTGGTAAATCTCCGTCTGCAATTTACGATTTAATTAAAGGTAGAACTAAATGCCCAAAGGTATCAACCGTTAAAGCCTTTTGCCAAGGCGCAGGAATAACTTTATCAGAGTTTTTTGATAAAGGCTATTTCAACGATTTTGAAGAATAATTTATAATAATTCCAACAAAAAAAACTCTCACTTTTCGTGAGAGTTTTTTGTTTTTTATACTGCTTGTTTATAAACTATTTGCGGGGCTTTAGTTCCCTTAACAACTTCTTCGTCGATAATAACTTTTTCGGCGTTTTCGGTTGTTGGAATATCGTACATACAGTCGAGCATTAAGTTTTCAAATATAGTTCTTAAACCACGCGCGCCCGTTTTAAGTTCGATTGCCTTTTTAGCAATAGCGTAAACTGCACCGTCGGTAACTTCAAGTTCGCACTCGTCCATACCGATAAGTTTTTTATACTGCTTAACTATTGCGTTTTTAGGCTCGGTCATAATTTTTACGAGTGCAGTTTCGTCAAGCGGAGAAAGGGTTACCGTTATGGGAACACGGCCAACAAATTCGGGAATAAGCCCGTATTTAGTAAGGTCTTGGGGTTGAACACCGTCAAGCACGGCAGTGGTGTTTTCGCCGTTTTGTGAAACTGTACCGCCAAAGCCTAAACTTGAAACGTCTTTTCTCTTTTCAATAATTTTATCAAGCCCAACGAACGCACCACCACAAATAAATAAAATGTTAGTGGTGTCTATTTGAATAAGTTCTTGTTGGGGGTGCTTTCTTCCACCTTGTGGGGGAACTGATGCAACGGTTGACTCAATTATTTTAAGAAGCGCTTGTTGAACGCCTTCACCGGAAACGTCACGAGTTATAGAAACGTTTTCGCTCTTTCTTGCAATTTTATCAATCTCGTCTATATAAACTATACCACGCTCTGCCCTTTTAACGTCGTAATCGGCGTTTTGAATAAGTTTAAGCAAAATATTTTCAACGTCTTCACCAACGTAGCCCGCCTCGGTTAAAGTGGTAGCATCGGCAACGGCGAAGGGAACGTTTAATATTTTAGCAAGCGTTCTTGCAAGCAAGGTTTTACCCGAACCCGTTGGGCCTAAAAGTAAAATATTGCTCTTTTCAATTTCAACGTCTTTATCAAGGGTTTTTTGCGTTGCGTTAATTCTTTTATAGTGGTTATATACCGCAACCGATAAAACCTTTTTAGCCTTATCTTGACCAACTATATAGTTATCGAGTTCAGCCTTTATTTCGCTTGGCTTTTTAAGCGTTATTTCTTCTTGCGCCGTTTGCTCTTCTTCTTGCAATATTACGTTGCATATTTCAAGGCACTCGTCACAAATGTATAAACCGTTAGGACCTGCCACGAGTTTTTTGGCAAGTTCTTTAGGCTTTCCGCAAAAAGCGCAATATAGTCCGTTATTACGTTCGTTATTTGCCATAATACTCCTTTAATAAAACCGGTTATCTTTTGTAATAAATCTTGTCTATTATTCCGTAACTTAAAGCGTCTTCAGCAGAAAGATAATTATCTCTATCGGTATCTTTCTCAACTTGCTCAAACGGTTTACCGGTATTTTCGGCAAGTATTTTGTTAAGTTTTTCTTTAATTTTTAAGATGTGGTCGGCTTGTATTTTAATATCGCTTGCCTGACCTTGCGCTCCACCAAGTGGTTGGTGAATCATAATTTCGCTATTAGGAAGCGCATAACGCTTGCCTTTTGCGCCACTTGAAAGTAAGAAAGCGCCCATAGAAGCAGCCATACCTATACAAATAGTAGAAACGTCACACTTAACGTAATTCATAGTATCGTATATGGCAAGCCCAGAAGTTACCGAGCCACCCGGACTGTTTATATAAAGGCAAATGTCTTTATCAGGGTCTTTACCTTCTAAATATATAAGTTGAGCAACAACGGTGTTTGCAACTGCATCGTTAATCTCGCCAGATAGCATAATAATTCTATCTTCAAGTAAGCGTGAATAAATATCGTACGAGCGCTCGCCTTTGTTGGTTTGCTCTACTACCATAGGTATAAGTGCCATTATAATCTCCTATTAGTCGATTTGGTTGTTAGCCATTAAGAAAGCAAAGAGTTTTTCGCTAGTTGCAACGTTTTCAAAGTATTGAAGTTGCCTATCTTGCATATCTTTCTTGAACTCTTCAAGAGTTTTGCCCATTTGCTTTGCTTGTTCTTCAATTTTAGCGTTGATTTCTTCTTCGGTTGCCTTGATGTTTTCAACGGTTAAAATCTTATCAACTACAAGTTGAACTTTAACTTGCTTTTTAGCAGTTTCTTCAAACGATTTTCTGTAATCGTCCATAGTTTGTTTGGTGTATTTAAGGTAATCTTCAAGGCGAAGTCCTTGATACATCATTCTATATTGCATTTCTTGAACTTGACTGTCAATTTGCCTTTCAACGAGTGATTGAGGTATTTCTACTTCGCAAGATTCTGCTATTTTTTCAATAAGTTTATCTTCAGTTTCGGCTTTAGCGCGCTTGTCGTTAGCCTCTTGAAGTTTTTGCTTGGTTGCAGTTTTAAACGCTTCAACGCTTTCTTCGCCTGCGGCTTCTTTAATAAACTCGTCGTTAACTTCGGGGTATTCTTTTACCTTAATTTCGTGTAAGGTAACGGTAAACACAGCGTCTTTACCCTTTAAGTTTTCTGCGCCGTAATCTTCGGGGAACTTAACGGTAATATCTTTGGTTTCGCCGATATTCATACCAACAACACCGTCTTCAAAACCAGGGATAAACGAGCCAGAGCCAAGTTCAAGGTTTTGCTTTTCAGCCGTGCCACCTTCAAACTTAACGCCGTCGATTGCACCGCTATAATCAATAACGGTAATATCGCCGTTTTGCGCTGGTCTATCAGTAACTGCAATTTCCCTTGCGTTTCTCTTAACGAGCCTGTCAAGTTCATCGTCAACTTCTTTATCAGTTACATTATACTCAACCTTTTCAATCTTTATACCCTTATATTCGCCAAGTTTTACTTCGGGCTTAACGGGAACGATTGCTATCATAGTAATACCGTCGTCTGAAATGTTTTCAATTTCAATTTCGGGGCGGTCGATAGGCTCGATAGTGGGTTCTTTATCTAAAATCTCAAAATAATAGTCGCCAAACGAAGAATTGATTGCTTCTTCAAAGAAAACGCCCTTGCCGTACATTTGTTCAATAATGTGCTTGGGTGCTTTACCTTTTCTAAAACCGGGAATATTAAACTTGCCTTTGGTTTTTTGGTAAGCCTTAGTTAAAGCGCTATTCCACTCGCTAGGGTCAAGAGTGATTGCAATTCTTACGGTGCTGTTTTCAGCCGTTTTAACAGTGTATTTCATAGATGTTCTCCTTAAAATTATCAAAAGTCTTTATCTATTTTAGCAAAGTTTTATTTTATTGTAAAGGTTTTACGCCCGTTTTTGTAATTTTAATTTACTTTTAAGCGTTAAAGATATATAATATATAGCGTAAAACGCAAGGAGTTAACTATGCAAGACCTATTTACCATTAAAAAAATAGCCCGTGAACTTAACGGGCTTATAGTGGGCGCAAAGGTAAACAAGGTGTTTCAACCTTTAAGCGATGAAGTTAACTTCGTTTTATACAGTGGCAAATCGTTTAGGCTAATTCTATCTGCTAAACCAAGCCTTGCAAGAGTTTCCGTGTCGAATAAAGAAAAAGAAAACCCACTAGTTGCACCCAACTTTTGTATGCTACTAAGAAAGCACCTTTTAGGCGCGGAAATAACTAGCGTTTCGGTTTTTAACGACGATAGAATTATTGCAATAACCTTTACAAACAAAACCGAACTTTTAGATAGTAAAACTTTTATAATTTACGCCGAAATTATGGGCAAATACTCAAACGTTTTTTTAACGGAAAACGGCGTTTTACTCGGGGCGTTAAAACAAGTTCCACAAGGGCTTGACGATAAGCGAGTTACTTTAACGGGCGCAACTTACGCCCCGCCCCAAAAACCCGAAAAATTATCGGTAGAACTTAAAAACGTAAAAAGCGTTTTAAACGCTTTTAGTGGTGGCGACCTTAAAAGTTATTTGCTTAATTCGTTTCACGAGTTTTCGCCCGTAACGGCAGGCGAACTTGCAAGCGCTATATCTAGTTCAAACGATAAAGTTACGGCGTTTGTCAACTTTTTAGAAAAGCCCATTTCGCCCGTTGTTATAACTAGCGAATTATCTAGCGATTTTTACGCTTTTGACTATAAAACCGTTTTAGGCGAGCGAACTTATTTTTCTTCCGTTATTGATGCGCAAGAGTTCGTTTACTCTAGCAAAGAAAACGCCGAGCAGTTTAAAACCGTTAAAAACACCGTTTTAACCCCCTTAACTTCACACCGTAAAAAACTTACTAAAAAGTTGGCGCTTTATAGCGATAAAATTATAGAAAGTGGCGAGATTGAAAAACTTAAACTTTACGGCGAACTTATAACTTGCAACCTTTACAAACTTAAAAAAGGTCAAAAATCAGCAGTGCTTACAAACTACGGCGAAACCGTAGAAGAAGTTACGGTTATGCTAGATGAACTTTTATCACCGCAAGAAAACGCCAAAAAGTACTTTAAACTTTACCGCAAGAAAAAAACTGCGCTTGAAATGGCAACCAAGCAAGTTTTAGAACTTGAAAGCGAACTAAAATACCTTGATAGCGTTTTTTGGGAACTTGAAACGGCAACCACCGTTTTAGACCTTTTAGAAATTAAAAAGGAACTTATTGTTTTAGGAATTATTAAAGAACAAAACCCCAAAAAGCAAAAGAAAGAACTTCCACTAAAACCCATAAAATACGTTGTTGAAGGCTATGAAGTTTTAGTTGGCAGAAACAACCTGCAAAACGAATACCTTTACCAAACTTCTTCTCGCCAAGACTTTTGGCTTCACGTTAAAAACTACCCGTCTAGCCACGTTTATATTAAATGCCAAGGTGAGTGCAGTGAAAGCGTTTTAAAAACATGCGCAGAGATTTGCGCCTTTTATTCAAGCGCAAACGGTGGTGGAAAAGTTAGCGTTGACTACGCTTTAAGAAAACACCTTAAAAAGCCCGCAGGCGCAAAACTTGGTAGCGTAATTTACACCGATTTTAAAACGATTTTAGTAGAGCCAAATAAACATTTTGCCAAGCAAAAAACCGACCTATAAGTCGGTTTTTTATTTTATAACAACGGTTACTCCGTTTAGTTTGTAAAGTGGACTTTGGGGCGCAAAATTAAACTTTAACTCGCCTGCAACAAGCCTTTGCGTTTTTGCTTTAAAGCGCTTGTTAATTTCGTTTTTACCGTACTTTCCGTCGCCTATTATAAAGTGACCTATAAAGGCAAGGTGCGCCCTTATTTGATGGGTTTTGCCCGTTATGAGTTTAACCTTTAAAAGCGTTGTTTCGCCCCGAACTTCAAGCGTTTGATATTCGGTTATAATTTTAACGCTACCTTCTACCTTTTCGTTAAAAATCTTAACGGTGCTAGTTACTGCGTCTTTTTTAAGGTACGCCGTTAGCGTTGCGCTTTTAGCGCTTAACTTGCCGTAAACTTCGGCGTAATAATATTTATCAATCGTGCGCTGTTTAAAGGCTTTAAGCATTTCATCTAGCGCCACACCTTCAGCAAGAACTATTAAGCCCGAAGTATTAGTGTCTAGCCTGTGGCAAAGTTTTAAGTTGGGGTATGTTTTTTGAACTTCTTTTTCAAAGTTTTCGCTACTAATTCCCGTGGGTTTTTTAAACACGAACACCCCACAGTTAGAATAAATTAGCGATGGAACTAAAACGTTTTCAATGCCGTTAAAATACACTTCTATTTTATCGCCAACGTTTATAGTTTGGTCTTTTGAAATACGGTTTCCGTTAACCTTTATCTCTTTATTTTTTAAAAGACGCATAAGCGTTCCGTACGGCAAACCACCGTTATAGTAACGGAGTAGTGCCTTTGTTAACTTTTCGCTTTTGTCTGCTAAAAACGTTTTCATAAAGTACCTTTGTAAAAATAACTAATAAAACTATTATTATAGTGGGAATAGGCTTTAAAACTAAAATCCTTAATAACGCCGATATTATAAACGCTTGCGCATATAACGATAATACTGAAATTACAAGCAGTTTTTTACCACCTTCTACGGCAATTTGAATAAGGGCGTTTATACACGGTGGATATATAACTATAAACGAAGTTAACGAAATTAAGGTTAAAAGGTTAAACGTTGGCACGTTGCCGTAAAGCGTTAAAAACACGCTTGCAACACCTTCTTTTGCAAAAACGCCTGCAACAAGTGCAGTTGATATTTTCCAGTCGGTTATTCCAAGTGGGTAAAATATAGGCGTTATAACTTTGCCTAAAACGCATAAAACGCTATCTTCAACCAAAACGGCGTATTTAAAAGTTGGTGTTACGCTTTTAAGTAGGTACACCACTAGCGATATTAAAAATATTACCGTTCCTATTTTTATTATAGACTGTTTAAGCAGTTTTAGCAAGGATTTTAGCAATTCTTTTATAGGTGGTAGCCTATACGGTGGAAGTTCCATAACGAGTGGAACTCTTTTACTTTTAACAAAAAATCTATCTGCTAAATACAAGTTTAAAAGTGCAACTAAAACTATAAAGACGTAAACTAAAAGCATATATAAAAACGGGGCGTTGCAAGATGCCGAAAGCAACGTAAAAACGGGTATTTTAGCACTACAACTAACGCCCGAAAGCGTAAGTATAGCCTTGTTTTTTGCGCTTTTAGTTTCAAGCCCGCCCGAAAGCGAAACGCCCACTGCCGTGCAACCAAAACCCATTATTATTGAAAACACCGCCCTGCCGTTTAAGCCCGTTTTATAAAACAGACTTTCGGTAATATAAGAAAGCCTTGCCATTACTCCAGAGCGTTCTAAAAAGGTTAAAAATGTAAGCAACGTTAGCATTTGTGGAATAAATGCGCTAACCCCTAAAACTCCACTTATTACGCCGTCTTTAATAAACCCGCTTAAAAATGGGTTTAAATTGTTTGCTAGGCTTAATAAAGGAAGCGCGATAAACTCAACTAATTTAGAAAACAAACTGCCAAGTAATACGCCGGCGCCGTATTTTCCAAACGCCAAATAAAGCCCTAACGAAACGGTTAAAATTACCGTTAAAAACGAATATTTGCCCGTAAAAAGCCTATCTAATTTACTCTCTTTATACTCTGGAATAGTAGCGCACGATAAATAAAGTTCAGTATTTATTTTGCCACTACTTTCCTTATAGTTTAAAATTGCGTTTTTTATATTTTCAACGCCTTTACCACCGTTAAAATCGCCTATAATAGTAGGAAACGGCAGGCTTTTAATAAGTTGATTTTCGTTTAAAACGCCACCAAGTTTATAAAACTCGGTTATCATATTAACGGCTAAAATAACCTTTTTGTTTAAACTGTAAACGCCCTTTAAAAGGTCTAAACACTTATAAAGAGTTACCGCTTCTAACAAAAATATTATTATTCCGTTAAAGTTTTTTATTGCGTTTAAGGTAACTTCTTCTTCAAGACTAACGGGGGCTAGTGAATAAATGCCGGGGGTATCTACTACCGTAAACTTTTTGCCGTTTATATTTGCAACGCCACTTAACAGTTTAACGGTAACGCCGTGGAAGTTTCCAACCTTGGCATCTTTACCCGTTAAGGCGTTAAATAGCGTTGATTTTCCACTGTTTGGGTTTCCTACTATTAAAACGCTATTCACAGTACTCTACCTCGGTATCAAGTAGTATTTCCCTTGAAATAATTAGCCCCTTTTCGCCAACTTTGCAAATTACTGCAATTTTGTTTTTTAAAGAACGAATAATTTCTACTTTAGCATTCTTTTTAAAACCTAAAACGTAAAGCCTATACCTAACCCTTTTATCGCTAACGTTTATATCTTTAATAATTAATTTTGCGTTTTCGCGCGCACAAAGCATATTCATATTAAGTTATATGTTTTGTAGCATAAAAAAAGCACGGCTTACCGTGCTTTTTTAAGTTCTAATTATAAATCTTCACCGTCTGCGCTATCAGTAGTTTTTTCCTTGGGTTTAATAACGAGTAATAATACTATTGCAATAAGGCATGCACCCGATATGCAAAGGAATATAAACGGTAAAGTGTTTGCCTTAACCCAGTCTTTAAAACTTACTTTATAGTCAACGTTAACGTATTTATCAGTTACCGAAATTGCCTTTGTATATTGAGTATCTTCATTACCGTCACCGTCGATAACGTAAACTTTAACTCTGTAAAAGCCTTGCTTTTCGGGAGTGAACGAGTTTTTATCTTCGTTATATTCTTCTTCTGCTACTACCCAACCACTGTGGTCTTCATTACTTGAAACGGGGTTGTATTGTAAGGTGTAGGTAACGTTTATATCGCTACCACCAACGGTAATATTTTTAACTTTATATTCAAGGCCGATATAACCGGGGTCTTGATAAGTGGGTAACTTAATGCTTGGACCTGCGTTGTTTTCAATAGTAAAAGTAAATACGGGAACGACTAAAGTTGCATCAACTTCGCCGGTGTATTCGGTTAAAAGTTCTTTATCTTCAAAGTACTTGTAAGTCGTGCCGTTAAGCGATGCGTAAAGCATTTCGCCGTTATCTTTTCTAGTTATTTTGTAAAAACCATCTCCTCTTTCTTCGGTATAAGTGGTGGTAAGGTCGAAATCTTTACCGTCAACGGTATCGGCATCAAAGGTAACGTAAAACCTATATTCGCCAAGTTTGCTTATTTTAAAGGTAATATCTGCAACGCCGGTTGCCGAATTAGAAGAATAACTAGTATCGTTAGGCGCAGTGTAATATACCGTTTTTCTATATTTAGCGTAAGTATAAAATTCAGTGTTTAAAAGTTTTTCAAGGCTGGGAACAACGTAACTATCGTTAATGCGAAGGTTTTGTTTAGGGTCGCTACCATCGATAAAGGTGTTTTCAAGAACTTGTGCTTTATACTCTTGTAACAAAGCATCGTCTAAATTATAAGACGGGGCGTTAAACACGCTAATATCGCTACCCACGTTTACTTGTTCAACGTAAGAGTAGTCAACGTTTTCTAAAGTTGCTTTTACGGTGAAAATATAAGTGCCAACGTCGTAAACGGTGGCTTTAACGGTTGCGTTTTTATCGCTAGAACCTACCGAATAAGCAACTGAATATTCATCGCTTAAATCGTTGCCGTCGTCAAACACGGGGGTTTCGGTTGCACCATTTTTAGAAAGCGTAATGGTAACTTCGTTAACTGCCGCCATTTTAACTTCGTTTGTTACTTCAAACGAAAACTCTACGCCAGCGTAAGCATTCGTGGTGTGGTTTGGCGTTGTATCTGCGCTTGCAGTAAACGTAAAGCGCGAGAAAGGCATTATAAGTAAGGCAAGTGCCAATAATATAAATCTCGTAACGCGATTTTTAGTCATTGTTGCTCCTATAATAGAAAATCTTTTAGATTTTACGCGAGTTTAATTATACTTTAATTATTTTACTCTATAAGTACGTTTTTGTCAATAAATAACTGCAATTTTATATAAAAAATCACATAATTATAACAAGTTATACTTGCTTGCACATAAAATGAAGTAGTGGTTTTACTTATGAAGGTGTTATTTTTAGTTTGGTCGGCGCTTTCTGTTAGCGCCGATTCTTTTTTTGCGGGGCTTTCTTTATCGAATAAAAATACCAGTTATAAAAGCATATTGCTAGGCGTTTCTAGCACCGTTTTTATACTAGCGTTTTTAGGCTCGGCGCTAGGCTATTTGTTAAGTGAAAACTTCAAAACTATTGCCATTTTTATATCGGGCGCCGTGCTTTCTATTATTGCCGTTAACGAACTTATTAAAACTAACGAGGTTTTACCATTGTGGAATAGTAGCGACGAAACTTTAAAACTTTCTATTATTTCGGGTGCATCAATCGGCGTTGACGGGGCAATCGGCTGTTTTTCGTTAGTAGTTGAAGGCTTTTCGCCCATATACGTTACACTTTTAATAACGGCAACACATTTACTGTTACTTTCCGTGTCGTTTATAGTAAGCAAAAAACTAAGTGAGTTTAAAAAACTTGAAAAACTGCCCGCATTTCTAGTTTTAAGTTTGGGGCTTTACAAAATTATAACCTGCTTTTTATAAAAAAAGAAGCGATAAAATCGCTTCTTAAAGTGTCATTTCAAGCGCCACCGAAGTGTCGAAAAGTTTCCAAGGCGCTAAATCTTTGGGTGGCTCGGCTTTAAACACTAACCTTTCTTTGGTTACGGGGTGAGTAAACGCGAGCGACGACGCCCAAAGCGCAAGGTGGCCCTTAACTGCGTTTTCTCCACCGTAGCGCATATCGCCGTAAACGGGGTTACCCATATGCGACATTTGAACTCGTATTTGATGACCCCTACCCGTGTAAAGTTTAATTCTTGCAAGTGAAAGTCCGTTCTTTTCTTCAATTATTTCGTAGAAAAGTTCGGCTTTTTTTGCACCCTCAACCGTTTGACCACAAACGTAAACCATATTATTTATTGCGTTCTTTTTAAGGTAGTTAGTAAGTTTTTGCGACTTTTGCTTTGGCGAGCCCACCAAGGTTGCAAAATAGGTTTTTTGAAAATCGCCTTCTTTCATTTGCTCGCTAAGCCTTGACGCAGCCTTTGAAGTTTTAGCAAAAACCATAACTCCACCAGTTGGCCTATCTAAACGATGAACAAGCCCAAGGTAAACGTTACCCGACTTATTATCGCGCTCTTTTATCATATTTTTAAGATACGTTAAAAGGTCTAAATCTTTAGACTCGTCTTCACACGAAGGCATATTTTGGGGCTTTAACGCCACCAAAACGTGATTGTCTTCATAAATAATTACGGGTGATTCCATAACTTACTCCTTAATAGATTTCCAAAGTCCACTACAGCCACAGGGAAGCGCAATATTTTCGTTTGTGGGAAGCCCCACTTCATACGCTTCGGTTTCGCCTACGCCTTTGGGCATTAAAAGGGTTAAAATATTTTTAAGAACTTGGGGTTGAAGCCCCGTTGTGTAACTGTTAATTAAAAAGAACAAAGGGTTATCGCTTAAAACTTGGGTACAAATGCTAACGAGATTAAATAGTTCGTTTTCAATTTTCCAAGTTTCGCCACCTGGGCCCCTACCAAAACTAGGTGGGTCCATAATAATGGCGTCGTACTTTTTGCCACGGCGTATTTCACGCTGAACGAACTTTAAGCAGTCGTCTATAATAAACCTAACTTTGCCTTCGCCAACGCCTGATAGTCTGCAATTTTCGCCCGCACGCTCTACCATACCTTTAGCGGCGTCAACGTGGCAAACCGAAGCGCCTGCCTTTAAGCAAGCAACGGTTGCGCCACCCGTGTAAGCAAATAGGTTAAGTACGCTTATAGGGCGATTAGCGCCCTTTATAAGCGCCATCATTTTTTCCCAGTTGCCGGCTTGTTCTGGGAATAATCCCGTGTGCTTAAAGCCCATAGGTTTAATTTTGAACTTTAAATCGCCGTAACTTATTACCCAACTTTCGGGCATAGGCTTTAAGTTTTCCCACCTACCGCCACCCGTTTCACTTCTAACGTACTTGGCGTTAAGCCCTTTATATTCGTTCATATTAACGGGAGTTTTCCATATAACTTGTGGGTCTGGGCGAAGAAGCATAACGTCTTTCCAACGCTCTAACTTATACCCGTCACCCGTGGCTATAATTTCGTAATCTACCCACTTATCTGCAAGTACCATTACGCTTTTTCAACCCCGAGAATTACTTTTTCACCGGCTATATCCCATTCTTTTTGATAGCCTTTAACGTCACTAGTTTCAATAAGTTCTATTGCTAAAACGCCGTTTTTAATTTTGTCGCCACTATCTATAATAACGTCTTTTGCGCTACCTACTGCGTTAAAATATACGTTAATTCTATCGGTTACTTCAAAGCCCGCTTCTTTACGCATAGTTTGTATTTTAGAAACGATTTCACGCTCTATGCCTTCTTTTACGAGTTCGGGGGTAACGTTGGTGTCAAGAACTACGGTAACGCCGTTTTCGCTTGCCGAAACGTAACCTTCTTTACTTTCGCTTGAAATTAAAAGGTCGTCTTGCGTGAACTCTATTTCACTACCGCCGAGCATTACTTTGTAAACGCCTTCAGTTTTAACGGTTTCAACCACTTCGCTAGCATTGCAAGTTTCAAGGAAGTTTCTAATAAGGCCAAGTTTTGCGCCGTATTTAGGACCTAACGTTTTAAGTTGTGGTTTAATTTTATAAGATATTAAACCCTTGGCGTCGGTAATAATTTCAACGCCCTTAACGTTAAGTTCTTCTTTTGCAATAGTTAAAAGTTCTTCGGTAAGTTCGCTAGCCTTTTCAGTTGCAACGAATATTTTTGAAAGTGGTTGACGGTTTTTAACGTTTGCAGTATTTCTGGTTGCTCTACCAAGAACTACCACGTCGTAAACGAGCCCCATACCCTTTTCAAGTTCTTCGTCAATCATACTCTCGTCACAAACGGGGAACGAGCAAAGGTGAACTGACTTAGGCGCATCTTTGTAAAACTCGGGAACAAGGTTTAAATACATACTTTCGGTCATAAACGGAACGTATGGCGCCGAAAGTTTTGCAAGCGTTACGAGCACGGTATATAAGGTGGTGTATGCGGCAATTTTATCGTCCGTCCATTCTTTTCCCCAATACCTTTCTCTACCACGGCGAATATACCAGTTAGAAAGTTCGTCGGCATAATCTTGAAGTAGTCTTGAAGTTTCAAAGATTTGATATTTATTAAGCCCGTTATCAACTGCTTTTATAAGGGTGTTGAGTTTAGAAAGCACCCACTTATCCATTACCGAAAGTTTACAATCTTTAAGATTGTATTTAGACGGGTCGTATCCGTCTATATCGGCGTATAAAACGAAGAAAGCGTAGGCGTTCCAAAGCGTGCCCATAAACTTTCTTTGCGCTTCGCTAACTGCTTCAGGATAGAAACGCGATGGAAGCCAAGGAGCAGAACCGGTGTAGAAATACCACCTAACGGCGTCGGCGCCTTGTTTGTTAAGCACCGTCCACGGGTCGACTACGTTGCCAACGTGCTTTGACATTTTAATGCCGTTTTTATCGTTAACGTGGCCGAGTACTATGCAGTTTTTAAAGGGTGCTTTATCAAAGAGCAAGGTTGAAATTACTAGTAAGGTATAGAACCAACCCCTAGTTTGGTCAACTGCTTCGCTTATAAAGTCTGCGGGGAATTGCTTTTCAAAAAGGTCTTTGTTTTCAAACGGATAGTGAAGTTGAGCAAAGGGCATAGAACCACTGTCAAACCAGCAGTCGATAACGTCTTTAACCCTAGTCATAGTTCCACCGCACGAGCACTTAAAGGTGGGCTCGTCGATATACGGGCGGTGAAGTTCAATATCGCCACTAATGCCACAAAGTTCTTTAAGTTCTTGTTTAGAACCTATAACGTGAACTTTGCCACACTCGCTACAAGTCCAAACGGGAAGTGGAGTTCCCCAGTATCTTTCCCTTGATAAACCCCAGTCGATAATATTTTCAAGGAAATTACCCATTCTACCAGACTTAATGGTTTCGGGCATCCAGTTAACTGAATTGTTAGACGCAATAATTTTATCTTTAACGGCAGTAGTTTTAATAAACCAACTACTTCTTGCGTAGTAGATAAGCGGAGTGTTACAACGCCAGCAGAAAGGATAACTGTGCGTAAACTCTTGCACCTTGAACATTATATTGCGATTAACAAGGTCTTCAATAATAAGTTTATCGGCGTCTTTAACGAAAAGCCCTGCAATAAAGCCACACTCTTCGGTCATTTTACCGCGAGTATCAACAAGGTTGATAAACGAAACGTCGTTCTTTTGGCAAACGCGAGCGTCGTCTTCACCGAAAGCGGGTGCGTTGTGAACGATACCAGTACCATCTTCCATAGTAACGTAGTCGTCGGTAACGCAAATATAGGCTTTTTTGCCCTTTTCTAACGTGCCGAACGAATATAAAGGCTCGTAACGAGTGCCTTCGTAGTAACTACCCTTGTTGGTTGCAACTATTTCGTATTCTTCAAAGAGTTTGGGAATAAGCGCAGTTGCTAAAATATAAGTTTCACCGTTTGCTATAATTTCGCTATAATCTTCTTTAGCGTTTAAGCATAAGCAAACGTTTGATGGAAGTGTCCAAGGAGTAGTGGTCCAAACAAGGAAGTATTTGTTTTCGCCTTCAACTTTAAACTTAACGTAAACCGATTTTTCAGTAACGTCTTTATATCCTTGCGCAACTTCGTGCGAAGAAAGTGCAGTTCCACAACGTGGGCAGTAAGGAACGATTTTATAGCCCTTGTATAAAAGACCTTTTTCCCAAATCTTTTTAAGCGCCCACCACTCGCTTTCGATATAATCGTCGTGATAAGTAACGTAAGGGTTATCCATATCGCACCAGTAACCCAAACGGTCGCTCATTTCTTTCCACTCGCTAGTGTATTTAAATACCGATGACTTGCACTCTTTGATAAACGGCTCGATACCGTACTTTTCAATGTCTTGCTTGCCGTCGAGATTAAGTTTTTTCTCAACTTCAAGTTCAACGGGAAGTCCGTGAGTATCCCAGCCCGCCTTTCTTAAAACGTGCTTGCCTTTCATAGTTTGGTAACGTGGAATAATATCTTTCATAACGCGCGTTAAAACGTGGCCGATGTGCGGTTTGCCGTTAGCAGTTGGCGGTCCGTCGTAAAAACAGAACTCTTCATTGCCTTCGTTTTTAACTATACTTGCGTTGAAAACGTCGTTTTCTTCCCAAAACTTAATAATTTCTTTTTCACGCTCTAAAAAGTTAAGGTTGGTTTCTACTTTTTTGTACATAACAAAACTCCTTTAAAAAATAAAAAAACCACGGTAATAGTCAGAGACGATTATAACCGCGGTACCACTCTGTTTGCGCAAAATAATTAGCGCACTCAAACCCTTTAACGCAGAGATACGGCAAACTTACTTAGTTTCGGCTTGCTTGCTATGAAGTGATATTATACTTTAACTTACCGCCGGCTTTCAGCAACACCGTACTCTCTGTTTGCAAGTTTTTATAAAGCATAAAGTCTTCAATCGTTGCAAAATATATACTTTTTAGTATATTTTAGCAAAATAATTTGTTTAAGTAAAGCAATTCGGCTATATTTTTTCGTTATACGCTTGATTATTTTAAAGTTTTATTATAAAATAATACTACTGCGATAGGTGGGGAGTTAGCGGTGCCCTGTAACTTGCAATCCGCTACAGCAAGGCCGAACGTCTTCCTAGGTTTCTTTTATGGAAGGCCGAGCGATACCGTGGGCGTTGACGTTAAGGTCTTATGCAACGGCGCCCCGCGAACCGTGTCAGGATAGGAATATAGCAGCACTAAACGGTTTAGTCGTGTGCCATAAGGTAGCTTTGACCGAGCTTTACGTTACCGTTACCGCTTCGGTAGAAGTTATCGAAGAAGATTCGCAGCATTTTAAAGGAGCAAGAGTTTTATAAAATAAAACTCTTTTTATTTATTATGGTAAAAGAAAATCTTGAAGTTATTTTAAAAGAAATTGAAAACGGCAACCCGTATGGCGAAAAGGTAACGCTTGTTGGCGCAACCAAGTTTATGCCCGTTGAACTTATTAACGAAGCAATTTCGGCAGGGCTTAAAGATATTGCCGAAAACCGTGCGCAAGAGTTTAAAGATAAGTTTCCCATAGTTACAAAACCCGTTAATTACCACTTTATAGGTCACCTTCAAAAAAACAAGGTTAAATATTTAATAGGAAAGTGCTATTTAATTCAAAGCGTTGACACCGTTGACTTATTAGACGAAATAAATAAGCAAAGTTTAAACAAGAACGTTGTAACTAACGTTTTACTTGAAGTTAACCTTGGCGAAGAGCAAAAACACGGCTTTTCGTTTACTGAACTTGAAAGCGCGCTTACTTACGCTAAAAGTTTAAATGGCGTTAAGGTTTTAGGGCTTATGGCTATGCTACCTGACACCAGCGATGAAACGGTGCTTTTTGAACTTTCTAAAAACCTTCGCTCCGTTTACGACGAGTTTAAAGTTGAATTCGGCTTTACCACCCTTTCACTCGGCATGTCTAACGACTATAAAATTGCAATTAAAGCAGGCAGTAATATGATAAGGGTTGGTAGCAAAATATTCGGGAAAAGGTACTAAAAATTGCCTAGCCCGCTCAAAAATAAAGGCACTAAAGACGTTAAGGTTTTTTCACCTAAAAAAACGGCGGAAACGGCAGAAATAATAACCTATTTAAAAGAAAACCCCGCAATAATAACCCTTGCAACTACCCCTAAAAAAGAACGCCAACGCATAGTTGACGTTTTGGGAGGAGCGTCGTTTGCGCTTAATATGGCAATTTGCCCACTCGACAAAGAAAACTTTATAATAGTAAAAAAATAACGGCAAAAACTGCCGTTATTTTTAATTTTTAAACGTATCGTATTTTATATACCATTCAGTTCTAGTTAATTTATTCCTGCTAAAATTATAGCCACCATTAGAATTTTATATACCAGTCAGTTCTAGTTAATTTTTTCCTGCTAAAATTATAGCCACCATTTTCCATAAGTTGTTTTTGTTCTTCTAGGGTTATTTCTTGTTTTTCAAGTACGGTATAAGACGGCAAGTCAGCAAGCAACTTAACTTCGGCAATTTTATAAACTTTTCCATCTTCTTCTATACCAAAGGTATAGTTAGAAACAAACTTTTTATTATCTTCATAACCACAAACCTTGTAAGGATTTGACTTTAAAGTATAGCCATAGTAATATTCGTCGTTCCATATAAACCCAAATATAACTAAATAAGCGTCTCGATATTTAAAATAACCTTCAATAATTTTGCCTATTCTAATATCCATTTCAACAATAAAATATTCGGGGTCGTTATCGTAAAAACTATTGATAATTTCAACGTTAATATCGTTAATTATCCAAGTTCCGTTTTTTGCTTCAGATTTATTTAAATATACGTTTTTAATGCGCTCAATATGCTGCTGGCTTGTATACTCCGAAGTATAGGTTGGGTGGGTGTAGCCATAATTCACTTTTTCGCACGATGCTAACGTAAAAAGCATTATCAGCGTAATAACAAACGAAATAATCTTTGCATAACTTTTCATAACTCGCCCTCTCTAATCAATATATTTACCACAATACCTACAATTGCTAACTTTAACTTCACAATCAACCACATATTCTCCATTACATTTATAACATTTGGCTTTATGTTTGTTATATCCCTGCACTTCATTTGCTATAAACTCATTGAATAAATGTTTTTCATAAAAGCTATAGCCACAAACACACACCATATTATGATAAATCCTTTGTCTACCATTTACATCAAAATCTAGAAGATATGGCGTAAAATCATGTTCTCCCGATATTGTGGTTCTTGAACATAAAGAGCATTTTTTTATGTGTGAATTAGCATCTAAATAATAATCGCTGTGGCTATGCTGTACATTAAAAGTTAAATAGCCTGTTAGCCATCCTTTTTCAAACCACACATTACTTTCTTCACTCCAACCAAAATGAGCTATTACACCATCAATTTCTTCTCCATTTTTAATAATTTTTTGATATCCATATCCCACAATAGCATGATATTTCTCAGCACCAGCAGATTCGTAATGAATACTTAAATATATTGGTCTCGAATTTTCAACTTCTGTTTTTAGAGTATTATAAACTGTATTATATGCAATATCCCCTGTTGAGATTATATCAGCTTGTACACTTTGAGCATATTCATTAAGATATTCTCTTATCTTCTCCTTTACCTTATCCCTTGTAGCACCTTGTGTTATATCTGGATTAATTTTATCTACAAGCATCTCATAAAAAGTCACTTCATCATCTGCAGTATTATATTCGCTAGTTGTAGATAGTCTTGCATCACTATATGGTGATTCTTCAAAACTGCTGTATTCATCATATAAAAACCTTTTATTTCCAGATATTACACCTTGTGGAATTATACGTCCATCATGATACCAGTTATTATATGCTAAAAGAAGTTGAGTTGCAACCGACGCACATGTTGATTCAAGATTTCTACCATGATTCGTATTGTCAATAAAAAACTCATAACCTGAAATATATCTTCTATCTCTAAAAGCAAAATTATCAGGACCTGTCAAATCACCTATACTGCCAAGCGTCCTAGCATTTGAAGATGATTTTTCCTTTGTCCTATTTTTAAGAATATCTTGATGTTTTTCTTTAAAAGAAGATGCCACAGTTAAACATTCATTTTCGCTTAATACTTTATTTAATTTCGTATGCCTAATTTGATTGCCATCTTTTTTGTAATATTGTGACGGTCCAGCATAATAACTATTTGAAGAAGAAATATCCACATATGGTGATTTATCAATAGGACTATATTCAATTAAATCAAAAGAGGTTTTTTCAAAAATAACATAACCTCCATTTTCAGTTTCAACAACAATAAAATCTTCATTATTATCAAGTCCTTTTATATATTTTGCAGTAAAGCGCTTGATGTCGTTTGAAACCTCACTTTTCAAGCAGTTGGAGTTAAATAGTTTTCTAGCGATATCAATAGCATTAAGCAAAGTTTCATCTGGTTTAATAATACCTAGCGTAAAAATCATTGTTGATAAACACACAAAAACCGTAAGTACAAGGGAAATAACTTTTTTCATATAATACTCCTTTTCTAATTTTAACTATATTATATACCGTGAAATTACTAGTGTCAATACAAAATATACCGTGAAATTACTAGTGTCAATACAAACCCCACTTCCCATGCGTCGTATAAAACACTCATCTAAGCCCGTAGAAACAAGTTAGGCAAGGCTCGTGAGTTTGGCTAGACACAACTAACCTTTTTGGTTGTTGTAGATAATACTGTTTTAAGGCGTTAGAAGCAAGCGAGAGAAGGCTCGTGAAAAGGTACGGACACGATAGACCTTGTTGGTCATCGGGGGGTCGTAACTTTGAAGCAGAAACGCACTATCGCAACGCTTATAACGAATTAAAAAACACGGCAAATAGCCGTGTTTTTTAATGTACTTAAATATCGTAACCGTTAGGGTTATTGAGTTGCCAACGAAGTGCGTCTTGACACATATCGTCAAGGGTTTTGGTTGCTTTAAAACCTAAAAGTTCGTAAGCGTGAGACGGGTCGGCATAGCATTCTGCGATATCGCCGGGGCGACGGTCTGTTATAACGTAAGGAATATCTTTGCCAAACGCTTTAGAGAAAGCGTTAACCATTTCAAGAACGCTATAACCCGTGCCTGTGCCAAGGTTTACTATAAATAAACCAGACTTTTCTAAGAGTTTATTAACCGAAAGAACGTGACCAACTGCTAAATCGACAACGTGAATAAAGTCGCGAACGCCGGTACCGTCTTTAGTGGGGTAATCGCCACCGAAAACGTTTAATTTAGGAAGTTTGCCGATTGCAACTTTAGTAATGTACGGACAAAGGTTGTTGGGAATACCGTTGGGGTCTTCACCGATAGTTCCAGATTCGTGCGCACCAACGGGGTTGAAGTAACGAAGAATTGCAATATTCCAGTCTTTATCAGATTTGTAAAGGTCTTTTAAAATGTATTCGATAAAGAGTTTAGTTGAACCGTAAGGGTTGGTTGTTGAAAGTGGGAAATCTTCACGGATGGGAACTGATGCAGGGTCGCCATAAACGGTTGCAGAAGAAGAAAATACAAGGTTTTTGCAGTTGAATTCACGCATAACTTCAACAAGCGCAATTAAACCACCTATGTTGTTGTGGTAATATTCAATGGGTTTTTGAACTGATTCGCCAACTGCTTTATAACCTGCAAAGTTAATAACCGCGTCGATTTTATAATCTGTAAATATTTTACGAAGCGCGTCTTTATCTAAAATATCTGCTTCAACGAAAGGAATAGTTTTGTTAACTATTTTTTCAACTCTTTTAACTGCTTCGTATTTGCTGTTTGAAAGGTTATCGATAATAACGACGTCGTAACCCGATTTAATAAGTTCAATAACGGTGTGGCTTCCTATATAACCTGCGCCACCGGTAACTAAAATAGTGCTCATAATATCTCCTTAAAATTAGTAACTTTATTGTATCACAATAAATATATCTTTTCAAGGGTTAATTATGTATTTTTTTATTTTTTATTTAGGTTATTAAAGGAAAATAAAATTATTATTGCATAAAATGATAGTATGAAAAGCATTGTGTTAACAGGTGGTGGAACGGCAGGGCACGTTATTCCCCACTTTTCTATACTAAACGAACTAACTAAAACGTTTGACAAGGTTTATTATATAGGTTCAAGTGGAATTGAAAAACAACTAGTTTTATCAAAAGGAATTGAGTTTTTCGAAATTGAAACGTGTAAACTTACAAGAAGTTTAACGCCAAAAAACCTTGCAATTCCGTTTACGCTTATAAAAAGCGTTAAAAATGCAAAAGAGATACTAAAAACGCTTAAACCAAACGTGGTGTTTTCAAAGGGTGGCTACGTTGGGCTACCCGTTACGATAGCCTCAAACAGCCTTAATATTCCCGTAATTATTCACGAAAGCGACTTAACGCTTGGGCTTGCAAACAAAATTGCATCGCGCTTTGCTAGGTTTACGCTAACTAGTTTTTACGAAACTTCAAAAATAAAAAACGGCGTTTACGTCGGCCCGCCTATAAGAGAAGAACTGTTTAAAAAAGATAGAAAAAAGTGCCTAGAAAAGTTTGGTTTTTCGGGTGAAAAACCCGTGCTTCTAGTTACGGGTGGTAGCCTTGGCGCAAAATATTTAAACGAACTTTTACTTGCTTGTTTAGACGGCGTTTTAAAAGAGTTTGACGTACTTCATATTGTTGGTAAAGGCAACCTAACTAGCACTAAAATTAAGGGGTATTATCAAACGGAGTTTACTGATATGCAAAGTGCGTATTCAGCGTGCGACGTTTGCGTTTCGCGCGCAGGCTCTAACACGGCGTTTGAACTTGTTTTATTAAATATTCCATCGCTTCTTATTCCCCTGCCTGCAAAAAGTTCTAGGGGCGACCAAATTGAAAACGCCAAGTATTTTTATAATCGTGGACTATTAAATTACGCACTTCAAGAAGACCTTAACGAAAACAACTTTTTAAGCCTTATTAAAAATACTTATAATAACAAAGATAAGTTTATAAAAAACTTTAAAAAATCTAATATAACTGCGGGAAATAAAAAAATAGTTGAAATATTAAATAAATATTGACAAGCATATGGCGATATTATACAATATTATTACTTTAAGGAGTAAATATTATGAAATATCAAATGATGCTTAAAATACTGTTTTTATTACTTTCGCGCGATAAGGTTTCGGCTAGGTTTATTGCAGATAGATTTGAACTTTCGCTTCGCACCGTTTATAGGTATATTGACGAACTTTCGCTTGCAGACGTTCCTATTTATAACGTAAGGGGCAGAAACGGCGGTTATACTATTGCAGACACATATAAACTCCCCGCAGGTTATTTAAGCGACGGGGAGATTGACACCGTTACCACTGTACTTAACGAACTTAACAAAGACCTTTCTTCTTCGGTTTTAGAAACGGCAGTTTTAAAAATTAAAGCAATTTCTAAAAGAAAAACCGAGCAAAGCGCCGTAAGTTTTTCTAACCTTATAATAGACGGTAGCACTTGGGGTGGCGCACCCGTTTACGGCGAATCGCTTAAACTACTTCAAGACGCAATTGACACAAGGCGCAAACTTTTAGTTACCTATAACAATAGAAACGGCGAACAAACGGAACGTATTATTGACGTTTACACTTTAATTTTAAAGCAAGGGCTTTGGTATTTTTACGGGTATTGCAACCTTAGAAAAGAGTTTAGACTTTTTAAAGTTGGCAGAATTGAAAAGGCAAAACTTCTAAACGAAACGTTTGAAAGGCGCGAAACAACGGATATTGAAAAGGTTTTATCTACTTATTCAGAAAAAGAACCCGAAGACGTTGATATTGTTATTGATAAAAGCGTTAAGGCAGACGTTGAAGAGTGGCTTGGGGTTGGCTCGGTACACCAAAACGGAAACAAAATAACGGCATCGTTTAAAATGCCTATAAACGACTATTTAGTAGGAAAACTATTATCGTTTGGCAATAAAGTTACGGTAGCATCACCTATAAAACTAAAAAATATGATTATATCTACCGTAAAATCAATTGAAAAAACGTATGAAAAGTAATAAAAAAGCACCGTTGTCGGTGCTTTTTTGGTTGTATAAAATAATATTTTAAGACGTTAGTTGCAAGCCCCATAGGCTCGCAAGGAATTGCAGAATTGATAGACCTTTTTGGTCATCAAGGTCGCAAGCAAGGCGCAGAAACGAAACATAACAACGCTTATAGAGACTTAAAATCTGTTAACGCCAGTTCTTTTAGCAGCAAGCTTAACTGCAGTTGCAACGGCATCTTTTACGGCAGGGTTGAAAGCACCGGGGATAATATAATCGGGGGTGAGTTCGTTTTCGGGAATAACGCTTGCAATTGCTTCAGCGGCTGCAAGTTTCATTTCGTCGTTAATATCACGTGCGTGAACGTCGAGCGCACCGCGGAAAATACCAGGGAAAGCAAGAACGTTGTTAATTTGGTTGGGGAAGTCACTTCTACCCGTTCCAACGATTTTAGCGCCTGCTTCTTTAGCATCGCTAGGCATAATTTCGGGAATAGGGTTAGCCATAGCAAAAATAATAGCGTCTTTAGCCATGGTTTTAACCATTTCTTTAGTTAAACTATTGGGAGCCGAAACGCCGATAAACACGTCTGCACCCTTAATAACGTCTTCAAGCGAGCCTTTCTTCATTTCAAGGTTGCTAATTTCTGCCATTTCTGCCTTGATGTCGTTAAGACCATCTCTACCCTTGTAAATTGCACCCTTTCTATCGCAAAGAATAACCTTTTTAAGACCTTTGCTCATTAAAAGTTTGGTAATTGCTATACCTGCAGCGCCCGAGCCGTTAACAACAACTTCAATTTCTTCGATTTTCTTGTTAACGAGTTTAAGAGCGTTAATCAAAGCGGCAAGCGTTACGATTGCAGTGCCGTGTTGGTCGTCGTGGAAAACGGGAATATCGCAAACTTCTTTAAGGCGTTTTTCAATTTCAAAGCAACGTGGTGCAGAAATATCTTCAAGGTTAATACCGCCGAAACTACCTGCCATAAGCGAAACGGTTTTAACGATATCGTCAACGTTTTTAGAGCGAACACATAAAGGGAACGCGTCAACTCCACCAAAGGTTTTGAAAAGCGCGCATTTACCTTCCATAACGGGCATACCCGCTTCGGGACCGATATCGCCAAGACCTAAAACCGCAGTACCGTCTGTAACAACGGCAACGAGATTTGAATGGCGAGTGTAAACGTAAGATAAATCAACGTTTTCAGATATTTTTAAGCAAGGCTCAGCAACGCCTGGAGTATAAGCAACTGCAAGTTCTTCACTGTTGTGAATAGGAGCGTGTGCAATAACTTCAATTTTACCATGCCATTTTTCGTGTTCTTTAAGCGCAAACTCTTTCTTGTCCATAATACTCTCCTTTTGTTTAAAACAAACGGCTATATTATAAAACTTTATTTTGCAAAAGTAAAGCAGTTTTAGCAGATTTTTAGACATATTAAAAACTCCCCTACGGGGAGTATTTAAATTATTTGTTTTTAAGTTCTAAAAGTATTTGGGAAAGAAGTTCTTCGGTGGTTGGCGGAGCGTTTTTCTTTGCTTCTTCTTCAGCCTTTTTTGCATTTTCGGTTGCTTCTAAAAGCGCTTGTTCCTTTCTTTCCTTTAAAATCTTTTTAATTTCTTTAGTCTTTTTACCTTGCTTTCTAAGTTCTATAACTTCTTTTGAAAACATTTCTTTGGTTTCTTTTAAAATATCGTTATAGTCGCCGTTTATTTTGTTTATAAACTTAACTATGCAAAAAAGCACGATTGCAATAATTAAAAAGTTTATTATCGCGCTTATAAACGCACCCCAGTCAATGTAAATTGAGTTTGCAAGGTCGTAAGTTGTGGTGGGCAAACCGTTTGCATCTTTAACGTATGCGGGCGAAAGCATAGTTATTGCACTTTCTAAGCCGTTATCGCCTAAAAGTATTGCAAGTAACCAGTTAATAAGGGGTTTTAATATGTTGTTAGAAAGTCCGTTAACGATACCTGTAAACGCACCGCCGACGATAACGCCGACAGACATATCAAGTACGTTACCCCTAGTTATAAACTTTTTAAACTCTTCAAAAAACTTTTTCATATGCTTTCTCCTATAAAGATTTTATTATTTCAACAAGTTCTTCTGCAGTATTTGCAAAATGCTTGCAACCTGCTTCTACAAGAAGGTTTTTAGGTCTAAAACCCCAAGTTACGCCGATACCTTCAATACTAGCGTTTATAAACGTTTTAACGTCAACTTCACTATCGCCAACGAAAACGGCATCTTCTTTTGCAACACCAAGCGTGTTAAGGCAATATTCAACGCACGATTTATCTGGCTTTGGAGTGAAAACGCCGGGTTTGTTACCCGTTACGAAATCAAAGCCGTAATCTTTAAGTTTTTGCCCTACAATAACTTGCGTTGCAACGTCGGGCTTGTTTGAAACGATAGCAAGTTTATAACCAAGGCTTTTAAGTGACTTTAAAGCCCCGTCTAGCCCGTCGTATAAAAAGGTTAACGAATTATCGCAGTCGCGCATAATGGGAACGAGTTCGTTAAACATTTTATCTACTTTTTCTTGGTCGCTAATTTGGGTTGCTTTTTCAACTAATGCCCTTGCACCGTAGCCAACGCATTTAAGGGTTTCTTGGCTATTAAGCGCCTTATAGCCGTATTTTGTAATAACCATATTAAGCATACGGCGAATATCTTCAATGGTGTTAAGAAGCGTTCCGTCAAGGTCGAAAATAACAAGTTTTTTCATATTACATTTGCTCCGGAGCCTTAATTCCAAGTAAAGTTAAGGCGTTTTTAATTACCGTTGATGTTGCCTTTGTAAGCGCCAAGCGGAAGTTTTTAGTAACTTCTTCTTCGCCGAGTATTTTAAGGTCGAAATAGAACTTGTTAAAGGCTTCGCACACGTCGACTGCGTATCTTGTAATCATGCTTGGCTCGTACTTTTCAGCCGACTGAATAAGCACTTCGGGAAAGCGTGCAAGTTCGGTTAAAAGTTCGTATTCTTGGTCTTTTAATTCGTAGCCCGAGTAGTCGCCTATTTCACCACCCTTTTTTAAAACGCTTGCCGTTCTAGCGTAGGTATACTGGCAGTAAGGGCCCGTTTCGCCTTCGAAGTTTAAAACCTTGTCGTACGAGAAAACTATGTCTTTAATTCTAGACGACGAAAGCGCACCGAATATAACTGCGCCCGTGCCTACTGCTTTTGCAACTTCTTCTTTACCGTCAAGGTTGGGGTTTTTATCGTTAATAACTGCAAGCGCCTTTTCACAGCACTTGTTTATAACGTCTTCTAAAAACACAACTTTACCTTTACGGGTTGACATTGTTCCTTCTTCAAGCGAAACCATACCAAAGGCAACGTGAACCATATCTTTTGCCCAAGGTTTACCTAAAAGCTCTAAAACTTTGAACACTTGTTTAAAGTGAAGGTTTTGTTGGTATGCAACGACGTATAAGCACTTATCGAAGTTATAGGTGTTTTTTCTATAAATTGCGGCGGCTAAGTCGCGCGTTGCGTATAAAGACGCCCCGTCACTTCTTAAAATTAAACAAGGCGTTAAACCGTAAGGCTCAAGGTCAACTATTTTTGCCCCGTCACTTTCAACTAAAAGCCCCTTTTCTTGAAGTTCGCTTATAACAACGTCCATTTTATCGTTATAAAAACTTTCGCCGTTGTAACTATCGAAGGTAACGTTTAACTCTTTATAAACCTTGTCAACGTCGATAAGCGTTAACTCTTTAAACCATTTGAAAAGTTCGTTACACTCTTTATCGCCTTGTTCAATAAGTTTAAAGTATGCCCTTGCATCGTCGTCAATAGAAGGATTTTTCTCTGCCTCGTCGTGATATTTAACGTAAAGGCGCATAAGTTCTTTAACTCTGCCTTTTTCAACTTCTTCACGATTGCCCCACGCCTTGTAAGCGTAAATAAGTTTACCAAACTGCGTGCCGTAATCGCCAAGGTGGTTAATACCAACTACCGTGTAACCGAGTTTTTTATATATTTTGTAAAGTGCGCTACCTATAACGGTGGTTGATAAGTGACCTATATGGAAAGGCTTTGCAACGTTAATTGACGAATAGTCTATGCACACGGTTTTGCCGTTACCCAAACTGCTTGCGCCGTAATTTTCGCCTGCAAGCAAAATATCGATGAGTATTTTAAACGCGCGAGTAGTTCTGTTTACGGTAAAATTAAGGTAACCGTTAACGGCAATAACTTTGGTAACAACGTCGTCTACGATAAAAGACGATGCAAGTTCTTCTGCAATAATAGCGGGCGACTTTCTTAAAAGTTTTGCAAACTTAAAGCAAGGAAGAGCGTAATCGCCAAGCGAAGTGTCCGGCGGGGTTACTATAAGCGCTTTAATTTCTTCACAACTAGCGCCTTCTATATTTAATTTTTGAGCAACGTAACTTTTGTAATCCATAATACTTTCCTAAAAATTATCGTAATAATTTTAGCATACTTTACCGATTACTGCAATAATTTTTGCGCTTTGACTTAAAAAAGTTTGAATTAAAATTAAAAATGCTATATAATAGCCGTATAAACATTTAGGAGTACAAAATGAAATTAGGTGTAGTAGGTCTTCCAAACGTTGGAAAATCAACTTTATTTAACGCAATTACACACGCAGGCGCACAAGCGGCTAACTTTCCGTTTTGCACCATTGAGCCAAACGTTGGCGTGGTTGCCGTGCCAGACGAAAGGCTTGATAACCTTGCTAAGCTATATAGTAGCAAAAAGATAACCCCCGCAGTTATAGAATTCGTTGATATTGCAGGGCTCGTTAAAGGTGCATCGAAGGGCGAAGGGCTTGGTAATAAGTTTTTATCGCATATTCGTGAAGTTGACGCTATCGTTCACGTCGTTAGATGTTTTGAAGATGAAAACGTAGTGCACGTTGAAAGCGAAGTTAACCCGATAGCCGATATTGAAACCATTAACCTTGAACTTATTTTAGCCGATTTAGAATCGGTGCAGAAAAAGTACGATAAATCGCTTTCTATGATAAAGACGGGCGATAAAAAATACGTTGTTGAAAGCGAACTTTTAAAGCGCATTTTACAAACGCTTGAAAGCGAAAAACCCGTTAGAAGTTTAACCTTTACCGAAGAAGAGAAAAAGTACGTTGACGGTTTGTTTTTAATTACCGATAAACCCGTAATTTACGCGGCAAACGTTTCTGAAAACGATATGGGTAAAGAAGATAGCGATATTCCTCTTGCAAAAAAGGTTATTGATTACGCTAAACAAGAAGGTAGCGAAACGCTTGTTATTTGCGCTAAAACCGAAGAAGAAATTAGCGAACTTGACCCCGAAGACCAAGTGATGTTTTTAGAAGAATTAGGGCTTAAAGAAAGTGGCTTAAATAGGCTTGTTAAAGCAAGTTATAAACTTTTAGGGCTTATAAGTTACTTAACTTCGGGCGAGCCTGAAACAAGGGCTTGGACTATTAAAAACGGAACTAAAGCGCCCCAAGCGGCAGGCAAAATACACTCTGACTTTGAAAAGGGCTTTATTCGCGCAGAAGTCGTTGACTATGCAGTTTTACTTGAATGTGGCAACTACACCAAGGCAAAAGAACTTGGTAAAGTTAGAAGCGAAGGTAAAGACTACGTTATGAAAGACGGCGACGTTGTTTTGTTTAGATTTAACGTATAATAAAAAAGCACGGTTTTCCGTGCTTTTTGTTTACCGTAATTTTGTGAGTTATTTTAATCCGTTTGCCGTAAAAACAGTATTTTAAGGCATTACCCCGTTCAAGCCGTATTAACTAATATTTTAAGCCCGTATTTTATATTTGTTGTAGAAAGCAGTATTTTAAGCCGTTAGAAGCAAGCGAGAGAAGGCTCGCGAAAAGTTGCGGACACAATAGACCTTTTTGGTCATTGGGGTCGTAACTTTGAAGCAGAAACGCACTATCGCGACGCTTATAACGGAATAAAAAAGCACCGAAAACGGTGCTTTTTTGTGCCTTAAAACTTTTAGGCTCGTAGAAACAAGCACAAGCAGGCTCGACAACAAGGGGCAGACACAACTAACCTTTTTGGTTGTTGGGGTTGCAACTTGTTGGCAGTAAACGAACTTGTGCGAAGTTTATACGGGAATAAAAATTACATACTGAAGTTTTTAAAGTAGTTTTGAATTAAAATAATGGGAGTACCCTTGTCGCCACTACCACTTGTAAGGTCAGATAAACTTGCAAGAAGGTCGGTAAGTTGACGGGGGGTTGTTCCTTGCGATTTAATGTTGTTAACAAGGTCGTCTTCTTTATTTTTAATCATTTCTTTCATAGCAGAAATTGCTTCTTCACCTGAAAGACCTGCTAAATCGTTATCGGCAAGGTATTTAAGTTTAATTTCGTTGGGCTTGCCTTGTAAACCAGAAGTAAACGCAGGCGATGCAACGGGGTCTGCAAGTTCCCAAATACCACAAACTGGGTCTTTAAAAGCACCGTCACCATAAACCATACATTCAATAGTTTTGCCCGTACGCTTTAAAAGTTCTTGTTGAAGTTCGTTAACGAACTTTTGTGCATCGCGTGGGAAAAGTTTAACGCTGTTTTCGGTTGCTAAGTTGCTACCTAAAACGCCGTAAGTTTCGTTATAACCGCTACCGTCAACCGATTTATTTAAAATCTCGTCGAGCGTGATAACTTTTTTAGCGCCCGCCTTTTCAATTAACTTTTTAGTGCGGAAACGAGAGTGAATATCGGCGCAAATAACGTGGCTAGTGTATTTTAATATTTCGGCAGGATTGTTTGCTAAAATAACTTCGCAACCTGCGGTTTTTTCGTAATATTCGATATAGTCAACGCCGGTGAAAGTATGGCTAACGTCGCCAAACTTTTCGTGGAACTCACGGCCGGTAAACACGTCGGTATAAGGGTTAACGCCCGATTCGATAAGTTTTTCTGGAGTAATAAAACTATTTCCAACTTCATCGCTAGGATACGAAAGCATTACAACGAGTTTTTTAACGCCTTTTGCAATACCCTTTAAAACCATTGAGAAACGGTTTCTTGAAAGAATAGGAAATACTAGGCCGACCGTTTCATCACCAAACTTTTCGCTAACGTCTTTAGCAATTTGGTCAACGGTTGCATAGTTGCCTTGCGCCCTTGCAAGAACGGCTTCGGTAACGGCAACCACGTCTTTATCTTGTAAGGAAAAACCACCTTGATTTGCTAAACCAACAACGCAATCGGCTGTAATTTTAACAAGGTCGTCACCCTGCCTTATAATGGGCGCTCTAACGCCACGAGATATTGTGCCTTGATAATCCATACTGTTACCTTCTTTTAAAAAAGATTTTTTAACTATATTATTTTAGAGCATTTGTACCCCGTTTGTCAATTATTTATAAGTAATTAACAATTACTTTTAAAACTTTTTTTCATTTTAAAACCCGACCGTTTGTGGTCGGGCGTTTTTCAAGGAGCGAGACGGTCTGTAAGCCGAGTTCTGTCATTTAATACGGCTATCTATCTAGGCCTACCGTTACCGATAGGCTCGAGCGAATAAATCGATATATAGCGCCGTAGCCTCTTACTATATATCCTATCTTGCTTCGGGTGGGGTTTACACTGCTTCCCGTGTTACCATGGGAACGGTGAGCTCTTACCTCGCCTTTTCATCCTTACAACTTTCGTTGCGGTAGTTTTCTGTTGCACTTTCCTTGAAGTCACCTTCACCGGCCGTTAACCGGCACCCTGCTACTGTGAAGCTCGGACTTTCCTCGTGAATAATAATTCCCGCAGCCGTACAACCGTCTCTTAAAAAATTATAGCACTTGTCAGGGTTATTGTCAAAGATTTTTAGCCCCACCTTTTGCGCCTTCTATCTCTAAAACGGAACTTGAAAAGGTAAATCTTCGTGATAGGTATTCAGCCTCCTTATGAACGCTATCTTTAATAAGCGAAGTTAAAATTGACGTAAAGTGTTTTAAATCGCCGAATAAATAATATGCAAGCGAGCCTGGAACGGAGTTAATTTCGTTAACGTAAAGGTCAGTGCCGTCAAGCAAATAATCTATTCTTATTATAGACGTAAAGTTGAGTTCTTCGTATATTTTAGCGGTGGTTTCTTGAACTTTTTTGCAGAGTTTATCGCTAATTTTTGCAGGGAACTCTCTACCCGTTTCGCAACCTTTAAAGCCGTAATATTTATCGGCAAACGATAAAATATCGCTAGTTTTAACGGGTTTTTCAACTTGAGAAATTACCGTTTTATTGCCGTAAGAATAAGCCGAGCAATTAAGTTCAACGGGGTTATTTAAAGCCCGTTCAACAACTGCTTTATCGTCGTATAAAAACGCAGTTTTAAGTGCCTTTTCAAGTTCAGCGTCGCAAGACGCTAAACCTATTCCTATGCTACTTCCTAAATTGCAAGGCTTAACTATTACGGGGTAGCCGAGTTTAGTAGTTATTTCGTTAAAAAGTTTTTGCTTATCCGTATGTAAACGAGTTTGGTTTACCGTTGTAAACGGTAAAGTTTTAATTTTCAAGCCCGAAAGCACTATTTTCGTAAACTGCTTATCTATTGTAAACGCACTTTGAAAAACACCTGGGGAAACGGTTGGAATACCTATTAGTTTTAGCATTCCTTTAAGCGTTCCATCTTCGCCGTTTAAGCCGTGAAGGCAGTTTATTGCCGAGTATATAGTAGCGCATTTTTTCAGTTTGTTTTTTAAAACGTAATATAGCGAGTTATCGCCACTAATAAGGGTTACTCGTTTAAGTTTAGAAAAGTTTTTTTGCTTATAAAACGAAACGTTTTTAAGTTCGTTTCCCGTAAGCCACTCACCTTTTTGTGTAATATACACGGGCACGGGATTATAGAGAGTTTTATCAAGCGAGTTTAGCGTTAAAACGCCCGTTATAATAGAAACGTCGTGCTCGCAAGACTTTCCACCGAAAAAAACAAGAATATCTTTCATAAAAAAACACCTCCGCATATTCTTTTTGCTTTGGTGTTTTTATAATTTTAAGAAAGTATATCGGGAAGGTCGTTTTCAAACAACACAACGTCGCCACTCATAAGTTTTTCGGCTATAACTGCTTTTGCTTCTTCTAGGTTTTTAACCATAAATATTTTATCTAGTGGGTAATCTTTGCTTAATAATCCTTCACGAATATGAAGGCTTCCCGACCTACCAACGAGTATCACCCCGTCGCACACGGTTGCCAAACTTTCGCCAAGTTTGAAGTTATAGCCCGCTTCGGCAAAGCCAAGTTCAACAAGCCCCGGCGTTACTATATATTTTTTACCGCTAAAGCGAGAGAGTGCGTCGATAGCGTACTTAACCCCTTCGGGGTTAGAATTGTAGCCGTCGTCTATAATATTTACGCCCGACGGAGATACCGAAAGGCTTAATCTGTGCGGTATTTGTTTTAGCCTTGTAAGCGCAATTGCAACTTCTTGTAAAGAAAGCCCTATTTTTAACGCTACTGCCGATGCTAAACAAACGTTGTGAACGTTGCTCATACCAAGAAGCGGAATTGAAACGACTGTTTTTTGAGTGCCGTAAACCATAGTAAAGGTAGTGCCGTTTTCATTCATAATAACGTTTTCGGCGTAAACTAAACCGTTTTTATTTTCGGCGCCTGCAAGATATTTTTCGCAAACTGCTTTTTCAAATATTTTAAGGGTATGCTTGTTATCGCCCGATATAAACGCCGTTCCTTTAAAATAATCGCCAAGTATTTCGCTTTTAGTTTTAATAACGTTTTCAAGCGTTAAAAACGACTCTAAATGTTGAGCGGTAATTCCCGTGATAACTGCGTAGTTAGGTAGCACCGTTTCGCAAAGCTCTTTAATTTCACCTTGTCGCCTAGCGCCCATTTCACAAATGAAAATATCGTGCGTATCGTCAAGGCGTTTTACGGTTTTTGCAATACCCATAGGCGTGTTGTACGATTCGGGGGTTGCTAAAACGTTATATTTAGACGAAAGTAGCGTGTAAAGTATTTCTTTAACCGAAGTTTTACCGTAACTTCCTGTAATTGCAATTTTTATAAGCCCGTCTTTTTCAAGTAGGGTTTGTTTACACTTTATTATATGCTTTTTGTTTATTGATTTTTCAAGGGGCTTGGTAATTCCGTAAGCGGTAAGCACTAAGTAAGGAACGCTTATAGGAACTAAACAAAGCACGGCGTAGCGGAACTCGGCAAGTAGGTTTTCTTTAAACGGAATTGCAATTAAGTTAACGCCGTAAATTAAAAGCAAACTTAATACGAACGCTAAAACCACGAAAACTATAATTAGGCGAATCATACGCTTCGTTATAACTAGTGGAACTCTACTTTTTCTTTTGCTTTCACCTTTAAAATAAATTATTAAAAATAAAAAGTAAGCAATAAAGCCAAGATATTTAACGTAAGCGCCGTTTAAAAACGAAAACGCCATATTTATTAAAATAAAGCCGAGCACCGACATAAGCGATAGCATACAAAGCCTAGTAAGGTGTGCGTTATCTCGCTTAAATAGCCATTTAAGATAATCCCTACCCTTATAGCCACATTGTTGCATACTTTCAAAAAAGCGCATTGAAATAACCACCATTAACGTGGAGTTAAGTAGCGCTACGAGAATAAATCCTAATAATATATTTCCTTTAAATAGGTCGGCAATGCGTTCTAGTTCAATAGTAGGTAACATTTTAGCCTCCTTTTAAAAACTCTAACGTACAAACGTTAAACTCGTTACTTCTATCTATAAAGGCAAAGTGCCCTGCGTTTTTTATAAACACGAGTTTAGAGTTTTTTATGCTTTTATTTATAATTTTTGCCATATACGGTGGGGTTTCACGGTCGTTTTCACCAAATATTATAAGCGTTTGGTTTTTAATAAGTGAATATTCGTAGTTTAAGTGCTCGTTAACTATTTTAAGGTAACTTTTTTTCATTACGACCGACAAGGTTTTATACTCGCTAGAGCCAAAACCTTTAAGTTTATTTTCGGGAATAAACTTTTTTAAAAGTTTATATGCGTAAACTTTTATATAGTAACTTGGTTTTCGCCTTGGTTTAATTCCCGCAGCGCCCGTTAAAATTACCTTTTTAATTCGCTCGTCATTTAGTAGCATTTTAACCGCCACCCTTGCGCCGAACGAGTGCGCAATTAGGTTATAACTATTAACGTTTAGCCCGTTTAAAAACTCTATTACTTCGCTAGCGTAATCGCTAACCGAATAAGGCTTATTTAAAGGCGGACTTTTTCCAAAGCCCGACAAGTCTGGCGCAATTACCCTGTAAAAGTTTTTTAAAAAGGCTATTTGATAAGCAAAACTCTCTTTCGAAGAAAGGTAACCGTGAAGTAAAACTACAACTTCGCCCTTTCCAACGTCGATATAATTAAGGTTAGGTTTGATTACTTTCTCCTATACAATTGACCATTATTAAAGCGTCGTCGTCGCCGTAATAATTTATGCGTTTGTTAACAACTTCAAAACCAAGGCTACTATAAAGTAATTTAGCAGGCTCGTTTTTACTTCTTACTTCTAAAAAGAGCATTATAACGCCCTTTTCTTTTAAAAATTGTATGCAGTGCTCTATAAGCCTTTTTGCATAGCCTTTTCTTCTATAATCTTTGCTAGTTGCAATAAGGTCGATATTAGCGCTATCTAAAACGTAAGAAACGCCTATATAAGAAACGATTTTTTCGCCGTCTTTAATTAAAAAACCTTGAAAAGTATTCGTTTCAAAAGCGCTTTTTAGCATATTTAAGTTCCAAGGGTTTGAAAAGCACTCTTTTTCAAGGTCGGCAATTTCTAAAAGGCTACTTTCAGTCCACTTTTCTATCATCAGCCTCTTCCTCTGCTTGGCTTTTTTTAACGTAAAGCGGAACTATGCTTTCTCTATCATCGGTTGCGCTTTTAATTTTTGCATTAACCGCATTTACAAGCCCTTTTTTAATATCGGCGCTTTCAAGCGTTATTATTTTATATTCGCTTTCAAGGCGTTTAAGTTCGCTTTCATCTATAAACGACGGGGCTAAACAAACTTTTTTGTTTTCGTAACCGCAAACGTAATAATTGCCGTGGCGCGCGTCTATAACGGCAAGAACTTTTTGCTCTTCACTATCGTATGCAATAGTGTCGAAAGAAGTTACTGATAAAACCTTTTTATTAAAAGCGTAAGCAAACGCCTTTACGGTGGAAACGCCTATTCTAATACCCGTAAACGAACCGGGGCCCGTTACGGCGCAAAAAACGTTTATATCTTTAAGGCTAAGTTTTGCGCTTTCAAGCGCGCTTTCAACTTCGGTAAGCAAGGTTACCGAGTGTTTTAAGCCCGCGTCTTTTTTATAATTTATAGTCGTGCCCGCTTGGGTTTTTATAAGTACCGTAAGGTGCGAGCCAGACGTGTCTATTGCAAGAACGTTCATAGCGTAATTTTCCTTTCGTTTTCGCTAATTTTTTCAATGGTAACGGTTAGTGCGTTTTTAGGAATAACGTCTAAAATATTTTCTGCCCACTCTATAACGCAAACGCCGTTTCCGTAAAAATAATCGGTAAGACCTAGCGCTTCGGCTTCTTCACCACAAGAAAGCCTATAACAATCGTAATGATATAACACGCCACTGTAATCGTTCATATAAGCGTAAGTGGGGCTTAAAATATCTTCTTTAATATTAAGCCCAAGCGCAATACCCTTTGTAAAAGCAGTTTTACCAGCGCCAAGTTCGCCTTTAAGCATAACCACGCTACCCTTTTTTAAGGTTTTTGCATATTCAGTTCCAAGTTTAACCGTTTGCTTAAACGATTTAGTAACTACTGTTTTCATAAGTTTATTATAATAAATATTTTAATAACGCGCAAGCGTTATACTTCTAATTTCTTTATTAGGTTAGAAAGTCTTTTGTAAAGTAGCATTGTAAGTAGCGCAACCGATACCGTTTTTATAAAGTTAAAAATAAGTATTCCTAGATAGAAAGCGTTAAACGCTTCTACCACCGTTAACCCGAAAATATTACCACCGAAAAGGTGAGCGTAAACGGGAAAAACTATAAACCTATTAACAAGTAGCGCAACGCCCGTTGCGATAACGCACGATATAGAAAGCGTTACAATAACCGTTTTTAAGTTCCTACGGAACTTATATAATATAGACGGAAGTAAAATAAACACCGAAGTGGTTATAAAGTTTGCTAGTTCCCCCGCGCAAAGCGACGTGCTCGTTAAACAGCGAAGCCCTTCTTTTAAAAGGCAAACTATAACCCCTTCGATAGGGCCGAGCAAAAAGGCAATAAGGCTAATAAACACGTTGCCAAAATCTAGTTTTAAAAAGGTTGCACCAAAAAGTGGCATAGGTATTTCTAAAAAACTAACGGCGTAAGAAAGCGCCACGAAAACGCCTATTAACGCCATGCGCTTTGCCGAAAAGAAGTTTTTGCTTGACATTACTATCTCCTTAAAAAATAAAACGCCCCGAAAAAGGGGCGTTTTTAAACAATTAAAAACCGTATTCTTTTAACATCCGGACTATAACCGTCGGTTACGGAATTGCACCGTATCGGGGCGCATAGCGCCTTAGCAGACTTTACTGCCGGTAGAGATTTTCACTCTGCCCCAAAGAAATACAATTAAATTGTATTCCTTTAAGGGTTATTTGTCAAGCGTTTCGCTTGCGCCTAAAACTTCTATCTTCCCTGATAAATCGGTGGCAACTTCGCTTACGTTTTTAGAAATTACCGTGCCTGCGCCCGATAGAAGTAGCGAAACGGCGTCTTCTGCTTTACATAGCGGGGTAATGCACTCTATTTTTATAAGCCCAACCGAAGCGTTTACAGCATCTTCAACAACGGCTTTTGAAACTATTCGCTCGCCACTTCCGTAAGATAAAACGGCGCTATAAACGCCCGTTGAAAGTAGCGTTGATATTGCGCTTTCTATTTCAGGTAGCGTTAAAATAGAAAGGTCTAAAAGCACTGAAACTCGCCTTCCCTTTGCCAAAAACACCGTTTTTTTAAGGTTTTTTACTATGTTTTGCACGTCGCCCGACCTAAACTCGAAGGTGGGAAAAGTTATTAAAAGTTCGTCTGCCCCGCTTTTTACGGCGTGCTTAACGGAATAGTTAAGCGTTTTAGTTAGTTCTTCGCCGTAAGGGTAATTTATTAGCGCCCTAACTTTTACAGCGCCTTTTAAAACTGATTTAGCAAGTTCAATAACGCTTGGAAAAACGGTTACTGCGTTAAACCCGTATTTAAGCGCTTCTTTTAGTTGCGATTTTACTTCGCCTAAAAGTTTATCGCGATTATCTATTATAAGGTTTAGTCTTCTATATATTTTTTGCGCTTTATACGAGCCGAACTCCTTTTTAAGTTCGCTTTCGCTTTGCCCAAATAGTGCGCCGAGTTCCTTTTCGCCACTACTAGATAAAAAGAACTCTTTAATTACCGAATCGGTTTCGCCGTTTAGTTTAACTTCTTCAAGTTTTGCTTCGTTTAATTCTTGCATAGTTTACTCCTTTTTTAAAAATTATTGCCACGCAGTTATTTTTTATTCAACGGTATATAATTAGGCAAAAAAACACCTTTTTCGCTATGAAAAAGGTGCTAAAATTACGTTATGAAAGGTTTAATTTACGTTGTTTTAATAGTCGTTTTTTCTTTCGTTTTGGTTTGCGCCGTTAAAATTGTTAAAAGTAAAATTGCAAATAAAAAAGAGAGTGAAAGTATCACTCCCAAAATATATTACGTTACTAAAACGCAACAGCGCGCTAAAAAAACGCACGGCATAACTATGCCCATAAACGTTGAAGGCGCAATTATCGAAAAACAAAAAAAGCGTTAGTCGTCGTTTTCGATTTTTTCACCCTCGCCCCAAAGGCGTTCTATGTGGTAAAAAAGCCTGGTTTCGTCGTTGAATAAGTGAAGTATAACGTCGCCGTAGTCGTGAACTATCCATCTAGCGTCATGCACGCCGTCTTTTCTAATAGCGGTAAGCCCCGTTTCTTTAAAAACTTTATCTTCAACGTGGTCTGAAAGCGCCCTAAGTCCTGCAGACGACCTTGCCGATGCCACTACGAAATAATCGGCAACGGGCGATTTTTCTTTTACGTCTATTTTAATAATGTCGTAAGCCTTTCTGTCTAATAATGCCGAAACAACGGCGTTAGCAAGTTCAGTTGAGTTCATAATTTTCTCCTTTATAATAGTTTATTGCCTGCCTAGTAAGGTCGAATACGGGTTTTCCTTGCTTAACTAAAAAATCTTCAATTTCTATAAGGCAGGTTAAAAAGCCCGAGTTAAAATCTTTGCTGATTGCATTTCGCAACTCGTCTACCCCTTTAAAAGTGCGCGACGGCTCTAACAGGTCTGCGATATAAATAATTTTTTCAAGTTTGCTCATATTCGGGCGACCCGTGGTGTGATAGAGTATTGCGTTTAAAACGTCTTCATCGGTAACGCCTAGTTCGTTTTTTGCAACGTAGTAAGAAAGGTATTGATGCCAAACGTCGCTCGGTGCGTTTTCAGGAACGGTGCCACTAGGAAAGTCACTAATATCGCTATACTTACAAAGGTCGTGAAGAAGGGCTGAAAGTTCTGCCTTTTTCTTATCAACGCCTAGTTTTTCGGCAAGCGAACACGCCGTTAAAATAACGCCTAAAGTATGAACTCTTCGCTTTTCGGGAAGGGCGTTTTTAACACGGTTATAAAGTGGATTATCGCCGTATAGGTTAGTTTTTGCTATATAATTAGCAACTTCTTTTAATATTAAACTTAAAGTATCTAACCCAAGCATAACCCTTAAACGAACTTCGGTTGAAGAAACCGTTGTTCCGTAAACTTTAAGGCGAGTAACGGGCTTTTTAAAGGTGTTTTCAAAATTAGTTATTAGTTTATTAGCGTTATAATTGCCGTTGCGCCTTTCAATTAAAACGATATTTGCATTATCTACTATTTCACGAGGGTTTTTCCAAGTGGAAAAATTATCTAGCATATCGCTACCCATTAAAAAGTAAAGTTCTGCGCCCTCGTGCAATTTTTTAAAATGGCGTATGGTAAGATAGGTGTAACTAACGCCTTGCTTTTTAATTTCATAGTCGCTAACTATAATTTTATCGTTACTTAAAAAAGCAATTTTAAGCATATTAAGCCTATCTTCGCCACTTGCCACCACTTCGCCTTTTTTATGTGGAGCAACGAAAGTGGGGATAACGTAAAGGGCGTTTAAACCTAGTTCAATTATCGCCCTTTCGGCAATTAAAATATGCTCGTTGTGAACGGGGTTAAACGAACCCCCGAAAATACCTACTTTCATAATATAATTTTACCACATATATTATTATTTTTCAAGTTTACGGCAATAATACCCGTATGAAAAATATTAAGATTTCTTTTTTTATAGACGCATTATTTATTTTTACGGCTACTTTCTTCGTTTTTTACGCAATAGTTAAATCGCTTGTTAAAAGCGTTTTCTTATCAACCGTTATAACCATTTTTATTTGCCTTTTAGTTTCGGGGCTTTACACAGCCTTTTCAATTTATAAACACGGCAAAAAAGCAATTTTATCAAATAACGAAAAAGAGTTTAAAGCCTTTGAAAAAACACTTGCATTATTAAGCGACGCTAGCGCACTTTCACTTTTAAAATCGCTTTATGAAAAGCGTGGCGAAGAAGTTGTAAAGCAAGGCAAAAAACTAAAAATTAAAGGTAAAAAAGAAGAAGTTTACTTTGACTTTTCGCCTTGTAGCGCAAGTTTAAAAACGGTTATTAACGCCTATAAAAAAACGCCTGCAAACTACACCACCACTTTTATAGCAAAAGACTTTGACGTTAGCGCACTTTCTTACTTTAACGGGCTTGAAAAAAGGGTTAAACTTATAACGTTAAGCGAACTTTATAACGCCCTTAAAAAAGAAAAACTGCTACCCGAAATAACCCATAGCGAGCCTAAAAAGAAAACCCTTAAAGAGTTAATCGAGCCAAGTTTAAAGCGTGAAAACGCCGTTAAGTTTTTAATTTGGGGTGGCGTTTTAATTTTGTTTTCTACCGTAACTTACTTTGGTGGCGTTTATCTGTTTTTAGGTTGCGCGCTTATTATTTTTGCATTATTTTTACGCTTTTTTGCTAGGAAAAGTCCTAAAAAACAAAGCGCAATATAAAAGCACGCTAGGTTTTTACCTAGCGTGCTAATTTTTTAATACTTAATATGTTCTACGCCTTTTTTGTTTGAATAACGGTATAAAACAATTTTTCTACCTATGGTGCAAACGACTTCGGCGTTTAAACTTTCGGCAAGTTCGTTTGCAACATCACTAACGTCACCTTCAGAGTTTTGAAGAAGTGTAAGTTTTATAAGTTCACGGCTATCAAGCGCGTTTGAAAGCGATTTAATCATATTTTCGCTAACGCCACCCTTTCCCACTTGACCTATAGGCTCAATGGTTTGCGCTAAACTTCTTAATTTTGCTCTTTGTTTTGAAGTAAACATAATTTCTCCTTAATCGATAAAGTCGAACTCAACGTTTCCTATAACTACAACGTCGCCGTCTTTTGCGCCGAGTTCACGAAGTTTTTTAATAACGCCCTTATCACGAAGCACTTTTTGCATATACGACATACTGTCCATATCGTCAAGCACAACGTTTCTAGAAAGGGTTTTAACAAGGTCGCCAAGAACGATAAACGCCCCGTCTTCATCGCGTTCAATTTCAAAGGTATCGGTGCCTGCTCTTTCGTAAATAAACCCACTATCGCCTTCGGGCTCGTAGGGTGGCAAGTCTTTAAGCACAGAATAAAGTTCTTTAATAACTTCTTCTGCGCCTTCGCCCGTGATTGCAGAAGTAGTTAAAATCTTATGCTTTTTAACCTTTTTCTTAAACTCTTTAATATTTTCTTCTGCGCCGTAAACGTCGCATTTATTTAAAACTATTATTTGTGGAAGGCTTGCAAGAACTTTACTGTAATTTTTAAGTTCTTTGTTAATTGCCTTGTAGTCTTCAAGTGGGTTTCTACCTTCCATACCACTAATATCTACAACGTGGCAAAGTAGCCTTGTTCTTTCAATGTGGCGCAAAAAGTCGTGCCCTAAACCAAGCCCGTCGGCAGCGCCTTCGATAAGCCCTGGAATATCGGCTGCAACGAAAGTATTGTCGTAATACCTTACAACGCCAAGATTTGGCGATAACGTTGTAAAGTGATAGTTTGCAATTTTGGGTTTTGCGCCCGATATTTTAGAAAGTAGGGTTGATTTTCCAACGTTAGGAAAACCTATAAGACCAACGTCTGCAATAACTTTAAGTTCAAGCCTAACCCTTTTAATTTCGGTTTTTTCGCCTTTTTGGGCAAAGTGTGGACAATGTCGCCTTGAAGTTGTAAACCTAGCGTTGCCTTTACCACCCCTACCGCCACGCATTATAAGGCGTTTTTGTCCGTCAAAGCAAACGTCGCAAATAAATCTACCCGTTTCGGCGTCTGTAATAACCGTTCCTAGTGGCACGGGAATATAAAGGTCTTGCCCGTTTTTGCCGTGGCAGTTGTTAGTTTCGCCCCTTGCGCCGTTTTCTGCAACGAACTTGTGTTTAAAGCGAAAGTCTATAAGGCTAGTTTTATGCCTGTCCCCTATAAAATAAACGTTGCCACCGTCACCGCCGTCGCCACCGTCTGGGCCACCGGCAGAAACGCCTTTATAGCGAATAAACGACGAAATACCATCACCACCGTCGCCCGATTTTATAAGTAGGCTTTCTTTGTCTAAAAAGTTTTCTATTATCATAATTTACCGTTCTTTTTTATATATTCGCACTCGCCTTTTAAAAAGCAAGTTTCGCATTTAGGATTTCGCGCCGTGCAAACCCTTCTTCCGTGATAAATAAGCCAGTGGTGTGCGCTTGACCACTTGTTTTTGGGAACTGCCTTCATAAGCGCTTTTTCAGTTGCCAAGGGGTTAACGCCTTTTGCTAGTCCTATTCTATTTGAAACGCGAAAAACGTGAGTGTCTACCGCAATAGCGTCGCCACCGAAAGCAACCGAATAAACTACGTTTGCAGTTTTTCTGCCAACGCCCGATAATGCGTTTAATTCTTCATAAGTACTCGGCACTTTGCCACCGTGTTTTTCTACTATGGTTTTAGAAGCCGAAAGTATATGCTCTGCCTTTGAGTTATTAAGACCGCAAGGCTTTATTAAACTTGAAAGTTCTTCGTGCGAAAGCGTTAACATTTTTTGGGGAGTTGAATAATTTTTAAACAACTCTTTAGTAACTATATTAACCCTTTCGTCGGTACACTGGGCAGATAAAATAACCGCAACCAAGAGTTCGTATTCGGTTGAAAAGTTTAGTTGTGGTTTTGCCCCGAAATATGTATTTTCAAGTTTTTCAAGTACCGTTTTTAGCGTGTTTTTGTTCATAATAATAATTTAAGGCTATAAAACCGTTTGATTTTATAGCCCTATTATTTTAACACAATACCTTTTTGTAAGCAACTGATTTTATTAAAATCGTGTTACGGTTACGGTTTTTCCACGCTTTTCAATAATGAAAAACCCAAAAAACGACGGGTAAGCCCCCGTTTCAAGTAGACGTTTTGCAACGCTTATACCTGCTGGCGAAAACTCTGCCGATATTCCACAGCCAACTTTTGCTTCTTTTGGGGTTTGAACGGCTATTGCGTAAACGCCGTGTTTTCGCAAGTTTTCTATAAACGACAAAACGTCCGTTCTCGAACGGAAAACGGCAACGTATTTTTTCATAATGTTCTCCTTTAGTGCATAAAATAAAGCGTATAATCGTGCGCTCGTGCATATTATATTTTATTACGTTTTATCTTTTAAGGTGAGTTATGATTTATTTTGACAACGCTGCAACGGGTGGCTTTAAGCCATCTGCCGTAACAGAAAGCGTTTTTTCTGCCGTAAAATACTTGTGCGCAAACCCTTCAAGAAGTTCGCATAAACTTGCTTATTTAGCAGGCGATTGCGTTTATAAAACAAGAAGTAAACTTTCTTCTTTTTTTAACGCCGTAAGCCCTAGTCACGTTGTTTTTACTAAAAATTGCACCGAAGCGCTTAACACCGCTATATTAGGCTCTAACGTTAAAGGCGAAGTTTTAACAACAGTTTTCGAGCATAATAGCGTATTGCGCCCCCTTTATTATCTTGAAAAAAAGGGCGATATAACTATTAAAATTATCGAGCCTGAAAACGGCAGATTTATAACTGCAAGCGACGTTATTAAAAACTTTTCAAGTAGAACTAAAATGGTTATAGTTTCAGGGGCTAGTAACGTTACGGGCGAAGTTAACGAAATTGAAAAAATAGGCGCATTTTTAAAGGATAAAAACGCCGTTTATTTAGTTGACGGCGCTCAACTTGGCGGGCACTACCCCATTGACGTTCAACGCTTTAATATCGACTATTTATGCTTAGCGTGCCACAAGGGGCTTTATTCTATTATGGGGCTTGGAGCGTTAATTTTTTCAAGTAAAGTAAAGCCTCTTCCCTTAACTATGGGTGGAACGGGCACCGAAACGTTTAACCTTAATCAGCCAGACGTATATCCCGAGCGTTTAGAGAGTGGAACGCTTAATCTTCCTGCCATTTGCTCACTTGAAGAAGGGCTTTTATATTTAGAAAAAAACGCCGACTTTATTCGGGAATATTTAACTAATTTAACCGATTATTTAACGGTTAAACTCTGCGAGATTTCAGGCGTTACCGTTTACACAAGAAAAAACCCCGTTGGAATAACGGCGTTTTCAATAGCGGGTATAGATTCTAATGAAGTTAGCGAACTTCTATCAAGTAAATACGATATAGCAGTAAGGGGTGGTTTTCACTGCGCCCCCTTAACTCATAAGTTTTTAAACACGCAAGATAGTGGGCTTGTTAGGGCGTCTATTTGCCCACATAACACCAAGCGTGAAGTTAACGCCCTTATTAGCGCAATAAAAGATATTAGCGCTCGGTAAGTTTTTTAACTATCATATCAAGTTGTTTTCTCTGCTCGCCGTTAAGCATAGGCGCTAACATTTTAGCAAACCTTTCAATATCGGCGTTTGTAAGCGTGCCGTTGCGCCTTCCCTTTTCGGCTTCGCTCATTATAGCAGATATAAGTTCGCCTTGGCTTGCGCCCTCGTACTTTTTAGCAAAACTGCCAAGCATATCCATAGCGTCTTGGTTTTGATTTGATGAATAGTTATTAAAATCTCGCATAGTGCTATCTCCTATCTATTTCAATATATTCCACCCTTTAATATAATGTGAAAAGGAAAAAATTATGAATTATTTGCCCTTAATACTAATTGCAGTACTCCTTATGAAAAATAACTCTAGCGCCTTTGATTTTATAAAAGGGCTTGACCTAGATGGGCTTTCGCCTATTTTGTCAATGCTAGGAATTGACAAAACCACCCTATCTTCAATTACCGAGCTTCTTTCGGGTAACGGCGATTTAAAATCGCTTTTGCCAACCCTTTTAAGCGCATTTGCATCAAGTAAAATTAGCGAAAGTTCGCAGGCAACTTCAAGCGTAACGCCCACCCAACCAAGTGGCTTAAACCCTATTAAAGACGTTGCCGGTAGCCAGATTATTTCAACGCTAGGAAATTACTTTGAACAATAAAAAAAACGGCTTATAAGCCGTTTTTTAGTCTTTTAATTTAGAAAGTAGCGCAATTACTTTAAAGTTCAAAGCGTCACCAAACTTTCTAACGTCTAGCCCCGTAAGTTTTTCAATTTTATCAAGGCGATAGTTTAAAGTATTGCGGTGAATATATAGTTCGCGCGCCGTTTCGCTTACGTTTAAGTTACTGTTTAAAAACGCCTCGCCCGTAAGCATAAGTTCGCTATCGTTAATAAGTTCTTTACCACCTTCGCCGGTAAGCGCCAAAATAAGTTCGTCGGTTTTTGACGTGTTCATTTCTTCAAGCACCCTTGCTAGTGCAAAGTCTTTATAAGCAACCACCGTAAGTTCAGGAGCAAACACTTCGCGCATTTTTTCTGCTGCGAGCGCCTGCGCATAGGAAACTGAAACTTCCAAAAAACTTTTAACCGTTCCACCAACGAAAACTAAAACGTTCATGCCGAGTTCTTCGTATAAAAACCTTTTAATTAGTTCGCCTTGCTTAAACGGAGAAACGAATTCAACGTTCTCGTCGTTTTCAATAAACTTTATAACGGCGCAAGTATCTTGCGAAACGGAAACAACGCCACCGTGCGCACCCGAAAAATAACTTCTTAAAAACTCAACGACTTCCCCCGTTTTGCCGTTTTCACACTTAACTAGTATTGCGTACATCGGCGTTTTAGGTATTGCATAGCGCGACATAAAATGAAGCGTTCTAGTTCTTGAAGAATTGCCGGTTACTATAAGAGAAAACTGCTCGTCGTAGGTAAGGTCAACGGATTTTGACTGGCTTGATTCTATAAGACCGGAAATTAGCGATGCGTAGTTGTGGCTAACATCGCCCTCTCCTTCAATTGCGCCTATAAACTTGTTAGCGCTAAATGTAAACCTAAAATAAGTGTAACCTTCAAGCGCAAAAACCACTTCTTTATGAGCGTTTACGTTTAAAGGAAAATCATAATATTCTTCTCTTGTGCTAGCGTAGTGAACGCCGTTTTCGCTAACGCACTGAATATCTATACCCGTTTTTTCTTTAACGGAAGATAATAACCTTGAAAGTTCTCTTTCCATAAAACCACCGTTTTTGTGCAAATTGCACAGTTTTGACTTTATTATAAATGATAGCGATGCGTTTTGCAAGTGTTTTTTCAAATATTGCTAGCAAAGTGCACAAAAATAGCGTTTTTGGCATTAAAAAAGCCCCGATACTACGGGGCTTTTAATATTATTCTTCGGTAGGTTCTTCTACTTTTTCTTCTTTAGCGGCTTTCTTTGCAAGTTTTGCTTGAAGTTTTGCTTCTTTAGCGGCAGCCTTTTCAGCAGCAATTCTTTCGCGTTCAGCAACTCTTTGAAGTTCAACTTCGGGAACGTAAGCCTTAGTTCCTTCGCCTTCTAATATAGAAAGTTCGGTTTCTTTATCAAAGAAGTGAGTGTGAATAACGTCAACGCCAAGGTCTATCATTTGGTGAGCAAGAGTTTTCGAACGAGAGTCAACTTTTGCAACTAATTGAACGTTGTTTTCGATAAGCGATTTAATTTCGCCATCGTTTTCATCTTCAAGTTCGCCGAATACGCAGTAAAGTAAACTTTCTGCACCAAGTTTTTCAACAACGTCAACCCTAACGTGAATAATGGTTGAGGGCGAATTGTCGATAAACGCTTGGTCGTCGTGGAAGTCTTCAGGACGAACGCCGAAGATTACGGGCTTACCGGTGTTAAGATAGTCTTGAAGATTGATAATCTTGCTTGATTTTGATTTAGGAAGTAAAAGTTTAGCGCCTTCAAACTCAACGTAAACTTTATCTTTCGTGCCGGTTAAAACAGCATCGAAGAAGTTCATTTGAGGAGTGCCGATAAAGCCTGCAACGAATACGTTTGCGGGGTAATCGTAAAGTTTTTGAGGAGCGTCAACTTGTTGAATAAGACCGTCTTTCATAACTACGATACGAGTACCCATGGTCATTGCTTCAACTTGGTCGTGCGTAACGTAAATGAAGGTGGTGCCTAAACGGTGGTGAAGTTTGGTAATTTCAGTACGCATTTGCGCACGAAGTTTAGCGTCAAGGTTAGAAAGGGGTTCGTCGAGAAGGAAAACCTTGGGGTTACGAACGATTGCTCTACCTAAAGCAACACGTTGACGTTGACCACCAGATAACGCCTTGGGCTTTCTTTGAAGGTAAGTTTCAAGACCTAAAATACGAGCCGCTTCTTTAACCCTTGCGTCAATTTCAGCGCGAGGCATTTTGCGAAGTTTAAGACCAAACGCCATATTATCGTAAACGGTCATGTGAGGATAAAGCGCGTAGTTTTGGAAAACCATGGCAATATCTCTATCCTTAGGTTGAACGAGGTTAACTCTGTTGCCATCAATAACAAGGTCGCCATCAGATATTTCTTCAAGACCTGCTATCATACGCAAAGTAGTTGACTTACCGCAACCCGAGGGGCCTACGAATACGATAAACTCTTTATCTTCGATATCGAGAGTGAAGTCCGTTACTGCTTGAACACCAGACGGATAAACTTTATAAATGTGGTTAAGTAATAAACTTGACATATAGTACCTCCGATTTAATTCCTATGTAATTTTAACACACCTTTTTACAAATTGCAATATAAATAGTGCACAAAAATTATATGTATCTTTGTACTTTTCACACACCGTTCACACTTCTAGTCGTAAAATAGTAAAAAACTCCGAACAAATCGGAGATTTTAAACGTATGCGCACGCGTTACGCGTGTTCATATTAAACGTGTATTTTACTTTTCGGCAAGTATTTTGGCAGTTTTTCCGTCAACTAAAAACGCCTTTTGGTTTCCGCTTGTATCTACTATGCAAACGTAATAGTAATTTTCGTTTTCGCTTGGAATAACCCTAACGTGAACTTCAATTCCACCTGCGTCAAGCGCGTTTTGAACGTAACTAGACGCATATTTTGAAACGGCAGATAACACCTTTTTAACGTCAACGCTACCTTCGGTAACCCTAACTAAAGTAAGTTCGGTTTCGTTGCCACCACTTATTAAAGTTACCAAAAGTTCGTTTTTTTGCAAATGCCCGTCAACTGCTATGGTGGTAGTATATTTAGAATTAACGGGGTTATAAGTAAAATCGCCACGCAATTCTTTACCGTTATAGTTAAGTTTAACGCTAGCCCCGTCTAAAGAAGTTTTATAATTTTCAAGCCTAACGATTATTACCTTTTCGATTTTACCAACGTAACCGTCTAAAAGATACGGGGTTTCGGTTTCTTCTTCAAACACAGTTAAAGTATAGTCGCTTGAAGAATAAACGTAGGCGTTTAGTCTTAACTGGCTAACGTACATTTCAAGGTTTATGCCCTGCACGCAAGAAAAAGATAAAATAGATAGCGAAACGCACAGCATTAAAACGGCAATTTTTTTCATACCACACCCCCTTTTTTATAATATTCAAGCCAAGTTTTTACTAGAACATTAAAAAATATTATATTTTTTATGCGAAAACTTTTTCAAAGCGTTGATTTTTTCGTTTTGTTTTGTTATTATATTAAAAAGGTTTTTATAATATGAGAAAACTAATAGTTAAAACTGTGGCGATAACGCTTTCGTTAATGGTAGGGGCTTTTGCCATTATATATTTTATTTTTTCAGCGTTTTTGCCGTCGAGTTTGGCAAGCCTTTATTTCCGCGTTAACCAAGAAAACCTTTCGGTTAAATATTCCGTTAAGGCTTATGAAAAATCGGGTAACGTTAGCGACCTAGCAACGCTTACCGAGCGCGTTATAGTTTTTGGAAACGATTCTCTTACCGTAACTTATGCAACTATGCTTATTAACGACGACGAGTATGGTCAGGTTTTGCAAAGCAAATCACAGGGCTATAACTACTATATAGTCGGCTCGCTCGTTGAAGCCCTTTACGCTAGTGGCAGTAAAACCCAAGCCGTTGAAGTTGCAATGCAAAACACTTCTACCCTATCAAGCGGTAACCCCATAGAAGTTATTCTCGTATGCGCGTTTGACGCTAGCGATATAGAAACTGCAAACCTTATTAAAGAAAAACTCGCACTTAAAGAGCCGAGCGAAAAAATTAACTCGTACCTAACTGCGATTAACGATTTTATAAATAATTAGGAGAAACAATTATGGCGAAGAAAATAAGAGACGCACTTACCTTTGACGACGTTTTACTCGTTCCCCAGAAAAGCAACGTACTTCCTAGTGGAGTTTCGCTTAAAACCAGCCTTGCTGACGGAATTGACCTTAATATTCCCATTATTTCAGCCGCAATGGACACCGTTACCGAATCGCGCATGGCAATTGCTATGGCACGCGAAGGCGGTCTTGGTATTATTCATAAAAATATGTCTATCGAAGCGCAAGGCAGAGAAGTTGACAGGGTTAAAAGAAGTGAACACGGCGTTATTACCGACCCCTTCTTTTTAGAACCCGAAAACAAAGTGAGTGACGCTTTGGCGCTTATGCAAAAATATAAAATAAGCGGTGTTCCCATTACTAAAAACGGTAAACTCGTTGGCATTTTAACCAACCGTGACCTTCGCTTTGAAACCGATTTCGAGCAACCCATTATTAACGTAATGACTAAAGAAAGGCTCGTTACTGCGCCCGTTGGCACTAGCCTTATGGAAGCGCAAAAGATTTTGGGCAAGCACAGAATTGAAAAACTTCCCATCGTTGACGACGATTATAATCTTAAAGGTCTTATTACCATTAAAGATATTGAAAAATCTATTCAATACCCCAACTCTGCAAAAGACGTTAACGGCAGGCTTTTAGTTGGCGCTGCAGTAGGCACTAGTAAAGATACTTTTGAAAGAATTGAAGAACTTGTTAAAAACAGAGTTGATATTATTACTATCGACACTGCTCACGGTCACTCGAAAGGCGTTATCGATAGCGTTAAACTCGTTAAATCGAAGTTCCCAAATCTTAAAGTTATTGCAGGTAACGTTGCAACTAGCGCAGCCGTTGAAGAACTTATAGGCGCCGGCGCAGACGTTGTTAAGGTTGGTATAGGTCCCGGCTCTATTTGCACCACTAGAATCGTTGCAGGTATAGGCGTTCCACAACTTACCGCTATTATGGACTGCGCAGAAATGGCAGAAAAACTTGGCAAAACCATTATTGCAGACGGTGGTATTAAGTACTCTGGCGATATTACTAAAGCCTTGGCTGCAGGTGGTAACGCAGTTATGCTTGGTAGTTTACTTGCAGGCACTAAAGAAAGCCCGGGCGAAATTGAACTTTACCAAGGCAGAAGTTTCAAAGTGTATAGGGGTATGGGCTCGCTTGCCGCTATGGAAGCAGGCTCGAAAGACAGGTACTTCCAAGAAGGCGCTAAAAAACTCGTTCCCGAAGGCGTTGAAGGCCGTGTTCCATACAGGGGAACTATATCAGACATCGTTTACCAACTTTGCGGTGGCATAAGGTCTGGTATGGGTTACTGTGGCGCACCCGACCTTAAAACACTTCGCGATACGGCAGAGTTCGTAAGGCTTACTTCTGCATCACTTCGCGAAAGTCACCCACACGATATTTCAATTACCAAAGAAGCACCCAACTACAGCCCTATGAACTAATTTAAGGAGAAAATGTTATGCTTAATAAACGTCCTGACGATATGGCGCGCATAGTAACGCCTGAACTTGCAAAAGCATTTATTGACGAGCAAATTAAAGAAATTAAAGCCCAAGTAGGCAATAGAAAAGTTTTACTTGCTCTTTCTGGTGGCGTTGACTCTTCGGTAGTTGCTGCCCTTCTTATAAAAGCAATAGGCAAAAACCTTGTTTGCGTTCACGTTAACCACGGCCTTTTAAGAAAAGGCGAGCCTGAACAAGTTGTTCAAGTGTTTAAAAACGAAATGAACGCCAACCTTATTTACGTTGACGCAGTTGATAGGTTTTTAGATAAACTTAAAGGCGTTACCGAGCCCGAAAACAAGCGCAAAATTATAGGCGCAGAGTTTATTAGAGTTTTTGAAGAAGAAGCAAGAAAACTTGAAGGTATCGACTTCCTTGCTCAAGGAACTATTTATCCCGACATTTTAGAAAGCGGCCCCGTAAAAGCACACCACAACGTTGGTGGTCTTCCTGAAGACTTGCAATTTGAACTCGTTGAGCCTTTACGCCTTTTATATAAAGACGAAGTTAGAATCGTTGGTAAAGAACTTGGACTTCCAGACGGTATGGTGTTCCGTCAACCCTTCCCCGGCCCCGGTCTTGGCGTTAGATGCCTTGGCGCAATTACTAGAGATAGGCTTGAAGCCGTTAGGGAAAGTGACGCAATACTTCGCGAAGAGTTTGAAAACTTTGGGCTTGATAAACACGTTTGGCAATATTTTACCATAGTTCCCGATTTTAAAACGGTTGGCGTTAAAAACGACCTTCGCTCGTACGAATGGCCCGTTATAGTTAGAGCCGTTAACACCGTTGACGCTATGACTGCAACTATTGAAGAAATACCCTATAACGTTTTAAAAGTTATTACCGAGCGCATTACTCGTGAAGTTAAAGGCGTTAACCGCGTGCTTTACGACCTTACTCCAAAGCCTACCGGCACTATCGAGTGGGAATAATTTAAAATAAAAAAATCCGTTTCGTTCGAAACGGATTTTTTTATTTAGTTTTAGTTTATAACCTTTCTTAACCATTCAAGCGTGCAGTTTACCATATGTTTGCCTGTTTCTTCGCTTGCTTCTTTAGCGCTTTCGGCAAACCACTCGGTGTTTCTTTCGCAACGAGTTAGGTCAACGAGTTCTGGGTAAGTTCCCATCATTAAACTTGTTTCCCACTTGCCTGCGTGGTCGAAGCCACCGCATTTAATTTGCGCGTCTGCACCGATTAAGGGAATAACTTTTATGTACGAGAACGGGTCGTCTTGACTGCCCATATCTTCGTAATAAGTTGCGTAAGCATCGCTACCCCACCAACCTTTGCCAAGTTTTTGCTCCATATATTCCATAGTAACCTTTTTAGCGGCTTTATGGCAAGCAATGGTCATAGGCATTAAGCCTGCGCCTTCGGTTTGGTGGTGAGCAACTAAATAAATATTTTTATGCCCTGCGTCTATCATAGATTTTAAAACGCAATATAAGTAATTAGCGTAAGCGTCTTCATCAACGTGGAAGTGGCTGGGCTTTGGCTCGCACACAGCATACGATGCAACGCCGTACCAAATGGGTGGGCAAACTACTATTTCTTTTTCTTTTTCAAGTTCTCTTAAACAACCGGTAATAACGAGTGTATCGGTTCCGCACGAAGCGTGGCGAGCGTGATATTCAAGCGTTCCTATGGGAATAATAAAGGGAACTTTACGGTCAACCGCGTCTTGTATTTCGTCGTATAACATTTCAAGCATTTGCATAGTAATTATCTCCTACAAAGTTAATTATACAAGTATTATATTCCAAAGCGTTTTAAAAGTCAAGGGGGCAAAACGCTAAAAAGAGTGAGTATAGCAAAATTATAATAAATTAAAAGTGTTGTAATATTTATATAAGTATGCTATAATATTTTAATAAAACTCGCCCTAAATTAAGGCGAAAATAAAGGAAAATTATGGCAAAACACCCTGTAAAATGTACGGCTTGCGGTTTTGATTTTAGCGCCGAACCAAGTGAAACCACTTGCGTTTGCCCAAACTGTAATAGCGAAATATCGGTAGTTAAGGCAATTAAGTATTATTTAAGCCTTAATCGCATACAAACCGAGCAAAAAAAGATTGCCGAAGGCGAAACCTATTTGCAGGTTGAACGTTTGCTTGACGAAGCCGACTTTTACGTTAAAAACGGCGAGTTTGAAGTTGCGCTTGAAAAGGCGTTAGAAGCCGAAAGCCTTTCAACCACTAGTAGCAGACTTTATATGCTTAAAGTCGTTTGTAAAACCAAAAACTTTGAAGATTTAAACGACGTTTCGCATTTAGAAGATTTTAAAAAAGCAATAGACAACGCTTCTTTTCAAGAAAAAGAAGAACTTAAAAAAACTTACGCCCCCTACTACCGCAAAAGGCACCTTACTAGCGAAGAAAAAAGCGATTACGAAATGCAAGAAGCCCAAAGCATTTACGCTAGGGTTGAAGATAACCTTAAAGCAGAAATACCAAGCCACTTTAAACGTGAAAAGTTTATAAAAACGTGGCTTTGGCTAACAATTATATTTGCAGTTATAACGGTGGCTTTAATAGTTGTTTCGATAATATTAGACAACCCTATATTGTCGGTGGTGGCTTGCGTTATATTTATTGCTTTTATAATATTTATTACAACTTATTCAACTAATAAACTAAAAATTAAAGTATTTAACCAAGGGCTTGACTTTTTCGATGCGTTTGAAAGCCTTAACCTTGAGGGGAAAGAAAAAATTAAAACACTTTCTTCACTAGAAGAGTTTTCAGTTAGCGCACTTAACGGCGAATCGCCCTCGCGCCAAGAAAGTATTTTTGCTAAAACGCTACATTACGCTTATAACGGCAACTCGCAAAGCGCAATAAAAGTTATTGAAAACGACGAAAGGTTTATTAAAACGCTTTCTAAATACTATGAATAATAAAGGCACCCCACGGGTGCTTTTTAAAGAAAATATGAAAAAGTTTTTATCTTGCGCCTTAACTGCGCTATTTACAATTTCATTATTTTTAACGTTTGGGCTAATTGCTATAGTAGTCCCTGCAACGTCGCCGTCGTTTTACAAGTGGCAGTTTGAAAAATACGGCGTTTTAACTAAAGTTCAAAACCAAAGTTATAGGCTTTCGGGCTCGGCTAAAGAATATATTGAAAACATATCGAGCGACGAACTTATTTCCCTTATGAGCCACGTTATGCGTTACTGCTTGTTTTTAGAAAGCGACCTTAACCCTACCGTTAACGGCGAAACGCTTGAAGTGTTTAGAGAAGATGAAGTTTCGCATATGCAAGACGTTAAAAACGTTTTTGGCGGTGGGCTAACTATTATTGCAGTTTGCCTTGTTATTATTGCAGTTTCGCTAGTCCTTTATATTATATATAGAAAAGGCTACTACTTAAATTGCAGAAAAGTTCCGCTTATAACGCTTGCCGTTTTACTAGGGCTTTTGCTTTTAATTGCGCTTTTTGCCGTTATCGACTTCGACCTTGCGTTTACAATTTTCCATAGGCTTTTATTTGAAGGGAACTGGCAATTTTCAAGCGGTGTTATGGTAAACCTTATAAGCTATATCTTTAACGATTTAGTGTTTATTATAGCAGGCATTTGGGGCTTATTAACAGCGCTATTTATTACGCTTGTAATACTTTTAAACAAAAAATATAAAAAGAGTGCTTTATAAAGCACTCTTTTTTAATCTTCTACGGTGTATTTATATAGCGAGTTTTTTGAAACGCCACGCTCTTTTGCAACCTGTTTTATTGCTTCTTTTTTAGTCATTCCCCTTGAAACGTAAAGGTCGATATGCTCTTTTTCGGTAAGGGCAAAGCCTTTTTCGTTAGTTTCGGTTGCGCCTTCAACTAAAATAACGAATTCGCCTTTGGGCTCTATAATTTCGGCGCTAGATAAACTCATTGAATAAACGGTTTCGTGTAGTTTAGTTATTTCTTTTACGGCAACTACTTTTCTATCTCCAAACGCTAAATAAAGCCATTTTAAATGCCTGTTAACGTCGTGCGGGGCAGAATAGAAAATAAGCGTTTCAGTTGCGCTTTTATAACTTTGCAAAAGTTTTTCACAGTCTTTTTGCTTATCGGGTAAAAAGCCTATAAAGGTAAAGCGAGATGCGTTAAGCCCCGAAAGTATTAGCGCGGGAACGAACGCCGTTGCACCGGGAATTACCGTGTAATCAATACCCCTTTCCCTTAAAATAGAAGTTAAAACGTTGCCAGGGTCGCTAATAACGGGCGAGCCTGCGTCGCTTATAACCGCCACCTTTTTGCCATCATTTAAAAGACTAATAAGTTCTTCGGCACGTTCTTTTTCATTAAACTTATGGTAAGATATAAGTTGTTTTTTAATGCCGTAGTGGTCTAGTAGTTTTAAAGAGTGCCTAGTATCTTCACACGCAATAACGTCAACTTCGTTAAGCGTTTCTATTGCCCTATAAGATATATCTTTTAAATTGCCTATCGGCGTTGATACGAAATAAAGCATATTACACCCCGTTAACGTAATTTGCAAGCACTTTAAGTTGTGGCTTAACGCCTTTTACGCCTTCAACCATAACAAGATAGGGCTCTCCACCCGTTTTACCCGTTACCATTTGAATTCTAGAAGGTGTTAAATTAGCGCTTTGCATATCGCTAATAAGCTCTAAAAACCTTTCTATTTTTTGGCACATACAAAGCCTTCCACCGTGCTTTAACTTTTTATATGCAATAGAAATTATTTCTTTTTGAGTAACGGTAACTTCGTGCCTACACATTGCAATTTTATCGTTTAAATTAACTTCGCCACTGCCCGCTTTTTTATACGGCGGGTTGCAAAGTATTAGCGAATATTTATTGTTATATTCGCTAGGTAGTTCTTGAATAGGCTTGTTTATAATGGTGAACTTTTCTTGTAGATTATTAAGTTCAACCGATTTTTCAGATAACCTTGCTAGTTCAGGCTGAATCTCTATAAGGTCAACCGACTTTACCTTTGGGTTAAGCGCATAGTAATGCATACCAACTATACCCGAGCCACTGCAAAAATCGGCGACGACGTCGCCTTTTTTATTTGATGCAAACTTTGTTAGCACGACTGCATCGCTCGTGAAACGGTAAAGTTCATCGTCTTGGTAAATCTTTAAACCAAGCAAGCCAAGTTCTTCTAAAACAAGCATAATTCTCCTATAAAAAAAGTGGCTTTATGCCACCTTTTTATTCTTCTTCAACGGGAGCACCTACGGGACAAGTGTCTGCGCAAGCACCGCAAGAAATACAAGTTTCTTTATCAATTTCGTAAGTAGTTTCGCCTTCTTTAATTGCTTGAACGGGGCAAGCTTCTGCGCAAGCACCACAAGAGATGCATTCGTCGTTAATAATGTATGCCATAACGTTTCTCCTTTAAATATTTTATTAAAGATATTAGTATTGTATCACACTTTTACGTTTTTGTATAGTGTTTTTTTTAATTTTTATCGTCTTCACCGTCATCGTCTTTGGGTTGTTCGCCCTTTTTGGTAAACTTAACGGCTTCTAACGGATATTCGTTATACGATAAAGTTCCGTCTTTAAGCGACATTTTGGTTTTAACCAGCATTTTAAGCATATTGTTGCCTATAACGGTTGCCTTACCGTCTGGCGTAATAACTTCACTGCCTAGTTTAGGCATTTTTTTATACGCTTCGGCGTACGGCTCGTTTTCGTATTCTAAACAACACATAAGCCTTCCGCAAAGCCCGCTTATTTTGCTTGGATTAAGCGATAAGCCTTGGTTTTTTGCCATTTTTATAGTAACCGTTTTAAAGTCGGGTAAAAAACTTTTACAGCAACATACCCTACCACACGGAGCAATACCACCAAGAAGTTTGGTTTCGTCGCGCGAGCCTATTTGGTGAAGTTCTATTCTGTGGTGAAGTATGGGAACTAACGCTTTTATAAGGTCGCGAAAGTCTACCCTTTCAGGCGCAGTAAAATAAATTAAAATCTTCGAGCCGTCGAAAACGTACTCTGCGCCAGTAATTTTCATATTAAGCCCGAGTTTTTCAACTTCTTTTTTAGAAGTTTCAATAACCCAAGGCACTTTTTTCTCGTTTTCTTTGATTTTTTCTATTTCTTTTTGAGTTGCGCGACGGGTTACGGGTTTTAACGGTTGAACTATTTCGCTTTCGCTCACTTCTTTAGTTGCAACCTGAACAACGCCGTATTCGGTACCCCTTGCGGTATCGACTATAACGCCTTCGCCAAAACTATACTCTTCGCCTTGCGGGTCGAAGTAATATACTTTACAGGAGTTTAAAAACTTTACTCCTACTATTTTAACCATTTATGTTTTCCCTCCAAAATGCTAAACACAACCCCGTCTACAACGGCGGTAGCAGTAGCATTAAAGTAAACGTCTTTCTCGGCTTTTCTAACGGCGTCTGACGCGTGTATTAGCGCACCCTTATTAAGCGTTTTAGAAAGGTTTAAAGCCGTTTCGTAAAATGCACCGTCACCACTTTCAAAGTGGTCTTGAAGCCTTAATGCAAGCCCCGTTAGCCTTGCAAGCGACGATATGTAATCTTTTAAAAGTTCTTTCGTAACTTTACCTGAAAAACGTGCAACGTCTCTACTAGAAGTTACTTCGATAAACGTTTTTATTGCAAGTTCTTCTGCAAGTGCGCCCGCACCGCTTTCATAGCGCTCTCTTGCTTCGCCGAGTTTTCCACCCGACAACCTTACCGCCGATAAAAGTTTTTGCCTATCTAAACACTCGCCTTCAAGCGCTTTTACTATATCTTCTTCTTTAAATGATGGAATATCTAGCCTTTTACAGCGCGATAACACGGTTGATAAAACGGTGTAAGTTGAAGTTGCGCCAAGAAGTAAATAGGTGTTTTTAGGTGGCTCTTCAAGCGTTTTTAGAAGTTTGTTTTGCGCTTGTGGGAGCATATTAGAAACGCCGTTTAAAATAAAAACTTTTTTATCGCATTCAAGTGGTTTATACGCCGATTTTTTAACTAAATCGTCAACGTCGGCAACTAATATTTTTTTACCCGTTGGGTAAAAAACAACGTCGGTATGAGTTTTTGATTCTATTAGCGTGCAGTTTCTGCAAACGCCACACGGCTCGCTCTCGCTACACAAAAGCCTTTTTGCAAACGCCTTTAAGTAGTTTTCAAGGTTTAACTCGTCTTCACAAACGATTAAATAGGCGTGCGATGCCGTACCCCTACTAACGTCTAGCGAAAAAACCTTATAGGCGTTTGTATTTTTAAGTAGCGAAAAGCCGTTCATAAATTATAAAACTCCCCTCTTTTCGAGTTCTTTAACTATTTTTTCGTGCGTTTGCCATTTGCTACCCGAGCAGTCTATCATAATAAACCTATCGGGGTTTTCTTTAGCAAGGGCAAGGTAACCACTATAAACCTTTTCGTGAAAATCGGCGCCTGATAATTCAAGCCTATCGTCTTTATCAACCCCACCTTTGCGCTTAAACGCTTCGGTTGGCGAAATGTTTAAAAACACGGTGTAATCGGGCATGCAATTTTCTATTGCGTAAGAGTTGATTTTTTTAACGAATTCAAGCCCTAAACCCCTTGCGTACGACTGGTAAGCAAAAGAAGAATCTATATACCTATCGCAAAAAACTAGCGTTCCGTTTTTAAGCGAAGGAAGTATTTTTTGCGATATAAGTTGAGCCCTTGCGCTAGCGTATAAAAGTGCCTCGGTCTCGTCGGTCATTTCGCTGTTAGAAACGTCTAAAATAACGTTTCTAATTTTCTCGGAAATGTCCGTTCCACCGGGCTCTCTTAAAAATATATATTTTGCGCCTTTCTTTTCAAGATATTCTTTAAAAAGCGCAACTTGGGTTGATTTCCCACTGCCTTCACAGCCTTCAAAAGTAATAAACTTGCTCATAATTAGTTGAGATACGGTGTGTATCTGTTTACGATTTCGTATAAAAACGTAACGCTCTCGTAATACAAATCGCCCGTTTGTTCTTTATTTTCTCCAAGCACAAGGTAAACGCCTTGCGCAGTGTATTCAATTTCGGTTTCGTTCATAACGGCGCGCGAAAATAGGTTTTCGGGTTTATTTTCACCGTTTCCAACGAGTGAAGATAATTCTATTGCGTACTTACCCGTAAAGGTTTGACCGTAGTAATCAAAAGTCGTTTCGGTTAAAAGTTCTGGGTGCAATTCAAAAACGTTAAGTAACGCCTTTGCGTATTTATAAATAGAAGTTACGCGCTCGTATTCGTAATTTGCGCCCTGCTCTTTTTGCTGTGCCGTTTTAAAGCGCTTGTCCTTACCCCTTGTTTGGTAAAAATAACTATCTACTGCGCTTTTAGAAAAAACACCCTCTTGATTGCATAGCCCTTTTTCTTTAAAAAACGATATAGCATCTTCAAGATAAACTATTATATCGGTTGCAAAACCCTCTGATATATAAGACTTGTAAACGTCTTCCGTAAGGAACATTATATCGTCTTCGTAAAGTTCGGTATATACGCGTTTAAGCATATATTCGATATTGTAATCACTCTCGTTTAACTCAGTTTTAGAAACGCGCAAAACTTCATAAGAAAAGGTGGTTTTTTCTTCATCGTTTTCGGGTTTAGTTGTAAGTGACGACAAAACTTTGTCAACGTCTTTACCTGCAACCAAATCTCTCTCGTAAAGAATAACTATTTCTTGACCGTAAGAAGGCCTTGTGGTAAAGGCGTTGAAAACAAGGAAAATAGCAAAGCATAACGCAACGCAAACGGCTACCATTTTAACCGTTTCGTAGGTAAAGAAGGTATTAAGTTTTTCCTTGGTTATTTTAATTTTCATTATTAGTATTTAAGCGCAGTAATTTTAATTTCGTAACTGCCACCCTTGGGAGCAACTACAACGCAAGTATCGCCAACTTTTTTGCCCATCATTGCTTGACCTACGGGTGAAACGTTAGATATTTTGTTTTTAGCAAGGTTTGCTTCGGTAGTACCAACTATTTCAAAGGTGTATTCTTCGCCCTCTTCAACGTCGAGATAAGAAACGGTTGCACCTATGCCAACAACGTCACCTTTCGTAGCGGTAACGACTTTGCAAACTTTTAATTTTGCTTCGATTTCAACCTTTTCCGATTCTAAGTGACCTTGTTCTTCACGCGCTGCGTGATATTCTGCGTTTTCGCTTAAATCGCCTTGTTCTTTAGCGAACTTTATTCTTTCAACTACTTGGGGAATAAGTTCGTTTTTAAGCACGTTAAGTCTTTGTTCAAGTTCTTTTTTACCTTGCGGGGTAAGTATAATTTCTTTCATAATTACTTCCTTTTACTATAAACTTTCAAAAGACGTAAAGCGTTTTTGCGCTTCACGTCTTTAATATTACTTCTTAATTCTGTAACCAAAGCCACAGTTTTTGTCAATAGCGTCTTCAAGAGATATTTCAACGCTTTCGGGGTTTTTAACCATACCGTAGGTGAACATAAGTTTTTCAATAAGTTCGTTTGCACGCTTGCAGTCGGCACTTTCTTTAACTTCGAACATTGCAGGAGTATCTGCAAAGTTTTTATCGTAACCAACGTTGGTAAGCCCTTCTGCTTCAGGGTTAAGCGCTAGGTAAATGTTAATAGTTTCGTCTTTCTTAAAGATTTTAAGAATCATTTTGCCGTTAATTTCATCGGCTATTTTTGAACTATCTTCAGGTTTGTAACTTAATACAACTGCTCTTAAAAGCCTGTAATAATCTGCCGAAGTAGTTGCAACGGTTTCGTTTTTAACGAAGAACGCAAAGCCCGATTTTCTAGTTTGCTCGTCACTCTTTACAGGTTTAGCAAAAACGGTATCGCTCTTAACAAGGTTGTTAATAAGCATTGCGTCTTTAATAAGGGCAAGCGCTTCTTCATAGTCTTGCTCGGTTTTTACAACCTTTCTACAAGGAGCAACTGCAAACTCCGGTCTATCGAACTTTTCAACGTTATGACCTTTAACTTTCATAAGTTCGGGGTCGATAGCAAGGTAAAGGTTAACGGCGTCGTTACCTTCGAACATTTGAGCAACTACTTGCTTTCTTTGAACGCCGAGTTTCTTAAATTGCGAAGCCCTTTCATAGCCGAGCATTGCGTACCTTAAATTGTCGTAATACTTGCCAAGGCCTTCGTTTTCTTCAACAGCAGGTTCAGCGGGAACTGCAACTTCAGCAGGAATATCAATTTCTTTTGCTTCTTCTTTACTTACAACGACAGGAGCAAGTTTTTTATTCTTCTTTTCTGCTTTCTTTGCTTCTTTTTCTGCTTTCTTTGCTTCTAATTTAGCCTTTTTGCTATCAACAACGGGAGTGGTAGCAGGCGTTTCGGTAGCAGGAGCAGTAGTAGCAGGAGCAGTATCTGCGCTAGGAATATCTATTGCGTCTTTATCAGCAACGGGAGCATCTTCTGCTATTTTAGTAAACTTTGCGTAAAGTTTAACGGTGTTAAGGTTAGTTTTTTTGTTAACCACCGTTTTGGTGTAGGGAACTTTAAACTTTTTATCTTTAAACCAACCTTCGAAAACATAACCGTCCATTTCAGGGTCAATGGGGAACTTAATGGGTTTGTTCTTTTTCGATTTGGTTTTAGCGTAGCGTTTACCTTCGGCAATAAATATAATTTTCTTACCGGTGTTTGCGGCAACTATTAAAGTAATAATAAGTAATATTACAATGCCTAACACTAAAAGAACTATCCATTCACTTCCGTATAAACCCGGAAAAATGTCGTATACGAAAGGAGCAATATGATTTTCGTATATACCAACAAAAAACTCTATAATTTTATCCATAACTCACCTTTTATTATTTTTTAGACGCGGGGGTTACTTTGTTCGAGCCACCCTGCGGTTTTACCTTTCTTACTTCTTTTTCTTCTTGTTTAGCCTTTTTTTCTTGCTTTGCTTGTTTCTTTTTAAGTTTTCTTTCTTTTTTAAAGGCTTTAAACTCTTTTTTCATCTTGCCTTTCTTTGCAGTTTTTACCATTTTAGAAATTAAGTAAATAACCACGATGCCTGCAAGTACTATTAAAATAGTTTGCCAGTTATCGTAAACGAAACCCCTGCTTTCAAGCGCGTAACCTTCAAGGACCACTGCAAAGTCAAGGTCGTATTTACTTTCGATATCGCCACCAAAACCCGTAAGCGAGAAAATAAGGTTGCCACCATCTACGGTCGCGCTAGTAAAGGCAACGTTGCCGTTTCCTAAATACCTTGCAATTTGAACCGGTGCACCGTTTTCTACGGTTAAGCCCATATCTTCAAGGGAAACGGTAAAGGTAACTGCTAAATCAGCCCTATCTTCAACGATAACGCCGTTTCTTAACCACTTAACGCTAAAATAGTAAGCAACGCCACCTTCGTTAACGGTAAGTTCGGTGCTATCTAAAAGCGCAAGTTTTAAGTTTTTGGTAATTACCGAATCTGCAAACTTTTTAACAGACAAAACGTCGTCCGGCGAAAAAACTTTAGCGGTAGTTGCAACGCTTGCCGTTATAGACGCACCTTCTTCAGTAACTAAAACGTTATTGTTTTTAACTGCAGTGCCACCCGAAATAAAGTCAATAAACGTTTGACAAGCAACGTCGACTTCTTGTTTGCAAGTTGCTTGTGAAATTGCAGTTTTGGCTTCTTGTAACTTCGTATTTACAAGCACCACGCCGTTTTCGGTAGGAGCGTAATCGCTTAAATTAAACGAATTATCAAGCATATACTTGCAAACGTTTTTATAAGCAACCATTAAAACTTCGTACTCGTTTCTATAAGTAGTTAAAAACCCTTCGCTTAACGCTTCGGCTTGCTCGCCACCTTGTAAGCCGTTACCAGACGCTTGATAGTATTGTAATGCGTTAGTGGCGCTGTATCCACCTGCAACGTTTACTTGACAAACGCTCTCGTAATTTTCAAAAAATGCCTGCTGATATTCGTTTTCGTAAACGGTATCGGCAAATGCTTTAACGGGGCTTGCAAAGCCTATAAAAGCAAGCGCAAGGGTAAGCGCTACTATTAAAATGAGTTTGTTATTTTTCATAAAAACCCCCGTTTGCGCTGTGCGCACGCGTATTGTTTAATATATATTAACATATTTAACAAAATATTTCAATAGTTTTTTACTAGTGTTTTACGTTTTTTAAAACTTATTTAACGCCTTTTTATTATTATGTTTTTTATTGATTTTTTAATTCTATTTTCTTAAAATTAAAAAACCACCCTATAGGGCGGTTTTTATTTTGTTTTATTCGGTGCGAAGTGCAATAACAGGGTCTTTATTCGATGCAGATTTTGCGGGAATTAAACCCGAAATTAAAGTTAAGCCAACGCTTAAAAGCACCATAAGTATAGCGTCGGTTATAGGAAGTAGCGCAATTCTTCTTATTCCTATAAGTGGGAATAGAATAAGGTTTACAACTTCGCTTATAAGGTAAGTTGCTATAACGCCTATCAAGCCTGCAAGTAGTCCTATTATAAACGTTTCGGCGTTAAAGAGATACGAAACGTCTTTTTTCCTACCGCCAAGCGAGCGAATAACGCCTATTTCTTTAATGCGCTCCACAACTGAAACGTAAGTGATAATACCTATCATAACCGTTGAAACGACTAGCGAAACCGAAGTGAACGCAATAAGTGCGTAAGATACTATATCTATCATAGTGTTAATAAGGTCTATAATTAGCGAGAGCGTGTCGGTTGCTTCTATTTTTTGACGGTCTTTCTTTTCAATATCTACGCCGTTAACGGTGATAGCACCTTCGTAATCGTTCCAAGCCTTTAAGTAGTTAGTTACCAAATCTTTATTGTCAAAGTCAACGGGGTATAAACTTATAGAGTTTGCAACGGGGTTAGCGCCAAGACTTCTAATAACGCCTTCTTTAATTTCTTCGGCGTCGGGATTAGCACCACCCATCATTGACATTAAAGCGTTGTAATTTGCAAGGCTTAAATCTATTGATTCGGTTTCAACGCCCGTTTGAGAATCGTAGGTAAAAGAAACGTCGTACTTGGTGCTTGCGCGCATCATCATAGTCATATAGTTCATACTAGACGTGTCAATGCCGTTAAAATATTCGTAAACACCACCCGTTTCGCTTGAAGAAACGCTTATTATGTGGTTAGTAAGGGCTTCGGTGTAATAAATACCCGAACTTAAACAGCCGTACATTATATTTTCGTTGGGTTGCAAAATACCAACTACTTTCATGGTAACGGCGTTTTCATTATTAGCCCATTCGGCATTTTCGTAAGCGTTATAATTAAAACTTAAAGCAGTTTTTTGGTAAACAACATTGTTTGGGTACCAAGTAAACGTTTTGTCTTCACTTAAAAGTTCTTCGTAGGTAAAATACGGCTTATCAAGTTCTTCGTTATACGATGGCGAATCGTTTGCCTTTTCAACCAAGTTCATAAACTCGTTTTGAGTGTAATAGCCAAGCCTTGCAAGTAAAAGGTCTGAAATGGTGCTTTCCTTGTTAATAACAAGCATAATTTCATCTTTTTCATCTGCAATTTCGCCGTGAACTTTGTATTGCGAGCGTATGTATTCTTCGTTACTCGGGGCTTGAGCCATTTCGGGAATAAACATATCGACGTAAGCGGCGTAATCTTCAAAGTTAGTGCGTTCAAGAAGTTTTGTGTAAAACGCCGTTAGTGCCGTTATTGACATATTAGTCTTTTCAGTTTTATCTTTTTCCTGAATAGAAGTAAAAACGTTGTTGTGAACGTTAGTTCCGTACCTTAGCACCATAGCCGAATAATATTCGCTTGGCATTTGCTTAACGTAATCAACGTAGTTTTTATCAATATCGTTTTTAATGAGCATTGAATCGCGAACTTGGCTAGTCTTTATAAAATACTCTACCATCGAGTTGATGTAAACTCTGTTAGGCTCTTTTATAAGTTCTGCCTTTTGCTCGCTATCCATCATATCGGTAAGCACGTTAAGGTCGTACGTTTGCTCAGTAATAGTTATGGGGTTACCGGATAACATATCGTCTTGCATTGATGCAACGTAGCCTTTAATACCTGCCGAAAACGCAAGAACGAGCGCAATACCTATAATGCCGATTGAGCCTGCAAAGCCAACCATTGTAGTTCTGCCTTTTTTGCTAATTAAGTTTCTTGCAGAAAGCCTAAACGCCGTCCAAAAAGACATTTTTGCCTTTTCTTTAACTTCTTTTTTAAACTCTTGTTTGCTTTCTTTTTGAACTTCTTCGGGCTCGTAAGGGTTGCTATCGCCTATCAAAACACCGTCTAGCATATTGATAATTCTAGTTGAATACTTTTCGGCAAGTTCGGGGTTGTGCGTTACCATAATAACTAGCCTTTCTTTAGAAATCTCTTTAATAAGGTCCATTATTTGAACGCTAGTAACCGTGTCTAATGCGCCGGTAGGCTCGTCGGCAAGAAGTATTTCAGGGTCGTTAACTAACGCACGGGCTATTGCAACGCGTTGGCATTGACCACCCGAAAGTTGGTTGGGGCGCTTGTGATATTGCTCGGTAAGCCCCACCCTGTCAAGTGCTTCTTTTGCGCGCTTAATTCTCTCTTCTTTGCCTATGCCCGCAATAGTAAGGGCAAGTTCAACGTTTTGAAGTACCGTTTGGTGCGGAATAAGGTTGTAACTTTGGAATATAAAGCCAACCCTGTGGTTTCTGTAAACGTCCCAATCCCTATCTTTATAAAGTTTGGTGCTTTTGCCGTTTATAACAAGGTCGCCAGAAGTGTACCTATCAAGCCCGCCTACGATATTAAGTAAGGTTGTTTTACCGCAACCCGAAGGGCCTAATACGGAAACGAACTCGCTATTTCTAAACGTAACTGAAACGCCTTTTAAAGCGTGCACCGTTCCACTTTGTGCATAATAGTTTTTTACTATATTTTTTAACTCTAACATATCATATCCACCTTTTAGTCTACGACTAAAATACTCTACTATTATGCAAATAATACAACAAACCTATAAAATTGTCAATTACAGGTGGTGGGTTGAGTGAAAATATCATTAAATCAACACAAAAACCTTTAAAATTACAAAAAACGCAAAGGGATTACCTTTGCGCTTTTATTACATTAGAAGTTTTCCTTCACTGTTTTCTATTACTTTAAAAATATCAACTTCTTTGCCCGTTTGAGCGTTTATATAAATATAGTAAACGTCATCACCGCTTTTTCCGTAAAACTCGTAGGCAAGAAGTTCGCTTGACTCGCCTTTTGGAATAATTGCAAGGCGTGAACTTTCAACGCTTATTTCATCGCTTACCTTTTCTTTTGCTTCAAGTAGCGTTACTAATTGCTTTGGAAAAGTTCTTTTTTCGTGGTTATAAATATACGAACTTGCTTCAAGCGCAACCACCTTTCCCCTTTCACGGCAAACGTTTACTTTAATAAGGTCGGGATAGCATATAATTCCGTTTTCCACAGACGCATAGTTTATAGTTATAATATTTCCACCAACCGAAGTCCACACCGCTTTAACGCCTAAGTAGCCACACTTATCTAAAAAGGCGTCGGCAATTTCTTCACACTCGGCAACGGTTATGGTTTGAGCGTTGCAATCTTCAAAGTAGGTAAACTCGACAAGTTCGCCACCTTTTTTACTAATTTGCCCAGAAAGCATAACGCCTTTATCGTCTTCGGCTTCAAAGTTATAAGTTTCAATAACAACGCCCGTAGTTTCACCTTTTAGTTCAACGCCCTTTAAGTTATAGCCCGAAAAATACTCTTCAAAAACCGTTTGGGCTTTTTCTTTACTAATTTCGGCTTTGCTAGATAAATACTTTGCAACCTTGCCCTCGGTACCGTCTGCAAAAGCCCCGTCGTATATCATATGCGGGTACTCGCTTGCGCTACTTTCAAGGTCTTTAAAAGCCGATATTATCTTATCGCTTTCGTCGCCTTTTAACAGCGAATTAAAGTTGTAATCAAAACCCATTTCGCTTGTTAAAGTTTGAAGGTTTTTAGCAAGTTGTCTGCTTACCGAGTGCATATCTTTAAGCGTTTTTAAATCGTCGCTAGAAAGGGTTTCACCGTCTATTAACTTTTCGCATAAATACTTAGAAAAGTCGTTAACTTGGTTTATAAACTTGGTGGTGTAGTACTTATCTTCTTCTTTAACGGAAAGGCGAGATAAACTCTCTGCACCTAAACTTGACTGAACTCGAAGTTCGCCTAACAGTTTTTGGCGTTTTTCGCTATCTTTAGTAACTATAATTTTAGAAAGGTTTACTTCCATTCCGTTTGAATAAGAAACAAGGTCGTAAAAACTTTGTTGCTCGCTTGCGCCCGTTAAATATTCACCTGCAGGCGAAAAAGTTTTTACTGCGAGCATAGCAGATAATATCATAACACCCGCACTTAAAAACACGACGGCAAAAACAAGCCAACGCTTTTTATTAAACTCACTTCTTAAACGACTGTTATTCCTTTTGTTTTCGGCGTTGTTTTCACGGCGCTTTTCGCCGTTTACTATACTTTCGGTTTTATTTATTGCACTGTTTTTATATTCTTCCATACTCGCTCCTTATAATGCAAAAACGTGGTTGCCTATGGTTGTTACAACGGGGCGCGAATATATCCACTTGCTCGTTGCAATTTTGGGGTTGTAATAATAAATACAACCCGAAGTCGGGTCCCAACCGTTCATTGCGTCTTTCGCCGCCTTTAAAGCCGTGCTGTTTGGTGATAAGTTTATTTGCCCATCGTTAACGCAAGTAAAGGCGTAAGGCTGATAAATTACACCTGATATAGTGTTTGGGAACGACGAACTTTTAACTCTGTTTAAAACTACTGCGCCAACTGCAACCTGACCTTGATAAGGCTCGCCACGCGCTTCTGCGTAAATGAGTTTAGCAAGCAAGTTAACGTCGCTTGAAGAATAGCCACTCGCCCCCGAAGACGAAGTTCCTGAAGATAGCATACTGCTAGTTATTCCAAGTGCAGAAAGCGTTTTGTTTCCTACAATTCCATCAACCGTCAAGCCGTTTCGCCTTTGAAAAAGCCTAACTGCAGAGCGTGTTTGACTGCCGAATATTCCGTCAACCGAGCCTTTATAGTAACCCCAGTTTTTAAGTTTTTTTTGAACGAGTTTAATATCGGCAGAATTAGAACTTTGACTAACCACGGCAACTTCAACCACGGGATTATACACGCTTACGGTTAGCGCCGACATAGACGTAACCGAAATTATAAGCATAATAATTACAAACGTTCTTTTAACCTTTTTATTCATACTTTCTCCTTTATGTATTTTTGTTTAAACTCTTGTATTAACTCGGCGATTTTCGACTTATAAGTTAAGTTTTCGGCTTCGGCAAAGCATAAAGGGGGATACATAACGCACCACCAGTTATCCCCCTCGGCTTTACCTAATTCGACTATAACGGCGTCGTAAAAACCTTCTTCGAGCGTAAAGTCTCCGTAAACCCTTGTAGGAAACAACTCGTTTCTTACCACCATTTTGCCCGTGTAGGTAAAGCCGTTTTTTCTAAGCACGTTATTTATTATTCCGTTTATTTCCGTGGTTTTTTCGTTTAAAACGCTAATAACGTCGCTTTTACTTTTACACTCTATAATAAACGGTGTTAGGTGCGATATTATTTGGTCTTTAATTTCGTACTTTACGCTTTGGTCGGTTAGGCTATTTGAGTTGGCGCGGATGTGTATGCGAAGATACTTTTCGCTAGCGGTACCTTGATTTGAAGCAACTGCCGTTATCGTTATTATGGCAATTATAAGTAAAGTTATTCCAAGTTTTTTCATAATAAAAAGCCCCTAAATCGTGATAGCCGAATTATTGACTAGATTTAGGGGTTTTATTCAATTTTTTCACTTTTTAAAAGTTTTCTTTGCTTATGCCGAAAAGTTTTTCAATAAGAGTGAGTTTATAAGGGTTGTAAGTATATAAAAGTTCAACGTTATCTTTATACTCTTTTTTAAGTTTAGATAGCGCCCAACTTGCCATTTCGTAACTATCGTACATAGCGTAGCACGTTGCCCCGCTACCCGTCATAAAACAAACTTCTGGAGATAGTGATTTTAAGGCGTTTAAGCTCTTTTCTATTTCGGCGTTTATACTAGATGCAGAACTATATAAATCGTTTCCGCCGTGTAAAGCAATTTCTTTTAAATCGCCGTTTTGAAGTGCAGTTATAACCTTTTCGCAATCGACGGTAGAAGTAAAGTTTTGAGTGCCATCGAACTTTTCAAAACACTCTTTTGCAGTAACGCCCGTTTTAGCGTAAATTACAACGAAGTAATAGTCGCGCTCGCACGAGAACGGAATAACTTTATCGCCACGCCCGTTAAGCCTTGCAAATCCACCGTTTAAAAGGTAGCCTGCATCGCTTCCGAGTTCGTCGGCAAGTGGTTTAAGGTCGCACTTTATTTTAAACAACTCTTTAAGCGCAGTTAAAGTTCCCGCTATATCAAGCGACGAGCCACCCATACCGCTACCTGTTGGAACGTTTCTTTCAACGGTAATTTCTACGCCCGAAACGTTAAACTTTTCTTTAAAAAGTTTAACTGCTTTATAGGTAAGCGTGTCTTCTTGAAAAGTGGGAATAAACCCGTATTTACCCGTAAAGGTAATAAGTATTTTATCGTCTTTGCGCTTTTTGGCGGTAATAAGGTCGTATTTATCAACCGTTAAACAAACGCTATCTAAATTATGATAGCCGTTTTCGGCGCCAACGACTTTAAGCGCAATATTAAGTTTCGCATACGCTTTACGGGTTACCATAGTTTATTCCTTGTTTATCTCTCTGTAAATAACAACCCTTTCATCGCCCGTTAACGGGAAATTAAGTTCGGGGTTTAGTTTTAAAACTTCTTCTTCTAAAGCGCCAAGCGACTTGCATAAATCCCAAAGCGTGTCGCTTTCTTTAGGAACGCAAATGCTAATTGCACTGTCGTTTACGGGGCGCTCTTCACCTTCTTGAACTTCAAATAAGGCATAAGTTGCTTTATTTTCGGTTGAAACGAGCGTTAAGTTAAGGTCGAAAGTAACGCTTATTTTACCGCCAGAAACGCTTGCTTCTAGGTTGCAAGGCGTTACGTTTTTAACTAAACAACTTTCTTCTAAACGAGTAGAGTAGTTAACGGGAACTTTAACCGTTTCAAACACGCCTTCGTTACTTATTATAACCGTGGCGCTTGCAACGCCGTTTAAGTTAAGCCCGCTTGGCGTTTCGCTCGTTTCTACACTTTCTATTTTAACAAATAACGGGCATATAAGTCCAGCGTTTTCTTTAATTTTTAAACTTCCCTGCGTTTCTGCTTTAACTGCCGTGCATTTTACCCCCGTAATTTCGGTGGTTTTATACTCTTTTTTATCTAGAATAAGTTCGTTTTTGATAGAGTAGGCGTCGCTTATAAACCTTAACTGTTCCACTTCGTAAATAAGCCCCGAAAAACCAACGTTTACAAACGCCGAAACGGTACTTTTTGAAGTTTGCTCGTAAGAAGTAACCGATAAGTTAGCGCCTTTAACGCAAGCGCAAACGCTTATAATAGACGAGGGCAAAACGTCGCTTGCATCGCCTTCGTAGCGCATAGGCAAGCATTTAACGTGGCGAACTAACCCGCCTTCGTGGGTTTTTATAAGCATTGAAAGTTCAACTTCGCCTTCTATAATAACCGAACCTATTCCCGCCGAAACTGACGTTAATTTTACACGTTCTTCGTGATATAAAACGTCGGCTATAACGAAGGGAACTTCAAACTCGTTTTCAACCGTGAAGTTCGATTTATATTTTGTAGGAAACAAAAGTGAATTAACTTCTGCTTTTTTAACGTTAGCGCCTTCAAGCGAATAAAGGTAACTTTCTTCCTGCTTTTGGTAAACGGTTGCCGTGTAAATTAAAACGGCACTTGCAGTTACAATTCCGTTTTTAACGGTAACTTTAACGTTATCTACTGTAGCGTCACCTATAACAAGGTCGCCTGCGTTTACCTTTTGGGCTTGTTCTTTATACATAAACTCAACGCCCGCTTCCGTCTTTTTAACACCGTTTAGCCCCGTAACTACGGTAAAATAAACTTTACCACCGTACCTTACTTCGCTAGTTCCACATTCTTCTATTTCTAAAAACGGAATTGCGTTTTCTATAATAACCGACGTTGCTTCTTCTTCGGTAAGTTCAAGTTTGGTGCTAACTTCGTTTTTTGAAGTTATTTTTATTTCACACGTTTTATAAAACTGCTTTTTTTCTGCGTTAATAGGCATACTCTCTCCCCCTTTCGTTTAATTGTATGAAAAAGCGCCTATTATTATGACAATAAAAAAAGGACGCGCCCGTCCTTTAATTTATTTCTTTAAGTTTTACTAGCCCGCACATATACTCTGCGTATGAAAAAGAAGTTTTTCCACTAACTTTTTCGCTAGGTGTTACGCAGAATAGCGCAGGGTAACAACCCGTTATTTTTCCTTTATAACTTTGGTATTTATTTCTACCTAAATTAACTTTAATTTCAACGTTTTTACCTAAAAACGATTTAATTTTGTCTTTCGTTCCTTGTAAACTTTGAACACTTTTAATCATACTAAAAGCATTGCCAAGTTTATAAAAACTTAAACTTCTTCATCTTCTTCGTCGTCTTCTTCGTCGTCTAAAAAGTCGTCGTCTGAAACGGTAACGTAATCGAAGTCGTCGTCGTGCTTAACCACCTTTTCGTTGGTGTAGGGGTCAATCTCGTCGTCATCTTCATAATCGTCTTCAAATGCTTCTTGCTCGGCAATTTCTGAAAGCGAAGCCATATCTTCATCGTCTTGCGATGCAATAACTTCTTTCTCGTCGTCGTCAAGATATTTGCGCCACTCGTCACCGTCGTCTTCTTCGGCGCTTCTTTCGAATTCGTATTCTTCACGGCAAGCACTGCACATATCTTCTTCTTCGTCTATATAGTTTTTCTTGCAAACGGGGCAAAGTATTTGTTCTTTTACTTCGCCCTCTGAAGAAAACATAAGTTGCGGGCCTATTTTAAGTTCGGCTTTACAAACCGCGCAGTAGTCTTCCCCTTCGATAATATAATTAAGTTCACATCTTGGACATAATACGTATTTTGGCATACAAAACTCCTTATCAGCCGATTTAGTAAACAACGTAGCAAGTAACTCTTACCTATTGTATCACTGTATTGAGATTTGTAAACACTTTTTTGCAATTTTTTTTAATTTTTTTAATTTTAAGCACCTTCAAGTAGCATTTTATCGGCAATTAACGCAATGAATTCCCCGTTTGTAGGCTTTTCACCACCAACGTAAGCGCGAATACCAAGTAAATTGTTTATGGTTTCTATTCTTCCCCTATTCCAAGCAACTTCAATGGCGTGGCGAATTGCACGTTCGACTTTCGATGCCGAAGTTTCAAACTTTTCGCCTATTTTAGGGTAGAGTTTTTTTGTTATGTTGTTTATTATTTCGGGATGCTCTACCGCCATTTTAACGCCTTCGCGAAGATAGTAATAACCCTTTATATGCGGTGGAATACCAACCGATATAAAAATCTTGCTAATCTTTTCATCAAGACTATTTTTGCGCATTTCAAACGAAACTTTTTCGGTGGGCTCTTTTTCACCTAAACAAAGTTCTAAAAGCCTACTTTTTAAAACTTCGCTTTTAAACGGCTTTGCTATGTAGTATACTGCGCCCGATGAAAGCGCACGGCTAATTATAGGCTCGCTAGTAAAAGAACTAACCACAACCGCTTTTGCTTTACTTTTTTGTAAACGCTCTAAAACGGTAAACCCGTCAATACTTTTTAAAACTATGCCCGTAATTAAAAAATCAGGCTCGAACTTTTCAATAAGGTTAAGCCCTTCTTCTCCGTCACACGAACTTCCAACAACTGTAAATCCACTCATTTCACTTATAGCGTTAACTACAAAATCAACGGCACTTTGGTTTTCTTGCAAAACAACAACTTTCTGTTCTTCCATAATAATTACTCCCTTATGTAATGCAACTATTATATCACTATTTTTGTACAAAATAAACGATTTTTAATCAAATAGTCAAATATTTTTGTACGAAATTGTCGTTTAGGAGTGTTTTTTGTCAAATCGGCTTAATACATATTATGAAAAATAGTCAAAATAGTGCATAACACGCGCGCCCACGCGTTATATATAAGGAAAGTAAGGAAAGATTTTTTGTTATAACAACACATATTTTAAACCCTCCCCGTTCAAGCCGTAGCAAGCAAAATAATAGGGCTCCCGAAAATATTTTTAGAATAAAAAGATTTTTGGGAAAAAGGAGCAATTGCTTTAAGGTTTTGCCTTTAATGCTTTAAAGGCTAACCTTTTTTTGCAAATTGCGACGCAAGGCGTTAGAAACAAGCACAAGCAGGCTCGACAACAAGGGGCAGACACAACTAACCTTTTTGGTTGTTGGGGTTAGATAAACAAAACAGTAAACGCACTAAAACACGACTTGTAACGAAATAAAACTTTTAAGGCGTTAGTTGCAAGCCCCATAGGCTCGACACGACGGCAAGGATTAAATAAACCTTTTTGGTTATTTAAGTCTTGATGGCGTGGCAGTAAACGACGCCCAACGACGCAAATAACGAAATAAAACTTTTAAAGCGTTAGAAACAAGCACAAGCAGGCTCGACAACAAGGGGCAGACACAACTAACCTTACTCGGTTGTTGGGGTTGCAACTTGTTGGCAGTAAACGAACTTGTGCGCCGTTTATAACGAATTAAAAAAAGCGAGCATTTGCTCGCTTTTTTAATGTCTTTAAAAAGATTAACGCTTAGAGAATTGAGGTGCTCTACGTGCTTTCTTAAGACCGTATTTCTTACGTTCTTTCATACGTGGGTCACGAGTTAAGAAACCTGCTTTCTTAAGTGCTTGACGAAGTTCAGGTTCTGCAACTACGAGTGCGCGTGCAATACCGTGACGGATTGCGCCTGCTTGACCGGTAAAGCCACCGCCTACAACGTTAACAAACACGTCGTACTTTGCGCTAGTTTCGGTAAGAACTAAGGGTTGTTTAATAATAAGTTTAACGGTTTCAAGGTCGCAATAATCGTTAATATCTCTTTTATTGATAACGATGTTACCTGCGCCACCGGGAATAAGCCTTACTCTTGCAACGGCTTTCTTTCTTCTACCGGTTCCCCAAAATTGAACTTTTTTCTTGCTTGCTACTTTTGCCATAATAATTCTCCTTATCTACCGAGCGTTAATTCAACGGGCTGTTGTGCCTGATGATTGTGCTCTGCGCCTTTATATACTCTTAACTTGGTGAGCATTTTTCTGCCAAGGCTGTTTTTAGGAAGCATACCTTTAACTGCTTCGTATACGGCAAGGTCTGACTTTTCAGCCATCATTCTGCTGTAGGGGATTTGTTTAAGACCACCGATGTAACCGGTGTGATAAGTGTAAAACTTCTTTTCGAGTTTTTTACCCGTTAAGATAACCTTATCGGTATTAACTATAATAACGTGGTCGCCACAGTCAACGTTGGGGGTGAACTCGGGTTTGTTTTTACCGCGTAAAATAGCGGCTACTTGCGATGCAAGCCTACCAAGTGCTAAACCAGAAGCGTCAACAACGTACCACTTTCTTTGAATTTCGCTTTCTTTAGCCATGAAAGATTTCATGATGTTTCTCCTTAAAAATTATGCTAAACTACCGGTTAAAAACGTTTGAGGGGCTAATTCAAAAGCCTTTTTCCATAAGTCGCTTGTTTATTTTATAAAAAATAACCCGTCTTGTCAAGCAATTTACAAGCCTTTTTTAAGTTTTACTTAATATTTTACTTCAATAAGCGCAAGTCCCCTTGCTTCTGCCGTTTTTGCTTGCACGGGTCTATCGCCCGTTTCTATCATACGGGCAACGTCACCACTTAATAGTTTGTTTTCGCCAACGGCTAACAAAGTGCCCGCAATAATTCTTACCATATTGTATAAGAACCCGTTTCCTTTTACGGTAATATCTAAAAAACTTCCCCTTTTGGTAATTTTTACGCTATACACCGTTCGAGTGGTATCTTTAACGGAACTTCCCGACGCCATAAAACACTTAAAGTCGTGCGTGCCTTCAATAACCTTGCAACACTCTTTCATTTTTTCAACGTTAGGCATTTGTTTTATAAGCGATTTGTAGCGTGAAAACATAGGGTTTTCGGTTTGCGAAACGTAGAAAGAATATCTATACGTCTTACTTTTAGCGCCGTACCTTGCGTGAAAATCGCCACTTACTTTTTTGCTTTTTAAAACCTTAACGTCGCTTGGAAGTAACGGGTTTAACGCAAGCGCAAAGTTTTTTGCGGGAATAGTTGAATTAGTATCAAAATGCACCGTTTGCGCGTATGCGTGAACGCCACTGTCAGTTCTACCACTTGAAACGGACTTTACCCTTTCGCCCGTTAAGGCAAAAATAGCATCGTTTAAAACTTGTTCGACAGACCTACCGTTCGGTTGAACTTGGTAACCGCAAAAATCAGTTCCGTCATAAGAAAGGGTTAGTAAAACTCTCATACAATACCCCCTGCGTAAACGTTTAATAAAATAACACCCGCAAGCGATATAACGCATATAATCGAGCCTATTAAATCACGGTAAGTAAGGCGATATTTTTTATACTTCGTTCTAACTGCGCTTGAACTATACGAACGGCTATCCATAGCGTCGCCAAGTTCTTCAGCACGGCGAAACGCGCTAATTAAAAGGGGGATTAAAACGGGAATCATCGCCTTTGCACGGGCAACTAAACTGCCACTATCAAAATCGGCACCCCTTGCTTTTTGCGCCATAATAATACGGTCGGCTTCTGCCATTAGAGTGGGAATAAACCTAAGCGCAATAGACATAACGAGCGCAAGTTCGTGAACGGGGAACTTTATTACTTTTAAAGGGGAAAGCAAACTTTCAATAGCGTCGGTAAGTGCAACGGGCGTAGTCGTTAGGGTAAGTAACATACTGCCTAAAACTAGCGTTATAAGCCTAAGTGCCATAAAGCCTGCAAAGGTAAGCGACTCTACCGAAACCACCCAAAAAAGTATAGTTTCGTTTGGCGCTTGATAGAAAAACACGTTGAGTAAAACAGTAAAAAGTATTAGAAAAAGTATGCCTTTTACACTACTTAGCATTGCTCCTAACGGCACTCTAGAAAAGATAGTTGCAACTATTAAAAACGCACCCACGACTAAAAATCCGTAGAAGTTTTTTACTACGAATATAAGTACGACGTATAAAATTAACGCGAGCAGTTTAATTCTTGCATCCATTTTATGAACGAAAGATTGCGTTTCGTAATACTGCCCGAAGGTTACGTCTTGCAACATAATGCTCCTTAACGGTTTTCAAAGTATTTTTCAATGAGTTTATTTGTAAAATCTTCTATTTTATAACTGCTTTCAACGTTAACGCCAACGCCTTTAAGCGTTTTGGTCAGGTAGGCAGTTACCGGTAGCCCTAGCCTAGAAAGAGCGTAATCGTCGTAATTTTCAAAAAGACTTTTAGGCTCGCACTCTTTAACGACCTTGCCGTTTTCAAACACGGCAACTCGGTTACAGTTTTCCATAACGTCGTTCATATCGTGCGAAACGATAATAACGGTTTTTACAACGCCGGTGTCGTGAAGGGTGTGAAGAAGGCTCATAAGGCGTTTTTTAGAAACGGGGTCAAGCCCTGCAACGGGCTCGTCGAGCACCAAAGTTTCGGGTTCAGAGGCTAAAACGCCCGCTATTGCAACTCGCCTTTTTTGCCCGCCTGAAAGGTCGAACGGGGACTTTTCGGCAACCAAATTATAGTCGAGCCCGACAAGTTCAATTGCTTTTTTTACCTTAAAATCTACTTCTTCTTGGCTTGCATTAGGGAAAAAGTTTTTAACGCCGAAAGCAACGTCTTCTCGCACGGTTTCGGCAAACAGTTGATATTCGGGGTATTGAAACACCATACCCACCTTACTTCTTAACTGTTTAAGCGATTTTAAAAACGCCTTTTTTTCCTTGCGCTTTTTGGGAACGGTTAAATTAAACTCGCCAACCGTGAGCGTTCCACTTTGAAGGGGAATTAACCCGTTTAAATGCTGAATAAAGGTTGATTTGCCACTGCCCGTTTCGCCTATTATACCGAAAAAGTCGCCTTCGTTTACGGTTAAAGTAGCGCCGTCGAGCGCACGGCGTGAAAAGTTTGCCTTTTCGTTATAGGAAAAGGTTAGCGATTTTGAAATAATTTGCATAACTCCTCCCCTAATTCTTCTTCGGTTAATATTCCCGATTTTATAGGAACACCGCTTTTTTTAAGTTTTTCGGCAATATACGTTGCCCTTGGAACGTCAAGCCCGTACTTTTTAAGGTCTTCTGGGCGTGAAAATACCTGCTCGGGAGTGCCCGAAACGACTATTTCACCCTCGTGAAGTACTACCACTCTATCTGCCTTTACGGCTTCTTTCATATAGTGAGTTATAGTAATTAAAGTCATACCTTCGTCGTTTAACTTTTCGGCAACTTGCATAACTTCTTTTCTACCCATAGGGTCGAGCATAGCGGTAGACTCGTCTAGTATTAAAACTTCGGGTTTAAGCGCCAACGCCCCCGCTATTGCAACGCGTTGTTTTTGCCCGCCTGAAAGTTTTTGACCTGCAACGAACCTAAACTTCTCCATGCCTACTGCTTTTAAAGCAAAGTCTATGCGCTCACCTATTTCTTCACTTGAAACGCCAACGTTTTCAGGGCCGAAAGCCACGTCGTCTTCAACTATCGTGGCAACCATTTGATTGTCTGGATTTTGAAAGACCATTCCAACTTTTTTTCTAACTTCGTAAACGGACTTTTTGTCTTTAGTGTTACTACCAAAAACTTCTACTTCGCCACTATCTGGTAGCAATAAGCCGTTTATTAGTTTTGCAAGGGTAGACTTTCCACTTCCGTTTTCGCCCAAAACACACAAAAACTCGCCTTTCTCTACCGAAAGGCTTAAGTTCTTTATAACGGCTAGGTTTTCGCCCGAGCCGTATTTGAAAGAAACGTTTTTAAGTTCTACCGCTTTCATAATTTTAAAAAAAGGCAAGGCAACAAGCCTTGCCGATTATTTATTAAAGATATTTTTTAAGGTCGGCTACCCTATCTAATTTTTCCCAAGGGAAACCAGGCCTTCCAAAGTGACCGTAAGACGCCGTCTTTTTATAAATGGGAGCGCGAAGCCCTAAAGTTTCAATGATTGAATAAGGCCTTAAATCGAACTCTTTTACGATAATATCGGCAAGCTCTTCGTCTTTTAATGCACCCGTGCCGTAAGTGTTAACGTAAACGGATAAGGGTTTTGCAACGCCTATTGCGTAAGAAAGTTGAAGTTCGCACTTTTTAGCAAGGCCTGAAGCAACCACGTTTTTGCAAACGTAACGAGCCATATACGCACCGCTTCTATCAACCTTGGTTGGGTCTTTACCACTAAACGCTCCGCCACCGTGCGCACAGTAACCACCGTAAGTGTCAACGATAATTTTTCTGCCCGTTAAACCGCTATCGCCGTTAGGACCGCCTATTTCAAACCTACCCGTTGGGTTAATGTAGTACTTGGTGTTATCATCTAAAAGGTTTGACGGCAATACTTTAAGTATTACTTCTCGCATAATATCTTCACGAAGTTTTTCGGTAGTTACTTCGGGTGAGTGTTGCGAAGAAACTACTACCGCTTCTATGCGCTTAACGTCGTTTCCATCGTATTCAACGGTAACTTGAGCCTTTCCGTCTGGGCGAAGGTAAGGAAGTATTTCACTCTTTCTAACTTCGGTAAGTTTTTGGGTGAGTTTGTGGGCGTAAGTAATTGCAGTTGGCATATACTCTTCAGTTTCGTCGGTTGCATAGCCGAACATCATACCTTGGTCGCCTGCGCCAACTTTATCTGCAATATCGCCACTTTCACGGTGTTCTACCGAACTGTTAACGCCAAGAGCAATATCTGCGCTTTGTTCGTTTATAGAAGTTATAACGCCACAAGTAGAAGCGTCAAACCCGTATTTTGCGCGAGTGTAGCCTATTTCGCTAACGGTATCTCTTGCTATTTTTTGAATGTCTACGTAACAAGAAGTGGTTATTTCACCCATTACGAGAATAAGCCCCGTACAGCACGCAGTTTCGCACGCAACCCTTGCTTCAGGGTCTTGGCGCAAAATCTCATCTAAAACAGCGTCTGATATCTGGTCGCAAATCTTATCTGGATGCCCTTCGGTTACACTTTCGCTTGTAAAAAACTTGTTCATAGTTAAACCTACTTGATAATTAAAGTATTTTAATTATATATGCTTTCATTTTTATTGTCAACTACTTTAAAAAGTGTTATAATAATAAAACGATTATGAAATGCACTATATGCCCTAACAACTGTAATATTGATAGAAACGAGCAAAAAGGTGCGTGTGGCGTAGGTAACGATATTTTAATTTCTAAATATTACCTGCACCCTTTTGAAGAACCCGTTATTTCTGGAACTAAAGGCTCGGGCACGGTGTTTTTTTCGGGTTGTTCGCTTAAATGCGTTTATTGCCAAAACTACGAACTTTCGCGCGCTAAACGCGGTAAAATTGTTACACCAAGCGAACTTGCCGATATTTTTAAAACGCTTGAAGATGCGGGGGCTAGTAATATAAACCTAGTAACCCCAACGCACTATATAACCGGCATTGTAAAAGCCTTTGAATTATATAGACCGAATATTCCCGTAGTTTATAACACTCATGGCTACGAAACGCTAGACGGACTTAAAATAATCGCCCCATACGTTGACATTTACCTGCCTGACTTAAAGTTTTGTTCGAGTGAAGTTTCGCTAAAATACACGGGTAAAAAAGATTATTTTAGCGTTGCCACAAATGCAATTTCGTATATGTTAGAAAGCAAAAAAACGGTTATAGAAAACGGACTTATGAAAAGTGGCGTTATAGTTAGGCACCTAATTCTTCCCGAAAACGTTAGCGACAGTAAGCGGGTTATAGACTGGTTTGCAAAAAACCAAAAAAACGGAGCGTATCTATCTATTATGGCGCAGTACACTCCGTTTGGCAGTATTGAATTATTCCCCGAACTTAAACGCAAAATTACAAAAAAAGAATACGATAGAGTTTTAGAGTACGCGCAATTATCGGGCGTTGAAAACGCTTTCGTTCAAGACTTAACGTCTTCTAGCGAAGAGTTTATTCCAAAGTGGGATTTTTAGGTTTTTGGCTTTGTTTTTTAGCGCTAAAATAGCGCTTTAATATATAACCCACTTCGCTTGGGGTGGCATTTTTTAATTCGTTTAAAATCTTTTTATATTCACCATTATATTTTCTCATACGAATATAATGCGCAAAATACGCATAATTATAACGGAAGGTGTTATTATGATTATTCCCATACTACTTTTTATTTTAGGCTTAATACTACTTATAAAGGGTGGCGACTGGTTTGTCGACGGTGCTACGGGGCTTGCAAGGCGATTTAAACTTCCCGAAATACTTATAGGCGCAACCGTAGTGTCAATAGGTACTACGCTTCCTGAGGTTATGGTTTCAAGTAGCGCCGCTATTATAGGCAACGGCGAAATTGCTTACGGAAACGCAATAGGTTCAATAATTTGCAATACTGCGCTCATTTCAGCAATTACGATTGCAGTTAGTCCTTCTAAAATTGACAAAAAATCGCTTATAATACCCGTAATATTTTTCTTTATTGCAGCAACGTTTTATTCGGGCATTTCGTATACTACGGGCAATTTTAAAAGGTGGACGGGAATTACGCTTATTGCGCTTTTTATAGTTTATATGGTAATAACCGTTTTAAAAATGCTTAAAAATAAAACGCAAGATATTCAAGAAGAAAAGCCCGAGATTTTAGATAAATTACCGTTTAAACAAGAACTTGTTTTAGAACTTAAAGGCGAAAGAACTTCGGTTGTAAGGGAACTTATTTTGCTTGTTTTAGGCGCAGTTGCAATTGCGTTTGGCGCAGACTTTTTAGTTGAAAACGGAACTAAAATTGCAACTATGCTTGGCGTTCCCGATTCGGTTATTGCGCTTACTTTCGTTGCGCTAGGAACTTCGCTACCTGAACTTGTAACTGCAATAACTTCACTAGTTAAAGGGCACGGCTCGCTTTCGCTTGGCAATATAATAGGCGCTAACTTATTTAACTTGGTTTTAGTTTCGGGCGTTTCAATTACAATATCTCCGTTTTCGATACCGGCAGAATCAATACTATTTGGTCAAAACGCATCGCTCGTGCTTGATATTCCCGTAATGCTTTCAGTTATGTTATTATTAACGGTGCCCACACTTATAACGGGCAAATTAAAGCGCTGGCAAGGAATTGTATTGCTTCTTATTTACGCAAGTTACTGCACTATTCAGTTCATAATGTAATTAAAAAGCTCTTGCAAAACGCAAGAGTTTTTTGTTATTTTCTTCCCGTTGAGCCAAATCCACCTTCACCGCGAACGGTTTCGCTTAACGATTCCTTTTCAACGTATTCAACGGCGTAATAAGGGGTTATTACCATTTGAGCAATTCTTTCGCCTTTTAAAACGGTTTGTGGCTCGGTGCCGTGATTGTGAAGGGCAACTTTAATTTCGCCACGGTAATCGCTATCTATAACGCCAACTTTGTTTGCAGGCGCTAAACCTTTTTTGCAAGCAAGACCGCTTCTTGCATATATAAGGCCAACCGTGTAGGCGGGTATTTCAGTTGCAATTCCCGTGCCTATAAACTTGGTTTGATTAGGAGCAATAACAACGTCTTCTTCGGCGCTATAAAGGTCTGCCCCTGCTGAAAACTCCGTTCCAAAGGTTGGAGTTATTGCGTTTTCGCTAAGTTTTTTGAAGTTTACGGTAAGTTTTTGCATAATATCACCACTTGTCAACGTCGTGAAGTACGACGGTTTTTTCTTTTAGAGATTTTTGAACGTCTATAATGCGTTGGTTTGTTGAGCCCCTAAACTTGAGCATAAGGTTTTTCTTATCCATTTCAAAACGCCCGTCAACTAACACGTCTATTAAAGATAGCATTTGTAAGGTATGCTCGGTAGTTGCACGACTTGGCTTTAACAGTTCTTCATCGAATAGATAGCCCGTGTAGCACCACACCGTTTTATTTGGGTAAGTTTCTTTAAACCTTTTAAGTAAAGAAAGGAGCGCAGGCTGATTTTGTGGCTCGAACGGCTCGCCACCAAGAAGGGACAACCCGTCAATAAACGGAGAGTTTAAAGAAGCAATAATGTTATCTTCTACTTCTTTAGTGTAGGGTAAACCGTAATTAAAGTCCCACGCTTCGGCGTTAAAACAGCCTTTGCATTTATGAGTGCAACCCGAAACGAAAAGCGACGTTCTTACCCCCGTTCCGTTTGCAATATCGTTGTATTTAATAGTAGCGTAATTCATATAAGATGGGAAAATCTTTTAGTTGCCTAAAAGATTTTCATAGTTTAATTATTTTTATTTGTTTGTTGTAGAAAGCAATTATTATAAGCATTAGAAACAAGTTAGGCAAGGCTCGTGAGTTTGACTAGACACAACTAACCTTTTGGTTGTTGGGGTTAGGCAAACGAAACAGAAACGACGCATAACGAAGTTTATAAGGCTTATAAATGGAGTACGCGCTCTTTTATCTCCTGCGTCCTACCTTGGTTCCAGTATTGAGTACCGATGTAACCACAGGTGCGACGGGCAACGTTCATTTTGGACTGGTCGCGGTTTTTGCAGTTGGGGCATTCCCAAATAAGTTTACCATCGGGGTCGGTTACGATTTGGATTTCGCCGTTGTAACCACAGTTTTGGCAATAGTCACTCTTGGTGTTGAGTTCGGCGTACATAATATTGTCGTAAATAAATTGCATAACTTTAAGTACGGCAGGAAGGTTATGTTGCATATTGGGAACTTCAACGTAACTTATTGCACCACCTGGAGAAAGGGCTTGGAACTCTGCTTCTTCTTTGAGTTTGGTAAAGGCATCGATAGGTTCGGTAACGTGAATATGATAACTGTTAGTAATATAGTTTTTATCGGTTACGCCTTCGATAATACCAAAGCGTTTTTGAAGTGATTTTGCAAACTTATAAGTGGTGCTTTCAAGCGGAGTGCCGTAAATTGAATAGTCAACGTGTTCGGCGCGTTTCCACTTTGCAGTGTAGTCGTTAAGGGCTTGCATTATCTTTAAGCCGAACTCTTTACCTTCTGGCTCGGTAAGTTTTTTACCCGTCATAGCGTAAACGCATTCCCAAAGACCTGCGTAGCCAAGCGAAATGGTAGAATAACCACCGTGAAGAAGTTTATCTATTTTTTCACCCGGTTTAAGCCTTGCAAGAGCGCCGTGTTGCCATAAGATAGGCGCAGCGTCTGACAAAGTGCCAGAAAGGCGTTCGTGACGGCATTGAAGCGCTTCGTGGCAAAGTTCCATGCGCTTTTCAAAAATATCCCAGAAAGCGTTCATATCACGCTTTGCAGAAAGAGCAATATCAACAAGGTTTACAGTTACAACGCCTTGGTTAAATCTGCCGTAATACTTGGGCTTACCGTCGTCGTCGAGATAAGTGGTAAGGAAAGAACGGCAACCCATACAGGTGTAACATTGACCGTCACCGTTTTTATCTACTTTAAGTTTACGCATAATCTTTTCAGAGATATAGTCTGGAACCATGCGCTTTGCAGTACATTCGGCTGCAAGTTTAGTAAGGTAATAATACTCGCTATCTTCGTGAATATTTTGTTCTTCTAAAACGTAAATAAGTTTGGGGAAAGCGGGGGTAATATACACGCCGTTTTCGTTTTTAACACCACGAATACGTTGAACGAGCGTTTCTTCTATCATAATAGCAAGGTCTTTCTTTTCGCGTTCGCTCTTTGCCTCGCCAAGATACATAAACACCGTTATAAAGGGGGCTTGACCGTTAGTAGTCATAAGCGTTACTACTTGGTATTGAATAGTTTGTATACCCCTTCTAATTTCGTCGCGCACACGCTTTTCAACTATGCGCTTAATAACGTCGTCTGAAACGCCAACGCCTGCATCTTTAAACTCTTCGATAACTTCGCCGGTAATTTTTTCACGAGAAACTTGAACAAACGGCGCAAGGTGGGTAAGCGATATACTTTGACCACCGTATTGCGAAGACGCTACTTGCGCTATAATTTGGGTTGCAATATTACAAGCAGTTGAAAAACTGTGTGGCTTTTCAATCATAGTTCCCGAAATTACGGTGCCGTTTTGAAGCATATCTTCAAGGTTAACAAGGTCGCAGTTATGCATTCTTTGAGCAAAGTAGTCGGCATCGTGGAAGTGAATAACGCCTTCTTCGTGCGCAGTAACTATGTGTTGTGGAAGAAGAATACGCTTGGTTATATCTTTAGAAACTTCACCTGCCATATAGTCGCGTTGAACGCTGTTAACAGTGGGGTTTTTGTTAGAGTTTTCTTGCTTAACTTCTTCGTTATTACAATCGATAAGCGAAATAATGCGTTGGTCGGTAGTGTTAGACTTTCTAACGAGTTCACGCTTATAACGGTAAGTAATATAAGTTCTTGCAAGGTTAAAAGCACCAAGACGCATAAGTTCGTTTTCAACAAGGTCTTGTATTTCTTCAACGCCTAACGAACGCGTTCTTGCCGAACAAATTGCTTGAACTTTTTTAGAAAGGTCTCTAATTTGTTCATCAGTAATTCTATCGTCTTCAATAACTTCACGGTTTGCCTTTTCTACCGCGTTAATAATCTTAATTAAATCGAACTCGACTTCCGAGCCACTTCTTTTGATTATCTTCATAACATGTCTCCGTAATATATCATTTTCGTGTTGCTTATATAATATACCACAATTTTCTATATATTACTGTTGCAAAAGCCACAATTTTAAAAATATTTTAAAAAATAACACAAGATATTGTGGTGCCGTTTTTTATTAAACCACATTATGTATTTACCTTTTATAACGATTTTATGCGTTTTTATCGCTGTTTTTGCATAAAAAAGCGCCACTAGGGGCGCTTTCTATATATAATATAAATAATATTAAATAATTAGTAAATATGAAATAAAAAAACAACGCCAAGTTAGCGTTGTTTTTAAATTATTCTTCAAGTAAATCTTTATAAGTGTTTTCAAAATAGGTTACGCTTGAATCAAGGTTCCTGTTTATAAACGCAGTGGTAATTTTATTTATGTTATCGTAAACCACGCGCGATTTTTGATACTCTTTAAAGTTATAAGGAATGCTATCTTCAACCGAAAGCATACTTACAAAATCGATTTTTACAATAGGTTGAGTGCTTGGCTCGATTACTCTTGCGCAAAGCATAATATGGTAGCCGTATTCGGTAGCAACTACTTCGTAAGCGCCAACGCCAAGGTTTATAAGTCTTTGAGCGGCTTCGGCATATTCTTGAACGTATTTGGTTTTAGAAGTTTTTGGAGAGTAAAGGTAACCGAAACCTTCTGAAAGCGAACCACCGTCGGTAGAGAAAGCGTAAATAAGGTCTTGGTACTTATCGAGCGTTTCTTCGTTTAAAACGTAACCGAGCGAGTTTTGCTCCGCAACTGAAGTTAACACACCAGAATTACCCGTAAAGCCCATAATTTGATTAACGCCGTCAAAGACGCCCGTTTTACCGTTTAAGAACTCGTTAAAGGTCATAACGGTGGGCTTAACAGCCTCGAAATAATGCTTGGTAACTTCGTTGTTATACTCGTCTTTCTCGGTGTAATCGGTGGCGCCGTAAACGGTGCCGATAAACGAAGATAAACTGCTAGTTTTGCAGTATTGATTTTTAAAGGTTACTTTACCCGTAGAAGCGTTATATTCGCCGTAACCAGCATCAACCCAAGAACTTCTTAAGTCTTGCGCGGTTAACGTTGCTAAAACGCTATTTCTAATATTTAAAAGTTCTTCGTCTGAAAGGTTTTTATCTGCCTTTGAATTTGTAATAACTTCGTTTTGCGCTTCGTTAAAGCCGATTAAAAGGTTTAATATTTGGCCGTATTTTCCGCCAAAGTCTGGGTTGTAGAGTATTTGGCTTACTTCGGTTGCGTTTTCAAGCGCAGATTCGTAAGCGGTATAGTCGTTTTTATAAATTGCTTCTTGCGACTCGTAAACGTTGAGATATACGTTGTAGAGTTCTTCGTTATTATCCATAATCTTTTCTTGCTGGTTGGTAAGAGCAAGTTCGTATTTGCTAATAACGAGATTGCTAAACTGGTCGTTAAGGCTTGCTTTGAAGTAAGAAAGTTCTAAAAACTCGTTTGCAGTGGTGGGAGTTTTACCCGCCGCCTCTTCTGAAGTTATAAGGCCAAGTTCTCTAAGGTCTTTAATAATTTTGCTAACTGCGCGCTTGTCTTCACGGCCTTCAACTTTGAAGCTTTCAATATACTCTTTATACACAGCCATAGAAACGCTGTATTTATCGGTGTAAGAATCAATGTCAACGTCTAAATCGTTTTCTTCAACGATGAACTTTAACGACTTGTAAAACGACGACTCTTTGTCAATTTTACTTAATTTTTCATCGTTTTTTAATTCGTATTCGTTGCCTTCTTGTTCGGTGGGGGCTGAAAGGGTTGCTCTTGCAGTTCCAGCGTAAGATTCGTGCTCGTGTTCTTCTTCATCTTCTTCGTCCATATACGATTCTATATAGTTGTTAATCGCATATATAACCCCGAAAACCGCCGAATTATATTCGTATTCGGTTAAGAACTTATCGAGCGAGTCGCTTTTAGTAACGGTGGTCATTTCTTGACCTAAGTGGTTTTTGGTAGTTAAAACTTTTTCTTTAGTAGTTCTATTTGCTTCTGCAACTTCTTGTGCTTGCGTAAAATAACCTTTTTCGTTGCCAACTTCTTGCGTAGCGCCAGTAAGTGCAAGCCTTGCTTGTTGAGCAAGTATTTCTCTTTCAACGATATCTTCAAGTAAAAGTTCGTAAGTTTCTTTTACGGTGTAGCCTTGACCGTTAACGTAATAAGATGCGTTGTTAACGAATTGAGTAACTAATTTGCTCTTTTTAATATCGGTGCTTAAATCTTCGTCAAGCGCAACGGTGGCGATAATTTGAGCCATATCTCTTTCTTCGTTGGTAGTAACGAGCCCGCAACCGTTTAATGCAAATAGACTCATAACAACGGCGAGTGTTAGCGATATAATTTTAGCAAATAATTTCTTCATATTAGTCTCCAAGAGTTTGAAAAGGAAAGATTTTTTAACTGCTCCCCCTTAATAATTTAAATAAATAGCGTTACTATTATACAAAATAATTACTTTTAATGCAATAGTTTTTTCAAAGTTTTGCAAAATTATCTTGCCGTTTTTACCTAATTTTTGCTTTTTTGGGCAGTATTTTTCAGTTAAGCGATAAAAACTCGCCCGCAAGCGCCAACGCCTCAACGGGTGTTTTGCCCGTTTTGTTAAACACTAGAACGGGATTTTCGTTAAACGCAAGCGTTACTTCGCCCTTATACGACTTTAATTTGTTTATAATTTTTCCGTCTTTTAAACTATCTAGCGAACGTAAAGTTAAAGCGCATTTTTCCTTTGATAAAACAAGTTTTATTGCGCCTGCGTTTATAGCCTTAACTTTTACCCAAGCAATATCGATAAGCGTTTTTACTACGGTGGGTATTAAGCCGAAGTTTTCTTCAAGCAAGTTTTCTACCCTTTCTTTATCTTGAAGGGTGCGTATTTCGGCAATTAACTTATATGCGTGCATTCTAGATTTTTCGCTTGCTATATAATTTTCGGGAATATACGCGTCGGCTTTAACGTCTAGTTCAAACTCGGCGTTTTTGGTAACTTCGCCAAGTTCTTCGCGTAAAAGTTTGTTGTAAAGTTCGTAGCCAACTTTATCAAGGTGGCCGTGTTGCTGTTTGCCTAACAAACTACCTGCGCCACGAAGTTCAAGGTCGCGCATGGCTATTTTATAGCCACTTCCCATTTCGCTATATTCTACCAGCGCAGAAAGTCGCTTGTAAGAAGGGTCTTGAAGTATTGCGTTTTCAGGATAGGTAAAGTAAGCGTAAGCCATAAGGTTGCCCCTACCTACTCTGCCTTTAAGTTGGTAAAGCGTTGAAAGCCCCATTTTATCGGCACTTTCTACTATAAGCGTGTTTGCCCTTGGCAAATCTATGCCGTTTTCAATAATGGTGGTTGCAACTAAAACGTCGGCCTTTCCTTCATAGAAGGACTTAACGGCGTTTTCAAGGTTTTTTTCATCCATTTGACCGTGTGCAACTATTACACTTGCTTCGGGAACTATATTTTTAATTCTTGCCGAAAACTCGTAAATGCTTTCAACTCTATTGTAAAGCACGAACGCCTGACCTTTACGAGAAAGTTCACGAGTTAAGGCGTAACGAAGAAGGGAATCGGTAAGTTCGGTTACCACCGTTTGAACGGGTATTCTCTGCTTTGGCGGAGTGTTAATAGTGCTAATATCTCTAATTCCCGAAAGGGACATGTGGAGCGTTCTAGGTATGGGCGTTGCCGAAAGCGCAAGGGTATCTACGTTGCTTTTAAGCGTTTTAAGTTTTTCTTTATGCTCAACGCCGAAACGCTGTTCTTCGTCTATAATTAAAAGCCCTAAATCGCTGAACTTTATATCTTTTGAAAAGAGCCTGTGAGTGCCTATAACGAAGTCGATTTCACCACTAGCAACTTTTTCAAGTATTTGCTTTTGTTCTCTTGCCGTTTTAAATCTGTTTAAAACTGCTATTCTAACGCCAAAACCTTCAAACCTAGCAGTTGCCGTAAGGTAATGCTGTTCGGTAAGTATGGTGGTTGGAGCGACCATTGCAACTTGCTTTCCGTCCATTATCGCCTTGAACGCGGCGCGAAATGCAACTTCGGTTTTACCAAAGCCAACGTCACCGCATAAAAGCCTATCCATAACGCCGTCGCTTTCCATATCTTGGCGTATTTCTTCCATAGAAGTAATTTGGTCTTCGGTTTCTTCAAAGCCAAAGGCGCTTTCAAACTCTCTAGTTAAAGCGTTATCGGGCGAAAAGGCAAAGCCTTTTACCGATTTTCTTTCGGCGTAGAGTTTTTTAAGGTTTATGGTCATTTCGCTTATCGCTTTTTTAACCCTTTCCTTAATTCTTTCAAACTCACCGCCACCTATTCTATTTAAAGACGGAGTGCCCTTTCCACCAAGATAGCGTGAAAGTTTATCCATTTGGTCGGTTGAAACGTAAAGCCTATCGTTATCGGCGTATTCAAGTTCAACGTAATCTTTAGCACCTTCAATCGTGGCTATTCTCTTAACGCCTTTTATTAAACCAACACCGAACACTTCGTGAACGGCAAACTCGCCTACTTCAGGCGCAGTAAATAGGTCGCCACGTTTGGTTTTAAGCGACTTTTCACGGGTTTTTTTGGCAAAAACGTCGTTACAACCTATAACTGCTAGTTTATCGTTATGGTTTATAAAGCCGTTTTCTAAACTTAAATCGGTAACCGAAAGACCCGAATAGTTTTCGTTGAGTGCAGGGAGATATTCTAGTTTTATTCCGTGCTTTCCCGCATCGTAATAAATAGTTTCGGCGTTTTTAACGCTACCTGCGCAAATTATTACGTCGTACCCGGAAACTTGCCACGCTTTAAGGTCGCTATATAAATCTTCTATCTTTAAAAAATAGCGGGGAACGGGCGACGAGCGCACGTTAAACGTTTTAAGGGGGTTAAAAAAGGGAACGGGCGCAGAAAAAGCTTGAACGGCAACGCTAGTAAAAGAAGATAAGTTGCTAGTTAATTCTTTTTCGGTTGCAATTTGCCCGCTTATAAAATCGAGTGCTTCACCCGAGCGAAGTAGCCCACCTATTCGGTCGGCGTACTCTTTAAGGTGGTAATTTAAGTTATCGTAAAGCGTTTTAGGCTCGTCGAAAACAACGTTTTTAAAGTTTTTTAAGTAAACGGTAAAGTCGTGCGTAACGGAAGATAAAAGTGGTGATAAATACGAAAGAGAGTCTTGATACAAATCGGTTTCAAGCCCTTCTAAAAGTTTATCTTTTAAAACCTTTGCCTTTTCGCCCGATAAAAGCGTTCCGTAATTTTTATAAGACTTTAAAACGCCCTTTTTAACGCTTTCAACTTCGCTTTCTAAAATTAAAGCGTCGGTTGCAATAATAACGTCAACGCTATCAACTTCTGTACCTGCTCGCCTAATACTTTCAAGTTCATCGCCAAAAAAGTCGAGCCTATAAACCGTTTCGTCGTTAATAGGGTAGATTAAAAGTATATCGCCACGAAGTGAAAAAGTGCCTGCGCTTTCGGGAACTTCCACCCTTTTATAGCCTAGTTTAACAAGGCTTTTAACGGCGGTATCAAGTTCGTAATCACACCCCTTTTTAAAGGTTAAACTATCAACTTTTTTAGGGAATAATTGAAGTAACGCCTCAATAGTAGTAACTGCCGTTTTTGCGCCGTTTTGAAGTTTATAAAGCGCCGTTAACCTTTTAAAAAGGCTTTCTTTATCAAAGGTTGATTTATAAAGCAAAACGTCGTCTTTCGGGGGGAGAAAAACAACGTCTTCACCCGTCATACTACTAATTAGTTTTGCAAGTTTTTTAGCCCACAAAACGTCTTTTACGATAACGAGCGTGCCACTATTTAAACTAGATATAAGCCTTGCCTTTTCACTTTCGCCACCACCGAAAACTGCGATGGGTAAACCATCGCAGACGCAAGATAATATTTCGCCGTACACGCCACCGCGTTTTTTTGAGCGCAAAACTTCTTTTAGCATTTTAACCGTTAAACCTATTCATTATAGTGTCTAATTTCTCGCCGTTTATAAAGGCGTTTGATGCGTTAACCGCCTTTGAAAGCGCATCGTCGAAAAAGGGCTTATCTTCACTTTCTACGTTAGACAAAACGTATTCGACTAAATCGCCCTTAAAGTTTTGTGGTTTGCAACCCACCCTAATTCTAGGAAAATTAGTAGAAGAAAGGTGCGTAACGATATTTCTCATACCGTTATGAGTACCTGCCGAGCCACTTTTTCTAATGCGGATTTTGCCTATTTCCACGTCGATATCGTCGTAAATAACTAAAACGTTTTCAAGTGGAACTTTAAAAAAGGAAACGGCGCTTACAACGCTTTCGCCAGACAAGTTCATATAAGTTTGGGGCTTTAAAAGCATAACCTTTTCGCCCTTTATAGTCGTTAAAGCGTAAAGCCCTTTATACCCCTTTTTGTCTATTGAAACGCCGAGTTTTTCGGCAAGCAAGTCAATGGCTGTAAAACCCAAATTATGTAAGTTGTTTTGATATTTTTTATCGGGATTTCCAAGCCCAACTACTATAAACATAACCGTAAACTCTCCTTTTAAGTAAAATTATATACCATTGCGATTTTTTTTGCAACTTATGTTTATGAAAAATGTTTACAAAGTAAAAAAAGGGTGTTAAACTATTACCAAGGTGATATTATGGATTTAAAACTTTTATACGGAAAAAACGCCGACACGACTAAGGCGCAAGCGAGAATTGAAAGCATTAAACAAACCTTTAAAGAAAACGAAGGGGTTGAGCCAGACTACGTTTTTTCTTCTTCGGGTAGAGCGGAAATACTTGGTAACCACACCGACCACAATCACGGTTTAGTTTTAGTTGCTTCTATATCGTGCGACGTTATAGCGGCAGTTAAAAAGACAAGCGATAATATCGTTAAGATTTGCTCGCAAGGCTATCCACCCGTTGTAGTTGATATTTCTAACCTCTCGGTTATTCCCGAAGAAAAAGGCACTTCTAACGCACTTGCAAGGGGCGTTGCTAACGCTATTATCGAAAGGGGCTTTAAAATTAAGGGCTTTACCGCCTACACCACGTCTAACATATTTAAGGGCGCGGGTGTTTCTTCTTCGGCGGCGTTTGAAGTTTTAGTTAGCGAGATTTTTAACGTTTTATATTTAAACGGAAAACTTTCGCCCGTTGATAGAGCAGTTATTTCGCAGTACGCCGAAAACGTTTATTTCGGCAAGCCTTGTGGGCTTCTTGACCAAAGTGGAATATCTATAGGCTCGCTTGTCAAACTTGATTTTAACGTTCCAACTAAACCCGTTATTAAACAACTTGAAGCACCCGACGGCTACACCCTAGTTATAACCAACACGGGTGGCGACCACGCTACGCTTACCGAGCACTACGCAGCAATAAGAACTGAAATGGAACAAATTGCAGAGTTCTTTGGCAAAAAAGTTCTTCGTGACGTTCCCCGTGAAGATTTTAATAAACTTATGCCCACACTTAAAAGAAAGTTTTCAGGAAGAGCCATTTTGCGCGCCCTTCACTTCTATAACGAAAACGACAGGGTTGAACTTGCCGAGAAAGCGCTTGAAACTAAAAACACCAAACTTTTCCTTGAACAAGTTAACCTTTCAGGGCTTTCAAGTTTAGTTTTACTTCAAAACTGTATGGTCCCTGGCGACACCATTCAACCCGTTGTTTTAGGCATTGAACTATCACGCGCGTTTATTAAAGACGGTGCAGTTAGAGTTCACGGCGGTGGGTTTGCAGGCTCGATACTTGCGTTTGTAAGTAACGGCGAAGTTAGCGCTTACGAAACGTATATGAAAGAACTTTTCGGCAGTGAAAACGTATTTACTGCAAACGTTAGAAGCGTTGGAACTACCCTTATAAAATAACCTTTTTAGTCACTATTTTACAAAACTTATTATAATTAGCCACCTTTATTATGGTAACTATTACTTACCCTAACTAAAGGTGGTATTTTTATGGCTAAAAATAAACTAACTTATTCTAGCGTTTTAGGCTTTTTACTTTCAGCAGGTTTTTCAATTTTACTTTGCTATACGCTTGACGGAGTTTGCTTTTTATCGCTACCCTTTTTTATTGCGCTTTTATACCTAAAAGTAAACCCCGTTTCAAGCGCAATTATATTTGCGCTTGGGTTTTTAGTAAAGTTTAACCCAACACTTCTTATTTGCGCTTTAATCTCAATACTAGTTACCCTTCCGTTTTTTATGATTTTAAGAAAAAAGCAAACGAGGGTTGGCGGTAAAGTTATAATCGCTTCGGTTTTGGCGTGCTTACCATTTATTTTTATTCCTAAAACGGAAATAGTTTACCTTTTAATTCAAGGCGCTATATGCTCGCTTTTTACGCCCGTTTTTATATCTGCCGTTAGGGTTTTATACGTTAAAAAATTAAGTTTTAAAAGCGACGACGGTGAAAAAGTGTGCCTTTCAGTGTTTATAACTTGCTTATCGCTTGGCTTTATATCGCTTTTCGGCTACGATGCGTATAGAAGCGTTTCAATATTTTTAATTTTAATTGCTATGGAAGTTTTCGGGGCTAATTCTTCTTGCGTTTTAGCAGTGGTTTTAGCGCTTGCGCCTTCAATTAAAAGCCTAACGCTAACGTATTTTGCAACCTTTTCAATAACTTTTTTATTGCCGTCTGCCGTAATGAAAAAATCTAGACTGCTTGCGGGGTTTTTTGCCGTTATTGCAGACCTGTTTTGCGCTTACTTTTTAAAGGCTTACGGGGCTTTTCACTACACCGACGCCATATTTTCTTCAGTCCCCGTTTTAATTTATTTGTTTATTCCCGAAAGCGCTATAACTTCGCTTGTGAAAATGGCGCGTTCGCTTAAAGGGCGAGTTCTTACTAAATACGCCGTTAACAGACTGCGTGGAACGCTTGCCGGAAAGTTGTTCGACGTTTCTAACGTGTTTTTAGAAATGAAAGACTGTTTAAACGAACTTAAACAAACTAAATCGGTTGCCGACGAGATTTACATAAAAATGGCAGATGAAATAGTTGCTAACGTTTGCGAAAGTTGCCCAGGGTATTTAAGGTGCAAAAACCAAGGCGCGCCCGACAAAGAAGAAATAGTCAAAATACTTTCAGTTGGCGTTTCTAAAAACAGAGTTACGCTTATGGACCTTACTAAAAAGTTTGCCTCCTCTTGCGGTTTTGTAAACTCTATAATATTTGAAATGAATTCGCTTATAACAAAGTACCGTGAAAAAGTTAAAAAAAGTACCGAACTTTCAAGTGGAAAAGAACTTATTTTAATGCAATCAGGTGGCGTTGCAAGCGTGCTTAAAAGCATTGCGCTAGACTATTCTAAAACGCTTTCTTTTGAAGACGGAATTGAAAAATTAGTTACCGAAAAACTTTTGCTTTATGGCGTTCCGTTTATTGAAATTATGGCGTTTTCTAGTGACGACGGCGTTGAGATTAACCTTGTGGTTGACGAAAGCGAAATTGACTATCAAAAACTTATAAAAGTAACTTCCGAGGCGGTTAACGCCTTTATGAGCATTACTTCTAAAACTCATTTATCGCTTACTCACACGGCAATAACGCTTAAACCTGCGCCTTGCGTAGACGCATCGTTCGGGCTTTCTAGCACGGCAAAATACGGCTCGGAAAAAAGTGGCGACACGCACTCGCTTATAAAGATTGACAACGCGCGTTTTTTGGTTGCGCTATCTGACGGTATGGGAAGTGGCAGTTTAGCGTATAACACTTCTAAAACTGCAATATCGCTAATTGAATCGTTTTACAAAGCGGGGCTTAACGGCAACCTAGTTATAAATATGGTTAACAAGGTTTTATCGCTTGGCACGGAAGATAGTTTTTCTGCCGTTGACGTTATGACCTTTAACCTTTTTACGCTTACTGCCGACTTTATTAAAATAGGCTCGCCACACAGTTACGTTTTAACAAAAGACACTATAAAAATAGTTGAAGGAAACTCACTTCCACTTGGAATACTAGACGAATTAAAGCCTACGGGCGTTTCGCTTTCGCTCGAAGAAGGAAGCACCGTTATGCTTATAAGCGACGGCGTTCACGATGCGTTCGGCTCGTCAACCGACTTTATATCCTTTTTAAAGGGGCTTAAAACTCGCAACCCCCAAACTCTTGCAGACGACGTTTGCAAAAAGGCGCTTTCACTATCTAACGGAACGCCTAAAGACGATATGACCGTTATTTGCGTTAGAATATTTAAAAAGGTGTCATAAACACTTTAAAAGGGCTTAACTTGCGTTTATAATAGACTTGCGTCTTGAATAAAAACAAAGGGGGAAGAGCGATAAAAGCATTAAAGATTAAAACACGACTTATGCGTAAGTATTGCGCTATAAAAGGTGGCATAAAAGCGTAATAGTTACCGCTTTACTCCTTAAAGCGAGAAAACCGTGTTAGATTTACAAACGTTTATCAACTTTATTAACGTGTATAGTATTGACGTTTTGGTTATTGCAGGCGTTGTTTCGGTAATTACGGGGCTTATTAAAAAAGTTATTCCCGAAAAGATTAAAAGCCTAATAGGTTTAATTCCGTTCATTTTAGGAATTATTCTTTACGGTTTATATTCTTATTTTATTTTAAACCTTTTAGACGTTTTTTGCGTTATTTCAAAGGGTTTTCAATGTGGTGGAGTTGCAACTTTATACTACACCTTTTTCAAACAGATTTTATCTTCAAGTGGCAGTGTTAAAAAAGCCGTGCAAGACGTTTTAAAGGGCGTTTTGTCAACTAGCGCTATTAAAGACGTTGCCAATTTAATTACCAAAAACTTTTCCCATACCGACAGCGATGAAGAAACTGAAAACACAGTGCGCCAAATACTTACAGACAACGCCGATATACCAACCGAAGTATCTTCGGCAATAGCAAAAATTATAACGGTAACCCTTTCAGGCAAGAAAAAATAACCGTTTGGGCAAGGATTTATTCCTTGCCTTTTTATTTTGAATAAATAAACTGTATTTGGCAATATTAACTTTATGAAATTAGATAAAAATATTGAAAACAACAAATCGCTTTTGAATAAAGAGTTAAATAGCCAAGACGTTATTTACTTTTCGTTTAACGTAAACGGAACAAGCGCACTTGCTATTTATTTAGAAAGTTTAACCGACAAAGAACTTTTAGGCGAGCAAGTTATTAAACCTTTATATTTACTTGAAAACCTATCAAGCGTTAAAAGCGTAACCAAAGCGCTAACTCTACCCGAGTGTAAGGAACTTTACTATATAAAAGACTGCACTAAAAAAATAGTTGAAGGCGACGCCGTTATTTTAATAGACGGATTTAGTAGCGCCTTTACGGTTGCGACTAAAAAGCCTTCTGTTAGAGCAGTTGCCGAGCCACCTACCGCATCAGTTTTAAAAGGGCCGAGAGAAGGGTTTGTAGAAAATATTTTAATTAACACAAGTCTAGTAAGGCAAAGGCTAAAATCGCCAAAGTTAAAGGTTGAAAAGTTAACGGTTGGAAAGCAAAGCCAAACTCAAATTGAACTTGTGTATTTAACGAACGTTGCAAATGATAGCGTTGTTAACGGCTTGCGAGAAAAAATAAGCAAAATAAACGTTGATGGAATAATAGACAGTTCTTACGTTATAAAGTGCATAACTAACAGAAAAACTTCAATGTTTAAGCAAGTTGGAAGTACCGAAAAGCCCGACATTTTCGTGGCGAAACTTTTAGAAGGTAGAGTTGGCGTTTTGGTTGACGGCTCGCCCATTGCCCTTACTGCCCCCTTTATAATGCTAGAAGATTTTCAAAGCAGTGAAGACTACTATATCAATACGCACAGGGCAAACTTTTCGCGCGTTTTAAGGGTTACTGCAGTAATTATATCGGTGCTTCTTCCCGCATTTTTCGTTTCGGCACAACTGTTTCACTTGCAGTTTATTCCCCTTTCCTTTTTATTAACCATAGTTTCAAGTATTAAGGGAATACCGTTATCGCCAAGCGTTGAAATGTTCGTTACCCTTTTAATATTTGAAATACTTAACGAGGCAAGCGTTAGAATGCCCAGATACGTTGGTATTGCAATGAGCGTTGTTGGCGCGCTAGTGCTTGGCGAAACTGCAGTTAACGCAGGTATGGTTTCAACGCCAACTATTATGATAATTGCGCTATCTGGCATATGCTTTTACGCCGTTCCAGACCTTAACGAAACGCTTTCCGTTTTAAGGCTTATGTTTTTAACTGTTGCAGGTTTTATGGGTGGTTACGGAATAATTTTATTAAGCGCAGGGCTATTAACTTACCTTAACGACTTCACTTCTTTCGGTGCGCCTTACTTGTCGCCTTACGCACCGCTTAATCTTAACGACCTTGGCGACGGAATTATTATGGACTTTTACGCCGAGCAGACAAAGCGCCCCGAGTTTTTAAAAAGCCATAACAAAATAAGGAAACGCTTTTATGACTGAAAAAATTAGTTTAAAACAACTTTGCTTTATAATTTTCGTAACCTTTTCGGTTTCAAAGTTTTATATAATGCCCGCAGTAGTTGCAGGGGCTTCGGCAGAAAGTTCACCACTTGCAGTACTACTTAACTTTATAATAGACTTCTTGCTTTTAATTATTGTAATAACCATAATAAAACGCTCGAAATCAAAGGGGTTTTACGAACTACTTTGCACCCTATTTGGAAAGGTGGGGGCTACCATTATTTATTTTATTTACGGGCTTTACTTTTTTTCAAAGGCGTTAATTCCCATACTTGAACAAAAAAACTCAATAAATCTAACCTTTTACGAAAGCCAACCAACTCTTCTTACTTTTATGCCCTTTTATTTGGTTGCTTTTTATATTATTTTAAAGGGTTTCACTTCATTTTCAAGGAGCGTTGAAATTACCTTTTGGCTGTTTGTTTTAGGACTAATTATAACTTTTTCGCTTTCAATTCCATCGGGAAAGTACCAAAGGCTTTTGCCACTTTACACAACGGGTGAAAAACTGTTAAGTGGAACTCATAGCGCTTTAATTTGGTTTGGCGACCCAGTTATTCTACTGTTTTTATACGAGTTTGTTGAAAACAAAAAAGGGCTTTTTAAAAAAACGGCAATATCGTTTACGGCAAGCGCAGTAACGACCGTACTACTAATTGTAGTTTTTTACGCAGTGTTTGGAACTATTGCCGAAAGGCAGTATTTTGCGCCACTTAAAATGAGCAAATATTCAATAACCCTTTCAAATATAGGAAGACTTGACTATATGGGAGCGCTACTTTTTTCGCTTGTAAGCGTTTTTTCGCTTACCCTACCGCTAATGATTTCATCGCTGTGTTTTACTAAAATATTCAGCTTTAAAAAGCAGTTTGTTATTCCGCTTGTTATATGCGTAGCGCAAGGTGTATTAAGTTATTTTTTCCAAAACGAACTATTCCCCCTAGCCGAGTTTTTTACTTCTTACGTTTGGGTTTTTTATAGCGTTTTATGCTACTTAATTCCCCTTGTAATTTTAATTGCAACTTTAATTAAAACTAGACCTATAAGGCAGTTAAAGGGGGCTTAAATGTATAAACGAGCAAAGATATTTTTTATAATTTTTATAATAATTTTCATAAACTTTTTAACGCTAGACTTTTTGCTTATAGACGTTGAAAAAACTGCGCTTATAGTTGCGCTTGGAGTTGATAAAATTGACGAGGGCTACGAAGTAACCGTTCAAATAGCCGTGCCTGAAGCAACCAACCAGTCAACTAAAAGCAACGAGTCGGTAATATACGCAAAGGGCGAAACGCTTTACCAAGCCGTTAATAGAATAGGCAAAGAAACGGGTTGGTATCCAAAACTTTCATTTTGCAACCTTATAATACTTGGAAGTTCAGTTTTTGAAGATAACGTTATGAGCGTGGTAGACTTTTTTATTCGCTCATACAAGGTAGAAGATTCGGCAATACTTTGCGCTAGTGAAGAAAGCGCTAAATCTGTTTTAAACTCTATATCGCCACTAGATAACATTTCTAGTTTTGCGCTTTCTAAAATATTCGTTAGAGATTATAATACCGCTAGCCCCATTTTAACCACTTCGGTTAAAGAGTTTTCAGAAAACTATTACTCAAACGCGTCTTACGGCTATATGCCACTTATTAAAATGATTGAAACTGAAGATAACGGCAATAACACGTCGCAAGCGTCGTCGGTGGGAACGCAATCGGGTAAAGGTGGTGACGACGGCAAGTCAACCCCCGTAGTTTACGATGCAACTAGCGCAGTTATATTTTCGGGTGGAAATATGGTTGGCAAAGTTTCTGGCGACGAGTGCCTTTTCTTCTCCCTACTTGATAAACCCGCAAACGAAGACTATTTTTCGCTTAACGTTACTAAATCTAACGAAAACGGGCTAGCGCTAATAAGCGTTAGAAAATCTAAAAACAAAGTTAATTTAACGCTAGAAAACGGCACGCCAGTTCTTAACGCCGAACTAAAAGTGTGGCTTAAAGTTGACGACGGTAACTTTCCTGAAAGTATGAAAGAAATTGCAACGCTTGGAAAGTTAAGCGAAAAAACGCTAAAAGATGCAAGTAAATATATTGAAGAAACGCTTAAAACCTTTTTTAGTTACGTTAAAAGCGTTAACGCCGACGTTTTCGGCATTAAAAATATGCTTTACCGCTACCACTATAAAGAGTACGAAAAATTAAGCGAAAACGTCTTTCAAAACACCGAGTTTAAAATAAAAGTTACGTCGTATAATTACATTTAACGCTTGCAAACTTAAAGTAATAGTGCTATAATTGCGCTATGAGTTACAACGTTATTTTAATCGACCTTGACGAAACTATTTTAGATTTTCGCCACGCTGAAAAAAACGCCCATAAACTAACCACTTTGCAGTTTGATATTCCCTACCGTGAAAGCGATTATAAAGTTTATCACGAAATAAACGACGCGCTTTGGAAGGAACTTGAACTTGGGCTTGTTACCCGTGAAGAGTTAGTTATAAAAAGGTTTGAACGATACCTTAATTATCTTAATTCTAGCGCAGACCCAAAGGCGTTTAACGAAGGGTATATATCTAACCTTTCAAAGGGAAGAAAACTTTTAAACGGCGCCGAGCAAACGCTTAAAACGCTTTACGAGCGTGGAAAAGATATTTATATTATTACTAACGGCGTTAAAAGGGTGCAAGACGGAAGGCTTTTTGGTCAACCCTTTATGAATTACGTTAAAGGCGTTTGCATTTCAGAGTGCGTTGGCGCTTCTAAACCAAGCCTTGACTTTTTTAAGAGAGCCGAAAAACTTTTCGGTATTACTTTTGATAAAAACACAGTTGTTGTTGGCGACAGTTTAAGTAGCGATATAAAGGGTGCAAATCAAGCAGGGCTTGATAGCGTTTGGATTAACGCTTTTAACAAGCAAAACCAAACTTCAGTTATTCCCACTTACGAAGTTAGTAAAATTGAAGAGGTTTTAGATATTATCAAATAAAAAAGCAGTGCTTTTGCACTGCTTTTATCTTTTTTCAAGCGAACGCTTGTAATAAAACAAATACTGCTGGTAATAACCACCGTAAGCGCCGAACTTACTAGTAAAAAACTTGGTAATTTCGGTGCGACTTTTTAGCGTTCCACCCATATTTTCACGGTAAATCTTTTCAATCCAAGTATCAACGGGGAAACTATCGGTGCGCGAAAAACCAAATAGCGTAACGCAAAGCGCAACCTTTTCGCCAACGCCGTAAAGTTTAAGTAGTTCTTGTTTAAGTTCAGGGGTTGTTAAACTGTTAAGACTAGTTACCGAGTAGCCGTTTACGATTAAGTTTGCTAGATTTTTTATATACGCCCCGCGATAGCCGTAACCAAGCGCTTTATAATCGTCATCTTTAAGCGATAAAAACTCGGTTGCAGTTGGAAAAGCGTAATATTCGCCAAACGGAGAGTTTAACTTTTTGCCCACCTTTTCGCACGTTTTTTCGATGGTAGAAGTTATTCTTTTAATGTTGTTGTTTTGCGATATTATAAACGAAAAAAGTGTTTCTTCGGGGTTTTGCTTTAATATTCTTATTCCCTTTGCTAGTTTAGCCGAAACCTTTAAAACTTCAACGTTTTCGCTGAATGCGCTATCTACTATACGTTTATAATCGGTGTTTAAATCGAAATAGTTATAAAAATAATCTTTAAACTCCGTTTCTATAACGGTGTTTTCGTTTTCGGTATAAACGTAGCATATTTTATCGCCCGAAAAAACGGTATAACCCTTTTTATACGGCTTATACCTAAAAACTTGCCCGCAAGTTAACGTTTGAACTATGCAAAAATATTCACTTTTTACAACTATTTTTTCCATATATGCAAAAAGCGCAAAACACTTGCGCTTTTAAAAAATTACTTACCGTCGTTATAATATAAAATGCCAAGCGTGTTCTCGCCACAGTGGCTAGAAATAGTTCCGCCTGCACGGGTAATATACACCGTTTCAAAGCCCGCTTCGCTTACGACTTGTTTTGCAGACTCTATCATTTCAGGGGTTGCAGAACTATAAGTTATAAAACATATTTTTTTATCTGGCGTGTTGAACTCTTCAAGCACGTCGTAACAATATTTTTTAACAACTAAAGGCATTGCGCCACGGTATTTTTTATGGCTACCCATCTTACCGTCTTTAACAATGATTTGGGGGCGTATTTTTAAAAGGTTAGCGCCGAGAAGCGCAACTGAAGAACATCTGCCACCCTTATGTAAAAAGTCAAGCCTTTCAACAACGAAACTTGCTTGAACGCTTGAAACTCTACTTCTAACCTTTTCGGCAATAACGTGAATATCGCTTTCGGTTTTAGTAAGTTCCCTTGCGTAAATTGCCTGTATGCCCGTTCCCGTTGAAAGCGACATACTGTCAATTACTTCAACCTTGCCGTCAAACTGTTTAGAAGCGTTAACGGCGTTCATATGCGATGCGCTCATAAACGAAGATAACGAAAAATGTATAACCCCGTCGTACTCCTTTAAAAGATTAGAAAAGTTTTCACTATATCTTGTTTCGTTACAAGCGCTAGTTTTAGGTAAAACACCGGTTTTTTTAACGTAAGCAAAGATTTCATCTGTTGTAATAACGCCGTCGTCATACACGTCGTCGCCCACGATTACTGAAATGGGTATAAGTTTAATATTAAACTTTTCAAGTAATTCGGGGGTTAAGTCTATAACGCTATCCGCCGTAATTGCAATACTCATTGTAAACTCCTTTAATTTTGGCAATAATACAAAAAGTATTTTACTAAAAGCATAAACTTTTGTCAAGTTTTGCACTAGTTTTGTTGCAATAATATACAAAAATATGTTACAATGTTAAAGAATTAACAACTAGGTGGTCTATATGTTTAAAATAGTTTACAAAAAAGCACTTAACCCTACCGTTACGGTTATGGACGTTTACGCTCCACGCGTTGCTAAAAAGGCTAAACCCGGTCAATTTATTATTCTTCGCGTTGATGAAGAAGGCGAGCGCATACCCCTTACCGTTGCGGGTTATAACCGTGAACAAGGCACCGTTAGAATAATTTTCCAAACGGTTGGCGCAACCACCTTTTTACTTTCACATAAAGAAGAAGGCGACTTTATTCACGACTTCGTTGGTCCTTTAGGTAACGCCAGCGAACTTGACGGGCTTAAAAACGTTTTAATAGTTGGTGGTGGCGTTGGTTGCGCTATTGCGCTCCCCCTTGCCCAAGAACTTCATAAAATGGGCGCTAACGTTACTAGCGTTATAGGTTTTAGAAATAAAGACCTCGTTATTTTAGAAGACGAGTTTAAAGCGTGCTCAAATAGTCTTACCGTTATGACTGACGACGGTAGTTACGGAAATCAAGGCAACGTTTGCATGCCTATAAACGAAATGTTTTCAGGTGGCAAAACCTTTGATAAAGTTATTGCAATAGGTCCACTTATTATGATGAAGTTCGTTGTTAACGCAGTAAGACCTACGGGTATTCCCTGCGAAGTTTCTATGAACCCCGTTATGATAGACGGAACGGGTATGTGCGGTGGTTGCCGTTTAACGCTTGTAAGAAACGGCGAGCGCATTACCAAGTTTGCCTGCGTTGACGGGCCCGACTTTAACGGCTATGAAGTTGATTTTGACGAGGCAATGCAAAGAAGCAGTATGTACCGTGAGTTCGAAAACCACTCTTACGGCGACGCTTGCAATCTCTTTAAGCACGAGGTGAAATAATATGGCGAACTTTAATATGAGCCTTAAAAAGAACGAAATGCCTATGCAAGACCCCGTTTTGCGTGGCAAAAACTTTGATGAAGTTGCACTTGGCTATACCAAGGAACAGGCATATAGCGAAGCGCTTCGCTGTTTAAACTGTAAAAATCCAGTGTGCGTTAAAGGTTGCCCCGTTAATATTGATATTCCCGGTTTTATTACCGAAATTAAAAACGGCAACTTAAACGGCGCTTACGCAATAATATCTAAAACGTCGTCGCTCCCTGCTATTTGCGGTAGAGTTTGCCCACAAGAAACTCAATGCGAACAAAAGTGCGTTAGGGGCATTAAGGGCGAACCCGTTGCAATAGGTAGGCTTGAACGCTACGTTGCAGACAATGCAAGCGTTGAAATAAGCACTTTACCCGAGAAAAACGGGCATAAAGTTGCAGTAGTTGGCTCTGGACCTTCTGGCTTAACTTACGCAGGCGACCTTATTAAACTTGGCTACGACGTTACCGTGTTTGAAGCCTTCCACCTAGAAGGCGGTGTTCTTACCTATGGCATTCCCGAGTTCCGTCTTCCTAAAAGAATAGTAAAAAGCGAAGTTGAAAAACTTGAAAGGCTTGGCGTTAAGTTCGAGCGAAACACAGTTGTTGGTAAAACCGTTTTAATAAAAGAACTTTTTGAAGACGGCTATGAGGCAGTTTTCGTAGGCTCGGGAGCAGGTCTTCCAAACTTTATGAATATTCCCGGTGAAGCGCTTAAAGGCGTTTATTCGGCTAACGAATTCCTAACCCGTTCTAACCTTATGAAGGCTTATAAAGACGGCTCTGCAACCCCTATTATGAAAGGTGGAAAGGTTGTAGTTGTGGGTGGCGGTAACGTTGCTATGGACGCTGCTCGCACGGCGCTCCGTTTAGGTGCAGAAAAGGTTACTATAGTTTATCGCCGTTCAATGAACGAACTTCCCGCAAGAAAAGAAGAAGTTGAAAACGCCATTGAAGAAGGCATAGAGTTTAACCTTTTAACTAACCCCGTTGAAATTATAGGCTACGTTAACCCTAGCGACCCACGCGATACTAAAAACGGTTTCGTTAAGCAAATTAAATGCGTTAAAATGGAACTTAGTGACCCCGATGAAAACGGCAGACGTCGCCCCGTGGTTATAAAAGGTAGCGAGTTTACTATGGACGCTAACGTTGTAATTATGGCAATAGGTACTTCACCTAACCCACTTATTAAACAAACGACTAAAGGGCTTGAAGTTAACCGTTGGGGTGGAATTATCGTAAACGACAACGGCAAAACTTCACTTGACGGTGTTTACGCCGGTGGTGACGCAGTTACTGGCGCATCTACGGTAATTTCTGCAATGGGCGCAGGTAAAATCGCAGCAAAAGCAACCCACGAATATATTCAAAGCAAAAACTAAAAAACATTAAAAAAACACGGGAAATCCCGTGTTTTTGTTTTGTTAATTTACAGATGCCGTTCCATTTGAACAAGTTATAGTAGTTAACTTTTGGCTATTAAAAATCCAACTCGATTTGTTTATAGCGTTCCACTGTTCAACCGTTCCTTCAAAAATAACGCTAGTAAGATTAGTGCAGTTCCAGAACGCACCGCTTTCTAACTTGGTTACGCTACTTGGTATGGTTACGCTGGTAAGCGACGTGCAATTTTCAAAAGCGTACATTTTAACGGTATCAGTGCCGGGTTTTATAACGTAAGACTGGTTATCTACGTTAGACGCATAAATCACAAGGTCAATCTCGTCACCACTATCGGGTTGATAGTAAACGGCAACGTTTCCTTCTTCGCCGTAATAATCGTAGCAGTATGGGCTAACGATAATTTCTTTAAGGTTACTCGTTCCGTAGAACGCGCGTGCGCCTATTTCGGTAACGCTTGCACCTATATTGATTGTTTCAAGATTTTTAGCATCTCTAAACGCGCCGTAATGTATTTTTTCAGCACTTACGTTATAAGTAGTTGCCTTGCTACTAGGAGCGTATCTTATAAGGGTTTTTCCATCGTCAGTAAACAAGTGCCCGTTGTGCGATGCAATCGTTTCGTTAGCCGAGTCAACGTTAAAGGCTTTAATAGTGTCCATATAATAAAACGCACCGTTTTTTATATCGCCTTCAAAACCGTTTGAAGACTTGCCTAGCCTAGAAACGTTTACGGGAATATTTAACTCTTCAATATTAGTATATTCAAACGCAGAAGAACATAAAGTTACTAAACTTTCAGGAAGTTCAATTTTATTTATATTGCAACCGCTAAACGCTTCGTTACCTATAACGGTAACGTTTCTAGAAAACTCGAAAAGTTGAAAGTCTGCACCGTCGAAGGCTTCGTCACCTATTTCGGTTACGGTAACGCCACCTATAGTTTCGGGAAGTTTAATTGCGTAATAAGTTTTACCCGTGCTAGTAAGCCCCGTAATTACGCCACTTGAAAACACGAATATATCTTCGGGCGAAGTTTTAGCGCGATAAGTTGCTTTAATAGTTAAATTGCTTGAAGGCATAACTTCGGGAAGGTCTATGTTCCAACCTGCAAACTCTGCTCCTAAAAGTTCTTTGTTTTCAACGAACAATAAACTTTCGCCTTCTTCTACTTCAAAATATTCAGTAGATTGCCCCCAATTACCAGAGCCTTCGTAGTGAATAACTTCTAAAGTGTATGATTCTTTACTGCACGCCGTAAGCCCAAAAAGGCTAAGCGATAAAAGCATAATAGTCGATAAAAATAGAACAATTTTCTTCTTCATAATAACTCCTTATTATTATAATGAATTATAGTACAGCGTTATTAAATTGTCAACACATTTGATTTTTTTGCAGGCGTATGTTAAAATTAAAATATGAAACTTAACTTTGAAATAGTTCCAACGGGGGCGTGGAATAACAATTTAAGAACGGTGCTTTCAAAGCGCGCGTGGGATTTTATTAGGAAAGACGCCTACGCTAGAAGCGGACATAAATGTGCTATATGCGGTAAAAAAGGCAGGCTTGAAGCGCACGAAAAGTGGAGTTATAATAAAGAAACCGCCACCCAAACGCTTGACGACGTTATTGCCGTGTGCCACGCTTGCCACTCGGTAATTCACATATCGCGCACCCAACTTTTAGGTTATGAAGATAGCGCAATAAAACACTTTGAAAAGGTTAATAACTGCGACTATCAAGGTTATATTAAAGCACTTTCTAACGCAACGCAAAAATCGGTTGAACTCTCTTCGGTTGATGCGTGGAACTTAAACCTTGACTGGCTTAAACGCTTTATACCTGACGGCGAAGAATAGTTCGCCGTTATTTTTTTGTATAATTTTGTAAATAAAGTTACATAATTTTATTGACAAATTATTATAATAGGTTTACAATGTTTATACGAAAGGAGAGTTTTATGGCAAAATCGGTTTACAGTTTACTTCTAAACGACGAAGTTATTTCTTGCGTTGATTTACTAGCAAGGCAAAACGGGCTTTCACGCTCTAATATGGTTGAAAAAATACTTGCAAGCGCAGTTAGGTACGAAACGCCCGAAATTAGGGCGCAAAGCGTGTTTGGCGAAATTGAAAAGTTGTTATCGGGTGGTAGCACTATGCGCTTTATTGACCAACCGTCGCAGTATATGGCAAGCATTGTTAGCGCAATTAACTACCGTTATAACCCCGCTATTAAATATAGCGTTGAACTTTTTCCCAACAGCGACCATTTAGGGCAGTTAAAGGTTACCTTGCGCACGCAAAACCCCATTTTAATTAACCTTATGAGCGATTTTTATTCGCTATACTCTGCACTTGAAAAAAATTACTACAACGCACACGCAACGCATATTTTCGACGGAGTAAGGTTTACAAGGTTATTTAATTTCCCAAATAAAACGGTTTCAACAAAACTTCTTGCCCAAGAAATTACCGATTACGTTAAGGAGTTTGACGAACTTTTAAACTTATTCTTTTCAAATCTATCAAGCCCTGCTTACGCTTATAGAGTGGTTGAGCAAAGGTTTTTAACCCTTAAAAAAGAACGATTAGTTATATAGGTGATATTATGAACGCACAAAACTTAACACAAAAATCAATTGAAGCCGTTAACGGCGCTAAACAAATAGCGTCTAACTACGGCAACCAACAAATTACTTCGTTGCACCTTTTATGCGCGCTTCTTGAAGACGGCGAAGGCATATCGAATAAAATTATTGAAAAAATAGGCGTAAGCCCCCAAGCCGTAAAGGCAGAAACGGTTAAGGAAATAGAAAAACTACCAAAAGTTTCGGGGGCCTCGGGCGAATATTTATCGCAAGACCTTAACGCCGTGTTCACCTTTTCAGAAACGCAGGCAAACGAAATGAAAGATAGTTTTATTTCGGTAGAACACCTTTTATACGGAATTATTGTAAAAGGTAGCGAAAAGGCTAAAAAAATCCTAGAAAAGTTCGGCATTTTTAAAGATGCGTTTTTAAAGGCGCTTCGTGAAGTTAGGGGTAACGTTTCAGTTACAACCGATAACCCCGAAGCCACTTACGACGTTTTAAATAAATACGGCACCGACCTTGTTGAAAGGGCGCGCCAAAATAAAATTGACCCAGTAATAGGTAGAGACGACGAAATTAGAAACGCAATAAGAATACTTTCTAGAAAAACTAAAAACAACCCCGTTTTAATAGGTGAAGCGGGCGTTGGTAAAACGGCTATTGCAGAAGGGCTTGCAATTAGAATTATGAAAGGTGACGTTCCCTCGTCGCTTAAGGATAGAAAACTCTTTTCGCTTGATATAGGCGCTTTAATAGCGGGCGCAAAATATCGCGGTGAGTTTGAAGAAAGGCTTAAAGCCGTGCTTTCAGAAGTTAAAAAAAGCAACGGAAATATAATTTTGTTTATTGATGAACTTCACACCATAGTAGGCGCAGGCAAAACCGACGGTGCTATGGACGCCGGCAACCTTTTAAAACCTATGCTAGCCCGTGGCGAACTTCACTGCATAGGCGCAACTACGCTTGACGAGTACCGTAAATACATTGAAAAAGACCCTGCCCTAGAACGCCGTTTTCAACCCGTTACCGTAAACGAGCCTTCGGTGCAAGATACCGTTTCAATACTCCGTGGGCTTAAAGAACGCTATGAAGTTTACCACGGCGTTAAAATACAAGACGGCGCGTTAATTGCCGCCGCCACGCTATCTAACCGTTATATTAGCGATAGATTTTTGCCAGACAAGGCAATCGACCTAGTTGACGAAGCGTGCGCTTCTATTAAAACGGAAATGAACTCTATGCCCACCGAAATGGACGACGTTTCAAGAAAGATTATGCAACTTGAGATTGAGTGCGCCGCCCTTAAAAAAGAAACCGACGCCCTTTCTCAAGATAGGCTATCTTCTTTAAGCGACGAACTTACCACGCTTAAAAAACGCTATGCCGATATGAACGAAAAGTGGCAAGCGGAAAAGGCGGGAATTAACGCCGAACAAGATTTAAGAAAGCAAATAGAACAAATTAGTGCCGAAATTGAAAAGGCAGAGCGTGAATACGACCTTAACAAAGCGGCGGAATTAAAATACGGCAAACTTCCCGAACTTAAAAAGAAACTAATAGACGCCGAAAAATCGCCAAAGCAAACCACCCTTCTTCGCGATAAAGTTACCGAAGACGAAATTGCCAAAATTGTTTCTAAATGGACGGGTATTCCCGTTTCTAAACTAGTTGAGGGCGAAGTTGAAAAACTTATAAAACTTGAAAGCATACTTCATAAAAGCGTTATCGGTCAAGACGAAGCCGTTAAAAAAGTTAGCGAGGCAATTCTTCGTTCACGAGCAGGTATCCAAGACCCTAATCGCCCCATAGGCTCGTTTTTATTCCTTGGACCTACGGGCGTTGGCAAAACCGAACTTGCAAAAACCCTTGCAAGAACGCTGTTTGACGACGAGAAAAATCTTATTCGCATAGACATGAGCGAGTATATGGAAAAGTTTAGCGTTTCAAGGCTTATAGGCGCTCCCCCGGGTTACGTTGGGTTTGAAGACGGTGGTCAACTAACAGAAGCCGTTAGAAGAAAACCCTATTCGGTAGTACTATTCGATGAGATTGAAAAAGCCCACCCCGACGTGTTTAACGTTTTACTTCAAGTGCTTGACGACGGCAGAGTTACCGACAGCCAAGGTAGAACGGTTGACTTTAAAAATACCGTTATAATTTTAACTTCTAACCTTGGCTCGCCCATAATCTTAGAAGGCATTGACTCTAGTGGTAACATTAGCGAAAGCGCAAGAACTTCGGTTAACTCACTACTCAAGCAACACTTTAGGCCAGAGTTTTTAAATAGGCTTGACGATATAGTCTTTTATAAGCCCTTAACCAAAGAAGAAATTGTAAAAATAGTTGACCTTTTAATTGAAAATCTTGCAAAAAGGCTTAAAGATAAAAAACTTCATCTTGAACTTACGCCCGACGCTAAAACGTATATAGTTGAAGGTGGTTACGACCCCGTTTACGGAGCAAGGCCGTTAAAGCGTTTTATTCAAGCAGAAGTTGAAACTTTAATAGCAAAACTTATAATAACTTCAAACCCCGAGCCCGAAAGCGTTATTTTGGTAGACGCAATTAACGGAAAATTAGAAGTTACTATAAAATAATTTTAAAGCCCCTTTTCTAAGGGGCTTTTTTAGTTGTAATTTTTGGTGTTGAGTGATAAAATAAACTTATGAACGCCATAGACACGCATTACAAAAAAATGACGGAAACGCCCGTTTCTAAACTTATTATAACGCTTGGCATACCCACCACCGTTTCTATGCTAATTTCTAGCATATATAACCTTGCCGACACTTATTTCGTTGGCTCGCTTGGTGAAAGCGCACAAGGCGCAATAGGCGTTTTATTTACGCTTCAATGCATAATTCAAGCAATAGCGTTTATGTTTGGGCACGGCTCGGGCGTGTTCGTTGCAAAATATCTTGCCGAAAAAGACCAAAAAACTTCTTCGGTTTACGTTTCTTCGGCGTTTTACGTTGGAATGATTTTAGGGCTTTTTATTTCGGTGTTTGGGCTTATCTTCTTAACACCGCTTATGAAAGTTTTAGGAAGTAGCCAAACTATTTTACCCTACGCTAAAGAGTACGGCGTTTGCGTTTTAATAACTGCGCCGTTTATGATAGGCTCGCTCGTTCTTAACAACTGCTTACGCTACGAAAGCAAGGCGTTCTATGCAATGATAGGGCTTGGAACGGGTGGATTACTTAATATTTTGGGCGACTTTTTGCTTGTTTCAGTTTTTAATTGTGGCGTTTTGGGTGCGGGTATTGCAACGGCAGTTTCGCAATTTATAAGTTTTGTATTGCTTATAGTTTTATATTCTCGTTACTCGCAAAGCAAAGTAAACCACACGCTTATTTCAAATAGCGTAGCAGTTTATTTAAATATTATAAAGGTTGGGCTTCCTTCGCTTATTCGCCAAGGCTTAACTGCAATTTCAGGTGGCATACTTAACAACCTTGCAAAACTTTACGGTGACGCTGCCAACGCCGCTATGGGCATAGTAAACAAGTATTTAGGGCTTATAATGTACGTTGGACTGGGCATAGGGCAAGGTTTTCAACCCGTTTCTTCGTTTAACTACGAAGCCAAAAAGTTTTTAAGAGTTAAAAAGAGCGTTTCGTTCACCCTTTTGTTTGGAACTATTATAGTTTGCGTTTTATCTATACCGGGAATTATTTTCCCCGAAGCAATTATAAGTTTTTTCCAAGAAAGTAGCGAAGTTATTAAAATAGGAACGCTTGCGCTTAGGGTTGCTTCGATAGGCGTTATATTTATGCCTATATCGGTTGTTTCAAATATGCTTTTTCAAAGCACTCGCCAAGCGCTCACGGCAAGTTTTTTAGCAATGTTACGCTCGGGGCTTGCGTTTATTCCAACAATTCTTATACTTCATAGTTACTGTGGCGTTACTGCCGTTCAAATATCGCAACCTATTGCAGACGTTGTGTCTTCGCTTGTATCGCTCCCCTTTTTAATAGTGTTTATTTCAAAACTTCCTAATAAAGATTTTAAGGAGAACAGTATGGAACAAATTGTAGTTGCATCTGGAAACAAAGGTAAAATTAAAGAAATTAAAGCCATTTTCGGCGATAAATATATCGTTGTTCCTATGAGCGAACTTGGTTTTAATAAAGACATTGAAGAAACGGGTACTACCTTTTTAGAAAACGCGCTTATTAAGGCTAAAACGGTGTCGCTTGCGCTTAATAAAAACGTGCTTGCAGACGATAGCGGGCTTATGGTCACGGCACTTAATGGTGCGCCCGGCATTTATAGCGCAAGGTATTCTGGTGGCGGGGACAAAGAAAATCGTGCTTTACTTCTTAAAAATATTGAAAACGCAAACGATAGAAGCGCAAAGTTTGTTTCGGCGGTAGTGCTTTATAAAACAGATGGCAGTTACGTTTGGGGAATAGGCGAAACTCACGGCGTTATAACCACCGAAGAACGTGGCGAAAACGGCTTTGGTTACGATTGTATTTTTCTATCTAACGATTTGCAAGTTACCTTTGGCGAAGCAAGCGATGAAGATAAAAACAAAGTAAGCCACCGTTATCGCGCGCTTTGCGACCTTTACGGAAAATTAAACGAAAATGAGTAGTTATTTAACAGTGTTTTCAGATAGCCACGGCAATTTAGATGGGGTTAAACGCCTGCGGGGCGACTTTGAAATATCTTCTAAAATAGTGTTTTTAGGCGACGGTGTTAGCGACGCAAGCGAAGTTCTTTCTAACTATCAAGATAAAGCCGTTATAGTTAGGGGCAACTGCGATTTTATTCAATTTTACCCTAAACAAGCGCTTTTTACCGTTGAAGGGGTTACCGTGCTTGCCGTTCACGGCGACGAGTTCGGGGTTAAACTTTCGCTTTCACGCCTTTATGAATACGCTAACAAGGTTAACGCAAGCCTTGTTTTATATGGGCATACTCACCAACCTAAAACTACCGAGATAAACGGCGTTACGCTAGTAAATCCCGGAACGCTTTCTTCATACGGAACGGCAAAAACTTTTGCATTTATAAAAATTAACGGCAAAGATATCAGTGTAAAACATATTCCACTCGACAAAAGATTTTAAAAAATAATTTTTTTTGGAATTACCTTTAATTTTGTTTGACAACCAACTTACTTTTTGCTATAATCGTTTAGCATTGTACGGTAAGTGCGGGTGTAGTTCAATGGTAGAACACTAGCCTTCCAAGCTGGTTGCGTGGGTCCGATTCCCATCACCCGCTCCATATAAATGTAGGCTAAAAGGGTTTAACCGTTGACAAAGTGCGCCAGTAGCTCAGCTGGATAGAGCACCGCCCTTCTAAGGCGGGTGTCAGGGGTTCGAGTCCCTTCTGGCGCGCCATATAATTGTGGCGAGAGTAGTTCAGTTGGTTAGAGCGTCAGATTGTGGTTCTGAATGTCGTGGGTTCGAGTCCCATCTCTCGCCCCATTATC